>NZ_JAWLKY010000009.1:0-89253 GCF_039655965.1 Chitinophaga sp. YIM B06452 | reverse complement strand
ATACACCAGCAATGAAAGCCCGCAGGATGTGTTCTTTGATAATGTGGTGGTGATGAGTACCCCCGGACCGGTATTGGAGGAGACGCATTATTATCCGTTTGGGTTGACCATGAGCGGGAATATCGATGAAGGCGGTGGGGAAGTTAGAAAGCAAGTATAAGTATAACGGCTACGAACAACAGAACGGAGAATTTAAAGATGGTGGTGGGCTTGAATGGTATGATTACAAAAACCGCTACTTCGATAACCAGATTGGACGTTTTTTCTGTGTTGACAAACTAGCAGACGCTTTTCCTTTTTATTCAACATATCAATTTGCAGGGAATAAAGTACCAAATGCAATTGATTTGGATGGTCTGGAAGAAGTTTTGACAACGAAGAGATTAACTCAAGCTGCGTTGCAGCTTGGTGTAATTGGGAATAAGAGAGTGGGTGAGCTCTTTGAAAGAGCTGGTATTGCGGCGGTTACCGACAGAAATATTGCTGCAAGACGAAATGTAAGTAATTTTTATTCTCCTGCAAGAGAGTTACGAAATGGACCTAAAGGGCCAATTGCAGTAAGGCCAGATGCTATGAATGAAATTGTGCATGTTGATCCTGTTAAAAAGAAGGTTACAATTTCCTCATTGCAATTTTTTGAAGTAAAAGCAACGAAATCATCGATTTCGCGAGCATATAGAAGCGGGCAAGTCGAAGGAATGATTGATGTATTAGCTAATAGAAGGGATCAAGGAAATCTGGAAGTAGCCGAACTTATAATAATAGCCACAGGCGATACAGAGTTTAACGATAATTTGAGAGAATATGCAAATCAAAGAAATGTGGTCGTATCGGTTATATGGGCAGGTATAGATGATGAAAATAATGTATACTTTTCGGACCCATTTATATATGCAGCTAGAAAAGGGAAATCTTCATTCAGCGTCTGGAATCGTTTCGTTGCAAATATTATGGGGCTTTGGGATAACAAAGAAGGCTATCCATTAAACTCATTTATTCGTGGTATTACAAATCATATACCTGGTGAAAGTGTAGGGAATCCAGCATCAGGAGGCAACGACCCCGACCCGGCAGAAATAAATGATAAATAGATATGAAGAGAATTGTTATAATGATAATTTTTTTATTTAGTTTTTATACAGCTAAATCACAGGAAACTATGAACCACATAAAAAAAATATCCGTTAAAGAATTGAAGAAGCTAATTAATATGCATAGTGGAATGCTCTTAGAACATATTAAGAAAGAATATTTTGTAGACGCTTATGAATTGGATAATAAAAAAGTTGTGGTGGATTTTCAAACTCATGCGTTTCTTTATCCAGATAAAAAAACGTTAGTTGATCATATTGAAAGATTAAGATCAAAAAATAGTACTCCTTCTCACATACTGGAGGAATTTGGTATTAAGGCTGAAGACTTCGATAAGAATAAACTCGCTCATGTTAAATATGTAGAAGAGATATTTGGAATAGACGAAGAATTGAAAGTATCCAATTTGAAAATCATAGATAGCACTTTAAACTTAAATAAAATTAGCCGTGATAGAACTAGTAAACTATATTTGCCATTGTTAGTTTATACAGGCGAAATTTTAATAAAGGAATTAGGAGGAGAGGCGAATTGGGTTATAATGAATTCAGAACCAATAGAACCTATTGTGATTTGTGGAGGAATTAAATATGAAGTATTCCTAACTGTATATAAAGAATTATTTGAAGAATACTATGAAGGAGAAGGCATTGATTTGTTTGATCAAATAAACTTAGAGCTATTGAGAAAAGGAAATTGACAATATTTCAGGTTAAATATAATAATATAGTTAACCTAAAAGCAAAAGAATAGCAGTGTAAATTTTCCCTCGCATGATTTCAAACTAGCCACAGTCAAATTAATCAATTACTTACTTTACTAAGACGAAAAAAGCACCCAGGTTAAAAGTTATCCTGGATGCTCTTATCAAATTGGTAAGTTTAGCGTCAAAACTCAAGGATCTTTGGAGTTGATACTCCTTTTGATCCGCGCCCGGGTGTTCGTAGCATCCGGGCTTATTATTACAAATATAACCATTTCTCCTAAATGCCGGTCACTTTAACCCCTCTTTAACAAGCACCTTCGGCGGTATCAACTTATACACCACCGGCGTCACGATCCTCGACAACAAAGTGGAACTGATCAATCCCCCGATCAACACGATCGCCAGTGGCGCGATCAGCGGGTTGTTTGAAATTGCGATCGGGGTGAGGCCGCCGATAGCAGTAAGTGAAGTGAGCACGATCGGTAGGAAACGCACTTCCCCCGCTTCACGTATCGCTTCATCCAACGTGCGGCCCTGCTCGCGCAGCTGGTTCGTGAAGTCCACCAGCAGGATCGTGTTCTTCACCTCTATACCCGCCAGTGCGATAAGGCCGATGATGGCTACGAAAGACAATGAATTTCCCGTAAACCAAAGCGCCAGCGCTGCGCCCACGATACCCAGCGGGATCACGGAAAGTATGATCAGTGTGCTCTTGAAAGTCTTGAACTCCAGGATCAGCACGGCGATAAAAAGAAATACCGTTACGAGAATAATATTCTGGAACCCGCCAAACGACTGTTGCCGCGATTCCACTTCGCCGCCCATTTCATAGCTGTAGCCCAGCGGAAGTTTCATGGCATCCATTTTCCCGATCACTTCGGTGATCACCCGGTCTGGCAGGAAACCCTGCTGCACGAAGGCTTTCACAGAAACCACGCGGCGTTTTTCCTGGTGGTTGATGTTGACGGGCGAGGTTTCCATCTTCAGTTCAGCCACTTGTGAAAGAGGAATGGCCTTGCCCTGGAGGTTGTTGATGTAGAGGTTGCGAAACACGTCCAGCGTGGGCCTTCCTTCACGCATGCGGGTCAGCAGGATGTTGTATTCGTTGCTGTTTTTGTCCGTGTATTTACCCAGGGTAAGCCCGGCCACGGCCAGCCGCACGGTACGGTCCACCTGCACGAAGGGAATGCCCAGCTGCTGCGCTTTTTCAGGGATGATGTTCACCCGGATATCGCTTTTGTTGAGGTCCACGGGATTATCCACGTACATGGTGCCGTTGGTTTTCCGCAGCATGGCCTCTACGTTTCCGGCGAGGCGGCGCAGCGTGTCCAGGTCGTCGCCGAAGAGGCGCACTTCCACGGGAGCCGCTACGGGCGGGCCCTGCTCGAAATCCTTCACTTCCACCTTCGCGCCGGGGAACGGCGTCCAGGCTTTGCGGAGGCTTTCCATGATCTCGCTTTTCCGCCTGGGATTGGTATGCTCGTCCAGCTGCACGAACACCTGCGCGAATTCGCTTTGTTCGTTCCTCGGGATCACGTTGTAATATATCCTGGGGTTGCCCTTGCCTACGTTGCTGGAGAAGTATTTCACATCCTTTTCCTGCTGCAGCCGCTTTTCAATTTGACGCACGATACCGTTGGTATAGCCGACTTTCGACTGCGGCGGCGCTTCCACGTTCACCAGGAACTGTGGTTTCTCTGAAGGCGGGAACAGCCCGAAGCCAATAAGCTGGAACACTACCAGCGAACCCGCGAAAATGATCACCGTCACAACGATAGTCAGTACTGGCCGTTGCAACGCTTTATCCAGCAAGCGGGAATAACTGCCATGGATGAGCTTTTTCAGCGCCCGCATGAAAATATTCCCATCCGGGTGGCCGGAATGGTGTTTTAATATTTTGCTGGTCATAAACGGGATGATCGTAAGCGACACGAACATAGACGCCAGTACACAGAATATCACGGCCAACGGCAGGCTGCGGATAAAATCACCCGCGCCTTCAGGCATAAACACCAGCGGCATAAATGCGATGATCAGCGTTACGGTACAGCCCACCACCGCCATGCCTATCTGTTTGGTGGCTTTCAGCGTGGCTTCCATGGCACTATGCCCCTCCAGCATCCACCGCTCAATGTTTTCCACCACCACGATGCTGTCGTCTACCAGCAGGCCAAGCGCTACCACCAGGCCTACAATGCTGAGCTGGTTCAGGTTGTAGCCGAACAGCTGCAAAAGTATAATGCCGATGGAGAGGCTTAGGGGAATGGAGATCATCACGATGATAGCCTGCCTGTAACCCAATGGCAGCAAGGTGATGGCCACCAGGCCGATGGCGAAAAGGAAGTCTACGCCAAGGCTCCCGAGGCGGCGGTTCACATTATCAGCCTGGTCGAAATGCTGCACCATGTCTATATTGGCAGGCAGCGTTTTGCGGAACTGCTCCAGCACGGGCTTATAGAGCTTCTGCGTTTTGGTGATGTTCTCGCCTTCTTTCTGCGCTGCGGCCACAAACACGCAACGGTAGCCGTTCAGGCGGGTCTGGTAGTTTTCGTCGGCGTAGCCGTAATACACTTTTGCAATGTCTTTCAGGAAAATATTCCTGCCGGCAGAGGAATACACAATAGTGTTCTTTATTTCATCAAGACTGTGAAAATTACCGCTGGTCTTGATGTTGAAGGTTCGGTTTCCCGCTTCCACGCTGCCCCCGGGAATGCTGAGCGTTTCGTTCTGAAGGCTGGAGATCACGTTGTTGACGGGCAGGTTCATCTGCGCCATTTTTTCCAGGTCAAGTTCTGCGCGCACCTGCTGCTCAGGCAGGCCGTAGATTTCCACGTTTTTCAATTGCGTGATCCTTTCCAGCTGTTCCTGCAATTTATCTGCATAGAATTTGAGCTTGTCGCGCGGCGCATTTTCGGAAATGAGGGCGAGCTGCAGCACGTTTACATCCGAAGGCTGGAATTTTTCCACTTCAATGAAAAGATTGTCCTGCGGAAGATCGCGGCGTTTGTTGTTCACCACGCGCACTACTTCCTGGTACTTTTCTTCAACGTTGCTGCTGTATTTGTATTCAATGCGGAACACAGCCAGCCCGTCGCGGATGGAAGTGCGGATGCGCAGCACGTTTTCCATGGCGCCGAATTCCTTTTCCAGCGGGTCTACGATCAGCTCTTCCATGTCTTTAGGACTGGTGCCGGGGTACACTACCACCACGGAATAAGTAGGGGCGTGCATCTCCGGGTCTTCGGAGCGGGGCATGTTCAGGATGGTGCTGATGCCCAGCGCTATGATCATAATAAAGATCACCAGGGTGAACTGGTAATTCTTTACGGCGTAGTCAGATATTTTCATGGCGGCGGTTTATGGGATGATGCGGATGGTGCTGCTGTCCGTCAGGTATGCGCTGCCGGAGATGATGAGCTGTTTGGCGTTTTCGAGGCCGGCGCTGATGAGCACATGGTCTTTTTCGATGGCCGCAACGGTAACAGGCACTTTGTGGGCCGTTTTGCCGTCGTTGGTGATGAACACGAAACCGTTGCTGCCATCGCCGTCCAGCAGGGCGTCATAGGGAATGGACCAGCCGGACGGATTGTTGCCGCCTTTGCCGCTGGTTTCCACATTGGCTTTGCCGAACATGCCAAAAGCAATACTGGCAGGCTTTTCACCGGTCAGTTTAATATCGATAAGAAAAGAACCGGTAGCAGGATCGATGCCTTCGCCGCGGCGGGAAACCACACCGGTGAAGGTTTTCCCGGGAACGGATTCCACTTCCACAATAGCTTTGTCGTTTAGCTGGATGGCTGCCCATTCGCGGTTGCTCACACCGGCGCGCAGCAGCCATGCGCCGGATTGCGCGCCGTTCGTTTGCACGACCGGCGTACCAGGCTGCACAAGCTGGCCTTCAGCTGCGAGTTTGCGCAGTACAAAACCGTTTCGCGGGGCGGTGATCACGCTGTGGCTGCGGTTGAACTGTGCCGTGCGTAATTGCTGCGCCGCCATCTCTTTGGCGGTTTGCGCGTTTTGCAGCTGTTCGAGTGTGGCCACACTGTCGTTGTACAGGTTGGTAGCGCGCTGATGGTCCCTGCTGGCCTTCTCGAAGGCAAGCTGCGCCTGTTGCACGGCTGCGTCGATCTCCGTAGAATTAAGCGTGGCAATCGTTTGTCCCTGGCGGATGGCATCGCCTTCTTTCACCAGTATGCGCTGGATGATGCCGCCAGTCTTAAAAGAGAGTAACACTTCATCGTCTGTCGTGAAAGTGCCGGATACAGGGACATCGCCGGCCACGGGCTGTGCAGAAAGCGGCAACAGCTTTACAGGCACTGCGTCCTGCGCGGGAATGCCGGAGGCCGTGGACTGGCCGCCGCATGCGCTCAGCAGGGCAGGAGCGGCTAAAAGGAGAAGGAGATACGATTTCATATTGAATGCGTTTTATGCCGGTTAGTATGTGTTTGGTAAAATGACGGTCAATTGTTTTGTAGCGGGTATGCGGCCTGCGCGCGTTCTATGTCTGCCTGCGAGATCTGCACCTGCGCCCAGGCCTGCAACAATTGGAGGCGGGCGTTGGTGAGCTGGTTCTGTGCGTCCAGGAGTTCTATATAGAGCAGCTGGCCTTCTTTATAGACCTTGAACTGGTCGCGGTAATATTTTTCCGCCAGCTGCAGCTGCGTGCGCGCGCTGCTGAAGTTGGCGGTGGCGCTGCGGTGGTTGTTGGCGGAGCGGTCCAGCTCCAGCTGGATGCCTTGCCGGGTCTCATTGTAAGCGGTCTGTGCAATGGCGGCATCGGCTCCCGCCTGTTTGATGCGGTATTTCCGCTGGCCGCCGGTGAAGAGGTCCCACTGGAGATTAACACCCCAGAGGTAATACCGGGTGTCTTTGTTGAAAGCGAAATTAAATCCCTGCGAGCCCAGGTCCAGGAAGGTGTTGACCTTGGGGGTGAAGGCGGAACGTTCTTTCTTTTCCGCGAGCAGGGCCATATTCCGTGAGGCTTCCAGCTGGACCAGCTCTTCGCGTTGTTGCGGAACGACGGCGGGCAACGGGGTTTCCAGGTTGATGATGCTGCTGTCCAGCAGGATGGAGTCTTCCAGGCTGCGGTTCAGCAGGAAATTAAAATACGCTTTGGCATTCTGCTGGTTGTTCTGCGCCTGTATGATGGAGGCTTCCACACGCTGCTGCTCCGTCTGGGCGCGGGTGAGGGCGGTATTGTTGCGGATGCCGTTGTCCAGCATGCTTTTATTGACGCGGATGTTTTCCATCACCAGTTGCAGGGCATTGCGGTAGATATCCACCGCGCGGGTAGCCTGGAAGTATTGGTAGTAGGCGGTTTTGATATCCTTTACCAGCTGCCGTTTGTAAACGTTCACCACGGCCTGCTGGCGGGTGATGTCTTCCTGCCGGATCTTTTTAGCGTACCAGATCTCCGTATTGATGAGCGGGAGGGAGGCGCGCACTTTGGCGTCGTAGAAATTATCCGGGGTCAGCTGGATGGACTGGTTTTCCAGCTGCGGGAACTTCTGGCTTTGCGTAAGCTGGTTGAGCGTAGAATACACAGGATTGAGCATGTCTCCCGTAGGAATGTCGATGGTGCGGCCGCCGCCGGCTTTGGTATAGGTGCTGATGAGGCTGGCGGTGGGCATAAAATAGGCCCTGGCTTCCTGGAGGGCCATCAGGCTCCTTTCCAGCTGGAAGTTCTGCCGTACGATGGCCTGGTTTCGGCTGAAACCCTCGCGGATATATACATCCAGCCGGGTATCCTGCGCATGGGCGGCGGCGCCGAGGAGGCTGGTAAACGCGATAAGGTTAATGACCTTTGATAACATAATGAACGGTGTTTAGTAATGTGCCTTAAAAAAAGCAACCCGGAGATTGCGTGTATGTTGATGATAACCTGGCCCGATCGTGTCTAAGCCTTGATCGTTCTTAAGAATTCCTTGATCGAGATATTGATCATCTGGCTCTCCTGGTCCTCTGACAGCTCCATGACCTTGAAGCGGCAGCGCACCTGGAGCGATACCAGGCCATGGCCCATAGACCAGATGGAGAGCGCCGCCACGCGCGGATCTGTGTACCGCAGCAGGCCTTTTTCCATACATTCCCTGATGGTATCGGCCAGGTAATTGAAGCAGGCGTCCCCATTTTCCCAGTCGCCTTTCTTTTCCGCGGTGTTCATGGGTGCGCGGATGATAAACATCAGGTCGTACAGGTCGGGGTGCTTAATGCCAAAGTTTACGTACGTGTAAGCGATCTGCTCCAGGCGTTTCCACGGGCTGCGGCTGTTGGCGTGTTGCTGGAAGGCTCCCAGCATTTTAGAGAACGCTTCTTTCTGCACAGCGTACAGCAGCTCGTCTTTATCTTTATAATAAAGGTAGATCGTACCCGGGCTGTATTCGATCTTGTCTGCGATATTGCGGATAGAGGTCTTTTCATACCCGTCTTCCACGAACATACGCATCGCGGCGTCGATGATCAGCTTTTTCATCTCCTGCTTCTCCCTTTCTTTTCTGTCTGATATGCCCATTAAAGTATTTTGTTTACGATGCAAATATACTGAACGGTGTTCAGTAATTCCAAATTTATTTTTCCGGTATCTTTGGCGGCATGATAAGACCCGCTACCCCGGCCGATTCGGCTGCAAGCATTCCTCTTTTATTCCTGGCCATGCAGGAAATAGCCCTGAAGCTGACGGGGCATAATGACCCGTTGCTGTCCATGCCCATATTTGAAGCGCTTTTCAGGCAGCCTGGCAACCAATACAGCTACGAAAACACATTGCTGTACGAGGATGCGCAAGGCATAGGCGGCCTCATTATCGCTTATGACGGCGCGAAGCTGGACGCTTTACGGAAACCCGTGCTGGATCATATTGAAAGGTCGCTGGGCCACCGTTTCCAGCCGGAAGATGAAACAGGCCCGGGAGAATATTACCTGGACAGCATCGCTGTATCCCCCGCCAGCCAGGGCAAAGGCATCGGCAGGCAGCTGATACTGGCGGCAGTGGAAAAAGGGAAACGGGAAGGGCTTGATTTCGCGGGGCTGCTGGTGAGCACGGCAAACCCTGATGCACAGCGGTTGTACGAACGCCTGGGATTTGGGATCGTGAAGACGGTGGATTTTGCAGGAGGATATTATTATCATTTACAGAAGGTGCTGTAAGAGTTAAGTACCAGCAGCAAAACCGATTCAGCCGGGGCAAAAAAGAATAACTGTCCGTTTAACACGATTAACAACCGTTCAGGCATAAGGCCGTTTTTTTTGCCAACCGCTGCTAAAACACGTTGTAACACCATTCCGGCCGGAAGGGCCGTCATTGCTGATGTGTAACCGTTTGCCACCCATCCATTTATTTCCACCCTTCCTCGTAGTTTATGTAATTTGCCCGCAAATGATATGTCAATTTTTGACGTCAAACAAAGCATGAGGAAAAATTTAATACTCTTATTAGCTGGATCTCTGTGGATGAGCACACAGGTATTGGCCCAGGACAACGGCGCCCAGGCAGAGATCCTTGGTAAATTATTGGACGACCAGAGCGGGAAACCCGTAGAATACGCTTCAGTGGCTCTTTTAAAAGCAACAGACAGCACCGTGATCACCGGTATGCTCTCCAAAGGCAACGGTGATTTCGATTTCAAGAACATCACTCCCGGCAATTATATCCTGAAAATTTATTTTATCGGTTACCAGACCTACTTCCGCGCGGTGAACGTGAAAAGCCGCTCAGATGTAGGCAATATCCGCCTCAAAACCACTGCCACCGCCCTCAAAGGCGTGGAAGTAGTGGGAGAGAAGCCGGCTTTTACGATGGAAATAGACAAACGCGTGTTTAACGTGGAGAAAAACCTTGCCAGCATAGGCGGTACAGCTACTGACGTACTTCGGCAGGTGCCCTCCGTGAACGTGGATATAGACGGCAATGTGTCCGTCCGTAACGGCAGTCCCACCATCTTCGTCGACGGCCGGCCCAGCACCCTTACGCTGGACCAGATACCGGCAGACGCCATTGCCAACGTGGAAGTGGTGACCAATCCCTCCGCCAAATATGATGCGGAAGGCATGAGCGGCATCCTGAACATCGTGCTGAAAAAGAACCGCCGCGCGGGCATCAACGGCCTCATCCAGGGCGGCTACTCTACCACCAAAAGCTCCAACGCGGGCGTGGACCTGAACGTCCGCCAGGGTAAGATCAACGTATTCCTTAATTATAGTCTCCGGGACAGGCGTTCGCCCATGACCCAGCACATGCTGCGCAAGAACTGGGAAAACGGTGATACCACTTACCTGGACCAATACCAGGACGGTGAATTCGGGCGCAGGTTCCAGAACGGGCGCATCGGTTTCGACTGGTTCATAGACAACCGAAATACCATCACCCTTTCCCAGGGCATTACCGGCGGCGATTTCAACAACCTGAACAGCCAGACCGTTTACGACCTGGATGCGCAGAAGAACCGCCTCCGTTACGGTATTGGAAACAACGACAACAAGAACAGTTTCCGCAACTATACTACCCAGCTGGGCTACAAGCGCACCTTCGCAAAAGAGGGCCGCGAGCTGACGGCGGACTTTACGTACAACCGCGCCAACAACGACGGCAACAGCAATTATTCCCTGCAGTATTACGATATGAACGGCCAGCCCAGTAACTCGCCTAACCAGCCTGAGCTGCGCTATGGCAACAGTGCGGGCAACACCACCTACCTCACCGGCCAGGTGGATTTTGTAAACCCGATCAATGAAAAATCGAAAATAGAAGCGGGCCTGCGTACGAACAGCCGCACTTTTAATAATGTGCTGAACACCTACGGGAAAGATTTTGCAACGGGGGAATTCCTGTACGATTCTTCCCTGTCCAACAACTATCATTACACAGAACAGATCAACGCAGCGTATGTGAGCTACACCGGCGGCTTCGGCAACTTCGGCTTCCAGACCGGGCTGCGGGCAGAGCAGTCTTTTTACAGCGGTGAAATGAAGAATGTGAAAGGCGCGAACTACGAGATCGATTACCCGATCGGGCTGTTCCCCAGCATTTTCCTTACGCAGAAATTCAAAGGTGACCATGAGTTGCAACTGAACTACAGCCGCCGCATCCAGCGGCCCTGGTTCCGCGACCTGCTGCCGAACATCGAATACAACGCCAATTCCGGCCGCAGGGGCAACCCTTCGCTGAAGCCTGAGTTCACCAACAGCTTCGAGCTGTCGTACCTCAAGGACTTTAACCGCAAAGTGAACGTGCTGGCTTCCGTTTATTTCCGCAATACAAATAATGCGATCACCAGCTTTTCCATAGACACCACGCTGAGCCTGGACGGGCAGGAGCGCAAGGTAGTGCTCAGCTATCCCATCAACGCGAACGTGCGTAATTCTTACGGCGCGGAGCTGACCGTGCGCACGCAGGTCACCAAAGGCTGGGATATTACCGCCAACCTGAACCTGCAACAAACCGAGATCAGCGCCGAAAACCTGGACAATGCGGGTTTTACCTGGTTCGGCAAGGTGAACAGCAACACGAAACTTCCATGGAACCTGACCCTCCAGGTAACCGGCGAATACGAAGGCCGCCGCATTGAGCCCCAGGGCGAAGAAGCGCCGGAGTACCAGGTAGACATGGCCATCAAAAAAGATTTCTTTAAGAAAAAGAATTTCTCCGTGGCCCTCGGCCTGAATGATATTTTCAATACAGACCGCGACCTGAGCTGGACCACCACCTCGTTCTCCGATTCAGAGCGCTACCGCAAACGCGTGAGCCGCGAGCTGCGCCTGAATGTGAGCTGGCGTTTCGGCAAGATGGACACTAATATCTTTAAGAAAAAGAAAGGCGGCGACGAAGGCGGTGATATGGGAGGAGACGGATTTTAAAAGATCACAACATATAAAAACGAATGCCAGGGCTTAGTCCCTGGCATTGTTCGTTAGATCAAGTTCGCCTTTTTTATAGATCTCCGCATATATCTTGTTCAGGTCTTCCGGGATCATGAATGATGCATTTTCCCGGATGCCGAATTTCTCTGACATCCATGTGATGCATTCTTCGAGGGTTCCTTCCGTATAGGGATTGCTGACGGCGTCGAATCCTTCTTCCAGCTGGTTTACCGTGCGGAAGTTCACCACATCCGCGGTGAATCCGTCTCCTTCGGGGAAACTCCTGACCAGCGTGCATTTACAGGCTTCCGGCGATATCCTTTCCAGCTTGATCCAGTCGAAGGTCTTGGATTCAAAAAACTCGCCTACCCGGGCAAATAATGCCACTGATCTGCCCATATTAAGGTGCAGCAGGGCTTTTTCCTTGCTGAAGTAATTAATAGGGAGTGCCATTTTTATTTATTTTGACTTTTTGTAGTACAAAATAAAATTTTCTTCTCAATTCACTGCCAGCTTCTTTTCCAGCTTGCCGATTTTTTCCTGTTGCCGGGTGGATTCCTTTTTCAGGTCGATGATGTACAGGGTGAGCTCTTCGATCTTTTGCAGCAGCAGCTTGTTCATTTCGCCAACATCCACGCCGTCTTTCACCACTTCCGCCTCGGTGGGGATGCCGGGCAGGTGCTTGTTCTTCTTTACGAAAGTCTCCAGTTCCATAAGGGAGGGGAGTTGATAATCGTCATGGAATACGAAATCTGACCAGGCGGCCTGTGTCACTTTTACTTTCCGTGCGCCGATGGTGCCTTCCACAGACAGTTTGTAGCTGGGGGCGAGTGCCGTATGACCAATGCCGATATTTCCGGTATTGCCGTCTACCATCATGTAATAGTTCGCCGGGCCGGTGCCATTGGTGTTCGCATGTAAAAAGTAAAGATTGTTGCCGGACGAGCCGACACCGAAAGACCTGGTAGCACCGGCGAACTCGATGGCGTTGCCATGGTAAAGTTTGATGGATTTTGACCATCCGTTGTCGGTCCAAACAGGGCCTCCGGCAACGTCCAGCCTTGCGGCGGCGGACTGCGTTCCTATACTCAGGTTCCCCGGGATGCCAATGGGATTGGCGGCAAATGCCTGTACAGCAGTTACTACATTATCTGTTACCAGTTGGAACGCTTCACCCAGCGCATATCCCGTAAAGGAAAAGGAAAAAAGCGTAGCACTGTTCGATATTTCTATTGCCAGGTATTGTTTGCTGTTATACGTCAGGGTTACCAGGCGTGACATTTCATTATAAGAAATCAAAGAGCCGGTGTTGGAGTTGTAGGCGCTGGATGTATTTACCTCCATGGTCCATTTCCGGTTGAAAGAGGCCGCGTTGCCCCTGACGCCCGTGATCTTGCCAAACACATGCCGGTCGATAGACAGCGTACCGGTATAGATTTCATGCAGCAGCAGGTAGTTAACTCCCTGGGCATCCTCCGTTTGCCCGGGAATGGTCTTGTTAACATAATAATTCCTTGCATTGTTAAACACCTGCAACCGGGTAGAGGGGTTGGTGATGCCTATTCCTACTGTATCGTAGGTAACTTTCTGTGCGAAAACATTTCCTTGCAGGATGAGCAACGCAACAATGGCGGGCAACAAAAATTTCATAGGTTTATAAATTTAGGAGACTAAAATAAGAAACTTTTCCTGCTAAAAAGATAGCAGTGTTATGAACCAGCAAACCGATCACATTTTTGTGTTATAAAACCCCATATCCCTGGCATTTCATATTCATTATCAATTTGATAACCTGCAAGATCCTTTTAATTTATACTTACCGTTAATATATTTGCCCCAAATTCTCTAACCCGGATAATCCCTACTGATGGAAACAATGCTTCGAGAATAAAAACGGATTCCCTGTACCGGGGCTTATGCAGCAACTGAACCAATCCGGATTTTATTGTTTTAACAGCTTCCTTATGCCTGTCTTCAAGTTTTGCGCCGCGTTGTGCTGTATCCTGGCAGCTTTCACCGTGCACGCACAGCAAAAGCCTCCCAACCTGTTACCCCTGGCAGATTCGGCCCGGAGTATCTCATTTGCAGGTAATCCCGTGATGCGCCGCATCATTATGGACTCCCTGAACCGTTATAAAGGCCGTGTTCCGGACCTGCCGGGCGCTTCCCTGCCCGCCGGTTTTTCCGCTCCGCTCAACGGGCTGAATGAGCCGGTGAAGCAGCAATTCCTTGCTTATATCAACAAAACCTCCGGTCCTGAAAAGGCCAAACAGTTAAAAGAGGGGTTCAACCTGCTGAAAGATACCGCCCGCATGGAAAAGTTCCTGGACGAAAAGCTCCGCGGCTTTTACGCCCTCTTTAAGGACGATCCTGCCTTTTCGAAGCTGGCCCTGCCGGGAAAGATCGAAAACAAATTTTCCGGCGCAAAAGCTGAGATCAGTTTTGGAGACACCACCGGCAACGGTTCCGGCTGGTGGAGCAATATTGATGTACAGGACAGGGTGAGCGCAGGCAGCATACCGGTAAACCTGCAATACGCCAACGTATCCGGCTACAGCCGCATGGATACCAGGCTGGAAGACGACAACCTGCTGAAGTTCAATTTCGACAAAGAAGCATACCTCAAAAAGATCAATTCGCACATCCGGCAGAATTACGACCTCAAAAAATATTTTTTGGATGATATCGACTTCCGCGGCCAGCTGCAATCTTTTGTAGATGCGAAGATGAAAGCTTCCGGGGGAATAGGAAACAGCCTCGCCACGCTCGTAAAGCCGGAACAGGTGATCTACCTGGACAGCACCCAGCTGAGAAATGCTATCAGCGAAAGTGCTTTGAAAGGCCAGGCACACCGCCTGGCGGACAGTTCGCTGGATAAATATATGAACCGCCTCATGGCGCTGAAAAAAGAAATGGGTGGCGGCCTGGAGATCAAAGACATGCTGAACAGCCAGCATACCGTGCGCAACAACCTCGGCAAATGGATGCAGGATCCGGCTTCCACTGTGCGCATGGCGCAGGACCTGGTGCCAATGAGCGGCCTGCAGCGGTTCTTCCTGAAAGTAAAAGACCTGAACCTCGGCAACATCGCCGCCAATGCCAGCAAAGGCACTGTGAACGACCTGTTTATGACCGGTATGGCGGGTTCTCTGCTGAGCAAAAATAATTACCTGATGACGGCGCTCGGCAAAACCCGCGAGATCCGCGCCATGGATGCAGGGCTGGACGCTACCATGACTGCTCCGGCCAAAAGTCTCCAGTTTGTACGCATGGGTAAAGGCGACTTGGGCAACGGGCATTCCCATCTCTCCGTGCTGAACGCCAATTCCCGCAATGAAGCAGGCCGCGCGCCGGACGTGAGGGCGCTGATGCAGAACACCTTCGTGGGCGCGGTTTCCAAACAGCTGGACCTCGGGCAGTATGGCAAAATTGAAGCAGAACTTTCCAAATCCGCCAACCGCACCGGCGGCAACGGTCCTTCCCAGGATCATGCCGCTATGACCAAAGCCGCCGTAGCGAATTTCTTCGACGATTTTTTCGTGACCATTTCCACGGGCCTCAGTTACACCGGCGCCGTACGTGAATGGGGCACCACACATACCGTTTATTTCAATTACTCCGGAATGGGTTACAACAACCCCGGCAATCCATACGCCCGCCGCGGCATGATCCAGTATGGCCTCAACCTGAAGCGCACCTGGCTGAAGAACAGGGCCACCGTACAGTTCCGCTCCGACGTGAAGAACATGGAACGGTCTGCCGTAAGCGGCAGCCAGTGGAAGAACTATAACTTCTCGCTGGACGGGCGTTACCGCCTTAGCCGCAAGCTCACACTGAGCGGCAGGCTGCTCCAGAGCCAGATGAATACCGTGAGCGATAAATACAACGATGCTGTGTTCATGAACCGCAAAGTGTCTTTCTCTTCTTCCTGGAACGGGAAGACCGGCGCATTGCCTTTCTTTAACCAGTCGTCGCTCGGCCTGCAGCAAATGCGCTACATCACTGCAACTGAGCCTGTCAGGAGCCTGTTTATCAACACGCAGGTAAGCCATACCGTTCCCATCAACGGCAAAATGATCGCCGCCAGCATCTTTTACAACCGCGACCTGAAAAACGCAGCCGTGTACAGCAACCTGCTGAACATGGATGCGGGATATCACTATACCGTGCTGAAGGTGCTGCAATGCGGCAGCAGCGTCACTTTCCTGGACAACAAGGATGTAGTGAGGCAGATAGGCATCCGCCAGCAGGCGGCCGCGCAGCTGCTGAAGCGCTGGAACGTGAACATGAGCGTAGATGCGCGCAAAGACCTGGTCACCTCCACGCAGAATTACCTGTACGGCAACTTCCGCACGGAGCTGTCATTACATTACCAGTTGAACTAACCGAATATGAAGAGATATTTTTTCACCCTCGCCGTGCTGCTGCTGCCGTTCTTTTCCATGGCGCAGCTGGCCGTCACCTTTATGCCGGAAACGCAGGGCCGCACGCTGGAAGGGTTGATGATGGCCAGGATCATGAACGGGGAAACGCAACGGCGCTCCGTATTTATGGTGATAAGGGTAACGGAAGCCAACGCCGGGAAGATCGCGGAAACGCATACCGCTGCCTTCGACCTGAACCCGGGTATGAACAGCATCCCGCCATCAGCAGCTTACAATGCGGCCTGGAATTTTGGGCAGCACGCTTCCGCCACGGTAGTGCGCCAGAGCCATTATTTCCCCGAAGGAGAATATGAATACTGCTACGAGCTGTATGAAAATGAAAAGAACAAACCCGGCGTGCTCATCGCTGAACAATGTTTCAATTATTTCCTGGAGCCCTTTAGCCCGCTGATGCTCACAGAGCCCTACGACGGTGACCAGATATGCGAAAAGCGCCCTACATTCTTCTGGCAGCCCATGCTGCCGGCCATCCCGGGTATGATGTACCGCCTGTCGCTCGTGGAAGTGAAACCGGGCCAGGCCAGGGCCGAAGCGCTGCATTACAACATGCCGGTCATCCAGCAGATCAATATTCCCACGCCGATGCTGTTTTACCCGCCGCTGAGCCGCGAGCTGGCGGAAGGGAAACGGTATGCCTGGCAGGTGCTGGCCACGAGGAATGAAATGATCCTGGCCCGTTCGGAGATATGGGATTTTGAGGTGAAATGCCTGGACAGTACTGTTAAAAAGCCCGTGGAGAGCTTCAGGAACATAGAAGACCTGGCGCGGGGGAATTTTTATGTAGCGGAAGGAGGGTTGTATTTCGCCGTGGATAATGCGCATGCCCCCGGGGACCTGGTGTACAGCATTCAAAGCATCAGCAACCCTTCCGAGAAGATCGGGAAGCTCCCCGCCAGGAAGCTGGCGACAGGCCGCAACCAGGTAGAGATATTGCTGGATGAGGTGAAAGGAATAAAAGATGGGAACTATTACCTGCTTACAGTAAAGCTGCCCAACGGGGAAACAAAACATTTGAGGTTTATGTACAAGGATGAACATGAATAAAGTATTATCTACTGCGTGCCTGGCGCTCCTGTTGATGAGCGCGTGCAAGAATGGTGAAAACCGCATGGCTGAGATCAAAGACCTGAGCCACCTGGAAGAAAAAACGGACGGGAACTGGCTGGTGAACCTTGAGTATCTGCCGGCGGCTATGGCAAAAGGCGATACCATGGAATATTGCTTCACCGTGAACATCCGTGCGAAAGACCCCGCCAAACCAATAGAGGCGGACGATCCGAAGTTCAGTTTCGGAACAGACAGCCTCTTCTGCATTATAACGCAAACGGATACACTGTTTCCGGTATTCACCACCCGCGTGGCGAACGGGAAGCTGACAGGACTCCAGTACATGGTGATCTTTGATAAGGCAGCAGTGCCGGAAAACGACAGGCTGGTCTTCCTGTTCAAAGACTGGCTCTTCACCAACAGGAAGCTGGAGTTCATCTTGCCTGTAATGGACATTCATACAATTGATTCTTTAAGCCTGCATATATGACGATCAGAAAACCTGTGATCAGGAAGGCGCTGGCCTGCTTCTTTCTTTGTCTCACCGCTTCGGACATCCTGCTTCCGACGGCGGCGAAAGCATTGACCAGTGGCCCCAAACAGCCGGAAATGACCCAGTTCCAGCCGGCGGGCATGAGTGATATGGTGGATTTGTTCAGCGGCGATTTTAAATACAATATTCCTTTGCTGGATGTGGACGGTTACCCCGTGAACCTCAACTATGCGCAGGGCATAGGCATGGACGATGAAGCCAGCTGGGTAGGCCTCGGCTGGAACCTGAACGTGGGCACGCTGAACCGCCAGCTGCGCGGCGTGCCGGATGATCATAATGGCGATAAGGTGGAAGTGGTGACGCATATGAAACCGAAAGTGACTACGGGGGGCAGTTTTAGGGGCAGGGTGGAAGTAGCGGGAATGAATATGGTGAATGTAGGCGGCTCCCTGAGCCTGGGTGTATTTTATGACAACTATACCGGCTATGGTGCCGAGTTTGGCGTTGGCGCTAATGCAGGCCTTTCACTGACCGGCAAAAGCGCAGGAAGCATGACGATGGGGCTGAGCGCGGATATCAATTCCAATACAACAAGCGGCGTTTCGCCAACGCTGGGAGCGTCCTTGTCATACTACATGAACAATGACAACACGGGCCTTTCTACGGCCAATTCGTTGTCTGTAGGATATAATACAAGAGAAGGCATGAAAGACCTTACGCTGGGTACATCTTATGGTTTAGCGACTAAAGATGAGAAAGGACGGCGTAGCTCATTCAGCCATAATTTCGGCTCGGCTTCTATTAGTCTCAATACGCCCGCGTTCTATCCAGCGGCAGAAATACCTTTCAGGAATACAGCCAAGACGTTTACAATGGATGTGGGAGGTGCGGCATACCTGGTGAGTGTAACTGTCGGCATGACTGGTTACAAGACTGTACGAGAGTTACAAAGTAACAGCCAGGCAAATTATGCTTATGGCAGCATGTATGCCCACAACGGGAAGAACAATCCACAGGCGCTGATGGATTTTACACGGGAAAAAGATAACATCGTTGTCAAGGACATGAACCATATTGGCTTGCCAGTAGCCATGCCTGACCTCTGGAATTACAGCAGCCAGGCGGGCGGTGGCCAGTTCAGGCTATATAACGGCGGTAGCGGCGTATTTTTCAATAACCGGAAGCAGGACGTGTCTGACAATAAAACGCTGGGTACCGATTACAGCTGGGGAGCTTACTTCCACGGCGGTGTTACGCTCTTCAACCAGGCGATATATGACCGCAGCCAGAAATGGGTTGCCGACAACGAATTCAGCAATGTTGGGGATTATCCCGATCCACAGGGCATTGCAGAAGAACATGTTTATTTTAAGCCGGTTGGCGAGCATACAATGGAAGACGCTGCTTTTGCCGGAAGGATAAAGGAGGAGCAGCCCGTAAGTATTCCCTTGGCAGGCAAAAAGGCAGAACCTGCGTTGAGAGTGCCCGGACAGTCATACGCAGCAAGCAGCAATATTAAAAAGGATGGCAGACAATCCCGGAATAACGCCATCAGTTATCTTACTGCGGAAGAGGCTGCATATGCGGGCCTGGACAAAAAGATCATGAGCTACACCCCGAATAAGTCAGGGACGTTCACTCCCCTGTCATGCTTCGGAGCTACAGCTGCAAAGATCGGCAGGGTAGGCGGAGTACGCAAGAGACATCATATATCAGAAGTATCGGTATTAGGCGGCGATGGCAAAAGATTGGTATATGGCATACCCGTGTACAACAATTTCCAGAAAGAAATATCTTTCGCAATACATAATCTGCCGTCAAAGAACAACCAGGTAAAATATGAAAAACTTGGCCAGGCTATCAAACATAAATATCCCGGGACAAATGAGTATTATTTTGAGCAGACGCAACCTTCCTATGCTTCGTCTTACCTGCTCACCGGTATACTTTCCCCCGATTATGTGGATGTGAAAGGAGACGGCATTACGGATGATGATCGCGGTACCGCCGTTAAATTCAATTATTCAAGGACTACCGACAAATACAGATGGCGTACTCCTTTTGGCAAAGATTCCGCAACGTTGAACAAGGGATTGCTGGCTGACCCCGATGATGATAAAGCAAGTATTGTATACGGTGAAAAAGAGCTTTGGTACCTGCATTCTATTGAAACTAAAACCAAGATAGCATATTTTATAACGGAGGAGAGAAAAGACGGGCTGGGTGTGCTGGATATTCACGGCGGTGTGGATACAACGCTGAAGCAGCTCCGTTTGAAGGAGATTCGCCTGTATTCCAAGAGCGATACTTCCGTGCCGATAAAAATTGTAAAACTGGATTATGAATACTGGCTTTGCCAGGGCGTTCCGAATACAACCGGCGCCGGCACAAACAATGGCAAGCTGATGCTCAGGTCGGTAACATTTAACTACGGAAGCTCCACAAGGGGCGATCGTCATCCTTATACGTTCAACTATAAAAACCAGAATGAACCAGCGGCTGGGTTCGTACAACTGGCCTCAGACCGATGGGGAACCTTTAAGAACCCCACTCCCTACAATGGCATGTTGAATGACGTATATCCTTATACCATGAATACAGTGCCTGACAGGTGGCTGTTGAATAAAATAGAGCTTCCCACAGGAGGGGCTATTGAAGTGAATTACGAAGAAGATACTTACAGCTATGTTCAAAACCGTAAAGCGATGAGCATGCAGGCATGGCCTACCATGCTGGCGGAGAATGGAACCATTACCACGAACCTCGCGGAGATGCGCAAGCTTAGACTTGTAAAGCCTTCCAACCTCACCATTAACAACCTTGATGATTTCAGGGAGCATTTCCTGAGTGGCAGCCGATATTTTTACGGTAAAGTATATACGAACCTGACAGATAACCCGACCCTGACCGATGACGCCAATTTCGACTGGGTACCCTGTTATGCAGAAGTAAGTAATATTTCCGTCAATGGCAATAATGTGGATGTTGAATTTGTCGGGAAAACGGTGAGCGGGAAAAACATCAATCCTTTTGCATTGGCTGCCTGGCAGCGTATGCGGTTAGAATACCCGCGTTACGCTTACCCGGGATATAAGAACAAGATACCGGATACGGAAGCGCTGGATGCAGCCTTGCAGGCATTGTCCAGTGCTATCGGCAACTTCAGGGAAATAACGGAAGACTTTAATGAAAGAGCGCTGCGTAAAGGTTTTGCAGCTACCATCAAACCGGAAAAGAGTTTTGTGCGCATCACAAAGATGGATAAGCCCGGAGGCGGCGCGCGGGTGAAGAGCCTCGTATCGCGGGAAATATGGGAAGGCGGGCCGGAAGAGGTCAGCATCCAGCAATATACTTATACGACCAAAACAAACGATGGGCAAGTTGTCAGTTCGGGCGTAGCCAGTTATGAGCCTGCGCTGGGTGGCGACGAAAACCCATGGCGCCAGCCTGATCCTTATACGCAGGTGAACCGTATGGCGCTTAATAATGAATATTACCTGGAAGAGCCGTTCGGCGAAGCATTATTTCCCGGCCCTTCTGTAGGCTATTCGGAAGTAAAGGTGGAAAACCGTTCCGGGCGCGACGTTGCAGGACAGGTCAGCCAAACGGGTTACCTGCAATATGAGTTCTATACTTCAAAGGACTTCCCGGTTGAAATAGAAAGCACACCGCTGGAGAAATATGAACGAAAACCCGCAAAATTATCGATGATGTTTGGCGGCAATTCAGTATATGAAATGGCATTATCGCAGGGGTATGTGATAAGAATCAATGACATGCATGGCAAGTCCAAAGCGGAGCGTGTATTCAACCAACAGGAAAAAGAGATTGCGGCGACGGAATATTATTATAATGCAGAGGAGCGCGGTGGGGCCATGCGCCTGCTGAACAAGGCGGATGTTGTGGACGAGCGCGGTTATATCACCCAAGATCAGGTGTTAGGCCGTGAACTGGAGCTGTTCGTAGACGCGCGTGAAGCGGAAACCAGTAACACGGGAATGTCTGTAAACCTCGGAGTTGACGTAATACCAATACTGGGTTACCCCGTACCGATACCGCACTGGCCGCAAAGTGTAAACAACGATTACAGGCTGTTCCGTTCCGCTTCCGTTACCAAAACTGTACAATATTTCGGCATTCCCAACAAGGTCATAAAAAAAGCCGACGGCTCCTCCATTACCACCTACAACCTGCTGTTCGACAAAAAGACCGGCGCACCGGTGGTAACGGCCACGGAGAACGAATTCAACGATCCCGTTTATTCGCTCAATATCCCCGCCTACTGGATCTATCCGCGTATGGGGCATGCTTACCAAACGGCAAACATGATATTCAAAGACCTGGTGGTAGACCCTTCCGGGGTGGTGGACGCCACGTTCAGGAACTGGATGATAGCCGGGGATGAGCTGGCGGACCTAAACCGGCCTGACAGGCGGCTGTGGGCAGTAAACACGCCTCTAACTCCGGGTGGAACGCCTTCCGTCCGCCTGGTAAACCAGGAAGGAAAACTTGTAAAAGACATCAAAGGGACCTTCAAAGTAATACGCTCCGGCAACCGCAACCTGATGGGCATAATGGCGGGCAGCATTGTGAGCCTGCAAAAGCCTTACAATGCAGCGAAGCTGCTGGTAGACCCGAATATCGACCTGAGCAGCATCGGCACACTGGATGCAAAAGCAACATTGTTTGCGGAAGATTGGGGAGTGCAGGTAGAATGCGCACCCAAGATATGTCCTGAAGGATATGTATTGAGCGCGGATGGTACAAAATGCCTGCTGCCGGCGACTAAAAACCCGAACCAGAGCGGCCTGAGCCTGGTGGACAAAAGTCAGCAGGGATTCGATTATTCAAGGCTGACCCAGTTCTATGATAAGGCGCCCAACGACAATGCAGTAATCGGGGAGCGGAGAACCTATTTCTGGGGTAATGACAATACCAATAACCTCGAGCGGCGGCTGGTATCATGCGGCGTTTGGGTGGGCAATCAGGCAAATAACCAGTGGTTCCGCATTATGAAAGACTTTGCGGTGCCACGGGAAGGCCTTTACTGCATAGGAGGAGGAGGAGACGATATGTTCCGCATTTTTATCAACGGCGAGCTGGTGATGGACAGGTCCACTTACGACGAGAGCAATTATCATGTCTGGCGTGTTAAGCAGATCTATCTGAAAGAAGGATACAACAGGGTGACGCTGGAGTTTGCAAATACCTCCGGGGAAAGGATGGTTGGATGGGAGCTTTACGATAACACCGTACAGGAGCTGATGGACCTGCCCAATGAAGCGGGAGCAAAACCTAATGTGATATTATCCACACAAGGTATACTGTACGACGGCGACTATCAGTCGTTTGGTATAGACGGCTCGGGGAATATCCAGACGTCGTTATACTATTGCCCGGGCTTCCCGCAAACGGATGAACGGATTCCGTACTGCGTTTCCACGCCTGTGGGCGAATGCCCTCCGGGATACGTGAAGACGGCGGATGGATTGAATTGTGTGCTGCCTTCCACGATCAACCCGGAACCAAAGCTGAACCTGATAGGGTTCGCCGGTAGTACTTCCTTGCCGGCTATATTCAGCCTGAAAGGCGCGGAAATGCGGAACTCATCCGGCACCTCGGTTGGCACCAACATTAACAGCTGCTTTTTTGGCTTACCACCAAAAAATCCATCGGGATGCGGGCGCTTAAAGAGTGCAGGTGTGTGGGTAAACGATGATGAGTCCCTTGGTGGCGCAAAGGTGGGTATCAGGGCCTGTTTTACGGTGGAAGAAGCCGGTACCTACTATCTCGGCAGCGGCGCCACCGGCGGGTTGGAAGTGAGGATAGACGGAACGCTGGTCAATACCCTGTCTGCTTCGGGTCTCGCCGATGAAAACAGCATCGACAACCCGATGACCTATTGGCACCTGAAACCCGTTACGCTTACCACAGGAAAACATGAGATCGACATACTCGGCGATGCCACTCCTTATCCACCACCGCAGCAGGGAATGCAGCTGATGATGTCAGTCGGCTCAATACCGTTGATGGGTGTGGATATATACAAGTCCACGCAGCAGGAATTACTGGGCTGGCAGGGATCAACAGGGCCCCAGATGATCTTCTCCACCAGCAACCTGGTAATGCCGGGCGCTGTATATGACACATATATCAAAAATTCCGCCGGCGCGGTAACCTATCGCCGTTATACCTGCAATGGCAGCCCGGCCAACATCTGCGAGCCCTGCGGCATCATCAAAATGGCCCGCGTGATCAACCCTTACATCACCGGCTACCTCGGCAACTGGCGGCCTATGGAAGAAAAGGTTTATCTCACAGACCGGAAAGAGACTCCCCGCGAAACCTATACGCCCATTGTACGGAACAGCGGCGGGTATAAAGATTTTACGCCCTTCTGGCAGCATAACGGCGTGAAATGGCTGCCCTCCGGCAACCCCAGCTGGGTCACCGCCCGCTGGATCACTGCCTACGACAGCTATTCCCAGGAACTGGAAAACAAGAACGCCCTCCAGCAATACACCGGCACCAGGTTCGGCTACAAGGAATCGCTGCCTGTGATACTCGGCAGCAACGCCCGCAGCAGGGAACTGTACTATGACGGATTCGAAGACTACAAATACAACAGCACCTGCACGCCCGTACCCTGCAAGCTCGACTACTTCGACATTCACAGGATTGTGGGAACCAATTATTCTACCTGGCTGGATTCAACGCGATCGCATACCGGTACCTACAGTCTGAAACTCAACACCCCGGTTGTATTGCAAACACAGGCATTCGCAAACGAACATACGCCCGGCATTTACATCGAAACCAACAGCAACGGGGAATACCAGCGCAAGCTGGATCCATGGCTGGGTCTCTTCGGCTTCAACCCGATGCCTGCCAGGAAATACATTGTTTCCATGTGGGTAAATGATGCCGACCCGGCAAAGAAGACCTTCGATGTAAAGCTCAAAATAGACCAGGACTCGATTGCCGGAACCTACAAAGCCACCGTAGAAGGCTGGAAGCTGGTAGAGTTCGAACTGAACATGGCGGGACGGAATACGGACAATATGCGCCAGATACCCATCGAGCTGCGCAGTAACAACAGCACTACCCGCGTGGATGATATCCGTATTTTCCCCTACGACGGCCAGGCAGTTACCTACGCATATGATGAAAAAACGCTCCGCCTGATGGCAGAGCTGGATGCGAATAATTTCGCGACCTTCTACGAGTATGATGATGAAGGCGGCCTCATCAGGGTGAAAAAAGAAACGGAGAAAGGCATTATTACTATCAAAGAAAGCAGGTCCACCTATTACAGGAAAAATCCGTAATGACATGAAACAAGCGAAGAAAAATAAATTGTTGCTGGCGATCATTATCGTGGCTGCCGCGTCCGCCGGGGCGGTAGCCGGACTCCCCACCCTGAAACAGCACCTTGCGCCGGAAGCGCCCGCTGCGCCGCCTGTAGTGAGCGAACCCGTTCCGGATGCGGATTTGAAGATACTGCGCGAACTGGGCGGCTTGTTTCACCGGCTGGACAGTGTAAAGGATTTTGAAGTGCGGGGATCGGTAACCTCCACTGATCCCGGCGACAGTACGGCCGGCGGCACGCTTACCTTCCATTACGCCCGGTTGGATTCGATGGTCTATTACCAGCTGGACCGGGAAGAGATACTTTCCACCAAAAATGTGTTCGTTATGGTAAACCATTCTACCGAACAGATCTTTGTGTCCGCGCCCAAACCCTTTAACCCGGGCGTATTCCCGGCGGGCGAGCAGATGGCGAACTTCCTGACTGGAGAAGGGTATGCCATCAGCCGCAAACAGAAAGATGGTCTTAACCGGATCACGCTGGCGCGTCCCAATCATATCACCTGTAAAGAATACCGGGTAGCTTTTGATGATGACGGTTTTATCCGTGAAACGTACATGCGCCTCACCGACGTTCGTGATCCGCTGAATGCGGACAAAGACCGCACGGTGCAAACGAAGGCTGATGAATGGAAGATCGCGCGCCCGGCGGCGTCCCTGTTCGACGCATCCCGTTTTGTGCAGCAGCGGTCCGGCAAGTACTTTGCGGCCGGATCATTCAAAGCATACCAACTCATCCTGACTCAATAATTACAGCGCCCTATGCCCTGGAATACAAAATTTATAACGAAGCTTTATACCACCTTCATCCTGTTGCTGCTGTGCTGCAATGCGTATGGCGCCATCGAGCCCTACCAGCAGCAGCTGAAAGGCCGCATCAGGAATGGGGATACGCTGGTGCTTCGCGATGAGAAATTCAGGAATGCCGCATACAACTGGAGCCTGATCGTGAACCGGAAAGTGAGCAACCGCATTACCTTCAGCCTGCTGATGGATTCGGTGAACCGCATCCGTAAACCCTTTACGGCAAAGCTGGATATGAAGGTGGAGTACTGGAGCCAGCCCGATCAGGCGGACCCTGTAACAGAAGATCATATTACGCTCAACCTCAAATACGATACGGCATACGGGGCCATCATCACCCCGCAGGATGTGCACCGCTTCCTGAACGGGCACAGGGTGAAGATCACCGTGAACAGTATTACCAGTCCTGAACTGGGTGAAGATATCCCCGGCATATTTGCGCTCACCAACCAGGTGTATATAGACAGGGCTTACCTGCCGGATCCTAACGCACCGGCGGGGCAGATCTTTGTGACCCCAACCGGGCAACAATCCGGCGGCGGCGGCATCCAGCTTCATAAAGTAGTGCTGAACTGGAACGTGATCGGTAACGCGGAAGAATATGACCTGGAATGGACATTCGTTGACGAACATTCGGCCAATGGCACATTGCTGTCGAATTCGGCAAACCATACGCCGGCGAACCTGGCGAAGATATTCCGCAACAACGCCACCAGGGTAACACTTGAACAACATTCCTACACCATCAACCTGGTGCATTATTCCAAATACCTGCTCGTCCGACTGCGCGGCGTAACCACCAATACAGAGGGTATCAGGATCGAAGAACCGTGGTTGTACCAGCTTACCTATAACGACCCGGGGCAAAGCCCGGTAACATTGACCGGTGTGGTGACCCTATCCAACACCTGGCACCATCCCGATATGAACTGGCAGTATAATGCCACTTATGCAGAAGATGGGAAACGCAAGGAAGTGGTCACCTACTTCGACAAATCGCTGAAGAGCCGGCAAGCCGTTACGCTGACCAATAACTCCGACAACCTCACCAGCGAAGACAAAGTGAACGTGGTAGCACAAAGCATCATCTATGACCAGTACGGCAGGCCGGCGGTGAATGTATTGCCTGCACCGCTGGACGCGAAGGTCCTGAACTATTATCCCGGCCTGAACAAAAAAACGGATGGTACTGCCTATACTTTCATGGATGTGAACCCAGGCGGTAAACTGTGCAATTTCACATTCCCGCAAATGGGCGATACCAGCGGTGCTTCAAAATATTATTCGCCCGGCAATCCTTTCCTGGCGGAAACGCAACACCGCTTCGTTCCTGATGCGGAAGGTTATCCTTTCTCAGGCCAGTTCTATACCAACGATAACACCGGCCGCATCAGCGTGCAGGGCGGTGTTGGCAAGGTATTCCAGCCGAATGCCGATCCTTCGTTCGTTACCACGCATGCCACGCGGTACTACTACAGCAAGCCCACGCAGCGGGAGCTGTATAAAATGTTCGGGAACGACGTAGGGGATGCAAGCCATTATTCCAAGACCACGACCATCGACCCCAACGGGCAGATCGCTATTTCATACCAGAACCTGTCCGGCAAAACCATTGCCACAGCGCTGAGCGGCGCCGCCCCGGATAAAGTGGATGTGCTGCCGGGCGTTTCGCAAAGAACGGACAAGACCTTTACGCTGTTCAATTCCACCGCTTTTACGTTCGATCCCGCAAAGCTGACGCTGAGCGCCAACCAGGTGTACATTGTCCAGGAAGCGGGAGAAGTTAAGTTTGATATCGACATACCGAGGATACTCGCGCGTTATGCGGAAAGCGGTCTGAACATCTGCACGGAATGTGCTTATGAAGGCGTGCTCACCATTTCCAGCGACTGCATGGCAGCGGATCTACCCAAGCCCATCGCCATAAACGGCGCGGCGCCTTCCACTACCTGCGTGACCCTTAATCCTGCCGTTGCGCATGATGAACTGACCACAATGTTCGACCGCACAGGTGCATACTACATCAGCCTTGAGCTGCGCCTGAAGGAAAAAGTGATCACCCAGGCGGCGGAACAGTTCATCGCGCTCAATACCAACCTGAAGAAACAATTCGATTTTGTGATCGCGCAATTGAAGGCCACCGATTTCGGCGGCTGCTTTGATGATTGCAAGACCTGTTATACTGCTTTGGGCGTTAAAGCCAACTTCATCCAGCGTATTAAAGAAAGGCTCACTTCGCTCGGCGTGAACGTAACGGCTGATACCGCGGCGATAGACGCATGGGCCGGTCCGTTGTATGACCAGCTTAACACGGCATGCGCCGCATCCAGGGCCAATTGCTCGGATGACCCCTGCAAAATGCTGAAAGACCAGCTGCTGGCGGATGTAAGTCCCTACGGCCAATATGCGCTGTTCGACCAGAATGGGTTGCCGCTGGAGCGTGATATCAATATTATTTTCCAGAAATGGCGCACTGTATTCCCCATAATAGCCCGCGGAGAAACGGGATATGACGCAAATTTCGTGCAGCTGGGAGAGGGCAGGGAGCTGTCTGTGCACGACGCCAGCTTTACCCTGCAAAACCTGGTGGCCAGCTGGAAGCCGGAGTGGGCGGATAAATTCATTCAATACCATCCTGAATATTGCGGCTTACAAATATGTGAGCGCAACAGCGCCTACCTGAAATGGGATGAGCGCCTGAAATCACTGGCAGTAAAAGCGGCAGATATACCTGTGGTCCTTCCGAACAAACAATACGACCCGAACGCGCCAGCCTGGCTGGCTTCCGCCGATCCGTATTTTCAAGCGGGCGGCCAGGGTAATGCCTATGCAACCGCTTTTACCGCGGACCTGCAGAATTATTCCGTGAACGTGAAGAAGGTCTCAGGCAAAAGCAACAAATCCATCACCCAGTTCGTGGACTTCATGCTGTATTGCAGTGTAGCAGGCGACAGCACCAATGCCAGCACGTCGGATGAAACATGGACGGACTGCACTCCCAAAGCGGGCTGCAGGGTGATAGACCGGGAATGGCAGCTCTACCTGCAGTACTACATGGAACTGAAACAGTTCTACTACCAGAAAGACCGCAACGAGAACGAATGCGTCAATAAATGCAAGGTAGGCCCGCCTGCCAGTCTTTCCGGCTGCCCGGCAACCAATGCATTCAGCCTGAGGAGCGGTACGGTAACCGGTACTTCCCAGCAGCTGATCATCCGCCATGAAGGCGGCAAGCTGCCGAAGGCCACCACCGTGGAGTTGTTCTATCCTGCCGAATATAACGGGCTTACGCAGGTGGCAAGCGTTTCATTTGCAGCTGGTGAATCGGAAAAGACAGTTACTATTCACTCCGGCATACCGGTGAGTAGCGTGGGAGTGAAAAATGTAACCTGTGTACCTGGCACGGTCACGTATGTATGCAATGGCAGCTCTCATGTGCTGGAGTTGGGGAACAGCGTCCGCAAGGCCGGGCCTTATACCTGGGAAATGGTCACCACTTCAGGGCAGCTGCAGACCTATTATGTGAAAGAAGGGTATGCGGATGAGTTGCCGGCTACACCGGCAGGTTGCGCAGGTGCTGTAAAAACTTTTTACAATTGCCTGCGGGTTAAATATAATAATAACGGGGATGGGGAGTATTTCCAGAACGTTTGGCTGATCACCTGCGGGCCTGCGGCTTGTACCAGCTCGCAGAGCTATACGGCCACGGCGATGTACACTAGCAACAGGTTCGGCATTACCGGTGCTGAGATCGAGATTATTCCATTTACAGTGCAGAATAACAGCCTCACATCTACCAGGTGCGTTAATGCAATAAAATCCTGGTATAGCTGTTTGACCGTTAACTACAACGGTACTGTATATACATATAGGAACGCGACTGTCTTCGAATGTCCGGAGGGTAGTAGCGGTTGTAATTATATCCCGGTTAACTATTCGGAAAAGCTGGCTGAGAATGTTTATTACGATGGAACAAATCGCTACGTGATTAATGGCACATCGGATGAAACGGAATGTCACACACAGCAGTTTCCCACACCCGCCTGCGTTAAGTTTATTAGTAGCGTTACAGGAGAAATTACCTATTATGAGAATGTAGATGTGATGACATGCTCTGGAAGAGGGAATTATAACTATATGATGTCTCCCCAGGATTTCGGCGTTATGTCCGTTCCCGACCCCGGTTTCAACCAATCCATCAACTTCAGCTGCGCCGGGATGGGCCGCATCGCTTACCAGCAATACAATACCACCGGCAGGGTATACTGGAAAGCAGGTTACACCGGGGCGGATATTATCCCCGGCGGATACGTATCTGCGGTCTTTATGGTTTCCTACGTGAAAAACGGCATTCAGGAGGTTGAATACTTCCCGGTGACGTTCAATAGCAGCAACATGACGCAGATCCAGGAGTTTGGCGTATTTGTGGCTGCAAGCGATGTAGCCGGCCTGACCGTAACGATAAAAAACCAGGATTGTTATGCAGGTAACACCGCCACCGGCTGCCCGGAAGGATATAAAACCAAGCAGCCGCGGCTGGTGCATATCGATTACAGCAATGTAGGCGTTGCCGATCTACAGGCGATAGCCCAGGGCCAGATCCAGGCTGCAACACAATCCGCCTGCATCAACCAGGCAGACAGCTGGATGAGGCAAATGGAAGAAGGCCTGGCTGCATACACGCAAGGCCAAAGAGATACTCTGAAGAACAGGCTGATAGAGCTGTGCAGCAAAGGCATCGATATCAAACACCCGAATGGCGCCAGTACGCTGCCCCCGGGCATCAATCTTCCGGGTGGGGCGAGAAGCTTCAAGGATGTAATGAAGCAGGTACTCGGAACGAGCAGCCTCAACATGAATTGCAATCCCTGGCTGATCGATGCGCCGTATCCTTATAAAGCGCCTATACAAACCAATTCGCCGGTGATCTCCAACTCGGACCCCGGCATCTGCGCCGAGCTGGATACCCTGCGGCAGGAATATGCGGCAAATGGTTCCGGGACCTTTCCCCAATACCTGAGAACCCGCTTTGGCGGCGCCATGAACCTGACGGACGCGGAAGTAAATGATCTCATTCGCAGCTGCGGCGCCTGCAAATCCTTGCTGAGCGCGAATATCGAGCTGCCCGTATTTCTCAATGCCAACAGCAAGGGCTGCATAACCGCCGCCGAGCTGAATGCTGCCCTCACTGCGCTAAAAGGCGAAGGCATAACCAACTTCGATAGTACGCACCGCAACTACGAACGCATTGTATCCAATTATTTCAACCACCGCTGGGGCTTTACATTAGGTTACCCCGCTTATAAAAAGCTGCTGGACGCATTTGCCACCAATCCCAGCCAGCTGCTCTGCAACGAACCGCTGTTTGCAGGCAAACCAGAAGACCCGTACGATTGTTTGCTGGCGCAGGTAAACCATGCTGCCCGCAACGGGATGATGGAATACGACAAATACATCGCCGAAGCCAAACGCAAGTTCAGGCAGGATTATATTGCAGCTTGCAGTCAAACCAAGCCTTCGCTGAAACTGACGGCGAAAGAAGGCGATTATCATTATACCCTGTATTATTACGACCAGGCCGGTCAATTGGTAAAAACTGTGCCCCCGGCCGGCGTGCAATTGCTGACCGATGCGCAGATTGCCGCAGTGGAAACCGCAGGAACGCTGGCAGCCTGTAACTATACAGGTCCCACCACCGAAACGCCCATCAGTACGACCAATTCATATGTGAACACTGCGCTGACATCCGGCTCGCGCTCGATGGAAATGTGGCTGTACCAGCCCAGCTTGCCGCAAGGGCAGCTGCTGTTCACCACCGGCACAGGCGGCTATCTTCTTAGCGCCTGCATGGGCGGGGAATACATGGAACTGGATATTTACAAACTGGCGCCTGAAACAGGCAACGGGGTAGGTTTCATCAGTTCCAGGCACTTCAGGGTGAAATACGTAAGCCCCGCCGAGCTGAACTGGCTGCACCTGGTGATACAGGGAGCAGATCTCGGCACCGGCACCGGCAACCTGGATATTTATGTGAACGGCTCGAAAGCCACGGCCAACACGGGCGGCGCGGTCCCGAACACCTGTGGCTGGGAGGTTGGTTTTGTGAACGGCACGCTCGTGCTGCCCTCCAATACGGCCACCCTGAAACATATCCGCGGGTATAGCCGTTTGCTGACACAGGCTGAGATCACGGCGCAGTACGGCGAAGCCTGCCTGGGCGTCAGCGCGCTGCTGGCTTCTACGCCCCGCGACCATTGGGGCAGGCACAATATTCCCGCGCCGGGCGGGCCTACTACGGTGGGCGGCGGTACGAATGAAACGAAACAATCGCCAATCTATCCCGCGCACTTCCTTTCAAGCACCTACTCATTCACTTCACTGGGCGGCGTCAGCCGGCAGCATACCCCGGATGCAAAAGAATCGAGGTTCTGGTACGACCGCCTGGGCCGGCTGGTAGCGTCCCGGAATGCAAACCAGATTGACCGGACGAGCTATACGGTCTACGATGACCAAGGCCGCATTACCGAAGTAGGGGAGCGCACCGCCGGCGGCTGGACCAATACTTTCCTGGACCAGGGACAGGTGAACGCCTACCTTGCCACAGCTTCGGGAACAAGGAAGCACATCACCACCACGCTGTACGACCAGGCCTACAACCTGGCTTATCCGCAGGAAACGGTGCAGCTGCCGCAAGCCCATCTTCGCAAGCGGGTATCGGCGAGCTTCACGCAGGAAACGCCGCAGAGCGGCCGCATCCTGACAGCTTACAGTTATGATATGCTGGGGAATGCCGCTACAGTGTACCAGTTCATCGACGGGGCGCTGGGCCTTAAACAGCTGGATTACAAATATGACCTGGCGAGCGGGAAAGTGAATGCGGTGCGTTATAAGACAGGTGACGGCAACAATGAATTTTTCTACAACTACCAATACGATGCGGAGAACCGGCTGGTGAAAGCGCTGAGCGGTATAGAGGCCATCGGGAAAGACTGGGAGATCCAGGGCCCGGTGACCACGGATGCGCAGTATTATTACTACCGCCACGGCCCGCTGGCGCGCATGGAACTGGGCAAGAACAAAGTGCAGGGCATAGACTACGCCTATACGCTGCAGGGCTGGCTGAAAATGCTCAACGGCCAGCGGCTGGACGAAACGGGCGCCAATCCCTCGCGGGACATGGGCAGCGACGGCCACAGCGGGGTGAACGCGGTTGTGGGCAAAGACGTATACGCCTATACGCTGGATTATCATTCCGATGATTACAAGGCGGCCGCCAGTGGCTTCCCCTTACTCACCTGGAACTATGGCGCCGGCAGCGTAGCCTCCCGTGAGCTGTACAATGGCAATATTGCCCGCAGCACGGTATCGCTGGCCTTCAATCAGAACGGTACGGCCAACCCGATGGTGGGCTACACCTACCGCTACGACCAGCTGAACCGGTTAAAGAACCTCACTCATTTTGCGAACCTGGTAACCAGCCCATCGACGGAATCTCCGCTGTATGCCGAGGCGATCACCTACGACCCGAACGGCAATATTAAAACGTACAAACGGCGGGGCAACCAGGCCGGCGGCAAAGAGCAGATGGACGACCTGAGCTACCAGTACAAGCTCAACCCGCAGGGCTTCCTGGTCAACAACCAGCTGACGCAGGTGACGGACGCAGTGGAAGCGGGCCGTTACACGATGGACGTCGATCACCAGCTTCTCAATAACTACGGCTACGACTCGATCGGTAACCTGGTACGGGACAATGCGGAAAAGATCGGCAACATCAGCTGGACGGTCTATGGCAAGATCGCCTCGATCCAGAAGGACAATGGCCAGATCAGCTACCGTTACGATGCGGCTGGCAACCGCGTCTACAAGGAATCGACGATTGGCGGCGGCCTTCAAAAGACCTGGTATGTGCGGGACGCCCAGGGCAATACGCTGGCAGTGTACAACGAAAGCGGCAGCAATGGCATCACCTGGGAGGAGCAGCACCTGTATGGCAGCAGCCGTTTGGGTTACTGGCAGATCGGTCTACCGAAGGCCAACAGCATCGTAAGCGCCTGGAACACAGAAGGTGGTCGGCTGTATGAGCTGAGCAATCATCTGGGGAACGTCATGGCAGTGGTCTCCGACAAGGCGCCGGACTCAGCGAAGAATGCGGAGATCAGGCGATTGCAGGATTATTATGCATTTGGGATGGGAATGCCGGGAAGGAGTGTTATATTTGGGGGAAGTTCTTATAGGTATGGGTTTAATGGCAAGGAGAACGACAACGAAGTTAAGGGAGAGGGGAACCAGCAGGATTATGGGATGCGGATTTATGATCCGAGGATTGGGAAGTTCTTAAGTGTTGACCCGATCACTGCACAATATCCTATGTTGACGCCTTATCAGTTTGCGAGTAATACACCGTTACAAGCAATAGATCTGGATGGGCTGGAGGCGCATTACATCAACCCTGATGGAACGGAATCATTGCCTTCTGATGCATTGCGGCACAGAATACCGAACGGCGCCATTGTGCCAGGTTCACGTGTAGGACCCAACGGTGGTCGGGGGCTTAATGAAATGACTGCTGGCATTGTTGTGATTACCGCCGATATAGTACTTTTTAAAGGAGCGTTATCAAAACTATTTTTCTTTTCTCAAGCAGCAGGTATAGTCGAGCATAATCCTGCTAAGTCTCCGGAGGGTAAAGTTTTACAAGAGGAAAGGTTCAAAAATGGTATTACTGATTTGGCAATTGGGTATGGAGCTGGAAAAGTAATCGGAGGAGCAGTTAAGGCAGGTGGTTATGCACTAAATCGATTAGCTAGAGCCAGATTGAATTTTGCTAATAATTTTTATCGGAAAGCTGGATTTGCAGAAGAGAAAATAGGTTCTCATGTGGCAGGTATTGATTTAGGAAAAGGAGTGTCGGAAGTTACGTATGCAAAGGGCACGAAACTGGAGCAATGGACATATCTTGATGAAACCGGTGCCCCCAAGTTAGGGAATTATTATACGTTACCGGGAGCTGATCCAACAAAGTTGGGAATTCCTTTGGAGGGTAGGGTTAAAACAGTTGTAACTCTTACTGAAGATACAAGGTTCCTTAAATCAACAACGGCAGATATTGAGAATTGGACTAAGCCTGGGGAGATTCTAAAGGGAGGCGAAACGCAGCTCTTTCAAACTAATGTTAAAGTTGAGATTCAGAAATAATATAGATGAATTTTTATGGATCGTATAGGTATTGACGATATTAAAGTACTTTCTGATAAAGTGAGGATTAATGGATTTGGTGTAACCGCAATTCTTGGCCTTTTTAAAGGGCAAGTAGCAATAAACGAATTGCCCGGAGGTCGTAAAAAGATTGTTCTTCGTGATGTATCCAATCAGATTAAAACAATAGTTATTGACTGTGAAGGAGAGGAAATTAAGAGCATGACGTTCAGTGGTTCGATAGATATCACCTTTAAGGAATTTAGTGATAAGTATGGTGAATATAGAGAAACATACTCCAGGTATGATGATTTATATTTTTATTTTTTCAATGAGGCTAAGAGCTATGGAGACTATACAGTCTCATTTTACCAACCGTTACGTCATCAGGTTAATACTTCAAGTGATACTAATCACATTACAAATCTAACTTTGTCCTGGTTGTAAGCCTAATTTATGAAGGTTTGAAAGTTAGGATAATGTTATACGGCGAGCGCAATCCACCCGGGTTGCGCTTTTTCATTTAGCGTAGGCTTGTTTAGTTTTTACATCTCTGATGAATGCCGCTATCACTCGGACAAGCGCTTCCTTATCATCAGCGGGCATGTTCTCTATCTCTTTAAAATAGCGGATGAGTTCCGCATCCTGGAGAGCGGCTTGCACAATCCACGAAGATTCCGAGCTAAACCGTACGCAAATGCGTACATAATAAAGAACCACCCGACAGTAAAACATCAGGCCCGACAAACCACATCACAGGGATAATCCCTGTTATTCTGTATCCTTTGTTTATTACCGGTTTTAATCTGCGCTTTAAAGCGATACCGGTCGGGTTTTGCGCCGGCAATAACTTCATTCGGTGTATAACCGAAAAGTTGTGCGTTGGGTGTGTCGTTATAGCGGTTAACGGCCGTTTCAGCTGCAGTGGTCAACGTTTCTGTATCTGCAATGGGCTGCGTATAGAGAAAACGGGATTTGATGATCTTATTGGCCGCTTCAGCCATGCTATTACTTTGTATAATATCCAACTGGGCTACCAGTTTACGCCAGAGCATTCCCGGCCTGCTCAGCCAGGTTTCTAACTGGCCTTTGTTTTCCATACCGCCATCGGTAATAAGCAATCCCTGCTGATCAAGCAGATGGAATCGGGTTAATACGTTCTCCAATGTCTGAAGAGCAATGCTGCTGCTATATACTGTAGCTACTTTGCAAGCAAGTATAGCCCTGCTATAATTATCACGAATAATATACAGATAATGTTTTACACCATTGGCGGTTCGGAACAAGGTAATATCCTGGTGCAATACCTTCAATGGCCTGTTGCTCAATATTGGGCTGTACTTTTTAGGCGGTTTAACCTGCCTTCGGGTGATATTCATTAATTGGCAATACTTATAAAAAGTACTCCGACTGCAATGGAGCTCTTTATTTCGCAACAATTGATAATAAATGCTGATCAATGGCCAATTCTCATAGTTACTGCTATTGCAGGCGCTCTCTATTGTACTTTGTTCTGTCTGTGCCAATTGTTGTGGATGTTTCTTCCTGCAGTGAGACAAGGGTGATCCAAAGCATGGTCTTTTGCTGTTCCAGGCATTCCATTGTTTGAATGAGCAGGGCAAATAACGCCGGATAAGTTGCTCCAGCTTGCTTTCCCGGCAGTATTTCAGCAGGTATTTCATGCGCTTTCCAACCTTCTGAACCTGTATGAACTGAAGTGGCTGCAGCGTCATAATTTCCTTGTATAGCAAGACCAGGCATAGTAATGCCTTCAGCTGAATGCGCAATTGCTTGTTTGTCGCAATCAGTTCCCCGATGGTTATTTCTTCCATCTCATTTTTGAGAGGCTGCTGCGTCCAGAACGACAACCTGTCTTTATACTTCCATCGTTGCCTGGTAGAACGCGCTATAGTTTTGGCGATATCGGGCGACAGATTCCCGGCTGCATAACTGATCTTGATTTCGGAATGGTAACTGCGATAGCTGACAGGCATAGCGCTTTTTAGTCAAATTTCACTACTTTTATACAAACAAAAACCATTTGTTCCCAATGCCCGCCCTGTAACCTATCCTGCACACCGCCGGTTCACGGAATCATCGGAGAACATGCTTTAACCCATACTATATGATAAAAACAAATTCGTATTTGTTGCCCTTATTGCTTTGCGTCACCACCGCCTTTGCCCAGGAAAAACAAATATCTCCTCCGTCGCCCAAACAGCCGCCCTCGCGGGAAGATACGCTGATGGCTTCCCGGCACGTCTTTCACAAAAAGGCCGCCAGCCAGCAGCGACATCAGAAAGCCGCATCGCTGCCCGATCGTGAATTCCGCCACTCGCCTGCGGATCATCTTGGCTGGAAGCAAGGCGCTTCCCCGCAGGCGGCCAACCGCGTCCTGCAAAGACAGGATTCCTCCCGCTTGCCGGAGCCGCGCCTGCTTCCCAAGGACCATCGCGTTGGCCCTTCAAGATCTTCCTTTTAACATCCCTTAACCCGATTAACATGATTAAATATCTCTCAGGCCCGCTGTTGGCAACTATTTGTATTTTCCTTCATCTCAACGCTCTTTCGCAAACCGACAGCGTTATCCGCAACCAGTTATCCGCCGCGCAGGACGCTAATTTCTGGATCAAAGGCCGCGGCCTCGTTGGCGCTACTTCCGACCTTTACCCGCAATACAATTTCCAGGTGTTCGGAAAAACCTGGCTCGACCATTTTGTGCATATGGACTTCGGCGCCAACTTCGCCAACCGGAGCGTCGTGGTAGACGGTAACACAATGGGCGGGTATGTTCCCCTCCACGTCAACGGCAATGCGGACGGCCACGGGATCGAGCTGGAAGACGGCCTGTTTCGCTTTATCCGTACCAACGACCTGTATGAAAACGAGAACTACAGCGGCGGAGGCTCCAACCTCGTGTTCCGCTATCCATACGGCGCCATTCCATATATCCAGCGCAATGGTCATGATTACACGATCCTGGCGCTTCAGTCGCCTCCCAGTGAACTGAATGCCTGGGAAACAACCCTGGCCCTTATCAACGGCGACAACAGTGAAGAATACCTAGATCTCTACAACCTGTCATATCCTTCTTCGAAAAAGTTTGGCGTACGGATGCAAAAGCGTTCCACCGGCGCTTACAAACCCTTTGTTTTCGAATACAGCGATGGTGATGTGGTATACCCCGTTATGCAGCTCTCTCCCGACACCTCTGCCAGCTTTTACGGCAGGGTAGGTGTGGGGACCACCGATACCAAAGGTTATATGCTGGCGGTGGCGGGCGCCGTTGCAGTAGAGCGGTTGCAGGTAAAACATCATGATTTCTGGCCGGATTTTGTGTTTAGCCCCGGTTACAAATTACCGGCGCTGGGCAAGGTCGAAAAGTTCATCCGCCAGAACGCGCACCTGCCGGAAATGCCCTCGGCGGCCGAAGTTGCTGAAAAAGGCGTGGATGTCGCTGAAATAAATGCAAAGTTGCTGCAGAAAGTGGAAGAGCTTACCTTGTACCTGATCCGGCAGGAAAAAGAAATTTCCGCGCTGAAAAAAGAAGTAAAGAATCTCAAAGGATCAATCCAAAAGCACCAATAAAAAAATGATAACTGACATTTCTTTCTTTGAAGATATTCTTTTTGAATATACCGACCGGATACACCTGTTTAATGATACCCTGGTACAGAAGTACGGATTGAAAGATATTCCTTATAACGTATCTGGCAAATCATTTCCAAAGACCGGGGAAGTATATATTGGGGATAAGCTGATCAACTACCGGTTTCATGGCAGAGGGGCTACCATATTTTGGGAAGGAGCTGAAATTAAGTTTGATATTGATGCCCCGGGTAAGCACAAGATCATTACGTCATCATGGCCCTATCGCAAATTTTTAAGTCATTTTATTGAAGGCTTTAAAGAAGAAGAATACCCTTTTGACTTTATCGATCAGTTATTGACGGGGTTCGAAGAGCGGGGTATTTTTATGTCAAGGGAAATGGATGAAGAGGTTTACCATATAAATGAAGTTTGGTATGAACTTCGAAAGCAGGGCCTCGCATTCTCCTAAGATTCCCTTCTCACAGGCTGGAACATACACCGGAACCGGGAATGAACACGTAGCATTCCCGGTTCTTTTTATGCCTGGCCACACTAAACGTATTGCATTAAATATCAATATGTTTTTTCCCGTCCCGGATTTTAAAATGTGAGAAATAGACATATATTTATACTGCGGTTTATATTTTTATCGCGAAAACCTATGCAACCTGATTGTCTTATTTCCCCGTACACATTGTACTCCGCCGGCTATTCCAGCAATCGGGATTCATATGCCCCTTCTAAACCTGATTATAAACGGATTGTATGGATATTATAGCGTACCAGGACTTTCACAGTATCCGGCTCAGTGATTTTTATGCCGGTCCTGATTACAGGGAGGTGGAGAACTACGATTTTATGGGAGAACAGTGGATTGGAGAGCTGTCCGGCTTCAATACCTTTCTCCGCCTGGCCCAGGAGCCGGGGGAAACCCGCGCCATTTCCCTGGATTTTACAAAAGATGATGGAGAAATGACCGGCAAAGTGCTGAAAGCCCTGCACCTGCCCATCAAAGCCGCCTGTTCGGAGTCAGACCTGGTGGAGCTTTTCGGTGAGCCGCATAAAAGGCTCCGCCTGGCGAAAGACACCGTTACCATGGATTATATCATCGGGGAGGAGTTTACCTACTATCTTTCCTGCACCCTTCATCATATCAACGGCCTGATGTACCTGGACATTATGAATGAGGAGAAAGTGATCAAAAAACTGAAGGGAAAAGAAAAAAAGAAGAAGGAATAGCCTATCTTTCCATCCTGTTGTTCACCACTTATACCTGGAAATGTTTACCCGCATCTTTTTTTTGATTGTTTTATCGTTACCCGCTGCCGCACAGGATAGCCTGCTCACTAAGATGAACGCAGTGCCTGAAAAATATTTGTCGCAGGTGAAGCAGAAAAGCAAAAAGCTGGAAAACCAGGTGGACAAACGCACCGAACAGGCCCTGGCCCTGATGATCCGGCAGGAAAAACGCCTGCAGCAAAAAATGATGAAGATCGATTCCGTAGCTGCAAAGAATATTTTTACCCGCTCGATAGATTCCCTCGGCAAACTCAAGGCCTCGCTCAGGGGCAAGACCGCCAAATATGAAAAGGCACTCAACGGCCAGTATTTCGGCTACCTGGATACATTGTCCGGCTCGCTTGGTTTCCTGAAAGATTCCGATAAATACCTGGGCCAGGCCAAGGGTATCAAAGACAAGCTGAAAGGCTCCCTGGACCAGGTAAAGGAGCTGCAGGGCAAATTGCAGCAGGCTGAAAACATCAAACAGTATATCCGCGAAAGAAGGGAGCAGCTGAAAAGCCAGTTGAGCCAGTATACCAGCATGACCAAAGATCTTCAAAAGATCAATAAAGAAGCCTACTACTACGCGCAGCAGCTGAAAGAATATAAAGAAGTGTTCAGCGACCGCAAGAAAGCGGAAGCCAAAGCCATGGAGCTGCTGCAAAAAGTGCCCGCCTACAAGGACTTCCTGGCCCGCAATTCCCAGCTGGCCAGCCTGTTCAATCTTTCCAGCGGCGGCGGCGCGGCAAACCTGGAGCAGCAACTGGAAGGCCTGCAAACCCGCAGCCAGGTGGAGCAGCTCATCCAGCAGCGCCTGGGCAGCGGCGGCCCTAACGCCCGCCAGGCCATCAGCCAGCAAATGGATGCAGCCCGCTCGCAGTTCGACGAACTCAAAAAGAACTTCCCCGACCTGGATAACGCCGCCGAAATGCCGGAGTTCAAGCCGAAAGAACTAAAAACAAAGAGTTTCCTGCAACGGCTGGAATTCGGGACCAACGTGCAATTCCAGCGTTCCAACCAATACTTCCCCACCACCGGCGACTTTGCCGGCCAGGTAGGCTATAAGTTCAGCAAAAACGGGATACTGGGGCTGGGCGCGGCTTACAAGCTGGGCATGGGCACCGGTTTCAACAATATCCGGTTCAGTCACCAGGGTGTGGGCATCCGTTCCTTCGGGGATTACAAACTGAAAGGCACCTTTTTCGTGAACGGCGGTTTCGAATTCAACCACAACGCAGCCTTTACCAATACCAACCAGTTGCTGAACGCCACCATCTGGACGAAGAGCGCCCTGCTCGGGATCTCCAAGAAATACAAGATCAACAACAAGCTGAAAGGCAATATGATGCTGCTGTACGACTTCCTGGCCAATACGCAGACGCCCAAGACGGATGCGGTGAAGTTCAGGGTGGGGTATAGCTTTTAGTGAAATTTATTGTTTAGTATATCTATGAGCAAACGGAAATTTATTTATCTCTTTATTGTTGTATTGATCCTGTGTGTCCGCAACTCCGCATTCAGCCAGTTCAACAAAGACATTGCGCCGATGAGTCCCGCGGCGACCACATTTAGTAAATTTGGCGATATGCCGGTAAACCTGCATACCGGGCTGCCTAATATATCAATTCCAATTTATGAGCTGGAAGTAGATGGATTTAAGCTACCCATTGGCATTGCTTATCACGCAGGTGGTATAAAAGTGGATGAAGGCGCCTCTCATGTCGGGCTGGGGTGGGCGCTAATAGCCGGTGGTTTAATTAATAATGTGGACCGGCTTTCCGTGTTTGAGACTGTGAAGGTAGATGGATTAAGACCGGATACCATACGGAACGGTAAGGATGGAATGGGGCGGGACGTAAAGGTGAACCCGGATGGAACGATAACTTACTTCTCTGGCAAATGGCCAAAACGGTATGTAACGGCGCCAGGCCTCAACGTAAAATTTGAAGGGACTGCTTCTAGCCATAAGCTTTTCGGGCCTTACACTTTAGCAAGGATCGATACGCTTGACCAGACCAATGGTTTTGATTTTACGAATGAAGATGGCATCCGGTATAAATTTCGGGGAAGTGAGATTGCCTTTGCCCCGGAAACTTCTGCAGATATTATAAACCAACTACCTGCGAACTCTTTTTTTTATAAGGAGGTTGCCTATAACTATGATCCGAAGATTTTAAGAATAATACCTGAGAGATGCAACCATTTGTCAGAAATAAGAACGCTGAATAATGAAACGATCAGTTTCAGCTATGCTGTTAGCACAATATTTAACACAGGCGGTTTCGCCGAGTCCTACTTTTTTCCGAGGAACGCCGTATCACCCTATCTGCATATGAGAAGCGGGGGGATACTGCCTGAAACCCAGGAATTGGATGTATATGAGCCGGCCAGGGATGCATATTTATCCTCAAGGTTAAGCAAAATTACCTGTTCAAATGGTATTACTATCGAATTCAGCTATGGCGAAGCCCGAAAAGATGTAATTGGAGATAACATATTAGCCGGGATAGTAGTATATCACATAGATAACGGGAAAAAAATTGTGCTAAAACGGGTAAAATTCTACCAGAGCTATTTTGAATCCAAAGTATTTGAGAAGAGAAGCACTGATCCTATTTCAAATTCCATATTTTACCGGCTGAGGTTAGATTCACTGGATATTGACGGTGGGTCGATCTACGAACCGCAGCGTTACGAATTTGCTTATAACAGCGGAGAGCTGCCGGAAAGGTCGTCTTTTTCGCAGGATCTCTGGGGATACTATAACGGCGCACCCAACCAGGTTTTGATTAACGAACATTATGACTCGGCTGGCTTATATGGACGGAGGATTTATTATAAAACACCTATTGTAAACAGGATGTCGGACAGCTTGCTGGCCCAGAGGGGAGTGCTCACAAAGATCGTCTACCCGCTGGGAGGTTCTACCAGCTTTGAATATGAATCCAATACGGTATCCAATGATCCATATGGCAGTGCATTCAGTTACACAGGAATACCGTTTGCGGAAGCCATTATGGAGTACCCGATTGTGCCAAAGACGCTACCCATGGACGGTGCAGGCACCATCCGTGAAGACCTGTATAAAACAGTTGGACCATATTACTTTACCATCCGTTCAGAAAATAAGATCAACGGGCGGTATGGGAAACTGGTCCGGTTTGACTTCGAATATTTGCCGGGATCAACTGATGCAGGCCCATACGAGATCTCCGTGCAAAACTTCACCGGCGATTCTTCGTTCATCCACCCCGGAGGCACGATATTTTACCCGAATGGGATTTACAGGTTCTTTATAAAAAACACTTCCGCAAATGCCAGCTGGGATTGGGCAAAGCTCAGGCTGGTGATTAAGGAGCCTGGATTTACCAATCCGGTTGTAATGCCTGCATACAATCACCGCGCGGGCGGCATCAGGATCAAAAGGGTCGTAGATTACGATGGCCGCGATCACCTGAATGATATTGTAAAGAACTATAAGTATCACGATCTGGCCAATCCATCCCGTTCGAGCGGAGTGTTAACGAGAATGCCGCTATTCCTGATGGACGATCACCTGGAAACGGATATCCCGAAGATAGTATATAGAGAAGGGGGAACTGCACCGCTAATCCCGCTGCCAACTACACAAATGGTGGTGTATGAGGACTTTATGTTTACAAACGGGCAGCTCAAAACAATTGAAAAAGTGGCCGCAGTCAAGGACTGGGGCGGGGCAATCGGTACTATCGAAACACCTGAATTCGTTGAAGTGGCTATCATGCACCAGTCATTTGATATTATTAAAGCGAACTCGGGGTATCCGTCCCAGGAGGAATTTGCTTCTTATGTAGGATATTCCAACGTTACTGTGGAGTATGGGGATAATGGGAAACATGGAAGAAAGGAATTTGTTTTCACCAATACAGGCGCGCATTGGCAAAGAGGTCAGCTTATCAGCGAACAGACATATAAAAAGGTTGGCAGCACCTATACGCTTATAGCCCAGGATTCTTTACTATATGCCATCGATACCGCGTGGCTGAGACCCGTAATGTCTTTTCATAAAACGCTTGGTACAAACCCTAGCAGCACTTTCGTCGAATCCACCTCGTGGATGGGATACGATGTCCCGCTTTTGCAAAAGCCGACCTGGTCTAAAACGCTCAATTCAACTAACGATACTATTATCAGTATAAATAAATTCCCCGGGGTATTGAATAACATTACCGGTACAGACAATTTCAGTATGGGGGTGCGGAACTTGAAAAAGCTGAATATCCAGTCTATACCGCTGGAGCAATCTGTATTTACTAAATCAGCTGGAGGCGCACAAAAGCTCTTATCTTCTACACTTTCTAGTTTCCGCCCTAGTTCTCCCCAGGTCGATACAGTTTATGCAATTGATAATGCGGTTCCGCTGAGTTCATTTAATGGCTTAGATGTTGCAGGGGGAAAGGCGGTGAAGGACCCTCAATATGTGGCCAAGCAGGTGGCTGGTAAATATACATCAAAAGGCAGGCTGGCTGAAGTTTACCAGGTAGGGCATAATGCAAAGGCCTATTTATGGGATTACAAAGGGCAGTACCCGGTAGCAATCGTCGAAAATGCGGACAGCCTGTCTATTGCATATACCAGCTTCGAAACCTCCAATTATGGTAATTGGGAGCCGAATAGCAGCCAAATTGACAATCTGAATGCGTTGACAGGCCGGAAAAGCTTCGTGCTGCAATCGGGGAAAAGCATTTGCCGCAACAATCTTCCAGCGGCTAATACCTATATCGTGTCGTACTGGAGCAGGAATGGGGCACTAACGGTCCCTGGTCAGTTGCAGCTTACCCACACCGGCAGCAACGGATGGACATATTATGAGCATCTATTACCCGCTTCCACCAGCAATGTTTGCCTTACCGGCAATAATGTTACGATAGATGAGCTTCGGCTGTTCCCGGTAAATGCCCAAATGACGACGCAGACATTCGATGACTTTATCGGTGTTACCAGTCAATGCCTGCCTTCCGGCAGGCTGGTCTATTACCGGTATGATCCGCTAGGGCGATTGCAGCTGAAATTGGATGCGGAGGGTAATGTGCTGGAGGTTTATGAAAATAATATCAAGAAAAATATTGGCTTATAATTCGGGCTCCTATGAAATTTTGGATAGCTATACTCTTTGTTTGTTTACATTCTGCCGTACTGGCGCAGGACCCAAGGATATCGGGGCCGGGCCTGGCGCAGCCTGACCAGACAGTTGCCTACCGGAACTGGGACGTACCTTCGGCCTATCTTTCGGGCGGCAGCTGGTCCATTTACGGAGGAACGATCACCAATACTTATAATGGCGGAACTTATACGGGTATTACTGTCAAAGTGCCGTCGAATGCGGCTTCTATCCGGATTGAGTTTTCCTACATTGATCTGGGTACGGGCATTACTCATACTTATTCGTGGGAAACATTTATCAGGATTCCATTACAGCCGGGTAATATCACTTCGCCAACGGGTACTGTTTCAGTACCGGTGGGATCAAGGTCGCCCGCAGTTGTTGCTACCGATGCAACCGGCGGTCGCGGTGGTGCATATTCCTGGGAAAGATCGGTAAATGGCGGCACATGGGACAGTATGGGTGTATGGTCGAGGGATCTGCCGGAACAAGTGATTACAGCCAATACAAAGTTCAGGCGGCGATTTTTGTGTGATTATTCTGGATATAGTGAGTATACACAGATCGTGGAGCAGGTATATACCGCAGAGGTCAGTTTCACTGCCTTACCGGCCCTGGTAGCAGGTAGCATTAGCCCGGCGGCACAAAGTGTAGCATACAGCACAAACGGAACAACCCTTACGGGAACTGCCGGCTCAGGCGGAGCATGCGGTGCAACGGTATCCTATCAATGGCAGGAATCGTTCGACAGCTTGCAGTTTGTAGATATTGCAGGAGCAACCGCTACAACTTATCTGCCGGCTTCTGTTACAGAACAGAAATATTACCGCAGGACGGCCATATGTGGAAGCTACGTGGTATATTCAAACGTTGCCACCGTCAAAGTATCGCCGTATGTTTCCGGTAATCCTGTTGACGAAAATTATTCGCGTACTTACACCATCCTTAAACCTGGTATTTCCACACAGGCGCAGGCTGCCTCGGCGCCGCTGACACAAAAGCAGGAAAGCACTTCTTATGTGGACGGCCTGGGACGGGGATTGCAGGTTGTCCATACCGGCTTTTCTGCATCAGGGAAGGACGTGGTTCTTCCCGTCGTCTATGATGACGCCGGCAGGAATGCAAATGTTTACTTGTCATATACTACGGCTACTGCCAGCGGGAAGTTCAAGAATAACCCGCTTACGGAATACAACACCTTCATGAATGCCGAGTATCCGGGTGAGGCACATTTTTATAGCAGGTCTGTTTTCGAAGAATCCCCGCTGAACAGGGTGGAAAAATCCCTGGCTCCCGGAAACAGCTGGGGAGGAAGCAATCGGGGTGTACAATCACTAAGCGGGAATAATACGCTTACCGAGGATGTTAGAATATGGAAAATTACCGGGAGCGAAGGGACTGTACCTGCCAGCAGTGCGGCCTATGCTAATGGATTGCTGTCTAAACAGGTTGATACGGATGAAGATGGCAAACAGGTGATCGCCTATACCGACAGATCAGGCCGGCTGGTTTTAAAGAAAGTACAGGTTGACGATGTTCCAACCACCCAGCACAGCGGCTGGTTATGTACTTATTATGTTTATGATGATCTTGGGCAGCTAAGGTTTGTTATACCTCCTAAAGCAGTAGATATATTAAAAGGGAATGGCTGGAGCCTGGCGGATACGAATATTGTGAATGGACTGTGTTTCAAATATGAATATGACGCCCGCCGGCGGTTGATATTGAAAAAAGTACCCGGCGCTGCTCCCGTGGAAAACGTATATGATATCAGGGATCGCCTGGTGTTCACAAGAGACGGTAATCTGAAAGACCGGCAGCAATGGTTCGTTACATTTTATGACCAGTTGAACCGACCGGTCGAAACAGCATTATATGCATCGAACGCGACAAGGGCGTCGTTGCAATCGCAGATGAATACAGCGACCGGGAACATAACGGTCAACGCCAATATCCAGGCACCAGTGGACCTGGTGGTTTCAACCAGGAGCACTGACATTACCACGTATGCAGCCAAAAGCATTATTATTATGGCTCCTGGTTTTGAGAGCGTCGCAAATGATGAGTTTATAGCGGAAATCGATCCCAACCTGGCTCCGTCTGTTACCAGCATTACGGCCAATAACCCGCTTCCCGGCATCCCGGCATCCCAGCTGGACCCATTGACATTCACATACTACGATAAATACGATACCTCGGCCCCGGCATTTAATGCCAGTTTCCTTAGCTCACTAGAATCGGGTACCAGCGCTTTCCCGGAATTGCCCTCCGCCGCATCTAAATTGACCCGGGGATTGGTTACCGGTACTAAAACGCGCCTGGTTGAAACCGGGGAATGGATTACAGCCGCCAACTATTATGATAAAGAAAGCAGGCTTTTACAGTCAGTCGGCAACAATATAAAAAGCGGAATGGATGTATTGACCAACCGGTACGATTTCAGCGGAAAGCTCCTGTCCAGCTATCTCAGGCAGCAAAACCCGCTGAGCCCGCAAGATCAGGTTATCACTTTATTGACCGTAAATAACTATGATTATGGCGGGCGCCTGGTTTCTGTGGAAAAGGCGCTTAATGGTGGCGCGCGTAAAACGGTAGCCGCCAATGAGTATAACGAACCGGGACAGCAAAAGAAAAAAACACTTGGCGATAACCTGGAATCGCTGGAATATGAATACAATGTCCGCGGCTGGACAAAGGGTATCAATAAAAATTTTGCTGCCAGCGGAGGAACTCACTACTTCGGTACCTCCCTGCATTATGACGATGGCATCAGTACAGGCAGGTATAATGGGAATATCTCGGCCATCACCTGGCGGAGCAAAAGCGATCTTAGCTGGCGCTCATATGATTATATCTATGATGCATCAGGCCGCCTGAAGAATGCCGATTTCAGAGAGAATAGCACAGGTTCCTGGCAAAAGAACCCTAATATCGATTTCACGGTAAGTAACCTGCTATATGATGCAAACGGGAATATCACATCCATGCATCAAAAAGGCATGAAAAATGGCACCAGCAGCACAATAGACCAGCTGAATTATACTTATGCGGCCACCGGTAACCAACTCAGCCGGGTGGTCGACGCAACGAATGACCCGCAAACCATGCTGGGGGATTTTAAAGACCTTAATCCCGCCAGCACCGTGGATTATGTTTATGATCCAAATGGCAACCTGGTTTTTGACCATAATAAAAATATTCAAAGCATACAGTATAATCACCTGAATCTTCCGTCGAGGATACATATAAGGGGCAAAGGAACGATATCATACATTTATGACGCCAATGGCCTGAAGGTCCAGAAGATAGTAGTGGATAGTACCTACAGTCCTGCAAGGAAAACGGTAACGGATTATGCGGGTATTGCTGTGTTTACAAACGACAGCCTGCAATTTGTTTCTCATGAAGAAGGCCGGGTAAGACCAATACAGCCGGCCGGGCAGCCACGGTCATTTGTATATGATTATTTCCTGAAAGACCACCTGGGGAATATCAGGATGGTATTGACCGAAGAAAGCAGTACTGCCATGTATGCGGCCACCATGGAGGCGGAAAGGGCTCCCGTGGAAAATGCTTTGTTCAGTAATATCGATGCCAGCCGGACGGCTAAGCCTGTTGGATATCCTCAAGGCGATCCATCAGCGCAGAATGAGTTTGTTGCGAAGCTGAACGGAAATAATCCCGATAAGCGGATTGGTCCGTCCATAGTATTGAAGGTAATGGCCGGGGATACAATTGCTATTGGCGCCCGGGCATTCTACAAATCCGGTGGTGTACAGGAAGGGAATGGTAAAATCCCGGTAGAAGGAATGCTTTCTTCACTTATCAGGGCAATAGGGGGCGGGCAGTCCGGCGGTGGTCACGGCAGTGGCAGCATGTCTGAAGTGCAACCATTTAGTGATGCTTTTCTGAACAACGATTATGAGCGGTTAAAAGAACGCGATAATCCTGAAGCAGCCAACCCACAACGGCCCAAAGCCTACTTGAATTTTGTACTCTTCGATGAACAATTTAAATTAGTGGAGGAGAACAGTGGGGTTAAGCAGGTAAAAGCTGAGCCGGAACAATTGCAGGCGCTTTCCCAGGAGAAGATGGTAATGCAGAAAAGTGGTTTCCTGTATGTATATACCAGCAATGAAACACCACAGGATGTTTATTTTGATGATGTGGTAGTAGAGCTTTCCTCAGGGCCGGTGTTGGAAGAGACGCATTATTACCCGTTTGGGCTGGCGATGAGCGGGATTAGTTCCAAAGCGCCGAATAGGTTAGAGAATAAGAATGCAAAGTTCCAGGGGCAGCCGCTTGATGATGAGTTTGACTTGAACTGGTATGGATTTAAGTATCGGAATCATGATCCGCAGATTGGAAGGTTTATAGAAATAGATCCTTTATCAAATAAGTATGTCCACAATTCAACCTATGCATTTTCCGAGAATCACGTAACTGTACATGTAGAGTTAGAAGGGTTGGAAAAATTTAGCATACAGAATTTGAAAGACCAACTTTGGCGTAGTACTGGGATATCCAAAAGTTATACTCCGAAGGAATTTGCGCAAGACATGGGAAAGGCTGCTAAAAACCCTGAAAATTATAAGAGAGCTGGTCTAATGGTGGGACAATTTACCGTTCTTACTTTAGTGGGAATAGCGACAGAAGGCACTGGATCTGGAAGTCTTTTTACTATGGGAACTCGAGGTATGAGGAATACATTTTCCGGTACCCTTGAATCTGGAGAGATTAGTTTTGCCGCAAGAACAAGCATAAGAACCACAGTGGCTGAGGAAACTGGAGGGGCAATGGCATCAGTAGAAACTGCAACGACTGGACTAGGCAACGTTGAAGCGACCAGCACAACAACTACATTAACAAAGTATTGGCCAGAGAATGGAGGTGCATTAGGGGAATGGAATAGCGAGTTTTTAATGCCTGGTACTGAAATAGATAGATTTGGTAGCGTATATGGAAAGTACTTTTCGCCAAGAAATACTCCTAAGTCAATGAGAGCCTTACCTCCAGATAATACAGGAGTTCCTAATGCTTATAAAGTCATGAAGCCATTTGAGGTTCAGTCTTCTGTTATAGCGCCTGCATTTAATCAAATTGGCTTAGGCACACAGTATTTATCTCCTGTTAATGTCAGTACGTTATTAAAAAGAGGTATTATTGCCCCAATTCAATAAATATTTTATGAAGATATTCGAATTAAGTCAGAAATTACGGGATTTGAAGATTGATCCTCGGAGCTACTCTTTAAATGGGGACTTAAAGTCTGATGCAATTATCCTATTTCATAATTATACGAAATGGGAGGTTTTCTATTTAGATGAGCGTGGCGGTAGAAATGAAGAGAGGACATTCTTATCAGAGGAAGAGGCATGTTTGTACGTATATGATCTCTTTCTAAAAGGGAAAGATGTCGCTGAGAAATTTGGATTGAATATGTAGGTTCATGTCGGTATAGGAATAGTTTTAAGGATATGATAAGCAGACCTGAACGGGGCATTGTTTGACAATCAGCTACATGGAGAACAGTAATGAATGAAGCATTAACTCAGCTGACGGTACATTTAAGCAAAAATGAGAAGCTAGAAAATGACCAATTCTCCGAATGGGTAAACAAAATCAACTTAAACTTCCCATCAGATTATTTGGATTTTATGTTAGAGCGAAATGGAGGAGAAGGGTCTATAGGAAGTGAAGGGTATGTACGTTTTTGGCCTATGGAAGAGTTGATTGAAGCCAATAATGATTATTCAGTCAGCGAATTTGCGCCTGGACTTTTTTTTCATAGGGACTGATGGTGGAGACACTGCTTATGGAATTAGGAAGGAAACGGGCGAATTTATAGAAGTTCCTTTTATTGGTATGTCCGACAGTGAAGCGGTAGTTCGCGGCAAGGGTTTCTTGGAACTGCTATTGTTTTTGGCGGGTAATGAAGCTGGTATTTAAACTAAATATGAGACGGGGATTTTGAAACACAGACCCTGAGTCTAACAAGGTGTAATGAGCATTAAGTATTTTAGAATTGCTGGTTTGGCCTGCTTCCTGTTGGGATGTAGAGTTGATAAACCTAACCTGAACTTGCTGTATAGCGACTCCGCCTTAAATGCAGAATCAGATACACTCGAAATAGATAGCGCACGCGGATTAATGATAGTCCGGATTATTGATCGAAAAGCACTCGGGAAATTCAGTCAATCATATGCTATTGTCAGCGATGACCCTGCACAACACCTGCGGGGATATAAGATTACTAACCTTGATAAATATGGCGTTCGTATTTCCAACGAATTAATTTCTTTTGTTAAGCCCTTTGGTGTTACAAACTGGGGGTGGTTTGCTATCAGTAATGGAAAAACTCAGGATACGCTGCCTGGTGCGTCAGAAATAACAAAAAGACTCCGGGAAGAAAACGCCGATTTTTTTATCAGTGAGACCAATGGATATTTTTCTGCATACAAAAATGGTAAATTGATAAAAATATTCAATTACGGTAGCTGGAAACTTTCAGATTCTCTGGACTTTGATAAACTTGTTCCTGGATTATATAAACTGGAGACTGGCCGTTTACAGCAAGTGTCCGGAATTGCTGACGATTTGTTTAAACAGCCGGAGGGCATTTTTTTTATTCCGTCTCCAGATTACGGCGCAGTGGCCAACTATAGCAAAGAGAAGATATTGCAAATGATTAGTATTGAAATGAAGAAAAAACAGCCCTCAAAGAAGCTACAGGTAGCACCTGAACAATTCTGAAATAGGCTTGCCGAACTTTAAATTATTTTCGGCTGATCAACTGTGAAGTTCGTAGATCGGTAGGAATGTCAAATCAATATAAAGATAATTATGAGATTAAGAATTGTGGAGATAAACTTTACTGCTAGGCATGATTGGTTGTTTAAATTATGCAATGAAGCGGGTAATGAATTTTATGTCATGAATGAGGTTTTTTATAAATGTCATTATCTGCGAAGCCCGATCATGAAAAGAGAATTGGATCAATATGACAAGGGGCAATGGATTACCGCTTTCGTTGAAAGTATTGGCGGAAAAGGAATAGTTGTGAAGGTCTAGCCCTGTTTGAACCGCGAAGCGAAAAATGAATTCATTAAATTCGGCTCAAGTGTTGACATAAAGCTAGCTTGTGCCATCTCTGGGTTGAAAGTATATATAGCTCCAGTAGGATGAAGTATATTCGGCCGCACATGATATGCGGCTTTTTTATTATGCTTAAAATAAAATTAAACAAAATTATATATGGCTTAAATACCTGAATTTGCCCCAATAATATATGTTATTGATATAAAAATATGTCATATCGTTTTATCTAATATTAATTTCATTGTACTTTTATGCAGAAATTAAAACATGTACGAAATAATAATATAAACTATCCTATGCCTCTTCCCCCGATGCGGAGAGCTGCCCGGCGGTCCAATATTTATGCATGAATGTGAAAGCCGTGAAGGGCGATCTCCGCCTCCGGTGAAGTGCCGGTTCATCCTTATGCTTATCCGTAAAAGACCGAACGATCTATGATCAGTGTTACCGCCGCCATCCAGCAAATCGCGGCCTGCCGTACCAGCTGGGGAACCGAATCAGTGCCGCTAGAAAAGTCCGCAGGCAGGGTTTTGGCTGAAGCCATTACCGCTGACCGTGATTATCCGCCCTTTCACCGCGCCGCGCGCGATGGTTTTGCCATCCGCAGTTCCGACGTCCAGACTTCCCGCAAACAGCAATTCCCGTTGAGTCATGCCCGTTATCCCGGAGGGGAATTGTTGCCGGGGCATGCCATGAAAGTAGCTTCCGGCAGCCTCCTGCCGCCGGATGTGGACGTGGTGATCAGCCTCGAAGAAGCAGAAGAACAAAATGGCCATGTTGCTTTTTTTGATCATAACATCCGGGTATACCAGCATATGCGCCCCCGCGGGGAGCAGGCCGCTGCCGGGAAAGTATTGCTGGAGCCCGGCCTGCGCCTGAACTTCCAGCACCTGGGCCTGCTGGCCTCCCTGGGCGTGATGCAGGTGAAAGTGCAACGCCCGCCCCGTGTCATGTTCATCGCCGCGGGCAACGAGCTGCGCATCCCCGGCATGCCGGTAAATGACCTGCAGCTGCGCGATGCGAACGGCTTCACCCTCACAGGCCTCTTGATGCAATATGGTATCCCGCTGGAAGAAAGCAGTATCGTGCCGGAAAATGCCGAAGCCATAACATCCGCCATAGAGCAGGGCCTGGAGGCAGACCTCCTGGTGATCTGCGGCAACGTGCCGCCGAAAGCGGTCATGGATTGCGGGGTGGAGCAGGTGTTCAATAAAGTGAAAGCGCATCCCTGCAACCCCTTCTGGTTCGGGTACAGTCCCACCCGTACCAGGGTGATGCTGATGCCCGGTCATCCCTTCGCGGTACAGGTGGCCTGCAAATTATTCGTGGAATCGTACATCCGCGCCTGCTGGGGCATTCCCGTGATCAGGCCTTGGATGATACCCTATACGGAACACCGCACGGCCATCTATGCGCAGGACGAATTCATTCCCGCGGCGCTGGTAAACAGGAACGGGTTAAAGGTAAAAGCACTGTCGTTTGCGGGCCAGGCCAACCTTGCCACTACCGCGCGGGCAGACGGCATGATCTGCCACAGCGCTGAGGCAGGCAGCCTCGAACCCTCCGCCCTGGTACCCTTTTACCCCTGGATCGAAACGGCCTGAGTGCCGTAAAGCAAAGCAGCCTGACCGGTCCCCGCATCGAAAAGCGAAATGCGCAACGCTTTTCATATCAGGTTTCCGGCAGGCTGCTGCGGATTATTTTATAAACTTAATTGATCATCCTGAAATATTACCGTTCAGCCGTTTACGTTAGTGCTGCACTACCTGAATAAACGGATCTTGATACCCAGCCCAAAATTCCCGTCAATATTATTCTTCACCCCGGCAGTCTGGGAAGTATAGCTGGCCTGCACTTCAATGGAATTTTTGAACTGGAAGCCCACGCCGGCGGTCACTGCATTGCTGGTATGGTAGAGCGCGAAGAGGTTCACGAAGTTCTTGGCAAGGCTCACCTTGGTGCCCACGTCCAGGATGCCCTTGTAACCTTTCACGCCCCGGAAGGCCACCATGGGCTCGACGGACGAGATCTGGAAACTTTTGGTGCCGAATTTGTAAGACGCGGCCACCATAAAAGTGGACGTGTTGCGCGGTTCCACTTTGTCCTTATTCTGGAAAGTGCTCACCAGGTTGGGCAGCGCGGCCTGGATGGTGAGGTGTTCGTTCGTATAGGCAACACCGAGGTCTGTTTCGAAATAATTGTCGCGGCGGTTGAATTCGTCTACAGCCGGATCGTCAGGGTCGCCGACGATCTTTTTCCTTTCCACCCGGCGGTTGTCTACCGCGGCGGTCATGCCTATGTGAAGGAACTCGGAGTTGTTTTCATCCAGCGCCATGTGATAGGCATAGGAGAGGGCAACACGCGTCTGTTTGAGGATGCCGGCCTGGTCGTTGAACACGGTAAGCCCGACGCCCAGCTTCCTGGCCACCTGGTAATCGCCGGTAAGGGCAAAAGTGACAGGCGCATCCGGCATGTCTTTCCATTGTTTGCGGTAGCCGATGTTAATGTTCAGCCCGGTATCTGCCCCGGCCAGTGCGGGATTGCCCAGGAAGCGGTTCTCGTAATACTGGGCGATGAGCGGGTCGCGCTGCTGGATGGGATTACCCGCGCTTTGCGCTTTGGTCAGGCCAGGCGCTGCCAGCAGCAGGAGCGTAGAAAGTTGTGTAAAGATTTTCTTCATTTACAATGCAATTAGGTACAGGAAATATGTTTCAGTTACGGCTTCTGATCAGGGTGATGGAGCCTTTGAAAAGATGCAGCCCTGCCCCGAAATCTATGATATAGTAGTATACGCCTTCGGCCAGCTCTCCGCCGTTGGTGAGCCTGCCATTCCAATCGTTCTGGTAATTGCGTTTGTAGTACACCACCCTGCCCGAACGGTCTATGATGCGCACTTCGTTCATGCTGTTGGCCGGCAGGTTGCGGATCACCCAGGTGTCGTTTTTGCCATCGCCATTGGGTGTTACGATGTTAGTGGCTTCCAGTATGTTATTCACCTCGTATGCATCCACTACTTCAAGCTGGAACGCTTTTTCTATATAGCCGCCATTTGCATCGGTACAGCGTATGCGCACATAGCGGTTGACTTTGGTCTCGAAATCAAATACAGCCATGGCTTTGAGCGTATTGCCGGCGATGGTGAAGAGGTGGTTATCTGTGCTGTTGTCACCTTCCGCGAGGGAATAAGTGCACACACCTGCTTCAGGATCGGTGGAAAGAACGCCCACGAGCACGCCAATAACATTGTTCTCAGGGATCAGCGTGCTGCTGAGGTTCAGGGAATAGGGCGCTGTGAAAGGGTCAGATGTTTTTAAAGCGCTACCGGCCCATGTGTTTGCCGCAGGTCCCGGTTCCAGTACTGTTGGCCTGGCGACCAGGCAGCGGGCGGTAGCCGGGAACAGCCCCAATGCACTTAACAGGATGGCGGTCCCCCTGCGGGAACTTCTTCGGTTAATGGTATAGGGCATCGCGTTCATGGGTAGTATGGGTTACGTATCAGTCCAGTTAAACCGGGGTTTTACGTAGTATGCAAATATATATTTAATGTTTAATTAAACAAAAATATAAATATGAAATAAAGAACATGAAAGACAATACTGGCGTGGATTTACAGGCAAATTCGAATTGATGATTATTGTAAGTGATTTATTGTTAAATATTGAAAATCAGTAATTTGATTTTTGTGTGAAATGTAATGTAAAATTTGAAATAGGAGATTAAAAAAATTTACGTGTAAAACGGCCTCCACAGTGAGTAAACCAATGTTTGAGACAAAAGCCACTTAAAGCTGAATTGAAGGCAGCAGGTTGGGAGCTAAAAAAATGCCCCTGCCGATTTTTATGTTCCTTCACGCTGTAAAGTTTTTAAGGAGAAGACATATATCNTGAGACAAAAGCCACTTAAAGCTGAATTGAAGGCAGCAGGTTGGGAGCTAAAAAAATGCCCCTGCCGATTTTTATGTTCCTTCACGCTGTAAAGTTTTTAAGGAGAAGACATATATCAATTTCTCTAAATTGATTTGCTACGGTTCCCTTACGGTATCCCTACTAAAGCCTTACTAAAGACCTACTAAAGCTATACTAAAGATCCGGCTGGAGCCAACCGGGGACCAGGCTTTGTTTATCAGGTCCAGGGATTGAGAATAAAGCCATGATCGTGATGAGAGGGAGATAAGACCGAAGTAATATGCAAGGGTGATGCAACGAAAACTAATGGAATAATACCGGAAATGTGGACATGAGGCAGAGATGACGTGGACTTGATCCGGGTAAGAGGTTCGGGATCAATTCGTTGGAAAATTGGTAAAACCATCATTAAAAACGCACATTGAACTGACTGTCAATAAATTGAATAAAATCCAATGCAGCTTTTTTCCTGTTAATTTAATATGCAAAAATAATCCCAAAATACAAACAATCCCGGCCGGCATTGTTCCCCGGTTGAAGGGAGTGACACAACGGCGGCCGGGACCTGCACAAAAGCCGGCTCAATAATTATAGATCAGAACGGGTAACCGATCGCAATGTTAAGGATCAGGTTCTCCTTCCGCCACTGCTTGTCCCCGAAACTGATCTGGTCAAACACCCAGCGCTCGCCTTCCGGCAGCCAGGGTTTGCGCAGGGGGAAAGAAATATCGAAACGGATCAGCAGGATGGAGGCGTCTATCCTCAGGCCCAGCCCCGTGCCCACGGCAATCTCCTTATAGAACCGGTCGAAGGCGAAAACTTTCTGCGCAGAGTCCGACCGGCCCAGCCAGATATTCCCCGCATCCACGAAAGCCGCCAGCTCTATCAGGCTCTGCGGCTTGAACCGCAGCTCGGTATTGAATTCCAGCTTGATGTCGCCCGCGGCGTTGGCCAGCAGCAGGTTGCTGGTGGTGGTATCCCTGAAAGAGCCCGGCCCCAGCGTTCTCGCCCTGAATGCCCTGATGCTGTTGCTGCCGCCGCTGAAGAACTGCTTCACGAACGGCAGCGTAACCGGTATGTCCGGGTCCGTGAGCGACTTGCCATATGCATAGCCATACCCGGCGAACAGCCGGTTCACCCAGCGCAGGTTATCGCTCAGCTTCCAGTAATGCCGCCCGTCCACATTCCCGCGCAGGTACTGCGAAAAGTTCTGGCCGAAGACAGACTTTGCGCCGTCCGGTTCTTTCTTCGCGATAAGGCCCGCCACGTTGCCCGCCACATCCGCGTTAAAGCTCGCGTAAAAACTGTGGAAACGCTCAGGCGCCTGGTTGTTAAACGTGATGGTGTAGTTGCTTCCTAAAATGAACTGTTTGGAAACGGACTGCTTCAACGCCGGGTCCTGCTCCAGCTGCTTCTTGAACTCCTCGGACTCGTTGCCCGGCAAAGCGTAAGTAATGGCCACGGGAAACAGCGCGTGGTCCAGGAATTTCGTCTGTTTCCAGATATAACCGTATTGGAGGGTGAATGCATTGAGGTTGTAAAGCGCAGGCCTGTTCAGCAGCTCGTAACCCACGCTGAACCTGGTCCTGGGCACGTATGGCGTACGCGGGTTGAAATAGATCAGCGGGGTGTAGAACCTCGGCAGGGTAAGCGCCACCTCGGCATTGAAACTGTAAGCGTTGGTAGACACATTGGTCGTCCTGCCGCCCACCTGTGTCTCAAAACCGCCGCCCAGGTTGATTTCCAGCACGTTCGCCTTCCGCTGGAAATTGCGGTTGCGGGCGGATATTTTCACCTGGCTGCCCACGAAGCCGCTGCTTTTGGAGGTGCCTGACACTTCGAACTGCAGCGACCGCTTGGGATAGGGCGTCAGGTAAAAACGGGCGGCCAGCAGCGAGCTGTCCCTGATCGGCCTGAAGCTGCCCCGAACGAACTTGAACGTACCCAGGTTCACCAGGCGCTGCAGGGTGATGTTATGCGAACTGAGCCGGTACAGGCTGTCCCGCTGCAGGAAAACCGACCGGTCGAACACGACGGGCTTGAACAGGGAGTCCGGGTCTACGATCGTGAAGTTCTGGTACTGGCGGCCCTTCATCGTTTTCAACACGCTGTCGCGGGTGAGATCGTAGTTGGAATAGACCTCCACATCGCGCATCCAGTACTGGCGCAGGGCGGTGGCCGGCGTGGTGCTCTTCAGCTTCACGTAGAGGTCTACCTTGCCTTTCAGCGTACTGTCTACCTGGATGAGCATATACTCCGGCGTGAAATAATAGAATCCTTCCTCTTTCAGATGGGCGTGTATGCGTTCCCGTTCAGCCTTGATCATATCCAGGCTGTAGTTGTCGTCTGGCTTCAGCAGGGTATGTTTGGCGTTGAGCATGATCAGCTTGCTGAGCACGCCGGTATCCGTATCGAACCGTACGCGGTGAATGGTGTAGCGGTGATTGGGTTCGGCGGTGAAAACGAGGCTGGCCTTTTTGCTGCCTTTGTTCTTCACTTCGTTGCTCACTTCGCTCTGGAAGTAGCCGTTGTCTTCAAGGTAACTGTTCAGTATCCTGTCTATCCTGTTGGGTTTCACCTGGCTGAGCAGCACGGGGGGCTCGCCCCATTTGTTGCGCAGCAGGTGGTTCAGGCCTTTGCCTTTGGGTTTGTTGCCGAGGTTGTACAGCCAGAGCTTAATGGGCATGCCCAGGAACTTGCGGTTGGGGGAAGGGCGCACGCGGTCGTCCATCCCGGTTTTGAGGTCGCTCCAGTCTTTTGGTTTTTTCTTTTCCGTCCATTTGATCTCGTGGCCGGTATACAGGCGGTCTCCCTCCGGCACCGTGCGGGTGGTGGAGCAGGCGGCGAGCAGGGCCGTGAGTGCAAGCAGGTGTATATGTCTCAGGTTGCGGGTCATGTTACTTGTTTTCCTTGCGCAGGCGTTCCTGTTCTTTTTCTTTTTTTGTTTTACTGAATATTTCCCTGAACTCGTTGTAATCCATGATCAGCATGAAAGTAAGCCCCGTTTCCACTACCTGGCCCTGTATCACTGTTTCGGTGAGGTTACGCTGGTAGGCGCGTATGCGGTAGCGCCCGTCTGCCGTGAGCATGTATTCGGCGCTCATGTCGCCGATGATGGAGCTGGCGTTCTGCCCCTGCGTCTGCGCGCCCGATATGCCGATGTTGGAGCCCACGCTCACGGTGAGGCGGTCGCTGAAGAGGCGCTTGGACACGTCCACTTTCAGGTTGGTGCTTTCCTGGCGGGTACCTGCGTCGGTGTAGGCGTTTTCGCTCTGCAGGTCGAAATTGATGTCGAAACCTTTGATGAGGCTGCCCGCCAGGTTGTTCAGCTGCTGGGAGAGGATCTTGCTCACACTGTTGCGCGCAATGTCTTCCGCCGCGCTGCCGCCCTGGCTATCCAGCCCGTCGAAGGGATTTTCGGAAATAAAACGGTTCAGCACCAGCAGGCCCATCACCTGTTTGTTCAGCTCCGATTCCACCTGGTTGATCTGTTTGATGCGGGTATATACCTGCCCGTCCAGCACGCCCTGGTCTTTTTCCGGCATGTCCAGCTCAAATGCGATAGCGGGCTTCATCAATTCGCCGGTGATCTTAAGGTAAACTTCGACGGGCACTTTTTGCTTGTAGCGGTTGCGCGCCGGATCGTCGGACCTGATCTGGTCCTGCACAAGGTCTGCCGCCACTGCATTCACATCATACCTCGCGGTGATGTTCACGTCCGCGCTCAGCGGGTCGCCGTTCCAGATGATGGTGCTGCCTTTTTCTATCTGGAACTGCCGCTTGATGAGCTGGTTCAGGCTCATGTGGTATTTCCCTTCGTTGATCTCGTAACGCCCGGTAAGGCTCATCTTGCTGCTGGGGTCCATGGAGAAGTTGAGCGTGGCATTGCCTTTCACTTCCAGGAAATCGCCGTTCGCCTGGTCTATGACCAGTTTAAGGGTAGACTCCGGGGTTACTTCAAGGTCGGCAGAGATCACGAATCCTTTCAACCCGGTTACGGTCTTCGCCGTGTCTTTCACGCGCAGGGTCGTATCCAGCCACATGGCGGGATCAATGAATTGTACAACGCCCGCCCTGTCTGCAATTCCCGGTTCTTCTTCGGGTATCATCACGGTAACGGCCGATTTCTCGCGCAGCTTGAGCTTCATCTGCACGCGCGGCAGGTCCAGCGTGCCGCGCACCTGGGCGGTTACGTCCACGAACGCGGGACCGTAATAAAATTGTTCTTTATCATGCGGGTTCTGCGGCCCCAGCGCCTGGAAGTTCTTCGCGTCTATATCAAAGTTCAGCTGGAAGGCGCTCAGGTCCGTAGTCCTGATCTCCCCATTCACCACGGCTTCGTTGCCGGTGCTGTCTGCTATCACGAACTGATTAAAGCGTATGCCCGTTTCCGTTAATGCAAGGTCTTCGTTGGGCAGGCGCAGGTAGTTGTTGAGCATGGTCACCCGCCCGGCCACATCGTTGAAATGCATGCTGCCGCGTATCACGGGCTTGTCTGTTGTGCCTTTCAGGCTGGCCCTGCCCGTCAGCTTGCCGCTCATGCTGGTCACGTTGCCAAACGTGAACGGCTCAACGCTTTTCATGTTGAGGCTGTTGATATTCAGCTGGAAGTCCATCTGCTCGGCATAAGTACCGGCCAGGCGCACGTCGTTCTCATTCCCCTGGATGGTGGCGTCCAGCTGCACCTGTTTGTCTGCGGTGGTATTGGCGGTAAGCGCCAGCTGGCCGATGGCGGAGCCCATTACGGCAAGACTGTCCACCGTCAGCTTCCCGTCTATCAGCGGCGTCTGGTCCAGCCCTGAGATCTTAATGCTGCCGTTGCTGATGCCTTCGGCCAGGGCAGTGTCTTTTTCGATCATGCTGGTCACGGTGCTGAGCCTGAAATCTTTCAGGTTCACCGTAAGATCGGGCAGCCTGGCGCCCGCCGCGGCAGGGGAGGAAACGATGCTCAGTTCCTGCGCGCCCCTTTGCAGCCCGATGTCCGCAAAGGCTACGCCGCCGTTGTGCACCACTACCCGGTTATCCCCGCTCACGTTCCAGTCCTGCCGGTTAAGCACCAGTCTTTTTTTGAGGGAGATCAGCAGGCTGTCTCCTTCGGCGAAGCGCACCAGCCCGCCCAGCTTGTACCTGGGCTGGGTCTGCCGACGGCCCATCATCACCAGGTCCCAGTCCAGCAGGCCGTTTTGGGCCACCACGTCTGCGGTGGTCCTCCGGAGTGGGATCTGCGGATGCCGCAGGCGGCTCAATAATATATGGGTCTCCATTTTGGCAGTATCGGCGGAAAGGTCTACCAGCAGCGTGTCTACCCTGAAAGAGTCGTACCGCATGGTGGGCACGGAAAGTTGTGCTACGAGGAAGCTGCTGTCGGTATCCAGCCGGCCGTTCAGCGTCATGGGTTTAGGAAGGTCTATGTCGGGCAGCAGTTTACGGAGTGATTTGGGAACGCTCAGGCTGCCATTGAAGTTCACCCACTGCGATTCTGCGGGTGGCGGCGGTTTTTCGCCGGCGGCTTCGAGGTGCCGGGTAATGAGGCCTGCCGCGGCCGTGGCGAAGGTCTGGTAGTTGAAATCGCCGGAAGCGGTCAGGAAGCCGAATGGCCCGGTGAGGCTGATCTTCTGCAGGCTGTCTGTTGCATCGGCCTTCAGCAGGATGCTGTCCAGCGTATAGAGTTCCTGGTCGTCCGCCAGCTGTATCTTATGTATGGCGGCAAAGCCGCTGAGCCTGCGGGGGCTGAGATTGTCCAGCTCCACATCCAGGCACGATTTGACGGTGAGGGGCGAGGTGGTGAAGTTCGTGGCAAAGAGGTCCAGCTTGTCCAGGTCCGCTTTGGCGGTGATGGCCGGGTGCAGGGAGTCCAGCTGGCCTTCTGCCTGGAACCGTGCCTGGGCGTTGGGGTCCGTGATCGCTCCTTTAGCGGAATAGGCGCCTTTATTGAGCGAGGCATCCACATCGATTCCCGTATAGGTATAACGGTTATAGGTAAACGAAGTGATGTTCACATCCGCCTTTATATTGGCCTTCTGCGGGTCGGTGCCGTTGCCGTTCACGCCGAAGCGGCCGCTGAGGCTGCCCATGGCAGTATCTCCCAGTATTTTCCCCAGCTGCAGGTTGCGGGCGCCGAGGTCCATCTTGTACCGGATCTTGTTCATGTCCATAAAATCCGCCACTTCTCCTTTGATGTCTGCATTGCCCAGGTTGGTATTCACCGAAAGGTCCGGCCGCAGCAGCTGCATGCCGCCGCGGATGCTGCCATTCACGTTCAGGGAAGCGGGCAGGCTCACGGAAGCGGGCAGGGTATTGGGCGGCAGCCAGGATTCAATACCTCTCTTGCTGCTGCGCAGGGTGATGGTGGTAAGGTCGGCCCCCATCCGGTCAGGGTCTGTTACCTGGAAGGCCGTGCCTTTTACATACAGGTAATTGTGGTCATTATCTTTTACCTCGAAGCCGGGAATGATCAATTTTGCCAGGTTGCCGGTCATATTCCCCTTCAGCGCGAGGCGCTTTTTCCAGAGCGGCTGAAGGGAAGGATTGGTGCGCATTTCAGGCACAAAAAAGAGGGCTTCTTTCATAGCGACGTCCGAAGGGCGCACGGTGGCCTGCACGGCCAGCATGCCCAGCTGGTCGGCCACGGTTTCCCAGGATTCCGTTTGCAGCCGCACGTCGGCGTCTATCCGGCTTTCGTTGGTTTGCAGCAGGAAATTGCCGAGCTGCGCTTCTTTCGGCGTGTAGCGCACTTTGCCGCGGAGGGCTTTGAGCTGCATGCCGCTTTGTTCTTTAAAAGCGCCGTTGCGGATGGTCAGCAGCGTACTGTCTGCGCTATAGGCCAGGCCGCTCACATCCAGGAATAAGCCGGTCACGCCGAGGTGGTTGTAGTCTACGGCGTCCTTATATTTTAATGGCGGGGCCAGGTGGTTGTCCATTTTAAAATCGACCCCGCGTGTTTGCACGCTTTTGGCGGCCACGCGCCAGGTATTGGGCGCGGCGGGCGTATCCGGGGCCACAGCGGCGGTGTCCATGGGCTTCAGGAAGTTCAGCGAAGCGGCGGTCTTTTCCAGCTTCAGCTCATCGGCTTCAATAAGGGTCTGCAACAGGTCGAAACGCGCCTTGCGCAACTCCAGCGTGCCGATGCGGCCTTTGGTATCCAGGCCGCTGCTTTCGTCGGTATAGCTCCATTCGGTGTTGCGGATGGAAAGGTCGCGCACGGTGAGATCGAAAGGAGTGGAGGAGGTATCTGAAGAAGGCGGCTCCGGCACGGCGGGGCGGTATTGCTGCAGTATGCCGGCCTGCAGGCCTTCCAGCCGGAAATTCTTCAGGTGATATTTGCCGTTGGAGGGCTGGAGGACGTCCGGCAGCATGTCCAGCTTTGCCAGCCGCGCGCTGGCCAGCATGCCGCCCAGGCTGTCGTTGTACCGCACGTATATACGTTGCAGTTGTACCTCGCCGATCTGGTATTGCAGGGTAGTGCCTGATTCTTCGATGAGGGTGTCTTTTTTTGCTTCGGGTGAACTGAAGGCGTCTATGGCGAACTGGAAATTAAAAGCGGAGTCGCCGGCGGGCCGGTAAATGTTCACCACGGCGTCTTCCCAGCGCAGCGACCTGATCTTAAGGTCGTTGTTCAGCAGCGCGAGCAGGTTATATTTAACAGACAGCTCGCCGCTGGACAGCAGCGTGTCTTTACGGGTATCGCCGATAAATACGTTGGAAAGGGTCATGGAGTTCCACCAGGAAAAGCGGAGCCCGCCGATGCGCACGTCTGTTTTTAATTGTTGCTGAAGATAGGATTCCGCCTTACTGCGCATGAAATCCTGTACCACGGGCAATTGCAACAGCAAAAGCAGCAGCACGGGCAGCAAGAGCAAAGCGATAACACTACCGATGATCCAGCGAATGATCTTTTTCCGGCGGGGGGTATTCACGTATTAAATATAGTTTATGACGGTAAATGGTTAAATCACGCAACACTCAAATATCATACCTGCCGCAAAAATAAGGCTTTACGCGCGATGGTGGCATAAAAGGCTTTTATAATCATATCTTTAGAATTGTAATAAAGGGGAAAAATGTATAATTTAGTTCCCGGTTACGCAGCCGCCGGATACTTTTTCGGGAACCGGGAGCGTTGTAGTAATCAGTAACCTGTTAAAACCTTACAACCTTGAAAAAGATCATCGGGTTCGTTTTACTGCTCGCTGCCCCCTTTGTTAGTAAATCCCAGGACTGGCATGTTGGTGGAATCGCCGGTATCAGCAATTACAGTGGAGACCTTTCTGAAAAACGCGTAGACTTCGGTTATACGCGCCCTATGCTGGGGCTATTGGTAAAGAGGGATATCAACCGCTTCCTGACCCTCAGGGCAGGTTTCAGCTGGGGCATGGCCGCGGGGGATGATAAATCCAATTCCGATCCTGCTTTACAGCGGCGCAATCTCAGTTTCAGCACCCATCTCTGGGAAGGCCATCTTGGCGCTGAGCTGAATATCCTCGATATAGACGACAAAGGTTTTACCCCGTATGTATTCGGCGGCGTGGCGCTGTTCAGTTTTTACCCGTATGCAAAAGATTCATTGGGCAACAAAATACCACTGCGGCGCCTGAGCACTGAAGGGCAGGGCTTGCCCCAGTATCCTGAAAGAGGGAACCAGTATGCGCTGCACCAGATATCCATTCCTTTCGGCGTCGGTTTCAAATATATATTTACAGACCGCATTACGCTGGGGCTGGAAATCGGCCTGCGCCCCACCTTCACCGATTATATAGACGATGTGAGCACGACTTACGTGGATCAGAATACCTTGCTGGCCGAAAGAGGACAGCTGGCGGTGGATTGGGCATGGCGCGGCGATGAAGTGAACAAGACCGGCATCACGGGCAATTACCCGCCGGATGGCACGCAGCGTGGTTCCGCAAAGAACAAGGACTGGTATACATTCTCAGGCATCACCGTGATGTACCGCATTGGCGGCAGCAGCGGCGGCCGTCGCAGCACCAATTTCTCAAGGTGCTTCAGGATGTAAGATCATAAAACAACTTTGGCACGATGGTTGCTTAAAGGTGAGTATACACCCCCAATCAAGTCCAAATAGAAAAAGTGAAAAGGTTGTCTTTAAAGACAGCCTTTTTTGTTTGCGGTGAAAGCCCTCATTGAGGAGCGATAAGGGATTCCCTGCGGCAGGAGACGCGACGAAGCCGGGAAGCTCCGTCATTGCGAGGAGCTGCAGGGAATTCTGTGCGGCGGGAAACGCGACGAAGCAATCTCCAAATATCGAGTTTATCAATCCAACGCAAGAGATTGCTTCGGCGCACCCCGGCTTTGACTCTGCTGCTTCTCGCAATGACGGGTTTTTCTTGCCCTGGCTCTGCTCCTCGCAATAACGGGCTTTTTCGTAATGATGAGTGATCTTCCCAATGACGAATTTTAATTTTTGAAAAACGCATCTGCTCCGCGCATTTTTTTACGATAAAAAACCTTTCTCCATTCATCACTTTTTTTTCTCCGCAACGATGGATTGCATTTCCGTTCATCCGCTGTTTGAATGCGCTGTAACCCGCTATGGCAGAGGGTACGTGTTGGAACAAGGTTATTGGCATACTTCTTGGATTTATGAAAATGAGTCCGTCCGCCTTAGGCAAATAAGGGGATGAACGGACAGAGAGAACAATTAAAACAGCAGGCTATGAAAAAGCTGATTCTCGTGATGCTCCTTCTCGGAGCAACCTATGCAACTACACAGGCACAGCACAGAGGCAGAGGACGCGGCCACGACCGTGACAGGTATGATGATCGTTACGATCGCGATCGTTATGATCGCCGTGATCGCTACGACGATGATTGTGATGATGACCGGAGAGGACGTCGTGGTCACTACAAAAAGGTAAGGTATTACGACCGCCGCTATCATTGCTCCGAACCGAGAGTGGTGGTAGTGCGCCCGGGAATACCCCTGCCTCCGCCTCCGCCGATCCTGGTTCCTCACAGGCCCAGGGTGTCTGGTGTGATTGTATTCGGTAACAGGTAGAACCTGGGATGGCCCCATAGCTGAAAAGGCTCCGTTTAAAACGGGGCCTTTTTTTTATTCCCCGTAACCAACGTACTTTTGCCCATTGAAACGAAAGCTGCAAACTCATGGCATTTAAGCACCTCAGGCATTTTATCGATACGCTGGACAAAGCGGGAGAACTGGTCAGGATCAAAGAATATGTCAATCCGCATCTCGAAATAGCGGAGGTCACGGACCGCATCAGCAAATCCCCGGACGGCGGCAAAGCCCTGCTGTTCGAAAACACCGGCTACGATTTTCCCGTGCTGATCAATTCCATGGGCAGCTACCGCCGCATGTGCATGGCGCTCGGCGTGCAGGAGCTGGACGATGTGGCGTCTGAAATAGAAGGGCTTTTTAAAATGCTTTCCAAACCCAAAGAAAGCATCCTCGATAAACTCGCCATGCTGCCTAAGCTCAGCCAGTTCGCCTCCTGGATGCCCAAAGTGGTGTCCGGCCGCGGCGCCTGCCAGGAAGTGGTAATGGCAAGCCCCGACCTGGGCAAACTGCCGGTCATGACCTGCTGGCCGCAGGACGGCGGGCCTTTCATCACCCTGCCCGTTATCCATACCAAAGACCCGCATACCCAAAGCCGCAACGTAGGCATGTACCGCATGCAGGTGTTCGAAAAAGACATGACCGGCATGCACTGGCACAAGCATAAAGTATCCGCCAAACATTTCTCCGAATATAAAAAGCTCGGCAAACGCATGCCCGTAGCCGTTATTCTCGGCGGCGACCCGGTGTACACCTATTCCGCCACCGCGCCGCTCCCCGAGAATGTGGACGAATACATGCTGGCCGGTTTTCTCCGCAAAAAGAAAGTGGAGCTGGTAAAATGTATTTCCCAGCCTGAGCTGGAAGTGCCAGCCGATGCGGACTTCGTGATAGAAGGATATGTAGAGCCCGGTGAAGACCTCATCTGGGAAGGGCCTTTCGGCGATCATACCGGCTATTATTCGCTGGCAGACTGGTATCCGCGCTTCCATGTTACCGCCATCACCCACCGCAAAGACGCCGTGTATCCTTCCACCATCGTGGGCATTCCGCCACAGGAAGACGCATGGATCGGGAAAGCGACGGAAAGGATATTCCTGGCGCCGATCAAAATGACGCTGGTGCCGGAGATCGTGGACATGGAAATGCCGGTGGAAGGCGTGTTCCACAACCTCGTGATCGCGCAGATACAAAAAGACTACCCCGGCCAGGCGCAGAAAGTGATGAACGCCATGTGGGGCGCCGGTCAGATGATGTTCAACAAGATACTCGCCGTTACAGACACCGGCACACGCATCAACGACTACAGATCCCTTGCACAATATGCATTCAGGCACCTGAACCCCGCTACAGACGTGTATTTCAGCCAGGGCCCGATGGACGTGCTGGATCATTCCTGCTCGCGCATGGGCTTCGGCGGTAAAATGTGCATAGACGGCACCGCCCGCCTCCCCGAAGAAACGGACGACCGCTTCGACACAGCGCCGTTTGCGCCGGAGGTGAACATCGCTGCGCTGCAGGCCGCGTTCCCCGAGATCAAAGCCGTGAATGCCACGCTGCTGAAGATGGACATTCCCTGCGTCGTGATAGCGGTGGAAAAGAACCGCCGCAATCACCTGCGGGAACTGCACCCGCAGGTATACGCGCAACCCGGGATGGAAGGGATCAAAATGATCCTGTACGTAGAGCATACGGTAGATCCCGCCGATCTGCCCTCCGCGCTCTGGCGCTTCTGCAACAACCTGGACCCCAAGCGCGACAACTTCCTGGCCGAACGCCCCTCATCCCGCAATGCGCATAAGGTAACGGCTTGCATGGGGCTGGATGGCACGATCAAAACCAAAGAGCTGGACGATTTCCAGCGCGACTGGCCGAATATCATCGTGGCAGACGATGCGACCATTAAAGCCGTCGATGAAAAATGGAGTAAGCTGGGGCTGGGAGCGTTTTTGCCCTCGCCTTCGCTGAAGTACAAACAACAGATCTATGGACAGGGCGCCGTGGTAGACCTGTAAAATGATACAAAATGGCTACAGGATGATACGAATCGGCGAGATGATTAAAGGAAGTTGGGCTATTTTTAGAGCGTTGAACCCACATTAACCCTCTAAAAATGTATCTTATGTCAAAACGAACCCTTTTGATCGCTGTGATCCTTCTCAGCTGCGGCTTTAGCATGAACGCAACTTCCGGTCTCAAAAAAACTGATACTGCACCAGCTTTGCCCGCGCCCAATTTTGCCTGGAATTTCACGTATGCCTTCGGCAGCGGTCCCGTACCGGGCTTGAGCTGGTCCGGCAATTATTTGTATGTCTCTTCCGGCAGCTACACGGTATATTCCGCGAACGGGTACGGGTTTCTTACGCCCTCAACACCGGTCTATGTAAATGCCGTGGATAATGCCAATACCTACGTCCAGGTGGCGGAATCCGGCGGTGGTACCGGCATTTCTTACTACGATTTTAGTGAATACTGACAACATTCTTTTTCCGCATTGCGTAAATTCATTTACCGAATTCATAAATGATTGGAGTACGGCCGCACTACATTTGTGGCTCGCGCAAATAGCCGAGCTTTACAATAATTGAGTTGGTCGTACATGAAAACGGCGCCTTGTTCAAGGCGCCGTTCTTTTATATGACCGTGTAACTTTTATTTATGGATCTCTGAAGTGAAATGGAATTCGATCTCCGGGTTGTTGGCCCTTTCCGTGTTCAGGTACCATTCGCTTTGCGCGAGGTATACCAGGTGCCCGTCTTTATCGTACACTACGTTGGCGCCTTTGAAGCGGATGAATTCTTCCAGCTTTTGTTTCGGCCCCGTGATCCAGCAGGCTTTGTAGAAGGGAAGGGTATTGAACTGGCAGGAAGCGCCGTACTCCTGCAGCAGGCGGTACTGGATCACTTCAAACTGCAGGTCGCCCACGCAGCCGATGATCTTGCGGTTGCCGTTGTGCTGGGTGAACAGCTGGGCAACGCCTTCGTCCGTCAGCTGGGAGATGCCTTTTTCCAGCTGTTTGGTCTTCATCGGGTCCTTGTTCACCAGTTCCTTGAACAGTTCCGGGGAAAAGCTCGGGATGCCGGTGAAATAGAAGTTCTCGCCTTCGGTCAGCGTATCGCCGATCTTGAAGTTGCCGGTATCGAACAGGCCCACCACATCACCGGGGAACGCATCGTCCACGATATTCTTTTCACGCGCCAGGAAGCTGTAGGGGTTGGCAAAACGCACATCTTTATCCAGGCGCACGTGATGATAGAATTTATTCCGCTCAAACTTGCCGGAACATACGCGCAGGAACGCGATACGGTCGCGGTGGCGGGGGTCGAGGTTGGCGTGGATCTTGAACACGAAGCCGGAGAATTTATCTTCCTCCACTTTCACCTCGCGGGTGCTGGACTCGCGGTTGCGCGGCGTGGGCGCGATCTCCACGAAGGTATCCAGCAGGTCTTTTACCCCGAAGTTGTTCACGGCGCTGCCGAAGAATACGGGCGCCAGCTTGCCTTCCAGGTAAGGTTGTTTATCGAATTCGTCGTACACGCCTTCTATCAGCTCCACATCATTGCGAAGCTGCGCTGCATCCTGTGTGTTGAAAAGTTCGTCTACCTGCGGGCTGCTGAGGTCGGGGAGAGGTACGATATCGTCGTCTGTCGCTTTGCGGTTGGCCGCGAACGATACGAAGCTTTTGTCGTAAAGGTTATACACCCCTTTGAAATCCTTGCCGCCGCTGATCGGCCAGCTGAGCGGGCGCACGCGGATGTTGAGCAGTTCTTCCAGTTCATCCAGCAGGTCGAAAGGATTTTTACCGTCGCGGTCCAGCTTGTTCACGAAAATGATCACGGGCGTATCGCGCATGCGGCACACTTCCATGAGCTTTTTGGTTTGCTCTTCCACCCCTTTCACACAGTCGATCACCAGCACCACGCTGTCTACCGCCGTGAGGGTACGGTAAGTATCTTCCGCGAAGTCTTTGTGGCCGGGGGTGTCCAGCAGGTTCACGAGGATGTCGCGGTATTCGAAGGTCATCACGGAGGTGGCCACGGAGATGCCGCGCTGCCGTTCTATCTCCATGAAGTCGGAGGTTGTATGTTTCTTGATCTTGTTGGACTTTACCGCGCCCGCCGTCTGGATAGCGCCGCCGAACAGGAGGAATTTCTCCGTGAGGGTGGTTTTACCCGCGTCAGGGTGGGCAATGATGGCAAAGGATTTCCTTTTGCTGATCTCGTTAAGATATTTTGTCATAAATGGCTGCAAAGGTACATTTTTCTCCGAAAACAGGGGATACTTGCCATTAGTCATAATGCCATCCGCCGCATTATATAATATGCTAAATTTGGCTCATGCTATCTACCCTTAAAATTCTTTGGAGCAGCTTCAAAATGGCCCTGCAGGAGCTGCGGGTGAACAAGCTCCGTACCTTCCTTTCCTTACTGGGCATTACCATCGGCATCTTTTGCATTATCGCGGTGCTGACCGTGACGGGTAGCATGGAGTCCAATATCCGGAAAGACCTGAACTCGCTGGGCACCAACGTGATATTCGTGCAAAAATGGCCATGGGACGGCGATGGGGAATGGTGGCGGTATATGAACCGCCCGGAGCCCAAATACTCCGAGCTGCGGGCCATCAAAGAAAAGGTGCAATCTGCGGAAGTGGTCACTTTCCTGTTCAACTCCGGTGGCCGCAAGGTAGAGTTCGGCTCCGATTATATGGAAAACGTGGAAATGCTGGCGACCACAGCCGATCTTGAAAAGATGCAGCCGGTGGAGCTTTCCGCTGGGCGGTATTTTAGTCCTACCGAACTCACCAACGGCTCTAATGTTGTGGTGCTGGGCGCCAATATCTGGGAAGGCCTGTTCTTCACCCCCGAAGCCGCCATTGGTAAAGTAGTGAGGATCGCGGGCAGGAATACGCGGGTGATCGGCGTGCTGAAGCGGAAAGGCGAGAGCCTGATGGGAGGCGTGATCAACGACAATACCATGTTGCTGCCTTATACTTACGCCAGGACGATCATAGACGAACGGCGCTTTGCCGATCCCTGGTTCATGGTAAAAGCCAAGCCTGGCGTTGCCGTAGGCCAGCTGAAAGACGACCTTATCGGCGCCATGCGGGCCATTCACCGGCTGAAACCCACGCAGGAGAACGATTTTGCGCTGAACGAGATCACAACTGCCCAGAAAGAGCTGGAAAGCGTTTTCGGCAGCATCAACTTAGGAGGATGGTTGATCGCTATTTTTTCATTATTCGTCGGGTCTTTTGGTATTGCTAATATTATGTTCGTAAGCGTAAAGGAAAGAACCAGCATCATTGGGCTCAAAAAAGCCATAGGAGCCCGTCCGGGCATAATTCTGATGGAATTTCTGATTGAATCTGTTTTGTTATCCCTCATTGGAGGAGGATTAGGGTTACTTTTTGTATTCATCGGGACTTTGATTGCCAAAAACATGTTTTCCAGCTTCGAAATCGCTATGTCTACCGGAAATATTATCCTGGGGCTTTCAGTATCTGCCATTGTAGGCGTTATCGCAGGCTTCATACCGGCTTTTTTCGCGAGCCGGCTGGATCCTGTAGTTGCAATACGCAGCAATTCGTAACTTTGCGGCCCTATGGCGGTCAATATCTTAGCTATCGAATCTTCCTGCGACGATACCGGCGCTGCCGTGATCGCGGACGGGAAAATGTTATCCAATATCATTGCGGGCCAGGCCGTGCACGAACAGTACGGCGGGGTGGTGCCGGAACTCGCTTCCCGCGCGCACCAGGAGAATATCGTGCCCGTGGTGGACCTTGCCCTCAAAAAAGCAGGCCTGCAACTGACCGACCTCAGCGCCGTTGCATTCACACAAAGCCCCGGCCTGATCGGATCTTTGCTGGTGGGCAGCTGCTTTGCCAAATCGCTGGCGCTGGCGCTGGACCTGCCGCTCATCGGCGTGCATCACATGCAGGCCCATGTGCTGGCCAATTTCATTGACGATCCCAAACCGCAGTTCCCATGCCTCTGCCTCACCGTTTCAGGCGGGCATACCCAGATCGTGTTGTGCGAAAGCCCGCTGAAAATGACCGTGATCGGCGAAACGACAGACGATGCCGCAGGCGAGGCTTTCGACAAAAGCGCCAAGCTGCTGGGGCTGCCTTATCCCGGCGGGCCGCTGGTAGATAAACATGCGCGGGAAGGCAATCCCGAACGTTTCCGTTTTCCCGAACCGCAGATACCGGGGCTGAACTTCAGCTTTTCAGGACTGAAGACCGCGATCCTTTATTTTCTACAGGAAAACCAGGCGAAGCAGGCCGATTTTGCTGCGGCGAACATGGCGGACATCTGCGCATCCATCCAGCACCGCATCGTGACCATACTGATGAACAAGCTGGTGAAGGCTTCCAAAGAAACCGGCATCAGCGAGATCTGCATAGCCGGCGGCGTGAGCGCCAACTCCGGCCTGCGCAAAGCGCTGGAAACCTATGGCGCGCAGCATGGCTGGAACGTATACATTCCCAAATTCGAATATTGTACGGATAACGCGGCGATGATAGCCATCACCGCGCATTACAAATACCTCGCAGGCGAGTTTAGCCCGCTGGATACCGTGCCTACGGCCCGGGCGGCTTTTTCAGCCATATAGGCGGCAACGTATTTCAACGCACATGGGCAACAGCTATTTCCGGTTCAAGCAATTCACCGTACAGCAGGCGGGCAGCGCCATGAAAGTATGCACGGATGCCTGCGTCCAGGGCGCTTTTACAGCCGCCTTCATAAAGCAGGAACCGCGCATCCTCGACATTGGCGCGGGTACCGGGCTGCTCAGCCTCATGCTGGCCCAGCAAAGCCATGCAGTGATCGATGCGCTGGAGCTGGATGGATCCGCCTTCAGGCAGGCGGAAGAGAACTTCAAAGCCTCTCCCTGGCACAGCCGCTTGCATGCCCTGCACCAGGATGTGCAAACCTATGCGCCTCCAGCGCCTTATCCTTTCATCATCACCAATCCGCCCTTTTACGAAAACGATCTTAAAGGCCCGGACAGCCGCCGGAACGCCGCCATGCACGCCACTACGCTGGACTACACCGCGCTGCTGAACGCCATCCGCCGTTTGCTCACGCCGGACGGGCGGTACTCCGTATTGCTGCCGTATGAAGGGTTTCAGCGTTTCAGGGAAATGGCCGAAGCGGCCGGCTATATTTTGCAGGAATTACTGGACGTGCGGCAAAGGCCCGGCTATGGCTTTTTCCGTTCGATCGGTATATTCGGCCGGGGAGGGGAGACGCATGTGCGCGAACTGACCATACAGGGCGCCGGAGTGCAATACACGCCGGAATTCACGGCTTTGCTGAAAGATTATTATTTGTACCTGTAATTACTCCACAACCGCGGGTTTCGGGCCCTTGGCATACTCTTCCATATACGCATACCTTTTAGTGAGCTGCCCGCCTTCTGTAATGGTGGCCTTTTCGATCATTTCGCTGCCGCCTTTCAGCAGGTCGTCGAAGATGTATTTCATGAGGTGGTCACCGAAGAACTGCGAAGCGTCGCGCGGCAGCTCGTTGGGCAGGTTGCCGACGGCCATCATGGTCACGGAGCCGTCTTCGTAAGGCTCGGTCCTTTCGCGGGAAAGGCGGTTCACGCCGTATACCGGGGCTTCGATGGTAGCGTCTCCCAGGTTGCAGGGGATGGAGCCGTTCTGGTCGTCTGTAATGTCTGCGATCACTTTGATGCGGAAGTTTTCCTTGGCAAGGTCTTCCCAGGTGAACAGCGGTTCGATCTTTTTGTCCCAGTAAATGCCGTTCATGAGAATGTCGCTGCAGGTAACATAGGGGAGGAACTTGCAGTCGTAGAGTTCGGGATGGGCGTGAAAGTCTTCGCGGCTGTAGGTCTTATCCGTTCTGCGCAGGTACAGTTCCCCGGCTTTCAGCTGGGTGTATACCGGGTATTCGTAGCTGTTGATGAGGTATTCTTCCGGCGGGATGTATTTGATGCCGAGCAGGCCCATCACTTCCAGTATGCCGGCGGTCACCCTGCCGGAGCCGGTAGCGACGATCTTAACGGGCGGCAGTTTTACCCCAAAGTAATGGGTGATCAGCTCCTGGAAATCGTGGCATTCGTGCACGCGTTTGAAATCGAACAGGCCGGTGCGGCGGCCGTATTCCAACAATCCGTTGTGCGCGCCCACTACGCCCGCAAAGAAACCGAAGCCCAGGATGCGCTGCCCGTCTGCATGTACCAGGCATTCATAATCGATGAGCGTGATGCCTTTGTCTACGATCGCTTTGAACATGGCCTGGTTCTGCGGTTGCAGCTTTTTGGTATGGGAAAAGAAGAGGTAGGTTTTATGCGGGATGAGCCTGTCTACCGGCACTTCTTTAATGCCCAGCAGGATGTTGCAATGGGAGAGGTCTTCCGCCAGGGGAATGCCTGCGGCAGCGTATTCATCGTCTTTGTAGCAGCGGTGCGGGGAAGGCTGAACGGTGATCTGTACGTCCGGGTAGTTGTTCATGATCCATTGGCATTGCAGCGGGGTGAATGCAACGCGGTTGTCCTGCGGTATTTTTTCTTCCCTGATGAGCCCTATGTGTAGTTCTGCCATGATTGTTTTTCGGGTAAGTCAACGAATGCTGCAACATTACTGTAAATTTGCATTTTAGCAAAATAAGATGGAATACCTGGATCAATTGAAAGGAATACTGGCGCCGGGAGAACAATACCCCTTGCCGGAACTGTTTAAGATGGAAATGCTCGCTTTGAACGAGCGCTTGCTGGAGCTGGAAATGGCGGCCTCGTCGGAGGAGCGGGAGCAGTTCGGGCAACAGGTGAGCGGCCTGATGGCGCGGCATTTCCTGGAAGTGGCGGAGGACATCAAGGTCTACGCCCGGGGCAAAGCCACGCCGGCGCAGGTTATACTGTTGAAGGAGTACTATGTGAAGCAAAAATATTGTTTGCGGATTATAGAGAGATTATCTACATTTGCATCCCGCGATCAGGTTTCATAGCCTGAGAAGCGATTGCCCAGATGGCGGAACTGGTAGACGCGCTAGACTCAAAATCTTGTTTCGGCAACGGAGTGCAGGTTCGATTCCTGTTCTGGGCACTGATTAAACCCCGTAAATGCTTGATTATCCAGTGTTTTCGGGGTTTTTCGTTTCTTCAAGTTGACTAATTTTACCCCATTTTACCAGAAATTACCGTATATTTTGACCCATAATTGACCCACAATTTGACTTACACATTATGAGTAACGTTTCACTGTTCAGTAAGGTTTCACGTGATAAAACGAAGATATGGTATTATTTGGATTATGGCGCCCGCGCTACAGGCGGAAGAAAGGCTACTGGAATATTCGTGTATGCTAAGCCGAAGACATCGATCGAACGCGCACATAATAAGGAGGCAATGTCGATCCTGGAGATAAAAAAATCTCAGGCCTCCCTGGAGCAACAGGCTACAGGCTCCGGCTATATACCAACACATAAATTCAAGCCCAATTTTATTGAATATTATGGGGAGTTTGTGAAGAACAACGAAAGGCCGGGAAACAGGAGCCTATCCTGCAGCTTGACCGCATTCAGAAAGTTCATAGGGAAAGATAGCATTCCACCGGCAGATATTACCGAAAACCTATGTGAAAGATTCCGCCAATACCTTCTGGATAATCTGACCGGAGAGACCCCAGCTGACTATTTCATGCGTTTCAAGAGAATGGTGAGAGCTGCGACAAAAGAAGGGTATTTTCGCGTTAATCCGACGGAGGATATAAAGGTAAAAGGACATCCCAGTGGAGTGAAGGACGTGCTGAGCCGAGAGGAATATGGGCAACTTTTGAAATTACCATGCTCCAACCATGAGGTGAAGAAAGCCGCTATCACATCGATGTATACCGGCCTTCGTTGGTCGGATGTTTCTGTATTACAATGGTGGCAGATACGCGATACCACTATCTTATTGAAAAAGCAGAACAAAACTGGTGTTCCGTTAGAAATTCCACTTCACCCAGTTGTTCGGGCGATCATTGGAGATAAGAAGGTCCCTAACGATCTGGTTTTCGCTCTCCCCTCACAGGATGGAGCGAATAAAGTGTTGAAAAAGTGGGTAAAGGATTGCCAGATAGATAAGCATATTACCTGGCATTGCCTTCGTCATTCTGTGTCTGATATTCTCATTGATGAGGGCGTGGATGTGGAAACGGTAGCGTCTTTTTTAGGCCACAAGACAGCAAAGCACGTTTTACAGACTTATCGTAAAAGGGTTAAAGCGAAGGACGTGAAGGCCGCCTCAGGGAAACTGCCTACGTTTTGATTTGCTTTGCTTTCTCTAGCAAGCGGGATGGTGCGCCGCTCATCATTTCGTCGAGGTCCTCCCGCTTGTAGTATCCTGCTGCATTCTTATAGATACCAAACTCCTCACATCTTGTCTGGAACCGTGTTCGTTCCAGGTTTGTGTATATGTATGCCTCTTCTGGTTTCAGATAAGGTCTGAAGCACATTGAAATTGCCTTCATGGCCAATTTTTCTTCCTGTTTCATTCTCTACTGGTTAACTCGTTCAAACTTTACCACCCAAACCCACTGAGGCGCCTCCCAACTCCTCGGGCCGTTGATGGACTCCCAGAGGGTGCGGAAGGCGGTCCGTGGGTCCACCTCCCATTTGGCCCAAGGCCAGCCAGTTCCGTGCCCGTCTCCCGGAAACCCATCATGGTCTGGTATTCCATACTTCCAAGTCCTTCCATCGTCTTTTGATATACAGGCGAACCCTTCGGCCTTGGCATCCTCTTCGCAGATATCCTGCAGGCGCTCCACTCGGATATCGGTAACCTTCAGATACGTTCGGGCGAAATACCTGGGCAGGAAGCGGGCGCGCTGCCATTTTCCCAGTGACTTCCGGGCCCGGAGGCGGTCTACCGTCTCTGCTGGTAAATCCCTCGTGTGATGCCACGTGATTGTTCCGTCTTTAAATTCGCAACGCCAGTATCCTCCTTCCTCTCGGGTAATAAGGTGTTCCTCTCGGACCCAGAGGAGGTCGCCGGGTTTGCCGTATTGACAATATTCTTTAAGTCCGAAATATTCGGGCAATCCTTTAATTATTTCCTTTGTTTTAGCTTTAGGCGCATTTCCCCAGACAAGCCCCCCACTATCGTTTACCATAGACTGAGGGGAAATTATACGCCTTGTCTGGTTCTTCCTCCCCTTATTTATCGCCTCGACCATGGCCGGGCTGAATGATATGGGCTTTGCTGGTTGTTCGTGTCGGTTCATAATCATATTTTTAATGCATCCCTGAGATCTACTACTACGGCTTGGGCTTCCAACTCATCTGCAAACTCAATGAGGAGAGCCTGGACTTCATTACCGGACAAACCCTGTTTGCCAATATGATCGGCAATCATTCGGAGTGACCGTGCTGTATTCCGATGCATCAGGGAAACTGCTTCGTTTTTTGTAAAAACTTTGTCTTCATTTAAACTCATTGATGTGAATTTTTATCACACGGCCCGATAACTATAGGCACCCCTTCCTTTTTCTCGAAATACCTCCGAGATAATTCGAAATCGATTTTAAAACACATGGCGACTTTATCTTTACCACGGAACTCCATACCTGTTTTATCGATAGCCACATATTCACCTTCGGTAAATTCAGTCCTAAGCCATTGCTCCCCGTCTCGTTCAATAATGCTTTCGGTAGACGTTGGCTCAACTGTGCAATAAAACCGAAACCCTTTCCAGGTGTTGATATATTTCCCGAGTTTATTGGCCTCTTTGATCCATCCCATAGCTTTGCTTTTGCCCATTACCGCCGGGCCGGTTTAACATTTTTTCTTGATAAAATATTCCTGCCATTTTGTAAACCACCCGTACTTCCCTGTGAATCGCCAGAATCCCCATTCCCGGCGGCGTTTGCCCATCCACACCAGAGTGACCGCCCTCTTTTTGTTGACCAGCTCTACCCGGTGGATGTGATCAGCTGGTCGGTACAAGATAGCGCCAGGGTAATACCTCTTTTTGCCGCCCAACGGAGTTTCTTCTATGTAGCCCCGCCAGAGAAGGAGGGAGACAAAATTCCACGGGTGGTCGTGAAGGTCGTCCGTCCAGTCAGACCGGTGGAAAACGTGAAGGCATAGCTGCCAGTTCTTGGCTTCGATCAGCGTGTACCTGGTCAGGTACGGCAAATGAGCATCCCCGCGGGTCTCGCAGCCGTAAATCACCTTTTTGGATTGGAACAATTTCATGGCTGTTCTCCGCCTCCTTCCGGCTGTGTAGTTTCCGCCGTGAACAGCGCCATCGGCGGCAAACCGCTGGAAATCGTCTTAACGAAAATGGGCTCACCCCGATTGAGGAGCTGGAGATCCTCGTAGGATGGTTTCCAGGCAGTCAGGAAGTACTGGTATCCGTCTTCGTCAATTCCGCTAAAAGCCTCTGCGGGGATGTGTGGGACGATCTCGGGCCGAAGACATATCGCCTTGATGGTTTCGAAGCCGAACTTTGCCCAAATGCTGGTGCATTGCTCGTCGGTCATGTCCGCCGGCTTCTTTATCTCTGTGGAGCCTTCAAAATAAACAGGTATCATTCTTTACTTTTTATCGGTTAAAGATTCGGGAGGGGAAAGCTTAGGGGCCCAATGAGTGATCAGTGAATCGACAGTAATTTCTGTTCCTTCCCAATGATCACCTGTATGCCAGCATATGGTTTGGCCGAAATCATCGTCTTCATCGAATGATCCACCGTATACTTCCGTGTATGGTTCTGGCAACCTTTCCTCTATGCTGATCCACGGGCTTACCGGCTTCGTCTCCCCGGATGACAGGCGGGAAAGGAGTTGCCTTGCTTCATTCTCTAAAAAGGCCCCTCCGGAGAAATATGGCATTACCTTTTCCAGCATTGCCGAAAGTTCATCCCTCTGGCTCGTTATCTCCGCCAGCTGGTCCTGAAGAATAGCGCATGATTTTACGGCTACCTGGTAAGAGTATTCCAGATTGCGCGCTTTCCATTCTTCATTCTCCTTCTTCACGGCTTCCAGTTCTTTTGTTAATTCTACAATTGATAGACAGGCATCTTTATGATCTTGCAAAGCAGCATCCAGTTCCGCCCGGAGCGCGGTTAATTCGGCATCCTTTTTGCCCTTCTCTACCACCCAATTAGAAACCCTGTATATTTCCAGCTCTTCTTCTTGTCTACCTAATTGATTAAGGTATGCTTTCTTTATACTTTCCAGTTCCTTTATCCGCATATCCTTATCAGCGGTTTGCTGGGCGGCGTATTCAAATCCGGCACAATAGGCGTTCCATGAATCGACTGTGAATGAGATTGGCTCTTTTCCCTTGAACCATTTACCAAAGGCGTATTTAATATTTTCCTCCGCCGTCAGCTTGCCTTCCTGCGGCTGTTTTTGTTCGTTGCTCATTTTCCTCCGTTTAAATAGTGAACACGTTGTGCCGCTTCTTCCCGGTCGTTGTGATCTGAATCGGGCATCCATTCACCAGAGGGCGTGTAAAAGCCTACTGTCCACAATCCTGGTTCGCTTTGAATGTATACGTACATAATTTCAGTTGCCGGTGTCCCCCGGCGGGTTTAATTAAAAATCCTTGGGCGGATTGCCATTTATCCACTTTGAACAAATTTCTCTTGCCTCCTCACTTTGTTCCTTAACTCTATCAAACCGCGATGGATTATTCACATCCATTGCATAAATTGCCATCATCCTTTCTACAATCGCCCGTATACGATAGAAGTCACGCAGTGCGGCCATGGGAATCTTCGGCGGCTTCGCTTTCATACCTCTCCGGCCTCCTTCCGTTCAGGGGTGGGGATAAGGCCGCGTAACAAAAGATATTGTGTCTTCTCACTCTTAGACCACGCAGGATTCATAGCAAACTGGACTTCTTCAGCCATAAGATCAACTGCAATTCTGGCAGACGGTTCATATATTTTTAGTAAAAATTCGTCTTCTCCCAACCAAGAGCCAGGATTATAAACTTTTGCCATTTTTTTCGTTATCTCGCGGACGCGCTGGTCGTATGTTTTGTTCTCGCTCATGATTAGCTATTTTACCGATACTGTTTTTCTCCCGTCCCATTCGCCGTTGTCGAGCATTCGGACTATTTTGTCGGCTTCAGAAAACGCTCGTTCCTTGTGTTTAGCCACCGAAAGGATCCGAACGATACATTTCGACGGCTTTACGCCCTTCCCGATTGCTTTTTTATCCCAACGGAATATGTTGATCGAAAACGATCTTCCCCATGAGGCAAAACCTTCGGCGCTCCTCCTGTCAAATGCATGCGTGCCGGGGGCGGGCGTGTTATGATTGTTTCCTTTGCTCATTGGTCGCCGGTTTCCGTAGCCGGTGCGGTTGTTATTTCCTTCATGGTTTTGTCCAGTTCTGCAGCATCAATCACCATGCAAACGACGATGTGGGTTTGCGGCAGTCCCACCATTTGCTTTCTTATCAGATGCCCTGTTGCGTCATCAACGCCGAATGACAAGATGCTGCCAGCTTTTACGCTCCTGCACTCTGTCAGAGTATTTGACAGCCTAACGTCCTTGTTGCGATCGGCCATTATACCAATGGCACGAAATTTCAACTCGTTTTTATTCATTTCTCTCCGGTAACGGCCCGGTCTCCGTTTAAAAGGTGAGGGTGTTGGTGGATGTTGCCAATGACTTTTACCACAAGTGCGTCTGTTCGATCCATCGGACCGACATATCCTGCGGTTACATGCCGGGTGAAGAAGCCTGTGTGAATGAAGCCGTCCAAGTGATATTCACCGAAAATCACTTCGTAGGTTTCCTCAGAATCATGCAGAATATCACCTTCATAGATTTCGGTCCCTGACTTGTCCTTCAATCCGGTGAATTGCCCGACTGTTTCCGGATTTACGTCCACAGCACCTCCGTCTCTGGTCGTTTTGTCGTCGATCAATGGGTAATCTCCTCCATTATAGAATCCATAGACCCATGAGATGTTGTCTGTTCGATCTCCCCTGAATTTTATTTCCCTTTTCATGCTTTCAGTCTTTTATTCGCGTCTTCGGCGGTGAGTGATGAAGGGAATTCGCTGTATTCACTGCCGTCCAGAAGGCGGCCGGCAGTCTTCTTTCCCAATTTCTTAAAGGCTTGAACCCTTTGCCCGAAACACTGCATCTGCCGCGGTTCTATGTCGCTATCGATGGCTATCCCTCGCTCATTGCACCAGATTTTACCAGGTTCACTTCCCCAAAAGTCAACAGGAGCCCACTCCCCCCATTGCTTAAAGAAGAACGCTACTCCCGCAGCAGCACACTGATCACGGATACCTCTCACCCAATCCGGATGCATCGGCCGCGCATGAGGACCTGATTCACCGCCGACAATTACCCAATCAATTCCAGCTTCAACAGGTCTGCTGTAATCCTCAATTGCGCCAGCAAGAGTCGCCCGTATAATTTCGTCGCTCGATTGAGCCTGCCGGCGGAGGGTTAATGGCCCAAGTAGCGGCTCCATCGAAAGGAATCGTACCCTGGCCGGCACTTGGAGAAGATGCGGTATTCGTGTGTCAGCGGCAGCTTGGTTCTCTACACTGGTGCCTATCCATACGTTATCCGGAAGGCGGCCTCCCCATCGTTCGGGAATTAAGGGAAGGATATTCTCCGGCCGCTTGGTAAGCAACTGCCAGATGAGGTGGGGAGTGTTTTCAATAAGGATGAACAGCCGCTTCAGGTGTGGCAGGGTGTCGGGGTGCCCTTCGAACACATCGGCCATTGATGCACAGAAGACTTTAGCCATTTTGCCTGCTTTCTCTGCAGCAGCGTTCCACTTCAGGGGCTGGCGCCAGTATGCTTCGCTCATTTGCTTCCGAGGACTTCCCGGGCCCCAGTGTCCGCCCTTCCACCGGTTGTCCAAGGTTTCGGCATAGCAGTTTTTACAGCCTTCCGACACCTTCATGCACCCATGCCAGGGGTTGAATGTGTGATCTGTCCATTCTATTTTGCTGTTTTGCATATCTTTTGGTATTTTTAATAAAACCTATACGTTATGATGCCTGCATTCATTAAACCTTCGCTTTCACCCTTATTTGAAAAAATCTCATTAGACTACAAACAAAAATATCCGCGCCTCAATCTCACAAAATCAGTAATGATATACTACCAAAGCGGCCCTATTGAAAACATTCAGTATTATTTCGCGACCGATTTTCCGAATGATGAGGAATTAAAGGCCGTAGTTCATGCCGCGATTACTGAAGTAGCGGAGGGAAAACGAATAAGCGTAGTATCAACTTCAAAGTGATTCCTATCGTGTCGGTTTTGCTTTATAGAATTCAATCGTATAAATCAACCCAATCCGGTCCCACCGATGCACAGTCCTTGACAACGACTCCAGCAACTTCACCTTATCCTCGCCGATCTTTTTCACAAGGCCTTCCCGGTACCGGATCAGATTTCCATGAAGGTGCATGTTACAGGGAACACACTGTCCATGGACGTTATCCTCGTTGAAGCGCAGGGCAGCGCAGTGGCCCGCGGAGAAAAAGTGGCCGGCGTTCATCTGGCTTAGGCCCTTAGTCTCACCGCAGGAAATGCAGGTAAAATAACCGCCCTGGTCGTCCCGTTTTCGGATATAGGTATTGAAGTGTTTCGTCGCCAGCTTTACCAGGTCCTGAATCCCTTTCTTTTCGTATTGCTTAATTTGTTTTGCTGATAGTTCCATGCTCATGCCACTTTAACAGCTGTTCCGTAACTCAAGTATCTCGTCAACAGATCATCTACTGTCACTCCGTAAAATCTCGCAATTGTGAGCATCGGGCCGTATCGCGGAGCGCAAATACCTTCTTCCCACTTCGCGTAGTTGGATTTGTTGATCTCCATTTCATCGCAAAGCTTCTGCATGCTTAACCCTTTTGTTTCCCGGAGGAAGAGCAGGTTACAGGCGAGCATTTTCAAAAAATCTTGCTTCCCTTTAATCTTCATTCTTTACAAAGTTTTCTGTCAATAAATCGTTTACCGTGATGCCGTAGAACTCAGCCAGCCTCACAAGGGCCGAGAGGGGAGGTGATACTCTTCCATTTTCGTACGCTTGGTAAGTTTTTGCCGAAATTCCCGTTCTCTCTCCAGCTACCTTTTGGTTCCACCCTTTTTTCGTTCGTAGGGCCCGCAGGTTGGCGCCGACTATTTTTTTGAAGTCCTTTTGACTCATACTCTTCTGTCCTCTCCGGACAAGGTTATCAGGTTAAACATTTCCCTCATCCTGCTACGAACACGCTCTCCGTAATATTCACCTATCTCTTCAGCAGTCAGGTTTGTAGTCAGATGCGTGAAATGATGCGGCGTGGATGCGTTGTCGTACCGGTTCAAAATGAGATCTTGCATAACATTCACCGTATCTCCGAAGTTCTTCTTTATACCCTCCGTACCCAGGTCGTCAAAACACACCCCCAGTTGTTTCTGGTAAAAGTTATCCGCGGAGCTGGGAGTGCTGAGTGGACGGGACCAGATGTGAAGCAGCTCTTCGCCGGCAGTTTTGAACTGATCCGCCATTTTCCTGCAGCTGACTACAGTAAAGGATTGCTTTTGATTTCCCGTGAACAGGCTCATCATGGTGGTTTTTCCTGTTCCGACCGGCCCGCACAGCATAATTCCTTTTTTCAGGGAGAAACCATCCTTTTCGAAGGCTGGATTTTCAGTGAAGTACTGGCACAGCTGCTTGAAGACCTCTTCATTGTGCTCGTCCAGGTCGAACTTTAGCCCCTTTCTTTCCGCTCTCCACTCAACGTAGAGGGCAAGCTCCCTGGAAGTGAACGGAGTTTGCATCCGAATTTCCCATTGCCGTCGCCGTTCAGCTTCCGCCTCGTGGTCGAGGAGTCGTTTTTTCTTCTCCAGTGCTTCCTTCAAGGCCAAGGCTTTTTCTTCGTCGGTCAATTCATAGCCTGCCGTAAGTTCTTGGACCACTGGGTACAGCAACTCCTGTAGGCTTTTGATTTTCTGTTCCCGTTTTACTTCTTCCATTTTTCATTCGTTGTAAAATGTTCTGAATGTGCCTTTCAACCTGGTGAAGGCTGAAAGATTTGTAGAAATCGTCTTTAGAGACGAATTCAGCCACTTTAGACCAACTGGTGAGGATTGTATCCACACACTTGCTATTGTCAGGCTCGTAGGGCTCCTTTTTCACTTTTGCGATGAACCTGGACAATCCTCCCAATGCCTGGTTGTCCTTCTCTGAATCCTGGGGATAGTCTGGTAGCTTTGCCAGCCAGGTTTCCAGCATCAGCGGAACTAAGTGACGAATCGGGAGTTCGGCCGCGGCGCCCTCAGTTTGCGGAGCCGGATTTTCTGTTTTTACCGGTGGAGAGTTTCCAGAAAGTTCAGGGACAGTTTCCCTTTCCCTTCCTTTATCTCCATTCCCTTCCTTATTCCCTTCCTGGGTTCCCAGTTGCTTCCCAGTTGCTTCCCAGTGTTTCACATTTACTTCCCCTATGTGTGGTGGCGGATAAATACTCTCTTCGGCTGCTTCTTTCCCGGTGAACCGCTGGTGTTTCGAAAAAGTGACTATTTGAACAAGCGCCAATTCTGTTACAGGCTGCTCTGGGGCTAATACCCTGCCGGAGGCATTCACATTAACCTTGTACCTGATGATGAACCCCGCGCTTTGCAGTTCGTTCAATCCTTTTTCGATGTCATAGTTCTCGTAGGGAAAAATTTCAGCTTTGAGTCGCTTTGGCCGGTCTTCCAGTCTGCCGTCTCGATCTGCCTGTGTCCACAACCCGATAAAAAGGAGCCTGGTCATGGCAGATAGTTCGGCTATATCTTCGTTCTTGAAAAATTGCGGTTTTATCGTTCGGATCCTCGCCATCAGTCGTCATGTTTAAAAAGTGGGAGGCTGAGCCTCCCTTATACTACTTTTCAAGTACCAGGAACCCTAATTCCTGAATTTTCCCAACTTCAGCTTCGATCCTTTCGTTGGAAGCTTCATAAATCACTTCGTTCAATTCAGCACTTTCGAACCAGAAAAACACGTTCTGTTCAGTTGTGTCGTAACAAATATCCAGAGCGAGGCGAACTGGCTTCTCCCCAACAAAGACTGGTATTTCAATGATCGTGCTGACCGGAACATTTTCTGCAGTCACTTTCTTGTCGAATTCATTAGCTTTGTTGCCACGGTTATCTTCGGTCCGGCTGGCATTGATGTTTACATTTACCTTTAAATTCTTCACGGTAGAAAGGAGTTGTCCATGGGCCTCCTTGTCGGGGAAATACTGACGGTTTGTCCGCAGGAAGCCCATCAGTGTTTCCCGGCTGAAGTTGGACCCGACCTGATTAATTTTGAAACCCCTTAATTCAGGGTTTACTTCGATCTTTCCCAGAACTGTGTCGTTTTCTATGGAATTGTTGGGGTTGGTCTGAGCTTCGATGGTGAGAGCCTTACGATCTACCATAACTACAGCGAAACGTTTATCGATATCTTTTTCGCGGTGAGCCAGGAATAGATACACTGATGTTAAAACACCCGAAGCGCTGAATTGTAATCGCTTCGGAATTGGTGGTAATTCGGGCAGCTGGCCGGAACGATCTTCGATAATGAGTCGGTCGCCGGCAACGTTCAATGTTAATTCTTTCGGCATTTTAGATTTGAGATTTAAGGTGATGGTTTTATTTTGCTTCTCTCAGTGCGGTCATAACCGTCTTCTGAGCTTCTGAGGGACGAAGGCGCCGGGAGTAAACCTGTTCACCATTATCGTCATAAAAGAACACCATTCCCTCGTCATGATCTTTGAATCCGTGGAGAGCTCCTGAAATTGTTTCTTGTTTGGTTTTGATCTTCTGAAGCCGCTCCTGGATTGTTTCGTTAACAGGATCGAGGCGGCTTTTAAACTGCTTCATGATCGTCTTCTTTTCGTCCTCTATCTCCGAACGAAGGATACAGTCTTCAGACAGTTGTTCACGTTCAATATCAAGCTCAGCAGGTGTGAGCGTGCGGGTATATGTCGCATCTTCTTCAGTGAAGTCCGCGCTGTCCCTTAGAATTCTGGCCCGATCTTCAGGCGTGTAATCTTGATGAAGGAATCTTTCCATATTTTATTGATTGAATGGTGAAATTGAATACTCTTTGCAATGCACCTTTTCCCCTGTGCTATCTTCAACTTCCACTGTCCGGTCAAAAATTTGTAACTGGTGCCGGTTGCGGAGATCAGAAATACGGGAGTTGAGGTAGCCGATCCGTAATATTCTGACAGCTGGGCTCATGCAGGTAATCGTGTTACCTTCAGAGAGATATCGGTATAGCCGGCCGTTTTGCCCTTTTATCCGCTCTACGTTGATCGGTGATGATGTGGTGAAGTCAATAGCTGTCTGCATTACACCTGAATTTGGTCTTTAATTACTGAGAATCGTCCTTTCTTCCCCTCCACAATCAGCACATCCCCATGCTCTGCTACCAGTGTGACTTTTTCACCCCTTAACCCGTACACAACCGGTTTGCCTCCAGGGTGGAACATGCTGAATATGTCGCAGGTAAGGGTCATGATACTTTTTGAGCTCCGGCAATGTGCTTTCCTTTATAGCCCTTCCGGTGGATGAAAGGAGTGGAGCCCGTTACTTTAAACTCCCGGTCGAAATCATCGGCTACCGCCTCCATGCTCAATTTCGTTTCAGGATCTTGGAGTACATATAGCCGGCGCCCGAACTGATTGTACTCTCCCGTGATCTTCCGGCTGATGGTCACCTTTTGCCCTTTTGTTGTGAAAGTCCTGGTGAATGTTTGTCCTACCATGCTTTTAATATTTATACTGTTTGGCCCAAGTATCATAGTCGAAGAATCCTGGTTTAAGCGGCTGGTTCTTTTTCTTTGCCTTACGTGCCAGGTGTGTCTCCGCAGTGAAAATGTGCCCGTTTATTTCCTGTCCCATCTTAATTGCCTTCCAAATTTTGCCGTGACCCAGTTTCTCCGCCTTCATCGCTTCAACTATCGATTCCCACTCTTTCACCTGAACGGTCCGCTTGCGAAGTACCTTCCACTTAATAACTTTGACCTGTTGCCGCGCCATGAATTATTGGTTTCCTGAATACTGAAAGGCAAACTGTTCAGCTTTTAAGGCAGATATACAGGTCCTCAATACATCAAGGGTGTGTGTGATCGCCTTGTTAACCCTCTCACAATGCTCGTAATCAGATTCTTCGTCTCCGCTTCTCGCTTGGGCATAATCAGTAGCAACCGAAGGGGTGATTTTCAGCCCGCTGGCGGCTTTGCTGAATGCATAGTTGTCGTATGCCCTTACTTTAGCAGCGCGCCATTTCTTCTTGGCAATTGCCATTTGCTCACCAGAAAAGGCCAGCCATGCTGCCAGTTGCCCGGCAAGATCTACCATGAAGGAAATGGACTGGACGGATGTGATCTTTTCATTGATCTGTTCCAACTCTGTCTGTATTGCATGTATTTCGCTCATTCTTAATTCCATAGAACAATAGTTTTAGGATTATTTGCCGAGGGTAACCTTAAAGGAAGAAGTTGAGGTTTTGATTGGGGGAAACACTTTGTAGGTTTCTCCCGTGTCGGGATCCGTTTCGATAAGTGGCTTTGTAATGGCCTTCAGGAGCTTTTCCCGTTCTTTCAAGGCCTCTTGGAGAGGAGCTATCTTCTCAGAAAGAGCTTGCCAAACCGGATCGCTGGAATAGTCGTATTTAACCCCTACCTCAGCCAGCTCAAACTTCGCTTCCAGCTTGGTAAGGCCCTCTTTACCGTATTTTTCAAGTTCCTCGCGAACAAGGGGCTCAATGAGTTTGCGTGAAGATTCACACAAGCTTTTGGTTGCTTCGAGTTTAGCGACAACTTCAAAAGCATCGTTTGCGCCACTTCTTACAATATCTGCAAGGTTTTCAGCCAATTTTTGGATGTTACTCTTTGTAGGGAGGATATCCATGCCTATATATGAAAGTGCTTGCTGCTGCATATTGATAGTGTTTATTTCGTTTATGTATTGTTCTTCCTGCATGGGCTCTGACTGCTGCAGGAACAGTTCGCGGTTGCTGATCATTGTTTTAATTTGTTGTACTTGTCAGTGCCGGCTTTCTTCACATCAGCGTCTTTTTTGAATAAATCTGGATACATTTCTTTTAGCTGTGAGAGGTCTTCGACGGTTTTGGATAAGCCAATTAATCTCATACATTCGTCCTTTTCCACTTCGTAAGTAGATTTAGGGTCCGGCATACTTCCGTCAGGATCTTGGTTCTTCAATTCCTCCGTCGGGATTAGGAACATCTGCATGAGTGCGTATTTCAACGCAACGCTGTTGGCCTTGTTCGTGCCTTTATCCGCAGAGTCCATCGCTTCGCCGATAAGGATAGCCTCTATGAAGCTGCCGTCTTCGGCGACAAACTTGAACTTAATCTTCTGGATGGTCCACAATAAAAGGCCCCCCTTTGAGCTTGTACGCTCCTCTCTCTGGATATCAAGTATCTCAGGGACAATGATCACTCCATTCGCGGCGAAGGCACTGTGAAGCGCATTGTATAGATCGTCTATGCCGCGGTAGTTGAATCCCTGCTGTTGGTTCTTTTTGTCCTTGCCGATGTGTTCTACTGACCGCATGATCGCTACCATGCTTTTGTGAATCTGTTTTGTTTCCATAACTCTAGGTTTCGATATAATTTCTTGCTGGGCTGTTAGTTCTTAGTTTCCAGCTGCTTGATAATTTCGCCTCCGAAGTGATCTTTAGTGATAGAGATGAACTCCTCAACGGTCATCTTTCCCTCCAGATCAATTCCCTGCTGTTTGATAAACAGATTTTTTCCGGACTGACATGAGCCTGTAAGGGTGGAATGCCATTCGTAAAACAGTTTAGATTCGTACTGGATGCCTCGTTTGAATGTAGAATTGAACGCTGCAATCCTCTCCGTTACATCTAGCTGAGAATAGTATTTATTCTCAGCATCCCTTCTTGCGTCTTTAAGTGTGTCACCGTGAGCGAAGCACCCATTAAAGTTGAAAACAACCTGAGGAGTTATCGATAAGTCTGTTATGTTGATGACGTTCACCATAGCGAACGGCTGGGCCTTTTTAATGGCAGTGAAGTAACAAGGAATGCCATCAATGTAATAGACCTTTTTGCCCTTATATGATTGAAGTGTTAGGCCGTAGCCGGAGCCGTCGCCGTAGCCGTCGCCGTCGCCGGAGCCGTCGCCGTAGCCGGAGCCGTAGCCGTAGCCGGAGCCGTAGCCGGAGCCGTCGCCGTCGCCGTAGCCGGAGCCGTC
>NZ_JAWLKY010000008.1:0-187652 GCF_039655965.1 Chitinophaga sp. YIM B06452 | reverse complement strand
TGAAAACATACTGGCTGAACTGTATGTTTTGCTGCGCCACCGCGCGTCCTCCTGTGATGAGCAGCAGGACTATTACCGCTGCTCTGATTACTGTTTGCATCTTTACACTTTTATGGTCAGCAGATAATTTTTTTAACGTACGATCAGCACCCATCCTTTGAAGGATTTCACGGAACCGTCTGCCTTTCTCACTTCTAGGATATAGTAATAGGTACTTTCCAGGAGATCCGAGCCGTTCCAGTCGTTGCGGTAATCATTGGACCGGTACACCTGTCCGCCCCAACGGTTGAATACCTGGAGTTTCGCGTTCTGGTATTTTTCAAGGCCGCCGATGATGAACCTTTCATTCTTACCATCCCCGTTTGGTGTGAATACAGTCGGGAAGCTGAGATCCTGGCCGTCTATCTGCAATCTCATCACGGCTTTGTTGTTGGTCATGTCCGGGTCGGTAGTGCCGCTGAGAACTTCGGCGCCGGCAACGAGTGCGCCACCTTCGGTGATCCTGCAACGAACTTCCATTTGTAAAGTAGCGCCGGGTGCTACGTCGCCGATGGTCCAGATCACAACCCTGTTTGCTGCCGCAACATTCACCTGGCCCCTTTCTGCACGGGTAGCTAAAGGCAAGCCCAGCTGCACGGGCAATGTGTCCGTTACCACTACGCCGCCGCCAATACCGTTTCCAATATTCCTTACGGTGATCCGGTAGGTGATGTCCTGGCCAAGACGGTAGGGACCAACCGCAGGCTGAACGATCTCTTTTGTGATCGTCAGGTCGCCTCTCTCAACGTCTTCACTGGTGATCGTCACTGTCGCCTGGCCGGGAGTGCCTGCTGTATACGCATAGGTTGCAGATTGACCGCCGGTGATCTGTAACAGCACCGTTTCCGGATCTTCCACATCTTCATCGTTGATCACCTGTACAGGAATGGTAACGGAGCTTTGCCCCGCTGGTATTGTAACGGTACCTGTAAGGGCACTGTAATCAGCGCCGGACGTTGCAGTGCCGGTAATGGTATACCGCACTGTAACCGCTTCGGCAGTCCGTTTGCCGCCAGCAAGACTGATCCTGAACCCGCCGTTGGTAGCAGGTTCTGCCGCGGCAGGAACAGTAGCCGTTACCTGCAGGCTGAGATCTGTGTTGTCGTTATCGGCAATATTTACAGTTGCGTTGTTGGCTGTTCCTATGTTGACAGTGAAGCCGGAAGCAGAAGCGCTGCCGAGCGTTACGATCACTGTTTCGCCGGGTTCTATAATGTCGTCATCCATTACACTCACCGGTATGACAACACTATTGCTGCCTGCCGGGATGACAATGGTGCCGGTGAGAGCGGTATAGTCTGCACCCGCGGTAGCAGTGCCGCTGATCGTGTAGGCAACGGTAATGTTTGCCGGCGTGGTCTTGCCGCCTGCTATGCTGACAGTGAATGCGCCGTTCGCCGCGTTTTCCGCCGCTGCAGGCGTGCTGGCGCTTACGATTACGTCCACGTCATCGTCGTCGTCATCTGCAATGATCAATGCCGCAGCTGTTCCTGCCGTGAAGTTCAGGCCGGTAGCGGTGCTGCCGCCGGTGACGGTCAGGGTGATGGTCTCATCGTTTTCTATCAGCAGGTCGTTGGTAACGGTCACGGGAACGGATATGCTGTTCTGGCCTGCAGGTATTACCACTGAGCCGCTCAATGCGCTGTAGTCTGTGCCTGCTGTGGCAGTGCCGCCGGTGGTGTAGTTCACGGTAATAGCTTCCGAAGAAGTGAAACCAGCAGGCAGGCTGATGGTGAAGGCGCCGTTCGTAGCTGGTTCCGCCGCGTCTGTTCCTTTGGCGGCATTCAGTACCAGGTTGGCTGGTACGGCATCATTATCAGCGATGTTCACCGTTGCGCTGCCTGTGCCGGTAAAGACTAGGCTGCCGGACGTACCGCCATTGAGGGTGAGCACCACTGTTTCCAGCTGTTCAATCACCTGGTCATTTATAGCAATAACGGGAACGGTTATACTGTTNGGTACGGCATCATTATCAGCGATGTTCACCGTTGCGCTGCCTGTGCCGGTAAAGACTAGGCTGCCGGACGTACCGCCATTGAGGGTGAGCACCACTGTTTCCAGCTGTTCAATCACCTGGTCATTTATAGCAATAACGGGAACGGTTATACTGTTTTGTCCGGCAGGGATGATCACGGTGCCGGTGAGGGCTGTGTAATCTGTACCCGCGCCGGCAGTACCGCCAGTGGTATAGTTCACGGTAATATCCGCGGAGGAGATAATACTGCCAGGCAGGCTGATATTGAAGCTGCCATTGACGCCGGATTCTGAAGCGTCGCTGCCTTTGGTGACTGTCAGCGCGAGGTTCGCCGGTACGGTGCTCTCATCGTCGGTGATGTTCACCGTTGCGTTGCCCGTGCCTGTGAAGGTAAAGTTCGCGCTGCTGCCGCCGTTGAGGGTAGCGATCACTGTTTCTGTTACTTCTATGATATCGTCATTCGCCACGGCTACCGGTACAGGTACGCTGTTCTGGCCGACTGGGATGGTCACGGTGCCGGTGAGGGCCGTGTAGTCCGCGCCGCTGGTGGCAGTACCGGTTACGGTATAGTTCACCGTGATGGCTTCTGATGAAGTGATGCCTGTGGGCAGGCTGATGTTGAAGCTGCCGTTCGTGCCAGGTTCTGAGCCGTCTGCGCCTTTCGTAATGGTCAGCGCGAGGTTGGCCGGTACAGTGCTTTCATCGTCGGTGATGTTCACCGTTGCGTTGCCGGTACCGGTGAAGGTGAAGCTGGTGCTCGTTCCGCCGGTGAGGGTGGCGATCACGGTCTCGGTTACTTCTATCACCTGGTCGTCGGTTACGGTTACAGGAACGCTCACGTTGTTCTGGCCGGCCGGGATCACCACGGTGCCGCTGAGGGCGGTGTAATCCGTGCTGCTGGCAGTGCCGGCCACGGTGTAGTTCACAGTGATGTCTTCTGATGAAGTGATGCCTGTGGGCAGGCCAATTACGAAGTTGCCGTTGGTGGCAGGTTCCGCAGCATCGGCTCCTTTGGTGATGGTCAGCGCCAGGTTGGCCGGTACGGCGTCGTTATCCGTGATGTTCACCGTTGCGCTGCCTGTGCCGGTGAAGACGAGGCTGCCGGATGTACCGCCATTGAGGGTGAGCAGCACTGTTTCAGTTGCCTCTATCACCTGGTCGTCGATCGCGGTCACAGGAACGGTCACGCTGCTCTGGCCTGCAGGGATGACCACGGTGCCGGTGAGGGCTGTGTAATCTGTACCTGCGCCGGCAGTGCCGCCGATGGTATAGTTCACGGTGATATCCGCGGAGGAGATAATGCCTGTGGGCAGGCTGATATTAAAGCTGCCGTTGACGCCGGATTCTGAAGCGTCGCTGCCTTTGGTGACTGTCAGCGCGAGGTTCGCCGGTACGGTGCTTTCATCGTCCGCAATGTTGAGGATGGCATTGCCGGTACCGCTAAATGTAAAGTTTGTGCTGGCGCCGCCTGTAAGCGTGACGATCACGGTTTCTGTGGCTTCCAGTATGTTATCGTTTATCACTGCGACAGGAAGGCTCACACTGTTCTGATCGGCCGGGATGACTACCGTTCCGGAAAGAGCCGTGTAGTCCGCGCCAGCTGTGGCTGCGCCGGATACCGTGTAATTCACGGTAATGTCTTCCGTTACGGCTACGCCGGCGGGGAGGCCGATGCTGAAGCTGCCGTTTGTGCCCGGTTCTGCCGCGTCAGCGGTTTTCACGATGCTGAGGGTCATGTTTTCAGGCGTATTGTCATCGTCGGCGATATCCATCGTTGCGCTGCCGGTGGCCGTAAAGCTGAAGCTGGCGTTGCTGCCGCCGGAGAGCTGGATGACCGCTGTTTCCGTGTTCTCGATCAATTGATCATCTGTTACGATCAATGGCAGATCTACACTGTTGACTCCCGCGGGTATCACCACCGTACCGGAAGACAGTAGATGGTCCACGCCCGGGGTGGATGTGCCGGTGATGGAATAATTAACGATGATATCCTCTGTGGCTGTGATGCCGGCCGGCATTGCGATATTAAATATCCCGGCAACGGAAGGTTCTCCTGCATCCGTGGTTTTTGTCACATTCAGCACCATGTTGGCAGGTACATTATCATCGTCCGCGATGTTCACCGTTGCGTTGCCGGTACCGGTGAAGGTAAAGCTGGTGGATGTACCGCCGGCCAGGGTAGCAGTTACTGTTTCACTACCTTCTATTAACTGGTCGTCTATCACTGCTACCAGGAGGCTTACGCTGTTCTGCCCCGCGGGAATTACGGCAGTGCCTGTGAATGCCGCGTAATCCGCGTCAGCCGTGGCGGTGCCTGCTGCCGTAAAGTTGACTGTAACGTCTTCGGATACACTGATGCCCGTGGGCAGGCTGATGGTAAGGATGCCCGAAGTGCCCGGTTCTGCAGCGTCAGCGCCTTTGCTGATGCTTAGCGCGAGGTTAGCCGGCAGGGTGCTTTCATTGTCAGTGATGTTCACCGTTGCATTGCCTGTACCGGTAAAGGTAAAGCTGGCGCTGGCGCCCCCCGCCAGGGTCATGATCACGGTCTCTGTTGCTTCAATCACCTGGTCGTCTGCAACGGTAACGGGAACGGATATACTGTTCTGACCGGCTGGGATGATAATGGCAGCGGTGATGGGGGAGTAGTCGTTACCCGCAACGGCTGTGCCGCTGATGGTATAATTTACCGTTACGTCTTCCGCAGCAGTTACGCCTGCAGGCAGGCTGATGGTAAAGCTGCCGTTGGTAGCGGGTTCTGCGCCGTCCGCTCCTTTGCTGATGGTGAGTGCCAGGCTGCTGGTGCTTTCATCGTCGGTGATATTTACGGTTGCGTTGCCCGCGCCGGTAAATGTAAAGCTGGTGCTGGTGCCGCCGGTGAGGGTAGCTATCACGGTCTCAGCTTGCTCAATGAGCTGGTCGTCTGTGACTGTTACCGGGAAGCTTACCGAGGTTTGGCCTGCGGGGATCACCGCCGTCCCTGAAAGGGCTGCGTAATCTGTACCAGCCGCGGCTGAGCCTGCTACTGTATAGCTTACCGTTACATCTTCGGAAACGGTTACGCCCGCGGGCAGGCTGATGCTGAAGCCGCCGTTGGTAGTGGGTTCAGCGCCGTCGGTTGTTTTGCTGATATTCAGAACAAGGTTTGCGGGCACATTCTCGTCGTCTGCAATGTTCACCGTTGCATCGCCTACGCCTGCGAAAGTAAAGCTGGTGCTGGTACCGCCGGCAAGTGTAACGACCACTGTTTCGGTCGGTTCCATTACCTGGTCGTCAATCACGCTTACAGGAACATTCACACTGCCCTGGCCTGTGGGGATCACCGCGGTGCCGGTAAGAGCCGTGTAATCAGCGCCAGGTGTGGCAGTACCGGCAATTGCATAGTTCACAGTAACATCTTCCACCACCGTGATGCCCGCGGGCAGCGAGATGCGGAACATGCCGCCGGTGCCGGGTTCTGTAGCGTCGCTGACTTTGGTGACCGCCAGGTTGCGGTTAGCCGGTATATTATCGTTGTCGATGATATTGGAAGCAGCCTGGTTGGCGGTGGTGCTGACGGTCCAGCTGAAGCCGTTTGAAGCGGCGCTGGTAAGGGTCAGCATGATGGTTTCATTACCTTCTATCACCTGGTCGTCTACCGCCGGGGTGCTTACCACCACGTTGTTTTGTCCTGCAGGGATCACCGCGGTGCCGCTCAGGGCGGTGTAATCTGTTCCGCTGAGCGCGGTGCCGCTTACTGTGTATGCTACGGTAATGTCTTCCGGGCTGAGAATGCCGGCCGGCAGGCTGATGGTGAAGCTGCTGAGATCCGCGGTACCTTCCGTGGCGTCCGATCCGGCTGCAATGCTGATGACTGTATTGGCCGGGGTATTCTCTTCGTCGGTAATGTTCACGATAGCATGGCTGCTGCCGCCTGCCGGTGTGAAGTTCCAGGTATTTGCGGTACCCCCGTTTATTGTCAGGGTAACGGTCTCTACATTTTCAATTAACTGGTCGTCATTTACTATTACCGGTATGATGATGCTGTTCTTGCCCACAGGGATGGTGAAGGTAGCGGGCAGGGCAGTATAATCACTGCCGGCTGCGGCGGTGCCGCCCACCGTGTAGTTCACGTCAATGGCCCTTGCTGAAGTGATGCCGGCCGGCAGGCTGATCCTGAATCCACCGTTGATGAATGGTTCTGCGCCGTCTCCGTTATTTGTAACATACAGCATCATATTGGCAGGAGTCAGGTCGTCGTCTGCAATGTCCATCGCCACTGCAGTGGTGGTGGGATTGACGCTGTAGGTGAAGCTGTTGCCGTCTGTGGCGCCATTTAAGTTCATCACCAGCGTTTCGGTGTCTTCGATGATCTTGTCGTCCGTTACACGTACCGGTATGGTGATGCTGTTCTGGTAAGCAGGCAATGTGATGGTGAAAACGGTATAATCCGTATTGCGGGCGGCTGAGCCGCTCATAGTGTAACTAAGAGTGGTATTGGCGGAAGAGCGGTAACCTGCCGGGAGGCTTACGGTATAAGAGCCGTTGGTGGAAGGTTCTGCAGCATCGTTATTTTTAGTCACAGACAGTACGCGGTTGGCTGCGACAGGCGCATCGTTGTCCGCAATGTTAACGGTTATACCATTGTTGGCAGGGTCCGGCGGGAAGATGAAGGCGTTGCCGCCTCCATCGGTTGCGCTGCCGGAGAGCAGCGTAAAGGTCATGGTTTCCACGGGCTCAATGATCTGGTCGTCCAGCACATTGAGGTTTACCGTAATGGCGTTGGTATTGGCGGGGATCACGATGGAGCCCAGGCCCTGGTAATCCAGGCCGGATGTTGCCGTACCTGATAACCGGTAGCCAACTGTTACCGGCCATGCGGAAGTGGCCACGCCTGCCAGCTTCACCGTGAAAGTGCCATTGGCAGCAGGCTCTGAAGCATTGGCGCCGGTGATCACCTGCAATGGTGTGCTGCTGGCGGCATTGGCGTCTATAATGTTTACGGAACCGCTGTTGCTGGAAGGATCGACGATGAAAGGATAGCTGGACGAAGCAGCGCTGGTCAGTGTAAGCGCCACATTCTCCGGTCCTTCTATGATACCATCGTTGCCGGCGTCGATATCGATGTATACTTCATTGGCGCCGGCAGGGATCACGATATTGCTGCCGCTCAGCCCGAGTATATTGTAATCGGTGTTCCTCAGCGCTGCACCGCCGGTGGTGAAGGTGATCACCACGTCTTCGGAGATGGTAACGCCCGGCTGCAACGAGATGCGGAACTGCCCGTTGGTGCCGCCTTCTATCGCATCGGATACTTTGGTGACCAGCACAACGTTGTTGTTGCCGGCAAAGTCATTGTCGGTAATATTAATGGTGGCGCTGCCATTGGTCGCGCTGATAGTATAAGCCAAACCGGCGGCGGTAGCGGCCCCCAGGTTAACTGTTACGGTTTCGGTGTTTTCTATGACTGTATTGTCGATAATAGCCAGCTGTATGTTGGTGCCATTAGTGCCCGCGGCAATAACAACGTTGCCGGCCGTCAAGGCGGTATAGTCGGTTCCCGGGGTAGCGGTACCGGTGACATTGTAGGTCACCGTGATATTCTCAGAGGCGATCACACCCGCGGGCAGGCTGACGCGGAATGTGCCGTTCGTGCCGGGCTCCGCGGCATCCGCCGTTTTGGTGATGCTGATCACGCGGTTGGCTGTGGTGTTATCATTGTCAGTAATATTCACCGTTCCGCTGCCGGCAGTGGTGCTGGCGGTGAAGGCAAAGGTGGCCGACGCGCCGTTGTTGATGGTCAGGATCACTGTTTCAACGGATTCCACGAAGGCGTCGTCGGTTACTGTAATGGGGACCACTACACTATTTTGACTGGCAGGTATCTGCACGGTGCCGCTAAGGGCGGTATAATCCGTTCCGCTGGCGGTGCCGCTCACGGCATAACTTACCGTGATAGGCTCAATGGCGGTTACGCCTGCGGGCAGGGCAATGGTGAAGCTGCCATTGGTGCCCGGCTCAGCGGCATGCACAATATTGGTTACCTCCAGCGTGCGATTTGCTGTGGTATTATCATCGTCGGCAATGTTGAGGGTAGCACTGCCCTGGGTAGCGCTGGCGGTGAAACTGCCGATCGTTGCGGTAGCGCCGCCTGTCAGTGTCATTGTCACATTCTCGGCGCCTTCGATGATCATGTCGTTGATGATAACAACGGGCACGTCAACGCCAGGCTGGCCCGTGGGTATTGTCACGCTGCCGCTCAGCGCAGTGTAATCCGTACCGCTGGTGGCCGTGCCGCTGAAGGTATAACTAACGCTGATGTCTTCCGATGCGGTCACGCCGGTGGGCAGGCTGATGCGGAACATGCCCTGGGCGCCGCCTTCCACGGCATTAGCCACATTGATCACAGACAGTATACGTTTGTCTGCTGTGTTTTCATCATCTGTTATATTAACAGTAGCATTTCCGTTTGTTGTGCTGAGGGTATAAGTATAATTAGTGCCTGTGGCCGTGCTGAGTGTCACCACCACGGTTTCGGTAATTTCAACGAAAGCGTCGTCCGCCACGGTTACGGGCAGGGCTACACTGTTCTGGCCTGCGGAAATGGTGGCAGTGCCGCTCAACGGTGTATAATCAGTTGCGCCTGCAGTGCCTCCAACGGTGTAGTTGATGGTAATATTCTCTTCCGCCACAACACCCGCCGGCAGGCTGATGGCAAAGCTGCCGTTAGTGGCAGGCTCTCCAGCATCCGCGGTGTTGGTAACCGAGAGTACCCGTTTGGCCGGTGTAAACCCATCTACGGTCACCGTCACCGTCCTGGCTGAATCGCAACCCTGCGGGCTGGTAACGGTATACGTAATGTTGGCAGTGCCGGGAGCCACACCAGATACTACGCCGGTATTGCTTACCGTGGCGATGGCTGTGTTGCCGCTGCTCCAAACGCCACCAGGCGTAGTATTGCTTAAAGTGGTGGTGCTGCCCTGGAAAACTGTCAGGTTGCCGGTAATATCATTTACCGGGGGAATGGCATTGACGGTTACTGTGGCCGTCTGGCTGGCGCTGCATCCGTCGCTGTTGGAAACAGTATAGGTGATGGTGGCGGTGCCGGGGGCGGTGCCGGTCACTACGCCGGTGGCGCCTATACTTGCAATTGCCGCGTTGCTGGTGCTCCAAGCGCCGCCGGCGGTAGCGCTTTGCAGGGTGGTTGTTTCACCGTTACACACAGCCATAGTGCCGGTAACGGGAGCAACGGTAACGGTGCTGCGGGTGACATAAATAGTATCCGGGATAGTACAGCCATCAGGGTAGCTTACTCTCACGTAGTACTTACCTCCGGTGGCTACTGTCAATGTTTTATTTGTGCTTCCGTCGTTCCAGAGGTATGTGGCGGTAGGAGCGGCGTGGAAGCCGTCTGTATCCAGGGTAAGCGGGAATTCCTCTGCGCATTTGGTGAAATCCGGCCCCAGACCGGTGATAGCGGTCGTATTGTTATAGGGTTCTATCGTCCAGTTGGTATTGTTTCCCAGGTCCGTGGAGTGTTCTCTTGCAATAAACGGCGTAACGCCGGCAGCAGTAATGCCGCTCAGGCGGACATAATCGAAATCCACCGTGCCGGAGGTTTTCGTAACAGTGGCGGCCGTGGCGGCAGTAGTTGTTATCTGGGTGGGGTTACAGGGTGAGCCGCTGCCGTACCACTCACCGGTAATGGTGTTATTGGAGCCGGACTGTAAAATATAAGTCTTACCCGGCGCAAATACCAGCGTGCCAATAGTATTGCCGGTTCCGTTGATGACGCCGCGGCCTTTGAACTCCAGCAGGTTAATGTTATTTCCCCCGCCAATATAAGCTTCTGAAGAGCCACTGGAGTGGCTGAAGAGCAGCTCGTTAACTGTGGTATTGGAAATCAAAATGTAATCATTTTCCGCCGTAGTTACATTTACTTTATTGTAGGTGCCGCCATTAACGCGGAAATAGCCGCATGTCAGCACAGAGCCCGCAGCCTGCAGGGTCTTGTTCGCGCCCACGTAGTTCCAGCTGGCATTGATCGTGGCATTGGTAACATTAATGCTGGTCGCGGATGCGGTAGCCTGATCGGTGATAGCAGCCGCCGTAATGGTCCTGCCGCTCAGGTCGAGATTACCACTGTATATCCCAATGGAGGAACGGGGATTAACAAAGTTATCCGTTATCTTAAAGGTATTGCCGGTTCCTCTGCTGAAACTTATTGACCATGTGCCAAGCGTATTTCCATTGGTTGTCAATACGCCGTTGGCAGTTCCCAGCATACTAATCGCGGCATTGATCGTTACGCTGGGGCTCATGATAATATCGCCCCAGACCTCAAACCTCAAGCCGCCTGTCATGTTAAGCACGGGAGCGTTGGAAGCCCCTGTCCAGTTCATGCTGCGGCAATAGGCATTACCGCTGGCGATCGTTACCGTGCTGCTGCCGCTGCTGAAGCTGTTGGCGTTAAAAAATACATCATTGGCAACTGTCGGCACACAGGCGCCACCCGCGCCGCCAGGCGTGAGCGACCAATGGCTGGCATCATTCCAGTCGCCGCTGCCGCCTACCCAGTAACGGGCGCCGCCGGCAGACGAGGTGATATTAAAACCTGTATTGCCGCCCGCATCCGCGCCGGTTACACTAACCGGAACGCCGGCGCCTGTCGCCGTCATGTTTTCCAGCAGCACATTCCGGATATTTTTGGTGGAAGACGGCCCGAAATTGAGCGTGGCATTAGTGCCTGCAACACCTCTCATTTCGCCAAGGCCGGAGCAATCAGGGTTGTTGTAGCTTAACTGACCGTTGATGGTCTGTGTATTCCTGAAAATATAATTGCGGGAGGGGGCCAGTATCAGGTTGTTGATAGTATTATTGCCCCGGATCTCCGCTGCTCCTCCTATAAATTCCAGCTTATCGATCGTATTGTTGCCATAAAGTGCGATGACCCTGGGGAGAATATCTGTACCGGTAAACACCAGCTCGCCTAGGGTGGCGTTGGAAATGGCGACATTGCCGTTTACGGCACCGGAATGAACTTTGGGGTATGTAAGGCCATTTGTCAGGAAACGGTGTTTCGCGATAATGAAAGAGCCGGCCGCATTATTCACCCAGGTGTTGTTAGTGGAATTTGTAGACCATTCATATTCCACCGTGATCGTGGAATTGCTGATATCCTGTGTACGGACGCCATTAACTTCCACGCCTAACCGGCTGATGAGCAATGTCCGGTTGGCCATGATCAGTTTGCCGGAATTGTGAATGATATATAAGTTGGGATGCGTGAAATTATCCACGAAGGTAACCCCTCCATCCGTACCGGTTTTCTCGACACGGAAAACAGGCAGGCCAAGATTGAAGCCGTTGGCGGTAAAAGTAGCAGCGTCAGTACCTTTGAAATTGATGTTGCCGTACAAGGTCAATGCCGGGTTCAACGCCAAAGAGCCGTACACATGCAGGTTAGTTCCGCGGTTTTCGAACACGGGAGAACCTGTAACGTTCGTCCAGGTCATATTCCGGCACCAGGCAGTGCCGGATGTGGCGTTAACCGTATTGTTACCTGCCGAAAAGCCGCTGTTGGCATCAAACACTACATCGTCACCGGTAAAAGGCACGCAATAACCGCCTGCCCCGCCGCTGGAGGAAGCCCAGTGGCTTTTGTCGTTCCATTCGCCTGCGCCTCCTACCCAATATAACGTAGTGCCGGTTGCACGGGGTTGAAAATCCCAGCCCGTGTTGCCGCCGCCATCAGCTCCTGTTACTGTAATAGGCAGCGTAATGCTCCCGGCGGCAGCCAGGTTGGTCATAAAAACATTGCGTACGTCCACCACCGCGCCGGGCCCGAAAGTAATGGTGGCGTTAGCGCCAAAACCGAGGATTTGCGATAAGGCATCGCAATCCGGCGTGTTGGCATGCAGCGTTCCTGTGATCGTATTATTGCCGGCAAACGAGAACCCGGGATTGCTGGGCGCGATGTATAGGTCTTTGATCACATTTCCGCCACCGGCAATAGAACCGCCGCCCTTGAATTCCAGCCGGTCGATCGTATTGCCGGAGCCGATGCGCGAGGATTGGGAGGGAGATGCGGGGCTGGTATATGTAAGCTGGCCGAAAGTAGTATTGTTGATGACCATTGCGGTGCCGCCAACTCCCGTGAGATCTACCTTCGGAAAGCTGAAGCGGTCTGAATTAAAACTAACCGCAGTTATAAATGATCCTGTTGTGTTGATAGTATTGTTAGTGCCCCTGTAATCCCAGCTGCCGCTGAGGACGAGCGTAGCATTACTGATGTCGAGGTTTCTCGCAGTATTGCCTGTGCCTGTAAAATGTCCGAAGTTATGGGTCATATCTGACATATCCAGGGTGCCGGCTGTCAGGGTAATCCTGCTAACTACCAGTGCTTCCGGAATGCCATCCAGCATAGAAAGAGTACCTCCCGGCTTGTTGACTACGATGGGATTGTACCAGCCGGCAGCCGGTATCCTGCCGGCGCCATTCATTTTCAATGTAGCGGCGCCGCCTCCCACAAATGATATTCCCTGGGTGCCATAACGTACGGACGCTGCCAGCTCCATGCTGCCATAAACATACAGGGGCTGGTTAGAGTGAATAAAATTTGCGGCGGCTGTTACCCCCGCCCACGACATGTTGTTGCAATATGCCGGGCTGGCGCTAGGCAGAACTATATTGGAACCATTCACCAGGCCGCTGTTCGCATCAAAAAATACGTTATCGCCCTGCCCCGGAATAATAGATTTGTTAGGGACTCCACCAGATACGGACGCCCAGTGATTAAGTTCAGTCCATGAACCGGCGCCGCCCACCCAGTAATAATCGGCTGCATACAAACGAGATACTAATAAAGCGAAAATGCTTAACAGGACAAATTTTTTCATCTTATGAGGATATGATAGGGTACAAATATGTTGCACACTCCCTGTGAGGAAGCATGGGAAACGATGTTATGCCATTATGTATTCGGGAATGTATATTTAATTACATAGCGCCGCGATTTGGTTTTAAGGTGTATGGTTACTGAAAAAATGGATTTAACGGGATAAAAGTAATTGTTGCCCGCGATAATCCTTGTAGTAAAAGTTCTACAACTAAACAATTCCCGGAAAGAAGGGTTTAACGCTTAGGGTGGGCAGGCGGAAATTTCCCCCCAAACCGCTGCGCACAAGGGCATTTTCTCCCGCGAATATGGATTTATCCCCGGCGAATATCGATTAACCTCCCCCGGGAATTTCCGTGCATCGTATTTTAGAGGCAGCAAAAAACCATATGAAAAACTATGAAGATAACACGGTCCATCCTGAAAATATTGGAGGCGCTGGCCCTGCTCGGCGCGTTCGGTTATTTAGCCTACGTCATGTACAATTTTGACAACCTCAGCGGCCGGCAGTTCCGTATTGTGATCCTTATCGCCTCCGTGATGACCGGCATCTTCGGCAAGGTCGCGGCTGCGGTGATCACTGCTGTCATCGGCGTTGCGGGCTGCATCTTCCTGCTGGCAGACAAGGATGATGATGAAGACGAGGATACGGTCATCAAATCAAAGCGGGTATAGCGCCTGTATTATTCACCCATCAAGTATTACAAAAATGTCACCCACTGTAATTACCATCATTATCCTGGTTGCCGTGGCCTACGGCGTATTCATGGTGTTTTACATGAAAAAGCTCAAAGGCACCCGTCAAAAATATGCCGGCGACGACGCCCTGTCGCAGGCGCCGCAGATACAGGATGAATTGTTAAGGAGCCATTTTACAGCGATCAAAAAGCAGATGCAGGATGCGCCCATCGACGCATTTACGCAATGCGCCTATATCACCACCGTGGGCAATAAGGTGAAATCAGCCGCTGTGACCGCCGCCAAAACCGCGGCCTGGGCCATGGTAGGCGTGAAAGCCCGTTATCATGAAGCGGATAACGCGGCTTACCTGGTGTTAAGCGGGGAAAACCTGCATTATCTTTTCTTTGAAGAAGGCGAAGCCAAAGAGCACCTGGTGTTCGACCGTTTCCGCCTGCTCAGCGCCAAACCCGCTGCCATCACCAACGGCGAGAAAGTAACCCGCATGTCGTCCATCATGATGCAGAAACCGATGAAAATGAGCATGGATATCGACGGCCACCCAACCGATGTGATCTATTACGGCGAAGTACGCCGCCCGCCTGAATCAGCACTTTACGGGGAAGGTATCATGAAAGTGCAGGGCATGGGCGAATTGCATGGAAAATTCGGGCTGCTCGGGAGGTATTTCAGGAAGAAGTTCCACGAACGGTACCCGCACCTGGCAGCTTAATGATACTGGAAACAGGAAACCCGCGTAGACACTGTGTTTACGCGGGTTTTTATTTTATGCCAGACCTACAGCAACAGGGGATTCAACTCAGACGCGGCCGGGCCGCCGATGGGCAGGCCCATCAGCCAGGTGGCATGATCGTTCTGCTGCCACTTGTGTTTTGGCGCGGTGATCTTCGCATCTTCAGCGATATAAATGACCGTCATCACTTCACGCATGTGCGGCGAGCGGTTGCCCGGCGCGCTGTGGATGGTGTAACCATAGTGCCAGGTAGCGTCCCCGGCGTTCATGGCGGATGCGCGGGTAACAGGGAACTGGTGCCTGCTGACGTATTCATTGAACGCGCCTTCCGATTCATCGGAGATCTCATAGTCGAACACCACCCCGTTCTTATGCGACCCGGAGGCAAAGGTGAGCATGCCCATGTCCACGTCAATATCCACCAGCGGCATCCACATGGTAATGGTATTATGCGTGTCAATAGGCCAGTAGTATTGATCCTGGTGCCAGGGCGTAGGGCCGCCGCCGGGTTCTTTGAATAAAGCCTGGTCGTGGTAAATGCGTACGTTGGATACGCCCATCAGGTCCGCGGCCATCTTAGCGAAACGCCTTGCCAGCACGAATTTTTTCACCCGTTCATCCACGCGCCATAAATTCATGATCTGCAGGAAGGCCTTGCCATACGTGTCCCTGTCTTCGATCCTGCGCTTTTCTGTATTGTATTGATTGGCGGCATCGGCTATAACCTCGCGGTAAGCGGCTGCTTCAGCGGCACTGAGCACGTTGCTGGTCAGCGTATGCCCGTCCCTGCGGAAGGCTTCCGCCTGTGCGGGGAAAATTTCCCTGGTGTCATTTAATTCCGGCAGGGTGGGAGTGGTGGTATTCATAACTGGAAAGTTTTAATAGTACGAAATAAGCCATCCGCCGCCGGGAAAAAAATGGTGAAATTGGCTGTTTATTGGGGTATTTTATCCATTTGACGTAAAAATCATAGTTTTAAGATAAAAAAAGCCATGCTGAAGGCCACCTACGAAGTTTTGCAGCCCGCGGGCAATCACTCCTTCCTGGTAAGATCATTCGGGAAAGCGGGTTTCGCGGCACCATACCATTTTCACCCGGAGTACGAACTGACGTGGATCGTTAAAGGAAGCGGCAAACGGTATGCGGGCAGCCATATGGCCGGTTTTTCCGATGGCGACCTGGTGTTGCTGGGCCCTCATGTGCCCCATTGCTGGAAACTGCAGCCGGATGCGAAGAGCAGCTCCGCCGCGCGTTCCATCGTGATCCAGTTTACGCCTGATTTTTTGGGAAACGATTTTTTCTCCAAACCTGAATTGCACAACATCCGCCAGCTGTTCCAAAGAAGCGGCGGCGGCATACAGTTCGTCAAAAAGACGCGGGCGCTGGTGCAGGAACAGCTAATGGGCCTTGCCGCGGAGAAAAATAGTTTCAGGCAGATGATCCGCCTGCTGGAAATATTGCAGCAGCTGGCCGTGTCAAAAGAATATACACAGCTGGACCGCCAATGGCAGGCAGGCGAGCTGTCCCCGGCGGACCAGGCCAGGATACATCCCATCTTTGCATACCTGGTGGAGCATTTCAGGCAGGAGGTTTCGCTGGATAAAGCGGCGGCCATTGCGGGCATGACGCCGAATGCATTTTGTAAATATTTCAAGCGGATCACCCGCAAGACCTTTATAGAAACCGTCATTGAATACCGGGTAAACTATGCCGCCCAGCAGCTTACGCAGTCAGACAAGACCATTTCAGATATCTGTTTCGACAGCGGTTTTGGCGATGTGTCGCACTTCTATAAAATGTTCAAAGCAAAAATGCAGCTCAGCCCCCTGCAATACCGTCAGCAATTCGGCGCTTTATAACGCGCCTTTTACAAACCGGGCCCTTCCAGGAGCAGCGTATCCAGCACCGATTCCACGTAACGGTCGTTGGGCTTTCCATCACGTATTTTTTTTAGAAGATACGCCTGGTTACTGTCCCTGTCGGATTTCCATTCGAAGGTCATATCGGGATGAAGGTCCATATACCCTTTGGTCTCAATATCCCAGTAGTCGCGCAGGCCGCGAACGGCGTACAGTACGGTGGCAAGGTCTGCCACATGCCGGTTCTTCGGCGTTCCCCCGAAATACAGTTCGTATGCCCTTCGTACGGGATTATCCTGCGGCGTCTGTGAAAGATGCTCGCCGATGGCCAGGCCGCTGGGCACAGAGCATACTTCGCGCCCGGCGAAGACGAGCTCCGCGGGCCAGTGATGAATAGCGTAATACGCCGCGGATGAGTCGTAGAAGAAATTTACGTTGCCCAGCTTAAGATCATCCTTCGCAGGGGAGCCGATAAAATTCCCGCCCATGCACACCCATGACTTTACTTTGCGCTTTACCAGCTCCATGCCGCTCAGCCGCCCTGCTTCCGCGGGCAGCTGCAGCAATTCGCTGATGTTGGTCAGGTAGCCAACGGTAACGATCACGACAGACTGGTCCGGCTGCTTTTCAAGCGTGCGGCGGTAAAGGGCTACCGCTTCCGGCGCTTTATCCGGGTCGAAGTCGTGCGGAAATGCGGAAGCAATGCCCTGTGTATACCGCGATGAGCGCAATACGCCTTTTCCTTTGCGGATGCCGATCGGGATGCCGGGGCGTTTGTAGTAGGTGTTGATCACGTCTATCGCCGGCCCGGAGAAAGGGTCTGTTGTACTGCACATCATTGCAAGGATCTCACATTCTCCTTTATCCTGGAGTGTGTGCAGCACTGCCATGGCGCCTGCGTCGTCGCAGTCGGTATGCATGTCCGTGTCGAAGATGATCTTCACAGGGGAGGTCTTTGCGGGTTGGGAGAAAGCCGCATAAGGGGAAAATGCCGCGAGCATGCCGGTAACGAGGAATATAAGGCGCATCATGTGCTATTATGGGTTTTAGGTATCCGGCTTCAAAATAAACACTTTATTCTGAAGGAAGAAGAGGAGAAGCGGGGCCGTTGTTTTTCGGTATATTTATCAACTCATCGCGCATGTTATGACCATAAAACCGTGTACAAAAGAAGACATCAAAGATATGATCCGGGTGTTGCTGCAGTCGTACCTGGAACATTACACCCATCTCTGGGAAGATGAAGGCGTAAACTATATGAAGAATAGCTTCAATGAAAAGAAGCTGGATGAAGAAATGTCCAATCCCAATGCCGCCTTTTTCCTGGTGCAGGACGGGCAAAAATATGTGGGGCTTGTTAAGCTGAATATAGACAGCGCGGTCGGTGATTTCCCGGCGAATACAACATTGGAACTGGAACGCATTTATTTTATCAAAGAAGCCGCTGGCAAAGGGTTTGGTAAAAAAGCGGTTGACTTTGTGCTTGACTATGCAAAACAAAAGCATAAGCAGGTCATTTGGCTGAAAGCAATGGAAAGCAGTACGGCGGTTGTTGAATTTTATAAAAAGTGCGGGTTCCGGGTGATTGGTGAATATGAACTTAATTATCCGTACATCAGGAGTGAATACAAAGGAATGGTGGTGATGATGATGGATGTATGAGATGATAGGACAGCAAAGGCCGTCACCGCGAAGAGCGGCAATAACATAAATTTCTGTAAGTCGTCATCGCGAGAAGAGTTCGTCATTGCGAGGAGACGCCGAGCCAAAGCGGGAGGGACGACGAAGCAATCTCTTTCATTGAATTGGCGTACTCCGGGCCAGGGAGGAGATTGCTTCGTCGCGTTTCCTGTTGCACAGAATTCCTTGCTGCTCCTCGCAATGACGGTTTTATTGCAATGCGTTTTTTTACAAAGAAAAGCGGGCTTTTTCTCAGCTATTTAAAAAGTAGGCGGAGCCGTGCTTAAATCTGAATCCAGGAAATCAGTGACCATAGGTATCAACCACTCCGTGCGCATCATCATGCCGATGTGCGTAGTGCCGGGCAGGATGGCCAGGCGGGATTTGGGCAGGCCGTGTATATCACCCATTTTTCCGCCGCCTTTGGCGCGGAACAGTTCCAGCGCATGCTCATACCGTACGCCGTCCGCATCGCCGATGGCCATGAATATCGGGGCTTTGATGTTTTTCACTTCTTTAGACCAGTCATAAGGTTTCAGATCGATACTGATCACCTTTTTGACAAACTCCGGGAAATGGGCCGGATCGTTTCCGAGGCTGTCGTATTGTTTTTGTATAGGCGTGCCTTTAAACATGTCGGCATTGATAGAAGGGTACATGGCTTCCACATCGGGCCACCATCCATCGTGCTTATAAGTGCCGGACAATACCACGAGCCTGCGTACCTGCTCAGGATGGCGTACAGCGAGCTGGAAAGCTATTCCGCCGCCCATGCTGTAGCCCAGTATGTCGGCGCTGTCTGTTTTGAGGTGTTTGAGCAACCCGGATACATCATCTGCCATGCCTTCGTAGCTGATCTCCCGGGCTATGTCCCTGGTGCGGCCGTGGCCCTGCATTTCGGCTACGATCACTTTCCGGTCTTTGGCCAGCAGGGGAATGATCTGCGACCAGTTCAGGGGAATGGTCATATAGGAGCCATGCAACAGCACGATGGGTTTACCCTGGCCATATACTTCGTAATACATTTTTAGCCCGTTCACATCTGCATAGCCGCTCTCAGCCGGTTTCAGGGCCTGGCTGGCAACAGTGCCTTTGGGTTCAGCTGAAACGTTTTGCCCTTCTTCCGGGCGCGGCTGGCAGGATGTTGCTGCCGCTGTAACGATAACAACCAGGATGCCGGTGATAAGATGCTTATTCATATCGTGCGTTTTTTTATGATACAAATCTCGGTAACAATATCGTACCGCCTGCAGTGTACATGCGACAATCATAGGGTTAAAAGCGACACTGCAAAACGGGGGCTGTATCCGGTTTTTGTTATATTTATGCTGTATGAAAAAGATCTCCGCGTTATTCTTACTGGCATATAGTGGCGCTCATGCGCAGTCTTCGTTTGTGAAATATGTAAATCCCCTGACGGGTACCGCAGCGTCTACTACCATCAGCGCTGCCAAACATGGCGCCGGCACGGAAATGCTGGCCAACGTCATCCCCGCGGTGGGCCTGCCTTTCGGCATGTTGCAGCTGAGCCCGCAAACCCGCGCCACCGAGCGTAAATGCCAGGCGCCTTATTATTACAAAGACGAAACATCAGGCGGCTACCGGCTCACGCACTGGCTGAGCGGCTCCTGTACGCAGGACTACGGGAGCGTAACGGTAATGCCGGTGACCGGCGCGCTGAAAACCTCCGCCACCCTGCCTCTTGATCACAGTAAAGAAATAAGCGGCCCGCATTATTACAGGAACCAGCTGGGTGACGTGCAAACGGAAATGACGGCCACCGCGCGCTGCGGCATGCTGCAATTCACCATGTTGCAATCAGACAGCCTGTACCTGCTGATAACGCCCAATAGCGATAAACACAAAGGTTTCGTGAGCATCGATACCGTAAAGAAAGAGATCACCGGCTATAACCCCGTTTACCGCATTTACCAGGGCAGTGGCCAGCCGGCGGGTTTCAGCGGCTGGTTCGTGATCCAGTATGAAACGGCTGCCACCGCGGGAACATTTTCGGCAGCGGGAACCTCCGCTGCCTTAAGCATCCGGGACCAGCCCGGGGCGGGCGGCTACATTGGCCTGAAAGCGGCGGCGGGAACGGTGGTAAAGCTGCGCATCGGCACATCTTTCACCGGCCTCGAAGGCGCCCGTAAGAATTTACGCGCTGAAATGAACACCTGGGATTTTGAACGCTTCCGTAAGCAGGCTGAAAGCGCCTGGAATAAAGCGCTCGGGCAGGTGGAAGTATCGGGACATGATGAGGCGGCCAAACGGGTATTTTATACCTCGCTTTACCGCACTATGCAGCACCCGCGCCTGATGAACGATATAGATGGGCGTTACCCGCGCTTTGCAGGCAATTACCAGGCGGAGCAGCTGAAAGAAGGAAATTATTACGACGATTTTTCCATGTGGGACACCTACCGCGCGCAACTGCCCCTGTTTGAAATACTGCAGCCCCGCCTGATCAACGACTGTGTGCGCTCTATGATCCTGAAAGGCGAACAGGGCGGCTGGCTGCCCATTTTCCCCTGCTGGAACAGTTATACAGCCGCCATGATCGGCGATCATGTTACCGCCTTCATTGCATCAGCCTACAATAAGAACATCCGCGGGTATGATGTTGCAAAAGCATACGCTTTAATGCGTAAAAATGCCTTTGACGTTGCGCCGCCTCCTGACTACAAAAACGGCAAGGGCCGCCGCGCATTGGCTTCCTACCTGCAATACGGGTATGTTCCCCTGGAAGACAGCGTGCCGGACGCTTTCCATAAAAAAGAACAGGTATCGCGCACGCTGGAATATGCGTACGACGATTATGCCCTGGCCACCATAGCGGCCGCCGCCGGCAGGAAAAACGACCACGCCGTGCTGGCAGCACGCGCCCGCAACTACCGCCATGTGTTCGACCCCTCAGTGGGCCTGGTGAACGGCCGCTACAGCGACGGCAGCTTTTATAAAACATTCCACCCGGACAAAAAACTTCCTTTCATCACCGAAGGCACCCCGCGCCAGTACACGTTTTACGTACCGCAGGACGTTGAAGGCCTTGCCGCTTTGATGGGCGGCCGGAAGGCCTTTGAAAATGCGCTGGACAGCCTCTTTCTTAAAAACGAATACTGGCACGGCAACGAGCCCGGCCATCATATTCCTTTCCTCTACAACTACACCGCTTCGCCTTATAAAACCCAGCAGGCCGTGGCGCGTATCCTGGAAGAAGAGTACAGCGACGGCATTGGCGGCCTGAGCGGCAACGACGATGCCGGCCAGATGAGCGCCTGGTATGTTTTTGCAGCCATCGGCATGTACCCGGTAGACCCCGTTGGCGGCCAGTACCAGCTCTGCACGCCCGCATTTGAGCGCGTGGTGATAAAACTGCCCAATGGCAGGACCTGGGAAATAAAAGTAACCGGCAGTGGCCGCTGCATTCAATCCCTCAGCCTCAACGGCCGGCCGCATGCGGCCATGCATATCACGCACGACGTGCTGATGCGCGGCGGACAGCTGAAGGTGCATACTGCACAATGCCCTGACTGACAGTGCTAAAGCGGTTTTCCGGGCAAATGGCCGCCCCGGATTTGGATTTTTTGCTTACCTTTCGGACGCGAATTCTTATTCTCATGTCCCTACTTCCCAAGGCAGCGCCTGGCCGTGCTATCACCTATGTTGTACTTTTTTTGATGCTTTTGACGGGCGTTTCCGCCCGGGCGCAGTTAAGGGCGGATTTTACCCCCAGTAAATCCGGCGATTGTGAAAGCCTGATCACCAAATTCAACGATAATTCTACCGGCAACCCCGTTTCCTGGCAGTGGAACCTGGGTAACGGTGCAACCTCTACGCAGCAAAGCCCCAGCGCTTCCTATACAACGGCAGGTACTTACAAAGTGACGCTGACTGTGAAAGATGCCGCGGGCAATACCAGCACAGCGGAAAAGTCGGTTACGGTATGGGAGAAACCCAAACCCGACTTTACCGCCAGCCCCGCCAAAGGCTGCATACCCTTCGACGTTACTTTTACGGACAAGTCGAACCCCATGAACGGCACTATCACAGCCTACAGCTGGGATTTCGGGGATGGCGCCACCGGTTCCGGCAGCAACCCGGTGCATACTTACAACAACGCGTTGTCGCCCACCGTTACCCTCACCGTTACAAACAGCAACGGTTGCACGGCATCGAAGCAGATCAGTAATATCGTAGACGCGGCGGCCCCGCTGGTCGTGAATTTCAGCGTGTCTGACAAGTTCCTTTGCACCGCTCCCGGCACGTTGACGGTTACCAATACCTCCACGGGCCCCGGCAATCTTACCTATAAATGGGACTTTGGCGATGGCGGCACCGCTTCAGTGGCTAACCCTGGCCCGCATAACTATACCAACCGGGGTGTTTATAAAGTAAAACTCACCGTTACCAGCGATAAAGGCTGCACCGCCAGCAAAACGTCTGAGGACATTAACGTGGCCAATTTTAAAACGGACTTCGTGGTGCCGGCCAGCATCTGTGCGAACAGCAGCAGCGCCCCCTTCAACGCTGCCAACAACCCGCAGGCAGACAATGTGACCTGGAGCGTTGATAAAGGGTACATCGACAGTTACAGCAGCCCCTCTGTTCTATATTATCCATCCGGCGGCCCTGGCACTGTAAAGGTGACCATGACGGCAGAATACGGCAAATGCCGGGAATCGGTGACGAAAGATTTTGTGGTGAAACCCGCACCCCAGGCCGCTTTTTCGTTCGACCAGGCGGCTATCTGCGATGTGCCAGCCACCGTGAAGTTCACCGATAAATCGCAGGGCGCCACCAGCTGGAACTGGAGCTTTGGGAATGAACAATCTTCTACCCAGCAAAACCCTTCCGTTACTTACAATGCCGTGAGAGGTTACACCGTAAAGCTCACGGTAGGCAATGCATCCGGCTGCTCCAGCGAAGCCTGGGATTATATCTATGTGGTAAAGCCGGAGGTGAACGCCTATGCAAGTGTTAATGAGGGTTGCGAAGGACTGACTCCTTCTTTTAGCAGCTGGATCACTGCCGGGGATAACATTACGAGCTATGAATGGGACTTTGGCGACGGCAGCCCCAAATCCACTGCCGCCACGCCCTCGCATACCTATACCACGGCAGGCACCTACACCGTAAAGCTTACCTATACCACAGCGAATGGCTGTAAAGGAACGGTGAACCTGTATTCTACCGCTGGTATCCGGGTGTATAAAAAACCGGTGCCTGATTTTTCATCACCGGAAGCCCCGCAGGTATGCGGCAACAACTGGGTGCATTTCAATGGAACTGCAGACGTAGGCAACGAATGGATCTGGGATTTTGGTGACGGCACCGCCGGCGTTCACACCAAGAATTCGGCGCATAGCTACAGGGAGCCGGGTATCTATACGGTATCGCTGACCGTGGCAAATTTCGGCTGCCGGGCAACGGTCACCAAAACGGATTATATCAAAGCGGTGAATCCTTTCCCACGTTTTGCCATACAGCCTGTCAATTGTGAGAACCGAACGGAGATGAGTTTTGATGATCTGTCTATCGGCAATATTACCAGCTGGAAATGGAGTTGGGGAGACGGGAAGGAAAATGTATACACTTCAAAAACAAGTCCCGCGAAACACAAATACGACAAGACGGGCGTCTACCTTGTAAAGCTGACCGTTTCAGACGGCATCTGTACCAGTACCGATTCCCTGAGCATCACGGTGTATGCGCCGTCGCCCATTACCATTAACACAGACAAAACAACGCTGTGCAGTAATGAAATGCTCAAGGCCAGCATAACATCCATTGACGCTGCCATTCCCATCTCATATTATTTCTGGCATTCTTCAGACGGTACTTTTCCGTGGGATTACGGTTACCAAAACGCCACTTTTGCAAACCTCAAACCCGGCAAGGACACCATCCGTTTTATCAGGTATAACATGTTGGGATGCGCGGATACCAGCAACAAGGTACCGGTGACCGTGCGCGGGCCGGTGGCGAAATTCCTTGCACCGGACGTGCTGGAGTGCAGGGGCACTGAGCTTACTTTTACAGACCAGACGGATGTTTCCAACGGGAAACCTATCAAAACCTGGTCATGGAATTTCGGGGATGGTACTCCTGTAAAAATATTTACCGCGCCTCCTTTTAAACACAGTTATAATAAGTCCGGTTATTTTTCCCCGACACTGACCGTCACAGACGAAGACGGCTGCACCAGCATGACCAGCGGCGCCTACCTGCAGGTGAACGGCCCCAACGCAGACTTTATGCCGAGCGCCTCACTGATACCGCCTGGCGGCGATGTATGGTTCTTTAACTATACTTCCGAAACGGGCGGCAATGCCACCTACCAGTGGGACTTCGGGGATAATACCTCTTCCACCGAGCACAGCCCGAACAAGCTCTATCCTGATAAAGGCGTCTACACCGTGAAGCTGCTGGCAAAAGACGATAACGGTTGTGTGGACAGCGCAAAAAAACAGATCAAAGTATCCAGCGTCAGCGCCGGTTTTACGGTTACCACTTCGTTCGTGAATAACAGCGGCTGCCCGCCGGTGATAGCCCGTTTCACCAACACCTCCGTTAACCACGCCAGTTCATACTGGGATTTCGGCGATGGCAGCTTTTCCACCATCGACAATCCTTCCCACACTTACACCTACGCAGGAAAATATAAAGTGAAGCTGAAAGTGATAGGTGATGCTGATACAGAAGACGAATACGAGGAGGAAGTAGAAGTAAAGGGCCCTTACGCCACTATCACCACTTCTTCCAACGGCGGCTGTCTCACAAAAGAGATAGAGTTCAAGGTAGAGGCTATGAACGCGGTCAACTTTGCCTGGGACTTCACAGACGGTAATGTAACGGAAACAACGGATGCAGTGATCAAACATACTTTCAAAGATCCCGGTATTTACAAGCCGCGCCTCATCCTCTCAGACCAGGCAGGCTGCAAGGGCACCGCGTTCCTGGAAGATCCTATCGTTATAGACAAGCTGGATGTGCAATTGGCGTCTGTGCCGGAGTTCGTATGCGATGAAGGCTGGATCACCTTTGCGCCCAAGTTCAACAGCTACTCCATTGATGAACTGAAAGAAGAAGCCACGTATAAATGGACATACGAAACCGGGCTGCAGGCGGAAAACGATGCCACTGCCACGCCGCGTTTCTACCTGGATAAACTGCAGGGCTATAATTTCACCCTCACTACTACTACCGCTTTCGGCTGTACGCAAACGGTGAGCAAAATGGTGCATGCCTATCCCAAGCCGGTATCGGCCATCAGCGGGCCTTTGCAGGCCTGCCAGGACGCGCCGGTCAGCTTCAGCGGCACAGTGAGCAACGCAAGTGATGTTGCCTGGAAATGGGACTTCGGCAATAATAACACCGGCAATGTACAACAACCGGCTAACCAGGTGTTCGGCAAGCCCGGTCTTGCGGAGGTGAAGCTCATTGTTACCAGCAAAGATGGTTGCAGCGATACAGCGCTTCACGATATTAATATAACGCCCACGCCGGTGGTGAACGCCGCTGCCACAACGGATGTAGTATGCCTGGGTAGCAGTGCCACGCTGAGCGCTGGCGGCGGCATCACTTATCAATGGTCGCCGGCCACGGACCTGAGCAACCCGCAGGCGCCCAACCCGGTGGCGTCTCCAGGGATAAACACCACTTACCAGGTAACCGTGAAAGACGCCAATGGCTGCACTAATACCGACGATGTGAGCATCCGCGTGGCACAACCTTTCAGGATACAGGCCACACCGGATACGGTACTGTGCCTTGGTCATGAGCTTCCGCTGCGGGTAGCGGGCGCTGATCATTACCTGTGGAAAGGAGAGGGGCTGGATGATACCGGCAGCCCTTACCCGCATGCCACCATCAAAACAACAGGCAATTACACCTATGAAGTAACCGGCTATGATGCCGATGGTTGCTTTACGCACGATACTTCGCTGGTAGTGAACGTACAGCCGGCGCCCACCGTCAATGCCGGGCCGGACCGCACAGGGATGGCAGGTGTGCCTGTAACACTGGGCGCACAAGGCAGCGCAGATATCATACAATGGACCTGGACGCCACAGGAATACCTGGACTGCACCGCCTGTCCAAGCCCGGTGGCCCTGCCCAATATATCCACAAATTATACGGTAGAAGTAAAGAACAGCTACGGCTGCAAGGCCACGGACGATGTGCTGGTAAAAGTAACCTGCGACATGGGGGCGGTGTTCCTGCCAACAGGCTTCTCACCCAACAAAGACGGCGTAAACGAACGGTTCTACCCCAAAGGCCGCGGCATCAAAGAAGTGGCCTGGATGCGCATTTACGACAGGTGGGGCGGCCTGGTATTTGAAAGAACGCATTTCCAGATCAACAGCGCCGCCGCCGGTTGGGACGGCACCTGGAAGAACAAGCCTGCGCCTTACGGCAGCTATGTATATGCGATAGAAACCGTGTGCGAGGACGGTACTACTTTCGTATTCAGGGGCACGGTTACGCTGATCAGGTAACTTATTCAATACAACAACAAAAGGGGGCTTTCGCCCCCTTATTACTTTCCTGGTAATTGAATGTATGCAGCCCGATGGTTACCAGCCTTCGTTCTGCTTCAGATTGGGGTTCCTCAGTGTTTCGTCTGTTGTGATGGGGATCACGTACATCGCATTTCTCCACAGCCTGTCTTCCACCTTGAAACGTTCGTACCGGAAACCGCCCGGTGCGGTGGCGTCTATGATTGGCCGCATGCCCCACATTTCTTTCTGCGTGGTTTCCGCTATTTTCCAGCGGCGCACATCCCAGAAGCGGTGATTCTCGAAACACAGCTCTATGCGCCTTTCATTTTGTATGCGTTTACGCATGTCTGCCTGCGAAAGACCCGCCGGCAGAGGCTGCTGGCCTGCGCGTGTGCGTATCAGGTTTACGTAGGTGAGCACATCGGGATTGGCAGGCTCGCATTCGTTGAGCGCTTCCGCGTAACTGAGGTACATTTCAGCAAGACGGTAATTGATGCCATGAATGAAGCGGCTGCCGCTTTGCCCGGGTGTTATGGCCTCGTCTGCCAGCTTGCGGGTGAAATAACCGGTGCGGGTATGGTCTGTTTCTGTGCTCTGCCTGTCGCGGCCGGTAGCGTAGGTCTCTACCTGGCGGCCTTTCCAGTTGGCGCCATTGTAGAGGATGTCCGTATAAAAACGGGGATCGCGGTTAGTGTAGGGCCTGGTGTCGTCGTAGCCGGAAAGCGGGTCGTCGATAGGCAGGCCGTTGTTCATTTCATAATCGTCCACCAGCTCCTGGGAGGGCGCGCAGCCGCTCCAGCCGCCGTATCCCTTGGGGAAAATATAACGGTCGTAGTCCTGGTTGGCTTCGCGCATGCGCACAAAGATCACTTCTTTGCTTTGCAGCGTTTTGCTTTTGAACATATCCTGCCGGGCGGCCAGTGTTGGTTCCAGGGCGTATACCGTGTTGCCGCCGTCTTTCAGGTCTATCACGGCTTTGGCGGCGTCTGCGGCCTTTTTCCATTTGGCAGGGTCTGAGGGCATGCTGCCGCTGGCAATATCCGCGAGGAAGCCGGTTTTACCGGCATTGGCCCACAAGGGGCTGGCGGAAAAGAGCAATGCGCGGGCCTTCAGCGCGAGGCAGGCGCCTTTGGTAACGCGGCCTGTTTCCGTATTGGGATCGTAGGTGTAGCGTACGCGTTTGAACGCTTCGTCGCAATCTGCCAATACCTGGGCCACGCATTCGTCGTAGGTATTGCGGGGCTTGTTCAGCGCGGCTTCATCCGTTTGGTCAATGGATTTTGTAACGATGATCACGCCGCCGAACTGCCGCATCTGCTCGAACAGGAAATAGGCGCGCAGGAAATACACTTCGCCCAGCCTGATCTCCAGGGTGCCGGGGTTGTTCGCATCATCGGGCGTGTTGAACCTGGCTACGTTCTCGAGAATGGTGTTGGCCTGGCGGATGGCCACGTAGTTGTCCCGCCAGGTGTTGCCGATAGGGTTGTCGTTGCCGGACCAGGAGCCGTTGTTGAAGCGCATGGAGCCCATCCAGCTGGAGGCGTCCTTGGCTTCGTCTGTAGCGGAGCCCATGTTGTAGCCGCCAAGGTAAGTGTAGGTGCCGCGCATTTTGCTGTAGAGGTTGTTTACCACCTGGTCCGTCATCGCGAAGCTGGTAAAGATGTCTACATCCTGCTGCTGCGTGGTGGCGGCCCTGTCAAGAAAGCCCTTTTTGCAATGAGGCAGCAGGGCGAGCGCGGAAAATAAAAATATCGTAAGGAGAATATTACGTTTCATTTTGAATCAGCTTAAATGGTGAGTGGTTAAAATTTTACATCTATCCCGAAGTTCCAGATACGCTGAATGGGATACATGGCGCCGTTGCCGTCGCCTATTTCCGGGTCTACCTGGAAATCGTCCAGCTTGTCCCAGGTGTACAGGTTCATGCCGTTGAAGTAAATACGGAAATAGGAGAGGCTCAGCGGCGCGATCCAGCGCTTGGGCAGGGTATAACCTATTTCCGCGTTCTTGAGCCGCAGGTAATCTGCACTGCGTATCCAGAAAGAGGAAGCGCGGTGATTGTTGCCATGGGTATTGCTGTGCAGGCGCGGGTAAGTGGCGGTGGCGGCGGTTTCCGGCGTCCAGCGGCCCAGGTGGAAGGGCTTCACTTTACCGCTCTGGAAAAATTCGTACACGGCTTCGTTGTTCAGCAGTACATCCGCGTGCGCGGCGCCCTGGAATAATACGCTGAGGTCCCAGTTGCCATAGCCGGCAGCCAGCGTGGCGCCGTACATGATCTCCGGCGTGCGGGCGTAACCAATGCGGGTTTCATCGAAGCTGGCCTGTATGTAGTCATATTCTTTGCCGGTGAGTTTTTTGTATTTGATATCGCCCGGACCATAAGCGGAAAAATTCTGGAAGGGGCTGCCCGCCACATCTTCCGCATCCCTGAAAAAGCCTTCTGCAATAAGTCCGAACTTGGTGCCGATGGGATGGCCGGTGCGCCGCATCCAGGAATAACTGCGGGTCACTTCGTCGCTGTACACGATGACGTTCTTTGCGTAGGTAAAGTTTGGCCTCACCTGGTAGCGGAATTTTCCGATGTTGTTGCGGTGGGAAATTTCAAACTCTATGCCTTTGTTGTCCACGGCGCCAATGTTCTGCGCCTTGATGCCCTGGCCGAACACATCGGAAAGGGTGCTGCGGGAAATGAGTATTTTCCTTCTTTTCTGGGAAAACACGTCCAGCGTGATATCCAGCTTGCCGTTCCACATTTGCAGGTCGAGCCCGAGGTCTACCTGTTTGCCGCGCTCCCAGGTAACGCCGGGGTTGCCGATGGCGCCCTGGCCCCAGCCGTTGGCCTGGTTGGCGTTGCTGCCGAAATAATACGGATCGGCGCCGCCCCAGGAAGTGAACCAGAGAAAGCGGTCGCCGCCGCTCCGGTCGTTGCCTACTTCGCCATAGGACGCACGCAGTTTGAGGAAACGGATGTAGGGCGCATTGTCTTTGATGAAATTCTCTTCAGACAGTACCCAGCCGCCGGAAATGGAAGGGAACAGGCCGAAGCGGCTTTCCTTCGGGAAGTTTTCAGAGCCCTGGTAAGAAGCGCTCAGCTCCAGCAGGTATTTCTGGTTGTAGTTGTACGTGCCGCGGAATAGCAGGGACTGGTACGCGTTGGGAATGCTGGAGCCGTTTTCGAGCAGGCGCCTGTTCCACAGCAGCATGGCGGTGGCGTTGTGTTTTTTGAAGGACCGGTTCCAGTTGGCGGTGGCTTCCACATAGGTCTGCCGCACCGCGCCCCCGCCACTGAAGCCGCCGTTGGGGTCTATGCGGGTGTCGTTGCCGAACTGTTTGTAGCTGGTGATTTCCCCCTGTGCATTGCGGATGGGCTCAAATACGGCGTAGTTGCGGCCGTAACTGGCATTGGGCGTATTGGTGTTGTCATAAGAGAATGAAAGTTTGGCGCTGAGGTTCTTCGTCAGGAAATCCAGCTTGCGGGTGAGGGCGAAGGTACCTTGCGTGGTGTTGTTGTACCAGCGGCGGTAACCTTTCTGCGACAGTTCCCCGTAAATATTGCTCTGGAAAGTACCGTTGCCCCACATGCTGCCGTCTTCGTTGAAAATGGGATAAATAGGCGCCATGCGGTTGGCCAGGTTCATGATGGTGCTGGCAGAGTTGTTGCCGTCCGTCCTGTCTGTCAGGATGCCGGCCAGGTCCAGGCGGGCGGAGAGGTTGGGAGTGATGTCCACGTCTACATTGGCGCGCAGGTTATACCTTTTCATGACGTTGTTGCCGTTGTAGCCTTCTTTATTGGATTTGGTATGCCGGTAGTTGCCCTCTGCAATGTTGTAGCCGGCTGAAATGAAGTAGCGTGCCACGTTGCCGCCGCCGCTGACGTTCAGGTTCGCCTGTCCTACGTGGGAGGTTTTCATAATGAATTTGTAATAGTCCGTATTCGGCGCGGTGCCGTTGCGGAAGGCTTCCAGCTGTTCATCTGAAAAAGCGGGCTGTGCGCCGTCGTTCACCAGCGCTTCGTTCAGCAGCCGGGCATAGTCGTAAGAGCCAAGGTATTCCGGCAATTTATTGGCCTCCTGCATGCCGGCGGATGCGCGGAAGTTCACACTGGGCGCGCCTGATTTGCCGCGGCGGGTGGTGATCAGCACAGCGCCGTTTGCCCCGCGCATGCCAAGCACGGCGGTGGCGGCGGCGTCTTTCAGGATGGTGAGACTTTCAATATCGTTTGGGTCTACGTAATCGATGCTGCGTTCCACACCGTCTACCATGAAAATGGGCGTGGCGCTGTTGAGCGTGGCAATGCCGCGTATATAGAGCGTGCTGGCGTCCACGCCGGGTTCGCCGCTGCGCTGCGTGGTAATGAGGCCGGGCAGGCGGCCTGCCAGTGCGTTGGTGAGGTTAGACACAGGGCTTTGCTGCAACTCTTTCGTGGTAAGCGAAGCGATGGAACCTGTTACGGTCTGTTTCTTCTGTTCACCGTACGCCACGATCACCACCTCGTCCAGCCCGGTGTTGGAAGGATCCATCGCCACGTGCAGCTGGTTGGAGGAGGTCAGCTCCACTTCTTTGGGCTTGTAGCCGATATAACTGAACACCAGCGTAGTGGAGCCTGACGGCACCTGCAGGCTGTAAGTGCCGTCTCCCTGGCTTTGCGTACCGCGGTTGGTGCCTTTGATCATGACGGTAACGCCGGGCAGGGAAACGTTGGTGCGCGCTTCGGTTACGGAGCCGATGATGGTGCGTGCTTTCGTTTCCTGGCGGGGCGCAGCGGCGGGTGCTATGGTGGTATCTGTTTCCGCTTTCCCTTCTTCCTGCAGGAATATGACGATGATCTCCTCCTGCTGGCGGAATTGCAAAGACGTATTCAGCAACAGCAGGTTAATGGTCTCTTTCACGGTGCGTGTGCCTTTAGGCAGGCTGACGCTGCGGAAACGCGCCACCTGGTCCGGCGGATAAGCAATGCGGAAGCCTGAAAGTGATTCTACTTTTACCAGCGCATTGCGGAGTGATTCTTTGGTAAGCGATAAGGTGATCTTTTTGGTGTTCATGTCCTGCGCATTGCCCGATGCGGAAAGGAACATGGGCAACACAAGGAAAGTTGAGATCAGTAAAGGCAATAGGAAGCCTCTCAGCTGTTTTTGCACAGCTACGTGTGTTTTCATAACTAGTTTAAGTTTAGTTTGTTTACAGAATAATCCTGGTTGACTTACGGGCATACGCTGCCCTGTGGCAATGCCATTGCCTTGTTCCGGGTATGTGCCTGCTGGTCGTCAGAAAGGTTAGGCAAATGCAGGGCCCTACGGATACACGGCCCGTTTCTTATTTGAACGCAATTTTGGTGAACGAATAGTGTTGTTCTTCTCTATCTAGCGAAATAGTTTCATGGCAGACATCCTTTCCCTGTTATCAGGATATCGTTTTCGTCTTCTATGGTATATGATGCATTGCGGATGCCGCAGACTACAGATAAAACGGTCTCCAGCGGCTCTGTGCCGTTGAACGAGGCCCTGATGGGGCAGGTAGCCAGCCCTTCGTCCTCAAACCGGACATTGACGTGGTAGCGGTTGCTGATGGACTGTGCAACGGCGGCGAAAGAAAGATTTTCAAACACCATGTCTTTCCGCACCCATTGTATAGCGGAATCCGCGGTCACAGGCTGCCTGACGGCGGTGGCTCCCATGTTGTTGTACACCACCTGCTGGTCCGGCGTCAGCACGGCCAGCAGTTTGCCTTCCTGCTCTGTTTCCACTTTCACTTTTCCGCGTGTAACCGATACCGTTATTTCCGGGGAGCCTTCATATGCCCTGATATTAAAAGCCGTGCCCAGCACCGTGGTGCGCAGGCTGCCGCTGTGTATCACAAATGGTTTGGCGGTATCCGGCCTGATGTCGAAGTAAGCTTCGCCCACCAGCGTCACGTCGCGGATGTTGTTGTTGAACGCGAGGGGGTATTCGAGGCGGCTGCCGGCGTGCAATATGACCAGGCTGCCGTCCGGCAGGGTGATGTGCCGGCTGTGCGCGGCTGGTATGCGATATTCTTTTACCAGTTCGCCTTGGCGGGAAGCAGGCTTAAAATAATACCTGGCGCCTCCCGCCAGCAATATCAGCCCGCTTACTACGGCCGCCCATCGCAGCACTCTTTTACGGAATGGCACCACGCGCCGCTCCCGCCCGAGGGAGGCATGCAGCTCCTGTAATTTACGGCTGGTGAGCACCTGCGCTGCTTCGCTGCCTTCTTCCAGCAGGCTGTCCGGCCGGTCTTTGCCCAGCGACGCATACCAGCGTTCCAGCTGCTCCAGCTCTTCGGGGCTGCATTTGCCCTGCCGGTATTTTTCCAGGAGTTCATATAAAGCGTGTGCTTCCATAAGTATAACTGTAAATAAAAACACGGTTTCAGGCAGCTGCCGTTAGTCCTCGAGGGGATTTTTTTTCTTTTCCAGGGATTTTTCTTCTAACTGACTGATAACCTGTTTGATAAAGGGATCTTTGATTTTTTGCTGAATCGATTCAGCAAAGCGTTGAAAAAGTACGGAATATTGTTAAATTTGAATAAACTTTATCATCATAGCACGGTACGCCAACTATAGTGATCCTGAATTATTCGCGTTATGGCAGCAGGGAGATGAGAAAGCGTTCAACATCATATATGAACGGCACTTCATCCGCCTGGTGAATATCGCCTATAAAAAAACCGGTAACACCGCCGCGGCGGAAGAGCTGGCGCAGGACGTGTTCCTCTCTTTTTACCGGCAGATGCCCTCCCTCCGTGAAGATACTGTTCCGGGGAACTATCTTTTTGTTGCATTAAAGAACCGTATTTTCAATTATCACCGCCAGCAGCTGCAGCAGCTGCGGAAAGACCAGGCGTTGTGGAAAGGCCCGCTTTTCCAGGCCCCGGAAGTAAACCTGCAGCTGGAAATGAAAGAGCTGCATACTTACATCAAGGCGCGTATAGAAGAACTGCCGCCCCAATGCAGGGCCGTGTTCCTGCTGAGCCGCGAGGCGCAGCTCTCCAACAAGGAAGTGGCGGAAAGACTGAACATCTCCGTTAACACAGTAGAGCAGCACATGCGCAAAGCCCTGCGCATCCTGCGGGCATCGCTGGGCAATGATGTAACCCTGCTGCTGATCATTGCCGCAGACGGCCTGTACCACTCTGCGGGCCTGTAGCAGCGGGCAACTCCTTTCAGCGCTTTACTCCATCTATGCATAATCTTTCCTTGCCCCCACAAATTTTAATTTGTAATTTCTTACGGCTATATTTGACCGCATCCTCTTAAATAACTATCAAATAATGAAACGAACACTGGAGATATCAATCGGATCCTTTTTGCTGATGTTAACCCTGCATACTTCCGGGCTGCTTGCACAGTCCAGCCAGCCGGCCACCGGGCGCACCTACCAGAACCCGCTGCCGATTGAATTCGGTGACCCCTATGTACTGAAAGTCAAAGGCGGCAAATATTATATGTACGGAACCGGCGGAGGCGCCAAAAACGGTTTTGCCGCTTATTCCTCCGCAGACCTGGTGAACTGGGAAAGTATAGGACAGGTATATTACGCCGGCAACAGCAACGGCTGGAGCGACTCCACCGCCGCGTGGAACGGGGCTTACTGGGCGCCTGAAGTGTACGAGTACAAAGGAAAGTTCTACATGTTCTACAGCGCGCAGTGGAAAGACAATCCCAATAAAGAACTGGAGAATTTCCGTATCGGCGTGGCCGTGGCAGACAATCCCGCAGGACCGTTCACCGACCTCAGCAACAAACCCGTTTTTGATCCCGGCTACCCCGTTATCGATGCCAACGTGCTATTCGATAAAAATGGCAGGATTTACCTTTATTATTCCCGCTGCTGCTACAAACATCCCGTGGAGAGCGAAGTGGCGGCCTGGGCGAAGGAAAAGGGATGGTTTGACGTTGTTGAAGAAAGCTGGGTATACGGCGTTGAACTGAAACCTGATTTCAGCGGCGTAATCGGAGAGCCGGTAATGTTATTGCGTCCTCCCGTAAAAATGGATGACAAGCAGGCCGAATGGGAAAGCCGCTCTGTTACTTCAAAAGAGATCAACCGCCGGTGGACGGAAGGTTCAGTTATCTTTAAAAAAGGAGATACCTACTATATGATGTACTCCGCCAATTATTTCGGCGGCAAAAATTACGCAGTCGGGTATGCCACTTCCAAAAGCCCGCTGGGCCCCTTTACCAAAGCAGCCAACAACCCCGTATTACAGAAAAACGTAGAGAAGGGCGGGGTAGTGACCGGAACGGGACATAACAGCATCACATACTCGCCGGATGGAAAAGAGATGCTTTGCGTATACCACGCGCGTACTTCCGTGACGGGTGAGCAACGTGTTGTTTTCATTGACCGGATGAAGATATTAAAAGACGGCAAGCTTATCGTAGAAGGCCCTACCACCGCGCCGCAGGCCATACCCGGAAGCAAATAGCAACCTTGCGGATGCTGTTTTGTTGTTTATAAAAGAAGAAATATGAACAGATCTGAAAAATTCTGGAACAACAATGCAGGCGGGTACGATAAGGAAGAAATGAAGGACAGGGACGGACGAATCAGGATACTTGATAAAACCAGGAAGTATCTCAGGCAGGAAGGTAACGTTTTGGATTACGGCTGCGCGACCGGGATAGTGGCCAACGCGATTGCCGGTGAAGTGAACGGGATAACCGGCATTGATATTTCCCCTGAAATGATCCGGGTGGCCCGGCAGAGTGCCGGTGAGCTTAACATCCGGAACGTAACGTACGCGTGTTCGACAATATTTGATGAGAAACTTAAAGCAGGATCTTTTGATGTGATCCTGGCCGTCTACCTGCTCCATTTGCTGGAAGATATGCCGGGAGCGCTGGCGAGGATACATGAATTGCTGAAACCGGGAGGATTGTTTATTTCCGTCACGCCCTGTTTGGGAAAAAGATCGCTTGCGGGGATGGGATTATTGCTTGCCAGCAAGCTCGGGCTTATTCCTGGCATGAAGTTATTTGACCTTCCCGGGCTGGAACAATCAATCACGGGCGCTGATTTCAAAATACTTGAAACGGATTGCCTGCAGCGGAAAGGGCAGCAATATTTCATTGCGGCAGAAAAACGGGTGTTTTCGTAAATTCATGTTATATGAAAAGCATCATATTATCCCTTACCCTTTTTATCCTTATCATCCCGGCCTTTGCGCAAAAACAGGCTTTCCCGGAAAATGCAGGCGAAATCCTCTTCGACAGCCTGCGGGACGATCCGGCGTTTGAAGTATGTAATCCCCGGCAGGTGCTTGAATATTACAATCTTAAGTCTTACTACAAGAGCCATAAAAAACAGATCGTAAAATTTCTCCTCGATAATTTTCATACGCAGGACGAGTTCCTTGACCAGCATGGATTCCTGACAGTCAGGTTCATTATTAACTGCAATGGCCAGACGGGGCGTTTCCGCCTCTTCGGGATAGACGGAAATTACCAGCCCATTCAATTTAAACCTGCATTATCCCAACAGTTGCTCGGGCTGGTAAAGCAGTTGGGCGGGTGGCAGGCGCCGGTGTATAAGGAGAAAGCATATGACAGCTACCAGTATATCACTTTCCATATCAGGAATGGTAAAATAATAAGCGTCAGTCCTTGAAGCACCAATACCTGCTCTTGTTTTTCTGCCTGGTTGGCCTCATCTCAAAAGGTCAGCAAAATTGCAATGTATATACGGATTCCAGCTGTAATACAGCCTGCAGGTTAAGCAACCTGGCCGGCGATTTTCCGCAGGGCTCGCGGCGATGCCAGGAATTGCTGGACAGTGCCATCCGGCTATGCCCCGGTATGGCAGACGCCTGGAATGAAATAGGCGTTCCTTACCTGAAAAGAGGTGATTTTGCAACCTGGCGTAAATACGTGGATAAAGCAGTCGCCCTGCAGCCCGGCAGGTTCATGGATATACGGGGCTGGTGCAGGTTCAAATTCCTGAGAGATTATGAAGGCGCGCTTGAAGACCTGGAAAGGTTCGACAGCCTCACTCATTATTCCACCAAACGTACCGGCGACGCCACTTATAGCCTGAATATCGTAATGGCGTTATGTGAAAGGGAGTTAGGCAATTATGCCGGTGCCTCCCTTTATTTCTCCAAAGGCATTGACAGTGTTATAGCTGCCAGGGGCAAAGCCTATCTCGGGCAGTTCGACTTCCTGCACAGGGCCGTGTTAAAATTAAAACTGCAGGATTATTCCGGCGCCCTGGCGGACCTCGACCGGCAGGAAAAATTGAACAGGAACTATGTAGAAACCAGTTATTACAGGGGAATGGCTTACCGCTCTCTGGGGAAACACAAGCTGGCGAAAAAATACTTCAGCCATGCAGCCCGTTTATACAAGGAAGGATTTCATATGTCTGACCCGTATTGCGAAATGCTGGATGCGGTCTATCCTTCAGATGTAGAGGAAGCATTGGCAGGGCATTGAATTATGTAAAACGATCATCAGGACCCAGCAGGAAGAAATAGCGCAAATGAAAGCAAAGCTGCGGGAATTAAAATAAGCGGCAGATACCCGGCACACCAAAAAATATAAACGATATCACAAAATTATGTAACAATTAAACCCAGGAATGCCCATATTTTTGTGGCAGATGAAAAGGTTCCTCATTTTGATCCTGGCGCTGCTTTACATGTCAACGTCCACCGGCGCTACATTTCACCTGCATTATTGCATGGGAGAGCTGGTAGATGTGAAGTTCTGGCAGCACGAAGCCCGGGAATGCAGCAAATGCGGTTCAGGGGAGAATAGTGCCTGTGCTAAAAAATGCTGTAAGGACATTCACCAGACAGTGAAACTGGAAAAAGACCAGAAGATCTCCGAGAACATTTTTCAACATATGCAGTTGGCGGCCATTGCCGTTCCCGTTTCTTTCATCAGCCTTCCTGCGGCATTCCCTGTCTCTTTTGTTGAAGAATACCCGACCGGGAATGCCCCGCCCCGAAGTAACAACGTACCTGCCCGTATCTTTTTTTGCACTTTCCGTATTTGACCCCAACCCCTTACCCGGCCTGCTATTCACTCCCTTTAGCTTTTAATGGCCGGTAGTTTCCGCTACATATTTCACCGCTTACTTACACAAACACAGCTCCTTGCAATGACGCAATTGAGCCGGTCATCATTTTACTATGAAACGCGCAGCGTTGAGCTGCCGCGTCCGTCAAAACCGAAAAGCAAGATATGGTACACCGTATTATTGAATGGTCATTAAGGAACCGGTTTATCGTGCTGGTAATGGCCGCGGCGTTATTTGCCTGGGGGATTTTCGCCGTGAAAAAGAACCCGATAGACGCCATCCCGGACCTGTCAGAGAACCAGGTGATCGTATTTACAGAATGGATGGGCCGCGGGCCGCAGCTAATCGAAGACCAGGTGACTTACCCGCTGGTAACGAACCTGCAGGGGCTGCCCAGGATCAAATACGTCCGCGGCTCTTCCATGTTCGGCATGAGCTTTATATATGTCATCTTCAACGATGATGTGGATATATACTGGGCGCGCGAACGGGTACTGGAAAGGCTGAGCACCGTTTCCCGCACGCTTCCCGCCGGCGTCACACCCCAGCTGGGCCCTGACGGCACGGGCGTCGGCCATATCTTATGGTATACGCTGGACGCCCCCGGTATGGACCTCGGGGAGCAACGCGCACTGCAGGACTGGTACGTGAAATTTGCATTGCAGAACGTGGAAGGCGTCAGCGAGATCGCCTCTTTCGGCGGGTTCCAGAAACAATATCAAATAACGGTAGACCCCAATAAGCTGCTGTACTACCGCCTTTCCGTCCCAGAGGTCATCAATGCCATCCGGGCTAACAACAACGAATCGGGCGGGCGGAAGTTCGAATTAAGCGACATCGGTTATATCATCAAGACGTCAGGTTACCTGCAATCCATCGAAGAAATAGAAAATATCCCCGTCAAAAACCAGAACAGCATACCGGTGCGCATCGCAGACGTAGCCTCCGTGCAAATGACGGGTGAAACCCGCCTGGGCATATTTGACCAGGACGGAGAAGGCGAACGCGCAGGGGGCATCGTGGTAATGCGGTACGGGGAAAATGCAGATGCCGTGATCGAAAAGGTAAAAGCCAGGATGAAAGAAGTGGCCAAAGGCCTGCCGGAAGGCGTAAAGTTCGATATTGTCTACGACAGGGGAGAGCTGATCAGGGAATCGGTCACTTCCATCAAAAACACCCTCATCGAGGAAATGATCGTAGTGTCGGTCGTCGTGATCATATTCCTTTTCCATTGGAGAAGCGCCTTCAGCATCATCATACAAATTCCCATCACGCTTGCGGCCAGCTTCATCCTGCTGAATGCTTTCGGCATCTCGTCGAACATCATGTCCCTGACGGGGATCGCCCTGGCTATCGGCGTTATCGTGGACAATGGGATCATCATGTCCGAAAATGCATATAAACATCTTGCTGAAAGATATGCCCTGTGGCAAAAACAGCAACAAAGCCAATAACAATGAACCGGTTAAAGAAAATATTCAAAAGACCGCCGGAATGGATATCCGAAGAAGAGCGGCTGAAGGTCATTGAGCAATCCAGCAAACAAGTGTCCCGCGGGGTGTTTTTCGCTACCATCATCATCATCACCTCGTTCCTGCCGGTGTTCATGCTGACGGGCCAGGAAGGCAAACTGTTTCACCCGCTGGCCTATACCAAGACCTTCATCATGATCGTGGACGCCCTGCTGGTAATAACGCTGGCGCCGGTGCTGATCTCGTTTTTCATGAAAGGAAAGTTCCGTCCGGATCATGCCAACCCTGTGAACCGCTTATTGGAAAAGGTTTACGAGCCCATCATCAGGGGAGTCCTAAAATGGCGCAAGACCACGATAGCGGTCAATCTTATTGCCCTTGTGATCACCATCCCGCTGCTCAAAAGTCTCGGCAGCGAATTCATGCCGCCGCTGGACGAGCAAAGCATCCTGTTCATGCCCGTGACCCTGCCGGATATTTCCAACAACGAAGCGAAGCGGATCCTGCAGGTGCAGGACAAGATCATCAAATCGGTTCCGGAAGTAGACAAGGTATTGGGTAAAGCCGGCCGTGCCAGTACGGCCACGGATAACTCACCGATCAGCATGATCGAAACGATCATTATGCTGAAACCCAAATCGGAATGGCGCGAAGGCATTACCAAGAAAGATATCATCAACGAACTGGATGCCAAACTCCAGATCCCGGGCGTGGTCAACGGCTGGACGCAACCCATCATCAACCGCATCAACATGCTGGCCACCGGCATCCGTACAGATGTAGGCGTGAAAGTGTATGGCCAGAACCTGGATACCATTGCATCTGTTTCCGAGCGGGTAAAAAAGACGCTGGAAGGCACCGCCGGCATTGCGGACCTGTATGTGGAGCCTGTTACCGGCGGGAAGTACCTGGATATAGATGTCCGGCGGCAGGACCTTGCCCGCTACGGGTTAACCGTGGATGATGTGAACCAGACCGTGGAAACAGCGCTGGGCGGAGCGCCTGTCGGCAACACGATCGAAGGCAGGCAGCGGTTCTCCATCAGCCTCCGCATGCCGCAGGATTACCGCAACAGCGTAGAGCGTATCAAACGCATTCCCATCATGTCTGCCTCATTCGGGGAAATACCATTGTCTTCCGTGGCCGACGTGAAATTTGCAGACGGCCCCCCGATGATCACTTCGGAAAACGCCATGCTCCGCGGCGCCGTGATGTTCAACGTCAGAGACCGGGACCTGGGCGGCACGGTAGATGAGGCCATCAAAAAACTGAATCATACCGCTGGTATTCTTCCACAGGGCTATTACCTGGAATGGAGCGGCCAGTACGAAAACCTGATCCGCGGGCAGCAAACCCTGATGTGGATCGCGCCGGTGGTGCTGGTGATCATCTTCTTCTCCCTTTACTTCGCTTTCCATTCCATCCGGGAAGCTTTCCTGAGCCTTATCACGGTGCCCTTCGCTTTGATAGGCGGCGCTTACATGATCTATTTCTGGGGCGTGAACCTGTCAGTGGCCGTAGCCGTGGGTTTCATTGCGCTGTTCGGCATCGCGGTGGAAACAGGGATCGTCATGGTCATTTATCTCAACGACGCGATGCAGCAGTTGGTGAAGGAGAAAGGGAATTCATCGGAAACGATCACCCGTGAAGACCTGCGCCTGGCGGTAATCCACGGCGCGGCAAAACGGCTTCGCCCTAAACTGATGACGGTATGCGTGTCCCTGTTCGGCCTCGTGCCCGTCCTTTGGGCCTCAGGCGTAGGCACCGACGTGATGAAACCTATCGTGCTGCCGATGATCGGCGGGGTGCTGACCTCTTCTACCCACATCCTGCTGGTAACGCCGCTGATCTTCTTATTAACAAAAGAATACGAATTACGCAAGTACGGAAAACTGGAGATCCATGAAGTACATCATTAATTATCTCATCCTGTCAGCGCTGTTCCCGCCGGTGGGAGCGGCCGCCCAGCAAGCGCCGGTACTGCCGCTGGATAGCATACTGCTCCGCATCGACCGGCACAACACGCTGCTGCAATCTTATTCCCTGAAAGCGGAAAGCTACCAATACAATGCAGACGCCGCCACCGCCTGGATGGCGCCCATGGCCGGTATTGGCACATTTATGACGCCATATCCCGGGCAATCGGTGATGGACGACAGGGACAAAGGCAGCCTGATGCTGCAGCTGGAACAGGACATTCCCAACCCGGCAAAGCTCAGCGCCCGCAAAAAGTATATCGCCTCCCAGGGCAATGTGTACAAAGCCACGCGCGGGGTTACCTTGAACGATCTGAAAGCGCAGGCGAAACGTCTCTATTTCAGCTGGCTCGTCGCGAAACAGCGGATCAGCATCCTGCAGGAGAATACAAAGATCATGGAGACGATGAAGAAGATCGAAGAAGTGCGCTATCCCTACAACCAGTCGCAGCTCAGCGGCGTATACAAGACCACCGCGAAGATCGAAGACAACAAAAATATGATCCTCATGCAGGAAGGCAACATTGCCAAAGCCAGGGCCTGGCTGAACAGCCTGATGAATGCGCCGGGCAATGACCAGTTTGACATTGACACCAGCTACCAGCCGCAGTTTGATGGGGTGCCTTCCTACGATACAGCTTCCCTGGCAACGGCAAGAATGGACATCCTGAAAATGAATGAAAGCATACGCTCTATGCAGCTGAATATCGAAAGCATGCGGAAAGAAAAGAAGCCGGACTTCAGGCTGCGCTTCGACCATATGAATCCGCTGGGCGCCATGATGCCAAAGGCCTACAGCGCGATGGTGATGGCGAGCATCCCGATTGCGCCGTGGTCTTCCAGAATGTACAAGTCGGGGATCAAAGGGATGCAGTATGAAGTGCAGGCCATGGAAAAAGAAAGGGCCGCTATGCTGCAGGAAACGCAGGGAATGCTTTACGGCATGCATTACGAAATACTTTCCATGCAAAAGCGGATCGGGGCCATGGAAAACAAGATCGTTCCCGCCCTGCGCCAGGCGCTGGATGTGAACTTCCTCAATTACCAGGAAAACAAGCTGGGCTTGTCTAACGTGATCGATTCCTGGGAAGCGCTGACCATGATGCAGGCCAACGTGCTGGACGAAAAATTAAAATTATACGAAATGATCGTGGATTATGATAAACAATTATATCGTTAAAATATTGCTGGGCCTGGCTTTTTCAGTACTGGCGCTGCCTGCCTGCAAAAGTAAAGGCGATAAGGACGCTCATGCGGAACATGCTGCAGGCAGGGAATACACCTGCCCGATGCATCCGCAGATAGTGCAGGATAAACCCGGGAAATGCCCGGTCTGCGGCATGGACCTGGTGCTGAAAGATGCTCACGGCGGGATGGCGGCAGACAGCAGCATTGCCATGTTGACGAAACCGGTCAATGCAAGGATCGTAGCTACGATCCCGGCCATCAGCGCGGAAAGCGGCGCGCGCACTTTTGCTGCCGGTGTGAACGGTATCGTGACGTATGATACCCGCAACCAGACCAGTATTTCAAGCCGTGTTGGCGGACGGATAGAACGGTTGCTGGTTAAATACAATTACCAGCCCGTCAGGAAAGGAGAGATGATCATGGAAGTGTATTCGCCGGAACTGGCGGCAGCGCAGCGGGAATTGCTCTTTATTGCAAAAAGCGGCGGTGAAATGTTGTCTGCCGCGAAACAAAGGCTGCTGCTGCTCGGCATGCAGAACGCCCAGGTTGAACGGGTATTAAAAACAGGAGAGATACTGTACCGCGTTCCGGTATTCAGTCCCGGCAACGGCTATATCCTGGAGAAACCGGTCGGCGGAAACGCAACGCCTGCGCCTTCTATGCCGGCGGCTACTCCCGCTGCGGGGGATGGAATGAATGGTATGAGTGGAGCGGCTGCGGCTATTCCCGCGCCTGCAGCGCCCGCCGCTACGCCGGTATTACTGCGTGAAGGGCAGTATGTCAGCGCGGGCCAGTCCCTGTTTACGATCTACCAGGATAAGGCGCTGGTGGCGGAGTTCGCTTTCCCGCCCGCGCTGGCTGCCAGGCTTATACACGGGCAAAAGCTGCATTTCCATCCCACCAGCGATGAAAGCATGGTGCAATCCGGCAACATAGGACTGATCGAACCTGTTTTCCGCAACGGGATGAACTTTACGATAGCGAGGGTATACCTGCCGGACAACAAACTCCGGGCCGGGCAATTATTAAGCGCGAATGTTCCCCTGACTTATACGGAGGGCTGGTGGCTGCCTAAGAAAGCGGTTTCAAGGCTGGGTAATAGTTCCGTCGTGTTCAGGAAAGAACATGACGCCTATGTTCCCGTAGCGGTGAGAACCGGTGCGGAAGCGGATGGCATGATACAGGTGCTCACGGATATCAGCGCCTGGAAAGTGGCATCCAATGTATCGTATCTCGTGGACAGCGAGAGCTTTATCAAAACGAATCACTAATGCAACATTGTAAGATATGGAAAGGAAAAGTTTTTTAAAGGCAGTTGCGTTTGCTTCCATTGCGCCGGCCATCATGCTTGCAGCCTGCACGGAAGCGGGTACAAAAGAAGCCGCCGGTAAAAAAACGCAGACATATACCTGCCCCATGCACCCGCAGATCGTGCAGGACAAGCCCGGAACATGCCCTATCTGCGGCATGGACCTCGTTCCTGTTGACAAATCCGGCAAAGACGCTTCGCTCACGCTCGGCGAAAGCCAGGTACAATTAGCCAATATCACGACCATGGCGGTGGGAGCGGGGGGCTTGTCCAGCTTCAAGAACCTGAGCGGCAGGCTGGCAACCGACCCCGAAAAAACGGCCATTATCTCCAGCCGTGTACCCGGCCGCATTGAAGTTCTTTTTGTGAAAGAGACCGGTGTAAAGGTCAGCAAAGGCCAGCCATTGTATAAGATCTATTCCGAGCAGCTGGCGGCCCTGCAGCAGGAATACCTGTTAACGGTTGCGCAGGCACGGCAATTCCCGGACGACGCCCGTTTCCGGCAGATCGAAACGGCGGCGAAGCAAAAACTGGTATTGTATGATCAGAGCGGGGCGGAGATCGACCGCCTGGTGCAATCCGGGAAAGTGAACCCTTACGTTACCTACCCGGCCCCAACCGGCGGGATCGTGTCTGAGCTGACCGTCACCGAAGGCCAGTATGTTCCCGAAGGAGGACCGGTGATGCGCCTCGAAGGATACGATCAGTTATGGGTGGAAGCAGATGTCTATCCCGCGGAAGCCGCTGCCATCCGCGTCGGGCAATCCGTGCAGGTGATGGTGGCGGGCTGGGAGAATGAACCTGGGGATATGACGGTCCGGTTCATCAACCCTTCTTTGCAAAGCGGCAGCCAGCTGCTGCAGGTACGCGGTACTATTCCCAACCCCGGGAGCCGCTGGCAGCCCGGCATGCAGGCTACCATCCGGCTGCCTTTAAAAAGCAAGGGAAATGTGCTGAGCCTGCCGGTAGACGCCGTGATCCGCGACGGTAAAGGCGCGCATGTCTGGATCGAAAAGGAACGCGGGAAGTTCGTGCCGCAAATGGTAAAGACCGGCATGGAGGATGCCGATGCCGTGGAGATCACAGCGGGATTAAATGCAGGGGATAAGGTAGTTGTTACCGGTGCGTATTTATTGTATTCCGAGTTCATCCTGAAAAAAGGATCTGACCCGATGGCGGGAATGGCCGGCATGTAAAAATTAAAACCAATCATACTTACTGTTTCCTTAAACTTTAAAATCAACAAAAAATGAAAAAGAACATTACCGCCCTGGCGCTGGCCGCCGTTGTCTTCGCTGCCTGCAACAACGGCGCGCAAAAATCGGGTGATCAACAACAGGACTCCGCTGTAACAGCAGGCGATGCCATGAAACATGAGACGCCTGCTGATGAAAACGTGACTGAGATCAAACCGCAGTTTACAGAGGTAGACGCGAAAGTAGCCGCTTCCCTCAAGCCGGTGATCGATCATTATATCCATGTAAAAAACGGCCTGGCAGCAGGCAATGCCGCAGAAACCGCCGCAGGCGCGAAAGCGATGGGCGAGGCATTGGGGAAAGTTGACCAGTCTGCCATGACCCCGGAACAGCAAAAGTTATACGCAGAAAATGAAGAGGATCTGAAAGAACATGCCGGTCACATCAGTAAAAACGAAGGGAACATTGCGCACCAACGCGAGCATTTTGTGCAGATGAGCGAGGATGTTTATGAATTGGTAAAAGGATTCGGCAGCGGGCAGGCGCTTTACCACGACCATTGCCCTATGTACGACAACAACAAAGGCGCCATGTGGCTGAGCGAAACCAGGGAGATCAAAAACCCATATTTTGGCGACAAGATGCTCACATGCGGGGTGGTGAAAGAAGTTATCAAATAATTGATCCGCTGCAAGACGGATGTATGATCTCCCGTGACTGTCCGCGGGAGATCATACTTTAAAGCTGTAAAATGAAAGTGCTAAAATATATATTGCTGTTCCTGCTGGTTGGAATTATTACCATTCAATTCTTCCCGCCAGCGAAGAATCAATCCGGCAGCGGTGTTTCCGTCACGGATATAACCGTGTTGTATCATGTTCAGGGGAATGTCCGGACAATATTACAAAACGCCTGCTACGACTGCCACAGCAACAACACGCGTTATCCCTGGTATGTCAACATCCAGCCGCTGGGCTGGTTCATGGCAAAACATATTAAAGAAGGGAAAGCAGAATTGAACTTCAATAATTTCGGCGCGTATTCCTCCAAAAGGCAAAGGAATAAACTGAAAAGAATGAAAGAACAGGTTGAGGAAGGGGAGATGCCGCTTGCGTCGTATACGCTCATGCATGCTGACGCCCGGCTGTCCGCAGAACAGAAAACAATCCTGGTGAATTGGATCGGCCAAGCTATTGTTGATAAATAAGGTACTGTTATTACAGTTGTTTGTTCGGAAAAAGATGTGAGCCTGGCACCGCATTTGAGGTAGAACCGGGGAAATTTTGAAAAAAATATCTTATGAACTCAATACCAAAACACAGGGTTTTTCACAGGACCATGCAAGTGGACGGATTGGATATTTTCTACCGGGAAGCCGGAAACCCCGATAACCCGGCCATTTTGCTCATGCATGGATACCCCAACTCCTCCTTTTTGTACAGGGACCTGATGCCGGTTCTTGCCGCGGAAAATTATTATGCGGTAGCACCCGACTTTCCCGGGATGGGCTACAGTGCTTATCCAACAGCAGAACAGTTTCAATATACTTTTGAGAATTATGGCAACGTCATATCTTCTTTCGCAGAGAAAAAACAACTGGAGAAATTTGCGCTGTACCTGCATGACTATGGATCACTGATAGGTATGCGCGTTGCTTTAAAGAATCCCGGAAAGATCACAGCGCTCATTTTCCAGGATGGCAATATGTATGAAGAAGGCCTGGGTAAAGAGTGGGACGCCTGTAAGGCTTATTGGGAAAATCCCACGAAAGAGAACTGGGATAAAATAGGGGAGTTCCTGAATGAAGAAGGCTGCCGCAATCAATATTTAGCCGGCATACCGGAAGACCAGGTCCCGCTATTCACGCCTGACGCCTGGACGCTGGACTGGAACATGATAAACCGTCCCGGCCATATTGATTCGCTATATGCTTTGTTTAAAGACTACCCGGATAACCGTGCGCACTTCCCCAAATTCCAGGAATTCTTCCGCCGCACGCAGCTTCCTATACTCGTGCTCTGGGGAAAATACGACGCCTTTTACAGTGTGGCCGAGGCGCCCTGCTACAAGCGGGATAACCCTGATGCGGAGATCCATGTTTTCGAAGCAGGCCACAAAATACTGGAAAGCCACCTGCCGGAAATTGCTCCCATCATGCTGGATTTCATGAAAAGGAAGATCCGTTAGAAGTTATGCGCTTCATTTTTTCTGAGCCCAGATGTATGCCCGCCTGGTCGGGTATTCCATGTTTTCATGCGGGCGCCTCTCTATGGCATCGGTTATATTAAAACCTGTTTCCTGCAATAATGTAACAATATCATCTGTCTTAAAGAAGAACAGATCGATGTCCACTTCCTTACCGCGTGCGTTGTCGAAGTGAACGATCTCTTCTCCCACGTGAAAGGAAAATAGAAAATCTCCTCCTGTTTTTAGCACCCTGTTTATTTCCCTGAAACATACCCTCACCTGGTCGGGCGTAAAATGTACGATCGAATAAAATGCAAGCGCGCTTCCAAGGGAGCCCGGCGGGAAAGCGATGTTCAGCAGGTCCCCGGTTTCAAATTTAATTTGAGGGGAAAGTTTCCGGGCAACATTCACCATGGCCGGCGACAGGTCTATGCCGACGATATTCTCCAGGCCATTGTCGTACAGGAATTTCGTTGTTTGTCCCGGGCCGCAGCCAAAGTCGGCACAAAGCCCTGTTTCTTTATTGGAGGAGGCAAATTCCTTCAACAGCAACCGGTCGACCTGTTTTTTGGAAAGCTCGTCCCAGCGCTCAACCGCATAGTCCTCGGCCACCTGATTGTAGCAGTGCAGTACTTTCTCTTGTGGGTTCATATGATAAATTGTTTTAGGGTTTACCGTTTCAGCAACAACCGCATGTAAAACTGTGGTTTCGCCAGTTTTTTACGGATGTCCACTTCGTGGAACATGCAGGACATCAGTTCCTGCAGTTCTTTATTACCGTTACTCAACCGCACGAGCATGTTGAACAGCCAGGGGAAACGGATGAGTTTCTGCAGCTTGGTGCTCATTTTTAATTCGGGCCCCAGCACGCGGTATACGTTTTCGTCGTACGCCATCAGCCTGGCCGCGCTGTAATCGTTTGCCGCTATGCAGGCTGCCGCCTGTTCCGCCGCCATGCGGGCGGAATACATGGCGTTGCCGATGCCTTCGCCGGTAAACGGATCTATCAGGAAGCCCGCATCGCCCACCAGCAGGTATCTTTCGCCGGAGAGCCTTCTTTTTTTGCTTCCCAGCGGCAGGCCGTAGCCGTCGATGTTACCCTGGAGCGTGGCATTTTCAAAGCGTTCCTTCAGCACCGGGTCGTGCTGCACGGCGTCCAGCAGCATTTGTTTCAGGTTCACTTTTTTGCGCCGCGCCACTTTGCTGAGCATGCCTATGCCTACGTTCGCCTCGCCATTGGGTAAGGGGAATATCCAGAAATAACCGGGCAGCACGTTTTTGAGGAAATGAAGTTCGATGAGGTTGTCCGGGTGCAGCCCTTTGATGCCGCTGTAATACGCCCTGATGCCGGCCACGTAATGCGCCGGTTCCATGTGGATATTAGCGACCTCCTTCGTAAAGCCGGAATGCGCGCCATTGGCGGCGATCACCAGTTGCGTTTTGATATGGATGCTGCCAGAGGCATCGGAGAGCAGGTAACCGTCCGGCAACAATTCATATTTTGTAATGGCCTTGCCTTCTATCAGTTGTACCTGGGGACAGCGCTTCAACTCGTCCACCAGGAAATTGTCGAAGTGAATGCGCTTGCACACGAATCCCCTTGGCTCGCCCGGCAGTTTAGCATAATTGGGTTTGTAGGGGATATTGATGCTCATGCGGTTGGCGGCTACAAAGGTCACGCCCCAGCTATCTTCCTTGAACACATACTGCTGCAGCCTCTCTGCAATGCCTTTATCGATCCGGGAGAGCAGCGTGAGCACTTTGCCGCTGAGGCCATCCCCGCATACCTTATCGCGGGGGAAAACGGCTTTATCTACTACGGTGCAGGGAATGCCCATGTATGCCAATTGCAGGGCGGTGGTAGCGCCAGCCGGGCCGGCGCCTATAATACAAATTTTGGTTTCGAGCATAGCTTTTGAAACAATTAAACCTTCTGATTCGTCCTTGAAATGCAGTAAGGTAAGGCTTCTTTAAGAAATCCGGTTAAACTAAGCCCGGAAAATTTAGTGTAATTATATCCCTGAAAGCATGAAAGCCGTATAAACACTGTGTTTTATACCAGGCATAGCCGCCGGGGAAAGCGGTTTCCTGTTCACGGCATCCTTAACAGTTTGGTAATATGCTGCGGCTATATTTGTGCCGAATCCGCCCTCGTATGCACATTGCCCGTCAACATCCTGCTATGCCAGCCTCCCTCATTGCCGCGTTCCGGGACGGGTCGGAAGAGGCGTTCCGGGACATATTCATGGCTTACGAGGCCCGTCTTACCGCCTATGCCGCGAAAATATGCATCTCCCGGCAGGATGCGGAAGAAGTGGTGCAGGACGTGTTTACCAGCCTCTGGGAGCACCGCGCGGATATGGAAGGCAATGATATCTCCGGCTGGCTCATCACCGTATGCCGCAACAAGGCCCTCAAATCCCTGCGCAGGCAGATACTGCATACAGACATCAGCAGCCTGCCCAAAGTGCCCGCTGACCTGTCTGACCCGCTGCAAAAGCTCTATTTCGACGAGATAGAACGGTATATCCACACCATTATCCAATCCCTGCCGCCCATGCGGAAAAAGATATTCCTCATGAGCCGCGATGAAGATAAGAGCTACCAGCAGATCGCGGACGAGCTGGGCATTTCCGTACTCACCGTGAAAAAGCAGGTGAGCCTTGCCCTTACGCATCTGCGCACGCAGGTCACGCCTTATGCCTATAGCCTGGCCGTGCTGCTCCTTCCCGTATATTAACTAATTGTTACCGCTTACTACCCCGCGGGCATTATTGGGTACTTCCTGTAAATGCCGCCCGACATGCCTGTTTCTCCCGAGCTGCTGAAGCAATTGCTTCGCAAACAGAAAGACAAGACCATCACCGACCGTGAAATGGTATTGCTGCGCCTGTACCTGTCTACCCCCGAAGCGGAAGAACAGCTGGCCGGTATCGATTTCTCGGACATGCCGGATGCCGCCGGCCAGCCTGCTGCACCGCAGGAGGTGCGTTTCCGGCAGATATTGCAGGGGCTACCGCGCAAGCCTGTACGAAAAACCACCTGGTACCGCCTGGCAGGCGCCGCCGCTGTGGTGCTGTTGATCGCAGGCATTGGCATGCTGTTGCGGCAGGGCGGGGAGGCGTCTTCCCCCGTTCCTATGCTGACCCTGCAAACAGGCAACGGTGAACTGAAAGAGGTCATACTGCCGGACAGCTCGCGCATCTTCCTCAACGCCCGCTCCGCGATCCGTTACCCCGCCGGTTTTGACGGCAAAACGCGTACCGTGCAGTTATTGCAGGGGCAGGCTTATTTCGATGTAAAAAAACAGGAAACACCGTTTACCGTGGAGAGCCGCGAAGGTATGCAGACCATCGTATTAGGCACTTCGTTCACCGTGATGGCAGATAGTGTTGCAGGGCATTTCCAGGTAGCGGTCAAAACCGGTAAGGTGCGGGTAGACCGGCAGCAGCGTGCCGTTGCAACCCTGTTGCCCGGCGACGGAGTGTTCTATGATATTGCAAAAGGCCTGGCGCGCACCATGCATGCCGATCCCGGGAGCATAGGGGAGTGGACGGAAGGAGAAGTACGTCTTTCCGGGGCCAGCTTCGCAGAAATGGCGGACCTGATGCAGCAGCTCTATGGCATCACCGTCACAGCGGGCAATGCAGCTGTGCGGCACAATCAATATAACCTGCCCGTGAAATATGGCACAGACCCGCGGCCATTGATGGAAGTGATCTGCATGGTGAACGGGAACCATGCGGAATGGCGGAAAGACAGTACGGCCGTGATCATTCGCTAAAAAAGAAAAAACGCCTGTTGGAGCAGGCGTCTTCAACACCGGTATTGGAGTACCGGTATTTATAACAAAATAAATTAGAACGAAGGTATGAAATTTTTCAGTCGGACGAAACCGCGGCACCGCCTATGGCAACGGCTCCTGTTGCTGGCGTGCATTTTTGCCAGCGGTCATTTGTATGCACAACAATCCGTTTTATCCAAAAAGATCAGCATCCGCTTTACCGGCGAAAGCATGGCGGCAGCGCTGGAGAAAGTAGAGAAACAGGCCGGGCTTAAGCTCGCTTTCAACGCCGCCAGCACCAATGGCTACAAAGCGCCTGTTGCCGAATACACCGACAAAACACTCGGGCAGGTATTAAAAGACCTGCTGCAGCATACTTCCCTTTCTTTCCGGGAGGCCAACGGCTACATCGTTATCAGCAAGGAAAACAGTCCGCCTCCCGCACCTGCCCGCGCGAAGGGAAAGCTCACCGGTAAAGTGACCGACGAAGAACAGCGGCAGCCCGTGCCCGGCGCCAATATCCGCATCGGCGGCAGCGGCGCTGTAACGGATGCGGAGGGTCGCTTCAGCATTACGCTTCCTGCAGGTAGTTATACTGCTATCATCAGTTACGTGGGATTTGCCTATACGGAAATTCCCGGAATCATGATAAAAGACGATTCTACTGCCGCACTGGATATTGTTTTGCAGAAAGACAAACGCCAGCTGGGAGAAGTGACCGTGCGGGCAGACCGTGTGATCACAACCAGCGACCGGCAGCTGATCGAAGAGATAAGAACCGCCAGGGGTATCGCTTCGGGCATTTCTTCCGAACAGATCACCATCAGCGTAGACCGTTCCGCTTCCGAGGTAGCGCGCCGCGTATCCGGCGTAACACTGCAGGATGGCTTTATCAGCATCCGCGGTATGACGCCGCGGTATAACCCTGTTTATCTCAACAACGCCTATCTTCCCTCTACCGATCCCAACAAAAGGGCCTTCAATTTCGACCTGCTGCCGTCTTCCGTGATAGACCGCATGATCGTGTACAAATCCCCCGCGCCGGAGCTTCCCGCCGATTTCGCGGGCGGCGTGGTGAAGGTGTACACGAAAAAATCCGTTCCCATCCGCCGGCTGGAAGTCAGCCTGAATGCGCAATACCGCACCGGCAACAAGTTCTTCGACGATCATGTGCAGGCAGGCAGCGGTAAATACGATTGGCTGGGTTATGACGACGGCACCCGCGCGATGCCGGTGAACATGCCGCGCAATCCATACGGGATGGTCATGCTGGGAGACGTGCCGAGCGTGCCCGACGCCTACCTGACGCCGAACGCGGCTATCACGGACGCTTTGCTGGCACGCAGCGTTCAATCCTGGAACCTGAGCAAAAAATATCACCCGGCAGACCTGCAGGGCGACGCGACCTATTATACCTACGCCAATATCGGCAAACTGAAGCTGAACAGCGTGACCGTAGGGCGTTATGAAAACCAGCGCAGCTTCAATTATACCCCCACCGCGCGCAGCGCCAATATGTACAGGGATACAGAATTCCCCCCGCCGGGCGTGCCGCTTACGCCTTTAACGCGCCCGAGCTTCCGCATCGGGCACGATTCCGTTTATTCCTCCAGCATACGGCTGGCAGCCATGCAGCATTTTTCGCTGATCATCAATAACCGGAACGAGATCACCGCTATGGGCCTGATGAACCGCAGCACGAAGCAGGTGCTGCAGATCAATACCGTGAACGAGTGGTATACAAGCGAAGCCGCTTCGCTCTTTATCCGCCGCATGGAGAATGCCTACAATACGCAGGACCTTTACCTGGGAATGCTGGGCGGTTCGCACAAGACCGGCAATGAAAAACACCTGCTGGAATGGACGGCGAGCTATTCCCAGGGCATCATGAAAGACCCCAACCAGTTCTCCAACGCCTATGAGCCGGATGCTGTCTCCATCAGCGGCGACAGGGCCGGCTTAGGAAAGTTTACCCAGACAGATAAAACGACCTGGACATTAAATGCGGCGACGCGCAAGAACACGGTGATCGGGCGGTTTACGGACGGCGAGGGCGATGAAAAGCGCTGGCAGGGGAATATCGATTATACGCTCACGCCTTTGCAGCAAAAGAAAGACCTCCTGCTTCGCGCAGGCGCGTATGTTGAAAGCCGCCGCAAGCGGTATTTCTACAGCGCGCTGGCTTACAAGAACTTCCCGGAGCTGGGCTTCAGCGCGAACCCATGGGATAACCTGGGCGACAGCCTGCTGCATGCCATGCAAACAAGGAATGTACGCATGTACACCAACGTACAGGAAGTAGGATTGGCAGGCGCGCAGACGAACGGGTACACCGCTGTTTTCGATAACCTGGCCGGTTACCTGGCTTCCAACATTCCCGTACAATTCCGCTGGCCGCTTGGCAAACGCCCGGTGATGAAGCTGGACATCTATGGCGGCCTGCGCGTGGAATATTCCAAACGCATCGTATTGGACACGAAAGGAGAACAATTGCTGAAGGAATACCTGCCCAACTCCGCCGGCCAGCAGGTGCTGGTTGGAACGGCCCCTCCCACGCACCAGTATTTCTTTTTACCATCCGTTAATGCCACGCTGCACCTGAACGACCAGTGGCAATTGCGGGCCAGCTATGGCAAAACACTGAACAGGCCGGAACTGCGTGAACTGTCGCCGTTCGTTACCTATAATCCCGCAGACGGGTTCACCTATATCGGGAAATCCACGCTGCATGATGCGCGCATAGACAACTACGACCTGCGGCTGGAATGGTATCCTTCCGTGGGAGAAGCCATATCCGCCGGTTTTTATTACAAACATATCAACCAGCCGATCGAAGAGACCATGGCCAATACCAATACCGGCGTTCCCGGGTTCACCCACAGCAATATGCCTTACGCCCGCATCTATGGGATAGAGCTGGAAGTGCGCAAGCAGCTGGGTTTCCTCGGTGGGGGCGTCTTCGAACATATGGGCCTCATCGTGAACGCCTGCTACAACTTCACCGAAGCGAGCAACATGGCGATGCTGGTGGATGCGCCGATGAACGAAAACTATTATCCTGGCGGTGAAACCAGGGCCTTCACGGGCGCCGCCCCCTGGATACTGAATGCCGGTCTTTTTTATGATCACAAGGCCAGCGGCAGCAGGATATCGTTGCAATACAATGTGCTCGCAGAGCGTATCATCACCAATACGTCCGGCGGGAGGGAAGCGGAACTGGAACCCCCGGTTATTGAGCGCAGCAGGCATTTGGTAGACCTTTCCATCCTGCAGAAGATCAACAAACGCATCAGCGTAAGAGTGGCCGCGCAGAACCTGCTGAATGCGGCGATCCGCCAGTATGTGGACAACGATTTTAACAAAAAGTTCAACACAGATCCCACGCTCTTCGAATGGACCATCCACAGCCCGGTCCGTACGGAAACCCTTAAATACATCCGGGGCGATTATTACATCCGCGATTACAAACCGGGTGTTTATTATACCCTGGGCTTCCAGTTCAACCTGTAAAAAATAATAGCATGAAAAGACATATATACTCACTGTTTGCTGTGCTGGTTTGCGCATTCACGGCCTGCCGCAAGGAGGTGATCGACGTGCGCGATTTCGGCAAGGTGACCATCGACAGGATCACGCCGGGCACAGGGCCGGCCGGCACTTACGTGGTCGTATACGGCCATAATTTCACGGATCTGGTGCAGGATGCGAAAGTGCATATCAATGACATGGAAGTACGCATCGTTACCATGTCGCCGGACAGTATGCTGATACAGATACCCGAGGGTGCGGTTACAGGAAAGCTGGAATTCAGTTTTAACAGGAAAAACCCGTACGGCGGTTACGATTACAGCGGGCAGGCAGAGCCGGCTGCAACCGGCCCTGTTTATACGGTTGACGCGTCTGCTATCCCCTTACCCATGGTTCGGGAAGTGCTGCCTTTGCATGCAAGGGTCGGCGGAGAGGTCACTGTCAACGGGTATAACTTTAAAGACGGCAGCTGCAAGATTTTCTTCGGCGATACGGAAGGAACGATCACGGAGATCAGCAGCAACCAGGTAAAGGTGAAGGTGCCGGCAATAACGCCGGATACCGTATCTATGCGTGTGGAACAGGGGGCTTACACCGTGCCCGCCGGTCAGTTCATCGTAGATGAAACACCTGCCGGGGTGAAGGAGATCTTCTGGGCATCGCCGGGCAAGGTTTACAAAGCCGTCCTGGATGAGAACGGCAATGCTATCATGGAGGCCATATATGACGAGTCTGACAACGCGGGCGTTTATCTCAATGGACTGACAGTTGACAAAGCGAAAGGGCGCGTGTACTGGCTGGACTTCAGCAAAGTGTATTACGGCAGCCTGGATGGCGCGGCCGCTCCCACGCTCGTTCATAGCTTTCCGGAGGGATTTATGCTGACGGATATTGCTTTTGACAGCCAGGACAGGTTATATGTAATGGCTTTCGACGCTACTTTCTCGGGCAATACTCACATCCTCAGGGTAAATACAGATGGAACAGGAGCCGAAGAAATATATAAGCTGGGAGAGATGCTGCCCACGTCATTAAAAATAGATGAGGCAGGCGGGAAAATTTACTGGACGGACCAGATGAACATGATCACTTATGAAGGCAGCGTGAACGGCCAGGCAGCACAGGCGCCCAAAGCATTGTTCGACGCCAATGACGGCGTTTTTGCTCCATCCAGTATAGCTATGGAGGGCACGCATATTTATATCATGGACGGTGGGACCAGTGCTATTTTTGTGGGCGAACGGGATGGCAGCGGAACGCTTACGAAGCTGCCGGTCCCCGCTGAAGTACTGATGGGGGCCGGCGACCTGGAGATAGACGCCGGCAATCAATACATTTACTGGATACAGTATGATTTTATGGTGGGGCACGGTACCTTGTTCCGCTGTAAAACAGATGGCACCGGCTTGCAACGGGTTATTGAGAATGTGCCGGAATCTTATCACCTGTCTATTGTTTTGTAATACAAATACAACAGGCGCGGAGATTTTCGCGCCTGTTTTTTATTTGCCCTGTATGCCCAATTAAATTGGTACATATATATTCTATGAAGAATGTATTATAAACATTGGCAAATTTTCCGAAACTTCCATAGATTGTGATCGTATCAGTTCGGGACTATTGTCAACCATTTCAACATATAACGAGAAGGAATTACTGTCGAAAATTGCCGCAGGCGACGAGCAGGCATTCACTGCCATCTTCAACCATTATTACCCCCAACTTTTCACCTACGTTAACCGCATCGTTCAGTCCAGGCCGGAAACAGAGAGCATCCTGCAGGACATTTTCATGAAGATATGGCAAAGCCGGGAAGCCTTGCAATATGTAGACCGCTTCGGGTCCTATCTCTGGGTCATGACCCGCCACCACGCGCTCAACGCTATGCGCAACCTCGCCCGGCGGTCGGTATTGCTCGATGAATATACCCGCCAGGCGCCTGTTGCAGATGATACCCGCGAATGGCAGCTGTCCCTCATCGACCAGGCAGTTGCCCACCTCCCGGAGCAGTACCGGCAGGTTTGGACCATGAACCGTATTAACAAAATGAAGCAGGCGGAAATCGCCGAAGCTATGGGTATCGCCCTGCCTACCGTCAAAAAGTACATGCAACAGGCGGTGGCGCTGATCACCCGGTACGTTAAAGACCGTTCCTCACTGGGTTTTGCTATCTCTATCGTTCTTTCCCTGTTTTTTGAAAAAAAATAGCAGTATCGTATACTTTTTAAAAAGCCAGGTGTCTTTTTTATATACGGCTTAATATTTCACCCGATGGACGACCGGTTACAAGACTTGTTGAAACGCTTTTTCGAGGGCACTGTCACTGCCGCCGAACAGCAGGAATTAATGGAACTGGTGATGGCATCAGATGACGCTATGCTGGAGCCGCTGATGCGCGCGCGCTGGGAGGCTATGCAGGCTATTGAAACCGATGCGCCCGATGGCTCGCATATCCTGGCGGCCATATTGGAACGACCCACGCCGGTGCGCTCCATGCGGAAACGCTGGTATTGGGCGGCAGCTGCCGCCGCGTTGCTGGTTGTTTCCGCAGGCGGTTATATGCTGGTGACGAAAACCGGCAAACCCACCGTCCAGACCGCTCAGCAGTTCGGCCCCGGCTACCGGCATGCCACGCTCGTACTGGACGACGGCACCGTAGTCACGCTTGACAGCAACGGCCACCGCACACTTCAACAGGGAAGGGCGGTAGTAAGGCAGCAGGGCGGCCAGCTCGTGTACGATGAATCGGGAGATGATGGCGCGGTCACCTACAACACCCTGAGAACGCCGCCCGGCGGCCAGTTCAAGATCACCCTGCCCGATGGCACGGCGGTATGGCTCAATGCAGCCAGCTCCATTCGTTATCCCACCGCCTTCAACGGCTCCGAACGCCGGGTAGAGATCACCGGCGAGGCTTACTTCGAAATTGCGCAGCGCCCGGAAATGCCTTTCAAGGTTGGCGTTGCCAACAAAGCAGAAGTAGCGGTACTGGGTACGGACTTCAACGTGAACGCTTACCAGGACGAAGGCATTATTAAAACCACGCTGCTGCAGGGCGCAATATCCATGGCGGCGCCTTCCGGCCGGCCGGCGCTTCTCAAACCCGGGCAACAGGCACAGCTTAACACGGCAAATGCATCAGCCAACATAAAAATTATCAATGATGCCAACATAGACCAGGCGGTTGCCTGGCGGAAAGGACTTTTCAACTTCGACCATACCGACCTGAGATCGGTGATGAATGAGCTGAGCCGCTGGTATAATGTAGATGTACGTTATGAAGGGGAACTGCCGTTCCGCACCTTCAGGGGAAAGATCACCCGGAACCTCAGCCTGCCGGAAGTGCTGGAAGTATTGCAGGATGTAGATATCAGGTTCAGGATGGAAGGAAAAACGATTGTCGTGTATAATTAACTAACTATAAAACTGTAAGCCAATCATAAGGATCAACCATTAAAAAAGCAAAAAAGCCGGAATGCGTCAACATACCCGGCTATAATCTGGCATAACTCAAGTCTGGCAAGACCTTTTATTATTTACCAAATCAACCAAATGTATGAAAAAAATGCTTATCAGCGCGCGGTGGCGGGGTTCCGGGCGCGAGTATCTCTACTCAACATTACGCATCATGAGACTTACGATCATTTTCATCCTGGCAGCTACGCTCCATGTGAGCGCATTCGTAAAGGCGCAGGATAAAGTATCCATTTCTGTGAAGGGGGAAGAACTATCGAAGGTATTAGCCATGGCCGAGAGGCAGACCGGCTATGTATTTTTCTTCGACGAAAAATTATTGTCGGTCGCCAAACCGGTCAGCCTTCATGCAAAAGACCTTCCGCTCCAGCAATTCCTTGACCTCCTTTTCCGCGATCAGCCGCTCCGGTACAACATCCGGAACACGACCATCACTCTTTCCGCCAAACCAGCTGCCAGCCCCCAACCTTCGCAGGACAAGGGAAACGCAAACGCCCTGCTGGTGGTAAAGGGCGAAGTGACAGACACTGACGGTAAGCCTGTGCCGGGTGCATCGGTACGGCTCAAACCGTTAACAATGGGCGTCACCACCAGCGAAGACGGCATTTTCGTACTTTTTAACGTTCCGGCAGGCACCTACACCCTCGAAATTTCCAGCATTGGATATATTGCCGTTGCCAAAAAACTGGTGGTAACGGATAAGCCGCTGGAGCTTTCATTCATTCTTCAGCGCGACATCATCGAACAAAAAGAGGTCGTAATTTCCACCGGCTACTCCGCCAAAAAGCCCGGGGAGATGACCGGTTCGGTGCAAAAGATCTCCGGCGACGATATCCGCAAAGGCATTACCTCTTCCGACCCGGTAGCCCTGCTGAAAGGCCGTGCCGCCGGACTTTATATTTCAGATCAAAATGGCGCCGACCCCACCAGCAGCGGCGGCCAGATATTCATGCGCGGGCAAAGCAGCATTGCCGGCGTGGGCCTCGACCAATACAACGAATTCGTGATACCTTCCTTCAACTACGGTCCGCTCATTGTGCTGGACGGCGTGATCATGCCGAACCAAAACCTGAAAGAACTGGTAACGCCGCAGGAGATCCAGGATATTACGGTCCTGAAAGATGCGGCAGCCACCGCCATTTACGGTTCCCGCGCGGCAGCAGGCGTGCTGGTAGTGACCACCAAAAGAGGCAGCGGCCTGAAGCCCCGCATTAACGTTGAAGTAAAATACGGCATCAATACCCCCAACCGCGGTGGTATGCGCTTCATGACCGGCCCTGAATTATATGACCTTCAAAAACGTTTCTATACCGAACATTATTCCTTTAACCAGGCCTCCCTTTCGCCATTATTTCCCACACTGAATAACTACCTGGACTACAGGCTTCCCACGCAGGAGCAGGTCGATAATTCCTATGACTGGTCGAAATTCGCATTCCTCACGAGCAACACCTCCGAGCTGAATATTTCAGCCAGCGGGGGCAACGACCGTTCACGCTATTACATGGGCGGTTCTTATTACAATGAACAGTCTACCGGCGTAAAGAACGGCCTCATCCGGAAAACGTTCCGCCTGAACCTGGAAAGCCGGCTGACCGACCGCCTGACAGCCAACATAGCGCTCAACGGCATCATCAACAGCGGCCACCGCGACCAGGACGACGCTGCAGGGTCTGTCATGCAATATATCCCCTGGGCCAATCCCTATAACGCTGACGGCGTGCTTACCCAATCGCTTAACTTTAAGATAGGAGGTACCCAGCGAATCACCGACAACCCGCTGTTCAGCCAGCAGTATAATTTCTTCAAACAAAACTCGCAACTGTTCTTCGGTTCCCTGAAACTCAGCTACCGCATCAACGACTGGCTGAGCATTTCCTCGACCAACTCCGGTAACCTCAACTATTACAAAAACACCCGGTACATCGACGTAAGGACCTATTCAGGCGGCAGTTCCATTTTTGCTGCCAAAGGCTTCCTTGGCACCACCACGAACAATCTTGCTTCCTACCTTACCTCGAACCAGGTCAACATCAACAAAATTTTCGGCGAGCACGCCATCCGCGGGCTGGTGGGTATGGAGTTCGGGGAAACCACTACTGAAAATATGCTGGTGAACGTAAACCACGTGCGCGCCGGCTACCCGGTCATTTCCCTGGCCCGGCAGCTCGGCGGCCCGTCGGACCTCACCATCTTCGGCATTCCCAATACCAAAGCCGGTAACCTCGAAGGCGGCAAAGATGTAAGGGCCGTATACTCCCTTTTCGGTGAAGCCGCTTACACTTACAAAGGCCGGTATACCCTCAGCGGTTCCATCCGTTCAGACGCTTCCAGCAGCTTCGGCAGGGATAACCGGTACGGCACCTTCTTCTCGGTTGGCGGCGCCTGGGCCGTAAACTACGAGAACTTTATGCAGCAGGTAAAATGGCTCGACGACCTGAAGCTGCGCGCCAATTATGGCACCAGTGGTTCCCAGCTGGGCGATAACTTCCTGACCCGCACGCTGTACGACCCCACCAATACCTATAGCGACAACGGGGCGGCCAACATTGCCGTGCTGGGCAATCCCAACCTCCGCTGGGAGGTGACCAAAACCTTCAGCGCGGGTGTGGACATGCAGCTCTTTAAGCGTGTAAGCGCCACTATCGATGTGTACAGCCGCCGTTCGGAAGACCTGTTGCAGAAAGTGCAGCTCCCGGTGCTGGCGGGTTTTCCTTCGCAATGGCAGAACGCCGCTATCGTGCAGAACCGCGGCGTGGAAGTAGTGCTGAACACGAAGAATATTGAAAGGAAGAACTTCTCATGGGCTACTTCCTTCAACTTCAGCTTTAACAAGAACCGGATACTCAGTGTTGCCAACGATTCGCTGAAGCAGGGATATTATCCCAACAACAGCTTCTTCCTCAGAAAAGGAGATGATATCAACAGCCTGAAAGCGGTGAAGTATGCCGGGGTAGACCCCGCAACCGGCAAGCCTCTTTTCGAAAAGCTGGTCTTCGACGACAAAGGCAACAAGATAGGCGTGGAATATGTGAACACGCTGGCCGAAGTGGGCGCAGGTTCCGACAGCCGCCAGTTCCAGACGGTCGGTTCCTTCCAGCCGAGGTTCTACGGCGGCATGACGAACACCTTTACCTACAAGCGCCTTTCGCTGAGCGTGCTCATTACCTACGCTATTAAGTATACGATCACCGATGACTACGCAGCCTCCGCGCAGGTGAACTGGCAGACGATCGGCAGGGTTAACCAGATCGCGTACCGCAGCCACCAGAAGCCCTGGACAACGCCGGGGCAGACCGACGCCACAGAGCCCGCATTGTATTACCAGGGCACTACGGATTTCTTCGGTTCCAGCAAGTACATGCACGACGCCAGCAATGCTTCCCTGCGCAACATCCGCCTCAGTTACGACTTCCCGCAGACGCTGCTGGAACGCCTGAAGTTATCCGGCCTTACCGCTTATTTCAGCGCGGACAACCTGTATACACTTTACAGCAAATATATTATCGCTTCCAGCCCGGAAGGGCCTTCAGTGGGGCAGGCCCAGGATTTCGGCAACGGCGCCGGCACGCTGAGCATCCCGCGCCGGTACATGTTCGGCTTACAGGTATCCTTTTGATGAATGCTAAACGAAATGAAAATGAGAAACTATATGATCCTGCTCGCTGCCATGCTGGCCGCGGCAGGTTGTAATAAAAAAATAGATGCGATCAGCCCGCTGACCAAGATCGACAAAGACGGGGAACTGGCTTCCGCCGCGGGTATCGTGGAGGCAACCGTCGGCAACTATTCCATGTTGCGCCAAAACCTGACCGGCGATTACGACGAACCGCTGCTGAACCTCTCGGAAAGCCGCGGCAATAATGTAACACTGCGGACTTTCGGGCCTGCCGACATGCGGACAGATGGTTTCTGGTTCCGTAACAGTAATGGCGCCGGGCTGGGGTTCAGCTTGCCGGTGTACCGCGGATCCTACCAGCTGATCGTAAGCGTTAACACGGTACTGGAGGGCATCGAAAAGTTCCGGCAAACCAGCTTCGGCGGTGCAACGGAGGCAGACAAAAACGCGGTATTGTATGCCAAAGGCGAGAACCATTTCCTCCGTGCATTTGCCTACTTCAACCTCATCCGCCTTTATGCCAAGCCTTACTACCAGGGCGCAGAAACAAACGCCGGCGTACCGCTGAAGATGACCAGCAGCCTGGCAGAGCTCCCTTCGCCATCGACCGTAAAAGAGGTGTATGAATTTATCATCGCCGAGCTGAAACTTTCTGCCCAGCTGATGAAAACGCCGGTTACCAAACCCAACAGTTTTGCCGGCAAAGTAGCGGCCTGGGCCTTGCTGTCGCGGGTATATCTTTACATGGGCGGCAGCGTAGCCAATCCTGGCGCGGCCTTTAACGAAGAAGCCGTTACCTATGCCGACAGCGCGCTCCTTCACAACAATGGTAAATTCGCGCTGCTGCAGGGCAATGATTACCGCAACCTTTTTGCCGACGACCAGAACGGCGCCATCGGGCGGGCAAAATTTGCGACGAACAAAGAGATCATTTTCGCGTTCGATAACATGACCGGCAACACCGCTATCGGTCTCATGTACAATTATGATCCGCTCGCGGGCGGGGCGGGTTTTTTTATGCCTTCGGCAGACCTGCAGTCATTGTTCACCGCGCAAGATATCCGCAACACTTTCTTCCGCGTGAACCCTTCCACCGGCTACCGGGAAACTACCAAGCTGCTGGTGCTTATGAACCAACTGCTGACCCGCGCGCCGAACATTTACTTCCGCACAGGAGAATTGTACCTGAACAGGGCAGAAGCCAACGCCAAGCTGAAGAACTATGCAGCTGCCAGGGCCGATCTTCTTACGATCCACACCCGCGCTGGTTTGCCTGCTTCAGACATTACCGCCATTGCGGACGCAGACCTGCTCACGGCCATCCTGAAGGAACGCCGGATGGAACTGGCTTTTGAAGGCCATGCCGGGTACGACTATTTCCGCAACGGATTGCCCATGATACGTAAAGCAGCCGACAATAACGGCACCGAGCTGGTTATCCAACCCACCGATCCCAAAGTGGTGTTGACCATTCCCAATTTCTAACGTCTCATTTCAAAAACCATCAAAAAATGAACTATCGTAGTATGTTATTGAAAACCGTGCGCTTGGTATTATTTTCCATTGTCTGCATCCAGGTTTCAGCCGCGGCGCAAGATCGGCCCACCCTTAGTATCGGCGATAAGGCGCCTGAACTTCGTTATGGAAAATGGCTGAAAGGCTCGCCCATCAAAGAATATGAAAAAGGCCGCCTGTACCTGTTCGAGTTCTGGGCTACCTGGTGCGGCCCCTGCATCGCCTCCATGCCGCACCTGTCTGAATTTGCGCGGGAACGCAAGCATGAAGCCACTGTTATAGCCGTGAATATCTGGGAAGAGAAGGGAGACAAACCCTATGAAAACACCTGGCCAAAGGTGACGCGTTTCGTGCAGCAGATGGGCAACAAAATGGATTTTAATGTGATCACCGACAGCAAAGACCAGTTCATGGGCAACAGTTGGATGAAAGCCGCCGGCCAGGAAGGCATTCCCTGCACTATTATGGTGAAAGACGGAACGATCCTGTGGATGGGGCACCCCGTTGAACTGGATTCCGTTGTGAATGTAGTGCTGTCTGGCAAATACGATGTGGAAGCCTCTAAAAAAGCGCGGGAAGAAAAACAAAGGATCAGCGATTCGGTGTCCGCCCCCTTTCGCAAGGTAATGGGCAGGTACGATGCATTGGTAAAAGAAAAACAATACCAGGAAGCCGTAAATGTAATGGATTCCGCCATCGCCGGCAGCAGCCCGGAGTACGCCGGCACTTTTGGATTCTTGAAATTCCAGGCAATGCTCGAGCACATCAGCGAAGATGCGGCCATGGAATATGTAAAAAAGTGGCAAAGCACCAAGCCCGGCTATACCGGGTCCGTTGCCGGGATTATCTGCAGTAAACCGGGTTATAAAAAATCTACTTATGAATATGGGATACAATTGATGGAGGGATTGCTCGCCAACCCTCAAATGCCGCCCCCGGCTGCTTATAAGTTCATCGCGATGGGATATGCCAATATGGGCGATTACAAACAAGCAATTGGCACTTTGGAGAAATCCATTAAAACCGGCAAAGAACTGTTGAAAGAAGGAAAATTCGCCGGCTTTGTAACGGAAGACAGTATTAAAGAACAGGAAACGCAACTTGCAGAGTATAAGAAGGCATTGAAGAAATAAGACCAGCACCGTCACGACCTATGAATATAGCCAATACTCAGGCCCCGGAAGGGGCCTGAGTATTTTGCACCCGCTCAAACGTATCTGAATTTACCATCACCGCCTTCCACCAGTTTTGTTTTATCAACCGCGGAGATTCCTCATCCTGCTGGGGTAGTTTTGCTGCATCATTGACCACCAGCCATATTGTTTGCAATGTATCCCCGCGCAGCAAACCTGTATAAGTTACCAGCATATCGCCCGAGCCGGTCATACCTCCGCCGCTTATGCCAATACAATCGCCCTGGCAAAAACCACAGACAGGGATTTCATTGCCATAGAACCCGCTGTCGCTGAGAGCAGTGCGGAAGGTCCCTGTTACCATATTATCGGTAACGGATGTTATCTCCAGGACCGAACCATACTGGTTCTTCCATTTTCCGATCCATTTCATGGTTTTTCATTTTTGCAGTGTTATAAATGGTTAAATGAAGTTCAGGTTTTCCTGGATTTATTCAAGCCATATGGAAAAATTGAAAGAAACCTGCACGATGATGAATGCGTTAGAGGCGCTCAGCATTTCCTGTTCCATAACGAACAGGCATTGTTCATTATCGGACACTAACGGTTGCCAACTCTAAAATTAATGACCTGATTATCAGTGCATTGATCGCTCCTGGAATTATGGAAGATTATTTGATCAGCAAATATTGGAATAATCAGCAACTATGAACCGGACCTACCTTGGAGAATTTGAAGAAATCGTACTATTGAGCGTCGCTGTGATGCAGGGACAGGCATATGGCGTAGTGCTCATGCATGAGATCGTTGAACAGACCGGGCGCTCCGTAAAATTGAACCAGGTGCACTCAGCCCTGCAGCGGCTGGAAGAAAAAGGCATGGTCGAATCAGAAGTAGGCGGGGCCACGGCTGAGCGCGGAGGGCGGCGAAAACGCCTTTATACCGTGACAGCTTACGGGCAGCGCACCTTGCAGCAGATACAGGATGTAAGGAACAGTTTTTGGTTAAAGTTGACAAATCCACCAAAACCGGCTATCGGATCATGAGAACCTCTGGTAATCATCATACGCAACCGCCGCGCCTGGCCGGCAAGCTGCTTGAATGGCTGCTTGCGCCGCACCTGCGCGAAACCATCCTGGGCGACCTGCACGAGGACTTTGCGTATAATGTTAAGCATGCTGGCCTGAGAAAAGCCCGCTGGCGGTACTGGCGCCAGGCGCTGGGTTTTATTAAGCCAGGATATATAAAGAGAAACCGGACACGATATCCATCCACTCCCTTCATTACACCCGGCATGATGCGCAACTATTTCAAGATCGCTTTCAGGAACATGTTCCGACACAAGCTCTATAGTTTTATCAACGTGGGCGGCCTCGCGTTAAGCTTATTTTGCAGTTTGCTGATCGTTTACTGGGTCCGTGATGAGCTGAGTTATGATAAGTTCCATCACGATCGGGACAGGATCTACCGCGTCGTGAAAGACTTTGTTAGCGGCGACGGCAACCGTACCCCGGACGCTACCACGCCGCCTGCTTTGGCTGCCGCCTTGCAAAAAGATCTTCCTGAAATTGAATCTGTGACCAGGATCTATCCAGGCTGGAACCAGCAATTCCTCGTAAAGCAGCCGGATGCGCAGTTTTATGAAGAAGGCGTGTACCGTGTGGACAGCAGTTTTTTCGATGTGTTTACATTTCCGTTTGTTGCCGGGAATAAGGAATCAGCATTCCGGACGCCTAAGTCGGTTGTGTTGACGGAGACGATGGCGCTGAAATACTTCGGCACGGAAAACCCGGTCGGGAAGCAGCTGAACCTGCGGATCGACGGGGGAGATTTTACCGTCACAGGCGTGCTGAAAGATGTGCCGGGCAATTCCCATTTTCATTTTGATTTCCTGATCCCGCTGCGCCGTGTGGATGTGGACCCTGATACAGACTGGAACTCGCATACATTTTATACTTACGCCAAGCTGAAACCCAATACGGATGCGGCAGGATTTACAGGTAAGCTGCGCCTGCTGGTCAGGAAATACCAGCCGGAAAACCAGGATGTTTTTTATGTTCAGCAGTTGACCAATATCCACCTGGATTCTAAACTTAAATGGGAGCTGGGCCGGAACAGCGACCGCTCTTATGTTCGCATACTTTCATTTATCGGGCTTTTTATTTTGATCATAGCCGGGATCAACTACGTGAACCTTGCCACTGCCCGCTCCACGCAACGCGCCCGCGAGGTGGGTGTGCGCAAAGTTGCAGGCGCTTTCAGGCGCTCGCTGGTTGTGCAGTTCCTGGGAGAGTCTGTGGTGGTATCCGTTTTCTCAGGCATCCTGGCGATTGGACTGGTCGCGGCGGTATTGCCTTTTTTGGGCGAGGTGGTCGGTAAAGATTTCACTACCTGGAACCGCGCGGGGTTGCTAACGTGTTTGGCAGCTCTGGGCGGTGCAATGATCATCGGGTTATTGGCGGGAGTATACCCGGCCCTGTTCTTATCTTCTTTTGAACCCGCGCAGGTATTGAAAAGCCAGAAGATACCCGGCGCCCGCTTTTCATGGCTCCGGCGGGGGCTGGTCACTTTCCAGTTCTGGGCCTCTGTGCTTTTGATGATCGGGACCATCGTCGTAAGCAGGCAGATCAAATTCCTGAAAACGGCGCCACTGGGATTTGACAAAGAGCAGGTCATTACCTTACCGAATGTCGGCGGCCTGGCTAACCTGGATGCGCTCCGAAGTGAATTGCTGGGTTTAAGGCAGGTCGTAAAAGCAGGCGCGGCATCCGGGGTCTTCGGCGGGTCCAACTGGACAGGCGGGATGAGCAAAAAAGGTTCAGACCAGGCGGTGGTGGTAAATTTTATGTTCGTTGACAATGATTTCCTGCAAACGCTGGACGTTCGCGTAAAGCAGGGACGTTTGTTTTCAGCAGGGTTCCCCGCTGATTCAACCGCTTCATTGCTGATCAATGAGACCGCGGCCAGGCAGCTGGGCCTGGATCAGCCACTGGGCGCTATTGTCGATACGGATCAGAAAGGGGATTACCGGACAGTGGTGGGCATTGTCAAAGATTTTCATTTTACGTCGCTACACAACGCCATCAAGCCTTTCGCCTTTGTGGTGGGCCGGCAGAACCTGAGCAATCTTTTTATTAAAGTGCGGGGAACGGATATGAAGGAATCCCTGGCCGCAATAGAAAAAAAATGGAACGAGTTGGTGCCGCAACGTCCGTTCACTTACATTTTCCTGGATGAAAACTTTGCCGCCCTGCATCGTTCCGATGAACGCTTCCAGCAAGTGGTTTCAGGCCTGACAGGTTTGGCGCTTGTGATTGCCGGCATGGGATTGTTTGCGCTGGCCAGTTTCACCACCGAAAGGCGGACCAAAGAGATCGGTGTCAGGAAAGTGCTGGGCGCCTCTGCCAATGGCATAGTGCTGATGCTGCTGGGCGATTTCCTGAAACTGGTATTGACCGCTATCCTGATTGCCTGCCCCGTTGCCTGGTATATTATGCAATACTGGCTGCAGAATTTTGCCTACAGGATCGACATGGAACTGTGGATGTTTGCGCTGGCGGGATTGGCCGTAACGTTTATTGCGCTGCTGACAGTCAGCTTCCAGAGTTTCAAAGCGGCCTGGATGAACCCCGTGAAGAGCCTGCGATCGGAATAATAAATCACGATATATGAGAAACTATATTCTTGCCCTTATCCTGACCACTACCGCGGGAAGTACGGGTATGGCTCAGTCAAAGATACCCCTCAATACCCTGGATGGCATACAGCCGGTTAAAGCAAAGGTATCAGTAGAGACGTACCTCGGCAAATCCTGTTTGCATGTGGTCGATTCCGCGATGGATAACGCGGGTGGCCCGGAAGTAACCCATGCCAAAGTCAGGAACCTGCGTTTTCACAACGGCGTCATTGAACTGGAACTGGCGGCTAAACCATTGCCGCAGGCAGGAGCATCAGCCCGGGGTTTTGTGGGTATCGCTTTCCGCATGGCTGATGATGGATCCAAATTCGAGTGTATCTACCTGCGCCCCACCAATGGCCGGGCTGAGGACCAGGTGCGCCGGAATCACTCGGTGCAGTACACACCCTATCCCGACTATCCCTGGCACCGGTCACGAAAAGAAACCCCGGAAAAATATGAATCATACGTAGACCTGGTGGCCGGCGAATGGACGAAGGTCCGCATCGAGGTGCAGGGAGATAAAGCCCGGCTGTACGTGCACGGTGCTGCCCAGCCCACGCTGATCGTCAACGACCTGAAGCACGGCCCTGACCAGGCGGGCGCCATCGGGCTCTGGATAGGTTATGGCACTGATGCGCATTTTGCGGATCTGACCGTTACTCAAAAAGATTAGCATCGGCAGATAGGCGCATCACACCAGCCCCTCCAGCTGTTTAAACACGGATATCACTTCCACGCCTTTCGGGCTGAGCTGGTATTCGATATGAAGCGGTTTGTGTTTAATGATATTTTTTTTCAACAGCCCATGTTCCTCCAGTTCCCGCAGGGCTACTGACAGCGATTGCCGGTTGGCGTCGGGGATATCACGCAATAAGCTGCTGAAGCGCACAGGGCCCATGGTGGCAAGGCGGAAGATCTCCGCTTTGCTCTTCCCGGATAACAATTTGAGCAGTGTTTGCGCCGGGCATGGCTCCTGGCTGGCGGCATTATTGGGTGTAGTCATATAAATCTGACTTATTGCTGGATTGACTAAAAATGTTAATATTTGGGCGATAAATATACCTATTTACCGGATTATTATGGCAGAAAAGACAACCACTACCGCTAAATTGAGCAATGAGGAGCTACTCAAGAAAGAAAAAATACTTAAAGTGTGCATCTATGGCATTATCACCGGATGCCTGATCACACTGGCCGCAGGCATATACCTTTCTATCACCAAGGGAAAATTCAATGCATTGCTTGTTACTCCCTTTTCACTCGCTGTATTTCCCGCCCTGATCGCAAATTCGCTGAAAGAGATCAGGAAGGAAAAAAAGGCCAGGAACATATAGGGAAGTTACTATATGTTCCGGCTGGGTGAGGGGAATGCAAAACGAAAGTTCTCAATGAAAAAGACACTGACCTTAATCTTAATTACAATAATTTCCATTGCCGCCGTCTGTGGCCTGGTTTATTACGTCAGGATGGACGGCTTCGCGTTTGCGTGGGCGCTTAACTTCCTTTTGATGTTATGTGTATCTGTTTTTACCGGTTCACTTAAAAGCAACCTTTCTTCTTCTTACTATCAACAAAAAGAATGGGAAGGGAAAGGAAAAATATATGAATACCTTGGCGTAAATGTTTTCAGGAAACTATTGGTTTGGAGCGGTTGGGAAAAAGTGATCAGGAAATCTTTCCCGATAAAAAATGATGCCCAGGCTTTGACGGGCTTATATTACCAGGCAAAAAAATCTGAACTGGATCACCTGGTTATCCTGCTTATCGTCCTTGGGTTTAATGTGTTCGTAGCTTTTAAATTCGGCATTCCCAGGTCTTTGTGGCTGCTGGCGCTGAATGTCATACTAAACCTTTACCCGATTTTCCTGCAACGTTATAACCGCCCGCGGATAGAAAGAATTGTAAGTTTAAGTAAACGGAGATAAGAATTGCTTCAGCACCGGACATAATGAAATTTAAGATCACGATATTTTTGTTCATGTTAACCTGTGGTCATATGAAAGCGCAGGAAGCAGTATCTGCGCGATATAAGCAGGTCAGTGGCCAATATGGCGGCAACGAAGGGATCTGTCTTTTCGAAGACGGAAAGTTTATGCTATACGGTTATGCTACAGCAGTATTCGGCCATTTTAATTTTGAGAACGATCTCCTGCGCTTTTACCCGGACAAGCCCGAACTCTTTGAAGTGTACGGCACGCAAAACAAAAGCCTGACGGGCAATACGCGCATCAACTTCGCCCGGTTCGACGGCGCCGGGAAAACCTTTGTGAAATTCGGAAAGGGAGATACACGCCAGGTGTTCAATGACGATGCTAATTGTTTTAACGGGCCATTCGTGTATACGCTGCCGGAAGCACTGCCGGAATTCAATCTTACCGCATACCTGGAAGCGGCCGGCACCGGACAGGAAGGGTACAATACGTATGAATACCTCAACGATAAAGGCTATAACGACCTTATTTTCCTTTACAACAAACCCCATGTTGTATACAATGACTTCAGTGCGTTGCTGCAGCCGGAAGGCGAAGAGAGGACGGTCCTGAAATTATCCAATTACGGTGCCGGCAAAGGTTTCTATAAAAAACGTCCTGATGACCGGCAGTGGCGGGAGGCCCTGGAAATGAAAAAAAGCTATGAGCAATCCAAAAGCATGTCCGGGGAAGGCGTATTGGCCAACAAACATTACAACATTTTTTTAAGGGAAATAAAAGATTACGATTACGATCCGGCAAAAAACCTGTACGTCAGCAAAAACACGGGAGGCAACGAGGAATATTACCAGGCTAACCCTTACAACGACGACCGCTTCCTGCGGCGCTATGTCAAACTGCAGCCAGGAACTAAAAACAAGGCCGGCCAACCTGCAAAAGCGGTCAGCGGCAGCACGGTCTTTTTTACCACTTGTGGTGAAGGATCCGAAAGGTCTTACCGTTACGAAGGATTGCCCAAAATCACAGACCTCAACCCGGGTGAAGTAATCCTGCCAGCCACCGCACCGCCGGCGCCTGTTCCCGCAAACGGTCATTATCCTGTCGATTCTGTTGACCATAAAGCTGTAGGGGAGAAGATCACGTCAGCAGAAACCATCCGCCTCCTGGAAAGCACGCTCATCACCGCTTTGGAAAGGGAAGTAGAAAGGCCTCACATGTGGGACCTGTTTGTATCGTCTAATGACACTTTGCTGAAGATCCATCCTTACAAAGATTTCCTGGTTGCCGGCGTAAGTTTTAGATCTTATTACCTGGAGGTTAACTACGAAGATGCGAGGTATGAAGCCGTAATGCTGGTGAACCCGGCTTCCGGTTCGGAATACAATAGCATGGTGGTATACGAAGACCTGACGGGAGAAGAAAAGTACAGGCGTTACACCAAAATAGAAAATGACCGGATAAGGGTCATGTTCAAAAAAACAGGCGCTGTTAAGAGTTCAGTATACCTGGTTAAAGAAGGAATGTTCCTGGATTACATGGACGCAGCTGCTGTTGACCGTAAATGGAGTGCCGGCGCAGGGTTGAACTTTCAGTTAAAGGGAAAGACCAATAACCACCTGAAAAATGGTTACTGGATAGAGAAAAGATACTCCATCGCACACGGTAAGTGTATGACAGAGGACGGGCAATACATCAACGGCGTTCGGGATGGCGAGTGGAACTATGCCGCTGAAGGCCCGGTAGACGCCATCAGGACTTATAAGAACGGGAAATGCGTTTCCATAAAATACCCGTAGCAAAAAACGGGAATAAGAGTAAAGTACACATTAAAATTAATAACGCCGGCATTAGCCGGCGCGCATAACATCTGGCCCGTCTTTTACCAGGTCAATTGCCGGTGGTCAGGGATTATCCACCATAAGATCTTCCATCTCCATGTCTTCATCAACCTGGCACCAGATAAGCATGTCAGGGTATTCCTTTTTTGCCTTGAAGACCAAAGAAAAAGCGTCCTGGAAAAAACGTATGCTCACCAGCGTTAGTTCCGCCGCCAGCCCGTCATAATCCTGCTGGCCGGGTTTGTAACCGGAGCCGGTATAGGCGGAATCGGTCAGTTCCAGGCTCATATTCCGTTTCAGCTCATCCAGTTTTTCTTTTGTCAGTTTCCCGATCCAGGTTTCCGATGCGGAGATCAGTTCAGAATAATCTTCCATTACGGCGCCATCTTCTTCCAGGTCGAACTCCACTGTAATATTGCCGGTTACCTGGGATTCGTAGTTGCCTATTACTATATCATCTTCGGTCTTTAAATTTTCAAATTTGTTCATCTTATTTTGTTTGAAATAAATGACGCCTGGCCTGGCAAAGCTGGTTATTCCCTGTAAAATTACTACATCTGTCCATTAGCCGCAAACAGTTCATGTTAATATAAACATTGAAATCCTGGTCTGTAATATTACATCGCAATATGGCGGTTCCTGACGATTTTAATGCCTTCCGTTTTCACCGTTCGCCAAAGATGGATTTCATAAAAATCATCCCCGTCAAGCCCATCCTCACTTAGTTTGTCCAGATGTCCATAGTATATCCTGGCCCGGTAAATGCCATTTTCAAGCGCTATTCTTTTGGCGTCCGGAAAATAATCGGTACATCCTGCAATTACAATTTTCCCGGAGCTGACTTCTAAGTCACATTCATTTATTTGCCCGATTACATTATCCATGCCTGTTTTAAATGCCGGCTCAGCATCAAATACTTTGACCGTTACGGGAACATCCATATTCCTGACGGTTCCGATCCCGATTGTACCTTCAGCCACTGCCAACAGCCGCTGTGTGGCCTCTTCCGTCCATTTGTCACTTAGATCGCCCTCAGCATTTTCATCCTGTATATAGAATTGAAAATAGTCTGCAAAAAGCATCAGTTTAGTTTCATGGATTATCATTTGACTTTTTTTTAGTCTATACCATACATTATATCTAAATGTAGAAAAATTGCCGGACTCTGATTTTGTTTACTTTTATGCATATGAACAGCTGGCAACTTACTCCTGAAAAAGAAGCGCGGTTGACGGAGATCGTTAACGACCTGCGGCAGTTCCCGTTCGTCAAAGCCCTTGTACTAGGCGGCTCCCGGGCTGCAGGCGGAGCTGCGGCCGGTTCGGATATTGATATCGGGATCTATTATATTGGAAACGAGCCGCTCAACGTTCCCGAGATCCGGGCCATTGCCGCAAAGTACGACCCTGATGGAGCGTCCACCGTTACCGGGCCGTACGAATGGGGGCCCTGGGTGAATGGCGGCGCGTGGCTCCGCACTTCAGCGGGCAATGTTGATTTCATCTACCGTAATATTTCCCAGGTGGAGAAGGTGATCGCGGAGGCTCATGCGGGCATATGGGGAAACGATTTTGAACAGCAGCCTCCTTACGGCTTTTCGTCAACGATCTACCTCGCGGAGACGCGTTATTGTATTCCCCTCTACGATCCGGAGGGCATTGTTGCCCGGTTAAAAGAGAAAGTAACGGATTATCCCCCGGCACTGAAGCGGACCATCATCCGGCAAGCCTTGTGGGCGGCTGAATTCACCCTGCTGCAATTGCCGTCGTTTGCCCGGAAGCATGATGTTTACAGTACTGCCGGCTGCCTCACCCGCTCGGTGAAAAACATCGTCAGCGCGCTGGCGGCGATCAATGAGATCTACCTGTTGGGGGATAAACGGGCGATTACAATACTGTCTCAGCAAGCTAAAGTACCTGCTGGTTTCGCCCAGGCTGTGACGGACATTCTCACTATCCGGCCGGAGGACCTTGATGCGAATATCACAAAGCTCAGGTCATTGTTCGAATCTGCCTGTGAGCTGGCGGAAGGGGCTTATGCGCCGATGTTCCAATTCAACAAATAACAGAGGAGCAGGGCTAATAATTCATTAATGATGAATACACGAAAGCCGCCCATATGGGCGGCTTTCGTGTATAGGGTCAGAAGTATTTCTATTGCTTCGCCGCCTCGCGGATCGCTTTAAACAGTGCTTTGAAGGCGGTTACATTCTGCTTCGCCAGCGGGCGGTATTCACCGCGGCCGTAATAGGCGTCTATGAATTCTTTGGAATTGAACCACATGGTTTCGAAAACGCCCTGCATGCGCTGGCCCAGCGGCAGGGCCCATTCAGCGCGGGTGGCGTCTTTCCGGATGTGAAGCACCTGCTTCAGCTGGTCCAGGGCCACACCGGTATCTGAGCAGGGGCTTGCCAGCACGTTAAAGCCCTTCAGCGCAAAGTATCCCGGGGTGGGGGGCGCGCTTTCGTATTTCCAGTCGGTGATCACGATGTCTTTGGAGATCCGGTCGATGGCGCGGTGCGTATCATTCATACTGGCCTGCCAGGCGAGGAGGTTCGTCGTTTTCCCGTCGATGAGGCGGTCGCTCCACATCCACATCTGCACGCCCTTTTGCTGCAGGTGCGCATGCAGCTTGTTTACATATTCGGCGAAGATCTCCGAGCGGTCGCCTCCGCCGCAGCGGGGGCATTTATCGTAACCGATGATCCATACTTCGTCCAGCCCGACGTGCAGCGCGTCCGCCTCGAACGCAGCCGTCAGCTCGTCCATCATGGGAAAGAAGACCTTCAGCAGATCGGGGTGCCGGGGGCAGATGCTCTTGCTGTAGAAATCGAACATGCCGCCGTTTTTCCAGGGCACGGGCGGGTTGTAGTCCGGCGATTCGTCGAACTGGGGATAGGCTTTCAGCAGCGGCCCCATCTCGCTTTGCTCGGACTGGTGAGCCATGAGGTTCATGGTGGGGATAAGGCGGATCTTCGCCTCCCTGGCGGCTTTCACGATCTGCTTCACATCGCTTTCCGACAGCGCGTTCTTCTCCGCCACTTCCGGGTGCGATTTGTATTGGTAACCATATTCGATGCGGATGGCCAGGGTGTTGACGCCTTCCTTCGGCAGCGCATTTCTAACAAACTCGCAGAACACGCCAACGTCCTGTTTGGCCGGAGCGCTCATCAGCAGGCCTCTTACGGGCAATTCGTTCCATTTGTATTCCGCCTTTTGCGCCCGGGCGGGAAAGGCGGCGGCTGCCATGATGCCAACCGCCAGCCACCGTGTAGTCAAAATTTTCATCTTCATTATTCAGCAATTATTTTCCTGATCCTGTTATTACCCCTGTCCAGCACGTATACGGCGCCATCCGCCCCTGCGGTAACGCCGGTGGGCGCGTTGAAGAGCGCTGCAGACCCGGCGCCGTCCGCAAATCCGGCGGTGCTGCCGCCGGTGAAGGTGCTCACTTCCCAGGTGCCGGTCTTCACGAAACGGATGCACTGGTTAGTGTTGGTCGGCGAGCCGTCCCAGGTGCCGTTGCCGGCGATGTAGAGGTTGTCGTTCCTGTCGGTAGCGATGCTCCAGGGCAGGTCGAACTTCGCGGCGTTCGCGGGCCCGTTGACGAGGCCTGCCTGGCCCGGGATGCCGATGGTAACGCCGGCCGCCCAGGTATCCGCTTTATACTGGCGGATGACGTGGCTGCCGTTCACGACCACATAGAGATCGCCTTTGCTGTCTACCGCCACGTCTGACGGGTAGCTGAGGCCGGTGATGATTTTTTCGGCGGCGCCATTGCCCGGGTTTACGCGGTATACGCTGCCATTGGCGCCTGCATCGCAGTAATAGAGCATGCCGTTCCGCCGGTCGATGCCCAGCCCCCAGGCCTCGAACCAACCGATCAGCGAAGTAGTGCCGTCTGCCGTCACTTTGCGGATCGTCCATGCGGCGGGGTCGGAAACGTAGATCACGCCATTGCCGGCCGCCACTACGTCGAAGGGCATGAAGAATTCCGCTTCGGATGCGGGGCCTTCCTTGTAGCCGTTGTTGCCGTTGCCGGTGAGCGTGGTCACCGTGCCGTCCGGCGCGATCTTGCGCACGCGGCGGTTGCCGGCTTCGGGAACGTAGAGGAACCCGTTTTCGTCGATATCGATGCCGCAACGCGCGCCGATATTGAAGGAGGCCTCAGCGCCCTTGCCGTCCGCATAGCTGGCGTTGCTGTTGCCGGCGAGCGTGGTTACGATGGTGGAGGTTTGGTATGCGAAATCCGTTTGACTGATCCCTTTATTGCCGCGGATGTTCACTTCGATCTTTCCCGTTCCGGCTTTGGGAGGGATGGTGATGAGGATGCGGTCGTCCACCATGCCGGCTACGAATGCGGGCACGCCATTTACGGTTACGGATACGCCGGAAGTGTCTTTGGTGAAATTGTTGCCGTAGATGAGCACTTCCACGCCGGCGCCGCCGGTTGCGGGCGTAAATTTCTCAATCACCACCGGCGCGCCGGGATCGTGCTCCAGGCCTTTTTCTTTTTTGCAGCCGGCGGATGCGATGAGTGTCAGCGCGGCCATCAGGCTGAATATGCTATGTTTCATGCTGGTTGTCTGTTTTGATTGTTTTACCATCCCTTGTTTTGCCTGAATTCGGTGTTGCGGCCGGCTACCTTGTCGATCTCGCTTTGCGGAACAGGCAGCCAGTAATCGCGGTCCTGGCTGGCGTTGAAGATGCGTTTTTCCACCACGGGGTATTCGTACGTCACGTTGCCGGTACCGGTCACTTTTACGCCGTGCACTTCGCGGTTATCCACGATATGCGCGATGCGCCAGCGGCGCACGTCCCAGAAGCGGTGGTCTTCCAGCGCCAGCTCCACCCTTCTTTCGTTGCGGATCTTTGCGCGCCTGTCTTCCTTCGAAGCGCCGTTATATTCAGGCATGTCCACGCGGCGGCGTACGGCGTTGACAGCGGCGTTCACCTCCGCGGCAGGGCCGTTGGCTTCGTTCAGCGCTTCGGCGTAGTTGAGATACAGCTCCGCCAGGCGGATGAGCACCCACTTGCGGTCGGTAGCTCCGGTGAGGTTAAAGAGGTTCACGTTTTCAAGGAGATATTTGCGCGGCCAGTAATTGGTGATCACCTGCCCGGGCCGCGGTGCGTCCGCATCGTTGGGGTCCAGCGCGCGGCCTTTCCAGATGGCGCCGGGATAGAGGATGGTGGCGTAGAAGCGCGGATCGCGGTTCAGGTAGGGACGTTGCGGATTGTATCCTGATGCGGGGTCGGAAATGGGCAGGCCGGTTGCTTTCATCTCGTAATCGTCCACCAGTTCCTGCAGGGGATTGATGTTGCCGTAACCGCCCGCGCCGCGCGGGTTCATCTCCTGGTCGATGCCGCCGTCGCGGTAGGCGCCGGGCGCCGGGCGGCTCCATATTACTTCCCGGCTGAAATATTGGGTAAAGGCGTCGTTGTAATTGGCGTTGAGAACATAACCGTTGCTCAGCGCAGTGTCCAGCGCGGCGCGGCAGGCTTCCGCAGCAGCAGCCCAGCGGTCTTGCGCGTTGCCGGGGTTGAAGAGGGGGCTGGCATTGTACAGGAGCAGCCTTCCTTTCAGCGCCAGCGCAATGGCCTTGCTGGCGCGGCCCCAGTTGTTGGGGCGGCCGGAGTAGCTGGCGGGCAGCAGGGCTGCGGCTTCGTCGAGGTCTTTTACGATGGCCTGCACCACTTCCTGGATGGTGTTGCGTTTATAGTAGATGTCGTCCGGGTTGTCGAAAGGGTTTTGCACTTGCGTGAGCAGCGGCACATCGCCCCAGCGGATCACCAGCTGGAAGTAATAGTATGCACGCAGCAGCAGCACTTCGCCGCGCAGGCGCGCCTTGCGTTCCGGGTAGTTCGGGTCGTTGGGGATGATGTTGTAGTTGGAGAGGAAGAGGTTGCAGGAGCGGATCTTGCCGTAGAACTCCCCCCACTGGCCCTGCATCGGGAAGGCTGAAGGGCTCATGGACGAGTTGTTGAAGCTGCCTGCGTCAGGGCTGAGCGCCGATGCGTCGATGGACTGGTTGGTTTCGTCCGTGGCGCTGCTGAGCATCCAGGCCCCGCCGGGTTTGAAGATATTGGGGAGGCTCTGGTAGATGACGTTCACGAATTTTTCGGCGTTCTCGATATTCCTGAACACTTCCTGCTCGGTGATCTTGTCGCTGGGCTTCCGGTCCAGGAAATTTTTGTTGCATGCGAAAAGAACGGGCAGCAACAGCCAGATGGATCGTTTCGTAATGCTGGTTATTTTCATGGTGCTCGTTTAAAGGTTGATGGTAATGCCGGCGTTGTATACGCGCATGATGGGATAAGGCTGCCAGCCCCAGCGGTCGCCGGTGTTGGATTCCGGGTCGATGCCGAGTTCACGCACATTGTCCCAGCTGATGAGGTTCATGCCGTTCACATAAATGCGGGCGGCTTTGATCTTCACCCTGCTCACCCAATGCCGGGGCAGGCGGTAGCCGATCTCCGCATTCTTCAGTTTCACATAATCGGTTTTGCGGACCCAGTAGCTGGAATTGATGAAGTTGTTGCCCATGTTGCTTTCGGAATAGTGCAGGGCGGGGAAGGTGGCGTTGGCGGCGTTCTCCGGCGTCCAGCGGCCTTCGTGGATGGGGCGGTAGCTTTCGCGGTAGTTCCATACCAGCTGGGCGGAATAGATCTGCCGGCCGCCGAGGGCGCCCTGGAAGAGAACGCTCACGTCCAGCCCCTTGTAATCGATCCCGAACGTAGCGCCGAAGTAGCTGGTAGGCACATTTAGCATGGGCATCATCACGCGGTCGGCCTCGTTGATCACGCCGTCTTCCACAACGTCTTTATACTTGATATCCCCGGGGATCAGCGGCGCAAAGTTCTGCTTCGCGTGTTTGGCGATCTCTTCCTGCGACTGGAACAATCCTTCCGCCAGGTATCCCAATCCGTAGCCAATGGGCAGGCCGGTGATGCTTTGATGCGCGTATTCCAGCTTCGGCTCGTCCATTTCCAGGATCTTATTTTTCACGAACTGGTAATTGATCTTCGTGAAGATGCCCACGCGGCCCGCATCCATGCTCACAAACAGGTCGCCCTCGATACCGCGGTTCACGATGCGGCCGCGGTTGCGGTTGATGTCTGCCGTGATGCCGAGGTAGGCGGGGATGGTGCCGGCGGAGGTAAGGATGTCTTTGCGCAGCTCGCGGAAGATGTCCACGTTGAACTTGATGCGGTCTTTGAGGAAACCGGTTTCGAAGCCCAGGTTGGTTTTGGATGCCTTTTCCCAGGTGATGGCCGTGTTGCCGATGCGGCTTTCGTAATAGCCGCCCACGCTGGTGGCCACGCTGCCGAAGGTGAAGCCGTCTGTACGCGAGTAGTCGGACATATACAGCCAGCGCCCGCCGCCGATCTGGTCGTTGCCCACGTAGCCATGCGAGAAGCGGGCCTTCAGGAAGCTGAGGGCGCCGTTTTTGGGCATGAAGCTTTCGTTGCTGATCATCCACGCGGCGGAAACGGCGGGGAAGAAACCGTAACGATTGTCTGCCGGGAAGTTCTCCGACCCGTTGTAACCTGCGTTGAACTCGAGGTAATACTTTTTATCGTAGTTGTAAGTCACCCGGCCCACATACCCTTCATACACGCGGGGAAGGTCGCCGGATTGGGAGCGGTAATTGCGGTTGAAGAGCAAAAGCCCGCCCAGCGAGTGCTTCCCGAAATCGCGGTCGTACATCAGTTTCAGGTCGTAATAGTAATAGCGCTGCCCGCTGCTGAAGCCGGAACGTTGCAGGCTGGTGGCGGTACGGTGCTGGAAGTATTCGCCGTCATGCGTGCCGGGCTTTGATTTGTAGCGGTAGGAATCAAACTCCTGGTCGAATGCCACGTTGATGTCGCCGAAATTCTCGAAGGTGAACAGGCCCTTCGCCTTAAGCCCCGGCGTAATGAAATCCAGCTTGCGGGTGAGCGCCACCGAACCGCTGGTGCTGTGCCAGTAAGCGTCCAGGTAGCCGTTGCGGGTGAGCACGCCGTAGAGGTTGTAAAAATCCTCGCGCATGTTGCCCGAGGCGATGCTGCCGTCAGGATTTTTGACGGGCGTGAGGTGGTTGGTCATCTGCGACAGCAGCACCCAGTACATCTCGTGGCCCGCACGGTCCGCCGAGGGGCTGGTGCGGTTTTCAAGGCGGGAGGCGAGATCTACCTGCAGGTCGGTGTTTTTATCAAGCGTGATGTCGATGTTGGAGCGGAAGTTGAACCGGTCGTATTTGTATTTGATGCCGTAGATGTTTTCGTTGGCGTGCTTGTAAAGTGGCTCCTGGCGGAGGTAGGAGCCGGACACGAAGTAACGCACGTATTTGGAGCCGCCGTTGATATTCACGTTCAGCGTTTTCTGCGGCGAGAAGTCGCGCACCATTTCCGTATACCAGTCGGTGTTGGGATAATCGTAGGGTTTGAGGCCGGTGCGGAAATATTCCAGTTCCTGTTCGCTCCAGCGGGGCGCCATGCCGTCGTTTCGGGCCGCTTCGTTCTGCAGGAGGCCGGAGCGGTAGGAGTCCAGGAAGCGGGGGAAGGTAACGGGCTGCTGCATGGCGGTCTGCGCATTGATCTGGATATTGGGCGGCCCTTCCTGGCCACGGCGCGTGGTGACCAGCACGATGCCGTTGGCGCCCTGGATGCCGTAAAGAGCGGTGGCCGAGGCGTCTTTCAGGATGGAAACGGATTCGATCTCATTAGCGTCCAGCTGGCCGAGGTCCGCGTTGCCGCGGGGCAGGCCGTCGATCACAACCAGCGGGCTGGTGGAGCCGGTGGTGTTGATGCCGCGGATGAAGAGCTGCGAGTAGTCGGAGCCCGGCCGCCCGCTGTGCTGCACCGTGATGAGGCCGGGGAGCCGGCCTGCGAGGGCGTTGGTGAGGTTGGCCACGGGGCTTTGCTTCAGCTCTTTGGTCTGAATGCTGCTGATGGCGCCCGTGATGCTCTGGCGCACCTGCTTCTGCCCGTAACCCAGCACCACCACTTCATTCAGCCCGGAGCTGGAAGGTTTGAGCACAATGTTGGGGAGCTGTGTTCTGCCGTTCACCGGCACTTCCTGCGGCTCGAAACCGATGTAGGAAACGAGCAGCACGCCGCCGGGCGGGACGCTGAGGGTGAAATTACCCCGTTCGTCGGTAGCCGTGCCCTGGCTGGTGCCTTTGAGCTGGATGCTGACGCCGATCAATTCCGTCTGCTCGGCGGAGAGCACCTTACCGCGGACTGTGATCTTTTCTTCCTGTCTGGGGGTAATGACCACCAGCCCGTCGTCCAGGATGCGGTAGGTGAAGGGCCGGTCCTGGAGGATGCGGTCGAGCACGGCGGGCAGGGTGGCATTGTTGAAATGGACGTCCACCTTTTCCGCGGCGGGAAAGCTTTTGACGTTATACAGGAAGCGGTAGGAGCTTTTCGTTTCGATCCACTCCAGCAGCTGCTTCAGTTCGATCTGCCGGCTTTCTATGGAAAACCGGTTCTGCGAATATCCCACGGCCGCCTGCAGCTGCAGCACTGTTACGGTCATGAGGATGAGGCATAGCTTCATAATGCGTAATGTTTTTCGCAAGCAATACTTTGGTGATGCTGGTTTTAAACGCAGCGTTTTTTTCATACATTTGGATTGAGTGTTAGACAAATTGAAACAAATGATTTCCCGCACGGAATACCTGTTTCATTCCATGTTTAGCATCAAAAGGGTAGTGTGACGGCACTATCCTTTTTTCTTTAATAGCGGCGGGAGAGCGCCTAGCCCGGTGTGGTGAAAAGTGTGAATCGTTCCATGCTGTTTTGTTGGTTGACTTATTGCTGAATAATGACAGTATCTCCTCTCATGTCGTACGTGAAATTTGCGATGAGTTGCAGGGCTTTGAGGGCCTGCGTGATATCTTCCTTCCGGAACTCGCCGGAAAAACGGTTGTCGTTGAGCGTAGCGTCGGCGATGATGATTCGTTTGTTATACCACCGTTCCATGGTTTTGGCCAGCTCGGCAAACGATTGGTCGCGGAATTGCAGCCGGCCTTTGCGCCAGAGCGTTTCGGAGGCGATGGTGTCCTTTGTTGGGGTGTTGTATTGCAATTGTGCGTAGAAGTCGCCCCAGTCGCTGCCTGCCGCACCGGCGGTATTTTTCCGGGTAAGGAGGAGCTTCTGGCCAGGCGCGAGCAGCTGCCTGCGGGTGGGGGCGTTACGGAGCGATACCGCTACTTTGCCGTCTACCAGTGTCGTTTCCAGCTGGGCGTCTTCGTCGTAGGCTTTGAGGTTGAAGGAGGTGCCGAGCACCTGCACGGAGAGGTCCTGCGTTTGTACTTCGAAAGGGTGCTGCTGGTCTGCCGCCACTTCGAAGTAACCTTCGCCGCGGAGGCGCACCCTGCGGCCGTGGCGGGACATATTACCCATGTATTCCAGGCTGCTGGCGGCGTTGAGCCACACGCGGCTGCCGTCCGGCAGCTCTACGAAGGCGCTTTCGCCTGCAGGGGCGGAGGCCGTGAGCATGGCGGCGGGGCGGGTAACGATCCACAATGCAGCGGCCCCGGCAATGAGAAGAACTGCCGCTGCCACCGCGGCTTTCCACCAGCGAAGGCGGCGCAGGGGAGTGGCCGGTGCCATTTCGCCTTCCCCCTGCAAACGGGCGGTGATACCGGTGTACACGGCGGCAAGCCTGGGTGTGGGATCGTGGGCGGTGTTCCCGAAAGGGGATTCGTACCGCTCGAGCCAGCTTTCCAGGGCCTGTTTTTCCTCCGGTGTGCAGGCGTTGCCGAGGTATTTATCCAGCAGCTGCAGCAGTTGTTGGTCGTTCATTACATGGGCTTGTGTAAGGATAAGACACGGCACCGGAACCGCACCCTACCGCTTCCTGCCAAAAAACCTGAATTTTCTGCTATTTTTACCGCCGATGGGATATACCGCACTGTCTGATAAGCAACTGGTGGCATTGCTGGCCGGCAACGATGCACGCGCGTTCGAGACGCTGTACCAGCGCCATGCCGGGGCGATGTATGCCTATGCTTACAAAAAAGTGCCTGTGCCGGCCATCGTAGAGGATCTTTTGCAGGAGGTGTTCACCAATATTTACCGCCGCCGCGCGGAGCTGGCGCATATCGACAACGTTGCCGCCTACCTCTACAACGCTCTCCGCAACCGGATCTTCAACGAGCTGCGCAATTCCCTGCTGCATGAGCAGCACCACCAGCAAATGCCCGCAGGGCAACCTGCCGGCATCCATATCAACTACGACCTCCGCGAACTGGAGAAAGCCTTCGCCGCGGCGCTGGACAAGCTGACGGAGCGCAGCCGGGAAATATTCCTGCTGTCCCGGCGCGACCATCTCACCTATAAAGAGATCGCCGAGAAGCTGGGTATCTCCGTCAAAGCCGTGGAAAAACACATGAGCCGCACCCTCGGCATGATGCGCGAAGAGCTGAAGGAGTTTGGGGTGTTAGGAGCGGTGGTGGCGGCTTCTGGGGTTATGTTGTAATGCCTTGTGTTAATATAAAAGCTTCTGGCCCTCCCAGCCGGTACTCCGCAGGAATTGTTCCCAATTCAGGCTACCCTGGTTTACCCGGCGGCTCCACAGCAGATCACGGTCTTTGCCGAAATATCCATACTCAACTGCATACTCCACCATCCCCAGGATCTCACTCACTAAAAGTTCGTTTGAACCGAACTCCGGGAAATGACGGAGCATATCTTCCCTCGTGAATGCGGAAGTATAGACTGCCTTTTTACCCGTGACCTCAACAAAAGTATCCACCATTTCCCGGGGGGAGATAATATCGCCGATTACCGGCAGGGACTTACCGGCATACAGACCCGGGTTTGAAAGAATCTCCAAAACAGCCGGCCCGGTAGCAGTAAGAGGATCGACAAACGGCGCATGGAAGTCCTTTGGCAAATAAACAGGGAATACAAGCGTTTCGCCTTCTATACGGGGAGGATAAAACTCCATCAGGTTGGTATAAAAAAAAGCCATATAGATAAAGGAACTTGTAATTGGAAGCGTACGAATATATTCTTCGATCCTGGCCTTATCCGTAAAATGCGGAGCAAACTTTTTCCCTTCCGTAATTTTATCTACATTTTCTAAAGCGCTGAAGATAATATGCTGAACCCCTGCTTCAACGGCCGCGTCTGCCAACTGTTTACCCAGTTCCATCTCGTGAGTGTGCGGGGGGACAATAGCGGGCGTGATCATAAAAATACTGTCTGAACCCCGGAACGCTTCCGTGAATTCTTTTTTATATCCCAGGTTGAGTGGCAGATTCACGAGTTCTGCTCCCTGTTCGGCCAAACTAACTGCCTCCGGGGAATCAATGCGCCGGGTAATACCGCGTACACGATAACGCCCGCTTTGTAAAAGAGTATGTGCAACGCTGCGTCCCTGCTTGCCTAATACCCCAACAATGGTAATGAGCGGTTTATCTTCTTGTCTCATAGCTTCGTTTGTTTTAAAATCCGCTGTCATTTTTTATATAATATTTAAGTGAATTTTTTATACTAAAAAGATTATAGTTGCAAAACTAATTTTAGCGCAATAGATTTGCAATAACTATCCAAACAGATAGGTTAAAAGTTGTGTATGAAAACAGAATGCAGCGGTGATTATGTAATGCTGAAAGGGAAGATTTACCCTTGTACGGTGAGCCTTACCATGGATTTGGTGGGCGGAAAATGGAAAGCGGTCATTCTTTACCATTTAAAGGACGAAGCAAAAAGATACAATGAACTTCGCAAAGAAATGCCTTCCGTTACTGAAATGACGTTGAGCCTGCAGTTGAAACAATTAGAGAGAGACGGCCTGGTATTAAGAAAAGTTTACGGGAAGAAGCCGCCCGTCAAAGTTATTTACAGCTTAACCGATTTTGGCAAAACATTCATCCCTGTTTTGGAGGCAATTACAGCATGGGGTAATCAGGTTGTTGAGGAGAAAGGTGAGTTTGTTAACCGGCGCGTATAACATAGGGCCTTTCCCTGCCAGATCGATTGCAGCAATCAGGGATTGTCTGCCATAAGATATTTAATCTCCAGGCCTCCACCGGCCTTGCGTTTATTTCCATCCCCGATGGCGGTATGCCGCCGCCTGCGTGTCTTATCCCTGAGGCGTCCTGCCCATTCCACCGCCCGGCTCCGTGAACTGATACAATACAATACCCGCAGGACCGGCCCAATAACGCATCTGTCATATAGCACCCGTGAAGTACCTGCCGGCGCCCGGCGGGTTGCCCTCTGTTTGTTCATGATTCACCAATAAATACCTGTTATGAAAAAACAAACCCTTTCCACGCTGTGCTGCCTGCTCCTAATGGCCGCCTGCCGGCAGCCGCTGACGGACGACCCCGTTACCCTGGACGGCGCAAAACTATCCGTAGCCCTGCTGGCCGTGCCCGATTACGCCACGGTGACCATCACCAATGTTAAAAGCGGCAAATACCTGGAAACAGGCGGCAGCCCTACGCTCAACGAGAAATTCAAAGACAATGCGCAACTGCAGCAGTGGCAATTTTCCGGCCCCGCGGGGCAGATGGATAACTGGCAGAAATGGCACGTGATCTACCAAACCACCGCCGGCGGCGTAAAGTATTACCACCTCCGCAACCTCTACAGCGGCAAGCTGCTGGACGTTCCTTCCGGTACCGCTGCCAGCGGCACCATCCTGCAGCAATACACCGCATTCCCATTGCCCGCCGACCAGCAGCTCTGGCGCCTGCAGGACCTTGGCAACGGGCAGTACAAGATCTTCAATAAAGGCAACGGGCTGGCCCTGTCCGTACAGGGCGGCTCCACCGCCAACGGCGCGAAAGTGATCCAGGAAACCACGGTGAACGATACGAAGCAGCAATGGACGGTGAGCACCATTGCTGCAGATACCTGGCGCGACGATGAAGTGGTGCGCTTCTTCCACCGCAACAGCGCCAGCCTCGGCTCTTCCGCATTCGACCAGGGGAATACCATCCCGCTGACCTGGAGCGGCAACAACGGCAAGGTATTGTGGGTAACGCAGGATGCCTGGGACGGCTCGCAGGTGCAGCCCAACGGCATGTTCAACTGCGGCGCCTTCCACAGCTACAGCAACTCCGTGTTCATCCAGCCATCGAAAACGAACTGGAACCCCAACGACGCGCCGAACATGACCATTACCACCAGCACTTCCGGCAAGCCGAAGCAGATCTTCAACATCCAGCCCGGCACCGCCTGGACCTGGTCCGGCCCCGGCATAGAGATCGGCGACAAGGTGTATGTGCAATGCGGTGAAGGCAATGGCCTGAACGCAACAGGGCAGTCGCTGTACCGGCTGACGCAAAGCACCGGCACGCAGTGGATATCCGAGCGCTTCCTGCCCAACGGCTTCAGCGGCACGCCCGTGATCAATTATTCCACGGGCATGGTGAAGCCGGGCGACGGGTACGTTTATGCATTCGGGAGCGAAGGCATCAGCTTCAATTATGAAAGCTACATCCATGTAGCGCGTTTCCACGTGAATACCCCGCTGCAATGGGAGTATTACAACGGCAGCACCTGGACCGCCAGCCCCAGCCCCGGCTCCGCCGCGAAGGTGACCACCGGCAAGGGGAGCAACAGCGTGGCCTACCTCAACGGCAAGTACATTCACATGACGATGGACCAGGGCTTCAACTGCGAAACCACCCGGAACATATACATCTCCACTTCCAGCTCTCCGCTCGGGCCATTTACCACTCCCGTGAAGGTCTATACGATCCAGGAATATTTTAAAGGGCAATACGCGCGGTATTATACGCCCGTGGTGCATCCTGAGTTCGACAACGGCCGGCAGGAGCTGCTGCTGACGTATTGCCTCAACTTCTCCGGCTGCGGCCTGGAAAGCTGCGAGGGCGCCTGGCTGGACCCGTATTATTACCGGGTGAAAGCGATCAGGGTGCCGTATGGGAAGATCGGGCTGTAGGAGAGGAGCCGGGAAGAAGCGAAGGGGCTTTTTCCCGGCTAATTGAAAATTTAAATATCTTGTAGTATAAAGCTACTGATCATGAAGTTTAACCTTATTTTACCGCTCCTGCTTTTAACCACATGTTTTGTTGCATCCGGCCAGGAAAAGCAACCCGGGAAATCCCATCAGCACGACATTTCCGCGAATGAAAAAGGCTTGATTAAGATTTCCATCATGTACCCTTATGCCGAGGGTAAAACATTCAACATGGAATATTATGAAACCAAACACATGCCTATGGTGGCGGGCTTCCTGGGGCCGAACCTGGTGAAATACACCATTGAAAAAGGGCTTTCCAGCGGTATTCCCAACCAACCTTTGCCTTATATGGCTATCGGTATATTTTATGTAAAAAGCCTGAGCGAATACCAGGCAGCTATCGCTCCCAACAGGGATGCGATCCGGGCGGATTTTAAAAATTATACGGATGTTATGCCTGTGATATTGGTGAGTGAGGTGGTGAAGTGAGGCTGTGTACAATCTCGCGGCTTATTTGGCTGCAACTTCACATTATTCCCAATTGCCTGAAAACTTCCATTGTAATCTCTTTCCTGCATTTTCCGAAATCCGGGTTCGGCACGCTTCTATCCTTTATCAACCTTGTCGCGAAGAAATAAACATTTTCCCCGCGCTCCACATAACCGACCCACCACCCGGTGTCTTTACCATGGTCCCTGGTCCATCCTGTTTTTGCCCTTAATGTATAATCCGACGTTTTTTGCTCGATCATCATATTCTTGAGTATCTTAAAGGACTCTTTCCTGAAGGGCAGGGATTCTTCATATACGCCGATTAATACTTCGATCTGATTCACAGGCGAGATAGCGAAATTCCCGAAATTCCAAAAATCGGCATCATTTACGGAAAGGTCCACATTGCCGTATTTACTGGCAGTCAGGTAATCTTTATATTTGGGTTTACCTATTTTCTTTGCCAGTTCCACATACGCCCAGCCGGCTGAAGTCTTGAACGCTTCTTTCATACTGATGTCATGATAAATATCCGGGCGATATCCATATTTGACGGTATCTGTCCATCCGGGCCATTGAATGATCTGATCTTCATTCGTGATCACACCCGATTCAAGCGCAATCAGGGTATTTATTATTTTGAAGGTCGATGCCGGCAGGGTAGGCATATGACTGTCGTTAATATCGCTTGATATCCACTTTTTTTCCTTGTAGTCAAACAATGTGATGCTGCCCTTAATTTTGCAATCTTCAAATGGTTGGGCAAGATTGATCTGTCCGGCAGACCGGATAGCTGCCATGCTGAACAAAATGAGGAATACGAGTTGTTTTATCATAGCCGTAAAAGATACGAATTGAATTTTTTCTAAACGGTTGTGATTGACGAATTTACCGGATAACATTCAACCGGCTGATCAATTCCCCATAGAATTTCTTTGAGACCGGCAAAGAAAGCCCGCCGATCTTCACCACATCCTTTTCCACTTCTTCCAGGTGATGCAACGACACTGCATAGGACTTGTGAATCCTTACAAAAAGGTTGTCCGGCAGCAGGCTTAGCGTCCTGTCAAGCGTAGCGCGGACCTGGTAGGAATATTCCTGTGCAAGGAACCTGAGGTAGTTGTCTTCAGATTTCAGCACCATGATCTCGTTCAGGTTAATTTTCACGTATTTGCGGTCATCCCAGATAAAAAACGGCTGGTTTATCATAACGCATAAAATTGGGTGTTAAACTTTGCGCTTAAACGGGTTGCGCTCAAATGTAACGAAAAAACCGTTTCCCAAAACCTGCTGGCATCTTCCTGCCATCCTCCTGTCATCCTCCAACGGTGTTCAATGCCTGCAAGGGTTTGCAGGTGCTTGGCAGGAGGATGGCAGGAGGATGGCCACCGGAAAATACGTCTTACCCCAGGTTTACCGCAATCAGCCCCCAACACGCTGCTGCTTACGCCACATATTCTGCCGCCGGGTTTTCCTTCGGGATACCTTTGTATTGTTGATCGTCACAAAGGGAGCATCGCTCAGGCATACGGGGAGGAGCGACTCCGGAAACCTTCTCCCGGCGTGGCGTCAGCAGGCATCAAACAATTTTTTCTAACCTTTTAAAAACAAAAAGTATGGCTAAAATAAACGAAAACCTCCTGGTAAAAGGAGCCAGGGGCAATGTAGGTAAACAGTTTGTTTACCGCAAACACGGGAACGACACCATGATCGTCAGAATGCCCCGCATGAACAAGAACGCAGGCAGCACGGACGGGCAGCAGTCTACCCGCGAGCAATTCACATCTGCTGCCATGTATGCCCAGGGCGCCGTTAAAAACGCTGAATTGAAAAAAGAATACCAGAAGAAGGCGCCCCCTGGAAAAACCGCCTATAACATGGCCTTGCGCGACTACCTGAAAGCGCCTGTAGTGAAGAAGATCAATACTGATCAGTACAAGGCGGTGGCCGGTTCAACGGTCGTCATTCACGCAAAAGACGACTTCAGGGTAGTGGCCGTGAAGGTGAGCATTTACCTGGCTGCAACCGGCAACCTGCTGGAAGAGGGAAACGCCGTCCTGGACCCCATCAACCGGGAACGGTGGATCTACACCGCCACGCAGGCTCCCGCCGCCGGGGAAGCGTTGAAAATCGTAGGTACGGCTACCGACCTTCCGGGGAATGAAGCGGTGCTTGAGGTTGCGATACCTTAACCAGGAATACAAAATGCCGTGTGGATCATTTGATCTGCGCGGCTTTTGTTTTGTAAACTTTGAATTTTAAGTCTTTGGTTACAGATCAAAATGAGAAGCTGCAATTGCCTTAGGGAGTAAACAGCTTCCAATGCCCCTCGGAGACGACTTCGACGGTGCCATCAATTACTTTAATGGCGGTCTGGTCGTCAATCGCATATGACGGCACCGGTATCGTAGCGGCTAACTTTTTTAAGTTAGCCAGGGAATTCTCTGGAAACCATTCATGATCCAGGTGGGGATGCAGTGCAAAATTAACCAGGCTCAGCGATTTCCCGCCTTCGGCTGGCAGCATATGGCCACCATAGGTCGTTCCAAAGCTGGTCATCACCATACTCCCGGCACTAAGGCCCATATAAACCATCTTCTCCAGTAGCGATGGCAAGAGGTCTCTCAGTCCGGACTGCTGCATCCAATAGCACAGGTACTGGCAGTCGCCGCCTCCGACCAGCAAGGCGTCTGTCTCCCGGAGCATCGGAACCCATAGCTCCTGTTTGATGCTGGGCAATGCGGTAAGTTCCAGCACTCCCAGTGACTTCCAGCCCAATTCGCAGAATGGATCACCCAGTGAGCCGCAAATCACCCCTCGTGCTATGCCAGCGCCCTTGGGTATGGCGTATATCGCAGTGGGAATAAAAAGGGCGCTTGCCGCGGCAACCGGTTTGCCCAGGAGTTCAACCAGTGCATTGTGAATGCTTGCGTTGCTGATGCCGGCGGAAGTGAGGAGAAGCTTCATGGTTTTTTTATTGAAGTACAAATCTCGCCGGTAAATGCGGTGTGTTTGCGGTGGGGATGTGACAATTTTGATGGGGGAATGGGACAGGAACACCATTCGCCGGTACGGGCCTGGTGTATACGGCAGGAATATAAATATCGCTTAGATCTTCACCAATTGTACGGATGCTACCTTACCGTTCTTTCCGTACAACGTCAGCATGTACAAGCCGGATGGAAGCTGGGATACATTCGCCCGGATATTGGTTTGATGCTTTACCGCTTGCCGCATTACCAGTTGTCCCTGGGTAGACCTGATCTCCATGAATTCCCAGTGATCACCGAGCTGTACGCCCATCACACGGATTTCACCCGCTGCGGGATTGGGATACAGGTAGATGGCATTTCCCGGCCCCGCCTGGGGACCAGGGCCAATATCCGTAACTGTATTGATACGCAATTGCAGGGTGTTGCTGACCGCGGTTGAAGTTGTTGCGCACGGGGTATTGCTGATCAGGATACACCGAATCTTTGGCGCCGCCACGGCGGGCATGTAACTTAGCGAACTGCCCGTTTCGCCTGGAATTGCCGTCCAGCCGGCCTGATCGGTGCTATCTTCCCAACGGAGCTTCGGGCCGTCACCGCCAAAGTTGACGGTTGCATTGAATTGACCGCCGGTCCTCATATCTATCAACGTTTCCCCGGTGATTTCAATGGCAGGCGTAGCGGTTGTGTTTACATTCAGGTGGTAAGAATTGGCGGCCGCATTATCTACCAGGCAACGGAATTTCGCATTGTGCAGCCTCGCTGCGATGGCAGATAAACGTAATTCCTTGGTGCGTGAATCCGCGACACCGTTTCCGTCGGCGAGGTTGCTGTAGCCGGAACCGGTATCGATCTGCCATTGATAAGCCATACCGCTGAGGTAAGCAGACAGAACCGTATCTGTGCCGGAACACAGGTAGACAACCTCTGGACCGGTTGGAAGAATGATATCATCTGCGGCGATGATCACGCCCGCGCGATTATTCTCCAGGGTATATAACGAACCGCCCAGTATCGTTTGTCCGTATTGGCTGATGGCTATCGCATTCAACTGGTTTTTCCCTTCGAGATCGGGCGCACCCTTCCAGAAATCAATGATGTTCCCCGCGGTATCCGATATACAGTAGAATGGCTGCTTCGAAGTTATACCGCTTAGGCTCGAATCGGCTATATATCCACAAACTACATACTGGCGCCGCATCGTGTTGAAGGCCTGATCTGCCACAACATAGTATTGATTTGCAGCTGGTGCGGGATGTTTGGTTTGCCAGGCCATCCGGCCGTCACTGACATCTAGTTTCATGATAAGCAGTTCGCCTTTATCGCTGCCGGCGAGGTATCCAAATTGGCCTGCAACCGAAGCTTTGTCTAATGAGACACCTTCATCCGTCGTCACCCGCCATATTAGCCGCCGGTCCGAGTAGCGTATCCGGGATACCGAAGCAAGTCGGGATTCTGTTTCCCGGCCCAACACGAGCGCGCCCATGGAATCGATCGCCGCGTTGTACCTGTGCAGTTCGTTTAAACTGATATATTCCATGGGGCCATCCTGCAGCTGGGGCTTCCCCGAGTTAACGCTATAACCATAGGGGCGTGCCGCAATCGCTCCTGAGTGGTTGATGATCGCCATTAATGAATCAGTTCCATAGGACTGCAGCACCGGCGGATACTTTCCTTCATGTGCCAAATACGACGCAGGTTGAATGCTTCCCGCGGCATTATTTTCACTGAAAGCAAAACAGTTGACGAAATCGTAATACTCCCTGTTGATTTCGACGTTCCGGAGAAAAGATGTAATGAAGATATTGCCAAACACCGCCTGCAGATCAAGCGGAGTGTGATATTCCCTGAAAGGAGCTTTTTCAGCCGCTGAAAATACCTCGTGCCCGTTGGCATCGAAGATATAAAGGTGAATCGAATCCGCCATCCGGTGATAGTCGCTCCTCACAGAAGAGGTGTCCTGAACAAAAACGGTAACACCAATCCTGTTATCTGTCGAAATGGCCATCCCCCCCGCCAGGTACTGCCGTTCACCATACATATCCCTTGACCAGAGCATTTTCCTGGTCCCCGAATGCCTTAGTTCCAGCGAAATATGCCGCCCTACCTGCTTGAGTATCGCCATTTTCGATGACTGGAACGGCAGGATTTTCTTTACTTTGCCGGGTTCCTGGTGATGAGCAATCACCCGTTCTCCCAAAACAGGATTAAAAACGTTGCCCGTATCTAGTGCTACCAGGTATCCCGACGTTGTGTCGCCCCGGTTTAGGTTACCAACATGTACCACGCGGCCGTTCATTATCCCGGTGAATAGGCCTTTACTTTCCCAGGGCTTTGCAGACGATTTGACCAGGGTCGTCTGGTACAGGATGTTGCCATCGGTATCCAGCTTCATGACCGACCAACCACCATTAGTTGACGAATATTTATATTCCGCTCCCGTTACATACGCGTTGCCCCCATCGTCTACGTCGATGCTGTTCAGCCCGACAACCCAACCCGACCCTCCATACCCGTTTTCTCCATTTACTTGATAGTTTTTATCCCAAACCAGTTTGCCGGTCGCCCTTTCAATTTTTACGATGTGAAATGCGCGGTCGTTCGTTATGTCCGGCGAATTGATGACCAAGTAGATGAACTGCTCTTTTATTTTAATATCTGCGACGTACAACGATTTGAAGTAAGAAGACTGGTATATCCATTTCGTAGAACCGTCTACCGGGTTTATACTGCCGATGAAAAATTCGCCGCCGCCATTATAATAATCGCCCCAAACGAATGTATCACCGTTTTCCATTTCGCGGAGGCCATGTAAAACGGAAGACAGGTATGCGTAAGGCGTCCGTACTTCCGCCGTCCAGCAAAGGGAATCCAACAATGGTGTAGCATACTTTTTCAGTTTGTAGTCACGCAGGAAGTACACTGCGCCGTCTAACCCATGCTCTAAATGCTCTGGCACGTCGTACTGGCCTCCAGGGATCAGTTTTCCGGCAACAAACCTCCCGGTATGTTTATCAAAACATTTATACTCCTGGATGGAGGGGTGTTCCTCGGAATAACCTATATAAGAAATATAATCTTTCGTTGAAACTGTAAACGTTTCGGGAAAATTCACCCATTCGGCGATTTTCCATACAACACGGCCTGTCTTCACATCCAATGCCAGTATAATATTTTTATTTAAATACCCGAGTAATAGGACAAACAAATAATCCTTATCCAATACCATCTTTCGTATTGAATACTGAGCAAATAAATTAGTGCCTTTAAATGACCAGGGGTCTTCGCCATCTTCTTCTTTGTTGAAAGTCCGGGACCAGATATGCTTGCCTTCGTCGTCTATCTTAACAATAGCGAATCCCGGGAATTGCCCTGGTATACTAAAAGTGGGCCCTCCTGCGTAAATATACTGCTTGCCATCGCTCACGATGTGGGAGAGGTCGGTGACCGGTTCCTTGTAACTGGTATCACTGAAAAAGCTGATATTATGTTGTGCTGAAACGTATTTGGGGCTAAATACAAGTATTACAAATATGAAGTACAGGTGCCAAAATTTCATGCCAGGTATAGATTATATGTAATTCTACGAAAAAGAATTGATGTTTTCACTAAGCGGGTCTCTCACAGCCGAAACCAGCATACTTTTATACGGCCCGGCTATGTAAATTAAAAAAACGGTATTAAATGGCATAAAGTAATAAACGCCTCACATTCCTGTGAAACTTAAGTAATCGATCAACTTCTGCTCCATCGTATTTAAGCCCAGGGCATCCTCCTTTTGCTTTAAGAAGGTATTTTACCACGTCCTTCTTGTGCGGATGTGGCATAGTATAACGTGCTATTTATAAAAGTCTGGAAGGATGTTAGTCTTTGTCACGATAAGCTTTGTATAAATAAATAACTAAGTCCAACGATTGCAAAGGAATATAGTATCTACTTTGCCCAATTAATAAGTCTGGCGCGATTTATTGTTACGTTGAAAAGCGTTCTAAAAGAAACGTAGCTGTCGAAGCAGATTCACTCCCAAAAAAGGATAATTGCTAATGTAATATGTGTAATGATTATTAGAGTTATTTTTTTGGGGCATTTAACTCTAAATATGCGCAATTTTTATAACAGCACATATTCAGCCTGTGTTTATCCCACTTAAAAAAAATGATCAGAGAAATAAGTAGTTTTTTATTTGAGCTACTGTAAACCCTTTCCGAGAAATTCGGTTACACTAAACTCGGAGTTTTTAGTGTACGCCTTTTTTTAAAAACTCTTACATTGATATAACATCGATTACAATCACCTGCCCAAAAACACAAAAGCCGCATAAACACTACGTTTTATGCGGCTTTAATTTTGTTTGCTTTCGCTTTCGTGATCCCGCTGGGACTATATTAATGCCTTTATTACCGTGTGTTTCCGGGCATTTTCAGGGTGGTGTAACCTTTTATGTTACCTCGCTGGAATGCCCTATTTTATTGAGGTTTGCAAAGAACTGATTGAGTGTCAAAGGTACGGAAGTTCGAATTCAAAGTAACGCAATGAGCGCTAAAATATTTATCCCCAAATCGGCTTTCACTAGTTGCCAGTGGAAAAGTTCCTTGGGGTTAATTTAAACTTGCTGAGAATATTTTCCAACAAATCCAACTTTTCCTGAAGTGTATCTGGATATGACAAATTGTAGATTATCAGATCTTCTTCCGGATCATTTGCAAGTTTGATCGAAATTACTACATTGCCTGCTAAAACGTAATCAAACCAAGTATTCTGCTCATCGGACGTGCCTGTTAAACCGCATTTAACTGCTTCCCAATCACTTTCATCAAAACTGTAAGAAGCAATATCTGACAGGATCAGCAGGAATGCCAAAAGATTGTCCTTCCAAATCCAGTTACCTTTATCCATTTCTATAATTTTTATTCAATAATAGAAGTTTTTTATAGCAAAGATTCTCTTTGAAAGGCAACAAAATTTTCAATTTTATCTCTTGTTTTATCATCAATATTTTCGGCCTTCAAAAGCGAAGCCATAAACTCTATGAACCCCTTTTTTACCAGTTGGTTCTCTTCTACATTAATTATCCTATTTAGCATCCATGCAGTAAGGCTCGTCGGTCTTCGTTTCAATGAATCAATCAAAAAACTCTCATACTCCCCTCTATACTCTTCGAGGGTGTGAACTAACGGACCTGGTGATCCGAGGTCAACATTTGGATATTTCTCTATCAGAAGGAATATTGGTTCAAAAGCTTTTTTGTAGTCTTTATTGCTTTTTACAAAGGTCATTATCTCATCAAGATAGGATTCGTTGTCATTTTCCAGATCATTTTCATCAAATGGCTTAAAAGTAGAAAGCAGGTCGATAATTATATCTATTGTCATGTAATAAATTTAACTGAAAAAACAATTTCTCATCCTTTCCATTTCCCCCCGTGAAATACCAATGCCCACAGCCACTTCCTGCCATTGGCTTACTGCGTCGGTCACCTGCTTTATGATTACTTCCCGTTTCCCTTCCTGTACCCGGAACCGATCCGCAACTTCACGCGCAAGCTCAATATCCAGCTCGTTGCTATGATCCGAAATATTGAGATTCAGTCCCGTGGCATTCGGGACGGGGTTAACATCATAGGCTGGAGAAAGATGCCAGCCGCGGGGAGTTAACAGGAAACCGTGATTACGCAGATGGTCATCGCTATTGCTTACGCAGATATAGAAAACGATTCGTCGCCACAGCTCCTCTAAATCAGCATCCGGGGCAGCGCCATGCCGTACAATAAATTCAGCCAGCTGGAGGTACGATACATTGGCGGCAGCGTCTGCTCCGTCAGTCTGCCCAAGCAAGGTCATCGCGGAAGCGAAATGAATGCGGTCACCTGCGGTAGTGCGATCGAAGCGTTTGGATAAAAACGTATGCTGGTGCTGAGAGAAACGGCGCGCGGTGCTCTCTGCCACCGTTATACCCGCGCGCGTGGCCAATGTATTGACTACCTGTTCCCATGCCCCGATATTCCTATCGTCGCGGCGGCTGGGGAACTTGGCTATCCATAAGTGCCCGTCTGGGGCTGTTACGCTGGCTTTGGGCCGTGCGCCACCCAGGGAAGAACCTGGAGATATCAACAGGTTAAGCCACTGTGCAAAAGCAGGATCTTCTGCCGCATCGTCATTTTCAAGGGCGAGGCTCGCTTCCTCCAACGATCTTAATGAAGTCATAGGTGGCGCAGCCATCGCGGTATTGTTATCCAGGAAAGGGCCATCCGGGTCAAGCTTGAACCGTAGTGCGCCCATCCTATATAAATCGTGTACGCCTAATAAAAAATCGCTTTCCATGAGCGCCCTGGCCTTACGCCCTTCCTCACGGGCAATAAAAGCCTCGCGCCGCTCCATCAGCACCCTGCCCCAGCGATCAGGAGAGGAATCGGTAAACAGCCCGAAATTGGGTTTTTCCTCGCGGATATATTGTGGTCCTGTGAATAACTGCAAATCCGGATCGATCAACAGGGCGGGTCCGGTTTCCAGCCATGCCGGTTCATAGGAAAATGAAAATACTTCCTTGCCCCGTACTGATTCCGCTTTCAGCGTGCCCATAAAGCGGGCGCCCGCCAGTTCCAGCCAGTCGGCGTATACATAGATCTGTTTATTGTTTGATGTAGCTTTTGCCATACTTATTATCTTTTGTTCAGCAGTTTCGCGTCCTGCAATTTCCTGCCCAGCGGGTCATCCGCTGCTACTTTTAATAAATCCTTGTCCAGCCCGAGCACAAAAAGCACCTGCAGATACGAAGCCATCGCCACGCCTGGCAGTCCTTTTTCAATATGCTGCAGGGTGGAACGGGCAATACCTGCTCTCTCCGCCACCTGTTCCGCCGTAAGTTGCCGGCGTTTACGGGCGAGCTTGATGTTGATACCCAGCTCTTTGAGAGTGTTATCGGCTGAAGGAAGCAATACTGATTTCTTGGGCTTCATTGACTGATATTTTACTCAAAAATACATAAAATGACCATAATAACGGTCATTTTTAGAATTAGTCTAACTGATTTTTTCCTGAGATGCGGGTTGTGTCTCAGATTCAAGGCAATCCGAGGCAGGGAGTACACGGGTGCATGATTTGATAAACCCGGTTTATCAGTTCAATCACCCGTTCAAAATATGTATTGATGATCCAGGATAACTGCTTTGCTTTATGGATATGAAAACGGAGGTCTCGCAGATAATCAAGTGCCGAGATCTTCTCCCACTCAATTACTGCATCATTGAAATTATCCTGTAATTTTCTTTTCTTGTCTGCCAGCGCCGCCTCTACATCCCGCAGTAATAGGTCTTCAAAAAACCTCAGCTGATTCCGATACATGGATTACTTTTTTCAACATGGTTCCTTACAACGAACGGGATTTATAGCCGAACTGGGGAAGATAGAAAATTACGATATCAGTGATTCCTGATCCTTCATATTTGTGAAAAAATCGCATAGTGACCTGAGAATATTATGGCTCGATTCTGCGGGGGCTGGCTGATGCTTGTAGTCAATTTTTAATCGTGACTCATTCACAAGAAATGACGGAGATAGAAAATTCAATAATTTACAAGTTTAGTTATAATGATATCAAGAGAGTTAAACCTAGAGAAACAAGCTTCACAAGTATAGGATATTAGGAAAAATTAGATAGCCTTTCTTGCGTCCTCCTGGATTCACGTGTGATATTTGTAGTTATGAGATACGACAGTGCTGCCTCGAATCTACCGGAAAGAGCCCTTCTCAGTATTCTCTCTCTACATCATAAAAGCCGTCAGTTTCAATGTTCCATCTTCTTATTTCTTCATCATAAGCATCCATTTGCGTTCTGAACATCCTCTCATCTAAATCTCTGTCATTATCAAGCAACTCAATATATCTATGGGGATACTCATATGATCTAGCTGAAGGAGGCTGTACTGATACAATACTTATATTAAAATTATACTTAAGAAATTTATTTATTTCGAGTAAATATTTTTGAATCAGAGGAAAATCATCCCGATACCTATAACTCCATTGTGCCGTACCGGCTATTCCTTTTAGTTCTTGCCCTATGCCAAAACTCGCAAAATAAAAATGCTTATGTTTATCTTTTGCATGATAATAAAGGTCGCTGTACTCCTTTAAAGATTGAGAAGGAGTAATTAATTCATATGCAAACCCATCATTACCTATAGGGTAAAAAAAATTATCATAAATTTCGCCCGGGGTCAACTTCGGGTTTATAGATAAAAAGTCTTCTAGTGAGAGCATTTTGGTTTTAGGCACTTCTTCCCTTTCTATTCGATTATAACTTCTTTTTTTATTTTCATCTATCTCTTTTATATTTGAAACATCCGTTAAGGAAATAAACGATTTTTCTTGATCAAAAATCTCTCTGTAGTTATTAACTGATGGGCTAATTAAATTTATGGGGAAATTGAAATTCTTTAAATAATTGTATAAAGAATCATACGTACTTAGAGTGTTGCAATATACTTCCACATGAAAATCATTAAAAAGTGCTTATACGAATATAAGGCAATAAAAAAATGTTGGATTCATGAAAATCGTAAATTTGTAACGGTAGTTCGCTCTTTATAAAGTCCTGTAAACCTTAAAAGCCTCTCGCGGCTTTATAGAAGAAATTATGGAGTAAAAGCAGAAGACCCGCCGTAGTGGCGGGTTTAAGTGAAAACCAGTGATCCCGCTGGGACTCGAACCCAGGGCCCATACATTAAAAGTGTATTGCTCTACCAACTGAGCTACGGAATCATCCCCGTTTTTTCATTTTGGGATTGCAAAGATAGGAATAAATTTTTCCGATCCAAATATTCTTAAGTTTTTTTCAAATTCAGCGGGCAAAATTTCTTCGCACTCAGCAGGTTACGCGGTTACTTCCGCTTTACATTAAATGCCGTGATCTCCTGGATCAGCTGTGCGCGGCCTTTCTCCGGCCTGTCCAGGAACACGTGGTGGGAGCCTTCCGGAAGGGTGAGGAATTGTTTCTTCGGTGAGTTTTCCAGCCGCAGCTGCAGCGCCAGCAGGTCTTGCGGGCGGCTCCAGGTGTCGTAGGCGCCGCGCATGTAGAGGATGGGCACGCGTATCTCTTTGGCATGCCACTGGCCTTTGCCCTGCGCGGTGTAAAAGGCTTCGGCGCGGTAGCCGCCGGGCACGGCCAGGATGCTGTCTTCATAAAAACCTACGGCGGTGGCGGCGTATAATTGTGCCAGCGCGGAGTCGCGCCATTGGGATTTATCTTCGTTGGGGATAGACCGGTTCCAGGTCTCCAGCACCTGGGCTTTGGTGGCGCGGCGCAGTACCGGGCTGGAGGCGTAGTTGAACTGCGAAGTGTCCAGCGGGCTGCGGAACGCATCAGTAAAATACCAGGGGGCCTTTTCGTTGTACAGGCTGTTGAGCATAATAAGCGCGGCCACGCGGTTGGGATAGATGCAGGCGTAATAGCCCATCCACTGGCCGCCGGTGGCCCAGCCGAAAAGGGTTACCTGTTTGTCTTTGGTGCGTTCGCGGATAAAATCCACTACGGCGTCTATATCATGCGAGATCTCTATGGAAGAGCCGGCGATGGTCCAGCGTTTGAGCGTGTCGTAATCGGGGCGGGTGGAGTTTTCCCAGCCGCGGGCATTCATGATGAAGACATGATTCCCTGCTTTGGCCAGGTCTTCCGCGAGGGAACCGCCGGGCATGGGCAGGTCGAAAGAAGCGATGGCGCCGGAACCTCCGCCGTGCAGCAGCAGGATAGGGGGCTTGCGGCTGCGTTTGCGTGCGGTGATCTCCCGTACGAATATCTTCACGCCGGGGTCGCTGTCTACCGTAAAATCCTCACGTTTGATCGTTTGCCCGCTGGCAAGTTCTGCAAGTAATAAGGGTAAGACGAACAAGGTTTTCCACATAGTTTTTACAGGAGGTTCCGTTACAAAAATAGCATAAATTGCGGTCATATGACGGAACCATCTGTAAGACGGGCACAGGAGGCGGACCTGCCCGCTTTGACCATGCTGGAACAGCAAACATTCCGCGATACATTCCAGGACGTATACACCCCGCACGACCTGGAAGAATTCTTCTCTGAAAAAAAGAGCCCGGCTGCCGTCAAAGCGGCTTTCAGCCAAACCGGCACGATGTATTTCATCATCAGCAGCGAAGCGCAGGATGCAGGTTTCATCCAGCTCAACCTGCACCGCCAGCCCGATAACGGTACACTGCTGCCTGAGCCGGTGATGGAGCTGGAAAAGATATATGTGCTCTCGAAGTATATCGGCAAAGGATTGGGCAAGCAGCTGATGGACCATGCCATAAAAGTGGCAAGGGAAAATTTCGTACGCACGTTGTGGTTAGGCGTGTGGGAACATAACCACCGCGCCAAAGCTTTCTATGAAAAAGAAGGATTCACTGCTTTCGGCGAGCACAGCTTCAAGGTAGGGCAGCAAACGGACCGCGACCTGCTGATGGGAAAAGTGCTGCAGGCGGCTGAATGATCCCATCCACCTCCGTTTTGGGCAAAAAACTACTACGATTCGCTAAAAACCTCGTAATGGCAGCGGGCGTTTTACCCGAACTTGGGGTTATTGCAAACGTTTGCAAGTAAAAATAAATTCCATGAGAAAACTAGCCTGTCTGCTGGCGGCATTGTTGACCGCCCAAACCTTATCTGCACAAACCTCCAACGACGAAAGAATGAAATGGTGGAGAGAAGCGCGCTTCGGCATGTTCATCCACTGGGGCGTATATGCCGTGCCCGCGGGCGTGTACAAGGGGTACCCCATGGCGCGCGGCGGCGGCGAATGGATCATGAACCGCAGTAAAATACCCATGGCGGAATACCAGGGTTATGCCAAACAGTTCAACCCCGTGAAATACAACGCGGAAGAATGGGTGAAAATGGCGAAAGACGCGGGCATGAAATACATCGTGATCACCGCTAAACACCACGATGGCTTTGCGCTCTTCAACTCCAAAGCCAGCAAATGGGACATTACCGACGCCACGCCCTACGGCAAAGACCTGCTGAAGCCGCTGGCCGAGGCCTGCAAAAAACACGGCATCAAACTGGGCTTTTATTACTCACAGGCGCAGGACTGGAACAATCCCGGCGGCGCCGCCGCGCGCAGGGACAGCCGCGAAGGCTGGCCCAATCCCGATTCCGCGAAAGTGGACGCTTATACCAAAGCCCATAACGGCCACTGGGACCCCGCGCAGGAAACAAAGCCCTTCGACCGGTACATCAACGACGTAGCCGTGCCGCAGGTGAAAGAGCTGCTCACCAATTACGGGGAAGTGGCCGTGCTCTGGTGGGATACGCCCACCAATATGACGGACGACGCCGCTAAAAAACTCCAGGAACCCCTGGCGCTGCAACCGCATATTATTACCAACGACCGCCTGAAACGCCCTAATTTCCCCGGCGATTACAAAACGCCCGAACAAAAGATACCCAACCTCAGCGAGCTGGACGGCCGCGATTGGGAAACCTGCATGACGATGAACGGCACCTGGGGCTTTAAAAGCTACGACCATAACTGGAAACCCGTGAAAACGCTGGTGCGCAACCTGGTGGACATTGCGTCCAAAGGCGGCAATTACCTGCTGAACGTGGGGCCAACCGCTGAAGGGGAGTTTCCCGCGGAAAGCATCCAGAGCCTGAAAGGAATAGGAGAGTGGATGAAAGTGAACGGCGAAGCCATCTACGGCACAAAGGGCAGCCCATTGCAGCCGCAAACCTGGGGCCGCATTACCCGCAGGCAGCATGGCGGCAACACGGTGCTGTACCTTTCCGTGTTCGACTGGCCGGCCAACGGCTCACTGGAAGTGACCGGGCTGAACAAAAAAGTGAAAAGCGCCGCTGTGATCGGCAGCGCCGGCACCGTGAAACACAGCAACAGCGGGGATCATACCATCTTCACCCTGCCCGCGCAAGGCGCCAGCGATATTGCCACCGTGATAAAAGTGGAAGTGGAAGGAATTTTATGATCCTGTTGTTTTATCCGGAAAAATGATTTTACTTTGTATTGCAAAGTGAAAAGAAGGGGAGCTAATCCCCCTCTTTTTTACCTGAATACTTTGAAATACAAAGTGCTTTTTAATATGGAAATACGTCCTAAACTTACGCATCCCACTTACCTCGCATACTTTGTGGCGCTGGTGCTCAGCTTCCTGCTATTATTGATCGGGCAGACCCTTGGGGGTAACAACGAGCGGCAGGTCATCCTGGCATTTGCCCATCACATCATTGCCACCCTGGCGCTTGTTTGCTTATGGTTCGCGAAAAAGGAAAACAGGGGGGACCTGTTCGTGCTCGTTTGCCTGATGTACTTCGTCAGCTGTTATGCGCTGAACCGCGTGGTGAATGTCTTTGATGATACCACGCCCTGGTTCGCGGTGTACCTTATCCTTACCACGCCATCCCTGTTATTGTTCCGCTACATGAACCGGCTGCCGGCCTGGGCCCGGGTTTTGGCGGGCTTCCTGGCGGGGCTTGCATTGCTGGCCTACTGCTACCTGGCTTTGTACCTGCTTCCGCTTTATCCATTCAGCATTCCCGCATTATTGGCTGCCGGCTTTTCGATCCATACGTTTGTGCCCGCTGTGCTGTGCGCCATCGTTTGCATAGCGCTTGCCCGTCACCGTTTATGGATAAGCGGTCTTAGCGGCATGGCGGCCGGCCTCGTGGTGGCGATCACATTTTGCGCGATGTATGATCACCGGGCAGACGAACTGACCCGCCTCTACAACCGCCGCCAGATACAGGGCGCCGGCAACCTGCCTGCCTGGGTGGAAGCGGCGCAGCGGCTGGATAATGGTCCTGTAATGGAACGCGTGCTGAAAAGAGGCATTGTTTATAAGGAACCAGCTGCGGATCTGGATATATTTTCTTTTGATGAAATATCTTCCCGCAATTGGGAAGCCGCGCTGGAACACGATCCGCTGGTAATGATCGCCAGCTATGCCTGCCCGCAGATGACCGTGCCGAAAGAAGAACGCATGAAGATACTGGAAGCCATGTACAACAAGCGGCACGAAGGGGAGGAGCGCCTCTGGTCAGGCCGCTCGCTGTACACCAGCTATGTAAGCACCCGCGTGCGGGTATGGCCGGAGCTGCGCCTCTCATACACCGAAAAAGCCTTTACGGTCTCCAACCCTGAATCCTGGGGCAACCAGGAAGCCATCTACACCTTCCAGCTGCCGGAAGGCGGAACGGTGAGCGCGCTCTCCCTCTGGATCAACGGCAGGGAAGAACAGGCCCTGCTCACCACCAAACAAAAGGCAGACACCGCTTACCGTACGATCGTAGGCGTTGAAACGCGCGACCCGTCCGTGGTGCACTGGCAGGAAGGAAATCGTGTATCCGTCCGCGTATTTCCCGTGGGGGCTAACGATACGCGCATATTCCGCATCGGCGTAACGGCCCCGCTGGGCGTGGTGAACCACCAATTGCAATACGACAACATTACCTTCCAGGGCCCGCCCGCCGGTTTTGCTACCGAAGAGGCGAGTATTGAAGTGATCGGCAACGCCGGGAATATTACGCCGCCGCGGGGCTTCCGGGGCGCAGGCACGCATTGGTTCCGCGAAGGCGGCTACCGTGAAACATGGAGCATACAGCTGCCTGAGCGTGCCATTCCATCCAACCGCTTTGCCTACAAAGAGAGATCTTACAGCATAACACCCTACAACCTGCAACGCGGGGATGCGCAAACTGAAATAGTTTACCTGGACGTGAACGCCGCCTGGAGCCAGCCTGAATTCAACGAAACGCTGCGCCTGGCAGGCAACCGGGAAGTAAAAGTTTACCTGCACGACGAACTCATGGATGTAACAGCGGCTAACAAAAACGAATTGTTCGAAGCCCTGCATACCCAGCGCTTCAGCATCTTCCCGGTGCAGGAGATCAAAGATGCGGAACACGCCCTGCTGATCACGAAAGGCCCGACGGAAGGCCCATCGTTGCAGGACCTGGAAGGAAGCCGTTTCAAGGAAGAATTGGCCGCTTACCTCAAAGATACCGTGCAGCCGAAAGTGAGATTGCTGAACCTTGGCGGGAATAACCTGCCTCCCTACCTCAAAGCGCTCAAGGAATCGCGCGCTTTCCACTATGAACAGGGCGGGTTGCTGCTGCTGAAAGTGCTGCTAAGCACGGATAAGTTTGCACTGGACACCGAATCGGCGAACCGCGTGGTGATAGACCAGGCGCAGATCGCTATCGTGCAAACGCAGGACAGTACAGCACAATCGCCCGAACCCGGAACAGCAGCCGCCGCCAACGCGCCGGACCATCTCATGCGCCTCTTCGCCTACAACCACATCCTCCGCGAAACCGGCAAAGGGCTCATTACCACCGCCGCAGGGCATGAAGAACTGCTGAACACGGCCGTTGAAGCGCATGTAGTATCGCCGCTCAGCAGTCTTGTAGTGCTGGAAAAGCAGGCAGACTACGACCGCTTCGGCATCAAAGACGATAACAACAGCCTGAAGAACGCTTCCCTCAAATCCAAAGGCGCCGTTCCTGAACCGCATGAATGGGCGCTGATCGCCATAGCCCTTTTATCCCTTGCCTGGCTTATTTATCAACGCAAATGGAAAACCGCATGCGTTTAACTTCCGCCATTCTATGCAAACCAATGGAAACCTGCAAACGTTCCATTCCCGCCATTCTGATCACCGGCGTTTACCTGGGCATTGTGCTGTATGCGCTGCCCGGGTACATCGCCTGGAACTCCGCGGGTTTCCTGCTGGGGCTGCTGGCCATCCCGCTGGCGATGGCCGGCAATCCGCTCCGGCGCGGCAGTCTCCGTTTTTATTATGCCGCCCTGGCCGTTTGTGTACTGGCCTGGGTAGTGCCGGCAAAAACACTGCTGTTCATAGCCGTGGCACTGGCGCTGTGTTTCGTGGCCGACGGGGCTTTGGGCCGCATCAACGGCCTGCCGGTGCTGGCCGTCATGCTGATGTCCCCATTGTTCACCTACATCGTCAATATCTTCACCTTTCCCATCCGGCTGCAACTCACGGCCGCGGCGGGTAAAGCGCTCCGGTACACCGGCGCGGCGGTGGCAGTGGAAGGCAATTCGATCCTGCTGAATGGCAACAGCTTTTCCGTAGACGCTGCCTGCGTGGGCCTGAGCATGATGGTGACCTCCCTGCTCTGCGGCATCATGCTGCTGGGCTACAGCCAGCGTAAAGCAGGACTGTACCTGCGCTGGCCGAAGATCGCGCTGCTGCTGGGGTTCATCGTGCTGGCGAATATTGCCGGTAACCTTTTCCGTATTATCCTGCTGGTGCAGTTCAACATCCCGCCGGGGCATGCGATGCATGAACTGACGGGCATTTTTTGCCTGATGGTATACGTGATGCTGCCGCTGGTATGGCTCTGCCCCAGGCTGGTGCAGCGTTTTGGCCGGCCGCGCATGCCCGTTGCCGGAAAAGAACAACTACATCCGTTCATGCTCGTGCAGGCGCATGTCTGCCTGGCAGCCTGTGTGCTGATGGTGGCGTATAAGATCAACATATCCCCGGAATTATCCCTGGCTGCGGAAAAACCTTCCGTAGAAGGTTACGCGGCAACGCCGATGCCGCATCGTGTGGTGAAGCTGGAAAACGCACAGGCCCTCATCTACATCAAATCCATCCCTGATTTTTATTATACGGATCATCACCCCACCACCTGCTGGCAGGGCAGCGGGTATACCTTCAAACAGGTGCAGGAAAGCCGTATGGCGGGCCGGAGGATCTTTACAGGCCGCCTGGAAAAAGGAGAGGAGCTGCTGTACACCGCCTGGTGGTATGATAACGGGAACGTACAAACAATCTCGCAGTTTACCTGGCGCTGGCAGGCACTGATGGAAAGATCCCGCTTTGCCGTGGTGAATGTGACCGCCAGCGATGGCAAAACCCTGGAAGCGGAAGTGGAACGTTTGCTGGAAAAAGGTGCGGTAAAGAAATGTATTACGTTGTAGTGTTCGGCCAGGACTATTGCCCGGGGCACATTCATGGATCAAGGTATGCCTGCAAACACCTATCCCTGGCGGGCTGCAGGGTCCTGCCGGAATATCTGGCTCAGCAGCCGGTACAGCTCAGGGTGATGCTGCGCCATGGTATCGGGCTTTTCAAAGAAGTACTCGGACACCACCGCCAGGAACTCGCTTTCATTCATCGCCGCATAAGGATTGATGTCCGAATGCCCGCTTTCTATCCTCCTGATCTCTTCATGCATCACTTTCAGCCAGGGCAGGGAATAACTGTGCTGTATCAGGCTGCTGGGCATCCCGTCTACGGTGCCGTCCGTTTTATCTACCAGGTGCACGAACTCGTGAATAGCGGTGTTGCTGCTGCCTCCATGATCGGAGAAACCGCTGCGCAGCGCGGATTTCGAGAGCAGCATCTGCCCGTTCAGATGCCCGCTGCCCACCATACCCATGATGTTGCGGCGCTCGCCTTCAAACTGGTATTTTTCATCGAATGTATCCGGGTAAAGGATCACGTTGGTAAGGTTGCGGTATTTCCAGCCGGGAAACGCAAAGATCGGGATCACGGCGCTGGCGGCGATCAGCACCTTGTCTACGTCTTCCACTTCAGCGCCCACGCCTTCTATATTTGTATGATCCAGGAACTCCCGCACTTCCGCGGCAAAACGGGTCTTCTCTTCCACGCTCAGCTGGCGGTAATAACGGACATTGGTTTCCAGCAATCCTGTAATATCAGCGGGAACAAAGCCTGGCTTCTGTTTCTTCGGGCGGTAGAACCACCAGAACAGGAACGCAATGATCACAATCGGTATAATGAACGGTAACATCATCGCTAATATCGGATTAATTCAGCAATTCAACATTTTCTGCATTTTATTGTTAACTTCAGGAGAATCAACCCATTAACCCATGCCCCGCTGGTTACGTATTTCACTGATCGCTTCCGGTAGCCTGATCGTACTGGTGATCGTCCTCTGGTTTGTGCTCGCCCTGGTGGTGCGCAGCCGGAAGGCGGAGATACTGGCGGAGATCACCGGCCAGCTCAGCGACCGCATCAGCGGCAACCTGGAGATACAGGATATGGAACCTTCGCTCATCAAATCCTTTCCCAATATTTCCGTAACGCTCAAAAACGTATCGCTCAAAGACAGCCTGTACCCCGTGCACAAACATGCCCTGCTGAACGTGCAGGAAGTGTTCGTGAAAGTGAACACCTTCGCGCTGCTGCGCAAAAAGGTAGACATCCGGCAGGTGAGCCTGAGAGACGGAAGCATTTACATGTATACAGACAGCACGGGTTTTTCCAATACCTACCTGCTCAAAGGGAAAGAACATCCAAAACCTGCTACAGGTAAGCAACCCACCATCCGGCGGGTGATCCTGGAGAATGTGCAGTTCACGATGGAGAATCACGTTAAACTAAAACTATTCCACCTCGATATCCGCAACCTGGAAGGCAAAATGGAATATGATACCTCTGGCTGGCAGGCAAACGTGAACCTCGAAACGCGCATCAACGACCTGCAGTTCAACACCACCAAGGGCAGCTACGCCAAAGAGAAACTGCTGAAAGCGGATATAGGCGTGCAGTTCATCCGCCACAGCAAAACCCTGCGCATCCCGCCGCAGCCTTTCAGGTTCGACGGGCAGCCGGTGCAGATCGGCGGGGAATTTAATTTCTCGCAGCAGCCCGCGCTGTTTTCCATTGCCATAGACGCCAGCCAGATCCCTTTCCGGCTGGCCGCTTCGCTCGTAACGCCGAATATTTCCTCGAAGCTGGACAGCATTGATTTTGAAAAGCCGCTGGATGTGACGGCAGACATTCATGGCCGCATGAAATTCCGTGATACGCCTTATGTGAAAGTGAACTGGGCCGTGAAAGACAATGTGCTGAACGGGAAATCAGTAACCCTGGAAAATGTGAATTTCACCGGCGAGTTCTTCAACGAAGTAACGCCGGGCCTTGGGCACAACAATGCCAACTCGCGCCTGAGCGTGCGCGGGTTTTCCGCTTTGTACGACAGCATTCCCATCACTGCCGATACCATCCGTGTGATAGACCTGGCGCACCCGGTGCTCACAGGGCGTTTTAGATCTTCCTTCCCGCTCACGCGGCTCACACACGCCATTGGCCCGCACCTGTTCCGGTTCACCGCCGGCAACGCTTTGCTGGACCTGGATTACGCCGGCACCTGGAACCCGAAGGATACCATTCCGGGCTACATCCGCGGTACCATACAGGTGAAAGACGGCGCGTTTACCTACGTGCCGCGCAACCAGGCGTTCCACACCTGCCATGCCACGCTCGATTTTGAAGGATCGGATCTTTTTTTCCGCAACATACGCCTGCAATCCGGCTCCAGCATCGTGCAAATGGAAGGCAGCATCCGCAACATCCTCAACCTCTACTTCGCGGCGCCGGAGAAGATACTGCTGGACTGGTCCGTACGCAGCCCGCTGATCAACGTAAACGAATTCCACTCCTTCTTTTCAAAAAGACAGAAAAAAACGCCTTCGCAGCATGCGCATCATAAACACAAACACAACATGGGCCGCGTGATGAAACAGCTGGACGTAGTGCTGGACCAGTGCAGCGTGAATATGGACCTCGCGGTGGACAAGGTCCGCTACCGGCAGTTTACGGCAGGCAATGTAAAAGCGGGCGTGCGCATGAGCCAGGACGGCATCCGGCTGAGCAACGTGGCCCTGCAGACCGCGGGCGGGCAAATGCACCTGGACGGAAATATCCGCCATGCCGGCAACGGCGATAAATTCAACCTGAGCGCAAATGTGAAACAGGTACAGGTAGACCAGCTGTTCCATGCCTTTGAAAATTTCGGGCAGGATGGCGTGACGGCGAAGAACCTCAAAGGCGTGTTTTCCGCCACCGCCAATATGAACGGCGAAATGAAAGACGACGCTACCGTGAAACCGCATACCATGCACGGCTCCGTTTCTTTCACGCTCAACAAAGGCGCGCTGGTGAACTTCCAGCCGCTGATGAACATCGGCAAATTCGTGTTCCGCAAGCGCGACATGAGCAATATCACTTTCGAAAAGATACAGAACACGCTGGACGTGCGGGGCAGCAAGATCTACATCCACCCGATGCTCATCGCGTCCAGCGTGCTGAACGTGGAAGTGGAAGGAATATACGGCATTCCCAAAGGCACCGACATCAAGCTGCGCGTGCCGCTGCGCAACCCCAAAAAAGACGAACTGGTTACGGATATTGAAGAGCTGAACAAACGCCGGAAATCAGGTATCGTCATTAACCTCCATGCCGTAGACGGGGAGGATGGCAAAGTAAAAATGAAACTTGGCAAGGGCGACTAGCCCCGTATTGAGAAAATAAATCCACGCACCTTGCCGCTCAATCCCAAAACCCGCTGTTGTTCCGGCACGGACCCGTTTTTGCTGCATTTCGGGTATTATCTCACCTAAAACAACAATCATGGAAAAGCAAACGCTGAAGGACAAAAAAGTGGCCGTGCTGGTCACCGACGGCTTCGAAGAATCCGAATTCACCCAACCGGTGGAAGCGCTGAAGAATGCGGGCGCAGACGTGAAGGTGGTGTCGCTGAAGGAAGGCACTATAAAATCCTGGGCAGAAAAGAACTGGGGCAAGGAATACAAGGTGGATACCACGGTAAAGGACGTAAGCTCCGGCGATTTTGACGCGCTGGTATTGCCCGGCGGCGTGATCAACCCTGACAAGCTGCGCATGGACGCAGACGCTGTGGCATTCGTAACCGGCTTTACAGACGAAGCAAAACCCATCGCCGCCATCTGCCACGGCCCCTGGACGCTGATCGAAACCAATGTGCTGGAAGGCAGAACGGTCACCTCATGGCCTTCCCTGAAAACAGACCTGATCAACGCAGGCGCGAAGTGGGTGGACAAGGAAGTGGTGGTAGATAACGGTCTTGTAACCAGCCGGAATCCCGGCGACCTCCCGGCATTCTGTAAAAAAATGATCGAGGAGATAGCTGAGGGGCAGCACTTAACGAGAACACGCGGTGTGCACCAGTTGGGATAAGGTTATGCTAAAAAATTGAAACCGGCTGAGATGATCGGCCGGTTTTTTTTATGTGTAAAATAAGCGTTGATCATTGCGGCAATTCAGGTCTGCTGATGCGGTAAGACGTTGTGCTGATCGCATGCAGGAATGCCACCAGGGCTTCTTTCTCATGGGGCGTAAGTCCCAGCGGGCGGAGAATGGAGCTGGTAACGGGATAGAGCGGATCCTTTTCTTCCTCCGGCGTTTTTTTCCTGCGGGGGTGGCCGCCCCCGGCATTGTAAATGTTGATCACGCCTTCGAGGTCGTCGAACAGCCCAACATGCATGTAGGGGCGGGTGATCACGATATCGCGCAGGCCCGGTGTCTTGAATTTGCCTACGTCCTCGGGTTTGCGCGTGACGTTGTAAAGACCGAGATCTTCATATTTTCTTTTGTAGTAAGTGAGGCCGATGTTGTGGAACTTGTTGTCTGTAAACAGCGGACCGTTGTGGCAGTTCATGCAGCGGGCCTTGGTGCGGAATAAATGCAGGCCTTCGATCTCCAGGTCGCTGAGCGCTTTTTCACGGCCTTGCAGGAAGGCATCGAAGCGGGAGCTGCGGCTTTGGATGGTGCGCTGGAAAGTAGCCAGGGCTGTGGCTATTTGTTGTTCGGTGATCTTTTTGGCCCCGAATATTTTTGAGAATTCTTTTTTGTAACCGGGAATGGCGGAGAGCTTTGAGGGCAGCTTGTCCACGCCCTGGTGCATTTCTACTTCATTACCGATCGGGGAGAGGGCCTGGTCCTCCAGCGTTTTCACGCGGCCGTCCCAGAATAGCGGTGTTGTGGCCCAAACATTCAGCAGGGTGGGCACATTCCTTTCACCGGTACGGTGATCGTGACCTACGGCGGTGGAGCGGCCGTTGGTCCAGCCCAGTTCAGGCTCATGGCAGCTGCCGCAGGATATTTGATTGGAGCCGGAAAGGCGCGGATCGAAGAACAATTGCCTGCCTAATTCGGCCATAGGCTTCAGGCTGCTGTCTTCCGCAACAGGAGCGTTCGGGCGAAGGCCCAGCTCTTTCCATACGATATTGCTGTCGATGTCCGGCTTCGGCCACTGCGCCGTTGGACGCGCGTAGAGTTGCCGGAGACTGTCTGCATAGCCCGTGGGAACGGGTTTCATGTTCCAGCTGATGGTGCTTCCTGCCAGTGCGGTTAATGCCAGTGATACCGTAATTAAAAGTTGCTTCCCGTTTGCCATTCCTAAAAATAAAACTGCAAGTTACAATTTATGTAGAACCTGTTGCCCTGCGGATCAAACTTTGCGCCAGCCGCGGGCGGTGTGTTGGTGTTGACAGCATGCATGATACCCGATTCCACGGAGAATTCAGCCTGCGCATCGCCTTTCAGCCGGTGCAGCCAGCCTATGCGCGCCGCCGCAGTGAGCGCGGATTCCTGGTAATATCTTACTTCGGGTACTGCAATATTCTTCGTGAAAAAGTTCACCTGGCTGGCCGGGACGTTCAGTTTAGAGCCTGCATCCGCACGGCCTCCGGCCCGGAGCATGGCGGTTACGGCATTCAGTTCGTTTACCGGGAAGGCTTGTTCCCGCTGAACGTATCCTTCTATGTAAGAAGCCTGGAAAGTATGCTCAGTGGCGCCGTCCAGCTTCTGGATGTCGGTGAAAGTAATATTGCCGAGCCAGCCGTTTTTGATCATGGCGCTTTTGTAGCGGTAAAGGCTGAGGGTGGCGGCGTAGGAATGTTGCTGGTAGCGGTAGTTGTTGCCGCCCAGCGAATCGTTATGGTCGCGCCCTTTGATGTTGAGCCCTTCCAGCTGCAGCATGGCTTTACGGTTGCCGGAGAGTGAACGCAGCCAGGTGAAACGGGCGCTGAGATCGCGCTGGTAGTATTTGCCGGCGGTCATATAGAGCTGATCGTTTTCACTAACTACCTGCCTGGTGGTATCGCGCTGGTAGCGGTAACCTGCTTCCAGCCTGAAGTCGTTGTTGTTGATCGTATGCCAGCCCTGGAGCGCGGCGCCGTAGTAACGGAAATAACGCTGTATCGATCTTCCCGGGGCAAAAGTGAGCGTGCCGTAGCCGAGGAAATCGTAGAACTGAAGGTCCTTTTCAGCCTGGTCGCGCGCAGCGGACATATCGACGGAAGTTCTTTCATAACCATACCCGTACTGTCCTTTCAAAGCCATGCCAGACCTGGGTTTGAACTGCCAGCCAACATTGCCTTCGAAACCAAGCAGGTAGTTGTTGTGGCCTGCCACGGGAATGACATTACGGGCTGCATCGCCTACTTCGTAATTAAGCCCCAGGCCCAGCAGTAAATGACCGTTGATGATGGTGGCGGCTCTCCCGGTAAGGTGATAGTCTGCCCGCTGCAAACTGCCCGCTCTTTCGGATGCGATGTAGTATGGATTGGGACTCAGCGGGTCGAGGCGCTGCGTCCGGGACACGCTGTCCTGCCACTGCCGGCGGTAGCTGAATGCACCGTAGAGGTGAATGTTCTTCAGCACGGTTTGCCCTTCCGTAGCCGCTTTCAGGCCGCGAACGCGGTCGGCTTGCTGGGGAAGGCGGAAATCACCTTTTTCGTATGTCCCTTCCAGTTGCACCGCGTTCAGCAACGGCTGCGGACTATAAACCAGGTCTGCCGGCGAACCGGTATATGTTCTGAACACGGCGTTTTCCTGCGCTGAGGGGCGGTTCAATTTTTCCGTGCTCTGCGCCGTGGCCTTTTGTACCAGCGTGGGAAGAGCGAGTATGGCGGTATATGTTAAAAGCTTGCGCATTAGAATTCTTTCGGTTTAGGAGGATTGATCAGCTGGAAGTCCGCTGTTGAATTGTTGGTATCCTGCAAAATAATGCGCCCGTCTACGGTACGCAGCTGTTTGCGGACCAGCGCCTGGGAGGAGTACTGGTTCAGCACATTTACAAAGCCCGCGTCCAGCTTTGCGTTGAGCTTCTTGGGCCCGCGGCGGGCAGGTGTGAAGTGAAGGCATTCCACCGCATCCAGCACCAGTGAATCCGGCACCTGGAAATGGAAACTGGTGGTGTTGTTGATCACCGTTGCCTGGGGGTTGGGATATTTATTGAACGGTTGCGGCATGCGGAAAAGGACAAAGGCATCGCGGCCCATGATGTCCAGCACCATGTCCCTGCCTGCTTTTTGGAAGTTGATCATATCTGTTACTTCCGGGTTATTCACGTCGGAAGCAAAGCCTTCCCCATAAAATACTTCAAACTCCGCATGGCTCAGATCCACCGTCAGTGAAGGGTCTTCCGGCGTTACCACCGTGCCGTTGGGGTTGGTGTAAGGCGCTTTATGGTTCTGCGCATTCTGCGCGAGAATGATGCTTTTGCCCGGCGCTACCGGGTATTGTTTGCCGCTGCCGGGAAACTGGAAAACGCTTTTGGTATAAACAAAATCCTCGTTGGCATTGATATCCGCAGGCATACCGATGGAGTGCTGCCAGTTGTACCGGCCGTCTTCCAGCATATACGGCGGCCTTGGATTCGGTAAAGCGCTACTCACATTGCCTTCCAGCTGCGCGAAACACAAACCGTCCGCATACAGCGTATCGGCGGAGTTGTTATATATCTCCACAAACTGGTCGCGGAAACCGGCGCCTTTCTGTATGCTGGAGCCGCAATAATAAAGTTGTTTGAAGATCAGGTCGCCCGACCGGCCGGTCTTTAATACCATTTCAACGAAAGAAGCGCTGGCAGTGATGCGCCTGTTGGTAACGGTGGCATTGAATATGGCGGAGTCCGGCAGCAGTATGCCGCTGAATGCCAGCACTTCTTCAGCGCTCATATGAATGCTGGCGCTGATGTCGTAAGTGCCCGGCGGAACCCGGTGGAATTGCAGCGCGCCGGCGTTGTCTGTTTTTTCAACATAGATGTTGCCGGAAGTAACATCTTTGAATTGCACTTCGATGCCCTGTGCAGGCGCACCGCCGAAAGCAGCGTCATATTTTACGCTGATGCCTACTGTGGTGGGCTTTACGTCCGGCAGCTCTGCCTGTTTACAGCCGGCGGCAAAAGCCAGCGCACAGCTAATAACGGTGATATATTTTAATTGCTTCATGGTCCGGTTTTAGAATTTTAGCATGATCTCCCCGCCAAATACGGGCGACTGGTTCATTTCTATGATAATGGTCGGGTCGTTTTTGCTGCGGTAAGAGGGGCGGTGGTTCAGGAAATTGTTGGCATAGAAGGAGAACCTGTATTTCTTTTTGATCTCTTTTGCCAGCCGCATATGATAGTTGGTGTAAACGATGGGCACTTTTGTTTTGCTGCCGCCGGTGGGCGTCCTGTTCAGGTGCGCGAACTCCGGGTTCTGCCGGTCTTTCTCGGGTATTTCGTGGTAATTGAGCTGCTGGTCGTAATACCCGATCGGAAGGCCCGAGTTGCGCCCGCTTTCGGAAACGTTCAGCCAGAAAGCCTGTATGCGAAGGTTCAGCAGCAGGCCCAGCGGTGAAAAGTGATGTGTAGTGGAAAGGGTGGAGATCATTTCCTGCACGTCCGACCAGCCGGTGTTGTAACGGCCTGCCACGGCAATATGCGTGTTGTCGATATTGTCCGGCCCATATGAACTGGTGCCCGCATTGTAGCTGTGCGAGCGGACGTAGGAAGTTGAAAAGTCGAAAGAGGTCTGGATAGCCCTGATCTTCCGCGTGCTCAGGAACAACTCGAAACCCTTGCTGTTGTTAACGGCGTCGTTGGCCAGGATGTGATGTTCAAGCACATATTTTTTCGTGCCCTGCGCTTCATATACGGGCTGCTGGCCGGCGGGGCTGCCGACGAGTACATAGTTTGGAAGCTCGATCGGCGCTATTTCAGCGTTGGTGGTAAACCCGTCTTTGGTCTTTTTATAAAACACGTTCAGCGAGCCGCTCAGGAATTTATCCCTGAAGCTGATGCCGCCTTCCACCGTCATGGACCGGGCGCTTTTAAGATGGGTGTTCACCGGGTTTTCCATGAGCGTATAGGTCAGGTTGAGATTGCGTGCCGGATCGTTTACGTAATGATTGATGAGCACGATATCCCAATATGATTTGCCGGGATAGAGATATGCCATGGAAGGCGCTTTGGTAGCCAGGCCGAAGGCTGCATTCACACGCCAGGTGCGGTTGATATCGTAATTGGTGGACAGGCGGGGGGAGAAGCTCCAGAATTTTCCCTGCCTGTCTGCACGCACGCCAATACTATTGCGCAGCGTGCGGGAACCGAGGGCAATATTGAAATTGTCCTGCGCGTAAAGCCCCAGTTGTGCAAGGGATTTTTCATCGCGGAAACTTTCCGGCCGCTCGGCGGAATAGGAGGTTGAAACGCTCCTTGGGCGCAGCGGGTTATATTGTCGGCCATCGCCGAAGTTGTCATCGTAGGAAAGATTAGCGCCGTAGGAAAGCTGGTGCTCTACTCCCGCGGCATACAGCTGGAAATTGCTTTCCAACCTTGCAAACACGGCCATGGGTTTGCCGGAGATGCGTTCTGTTACCCTGTAGTTGGCCGGGGTGAACTGGCCTTGTTTTTCGCCGATTTGCAGGTTATCGGTCACAGGTTTTACACCGCTGTTGTAGTTGTGTTCACTGTAATCGTCCTGTACGCTGTACGCGACTCCCAGCGTATAGGAAATACTGCGGGCAAATTTTTTGTCGATGGCGATGTTGCCTCTTACGGAGCTGCGGAAACCCTGGTTGCGGATGCGCACATATGGCTGGTTCACGTTTTGAGGATTGGATTTCCCGCCATCCAGGGTAGTGAATACATCCACTGCCACCGTGTTTTTCCAGATCTCGTTTTTATCCAGGAACCGCGTCCAGAGCACGCCGGCGTTCAGCCGGTTATAACTTTTCAGCCTGTCGCGCGGGTCGGTCACGGAATTGATATAGTCGATGCTGGTATTGATCAAACCGCCTTTACCGCCGAGCTTAAAACCCTTGCTGGCGCTTACGTTGGTGTTGCCGCTCTGGAAGCGGGTGGTTACGTTGAGCGGTGAAACGCCCGCCACCCGCTCGATCAGCACAGCGCCGTCCGTAATATCGCCGTAACGCACAGGAGCCACGCCGCTGATCACCTCGATCTTTTCGATATTGCCCACTGCCATCTGCCGGAGGTCGAAGCCGTTGCCGGCGCCCTGGTTGGTAGCATAAGCTTCTGCCTGCCCGGTACCTGGCGGTCTGAAAGATTGTATCAGCCCGCTGTTGCTGCCGATATTCTGCGTCTGCATATTCCCATTCATGGAAATAGGCACATCATCCACATAGAAGCCGATGCCAAAGGCGTTGTTCCGTTGCGCTGAGCTGCCGTCTGCCACGGAACGCAGGTTCAGTGTCTGCTGGTTCTGAAGATCAGGGTTGCGGATGGTTTGCCCGGGCAATAGCTGCAGTACATCGGCCAGGCTATAAGCCTGTATCTGTTCAATGGCGCTTCTTTCTATCACGACAGAGGAATTGCTTTGCAGGTTGCGCCCGCGTGTGGCGTTCACCTCTACCTGGTCGATGGTAAGCGAAAGCGGCTGCATTTGCACGCGCTGATCGATCAGCCTGCCGGGCTGCGGGAGGATCGTGAGCTGCTGTGCGCGTTTACCGATGTAATACAGTGAAATATGAATGCTGTCCGGCTTCTCCGGGTTGTAAGCGATAAATGCCATGCCGCTTTCGTTCGTCACCCGCTGTATTTCCCATTCCTTCACGGAAATGCTGACATAGGGCAGGGGGGTGCCGGTTTCCCGGTCTGTCACGGTCAGGCGGATGCCGCCTTTGTATTCCTGTGCGCTGGCGGTAAAGAAGGTGCAGACAATCAAGAGTATAGGTAATGCTAGTCTTTTCAATGGTCCCCGTTTTATTCGCCGCAAAGTTACTTCACCGGCCTGTGTGAAATTTATGTTAACCGGAAATCAATCATTTTCTAAACTGCTGATTATCAGCAAAAAGCCTGATCGAATCGGGAAATTCAGGAACAAAACTCCCGTTTGTTTGTTTACAGAATGGGAAATGCTGGGGAATTATTACACGGCATTGTCTTACAGGCTATTGAAAATCAGCATATTTACACTCTCGCAAGGTTTTGGATGGTAATACACAAAAAGGAAACTTATGCAGCAGGAAAAAGGAACACCCCGTGCCGGCGGGCTATATGAAAATTCCACGGTGATCAATGTATCTAAGACCGGCAGGATCATTTCTTCGGCGGCTGGCGCTTCGCTGGTATATATCGGGCTGGCGGATATTGGTAAAACGCCCGTTAAAAGCCTCATACGTATCCTTGCAGGCAGTTACCTGCTCTACCGCGGCATTTCAGGGAATTGTCCCGTGTCTGCCATAGTGGAAGAGAATATCCGCCCGAAACATGCCCGCTCGGTGAATATCCGTACTTCTTTCGTGGTAGACCGCCCGCGCGCGGAAGTATACAGCTACTGGCGCAAGCTGGAAAACCTGCCCGCTTTCATGGCACACCTGCATGATGTGGAAGTGCAGGATGAACGTTACAGCCACTGGACCATCCGCCTGGCCGGTAATATCAAGCTGGAGTGGGATGCGGAGATCGTGGAAGATGTGCCGGGTGAAATGCTGGGCTGGCGCTCGATGGAAGGCGCGCAGCTGGCCAATGCAGGAAAGATCCGCTTCAGGGATACATCAAACGGCGGCACGGAACTGCTGGTCACCATCACTTACCGCCCGCCTGCAGGATACGTAGGCGAAGGCATTGCAAGACTATTCAATCCCGCTTTCGAAAGCCTGGTGCGCAACGACATCAGGGGTTTCAAGCAGCACCTGGAAGAAAAGAACGCAGGGATCGGCAATATCGCCGTCGGCTAAACGAAGCACTTCATTCATCGATATAAAAAATGGCGTCCCGGAATGTTCCGGGACGCCATTTCCATTTCAAAATCAAACATCCTGTATGCTATGGCCGAAATGATGCTTTGAAAGTATCCGGTTTAGGCAGGTTGGACGTATCCCTGTCTTTGTCTTTTTTCTTCTTTTTCTTTGGCGTGGTGTCGTTTTCAGGCACCGTGTCCTTCGCCATTAAAGTATATCCCTGGTTGGAAGGCAGGGTGGATTCACCCGTAAACCCGTTACCTGCCTGGGCAACTACAAAGGCTATCATAAGCCCTAATACGCCTAATGGTACGATACGTGATTTCATTGGTCTTTCAATTTTTTATGTGATTGATATGGTTTAAACAGATTGATCTTTGGTGTCGTTTTCTTCCTCTTCTTCATCGCCAAGGTCGTCGTAATTGAGTTCTTCATCGTCATCGTCTTCTTCCTCGTCTTCGACTTCATCATTGTCTTCCGGCGGCGCGCCTGCTGCGCTGCTGATAACGTGGCCGGGGCGGTCGTCTTCCACGATATCCGCATCTTCCGCTTCCTGTACTTCTCTTTCCCTTTCTATAGCAGCCTCCTGGTCAAATTCAGCTGCCTGGGGATCTTCAGGCCATCTTTCTTCTTCGCCGCCGGCCCTGAAATCACTGTTCACCGGGCTCGGGTAAGCCGCCGGGTTACCTGCGGACTGCTGCTGTTTATTGGTTTGCATGGCAATAGTTTTAAATAGTGAACGGATGTTTGTTCCCGATGGAATACCGTGCAAAATCCGCTCCATGCAAAACAACTGCAAAACAGCCATAGAATTGGGTGAATGATCGGCGCAAACTGTGCAACCTGCTCCCCGCCGGGTAATTATGGTAATAGTTGTTTTTGCCGCAGCGCATCAAGTACCTGAGTAATAAGGCGATGGCGTGCCTGGTTGAAGGAATTGTCTTTGCTGTTGCTGATCCAGAGGCTGACCATCAGTTTCAGGTTGTTGCCTTCTATATTTTCAAAGAACACTTCGGGCGCCTTCCGTACGCCGCTCTGCCGTTCCTTTTTGACGATGTTGCGCAGCGTTTGCACTATATCGTCCAGCACGGGCGCGGGTTCTTTATTGAAGGGCACAGTAAAGTGCAGTTCTATTTTCCTTTCGGTGGTGAGGGAATGGTTGATGAGGGGTTTCTGGAAGATGTCTTTGTTCGGGATGATAAGATGCAGCCCGTCGAAAGTGCGCATGGTAGTGGAACGGAACTGAATGTTCTCCACGCTGCCGGTGAAACCGTTCGTTTCGATCACATGCCCTACATCGAAGGGTTTGCGGAAGGTGATGTAAATGCCCGAAATGAAATTGGAAGTGAGGTCCTGGAAAGCGAAACCCAGCGCCAGGCCAATGATGCCCGCGCCGGCCAGCAAGGAACTCACGGCTTTATCCAGCTTTAGTATTTCCAGGGAAGTAAACAGCCCGATGGCAAACACGATGAACCAGCCCACACCCGCCAGCAGGTTGCTGATGGCCTGTTTGTGCGACAGCCGGCAGCTGAGCCTGTAGATAAGGGTTTTGGCAAGCTTTGCCAGCAGGTAAAAAACGGTGAACACCAGCACGGCCAGCGCCAGGTTGGGCAGCATTTTGATAGCCGCCTGGCCCCAGCGTTCCAGTTTTTCCAGGATAAGGTTCGTCCATTCCATGGAAAAAAAGTATACAAATACTGCACCATTCGGATAATGCTGGGTTTCAGGGCGGTTCGGATTACTAAAATACCTATGGGTGCGGGTGCGCAGATACCTTGCGTACGAAGCAGTATATTTGCGGGTATGTACGCCATTGTAGACATCGAAACCACCGGCGGCCACGCCAGTGCCGGCAGTATCACGGAAGTTGCCATATTTATCCACGACGGGAAAGAGATCGTTCAGCAGTATGAAACGCTTGTGAATCCAGGCATGCCCATTCCCCGGTATATCCAGGCATTGACCGGCATTACCGATGAAATGGTGGAAAACGCGCCCCCGTTTGAGGCAGTGGCGGAAGACGTCTACCAGCTGTTGCAGGACAAGATCTTCATCGCCCACAACGTCAATTTCGATTATTCCTTCCTCCGCCACCAGCTGGACCTTTGCGGGTACAGGCTGCAAAGCAAAAAGCTCTGCACCGTGCGGCTCAGCCGCAAGGTATTTCCGGGTTTTCCCAGCTATAGCCTGGGAAACCTGTGCCGGCAGCTGAAGATCAATATCCAGAACCGCCACCGCGCCACCGGCGATGCGCTGGCCACGGTACAGTTGTTCGAAATGTTGATGGCTTCCGATACCCAGGGAGCTATCGCACAGGCGCTCAACGGCCGCTCCAAAGACAAATGGCTGCCCATTCATCTGCCGCAGGAACATGTGGAAGAGCTGCCTTCCACGCCCGGTGTGTATTACTTCCACAATGAAAAAGGGAAAGTGGTATACGTAGGCAAGGCGCGCAATATCCGCAAACGCGTTACCAGCCATTTTACCGGCAACAACGCCGGCCGCCAGCGGCAGGAGTTTATCAGGAATATTCACAGCATCACTTACGAAAAGACCGGTACGGAACTGATGGCGTTTATCCTCGAATCCGTGGAAATACGCCGCCTGTGGCCGCAATACAACAATGCGCAAAAAAGGATCGAGTCGAAATTCGGTTTTTATTTGTTTGAAGACCAGCAAGGCTATCTCCGCCTGGCCATAGAAAAAAGAAGGAAATACAGTACGCCGATCTATACATTCAATATGATCGCCGAAGGCCATACGCGGCTGCGCGAACTGATCCGGGAGTTCAGCCTGTGCCCGAAGCTGTGCTTCCTGCAAACGAGCCAGGATGAATGCGTGGGCATCGCCGATAAAACCTGCAAAGGCGCCTGCAACAAAAAGGAAAAGCCCGCGAAATACAACAAACGCGTGATGCAGGCGGTAGAACATCTGCAATCGGAGCAGCCTTCATTCGTAATACTGGACAATGGCCGCATGGCGTCGGAGCAGAGCTGCATCCTGATGGAGAAAGGCAAATTCTATGGCATGGGCTACGTTCCGCGCGATGTGGCGGTTTCAGGCAGTGAAATGCTGAAGGACTGGCTGACGCAATACCCGGAGAACGAGTTCATCCTGAACCTGCTGCGCACGTATGCTTCCGTCAACGCGGGAAGGCTGCTGGCGATCTAAACCGTTTTCCCCGTTTTTCTTCTCCTGAACCAATGCCGTTTCCACATCCAGAGCCCGCTGAGCACCACTACCGGCAGGAAAACGAACCGTACCGCGTTGGCGGCCGATGGAATGCCGGCAACAGGACCGTAAATATATCCCAGGATCGGTATGCTCAGCAGGATATGCAGCCAGCGGATGATCTTTCGTTCTGTAGATGCTTTCATGATCAGGATGTGTTTGCTTCATGTCAAAACTATCACCTAACCATGAAAACTATACGGAGAGTAGATTACAGGCGTAAATGTGTAGACGAAAAAGGAAAGAATAGCGCCGCCGTTGTCAGAATAATTCCGGCTGCCCCGGGGAAGCCTCTTCACCGGCTACTTTCCAGCCGCTGTTCTTTTTCTCTTCCACCAGTTTTTCTTTTTCCTTTTCGGCATCCGCCGCATCGATGCAGGTCTTTACCTGTATCTGGCCTTTGGTGCCGGTTTTGCCCTGCCTGATGAACAGCTTGGAACCACTTACCGCCGCTTCCCAGAATTTTTCCGTTTTCCCTTCTCCCTGCAGGAGCCGTGTAGTGCCTGCCGGTACTGCATCCTGCGGGATGATGGCATTTAGCGGCGCGGCCTGTTGCGGTTTACCGAGGCGGCGAAGGATGTCTTCCATCACTTTCTGCGGCTGCTGCAGCCAGTCTTTCGCATACACCGTCAGCACCTGCCAGCCAAAACTTTCCAGCACCGCGGGGCGCTGGTAATATTGTTCCAGCACGTTCTCATGCCGGTACCAGTCCTCATCGTCTACCTGTATCCCAAGGGAAAAAGATTTGTCCTTCGCATCCGCCTTCACGGCCAGCGAACAGCGGAAGCCGCTCTGGCCCACCTGTTCGGTGACTTCCAGCCCGAGCTTTTCCAGTTGTTCCCTGATCTCTTTCAGGATAACGGTGCCGCCTGTACGATAACGCTGCGGGGTTTTACCCGTGGCCAGGCTGTCGAGGATATTGCGGGCAGCGGCCATATTGCCGGTGCTCACGTTCTCCGCATACTGCAGGAAACGGCGCAGGTAGTTGGCGCCCGCGTTGTATACATTGGTGATCTGGTGGTGGCGGATGCTGCTCACAATGGCCATGTGCTGCCGCGCCCGGCTGAAGATCACGTTCAGGCGTTTTTCACCGCCTTTTTTATTGATGGGGCCGAAGTGCATGCTCATTTTCCCGCGATGGTCGGGGGCGTAACAAACGCTCATGATGATGATGTCGCGCTCGTCGCCCTGCACATTTTCCAGGTTCTTGACGAACAGGCCGGTGAATTGGCCTTCGTCCGTGCGCTCGGTGGCGTCTTCCAATAACTCATCGAACCGTTTGTCGTTGGCGCAAAGCGCTTCCAGCGCGGTTTCTATGCAATGCTGCTGCTCCTGGCTGAATGCTACGATGCCGATGCTTTCTTTTGTGTTCTTAAATAATAACTCCCGTACCAAATGTGCGATGTACGCTGCTTCGGCGCTGTTGCCGCGTTTGGCGTATGTGCCATTGGGAAGGTGATGGTAGCTGATGCTGCGGTCGAACAGGGCATTGACGTTGAACAGGGCGTCTGAAGGCTGTTGCACGCTGATGGCGGGTTTCTCGGTAGTGTGAATGCTCCTGTCTGGTATGGTAAGCAGGCCCGCGCCGTAAAACGCGTGGTTGCTGTAGCTGATGAGCGTTTCGGAGTGGCTGCGGTAGTGCCAGCCCAGCATGAGACTGTTCATTTTGCGCGCGCCCTGCGTAAGCAGGCTGTCTGCATCGGCGCTGAGGATCTCGTCCTCTTCATCGTTGCGCTCGAGGTCGTCCGGGTCGCCGGACCTGGCGGAAAAGAAGTCGGTAGGCGGCATCTGCCGGTCGTCTCCCACGATGATGGTCTGCGGCGCGCGGTAAAGTGCGGGCACGCCTTCTTCCAGCGTGATCTGGCTGGCTTCGTCGAATATAACAGCGTCGAAGAAAGGCTGGTCCAGCGGGAAGGAATCGCTTACGCTGAGCGGGCTCATGAGCCAGACGGGCTTCAGGTCGCGCAGCACAAGGCCGCTGCCGCGGGAACAAAGCTCTCGGATGCTTTTGTAGCGCATGCTTTTGGAGAATTCGTTCTCCAGTATCTTGCGGCCTTCGGCGTATTGTTTTGCAAATTCCTGTTGCTCTTCCGGCACCTGTGCCAGCGCGCGGTTGCTGAGCTGCACATGTTCCCGGAAGCGCTGGCCTACGTTGATGCGGATGTATTGGGCGTTGAGCTGCAGCAGCTCATGGTAGCAGTGGCGGATGGTTTCCACGGTCTGCTCCACGGCCTGGCTGCCGGTGTTGGCAAAGGATTTATTGAACTGGTAGAACTGCCGCAGGGTTTTATGCGCCATACCCGCTTCCATTTCAGCAGGCGTGAAGGGGAGGGAGCGGAGCGCCTGCTTGAGCGCGCCTGGCATATCGAGGTAGTTGCCGAGGGCGGGCAGCAGTTCTTCCAGCGCCGGGGCGTTCAGCTGGATGCTTTCCAGCAGGTCGCGCAGCTCGCGGAAATGTTGCGACGGCGGGTCCTGCAAGGTTTGTTGAAGCTGGAGGTCGAGGCGGTGGAGGGTTTCCTGGAGGCCGGCGAGCTGCATCACCAGCTGCTGCGCCTTTTCATGTTGCAGCAGGTATTGCAGCGAAGGTTCGTGCAGCTTCATGCGCAGCCGTTCTATGGAAAGCCAGGTAAGCTCGATGTTGTCTATGCGGTATTGCTGCTGCACGGCTTTCCGGGCCTGTGCCAGGTTGCGGGCGGCTGCGTATTCTTCCTGCAGTTGCTGCAAAAGCAGGCTGAATGCGGGCTGCACGGCGTGTTGCGAGAGGTCGTAACTCTCCTGCATCCGGCTTTTCAGCCTTCGCCATGCGCCGGAAAGGAAGCGCCAGAACGATTGCTCATGGCGGGTTGCAATGCTGATTGCCTGTGCGGTGTCCTGCTCGCTGAATTTATTCCGCCAGCCGGTGTTCTGCGCGGCGGCGCGGTCGGCTTCCTGTTGCAGCACGCGCAAATGTGCAAGCTCTTTTTCGAATGCGATGGCTTCGGGATTATGATCGTCTAACAGCCGGAGATTGTTGCTTTCCGCCAGGGGCAGCAGCAGCGTCGCTTGCAGCACGAGCTGCTTCAGCTCATCGAAAGTTTCCGCGAAGCCGGTTACTTTCTCCAGCATGGCAAGACTTTGCGCCGTTTGCTGCTGGAGCTGCGTAATAGGCTGTTCTGCCGCAAATATCTTTTCATGGACGCGGCTCAGCGGGTGCAGGGCAAATACGGGTTCTGCGCCGCTTTCTTCCAGTGCCTCGCCCAGTTGCTCCACCATGTTGCCGGATTGCAGCCATTGCCGGTAATGCGGCACGGTTTCTTCTTCGACGGGGGAGAGCGGTCTTACCAGGTCTTTCAGCGCCAGCAGCCTTTCTATCAGTGCGCGCACGGCAATGCCGGCCTGTTCTTCCTCGCGGGCGTGGGTGTCGTGGAATTCCTGCAAGCGCTCCAGCTGGGTGCGCAGGGTATGCAGCAGCGCATTCCTTTTTACGTTGATGCTATGCTGGTCTGCTCCAGGCCGCAGGTTCGATTCGTAGGTGAGCTTGAGGTCGCGGATGAAGGAACGTTTGTCTGCCTGGCTGTCGTGGATGTAAGAGCAAAGCTCGTCCAGCCCCTGTTGTTTGAGGCGGTGATACACCACGTCCAGCGCGGCGCGTTTTTCGCAGACGAACAGCACCTGTTTGCCGCGCGCAACAAAATCTGCTATCAGGTTGGTGATGGTCTGGCTTTTGCCCGTACCCGGCGGCCCCTGGATGATGTAGCTTTCGCCGTTGCGCGCCTGCATGATGGCACGCGCCTGTGTAGGGTCTGCCTGTATCACGTGATACCACTCTTCGGGCAGGGCAGGGGCGGGCGTGTCTTCCTGCACGGGGCGGGGCTGGGCGCTGAACAGCTGGTCGAACACGACGTGCTGCTGCGGCTGATCTATAGCGGAATTGTAATCCCGCACGAGGCTCATTTTTTTGTAGTTGAAATTGCCCAGCACCACGTGGCAGCTGTCGAACTCCCAGCGGTAAGGATTGTGCGCCGCTTCCGCAAGCTGGAACAGTTCATGGTCTTCGGCGGTAGAGGTGCGTGGGGATTTACGTTCAACCGTTGGCGTTAGTGGTTCAGCATTTTCCGCGATAACTTGTTCTTGACTTGTTTCAGTCTGTGCATCAGGCACGGATGTGCTTTCAGTCTTTTGTTCCGGTGTTTCGGCAGGCATGCCAGGCATGGATGAGCCTTCATCAACTTGTTCCGGCGTTTCGGCGGCGCCTTCGGCAAAAGGTGCTTCAGCGCCGTCGTCGATAAACAGGGCCGCGTCGCCGGGGATTGTTCCGGCTCCTTCAGGCAATGGCCTTTCCGCTTCTCCCGGTTTGCGTTCCGCCACGGGCGACGGCACGGGGCGGGATAGTTTTCTCTCTGCGGCGGCTTGTGTTTCAGGTTGTTTTTTCTGGTATTGCTGAACGGTGTCTTTCGCTTCTTTGTAGATGAGTTTGATGCGCGGCTTCTGCATGTGCTGCAATACGATGCCGCGGTTGGCGCCTTCCACCTGCATTTGCAGCAGCTGGTAAAATTGTTCCAGGCTCATTTCTTCAAGGTCCACCAGGTCAGGCAGTTCTATGCCGTATAACTCACGGAGCTGGTTGGCCAGCACGGGATTCACTTCCGCGTTGTTGTCTGTAATGCTGAGCACATACTGGTCGCCGCCTACCTGCTTTTTCTTTTTCAGCTCCACGGGAATGAGCAGCAGCGGGCTGAAGATCGTTTCCTCCGGGTCTTCCGGCAGGTTGTGCCATTTGAGGAAGGCGACTACCAGCTTCAATTGGCTGAAACCATATTCCTGCACGTCTTTCCTGGCTTCCAGCCTGATCTTGTTGAGGATGCCTGGCAGGTAAGGATGATCTTCGAAACGCAGGTATTTATTCAGGGAAAGGTCTTTCATCCCCGTAATTTTCTCCGCGATCTCGGGGTTCCAGGTAAAGAGCAGTTCAGGCCGGATGCTTTGGTGATGCAGCACCATGGGCACGCTGCTGATAGTGAGGTTCGCAAAACGCGTGTTGGGTTTGTAAAAGAGCAGGCGGTTGCGTCGGCTTACGTCGAACAGGCGGTTGCGGAGCTTGTTAAGGATGAAGGTCTGCCGTTCTGAGCGGTCGTGCGTTACCCAGCCCGCTACCTGTGCAAGGTCCAGCTGTTTTTCGGGATCGAAGTCGCGGTAATGTTCCAGCCGGTGGATCGCTTCCTGGAGGTCGCGGGTGCGGTGGGCGCGGTTCAGCTCGGTCATTTCAGTGATGAGCGTGCCAATAGCAGGGTGCAGCTGTTTGTAACGCAAAGGATGCTGCCGCTGGGCCACCAGCTGGTCCAGGCCGGCGGGCTCATAAAGGTCGATGCCGAGCGCTACACTGGTGAGCACGAGGCCGAGACAGAAAATGTCCGTCTGCTCGTCGTGATGACCGAGCAGCATCTCGTAGCTGCGGTAACCGGGCACATAAGCCGCATGGTGCAGCGGCTGGTGGATGTCGTGATGGACGCGCAGGTTCAGGGCCTCCGGCTGGTCTGCCAGCAACTTCACTTTATCCACTACTTCAAAATGCGGGTTATAACTGTTGAAGAGCGCGTCTATACGGTCTGCGGCATCCAGCTCAGGATGCGCGGCGGTCGTGTTGATGGTGATGGTGCGGGTTTGCACCTGCAAAGCGTTTTCGTCGCCAAAAGGCGCTACCAGCGCGGCGTCGTGCAGCGCCTGCACGGTGCGGAACAGCGGCAGCACGGCTGCGATTACGTCGTCTGTAGAATAAGCGCCGTGCTGGAAGGCGGTTTGCAGGAACTGCCGGAATGAGATCGTCGTCAAGATATTCGTTTATACTGAACAGTGATTGCGGGTAAATCCCTCAAAAATATCGATTTTCACCGCCCGGGTCAACGGGAAGAAATCCACATTTCCTTTCCGGAAGAAGCAGGTTTTTCTACATGGTTGAGTGTCAAGGTGTCCGGTGGTTTTATTAAAACATTAAGCTGCCCGGAAATGTCCCGTAGTGCGGGTGCAGCTTTTTATAACGCTTGAAGTAAGGGAAATATTGGGCTGGTTGAGTGGTGTTAATTTGGCTTGTGTTTAGCTACCGAGTTTCCTGCTGGAATGAATTTTTTGTCCAGCCTGGGCTGATCTGACATTGAAAATCCATATGCCTGGGAAATGAGATAATATGCCTGGCGCAGTCTTTCAGCATAAGGCACCTCCTTGCCGAATATATTGGCGGCATCGGCTTCTTTAAAAGTCATTTGCCTGAATGCTGTTCTGTCGAGCCTATAATTTCCCATACCGGAGTATTTATTTCACAAATGTATCAATTTCTGCCACTCACACCGTAAACTGCAACTCACTCAACCCCTTATACAACCCTTCAGCCCTTTCCATCAATTCCTCGTGCGTACCTTCTTCCACGATCTGGCCTTTGTCCATCACGAGTATCAGGTCTGCGCGACGGACGGTGCTGAGGCGGTGGGCGATCACGATGGAGGTGCGGCCCTGCATGAGTTTGTCCAGCGCATCCTGCACCAGGCGTTCGGACTCGGAGTCCAGGGCGGAAGTGGCTTCGTCGAGAATGAGGATGCGCGGGTTGCGCAGCACGGCGCGGGCAATGGCAATGCGCTGGCGTTGGCCGCCGGAAAGCTGTACGCCTCTCTCGCCTACGATGGTGTTTAATCCTTCGGGGAAATGGGTGATGAATTCCCAGGCATTGGCCTGCTTTGCCGCGGCTTCGATGGCTTCATCTGAAGCGGAAGGATCGCCGTAGGCAATGTTTTCCCTGATGGTTCCGCCAAACAGGAACACGTCCTGCGGCACAACGGCCATCTGGCTGCGGAGGTCTGTGAGCGAGTACGATTGCGCATCCTGCCCGTCGAACGTAACGGCGCCGGAAATGGGATCGTAAAAACGAAGCAGCAGGCTCACCACGGTTGATTTGCCTGCCCCGCTGGGCCCTACGAGCGCTACCTGCCAGCCGGGCTGCACGGCGAAGCTCACGTCTTTCAGCACGGGAATATCTTTACGGGAAGGGTAATGAAAACTTACGTTCAGGAAACTGATCTCGCCGGAAATGGGCGCCACTTCTTTGGCCGGGGCAAGCCGGATGTCCTCCACGGGTTCGTCGTGGATCTCCAGGAGATTTTCGGAAGCGCCCAGCGCGCGCTGGATGCGGGTATAGATTTCTGCCAGCCCGCCAATAGAGCCGCCGATAAAGATGGTGTAAAAAATGAAGGAGAAGAGATGGCCTATTTTGATCTCGCCCGTTTCCATAAGCATGACCCCTTTCCAGATCACGGCCACCATGGCGCCAAAGAGGCCAAGGATGATAAAGGATACAAAAGCGGCCTGGTAACTTCCGGCTTTCACGCCGGTTTGGGCGGCGCTGTTCGTGGCGGCCTTATAGCGGCCTATTTCGAAATATTCATTGGCAAAGGCTTTCACGTTAAAAATACCTTGCAGGGTTTCTTCAACGATGGTATTGGACTCTGCTATCTGCGTCTGCGCTTTTTTGGAATACCGGCGGATGAGTTTCCCGAAAACCACTGCCAGCACACTGATGCCGGGCACAATGGCCAGCATGAAAAGTGTCAGTTTCCATGAAGTGATCCACAGCAGGGCAATACCGCCCACGATCACGATCACCTGCCGCAGGAATTCCGCCAGGGTGGTGGTGAACAGGTCCTGGAGCTGGCTGATGTCCGAAGAAATGCGGCTGTTCAGTTCTCCCACGCGCCGTTCGGCGAAGAACCGCATAGGCAGTCGCACCAGGTGACTGTAAGTGGCCTGCCGCAAGGCTGCCAGTGTTTTTTCGGTCACACTCACAAATATGCGTACCCGCAGGTAAGAAAATAAAGCCTGTAAAATGAGCACGGCAGCCAGTATCAGGCCCACGCGGTCTATTTCCTGCAGCAGCCGCTTTTCGTCGCCCAGGTTGATCAGGTCGCCGAGCAGCTTGGGAAAGGCCAGGCTGGCGCTGCTGGACAATAATAACATGATCAGGCCGATGGCGAACTGCCAGCGGTAAGGTTTGGCGTATTCATATAATCGCAAGGCCTTGCGGATACCGGTAAAGGTGATCTTTGAGCGTTTTTGCTCTTTCTCCATAAGTTGAAATTAAAACTTTCCTGCTGGAGTAGACGAACGGCGCGGCAAAATATTGTATCACCGCACCCGGTCCAGGAGCCACAGGGCCAGGGCGGTTTCCGCCAGGAGGCCCAGCGCATAGGGCACTGTGGCGGATGAGAAGTCTCCCGTCATCCAGCAGTAAAATGCCACGGGCAGGGTGACGCCCAGGCCGGTATAGACAATAATGAACTTGGTATAAACAAAAAAACTATACGTGGAAAATTGTTTGTCCGGCTCCGGTTTTCGCAGCTTCCGCAGCAGGAAGATGTTTTCCAGGATGTCGCAGAGCCAGGCCCCGCCCTGTAAAGCGCCGGTTATCCAGAAAAAATAGATGCCCTGGCCGGTTTTTTCCCCCAGCATGTAACAAAGCAGGGCTATAGAAGGATAAAGGCCGGCCATGAACAGGAAATCGACCCAAAGGTGCAGCCGCACGGCCTTCCGCACGCCGGGCAGCATGTTGCGGATCATGCCGGTCAGCTCGCTGTCCGAAACGGGAAATTGCAGGTCCAGGATATTAAAGATGCGGCGCAGGCCGTCCCTGTCGCGGAAAAAGAAGCGCCGCGCGATCTTCGTCATCCAGATGGCCGTGATGCAGGTGATAGTGTAGGTGATCAGGAAATAAAGCATGGTCAAATATTTCGCGCCCGCGTGTTCAGCTGCTCCCTCGCTTCTTTGTCGGAGGTGTTCACGGCTTCGTGAACGATGATGCGGGCCTGTTTATACTCTTCCCATTTGAATTGCAGAAGGAAGTCGCGCGCGGCTTCGGCGCCGCGGATGAACAGTTCTTTTTGTTTGTCGTCTGAAATGTTGAAGTCCAGCCAGTTGAAATCCGCCACTTTGATCACGCCGATCCCTTTTCGGAACAGGTTGTTCTTGAGCAGGAAATCTTTGTCGTAATAATACCGCACGGTGTTGAACAGCTTGCCGAGATAACTGCCCAGGCTCAGCTGGTCGGCCCGGTTCTGCGAGATATCTTCCGGCGTGGCATCGTCCAGCTCAATGCCGAAAGTGGGCAGGCGCGGCACGATGATCTCCGGGTTGTAAAGAATGTTGATCGGGAAATTGGACAGCACGCCGCCATCCACGAAACGCACGGAGCTGGGAATGTCCTTCGGTTCCATCAGCAGGTGTTTGGCCCAGCTGGCCCTGATGTTTGGATGGTCTCTCGGGATGTCGCGGATGATGTGCGATTCGAAGAAGATGGGAATGCTCATGGATGCGCGCACGAACTCGGCCGGGTGCAGGGAATCTTTGGTAACCCTGAACAGGTCCCACATACGCGGGAATTCTATTTTGTTCTGTGTAATGATATCGGAAGTGATGAGCGTGATATCGGGCACCAGGCCTTTGGTGGGATCGTTCCTGATATTCGGGTCGGTGAAATTGCTGCGGATGTGCAGCCCTTCCGGCGCCTGGCCCGCGGCGCGTTCCAGGTCTTCGATGGACTTCACGCCGTTCTCTTCGAGTATCATACTGATCCAGTCGGTGAAGTTCCTGCCGGGATTGATGCCGAAGCCGCGGTTCTTCAGCCGCTGGAACAGGTACGCAAAATAGCCGCCCGCCAGGCCCAGCGCCATCAGCAAAATACCGGTAAGAATATACGAAGTAATAGCAATGCCGTGAAATACCGGATATTTGGTGCGCAGGCCGGTAGCCACAATATCCAGCAGCAGCAAGCCTCCCAGCGTGATGGCGGTGATGATGGCCGCCTTCCGCACGCGGGCGCCGAAGTTGGTGGTCCTGATCACGGTTTTGATCAGCCATTTGGCGAAAGGATGGCCGTCCACGAAATCAAAGAAAGGTTTATCGCAGAGGTATTGCAGGATGCGTTCGGAACTGGTGAGGTTCTTCGTTTTGTCCGGCTTTACCACGGCCATCAGCATGGTGTTGATAGCGCCGGCGCTGGTGCCTGCCAGGCGCATGAAGCGGATGCCGGCTTTTTCGAGGATATAAGTGTAACCCACCAGCGCCACACCCAGCACGCCGCCGCCTTCCTGCACGAGGTTCACATATTGATGGCCTTCTGCGTCGAATGTGTCGGAAACGGTAAGGTCTTTGAAATTGAACCGCGGCTCGCCGGGGCGGTCTTTTGCATCCGCCAGCTGCTCCAGCACGGCGGTTACGCGCGGATGGCCGGTGAAATCAGCCGGAATAAGGTTTTTTCGTGCAGGCATAGCTGTTTTTTCCTGGGAGGTAACAATGCCTGAAAATACTCAAATTATTTTATTCGAATGCACGAAATCCCTTGTGCTGCGCCAGGGCCAGCATTTCACGGTCGCCGCTGCTGTCGCCGTAGGCATACACGGTTTCGAAGGTGGTGAGGTGCACGGCCTCGCGGATGCGGCAAACCTTTTCGTTGCCATTGCAGTTAGGGCCGGTGAGCATGCCGGTAATGCGGCCGTCATTCACTTCCAGGTGGCTGCCCAGGCAGGGAATGCCGAGGGTCTGGCTCCAGGGTGCCACCCAGTTTTCCGCGGAAGCGGTCACGATGTAAACTTTATGTCCTTCGGCCTGGTGCCAGGCGATGGCATTAAGCGCTTTAGGCCGCAGCAGCGCGGGCAGGCGCAGGCGACAGAAGTCGTCGCATTGCTGCTGGAACACGTCCAGCGGGGTATTGCGGAAAAAGAATTTCAGCACGATCTCCTTCATGCGGTGATTGCTGATGAGCTTCAGCTTGAACATCACCAGCAGGGGAGAAAGCAGGGCCATGCCCGCATACAGCGCAGCAGCCCCTTTTTGAAACCGGATGATCTCAAAAAGGGTGTCTTTGCTGGTAATGGTACCGTCGAAGTCAAAAAAGGCAATAACGTTCTTCAAAGCTTCAGCTTTTTAAACATGAATTCGGGAATGCTGGTAATGATGAGCATGATGTAACGCCAAAACCATTTGGTGTAGATCACATTCTTCTTTTTACCTGCGGCCTTAAATATATCGTTGGCAACTTCCGCCGGTTTGGCCGTGAGCAGGGGCGGAAGGGTAAGGTGCTGGGTCATTTGCGTATCCACGAAACCGGGCTGCACGGTCATCACGTGCACGCCTTTATGGAACAGGCGGTTGCGCAGGCCGGAAAGATAAGCCGTGAAACCCGCTTTGGCGCTGCCATACAGGTAGTTGCTCATCCTGCCGCGGTCGCCCGCCACGGAGCTGATGCCGATGATGGAACCGTTGCCGCGGGCGGCCATGGCTTCGGCGGCAATATTCAGGATGGATACGGCGCCGGTATAATTGGTGCTGATGATGCGGGAAGCTTCCTGCCAGTCCTGCTGGCCTTTTTCCTGCACGCCCAGGTAGCCGAACACGCAGATCACCACATCGGGCTGCGCAGGGAGTGACTGGTAGAAGGAAGCGTGCGAATCGAAATCAAGCGCGTCGAAGGCATGGGAGGTAGCCGCAACCTGGTGGCGGATCTTCAGATCCTGCTCCAGGGCGTGCAGTTGCGCAGGGTTGCGGGCCGCCAGCTGCAGGGCGTAACCTGCCGAGGCGTATTTGCGTGCAATGGCCACGGCCATGTCTGAACCTGCGCCTAAAATCAGTACAGTAGGCATATAAGAACTTACGTATTAACGGTGTGATGTTTAAGAATTGGCGCCGTAATTGAATTGCAGGCGGTCGCTCTGGACAGAGCGGAATTTTCCGCCGGGATTGTAGGCCTGCACAATGCTTTCGAATTTACGGGCATTGGGGTAACTTTTCCAGAACACGTCCTGCTGCATCCGCGCATCTTTGCTCAGGTAGAGCCGTCCGCCATAATCCAGCACCAATGCGTCCAGCTCGTCCAGGAAAGGGAACAAGCCTTTGCGCACGGGGAAGTCCAGCGCCAGGGTGTAACCTTCCATGGGGAAGGAGATCAGGTCGTCCTGCCTGCCGAAAACCTTGAGCACGGCAAGGAAGGAGCCCCAGCCTTTTTCGCTGATGCGGCGGAGGATGGCGGCCAGCCCGTCTTTATGCTCCAGCGGCAGCACGAACTGGTACTGCACGAAGCCGTCTTTCCCGTAGCCGCGGTTCCAGTGATGGATGGCGTCCAGCGGGTAAAAGAAGGGCTCGTAAGGCACCACGTTCCCGATCACTCTTTTGGTGTTCTTGGCGTAATAAAGCGCGTTGAAGGCCTTTACGGTAAAGTTGTTCAGCACAAAGCCGGGAAGGTTGAACGGCACGGTGAGCTTGAGCTTGCCGGGCAGCGTGAGCGGCGCCTGGCGCTGTTTGGCGTTCAGCTCGTTTTCGGTGGCGTGCTCGCCCACGATGAGGATGCTGCGGCCAAAGCTGTCGCCTTTCTGGAGACAGTCTATCCAGGCCATGCTGTATGTATAATGTTTATGCTCGTCGAACAGGCGGATGATCTCGTCCAGGTTTTTGGCTTTGATCTGTTTCTGCCTGATGTAGGCGGTCTCGATCTTTTTCAGCCTGAACTTCACGGTGGTGATCACGCCGGTAAGGCCCATGCCGCCGCAGGTAGCCCAGAATAGGTCGCTTTCCTGCTGCGGGGAGCAGGAGAGAAGCCCTTTGCCGGTAAACACCTGCATGCTGATGATATGATTGGAAAAGCTGCCTTCGGCGTGGTGGTTCTTGCCATGCACGTCAGACGCTACGGCGCCGCCGATGGTGATGAACTTGGTGCCGGGGGTAACAGGCAGGAACCAGCCTTTCGGCACGGTGATGTCCAGCACCTGGTCCAGCGTAATGCCGCTCTGGCATTCAAATATGCCGGCAGTTTCGTCGAAAGCCAGTACTTTATCGTAACGGAGGGTAGAAATGCTGTGCTCGCCGAGGGACGCGTCGCCATAACAGCGGCCGTTGCCCCGGGCAATGATGTGCTCATGGGTGTCAACATACTGCTTCAGCTGGTCTTCCACGGAGAAGGCCGCTTCGTCACAGTCCAATGTGGGATAATTGCCCCAGTTTGATAATTGTTTTCGCATTATTCAAAAAAACTTTTATTCGTCGGTAAATAAATGATCACATAAAAGCTGAGGATCCACAGGAGAATGGTTATTTGAATAAAGCGGTCTTTGTATAGGATTTTTGTGGGAGAACCTGTATCGTTGTCCACGTAGGTTATTTGCAAATATCGCATTAATCCGGCAATTACAAAAATACTTGTGTAATAGAGCCGGTACGTTTTGAAGTAGAGCATGGTGGGCAGCGCCATGGTATACATGATGTAGGCCACGATGATCACGGCTGAAACGAGGGCCAGGGAAACGTTCAGGAAGTCCATATTGTACCCTTTGGAGGCTTTGCGCATATCCTTGCCGGTTACGTCTTTCAGCACAATATCGTCCCTTCGTTTCGCGATGGCCATAAACAGTGCGAGAAGGAACACCATCAGCATCAGCCATTCGGAAACAGCAATATCGGTGAGCACACCGCCCGATTTTACGCGCAGTACAAAACCGGAGGCCACGATGAAGATATCCAGGATGGAAATATTCTTCAGGCCGAAGGAATAAGCCATGTTCAGCACGAAATAGATGCTGAGCACGAACGCGAATTTTTCCGCGAGGTACACTGCGCCTGCAAACCCGGCTATCACCAGAGTAAAGAAGATCGCGAGGCCCGCTTTGGGCGGCACAGCGCCTGAAGCCATGGGGCGCTTGCTTTTCGTAGGGTGGGCGCGGTCTGCCTCGATGTCGCGGTAATCGTTGATAATATAGATGCTGCTCGCGATCATGCTGAAACAAATGAACCCCAGGAAAGCCGCGATGATCTTGTCAATATTCCATATCTCACCTGCGAAAAAGAGGGGGATAAACATGAAGAGGTTCTTAGCCCAGTGTTTTGGCCGTAATAATTTAATATATTGCACGGGGATTAAACATTAATGCGCCGCAAAATACGATGAATCTGAGGATTTGTCACTATTTTTAACCCCTTAATTATTAAAGTATTGTTTCTTAGTAAATTATCCCCAGACATGAAACTGCCAGCTCTTACGCCCCGCAAAGCGCTCCTGCTTGAAAGTTTGATCATTATTGGCCTTGCGCTTGTTCCATTGTTCGTCACATTTCCTTACCGGGTAAACATCTTCCTGTCGTGGGAAGGGGCATACCGCTTGTCTGAGGGGCAGGCGCCTTACAAGGACTTCGGGCTCCCGCTCGGCTATGGTTACTGGCTGGTTCCGGCGCTTTTTTTCAAGCTTTTCGGCCCGCAGCTGATCTCGCTCGTGAAAGCCCAGGTGCTGCTCAACATCGTAGGCGGTTTCTCTTTCCGTGGTATTCTCCGCCACCTGGACGTGGCGCCTGGCGTAAGGGTGCTGTCTGTGATGCTGTTCGTGATTTCTTATTCGTTTTTTAATTTCTGGCCATGGTACAACAATACGGTGATCATTTACCAGTTAGCCGGGCTGGCTTTCCTGCTGTGCGCGTTGAATAAGGATGGCAGCCGTTGGAAATGGCCTGCACTTTTTGCCGCAGCCCTGTTCACCTTCCTCAGTTTTTTCACAAAGCAGGACGGCGGCGGGCTTGCGCTGTTGCTCGCGCTCGCGCTGCTGGTGTATCACAGCCTGGTGGAAAAACGCTGGCAGGAGCTGGCAGGTTTCATTGGGTTCTACATCCTGGCCGCCTGTGCATTTATACTGCCTTTTGTGCCTTACGGCTTTGGTTACTGGTTCAACCACGGGCAGCCGCCGCACAGCTCGCGCCTGTCCATCCACGATATCATCAATGAGTTCCTCTATAACTCCCAATGGCTGAAGTTCTATTTCGTCGCCGTATTAGCAGTGACCATCCCGGCGCTGCGTGACTGGAAAAAGCTCTGGCAGGACAAACAAAAGATGCTCTTCCTGCTGCTGACGCTCGGCATCCTTGTGGAAGCCACGCTGTTCCAGGTTACCAGTTATACTCCGCCGGATAACAATATTTTCTTTCACAGCTTTGCTTTTGCCTACCTCTTTACCAGCCTGGCGCCGTTGCTCGGCTTGCAAACAGAGCAATGGCGGACTTTTATACTGAGTGCGGTGCTGGTGCTCTTCTGGTGGTCAGGGGCTTACTACAGGTACGCCGGCCGCATTGTGGACCGTCTTTTCCCCGGGGACGACAATAGTGAGGCGATCCGCACGGGGCCAACAGGAGAAAATGTCGTAGGCCGCAGTAATTACCAGTTTACCACCGATACGGCCGACGTACCTGTATCGCAATGGGTATTCTCCTCCCTGCCGGAATTCAGGAAAATATACATGCCTGCATCTACAAAAGAAGGCATCGACCGTATTATGGCCATGCCGGAAGCGAAGAAGGGCAAAGAAGCCAGGGTGCTGAACCTTACCGAGCTTACCCCGCTGGACCATGCCATCGGCTATCCACTGGAGACCGGCGGGAATATCCCGCTCTGGCATCACCTGGGAGTGGGCATGTTCAACCAGCAATTGGATGGTTATATTAAAAAGATCCGTCAGAAACATTACGACCTGGTGCTGTATGAGGATATGCCCAGGCATAATAATTTCTTTCCCTGGGCTATCCAGGATGAACTGCGGAAACACTACCGGCAGGTGGATAGTTTCCTGGCACCCCGCAGACCCACCACCAGTGCGACTATCAAGGTTTTTGTAAAATAACATGTAAGTTTGCGCCCGGTTTCCCGGTGGTAACAGTCCGCCGGGGAACCCTGGCATTATGAATACAACCGGCTCTAACAAACCTAAGCTCATCCTGGCGCTCGGCCTGGTATACATCCTCTGGGGTTCCACTTACCTGGGCGTGAAGATCGTAACGGAGGTGCTGCCGCCGTTTTTCCTCTCTGTGATCCGTTTCATTTTTGCGGGCAGCATTATGCTGGCCATCGGTTTTGCCGTAGAGAAAGAGAAACCCACCCGCAAACAGTGGATCAACGCCTCCATCATAGGCGTATTGTTGATAGGCATGGGCAACAGCAGTGTGGCGCTGTCGCTGAAATATATGCCTTCAGGGCTGGTAGCGCTGTTCATTGCCGCGTTGCCGGCGTGGTTCATCGGGCTGGACTGGCTGTTTTTTTCGAAACAACGCCCGGGGGCATTGACCCTTTGGGGGCTGGTGCTGGGTTTCGTGGGACTTTTCTGCATTTTTGATCCCTTCTATATTATTCACCCGGATACGGTTATACGAAATTACCCGCTGTGGCCCATCCTTGTGCTCACAGGCGGTTCCATTGCATGGGCCTTCGGGTCTTTATTGTCGCCGCGTCTGGATACGCCCCGCCAGCTCACTTCCTCGGGCATACAGATGCTTTCCGGGGTGATCTGCTCCATCATACTGAGCGCATTGCTGGAAAGTGACCAGCAGGCTGCGTTCCAGGCCATGACCACCCGCACCTGGACCGCCATTGCATACCTGGTGATATTCGGGTCCCTGGTGGGGTATACGGCTTTCAGCTGGCTGGTAAACAATGCGCCTACGCAGGTTTCCGCCACCTATGCCTATGTGAATCCCGTAGTGGCGCTCATTTTGGGATGGGCATTCCTGGGAGAAACCCTCAGCACGCATGCTTTCATTGGTTCTGTGATCGTAATAGCGGGAGTGGTGCTGATGACCATCCGGAAGAAGTAGTTATTTGGCCAGCTCCACGTCGAACTGTATCACGTCCGGGTGCTGCAGCAGGTGGTCGTTCATTTGGGCGATCAGGCCGTCAGGTCCGCGGATCTCGTATTTGCCTTCAAAGATCACGTCCCCCGTTTTATCGTCCGTATATTTTCCAGTGGTGAGCCGGGTATAATTCAGCTTGTGGCTGTGGAAAAGCGCCTCCAGGGCTTCTTGGCTGAAAGCTTTCTGACGGTATTTCACTGCGTAATATTTCCTTTCCCTTCGGCTCACGATCAGGTCTTCCGCGTAGGAAAACATCCACAGGGCGAGCAGGGTGATGACCACAGCGGCCGAAGCCGTAATGTACTGCCCTGTGCCAACAGCCATGCCGATTGCGGCAGAGATCCATATCACGGCGGCAGTGGTGATGCCGTCTATCGTAAAGCCGCCCCTGAAGATCACGCCCGCGCCAATGAAACCCACGCCGGTAAGGATGTTGGAGGCAATGCGGTCTGCCGATACGCCGCCGCCCACCTGCTGGCTCAGCATGGTAAAGAGGGCGGAGCTGATGCAGATCAGCGAAATGGTGCGTACGCCCGCAGCCTTCCGGTGGATCTCCCTTTCGAGGCCCAGCAGGAAGCCCGCCAGCGTGGCGGCCAGCAGGCGGATGATCATCACGCCGGCTATGTCATGCGATATTTCCATCAGATCAACAGCTTTGAGGAACGGGAATGTTGTTCACGGCTATCAGCCTGTCCAGCCTGATCACCAGCCCGTTATCAGCCAGCAAATACTCTGCCTTATTCAGCACGTAAAGGTCTTTGATCACGGCAGAGACCTCATGTTCCTTTCCTTCTTCGTCGTAGAACTTTAACAGGCAAACGGTGCGCATGGTTGCCCAGGCCTCCAGGCGGTCGTAATAATCACAATTGATGGGCGTATATGCGGGTTCGGGCGTATTCATAAAAATTGCTTTGTAAAATTAACCCTGGCTGGCCTATTTTTGCAGCACTGAAAAAGGTAATCTATTAAAAAAAACCGGCATGTTAGAGTCTACATTTAATTTTCCTCATCAGACTGCCTTTTATAAAGGTAAGGTAAGAGACGTTTACACCATTGAAGATAAATGGATGGTGATGTTTGTAAGCGACCGTATTTCCGCATTCGACGTGGTGCTTCCGCGCCCTATCCCTTACAAGGGTCAGGTGCTGAACCAGATCGCGGCCATTATGCTGGATGCTACGAAGGATATTGTGCCCAACTGGGTGAAATCCGTACCGCTGCCGAATGCTACCGTAGGACTGAAATGCGAGACCTTCCCCGTTGAAATGGTAGTGCGCGGCAATCTTACCGGCCATGCATGGCGTACCTACAAAAGCGGCAAACGCGAGCTTTGCGGCGTGGCCCTGCCTGAAGGCCTGAAAGAAAATGATTATTTCGCTTCCCCGATCATTACCCCCACCACCAAGGCGCACGAGGGGCACGACGAGGATATTTCCCGCGAAGAGATCATTTCCAGCGGCCTGGTGAGCAGGGAAGATTACGAGCAACTGGAAAAGTACACCCTCGCCCTGTTCCAGCGCGGCCGCGAACTGGCTGCCAAACGCGGCCTGATCCTGGTGGACACGAAATACGAATTCGGCAAGATCGGCGATACCATTTACCTGATCGACGAAATTCACACGCCGGATTCTTCCCGTTTCTTCTACGCGGAAGGTTACGAGGAAAAACAAAAGGCCGGCGAGCCGCAAAAGCAGCTCAGCAAGGAGTTTGTACGCGAATGGCTCATGGAGAACGGATTCCAGGGCAAAGACGGCCAGCAGGTGCCCGAAATGACTGACGCCTTCGTGGAAAGCGTGACCAACCGTTACATCGAGCTGTTCGAGAACATCACCGGCCAGCAATTCAAAAAAGAAAATGTAAGCAAGGAAGATTCAGAGAAAAAGATTATTGAAGTGCTGAATGGCATGAAATAATTTTTGGCAGGTATAAAACAGGAAAGGGCGGGCAACCGCCCTTTTTTTATGGGCAGCCATGATCACAACCTGATGAACGGCGCCGTAAATACTTTTTGCGCGCCCTCATAGATCACGCACCAGTAGCTGCCCGCAGGCAAGCCATCCAGCAGGATGGCCTGTTGCAGGTCTGTCACTTTCACCTGCTTCACGATACGGCCCTGTGCGTTGAGGATGTACAGGTCGCGGCCCAGGATGTTGCGGCTGAGCAGCTGCAGCGTGCGGGCGGCGGGGTTGGGGAAGATGAGGAAATCTCCGCGCTGCAATATGTTCACGGCCACAGGGTCTGTATAGATCAAGCTGCCCTGGAGCGTTTCCAGCGCGGCGCGGTAATACACGATGCCTTCAGGCGGCTGCCCATCGCGCATGGAATAGCTGAGGGCGGATGAAACGGCTTGCCTGCCGAGGCTCAGCCATTCCTGCTTTTGCAGGCGCTCCCAGCTGAGCTGCCGAAGGCCGTAGGTGCTGCCCAGCTGAAGCTGGAGCAATACCTGCCCGTCTTCCAGCAGGTCTGCGGTAAATTGCCGGGCATAACAATCCAGGCCCTGGTTTGCATAAGGGATGCTGTTGCTGGTCAGTCCCGGCTGGCCATTGGCAATGGGCTGCACGGCAAAATAACCGGGCAGCGCGGCGTTTTTCTGTAATACGAGGAAAGTATCGGTTGTTTGCGCGAAAGCGGTCATTGCAGGCCCGGAAAGGCCGTAAATGATATAATGCGAAGCGCCGCTGAGAGTGTTCCAGGAGATCATGGCAGAGTCTGCGCAATTGAAGCCTGTTTGCAGCCGCAGCAGCGGCGAAACCATGAACGGCGGGCTGATGAACGTGCGCCCGGCGGTTTCCATTTTCAGCAGGGCGGGGGAAAGCACGTTGGGTACGGGCCAGGAAAGACCGTCCTGCAGAAGCCCGGTGCTGTCGCCAATGGGCTGCCAGCTGGCGCCGTTGTCAAGGCTGTACGAAGCCATGCCTTTGGTGGTGATGGAGCTTTTCCAGCGGAGCGCCATGATTTCCCCGCCGGGGATGGCCTCATTTTCCGCGGGGCTTTGCCATTCAAAATGATCCTGCGGCATAAGCTGCCAGGCTATGGTGAACTTTTGCGTGCTGGCGGTTACCCGTGTGCCCTTTACATGAATGATGTAAGTACCCGCGGCGGGCAGCGAAATGAAAACCTGTTCGGTATTATTAATGCTGTCCCGGCCGCGCTGCGCGGGCGCCGCGAGGGCTGCGGCATTGGGTTCGGTGCGCAAAATCCAGGGCAGGTGAATATTGCCCGCTGCGTCTGACAAATAGAGATCAAGATCGTTGACCAGCGCCTGCAGGCTGTTTATTGCAGCGGGCGGGTCTGTATATGAGAGTGTTATTTTGCAGAATGCAGTGGCGGAGGGTATTTCCAGCGTTTGCATATATTCATTGGCATTACTAACCCCTGCAATGGCGAACCGGCTGTTGATGAGGGTTTGCGCGGCTTCCCAGGCGTTCAGCGCCCCGAACCCGCTGCTATGGTCTGCGCCGGGCTGCGCTATATCGTCTGCACTATTGACCAGCACAGCTTTCAGCAGTGAAGCCGGCGGGAGGGAGGCGTGTTGTTCGCGGTAGATCTGCTGCAGCAGGAGGGCTGTACCCGATACGAGCGCCGCCGCGCCGGAAGTGCCGTCTTTCCCGTAAGCAACGATCTCCGGCTTAATGCGGCCATCGTACGCAGGTCCTTTGGAGCTGGCGGCCGGCACTGCGTTGTTGCTTTCTGTGCCGCCCGCCACCAGTACATTCTTCGCTTGCTTGAAAGTACCGCTCAGGTTGGCCCAGCCCGCCACACCGCTGTAAGGCCCGGTGGCGGAGGTTTGCTGCCCGCTGTTGCCGGAAGAAAATACATGCAGCAGCGTGTCCGCCCCGTACACCTGTTCGTCGTACGCAACGGCCTCCAACCCGTAATAATTTTCGATGCCCGTGCCGTAAGAATGATTTTGCAGGGCAATGCCATGCTGCGTGAAATAGGTAACGTCGTCGGCAGACAAACGATCGAACGAAGAAGAAGCCAGCAAGGCGCCTGGCGCCACGCCTCTGCCCGCCGCGCCTGAATTTCCCGCGCCGGCAATGAAGGTGGCCATGATCGTGGAATGCGGCTCCATCAGTTCTGCCGCCAGCGCAGTGGGAATGTAACGTTGCAGGAGGTCTGTATCCGTTGTGTCGAAAAGTGTTTCTTTGACAGACACCCGGAGGCCGTTGCCCCGCAATGCAGGCAGCTGCTGCCATACAGTGGAAATGCGGTTGAGCCCCGGATCGGTAGACGTAATGAGTATCTCCGGCTTCGCAATGCGGCGGGTATCCGCGAACGCGATGGCTGTGTCGCTGATGAATTTTCCCCAATCCTTTTTCGCCACTTTCTGCAAGGCCGTGTGGCCTTTTGTTTCCCATCTTACAAAACGGGCATGAGGAGAAATACCAGACAGAACGAAGATGCTGTCTTTTTCTTTTGCTGCTTCCACCGCGAGCAGCAGCGTTTCGGAAGCTTTCCAGTTGCTGTTGGCCGGCCAGTATACGATGCTGCTGTCTGCCGGGCGGTTTTGCACGATATGGAAGTAAGGTGTGAGGGAACGTTTGATTTGCATCGATTGCAATTTTCCGGCGGCTGCATGTACGAGAAAAAACGGCGTGGTACTGCGGGCAGTTTTATTGCGACCGGAAGTATCCTGCGTGGAAACGGCATAACGGCGTATGATGTCCGGCTGCTGGGCGGCAAGCCGCAAAGAAAAGGTGGTGGCCCAGGCGCAGAGGGTCAACGTCAGGCGAAGCAGGTTAAAAAAATTGCGCATGCACTAAAACTATCATTTTTTTTTATCATGAAAAAAAATAGTATTATTGACTACGAAAGACCTTAAGAGAGCACTTATAATCTAAACCGAAGATCTAAAATCCACATTCAATCAGGCTTAACTTAAAAATCTTTTATTAACCCGTAAATCCCTGCCGGAGAGTATTCCAGCAGGCGGATTTATAGTCCTGTTGTTTTTTGATCCGCCGTGAAGGAGCATCACGGTAACGGATATACTTTTTTATTTTTTTCATTTTCAAAAACCCAAAATCTGAATGCTATGAAGAAGCAAAACAGTTTTATTTTTTCCATCCTGTTCGTTGCGGCGATCGTAACCCTCGCCGCCTGCCAAAAAGACCAGAAGACTGAAACCAGCGCCCAGGGCCAGGTTTCCGAAGAAACGCTTGCCCAGATCAAAGCGAAAGGGTTCAGCACAGAAAATGTGCGGGCCTGGAACGGCGGCTACATTGTAGAAAACGACATTTTCCTGGACCAGGAAACGCTCACCACAGAATCTTCCACGCCCAATGTACGCATCGCCGAAGTGGAACAGTACCGGACCAACAACCTCGTAAAAAGCCTGCCCAGGGTCATCAGCATCCAGGTTTCCAATCTCGGCACCGCTTTCGTTGATGGCACAGACCTGGCGATCCAGCGGTACAATGCCCTGGGGCTGAATATTACTTTCAAGCGGATCACCAGCGGCCGGGCTGATATTGTCATCAAAGGTTTTTATGAAGGCCCCAGCGGCGGCTTCATCACGCTGGGCTCTGCCGGTTTCCCCAAGAGGAACGGCGATCCTTATGGAAGCATCAGCATGAATACCCATCCGCAGGCTTACGGCACCAACCCTGACGTGCAGTACGTGGGTTCCGTTATCCAGCATGAGCTGGGCCATTGCATCGGCTTCCGCCATACGGATTATATGAACCGCGCATTCAGCTGCGGCAGCGGCGGCAATGAAGGCAGCGCAGGGGTAGGCGCCGTGCACATCCCGGGCACGCCCACCGGCCCCGATTCCGGCTCCTGGATGCTGGCCTGCTCCAATGGCGGCAACCGGACCTTCAACGCGAATGATATCATCGCGCTGAACTACCTGTATTGATCCACCGGTAAAAATAGGAAAGAGGCTGCCCTTACAGGATGGAGCAGCCTCTTTTTTATGCCTTCAGCGCACGTTTATGCTAGGTCCGCCACCGCCGGCGTGCTTCGTTTGAACGGCTGTTTTTTCCAGTACGTGAGGCTGCGCCAAACCCACTCCAGCGGCCCGAAACGATAGTGTTTCAGCCATACGTTGCTGAAAATGACCTGGAAGATCCATATGCCAAAAGTGATAAGGTACAGTTCGTATCTTTCCACCGCGCCATACCAGCGCAGTCCTACACCATAAAAAATAAAACCGCAGATAATGCTTTGCATCAGGTAATTAGTAAAGGCCATTTGCCCGACGGCTGCCATCTTTTTAAAAAATCCCGTGGCCAGGCCATATTTGTACAGCAGCATCAGCAGCCCCAGGTGCCCCAGCAGCAAGAGTATCCGCCGGATCTCATACCAGCTGATGAACATATTGTCCGCCACCCGTGTCGAATCAAAATCAAGGCGGAAGATGGAACTAAGTATCCAAGAGTTAAGCGGCAACCCCAGCGCATAGCCCGCCAGCATGAGCTTCCAATAGAACGATACCGGCTTCAGGCCTGTGAGCACGCCGGTCCTGTAGAAATACATGCCTAAAAAGAAACACACCATCAGATCCCAGAAAAAGAAATTGTAAACGCTGAACGACTGGAATTCTTCGTTCCTGGGGTAAATATGCCGCAGGGTGGTGAGATAGCTGCCCTGGTAGGCGTCCACCTCTTCCTGCGCTTCTTTCAGCTTCGCTTCGCGGGTATGTTCTTTTTGATATTTCTCCCATTTTTCTTTGTCTTCTTTTTGCTGTTCGGTGAGCTTTACTTTTTGTTTTTCCAGCTGCAGGGCATATTCGCCTTTGGTGCGTTTTGCTTTTTGTTCATACAGGTTCATGGTGCCTTTGAAAGTGCCGACCGCCAGGGCAATGACCGCCATCATGAGCAGGAGCCTGGGTTTGGCATGACGGAAAGGATAAAGCAGCAGGCCGCCGGCGGCGTAGACATAGAGCACATCACCGTTCCAGAGCAGCACGTTGGCGTCTATCAACCCGAAAAGCAGCAACCAGAGCAGGCGGCGGTAGTAAATGTCTGCGGGAGACACTGCGCCGGGAGGTCTTTTTTCAAGCCTTTCCAGCAGCAGCACACAGCCTGCGCCGAACAGGAGGCTGAAAAAGCCGCGCATAGTGCCTTCGAAGAACAGGCGCACGATCCACCAGGCGTAATAATTAGGGCCGGAAAGCTCGTTACGCAGCCGGAGGTCGAAGTCCATCTGGTCCGGCATGCCGAAGAAGGGAATGTTCATCAGTAAAATGCCTAACAGCGCAACGCCGCGCAGGCTGTCTATGATCTGGAGCCGTTCCGATTGTTGCGTGGGAAGGGCAAAAGCTGGAGTTGACATACGGGTATGGGTTTCTGGGTTCGCTGGTTTTGCTAAATATAAGTAAATTCTCTCATGCCGCCGTGAAAGTGCTGTTTAAAAATGACCGGCTTTGCCTACATTTGTAAGGCTTAAACGGAACCATTAGGAAGACTTTATCTTGTATGCAACATCTCGCAGCGCTCAACAAATACTTCGTCAAATATAAATGGCTTTTCCTGCTGGGAATGCTTTTCACTTCCATCTCCATCGTATTCAGTGTTTTCCAGCCCATACTGGTCAGGCAGATATTCGACTTGCTGGACCAGAACCTGAAAAACTACCGGATGATCAGCGATTCAGACCTGAAAACGCCCTTCCGGTCGGTGTTTTCAGGCACGCTTGCTTTTTATGGCCTCTCTATCCTGGGCATGGCATTGCTCAGCGGGTTCTTTATGTTCCTGCAAAGGCAAACCCTCATCGTGATGAGCCGCCACATCGAATACGACCTGAAGAACGAGATCTTCCAGCAGTACCAGCGGCTGGACCTTAACTTTTTCAAAATGAACCGTACGGGCGATATGATGAGCCGCATCACGGAAGATGTGTCGCGCGTGCGCATGTACGTGGGCCCCGCGCTGATGTACGCCGCCCGTACCATCATCATGATGGTGATCATCATCTGGCTGATGTGGTCCGTAAACCCCGTGCTGACGCTTTACACGCTCAGCCCGCTGCCTTTGCTGGCGCTCACTATTTATTTCGTGAACAGTGTTATCCACAGCAAAAGCGAACGCATACAGTCGCAGCTCAGCAATATTACATCTGTGGCGCAGGAGAACTACTCCGGCATCCGTGTGATCAAATCATATGTGCAGGAAGAACCCAGCGCGCAGCACTTCGAAGAGGCCAGCGAAGCGTACAAAAAAAGCTCTATCAGTCTTGCTAAAACCGACGCCCTCTACCAGCCGGCCATGATGCTGATGATCGGGCTGAGCGTGATCCTGACCATTTTCATCGGCGGCATGCAGGTGATCAAAGGGAATATCACGATCGGCAACCTGGCGGAGTTCGTGTTGTATGTGAACATGCTTACGTTCCCGTTCTTTTCCATCGGCTGGGTGGCATCCATGATACAGCGGGCGGCGGCTTCGCAGCAGCGCATCAACGAGTTCCTGGATGAAAGGCCGCAGATACATGACCGCCCGGATGCCCGCACGGTATCCCTGCAAGGGGAGATCCGCTTCCAGAACGTGTCTTTCACCTACCCGCATACAGGCATCCAGGCGCTGAAGGATTTTGATCTTACTATACAGCCCGGGCAGAAAGTGGCCATCATCGGCCGTACGGGCGCCGGCAAATCCACCCTGGCGCAGCTGCTCATCCGCATGTACGACCCGCAGGAAGGGAAGATCACGATAGACGGGTACGACATCCGCAGCCTGAAACTCTCCGTGCTGCGCAACCAGATCAGCTATGTGCCGCAGGACGTGTTCCTGTTCTCCGATACCATCACCAACAATATCCGCTTCGGTGAACCCACGGCCAACGAGGAATCCGTGCAGCTGGCGGCCCGGCAGGCTTCCGTGGAGAAAGACATCCTGGCTTTCCCCGAAGGGTTCAACACTGTAGTGGGGGAGCGGGGCGTAACCCTCAGCGGCGGCCAGAAGCAGCGCGTATCCATTGCCCGCGGCCTCATCCGCAACCCGGATATCATGCTGTTCGACGACTGCCTTTCAGCCGTAGACGCCCGCACGGAAAAGGAGATCATCGGCAACCTGTATGCTTACCTGAAACATAAAACGGCCATTATCATCACGCACCGTATTTTCTCGCTTTTTACGTTCGACCGGATCATTGTGCTGGACGAAGGGAGGATGGTGGAAAGCGGGACACATGAAGAATTATTGTCAAGGAATGGGTATTATGCCGAGCTGTATGCCCGTCAGCAATCGGGGGAAGAAGAACGCATAAACGAGTAAATGTCATTGGGTTGTAAACCGCTACCATCAAGCTTTGCGCGAAATATAAGATGATTTTTCAAAATCATTTAAAATTATTTTGATATTTGTAAAACAATAGTATATTTGTTGATTATTGATCATTCAAACAGGATTTGATTCGTTAACACTTAAATCTATCAACTGTGGCGTACGAAAACAACAATCAACAGGAAAGAAACAATGACAGCATCTTTTCCAAGCGATTGAAAGCGGGCAAAAGAAGAACTTATTTCTTTGATGTAAAAACTACTCGGGGCAACGACTACTTTCTGACTATCACCGAAAGTAAAAAACGTTTCAACGATAACGGTTACGACAGGCATAAAGTATTCCTGTACAAAGAAGACTTTAACAAGTTTCTCAATGCTTTAACCGAAACCATCAACTACGTAAAAACCGAGTTGATGCCCGATTTCGACTTTGATGCTTACAACCATGATTATTCTGAATCCCGCGAAGACGAGCAGGATGGTGAAGGTGTGGTATCCGAAGTTTCTGCACCCGTTCGTGCACAACACACCGAGGTAGCTGCTGAAGCTGAAGCTGAGGTCCAGGCTCCCTCCGGAGAGGATGTGGATAAATGGTAAAAATTCTTTCTCCCTGTCAACTAAGATACTTAACCTCCGGAAGCCCGGAGGTTTTTTTATGCCTTCATTTTCCGTATGGCCTGAAAGAAAGCCCCCGGTTGTTTTCCGGGGGCTTTCTTTTTTGAATGGATCATATGTTTTACGACCGCCAGTGCTTATATGCATTGATCAGCCCGTTGGTGGAAGAATCATGGCTGGAAACCGTTCCGCTGTCGCTTAATTCCGGCAATATCCGGTTGGCCAGCTGCTTGCCCAGCTCCACGCCCCATTGGTCGAAGCTGTAGATGTCCCAGATCACGCCCTGCACGAAGATCTTGTGTTCGTACATCGCGATGAGGGAGCCCAGGCTGCGGGGTGTTATCTTTTTCAGCAGGAAGGAATTGGTAGGGCGGTTGCCGCTGAAAACTTTGTAAGGCACCAGTTCTTCCGGCGTGCCTTCGGCCTTTACCTCTTCCGCGGTTTTCCCGTTCATCAGCGCCTCCGTTTGCGCGAAAAAATTGCTCAGCAGCTTGGGATGGTGGTCGCCGATAGGATTGTGGCTGATGGCGGGCGCTATGAAGTCGCAGGGGATCATTTTAGTGCCCTGGTGGATGAGCTGGTAGAACGCATGCTGGCCATTAGTGCCGGGTTCGCCCCATACCACGGGGCCGGTTTGCCAGGTCACGGGCTGGCCGCTGCGGCTGGTGCTTTTGCCATTGCTTTCCATATTCCCCTGCTGGAAATAGGCTGCAAACCGGTGCATATACTGGTCGTAAGGCAGGATGGCCTCAGATTGGGCGTCGAAGAAATTGCCGTACCATATGCCGATGAGTGCCATGATGAGCGGGATGTTCTGCTCAAACGGCGTGTCGCGGAAATGAACGTCTGTGGCATGTGCGCCATCCAGCAGCGCAGCGAAATGGTCGTAACCGATGGTGAGGGCGATAGACAGGCCGATGGCGCTCCAAAGGCTGTAACGGCCGCCCACCCAATCCCAGAAGGCGAACATGTTCTTCGCGTCTATGCCGAAGGCGGTCACCGCTTTTTCGTTGGTAGATAACGCGGCGAAATGCAGGGCGATGTCTTTTTCAGACCCCCCGTTGTCCAGGAACCAGCTGCGCGCGGAATGCGCGTTGGTCATGGTTTCCTGGGTAGTGAAAGTTTTGGAGGCGATAAGGAAAAGCGTTTCGTCTGCTTTTACTTTTTTGAGCGTTTCGGCGATGTGCGTACCGTCTACATTGGATACGAACCAGGTCTGGATACCTTCCACCCAGTAAGGTTTCAGCGCTTCGGTAACCATTACCGGGCCGAGGTCGGAGCCGCCGATGCCGATGTTTACGATATAACGGATACGCTTACCCGAAAATCCTTTCCATTCACCGCTGTGCACGCGGGCGCAGAAGTCCTTCATCTGCTGCAGCACGGCATTCACGTCCGGCATTACGTCTTTGCCATCCAGCACAACGGGCGTATTGGAAGTATTGCGCAGGGCGGTGTGCAGCACGGCTCGGCCTTCCGTGGCGTTGATCTTCTCAGCGCCGAACATGGCTTTGATGGCTTCGTCTACCTTGCATTCCTTTGCCAGCGCCTGCAGGTGCTGCAGCGTTTCTTTATCGATGAGGTTCTTGGAATAATCGAACAGGATGTCTTCAAATTGCAGCGAAAAATCCCTGAAGCGGCCGGGATCGGCCGCAAACAGGGCCCGTATGTGTTTTTCGCGCATCACTGCCGCGTGGGATTGTAGTTGTTGCCAGGCTTTGGTGGCATCAGGCTTTACGGATGAGAACATGATCTATCTTTTATCTGTTATTGCAGTTAATGATTCACCCAAAAATACGCAGGCGGACCCAAAGATGAAAGCGATGATTTACAGAAGCGGGCGTTTCCGCAACAATTGCATGAGAACGGACAATACCAGCACGGCGATCACCAGCGTGCCGGCGGCGATGATGGGAGCGGAGTTTGCCGTGAGAGGCGACTCCCGCTTCAGGATAATGCCATAAAAGCCCCAGATGCTGGCCACGCCGTACCAGATGTTGTTGTGCCGGAAGATCATGAACAGCGCGGCCAGCGTACCGACGATCATGCCGGTGATGGCCCAGGCCGCCTGGCTGAAGCCCCAGCCGGACCAGCCGATGGAGGTCAGGAACGCGAATATGTTGGCGATGGAGGCTATCACGATCCAGCCCAGGTATACGCCGAATGGAAAATGAATAAAGATCTTTTCCCGCAGGGGGGCACCGGGGTGGGCTATACCGAAACTGGCGTGAATTTTCCCCAATGTGAACAGGAGAAGGAACATGAAGAGGAGCGAAAGCCATATCTGCTCGTAATGCCAGGCGAACAGCCAGCAGGCATTGGCCAGGCAGTTCAGCAGGAACCAGTATTTCATGCGCGCGATGAACGCGCTTAGTTCCGCTTCGTGGCCTTTGGTGAAGGAAAGCCACAGCTGGTAGCCGGCGAACCCCAGCAATCCCAGGTAAATAACGCTCCAGATGGAAAAAGTAACATTGGCCGGGGTGAAGAGGCTCGGGTACCGGTTTGATATCTCCCCCGTGGTAACGCCGTTCAGCGTGGCGGTATTGGCCATCACATTCACGCCGATCACCACCAGCAGGGCGATCAGGTTAAAAGAGGTCTGCTGACGGAAATGGGGGAGGCTCATGCGGGTTTCCATTGGGTTCGGGTTTGGTTTGAATTCCAGCAAAAATCTTTCCAGTTCTAATTTACGCATTAAAAATGAGCCGCTTACGCGGTTTCATAATTCATTAATAATGATTTATCTTTGCGGACTTATGACAGCAGAGCAACTTAAAGCTATGAGGGACCGCTTGTACGTCCTGGGAGGTTTTCTTTAACGTACAGGACCGCATAGACAAAATAGAAAATGATAAGCAAATGACGCTGGCGCCCGGGTTCTGGGACGACAACGAACGCGCGACTGCCATCCTGAAAGAGATCAAGGTGCACAAATTCTGGGTAGACCTGTATGACAACGTGCACACTGCTATAGACGACAGCGCCACCCTGCAGGAATTCCAGAAAGAAGGCGAAGCCACCGAAGAAGATGTGAACGCAGCATACGACGTTGCCCTCAAGGCATTGGACGAGCTGGAGTTTAAGAGCACGCTCAACCAGCCGGAAGACGAGATGCCCGCGGTACTGACCATCAACTCGGGCGCAGGCGGCACCGAAAGCCAGGACTGGGCTGAGATGCTGCTCCGTATGTACCGCATGTACGGCGAAAAACAGGGCTGGAAAGTGAGCGAGATAGACGTGCAGTACGGCGACGGGGCCGGGATCAAATCCGCTACCCTGGAGTTCGACGGCGACTTTGCCTACGGCCTTCTCAAAGCCGAAAGCGGCGTTCACCGCCTGGTGCGTATTTCACCGTTCGACTCCAATGCCCGCAGGCATACTTCCTTTGCTTCCGTTTTCGTGTACCCGCTGGTAGACGATACCATCGAAGTGACCGTGAACCCCGCTGACCTGGAATGGGAATTCTACCGTTCCGGCGGTAAAGGCGGGCAGAACGTGAACAAGGTGGAGACCGCGGTACGTTTGAAGCACATTCCATCCGGCATTATCATTGAATGCCAGCAGAGCCGCACCCAGGGCGAGAACCGGGAGAAGGCGCTGACCATGCTGAAATCGCGCCTCTATGAAGAGGAGATCCGCAGGAGGGAAGAGCTGAAGAACGCCACCAACGCCAATAAGCGCAAGATTGAATGGGGCTCGCAGATCCGTTCCTACGTTTTCCATCCGTACAAGATGATCAAGGACCACCGTACCGACTTTGAAGTAGGCAACGTAGGCCCTGTCATGGACGGAGAGCTGGACGGGTTTATCAAGGCTTACCTGATGATGCAGAAAGAAGATGAGAAAGGCTGATAAGATAGCCGGCCATTAATTAATAAACCGAAACAACAAAATCAAGCCATGCATAATGCTTATTTTGACTTTGCAGCGCCTCACAACGAACCTGTAATGAGCTTTGCGCCGGGTTCCCCGGAAAGAGCAGCACTGAAACAGCAGCTGGCCGCCTTCAAGGCCACGGAGCTGGACATACCCATGTACATCGGCGGCAAGGAAGTGCGCACCGGCAAAACGGTGGACATCCGCCCCCCGCACGAGATCAAACACAAGCTGGGCCACTTCCACGCGGGAGACGCCAGCCATGTGAAAGATGCCATCAACGCCGCACTGGCTGCCCGCCAGCAATGGGCGGACACGCCCTGGGAACAGCGCGCGGCCGTGTTCCTGAAAGCAGCCGAACTGCTCGCCACCAAATACCGCGCGCATACCAATGCCGCCACCATGCTGGGCCAGAGCAAAAACGCCTACCAGGCTGAAATAGACAGCGCCTGCGAACTGATAGACTTCCTGCGCTTCAACGTACATTACCTCACCGAGATCTACCGCCAGCAACCGGTTAGCTCCCCCGGCGTGCACAACCGCCTGGAATACCGCCCGCTGGAAGGTTTCGTGCTCGCCGTAACTCCTTTCAACTTCTCCGCTATCGGTGGCAACCTGCCCACTTCAGCCGCCATGTGCGGCAACGTGGTGATCTGGAAACCCGCCAATACACAGGTATACCACGCATCATTCTTCATGAAGGTGCTCATCGAAGCCGGCCTGCCCGACGGGGTGATCAACCTCGTGTATGCAGACGGCCCCACCATCGGCGACGTTTGTTTTGCGCATCCCGATTTCGCCGGCATTCACTTCACCGGCTCCACCGGCGTGTTCCAGACCATGTGGAAGACCATCGGCAACAACATCGCGAAATACAAAACATACCCGCGCATCGTAGGTGAAACCGGCGGCAAAGATTTCGTGATCGCCCACAAATCCGCCAACGTGGATGCAGTGGTGACCGCACTGGCACGCGGCGCTTTCGAATACCAGGGCCAGAAATGCTCCGCCGCTTCCCGCGCCTACCTGCCCAGCAATATCGCGGAAGAGATCAAATCGAAACTGGCTGCCGAGCTGAAGACCATGAAAATGGGCACCACGGAAGATTTTTCCAACTTCATCAATGCCGTGATCGACGAACGTTCTTTCGATAAGATCGCCGCTTATATTGAAGACGCGAAAAAAGACCCGAATGCGAAGATCATCGCAGGCGGCAATTACAGCAAAACAGAAGGTTACTTCATTGAACCGACCGTGATAGAAACCACCGATCCGAAATACAGGACCATGTGCGAGGAAATTTTCGGCCCCGTGCTCACCGTTTACACTTACGATGCTGAGAAATGGGAAGAAACCCTCGAACTGGTGGACGGCACCAGCGAATACGCCCTCACCGGCGCCGTGCTGGCGCAGGACCGCTACGCGCTGGACCTGGCTACGAAAAAACTGGTGAACGCCGCAGGTAACTTTTACCTGAACGATAAACCCACCGGCGCAGTGGTAGGCCAGCAGCCGTTCGGCGGCGCAAGGGCATCCGGTACCAACGACAAAGCAGGTTCCCAGCTGAACCTTTACCGCTGGCTGAGCGCCAGGACCGTGAAGGAAACGCTGGTGCCGCCTACGGATTACCGTTATCCTTTCCTGAAAGAAGCATAAGCAAGATTGTTATATCCGCCACCACGGCGGAATTATGTGAAACTAGATACGCAGCCGTGCCGGATTCCCGGTGCGGCTTTTTTTATGCGCGCTGTTTTCCTTTTTTACATATTTTTGGCCCAACACGTACCAGGATAAGCAATCAGCCAAGGGATGCATTTTTCAGGACCGTCCGTATCGAAAAGAAGAGAGCCTGACTGACCGGTTGCGGCAAAAGCCGGTGCTAAACTTTATTCATGAACAAAGGCGGAATGTATTCAGAAGCGGAGGTATTGCTGCAGGTGGCCGCCGGCAGCGAAGCGGCCTTCCGTTGCCTTTTTGACGGGCACCGGGATAAGCTGTTCGCCTACATGCTGCGCCTCAGCGGGAGCACAGAGGCCGCGAAAGACATTGTGCAGGACGTGTTCCTCAAAGTATGGACGGAACGCTCCGTGCTGCCCGGTATCCGCAATTTCGACGCCTACGTTTTTACGCTGGCCCGGAATCACGCCTTCAACCTGGTGAAAAAAAACGCCTACCGCAACGACATCCTCCGCAGCCTGTACGCCGGCGAAACCGGCGCTTCGCATGAAACGGAGCAGATGGTGCGTTACAAAGCGCTGCAGGACCAGCTGGAGAAAGCCATCGGCAAGCTGCCGCCGCAGCAGAAGACCATTTTCACGCTCAACCGCCTGCAAGGGCTGGCCATAGAAGACATTGCGCGTAGGCTGCATATTTCCGAAGGTACCGTAAAAAAACACCTGAGCCTGGCCACACAGGCGCTGAAAGGCGCTATCCGACAGGATCCTGCCATTATCCTGGTCATCGCTGCCATGGGGCCTGTGTGTTTGCAGTTAAATTGAACCGCGTTTTCATCCAGATCGTCTTCATTCCCGTTTATCGAAGTAATTGTTACGAATCCTCCCGCATGCCGCCACAGCGGCATTCATCCACCCCTGTAAATTTTTTTTTCTGAACAGCTACTCCCGGAAGCTGGGTTATTTGTCGTAATACCAGGGACAAAGAACTAACCGGGAAATTATTTTTTAACACAGCTACTCTTATTGTTTGAATTATTTGTCGTAGTAAGAGGAACACAAATAGCATATGTCCGGATCGAGACTGCAATACCTTTTCCAGCAATGGTTCAGCCGGGAAGCTACCCCGGAAGAACAGCAGGAGCTGCAACAGCTGCTGGAAGACGCCCGCCACGACGAAAGTTTGCAGGCTGCGCTGGAACGCACCTGGTCAACCTTTACGCCCGATGCGGAAATAAACCCGCAGGAGGCCGACGGCATATTCCAATACATCACCGCCCGGCCTCAAACCTTATTGCGCCGCATCCGCCGCTGGTGGCCTGCTGCCGCGGCAGCCGCGGTATTGGGCATTGCAGCGCTCGGGTATTTCAGGACGAAGCCGGTAAACACGCCGCCGCCATCCACGCATTCATCCATTGCAGATATAGCTCCCGGGAGCAAGAAAGCCACGCTCACCCTGGCAGACGGCTCCGTCGTAACGCTGGACAGTGCGGGCAACCAGGTGATACAGCAGGGGAGTGCCCGCATCAGTCAAAGCGGCGGCCAGCTGCGCTACGAAGGCGCTGAAGGGCAGCCTGTCTGGAACAAACTGAGCACCCCGCGCGCCGGCCAGTTCAGGATCACCCTGCCTGACGGTACGCGCGTCTGGCTCAATGCGGCCTCTTCGATCCGCTATCCCACGGCATTTACAGGGGAAGCACGGAAAGTGGAGATCACCGGGGAAGTGTATTTCGAAGTAATGCCCGATGCCCTCAAACCCTTCAGGGTAGAGGCAGACGGGCGAAGCACCGTGGAAGTGCTGGGCACCAGCTTCAACATCAGCGCCTACAACGATGAAAGCCTGATCAAAACCACCTTGCTGGAAGGAAAAGTAAAGGTCTCCGCCCAAGACGGCGCCGCACAGGAACTGCGCCCGGGGCAGCAGGCGCAGCAGGCCGTGTCCGGGAACATTGTTATCAGCAACGATGCGGACCCCGCCGAAGTGCTGGCATGGAAAGAAGGCTGGTTCCAGTTCAACCAGGCTGCGTTGCCGGATGTGATGCGGCAGCTGGCCCGCTGGTACGACGTGGAAGTGAAATACGCCGGGCCTGTGCCTGACAGGGTGTTTGAAGGAAAGATCCAGCGGGACCTTACGCTGGTGCAGGTGTTGGGGATACTGGAAAAGAGCGGCGTACATACAAAGCTGGAAGGAAAACAACTGACATTGATTCCATAGAAACCAAATCGTTCACTTAAAACATTTCACGTATCGCTTAAAGAGTCGCCAAAATCAAGACGCCATAAAAAACCGGCACCCGACTGGCATCGGGCCCGGCAATGGGCAAAAAAACTGTATGGTAAACAATTTTTAAAATTCCCAAATCTAAGTTATGAATTTAACCGCTTTGCGCCAACATTGCCTTGGCGCAACGTCCCTATCATCCAAATTCTGGAGGACCATGAGGTTATTAACAGCCTTCATTCTGATCGGTTCCCTGCATGTAAGCGCCAGCAGCTACTCGCAAACCGTTACACTTTCCGCCCGCAAGATCTCGCTGGCCAGGGTCTTTAAAGCCATCGAAAAGCAGGCGGGCTATGGCTTTTTTTATGACGCCAACATCCTGAGAGATGTGCCGCCGGTGACCATAGACGTGGAGAAAGCGCCCGTGGAGCTGGTGCTCAACGAAGTGTTGAAGAACCGCTCCCTTTCTTATTCCATCGAAAACCGCACTATTACCGTGATGCGCAGGGTGGAACTGCCAGCGCCCGTGCCTGCCGTGGCAGACAGCTCGCTGACCGTTAAAGGAAAAGTCGCGGACAAAAAAGGCATAGGCCTTCCCGGCGTCAGCATCCTCGAAAAAGGCACGTCCAACGGCACGGTGACCAACGAAGACGGCGAATTTTCCTTGAAGGTGAAAAGCCCGTCCGCATTACTCATCCTCAAATACATCGGTTATGAGACCATAGAAACGCCCGTGCGGCCCACTGCGATGAGCATCACCCTCAGCGAATCGGAATCGGATCTGGGTGAAGTGGTGGTAGTAGGTTACGGCACGCAAAAAAAAGTGGATCTTACCGGTTCCGTCGCTACAGTGAACAGCAAAGAAATTGAGAACCGCTCCGTGACCAACGTATCTTCATCGCTCGCAGGGCTTGCCCCCGGCGTGGCCGTACGCCAGAGCTCCGGCCGTCCCGGCAGCGACGGCGCCAGCATCCGCATCCGCGGCCAGGGCACGCTGAACAACAACGATGCACTGGTGTTGATAGACGGCATCATCGGCAGCATGGACGCCGTGAACCCGAACGACGTGGAAAGCATCTCCATCCTCAAAGACGCGGCTTCCGCCTCCATCTATGGTTCGCTGGCGGCCAACGGCGTTATTCTCATCACCACCAAACGTGGCAAAACGGGGAAACCTTCGCTGAACTATTCCTCCGTGCTGTCCATCACCCAGCCCACGAACATGCCTACGTTCGTATCCGACTACGTGCGGCATATGAACCTTTACAACGAAGCGGCCAGGAACCTCGGGCAGTCGCCCGTGTATTCCCAGGCCAGCATCGACCTGTGGACGGAAGCCAATAAAAATCCCAATGCGCTGAACGAGCACGGCATTCCCAATTACGTGGCTTACCCGAATACAGACTGGGGCAGCGAGATATTTGAGAAGAACATTGTGCAGACCCACAACCTCTCCGTCCTGGGCGGCAGTGAATACGTGAATTACAACATATCCGCGCGCATCCTCAACAACCCCGGCCTGATGCACAATACCGGCCTCAAACGGTACGAGCTGCGCGCCAACCTGGAAGTGAAGGTCACCGATTTCCTGACCCTTGGCACCCAAACCTTCGGTTCGCTGCAAGACCGCCAGAAAGGGAATACAGACAATACTTTCAATTTCCTCCGCCAAACCACGCCCGGCCTGTATCCCTTGTACGAGGGGCGTTTCGGGGCGCCGTCGTCTCCCGACGAATCTGCCGGCCTGAACAACCTGCTGGTGCACCTTTACGGCAATGGCGGCAACGAACAGACTTCCCGCTTCAACTCAACCGTGTATGCCAAACTCAATATCTGGAAAGGCCTGCAGCTGGAAAGCAAGATCAATTACCAGATGAACCAGTTCGACGGCAGCAGCTTCAGCATCCCGCTGGACCGCTGGGATTTTGCGAAGAACACCATCATCGTTCCCGCCGGCCTGCCCAACACGCTCGGCACCACCTTCGATTATTTCAAGAATAACAAGCTCACCTTCGACCATGTGCTGCGCTACAGCACCGTGATCAATAAAATGCATAACATCGGCGCGCTGGTGGGTTACAACGAATATGCCTACCATTACAAAGATGTGAACGCCCAGAAAAGGGGATTGATAGATGCGTCTGTGACCACGCTTAGTTCCGCTACGGAAATGGTGTCCACTACAGGCGGCGGGTACGACTATGCCTACCGTTCTTACTTTGGCCGCGTAAACTACGGGTATAAAGAGAAATACCTGCTGGAAGCAAACCTGCGCTACGACGGGGTTTCCCGCTTCGCTGAAGATAACCGCTGGGGTACATTCCCGTCTTTTTCCGCAGGGTGGCGGCTTTCAGAAGAGCCTTTCCTGAAAGGGCTGACCAGCATTTTCCAGAACCTGAAGCTTCGCGCATCCTGGGGTAAGCTGGGCAACAGCAACATCGGCAATTACGATTATATGGCCACTTATGGCGGCGTAAACTATGCCTACAACAATTCGCCGGTGATCGGCCTGGCGCAGAGCAAATACGCCAACGCCGCGCTGAGCTGGGAAGAGACCACGCAAACCGATGTGGGGCTTGATTTCAGCATGATGCACCACCGCCTATCCGTTGAAATGGATTATTACAGCCGCTATACAGACGGCATTCTTACCGTGCCGCCCATTTACCTCACTGCCGGCACACAGGCCGGCCCCACGCGCAACACCGCCGCCGTGCTGAACCGCGGGATAGAGGTGGCGCTCAACTGGCGCGACAATAAAGGCGATTTCAATTACTCCGTTGGCGCCAACTTCGCGTACAATTACAACGTGGTGGACAAATACAAGGGCGCGCTGAAAGAAGGCTGGAGCAAGAACAGCGCGGGGAATAACGTGTACAGCAGCAACATTGGCGACGTATCATCCGGCGGCCTGGAGCGGATCGTGGAAGGTTATGGCATCAATTCCTACTATCTCCGCGACCTGTATGCCGGCAACGGTTCCTACTTCAATGCAGATGGCAGCGTGAACATCAATGGCGGCCCGCAAACGGGGATGATCCGCACACCGGAAGACCTCGCCTGGGTGAATGCCATGAAAGCCGCGGGTTACAGCTTTTCGCCGGTGAACACCGTGGGTAAGGCGCAACTCTATTACGGCGATTTCATTTTTGCAGACAGGAATGGCGACGGCGTTTACGGCAATGCATTCGACCAATACCTGACCAACGCCCGCACAGAGCCGAAATTCATTTTCGGCCTCAACCTCGCGGCGGAATACAGGGGCTTCGACCTGTCCATGATCTGGGCCGGCATGGCGGGCATGCAATACTACTGGAACGGGGAGGGGTACAACAACTCCATTCTCCGCAACGGCAACGCCGCAGGCACGCGCATGGCAGACGATCATTACTATTACAATCCAGACAATGCGGCGGATCCTGCGAACAACATCAACGGCACTTTCCCGCGGCTGAAGCTGAACAACGACGCCATCAACAACACCGCAAATGCTTTCTGGATGGACAATGCGGCCTGGGTGAGACTGAAGAACGCGCAGATCGGGTACACCTTCCCCAAACACTGGACGGACCGTTTGAAGATCACGAAAGCGCGCCTGTACTTCACCGGCGAAAACCTGCTCACCTTCACCGCCTTCCCGGGCCTGGATCCCGAGGTGGGCCCGAACGTAGGATACCCGACCATGCAGCAGTTTGCCCTGGGCTTAAACGTTAACTTCTAATCCGGAGACGATCATGAACAAACAACCACGCAAAAGATATATACAGCAATCATTCCTGGCACTGGCCATAGCAGGCGGCGCCAGTTTCCTCGGCGGCTGCAAAAGCAACCTGCTGGACACCGTGCCTCCCGGCAACATTGCCTCTTCCACGATGTGGACCACCGACAACCTGACGGACCTTGGCGTAGCGGGAGTTTATAACGCGCTCCGCCTGGGGATCGCCACCGGCGGGGCCAGCGGCCGCGAGCTTTACATGTACGACCGGTTCGTGACCAGCATCGGCCGCGACGGCGACGCGCTGCTGCAAGGCACCGCCACCACGGGCAATGGCATGTTTTCCAACGTATGGAAAGAATTGTATGAAGGCGTACACCGCGCCAACGACGCCATTACCAACATTCCCGTCAAATCCCCTTCGCCCGCAGAGAAAAAGGCCCGTTACATCGCAGAAATGAAATTCATGCGCGCCTATTTTTATATGCGGTTGAACCAGCTCTGGAAAGGCGTGCCCATTTACCTGGAGCCCCTGCCGGTAGACCAGATGAACCGCGGCCGCTCTACCGAGCAGGAAGTGTGGGACCAGGTGATAAAAGACCTGACGGACGCCATCGGCGAACCCGCGCTGCCGCTGAAATACGCGAAGGGCAATGCCGCCAACGGCCATGCTACAAAAGGCGCAGCATATGCCCTGCGCGGCAAAGCCTACATGTACCAGCAAAAATGGGCGCTGGCTGCGGCCGATTTCCAGAAAGTGCGCGAAGCGGGCTATGCTCTTTTCGGCAATTATTACGACCTGTTCCGCCCGGCCAATGAGCAGTGCGACGAAATGATCTTTTCCATCCAGCATACAAACCTGGCGGGTTTCGGCTCCACCACGCAGTTCTACACCGGCACACGCTCTTCCTTCGGCTCCTGCTGGAATTCTTTCATGGTGCATCCCGACCTGGTGGATATGTATGAAAACCAGGATGGCAGCCCTTTTAACTGGGATGCCGTAATACCGGGTTACAGCGCCATGCCCGCCAAACAGCGCGAGGTGTATTTCTTCCGCAACAACCTTACCGCCGCGGAGATCACCGCTGCGAAGAACAGGGGCGTGAATATGGACGCCTACCTGCCCACAGGCAACGAAGAACGTATCAAACAAGTATACGCCGGCCGTGACCCGCGCCTTACGGCCAACGTGATCACGCCCTATGCCACTTACCTGGGCCGCCCGATAGAGGGCGCGGACCGCGTGTTCACCTACCGCTGGCCGCACCGCAACGAGAACCTGCCCACGCTGGACCTTACCACGGACACGCGCACGTTCTTCTACTACCTGCACCGCAAGTTCGTATACCTCGGCAGCACCGAACTGCCGGACCGCATTACCGGTCCTACAGACTTCCCGCTGATCCGCTTCGCGGACGTATTGCTGATGTGGGCTGAAGCGCTGAACGAACAGGGTAAAACAGACGAGGCCATCGCGCTGGTGAATGAAGTGAGAGCAAGGGCAGGCGTAGGTTTGCTGAATTCTTCACCCGCCACCACCGTCACCGGGCAGGAAGATATGCGCCGCCGCATCCGCCACGAACGGAGAGTGGAGTTCCCGAACGAAGGCATCAGCTTCTTCGACGAAATGCGCTGGAAAACCTGGAAAGAAACCGTATTCTACCCGGGCAACGGGGTAAAAGAGATATGGGGTAACGTGAATATTCCTTACCTCTGGACGGGCGATTACCTCTACAACTGGGCCATACCCGAGCAGGAGGTGCAAATGAACATCAACCTGCAACAAAACCCGGACTGGGTGAACTGATTTTGTACAGTTATTTGTGAAATAAAGGTTGTCCATCCGGACAGCCTTTTATTTTTGAAGCAAACGGAAGGATTCCCGGCAGACGCCTGCCGGGGAATCCCTGTAATTTATGCTTTCAGCTTCTTGATCGCTGCCATGGCTTCTTCCACGTGCTGCGTGGCCTGTGTCATGGAATTGAACTGGTGTACCACTTTGCCTTTGCTGTCCAGCACATAGGTTACACGGCCGGGCATCATCATGGTCTTGGGCACGCCGAAAAGCTTGCGCACTTCGCCTTTGGTATCGCTCAGCAGGGTGAAGGGGAGCTTGTATTTCTCGGCGAATTGCTTGTGGGAAGCCACATCGTCGGAACTGATACCTACCACCTGCACGCCGGCGTCCTGGAATTCGGTGAAGGAATCACGGAATGAGCAGGCTTCCTTGGTGCAGCCCGGCGTATCGTCTTTCGGGTAAAAATATACCACCACCGGGCCTTTGGCCAGCGCGTCAGACAGTTTGAAGGTCTGCCCATCCTGGTCCTGCAGCGAGAAATCCGGTACGGTGGCGCCTGTAGCGATCTGTGATTTGGCATCGGAGAACAGGCCGAAGAGCCCCAGGGTGATAAGCATGGTTTGGAGGATTTTCATGATTGCAATGATTATATGCTCAAAATTACATTAATCCTTATTTTTGGCCTTTATTTAAATACCCTTTGTTTTGAAATCTATTCTCACAGACCGGCAATTAGCAATTACCATTGAAAGATTAAGCCACCAGCTGATAGAAAATCACCTGGACTTCAGCAATACCGTGATCGTCGGCCTGCAGCCCCGGGGTATTTACCTGTCGGACAGGATCTATCATAACCTGCAACAGCTGCTCCCGGGCACGGACATCCCGTACGGTAAAATAGACATTACCTTTTACCGGGATGATTACAAGTCCGGCAAGAGCCTGCATGTGCCTAATGAGACCGATATCGATTTTTCCATAGATAACAAGCGTGTGATACTGATAGACGACGTGCTGTACACGGGAAGGACCATCCGCTCGGCCATGGACGCCCTGCTGGACTTCGGGCGCCCTTCCAGGGTGGAGCTGCTGGTGCTGATAGACCGGCGTTTCAGCCGGGAGCTGCCTATACAGCCAGATTACACAGGCCGCACCATCGACGCTATCATTACAGAACGCGTAAAAGTGCTTTGGAAAGAAAGGGATGGTAAAGATGAAGTTGTGTTGATTGCTTAAACCTCTTATATTTGCACCTTAGAATGTCACTGTCTGTTAAACATCTGCTGGGTATACGCGATCTGACGCGTCAGGATATAGAGCTCATCTTTCAAACCGCCGATCAATTCAAGGAAGTTTTACAACGTCCTATCAAGAAGGTGCCCACCCTCCGGGATACTACCATCGTCAACGTATTTTTCGAGAACTCCACGCGCACGCGCATTTCCTTTGAGCTGGCTGAAAAGCGGCTGGGAGCCGATGTGGTGAACTTTTCCGCGTCGGGCAGCTCGGTATCCAAGGGCGAAACCCTGATCGATACGGTGAACAACATCCTGTCCATGAAAGTGGATATGGTGGTAATGCGCCATTCCGCCACGGGCGCTCCGCACTTCCTCAGCAAGCACATCAATGTGCCGATCGTGAACGCAGGAGACGGCATCAACGAACACCCCACCCAGGCCCTGCTGGACGCATTCTCCATCCGCGAGAAGCTGGGCGGCGTGGAAGGGAAGAAGATCGCCATCTGTGGAGACATCATGCATTCCCGCGTGGCTCTCTCCAACATCTACTGCCTCAAGAAACTGGGCGCGGAAGTGACTGTAGTAGGCCCGCCCACGCTGATCCCCAAGCACATTGCCCAGGCGCTGGACGTGAATGTGAGCTACAATATCCGCGAAGCCCTGGAATGGGCGGATGTGGCCAACGTGCTGCGCATCCAGCTGGAAAGGCAGAACATGCCCCTGTTTTCCTCCCTCCGCGAATATTCTCTCGCATACGGCGTGAACCGCAAATTGCTGGACAGCCTCAAAAAAGACATCGTGATCATGCACCCGGGCCCCATCAACAGGGGCGTGGAACTCAGTTCCGATGTAGCAGACTCAGGCCAGAGCATCATCCTGGACCAGGTGGAGAACGGCGTGGCCACCCGCATGGCCGTACTGTACCTGCTGGGCAGGAACGAATAGCACACAAACGAATGAACATAAAAACCAAAAATCCCGGCAATACGCCGGGATTTTTTTATGGGTCACCAGTGAAAGAATTGTCTGTTAATCATTCCTCAAACTATCCGTAGGGTCAGCATTGGCCGCCCGCCAGGTTTGCGAAACAATGGCCAGCAGGCAAACCGCCAGCACCGCGGCAAAGCAGATCATTACACTTCCCAGGCCGAAGTGGATGCGGTAAGGAAAACTGTCCAGGAAGAAATTGCTGGCCAGCCAACCCAGCGGCAATGCAATGCAGCCCGCAATGATAACCAGTTTCAGGAACCCGCGGGAAAGCAGCAGCACCAGGCTTTTCACATCGGCGCCCATCACTTTCCGGACGCCGATCTCTTTTTTGCGCAAAGCTGTAGAATATACTACCATGGCCAGGAGCCCCATCACGGCGATGAGCACGGTCATGATGGAAATATAACCCAGGAACGACACGCTGTCTCCCTGCTTTTGATTGCGGTACAGTTCTTCCGCCAGCCATTCCGCCTGGAAAGGCTGGCCGGGGTATAATTTTGCCCAGGCCGCTTTCACCTTCTGCCCGAACTGCGCATGGTCCGTATGATCAGTTTTTACCTGCAACAGCGTATAGCCGCCGCCGTTGGCCACAATGGCCATGGGGCGGATGGGCTGGCCGAGATGCTGGTAGTTAAAATCTTTCAGCACGCCGGCTATGGTGGCGGTAACCGTGTCGCTCACCTGCACTTGCTGGCCCGCTGCGCTGGCAGCATCTTTGAAACCCAGGCTGAGCGCCGCTTTTTCATTGATCAGTAACTGCCCGGTTTGCCCCGCATGGAAGTTCTGCCCCGCAACCAGCCGCAGGCCCATCACCGGGACGAAATTCTCATCGGCAGCGTAATAATCCATCGAAGCGGGTTCTTTAGACAGCGCGCTTTTTATGGACAAATGGCCGCCGAGGTATTTCTTAAAATCGTACGAGGCCGCGGCTACGGCCTGAACACCGCTCAGGGAGGCAATCTCCTGGCGCAGCAAATTGTCAGGATTGCCCTGCAGGCTTATGGTGAGCACGTTATCCGCCTGGTAACCCCGGTTGGCCGCGGCCATATGGGAGAACTGGCGGTAAAAAGCGAAAAGGAACACGGTGATGATAAGCGACAGCGCAAGCTGGAACACCAGCAGGCTCCGGCGCAATCCCATTTTCCCGAACACGCGGTGGGAGGGAAGGCGCTTCAGCACTTCCGCGGGATTAAAAGCGGATAATATCCAGGCCGGCAAGGTGCCGGCAAGCAGGCCGGTGAACAGGCTGAATACGCCGAAAGACACGAGTATCCTCCATTGCGTCAGTTCGTTCACTTCACCTGTATTGGCATTAAAAAGATTATAATGGCGGGAAATGATCTGCCCGAAATACCCCAGCACCAGCGCCAGGAAAGTGATCATTACCGCTTCCATGATATACTGCCCGAATACCTGCCAGCGCGAGGCCCCGGCCACTTTGCGGATGCCTACTTCTTTGGCCCTGGACAGGGAGCGGGCAATGGAAAGGTTGGTATAGTTGAAACAGGCGGATATCAAAATGATCAGTCCCAACCCGATCTCCGCGAGCACCTTGCCCCAGCTCTGGCCGCCGCCGATGTTGTTATAGGTCTCTTCCCAGCTGGGCGTGATGTGGCTGAAAGGCTGCACAGGGAAGGAGATCGTGCCCTGTTTGGGATCGTTGTAAAGCGTACGGGCCAGGCGGTCTGCCGAAGCCTGCAGCTGTTTTTTACCGGCGCCGGGTTGCAATAGCACGTACGTGTAGGCGTCTGCGTAAGTATTCCATGACTGTATCTTCTCCGGCAGCAGCTTGTTCTTCTCCAGCTGCGCCACAGACGCTGCGGGCGCGTATGCATCGAAGGAGATATGCGATTTTTGCGTTTGCGGTTCCAGCACGCCGGTTACCTGGAAAGCTCCCAGCGACTCTATTTCCAGCGTTTTGCCCATAGGGTCTGCCGTGCCGAAATAACGCTGCGCGGCCTCATGCGAAAGGATAATGCCGCCAGGCTGCGCCAGCGCCGTGCTTTCATTGCCTTTGGCCAGCCTGAAGCCGAACATGTTGAAAAACGACGGCGTGGTGAAAGCGCCGTACAGCGGCAGCGAGCGGTCGCCGATGCGGGCATTGCCTTTCAGGGCAGGGTAGAGGCTCACCGCATCCGCCACCAGGGCACTGTCGCCCAGCATGGCGTCTTTCAGCGGCAGCGGGGAGCTGGCCAGCAGGAACGCTTTGCCTTCAGGGTTGCGCAGCTCCGTGAGCAGCCGGTAAGTGCGGTCGGGGTGCGGGTGAAAACGGTCGTAGGAAAGACTATCCGCCACATGCAATATCACCATCATACAAAGACTCATGCTCATAGCCAGCCCGATGAGGTTGATAGCGGTAAATAATTTGTGCCTTACAATGTTGCGGTAGGCAAGCAAAAGATAGTTGCGGATCATGCCGGTAATTTAGGTGCTTTGCTGTTTTCAAAGCAGGTGCCAAGATAAAGGCTTTTTGTAACGAGTTGGATATATATATTGATAATATAATTTATGTCCGGTAATGTACAATGGATGTCCGGCGGAGAACATAGCGTAAAAATTATTAGTTTCGGGAATGCGTACGATAATCCTGCTTTTGGTCTCCAATGTATTTATGACCTTCGCCTGGTATGGGCATTTGAAGAACACGAATGTGCCCTTGTGGAAAGTAGTGCTGGTAAGCTGGGGCATTGCTTTTTTTGAATATTGTTTTATGGTGCCGGCCAACCGTTTGGGTTACCTGGACGGGTTTAACGGCTTCCAGCTGAAGATGGTCCAGGAAGTGATCACGCTCACCGTGTTCTGCGTATTTGCGATTTTGTTCCTCAAGGAGCCGCTGCGCTGGAATTACCTGATCTCCTTTTCGCTCCTGCTGGGCGCGGTTTATTTTATGTTCAAAAAATAACGGGCTGTGGCCTAATCCACCAGCGGTAAACACTTGCCGGGATAAATCACTATTTTTGACAACTTGATAAAATTGGTAACTATTCCCATGTTTAAGATACGATCCGCAATCGGGTTGGCTGTTGCTGTGCTGGCGGGCCTTTCGGGCCTTCATGCGCAGACCGCCCCCGTTATGAATGCCGCAGATATACAGGTGCAGCTTAAGAAACTCAATACCCTTGGCAGCGTGCTCTACGTAGCCGCCCACCCGGATGATGAGAACACACGCCTGCTGGCCTACCTCGCCCGCGAAAGCCGCTACCGCACCGGCTATCTTTCCCTCACGCGGGGAGACGGCGGACAAAACCTTATCGGCAACGAACAGGCCGAACTGCTGGGCCTCATCCGCACGCAGGAACTGCTGGCTGCCCGCAGGATAGACGGGGCGGAACAGTTCTTTACCCGCGCCAATGATTTCGGTTTTTCGAAAAATCCTGAAGAGACCTTCACCATCTGGGACCGTAAAAAAATACTCGGCGATGTAGTATGGGTGATCCGCAAATTCCAGCCCGATGTGATCATCTGCCGCTTCCCGGCAGACAGCCGGGCGGGGCACGGCCATCACACCGCATCCGCTATACTGGCCGCAGAAGCGTTCACCGCGGCGGCAGATCCTTCGCAATACCCGGAACAGCTTGCCAGCGTCAAACCCTGGCAGGCAAAACGCCTGTTGTGGAACAACTATAATTTCGGCGGAAATAATAATACATCCGAAGACCAGTTCAAGATAGACGCGGGTTCCTTCAACCCCTTGCTGGGGCGCGGGTATGGCGAAATAGCCGCTGAAAGCCGCTCCCAGCACAAGAGCCAGGGCTTCGGCGTACCTTCTTCCCGCGGCACTGCCATTGAATATTTCACGACCATTAAAGGTCCCGAACCTAAAAAGGACCTGATGGAAGACGTGCAGACCTCCTGGGAACGCGTGCCCGGCGGCGCGGCCATTGGCGCGCAAACCGCGGCTGCGGCGGAGAATTATGATATGAACAACCCTGCCGCAAGCGTACCAACGTTGCTGGCTATACGATCTTCGCTCATGGCCCTGCCGGATGGTTACTGGAAAACGGTGAAACTCAAAGAGACCGAACAGCTCATCCTGGCCTGCGCCGGCATCTGGGCGGAAGCATTTTCTTCTTCCGCGGAAGTGGTGCCCGGCAGCCCCATGAAATGTAACCTGCAGGTGATCAACCGCAGCTTCACACCGGTGCGTTTGCAAAAAGTGGCCATCAATGGCCAGGAAGATGAGTCTGTGAAAAAAGACCTGGTGAACAACGCCTTCCTGTCCGTGGAAAAAGAAGTGACTGTGCCAGCGCAAACGCCCATTTCGCAGCCTTACTGGCTGCAGGACCCGCACCCGCAGGGCATGTACAGCATCCGCAACGAAGCGCTCATTGGCAATCCTGAAAATATTCCTTCACTCACCGCCACCTTCTTCCTCGAATTCGGTACCGGCAAAGGCACGCAGACCATCGCCGTTACCCGTCCCTTCATCTACAAATTCACCGATCCTGTAAAAGGAGAGGTGTTCCGCCCGCTGGTGATAGCGCCGCCGGTAGTGGCCCAGCTGGACAACCAGGTGTACATCTACACCCAGGCCGCGCCGCAAACCGTGCCGGTGAAGATCAGGGCCATGAAAGAGAAAGTAAGCGGTACCGTGAAGCTGCAGCTGCCGGCGGGTTTCAGGGCAGACCAGGCTTCCCTTCCCTTCAACCTCAACCGCAAAGGGGATGAAACCGAAGTGAACTTCACCGTGACGCCGCTGAAAGTGAACGGGCAGAACATCACCGATACCATGACCGTTGTGCTGGACGTTAACGGCACGGCCTATACGAACAGCATTACCACCATCGAATACGACCACATTCCCGCTATCAATATTTTCCCGCAAGCCAGCGCAAGGCTGGTGACCGTGAACCTGAAATACAACGGCCGCAGGCTGGGTTATATCCCCGGCGCGGGCGATAAGGTGGCGGAATCACTGCGGCAGGTGGGTTACAGCGTAACACTGCTTTCAGAAAAAGACATCATGAACGGCAGCCTGACAGACTACGACGCCATCATTACCGGCGTGCGCGCTTATAATACGCAGGACAGGCTCCGCTATTGGCAGCCGCGCCTGCTGGAATACGTGAAGAACGGCGGCACGCTGGTGGTGCAATACAATACCAACGGCGGCCTGGTAACGGATCAGCTGGGGCCGTATCCCTTCAAGCTGTCCCGGAACAGGGTGACGAATGAAAATGCGCCGGTGAAGTTCCTCCGCCCGCAAGACAAGCTGTTCACCTATCCCAACGCCATTTCGGAAAAAGACTTCGAGGGCTGGGTGCAGGAGCGGGGGCTTTATTTCCCGTCTGACCTGGGCAGCGAATACCAGCAGCCCTTTGCCATGAACGATCCCGGTGAAAAGCCCATGGATGGCTCTACCATCGTAGCCGCATACGGCCAGGGGCGATACATCTATACCGGACTGTCGTTCTTCCGCCAGTTGCCCGCAGGAGTGCCGGGCGCTTACAGGTTATTTGTAAACATGCTCTCTAAATAACGGACAATGAGAAACGAAAGAGTGACGATATCCGCTGCCATGTGCATTATCATCGGCCTGGTGATCGGTTTCCTGATCAAACGCGTGCACATCGGTTTAATGATCGGCCTGGCGCTGGGCCTGCTGGGCGGAGGTTTATTATCCAAAAGAGGTAAATAATGCAGGAGACGCCTGAAGAAAAGCCGCCGGTATTTTCCCGCTGGTCCGCCTGGTACTGGCTGGTGGCCGGCGTATTGGCCGCATTGATCGTCTTTTTCTATTTGTTCACTAAAAACTATTCATGAGCTTTTTAGACTGGATAGTTCTATCCTGCACCCTGATCTTCATCATCGTTTACGGCGTCTGGAAAAGCCGCGGCCAGAAAGACCTGGACAGCTATTTCCTGGGCAACCGTTCCATGCCCTGGTATATCATCCTGCTGTCTATCATCGGCACGCAGGCCAGCGCCATCACTTTCCTGAGCGCGCCGGGGCAGGCGTATTCGGATGGGATGCGTTTCGTGCAATATTATTTTGGCCTGCCGCTGGCCATGATCGTGATCTGCATCTTTTTTGTGCCCATCTTCCACCGGCTGAAGGTGATCACCGCATACGAATACCTGGAGCAGCGCTTCGACCTGAAAACGAGGGTGCTCACCAGTTTCCTCTTCCTGCTGCAGCGCGCGCTCAGCACGGGTATCAGCATCTATGCGCCCAGTATCATCCTTTCTTCACTGCTCGGCTGGAATATCTATTACACCAATCTTTTCATGGGCGGGCTGCTCATTATTTATACGATGTACGGCGGCACCAAAGCCGTGTCGTACACGCAGAGCCTGCAGCTTGCCATTATTTTCTCCGGCATGTTCCTCGCCGGCTGGATGGTGATGCACCTGCTGCCCAAAGACATCGGGTTTTCTGAAGCGCTGCATGTGTCCGGCAAAATGGGCAAGCTGAACGTGATCGTGACAGACTTTGACCTGAACGACCGTTATAACATCTGGAGCGGGGTTATCGGCGGTTTTTTCCTGGCACTGTCTTATTTCGGGACAGACCAGAGCCAGGTGGGCCGCTACCTTACCGCCAAAACGCTTACCGAAAGCCGTATGGGCCTGCTGATGAACGGGCTCGTGAAAGTGCCCATGCAATTCCTCATTATGCTGATAGGCGCGCTGGTATTCGTGTTCTACCTGTATTTCCGCGCGCCGATCAACTTCAACCAGGGGCTGCTGAACAAAGTGCATAACTCCGAATACGCCCCTGAAATGCAGGTGCTGGAGCAGCGCTACGATTCCCTTTCCGTGCAGAAGGCCGGTTATGTAAAAGCCCTTGCCGCCGCGCTGAAGACGGAGAATGAAAGCGAGATCGAAAAAGTAAAATCCTCTCTTAAAGCCGCTGAAACCGCGGGAGATACCGTCCGTGCGCAGGCGGGCAGGCTGATAAAAAAAGCGGACCCGCTGGCGGAAGTGAATGATACCAACTACATTTTCCTGCACTTCGTGGTGAACAACCTGCCGAAAGGCATGGTGGGCTTGCTCATCGCGATCATATTCCTGGCTTCCTGGGGCAGCATTGCCGCGGCGCTCAATTCGCTGGCCAGTACTACGATGGTAGACATTTACCAGCGCATGATCCGCCCGGATGGCACGGACGCGCAAAACCTGCGCGCCTCCAAAGCCTGGACGCTCTTCTGGGGCATCTTCAGCATTGCCGTCGCGCAGTTTGCTTCGGGGTTGGGCAGCCTTATTGAAGCGGTGAATATACTGGGCTCATTGTTCTACGGCACCATCCTTGGCATTTTCGTAACAGCATTTTCCATGAAATCCGTGAAAGGCCATGCCGTATTCTGGGGAGCTTTGCTGGCAGAGGTTTTCATTGTAGGCATCTATGCTTTTAACCTCGTGTCGTTCCTCTGGCTGAACCTGATAGGATGCGCGCTGGTAATGCTTTTCGCTGGGCTATGGCAATTTGTTGAGAACTTCATCGCGGCAAAGGAATAATCTGCAAGTTTTAGAATAACCGCATCATTTTGTATATTTTGGGATTCAACAAGATTCCACAATATGCTCGCGCTCCTTTCTTCTCTCTTCTTTTTCATGCCTGCCCCCATGCAGGCGCAACTGCCGGTGGCCGTGGTAGAAAGGATACACCCCGGCCTGGATGCGGTGATAGATGTGAATGCTAAAGTCGCTGTCATCGCTGATGGTTTTGAATGGGTGGAAGGCCCTGTATGGATCGAAAAGGAAAAAATGCTCTTGTTCTCAGACGTAATGCGGAACCGCATTTACAAATGGACCGCGCAAAAAGGCGCCACCTTATACCTGGAACCTTCCGGCTATACACAGCCCGCGCCGCGCGGCGAAGAACTGGGCTCGAACGGGCTGGCAGTGAATACGCAGGGGCAGCTCGTGCTTTGCCAGCATGGCGACCGGCGCGTAGCTGTAATGAACGCAGCAACGGCTGATCCGCAGCCGCGGTTTACCACGCTGGCCGGCAATTACAACGGCAAAAGATTCAATAGCCCCAACGATCTTGCCATCAAAAGCAACGGCGATATTTATTTCACCGATCCGCCTTACGGGTTGGAAAAAGGCCCGCAGGATCCCGCACGGGAAATTTCTTACCAGGGCGTGTACCGTATCGCGAAAAGCGGGGCGGTTACTTTGCTCACCGACAGTCTGACCCGGCCCAATGGCATTGCCTTTTTTCCCGGGGAAAAAAGCCTGCTCATCGCCAATTCAGACCCGCAGCTGCCGCATTGGTACATTTATGACCTTAATGAAAAAGGAAACCTCATCAACGGAAGGATCTTCTTTGATGGCACGGCCATTTTTAAAAAAGAACCCCGCAGTCCTGACGGGATCAAGATCAATAAAAAAGGGATCGTATTTGCACCCGGCCCGGGCGGGGTTTGGATCTTCGATAAGAACGGTAAAGCGCTGGGCAGGATCAAAACCAACCTCATTACTTCCAATTGCGCTTTCTCCGGTGATCAGAAAACTCTATTCATCACAGCCGATAATTGTGTTTTGAAAGTAGCATTAAAATAAAAATATCATGGCGGTATACGAACTAATTACGACACATAAGATCATTGCCATCCTCAGGGGCGCTCCACCCGCGGATGTTGTGCAGATCGCCACCGCTTTGTATGAAGGCGGCATCCGGCTGCTGGAGATCACGATGAACTCTGAAGCGCCGCTGCAGGCAATAGAACAGGTGGCTGCCAGGCTCGGCGATTCCATGGTCATCGGCGCCGGAACCGTACTGGACCCTGCAACGGCGGCTGATGCGGTGAGCGCCGGCGCCCGGTTTATCCTTTCCCCCATTGTGAAGGAGTCCGTAATAGCCGCAGCGAAAGAACTCGGCGTTACCAGCATTCCCGGGGCTTATACGGCTACCGAGATCTATACCGCCTACGAAGCAGGCGCCGACATCATCAAGGTATTCCCGGCTACTTCACCATCTTACATCAAAGATATGTCCGGCCCGCTTCCACATATCCCGCTGTTGCCGACAGGAGGCATTACGCTGGACAATATCAGCGCCTATCTCAATACAGGCGCCGTTGGGTTCGGCGTTGGCAGCTCGCTGGTCAACATCAAACAAAAAATAACCGCAACAGACATCGATCGTTTAAGAGAACTGGCCCGTCAATTTGTACAGGCCGTTCATGCATAAAAACAGGACTATGAAAATCAAGAGCTATGAACTTTTCCAGGTACCGCCACGCTGGCTTTTTTTAAAGATCGAAACCGATGAAGGGATCACGGGGTGGGGAGAGCCGGTGATAGAGGGCCGGGCGGCCACTGTAAAAGCTGCGGTGGACGAGCTGATGGAATACCTGGTGGGGAAAGACCCGCTGCCCATTGAAGACCACTGGAATGTAATGTACCGCGCAGGCTTCTACCGCGGCGGCCCCATACTGATGAGCGCCCTCGCCGGCATCGACCAGGCGCTATGGGACATTAAAGGGAAATACCACAATGCGCCCATACACGAGCTGCTGGGCGGCAAGGCCCGCCATTCCATGAAAGTATACTCCTGGATCGGCGGCGACCGGCCTGCGGATGTAGGCGCGGCTGCGCGGCAGATGGCAGAGCAGGGTTTCCTGGCGGTGAAAATGAACGCAACGGAAGAGCTGCAATACATAGACAGCTACGACAAAATAGACCAGGCTGTTGCCCGCATTGCAGCGGTGCGTGAAGCCACCGGCCCGGCATTCGGCATCGGCATCGATTTCCACGGGCGGGTGCATAAGCCTATGGCCAAGCTGCTGGCAAAAGAACTGGAGCCTTTCCGACCCATGTTCATCGAAGAGCCGGTGCTGCCTGAAAACAACGAAGCCCTGCGGGAGATCGCCAACCACGTAGCAATACCCATTGCCACGGGAGAGCGGATGTTTTCGAAATGGCAGTTCAAAGACCTGCTCACCGCCGGTGTGGCCGATATCATCCAGCCGGATGTTTCCCATGCGGGGGGCATTACCGAATGCAAGAAGATCTTTTCCATGGCGGAGGCCTTTGATGTGGCCGCTGCCCCGCATTGCCCGCTGGGCCCCATTGCGCTGGCCGCCTGCCTCCAGGTGGATGCTACCTGCCATAATGCATTTATACAGGAGCAGAGCCTGGGCATCCATTACAACCAGGGCAGCGACCTGCTGGATTATCTCGCCGACAAAACCGTTTTTGAATACAAGGCCGGATATGTGAATATACCTGACAAGCCCGGCCTTGGTATTGAAATAAATGAGGCGCATGTACGAAAAATGGCCGCCATTGGCCATAACTGGAAAAACCCGGTATGGCGCCATACCGATGGCAGCATCGCAGAATGGTAAAACAAAGCAACATGCACACGTCCACACCCGTTATGAAACCCACCCGCGTCCGTTACCAGGTGCTTTTCCTCCTGTTTGTCAATGTGGTCATCAATTACATGGACCGCAGCAACCTCGCGGTGGCTGCAACAGACATCAGTAAAGAATTTCAATTTTCTTCCGTGCAGATGGGGCTGATCTTTTCCGCCTTCAGCTGGACCTACCTGCTTTTCCAGGTACCCAGCGGCATTCTCGTGAAAAGATTTGCCCCACGGATATTGTATACGATCAGCCTCGTCAGCTGGTCGCTGGCCACCGTGCTGCAGGGTTTTGCAAAAGGCTTCGTGTCCCTGTTCGGGCTGCGCATGGCCACCGGCGCGCTGGAAGCGCCGGCCTTTCCCATCAACAACCGCGTGGTGAGCAGCTGGTTCCCCAACCAGGAAAGGGCTTCGGCCATCGCGGTGTATACTTCGGGGCAATTCCTCGGCCTGGCTTTTTTGATGCCGGTGTTGTCAAAGATCCAGTACCAGGCAGGGTGGAAAGGTCTGTTCGTGATAACGGGGCTGATCGGTGTGGCATGGGGACTGGTATGGTATATTTTCTACCGCGATCCGCTCCGGCATAAAAGGGCCAATAAAGCAGAACTGGCGCATATCGAAAATGGGGGAGGACTGTTGGGCAACCAGCCCGGAAATAGCGCCCGGAGCGGGTTTCAATGGTCTGACCTCAGGGAAGTATTATCGCACCGGAAATTGTGGGGCATCTACCTGGGCCAGTTCGCGGTAAACGGCGCGCTATGGTTTTTCCTCACCTGGTTTCCCAAATACCTGGTGGACTACCGCGGCCTGGATTTTATCAAATCCGGCTACTGGGCTTCTTTGCCTTACCTGGCGGCTTTTGCAGGCGTGCTGTGCTCCGGCTTTTTGTCGGATCACCTGGTGCGGAAGGGAGTGCCTGCAGCGAGGGCTCGCAAAACGCCCATCATTGCGGGGTTGCTGCTTTCTGTGAGTATCGTCGGCGCCAATTATGTGCATACGCCGGGGTTGATCATCCTGTTTATGTCGCTGTCATTTTTTGGCGTGGGCTTCGCTTCCATCACCTGGATCTTCGTATCCACGCTGGCGCCAAAACACCTGATCGATGTAACGGGAGGGGTGTTTAATTTTATCGGCCAGCTGGCGGGTATCGTGGTGCCTATCGCGATCGGGTTCCTGGCGAGTGGCGGTAATTTCGCGCCAGCGCTTATTTTCATTGCCGTGCTGGGCGGCCTGGGCGCCTGCTCTTATCTTTTCCTTGTAGGAAACGTGGAGCGGGTAACGCCCAAAACAGCACCGGTTCATTAACGTCGAAAGAACATGGATACTTTTTTAAGCTGCGACTGGGGAACCAGCAATTTCAGGCTGCGCTGCGTGCGTATAGCAGATCTGCAGACGCTGGCAGTGGTGCAGAACGACCAGGGCATTTCTCAATTGGCAAGGTCCTGGCTGCAACAACACGGCATCAGCCGGCAGGATTATTATACGGGTTTCTTAAACCGGCAGATCGCTGAAATAGCACACCAACTGGGCAAAGCGCCCGATGGAATACCGGTCGTATTATCCGGCATGGCTTCATCTTCCATCGGGCTGATGGAGTTACCCTATAAAAAATTGCCCTTTTCCACAGCTGGCACAGACCTGTCGGTACAATCCCTTCAAAACAATCAAAACCCGCTGCTGATCATTTCCGGCGCCTGTACGGAGGATGATGTGATGCGTGGCGAAGAAACCAAGATCGTAGGCGCCGCGGCTTCGTTGCCGGATGCAGGGGAGGAACAATTGTTATTGTTGCCGGGCACGCATTCCAAGCATGTATGGCTCCGCAATGGGCAGGTAACGGCTTTCCAGACATTTATGACCGGGGAATTCTTCGCGCTGCTATCAGGAAGTAGCATCCTGGCCGGTTCCATAGCGGAAGGTGGAAAGCTTGCAGATCCCGCCGACCGTGAAAGTTTTATCAACGCGGTACAGCGCAGCAGGGAAGTTTCGCTGCTGGCGCATAGCTTCAAAGTGCGCACCAACCAATTGCTCAAAGGATTATCTGCGGAACAAAACTATTATTACCTCAGCGGCTTGCTGATCGGTGAAGAACTGCGTACCCTGAAGCCCGGTATGCCCGTACACCTGCTGGGCGGCGCGCTGCATACGCCGCTGTATGCGCTGGCATGTGAAGCCCTTGGCATCAACGTTGTGTCTACACTGGATGCGGATGAGGCTTTGATCAAAGGGCAGCAGGTTATTTTGTCTGCTCATTAGCCAATTGCGCGTCATTGCGAGAAGCAGCCGAGCCAAAGCGGGAGGGGTGACGAAGCAATCTCCTGCGTTGAATTGGCGTACTCCAGGCTATGGAAGAGATTGCTTCGTCGCGCCCCGCACAAAACCCACGCGGCTTCTCGCAATGACGGACTTTGGAGCAATGACGAAACCCGTAACGCTCCGTAATAAAGCGTTTTCCTCATTATGGAGAATTCATAAAAAAACGGCCGCTTCATTTTGAAGCAGCCGTTTTTCTATAATATCTTTTCAACTTACAAAGAAGCGATCAGCTTCTCGTTCAGTGCCACGTAATCGGCATTGTTGGCTTCTTTGGCCATGGCGATGGATTTTTCGGCAGTGGCTTTGGCGCCAGCCTTGTCGCCGGATTTAGCCTGGATCTTGGCTTTCCAGTGGTATACCCAGAAAGCTTTGGCGTTCTCAGGCTGCTCGGTAGCCTTGGTGATGTAATCCAGCGCGGTTTTTACGTCGCGGTTAGTTTCGTAGTAGTACACGGCGGCGGAGAAGTAAGGTTTCTTCTCGGTTTTCATGGCCGCGTCGATGGAAGCCATTACTTTACCGTCGATGTCTGCGGTGATCTCCACGGGGATCAGGGTCCTGTCCCAGCTGATCATCATGGTCATGGCGTCCGGGCGCACGTTCTCGAACAGGATCATGAACGACTGGATGGGGAAGGGCAGTTCCTGTGTTTCGGTTTTGAAGCGGGCTACATCTTCCTCTTTTTTGTACCCGTCGATGCCCCAGTTCTTCAGGCCCTTGTTCAGCACAAGTTCCCAGCCTTCCGGGGAAGGAATGCCATACAGCACGTATTCGCCTGCGGGAACGGGCGTGCCGTTCAGCTTCACGTCTTCGCCAAATTTGATCCTGGTGGCGGCGTTGGCGCCCATGCGCCAGAGTTTGCCGTAAGGCACCAGGTCGCCCATGATCACGCGGCCTTTGGCCAGCGGGCGGCTGTAGGTTACTTCAACAGAAGACAGGGCAAAATCCTGCCTGATGGTCTGGGTGGGGCTGGGTGCAGGCATCTTGATGCCCTGCGCCTGCGCAGCGGCGGCCGTCATAACACAGAGTGCCACGGCGGAAAGAAACGCGGATAGTTGCTTCATAATTCGCATATTATTGGTGGTAATAAAAAAATTGCACTGCAATTTATGCCGGTTTTGCGGAAGAAAAACGGGTAGTGGTCATTAAATCCTGGTGAAACGTCAAAAATCCCGGCTGACTATTCAATGAGGCCGTTGCGGAAAGCATAGAGCACCAGCCCGACGGTGTTCTTCACATTCAGTTTTTCAAGCAGCTTCTGCCGCAGACCTTCCACCGTGCGGGAGCTGAGATAGATCTGGTCTGCTATTTCCTGGGTGGTGTATTCGTTGCAGATGAGCTTCAGCACTTCCAGCTCGCGGTCGCTGAGCTGCACTTCGTTCTTGAAGGTAGGCTTGAATTGCTGCTTGTTCTTATGCAGCACTTTTTTGAGCAGGGCGAGGTTCACGTTCTCGTTGAAATAAAAACCCTTGTCGAACGTGGTGCAGATGGCCTCGTATATTTCTTCGGGCTCGCTGTTCTTGAGCAGGTAGGCATTGGCGCCGTTTTCCACGAGATGGACAATGAAGTTGTCGTCTTCATACATGGTGAGGATGATCACCTTTACCTGGGGGTACTTTTCTTTTACTTTGATGGTGGCCTGGATGCCGTCCATTTTCGGCATTTTCAGGTCCATGAGGATCACGTCCGGCTGCTGGTCCTGCATGATCTGCAGCAGGTGCTCGCCGTCTTCCGCTTCGAATACCACGTTGATATTATCATACGGGGTCAAGGTGTTGATCACCCCGCTGCGGAAAATCTTATGGTCATCTGCAATCGCAACTTTAATGGGCGGCAGCATAAATAATGGTTATTTTTTGCTTTAAACAAGAGGCTGGTAGTTCTCCACGGTGATCTCGGCCACTGTACCGGCGGGAGAATTCTTTACAAAGGTGATGTTTCCCCCGATAATATTCAAACGGCTCTCGATATTTTTTAAACCGAGGTGCCCGGTCTTTTTCCTGGACTCTTCGAATTTATCGACCAGCCTGCCGTTGCCGTCGTCTTCCACTTTAATGGTCAGGGTGGAAGGGGTGCTCTGGTAAGTGATCAGCACGTTGCGGGCTTCGGCGTGTTTGAGGATGTTGTTCATCAGCTCCTGCACCACGCGGTATACGTTCAGGGCCTTCTCGCGGTCCACGTTATAGGAGGTGCCGTCTGTCCGGAAGGTGATGAGTATCTCGCGGTTCTTGTTCATGAGGCTGGAAAAGGAATCCAGCGCATGGCTGAGCCCGAGGTTCTCCAGGGTGGTGGGGTGCAGGCTTTGGGAGATGAACCGGAGCTGCTGGATAATGGTGTCCGCAAACTCCTTCGTTTCCCTGAGTTTTTCCTTTTCCCCGTTGCCGGCCAGCTGCTGGAGGTGGTTCAGCGAAAGTTTGAGAACGGACAGCTGGGCGCCCACTTCGTCATGCAGGTCTTCCGCGATCCTTTTGCGCTCTGTTTCCTGCCCCTGGAGCACGGCCACGAGGCGCTCTTTCTGCAATTGCAGGTCTTTGTCTTTCAGGATGAGCTTGTACTGCACCACCTGCTTTTGCTGCAAAACGACCATGATCACTACGAAAATGCCCAGGCTGAGCATCACGATAGTACCGATCAATATTAGTTGCAGGGTGTTCATGCCTTCGCTTTTTTAATCTTTCGGAGCCCAATATAAAAAAGAAAGACCTGAATTATGCCGGCAATCCATGTTAAAGCGGCTGTAATGCGGTAAATGGATATCCATAGGTCCTGGACGCCCATCTGCTGGAGCATGTTGAAGGAAAGGTTCAGCATAAAGGAGCAGCACATTTCCACGAAGATCCCGGCATTGAACCAGAAAACCGGCAGGGAATTGATGAAAATGGACTGTTCTATGAGATTTTCATCCCGCATGAGCTGCAGGAAAAAGAGGATCGCATACACGATCAGTACGAAGGTGCGGATAGAGATAAATATGGAGTTGAATTTGAGCGGACCTTCCAGTACGGTGATGTCTGCGACGAAGATCGCCGTGCACACCACGAGCAGGATCCGGATGTACCGGTGGACCTTTTCGCTTTTGAGGACCTTTAGATAGAAGAGGGACAAAATATAGAACTGGACCAGCATCATACAGGAAATGAAAGCCATGTTGTTGCCGTAAAGGCGTGCCAACACTTCACATCCGATACCGTAAAATACGGCGGAGATCAGGTAGATGTATATGATCCGTTGTTCTTTATTGAACAGTCTGGAGTTTATTGCAAAGGGGATCAAAAGCAGGGTTTCGATCCCCAACATGCAATACCAAAAAATGTGATGAAGCGGCACTTAGTAGTCTTTATCCTAGTTATCTGAATTTAAAGGATTGGCTTTAGGACAATCGAAGGGGCAATAAGTGTCGGTGCCAAGGATGTCTTTGACAGGTTCGCCGTCTTTTCCCAGGCCTTTTTCAGCGGAAGGGATAATGTCGTTGCCTTCAGCGTCTGTGGCCACGATGATGAATTTTTTGTCGCGCTTGCCGTCTCCGTTGATATCCAGTCCATAATAAATGCGGATGCCGGTAGCGGTAGGTTTGTCGGCCAGCAGCTCATGTATCTTGTCGATACCGAAGAAGCCGGACAGTAAGGGATCTTTGTGTTTTTTGCGGTCTACCTGGTCGATGCGGTAGGCCTGCGTTTGTTTGGCGCCTTTCAGCAGGGAGAGAAATACTCCCGCGCTTTTGGAGAACTTTGACATGTGTTGCTTTTTAAGAGTTAGTTAGAAAATGTCGCCGGTAAAATTATTACAAAATCCCACTTTTCAAAGCCGGGGCGGGGCTCCGGCCCAGCGTGGAGTTAGCCCTTGTATGTCAATCATATGCCCGTCCACTGCGGATTCCGGATGGTGCATACCCATTCATGGGGATGGCCTTTTACGGGTTTTTCCGCATAAAATGCGTAGAAGTACGCATTCGTATTTCCAGGGATTGAACGCTTGACCCGCACCGGGTTCTTTTTAACCTTTGTAGGAGTGAACATTGAAGACGTTAAGGAGGGTTATAGACCGTGTTAATTCCAATTTTTTTACACGCACTCGGGCCTTTCTACCATCGTTTGTTTCGTTAGTATGCAGAGGGCGGGCCGGTTGCCCTGAAACCGGCGCATGAGGAGAAGAACGTTACCCCATTTTGTAGAATCAAAAGTTGATCGCTTATGAGTTATCTATTGATCGGAAACATTTCTGCGCTGATCTGTGAAGAGTGTATTGAACCCCTGGCCAACGCCCGCATCCGGATCTATCTTCCGGGTACGCCTTACGAGGCAGACGAGCTGGCGGTAGGCATCTTTAAAGATTTGAGGCAGCTGTCTGAAAGGGACGTGCAAGCCAAGGAGGAACGCCTGTTGGCCGAATCCCGGCTGGACGAACGGGGGAATTTCAGCATTGGCTGGGACGATCTGCACCTGTTCACCGAACCGCTGGAAATGGATATCTGCCTGAACGATGTTCCCGGCAGGGATCAAGGCCAACAGGATTGGATCCAGTACCACCTGAGCACTTTCGTGCCGCACTGGAAGCGCTCGCGCGACAAGTACCTGGCCGCTTTTGCCTACGTGGTGCCCTCGGAGAAATGGTCTGCCATCCGCCGCGAGTTCGGCGCGTGGGCCGTTGCAGGTACCGTGCGGCATTTCGAAACGCATGAGGCGCTGAGAGGCGTGAGGGTGGAGGTATACAACGCGCTTACACAAAAGCCCCTGGCCATCGCTTTCACCGGCGAGAACGGGCGCTATAAATTATATTTCAACCGCATCGGCGGCAAACACGGGCCGGATGTATACTTCAAGGTATTTGGCAACCATGGCCTCATCTGGAGCGAAAACCCGGACAATGCCCTGCAGCCCGAAAGGCAGCAGATCGCCCATTGCACAAAGATAAATCTCGCCGTGGTGCCCAGCGCCGGGGAAAAGAAGGCGGCCAGGCTCACCGGGTGGATCAGTGATTTTATCAGTAACAAAAGCACAAAAAGCAATTATAAAGACCGGTACGTCATGTACTAGTCCTCCAATGTTGGAAAAGCCCCAATTATACAAACAGCTGCCTAATCCTCAGCCAAGCCTCCCACGGGCAGCTGTTTTTTTCTTTCCTTCCGCCTGTGGCCGGAGGTTCTTCAAAATCTTTTTACTGGAAGTATGCCCTTAATGGTCGGGATGATCCGGCCTTCCTGCTTTAAAACCCGGGATGGTATTGCTGCAGCATGTCACGCAGGTATTCGCGGTTCAGGTGGGTATAGATCTCGGTGGTGGTGATGCTTTCGTGCCCCAGCATTTCCTGCACGGCCACCAGGTCGGCCCCGCCTTCCACCAGGTGGGTGGCGAAGGAATGCCGGAAGGTATGCGGCGAGATGGTCTTGTTGATCTGCGCTTTGCCCGCCAGCTCCTTGATCATCAGGAAGATCATGACCCGGCTGAGCGCCGCGCCGCGGCGGTTGAGGAACAGGATATCCTCATGCCCCTTTTTCACCGCCATATGCCGGCGGGTGCCTTCATAATACAGTTCAATATGTTTGATGGCGGAGCTGCCGATGGGTATCAGCCTTTCCTTGTTGCCTTTGCCGATCACACGGATAAACCCTTCGCTGAAATATAGATGGGATATTTGAAGGCTGACCGCCTCGCTCACGCGCAGGCCGCAGCTGTACATGGTTTCAAGGATGGCTTTGTTGCGGTGGCCTTCCGGCTTGCTGAGATCTACCTGGCCGATGAGCAGCTCTATTTCCTCGAAACTGAGGAAGTCCGGCAGCTTGCGGCGCACCTTGGGCGCTTCCAGCAGCTGGGTGGGGTCTGCCTTGATCATGTCCTGCAGCAGCAGGAAGCGGAAGAAGGTCTTGATCCCGGAAATGATCCTGCTTTGCGAAGTGGCCGTCATGCCCAACGTGGCGATCCACTGCACGAAGGCCTGCAGCTCCGCCAGCGTCACTTCTTCCGGCGCCAGGGGCTTGTTTTCCATGACGAGGTAACGGGTAAGCGCCAGCACGTCCCGCTCGTATGCCTCGATGGTATTGGCAGACAGGGAGCGTTCCAGCTTGAGGTGTATCTTGAATCCTTTGATCGCGGCATCCCACATGGGCACAATATAATATCTTCCCGGCTAAAACCGGCTTCAGCATACATTAAACAAAAACAACATTCAGTGATCCGCCAATAACCGCAGCCATAGCGTATTCCCTACACAGCATCCTTCACGTATTATATAGTTTTTGTATAATTTGACTTCTTTTTGGACAAACAGGCTGTTAAACTGCTCTTGTTTGAATATATTTTACTGTTCAGTAAGTATTTTTAGAAATAAACCAAGAAAAAACAGGTTTCTTTTACTACTTTTATGCCCGCTGATTTTTAGCATAAATGTTATATTGACTGCCAAACCACTGTTATGTCGGATTCGCTAAAAAGGATACATAAGCTGTTAGTAGCTAACCGCGGCGAGATTGCCGTGCGGATTTTAAGAGCAGCCTCGGAATTAAGGATCAGGACCGTGGCGATCTTCACCTATGAAGACCGTTATTCCCTCCATCGTTACAAGGCGGATGAAGCTTACCAGATAGGAAAAGACGAAGAGCCCCTGAAGCCGTACCTGGACATTGAAGCCATCATTCACCTGGCCAAGACGCAGCAGGTGGACGCTATCCATCCCGGCTACGGCTTCCTCAGCGAAAACGTGACCTTCGCGCGCCGCTGCAAGGAAGAAGGCATCATTTTCGTAGGGCCCGACCCTGAAGTGATGGCGCAGCTGGGCGACAAGGTAGCCGCCAAAACGCTGGCCCGCAGGGTGAACGTGCCGCTGATCGAAGACAGCCAGGAAAAGCTGGACAGTGTGGAAACCGTGAAAAAAGAAGCCGCCCGCATCGGTCTTCCCGTGATCCTCAAAGCCGCAGCAGGCGGCGGCGGCCGCGGCATGCGCGTAGTGCGCGACGAGACCCAGCTGGAGAGATCCTTCCTCGAAGCCCGCAGCGAAGCCGGCAAAGCATTCGGCGACGACACCATCTTCATCGAAAAATTCATTGAAGAGCCCAAGCATATTGAAGTGCAGCTGATGGGAGACAACCACGGCAACATCGTTCACCTCTACGAGCGCGACTGCTCCGTGCAGCGCCGTTTCCAGAAAGTGGTGGAGATCGCCCCTTCGCCCAACCTGCCCGTTGAAACAAGGAATGAGATTTACGAGTATGCGCTGGCGTTAGCCCGCGAAGTAAAATATAATAACGTTGGTACCGTAGAGTTCCTGGTAGACCGCCAGAACAAGGTTTATTTCATTGAAGTGAACCCGCGCATCCAGGTGGAGCATACGGTTACGGAAGAAGTGACCGGTATCGACATCGTGCGTTCGCAGATACTTATCGCCAAAGGGCACCACCTGTCTGACCCCGAGATCTTCCTCAAAAGCCAGGACGATGTACGCCTGAACGGTTTCGCCATCCAGTGCCGCGTGACCACGGAAGACCCGGAGAACAACTTCACGCCTGACTACGGCACCGTGATCGCTTACCGCAATGCCGGCGGTTTCGGCATCAGGCTCGATGAGGGCAGCGCCTATTCCGGCGTGAAGATCTCGCCCTTCTTCGATTCCATGCTGGTGAAAGTGACCGCTTCGGGCCGTACGCTCAGCGGCGCGGCCAGCCGCCTTCTCCGCACCCTGAAAGAGTTCAGGATCAGGGGCGTGAAAACCAACATCCGCTTCCTGGAGAACGTGATCACCCACGACACCTTCCGCAAAGGCAACTGCACCGTAGGTTTCATAGACCAGCACCCTGAGTTGTTCAAGCTTTCGCCCATCCGCGACCGCGCTACCAAAACCCTCATGTACATCGCCGATGTGACCGTGAATGGTCACCCCGATGTGAAAGGCAAACACGATGGCCGCAAGTTCCGCACCCCGCATATCCCTTCCTTCGACCCGCTGGCCCCTGTGCCGGAAGGCAGCCGCAACAAGCTGCTGGACCTGGGCCGCGAAGGATTCAGCCAGTGGCTGCGCAACGAAAAGCCCGTTTATTTTACAGACACCACTTACCGCGACGCGCACCAGAGCCTGCTGGCCACCCGCGTGCGCACCAAGGATATACTGGCCGTGGCCGAAGGCTACACCCGCAACAACCCGCAGATCTTTTCCATGGAAGTGTGGGGCGGCGCCACCTTCGACGTGGCCATGCGTTTCCTGCACGAGTGCCCATGGCGCAGGCTGCAGCTCATGCGCCAGGCCATGCCCAACGTGCTGCTGCAGATGCTGTTCCGCGGCTCCAATGCCGTAGGCTATTCCGCTTACCCGGAAAACCTGATCGCGAAGTTCATCGAAAAAGCCGCCGAGAACGGCGTCGACGTCTTCCGCATCTTCGATTCCCTCAACGACATCGGGGCCATGACGCCCAGCATCGGTTTCGTGCGCAACAACACCAGTTCGCTGGCACAGGCAGCCATCAGTTATACGGGAGACATCCTTAATAAGGACAACAGCAAATACACCCTCAATTATTACCTGGACCTCGCCAAACGCCTGGAAGACGCCGGCGCGCACATGCTCTGCATCAAAGACATGGCGGGCCTGCTGAAGCCGCAGGCGGCCACCGTGCTGGTAAGTTCGCTCCGCGAAGCCGTGAAGCTGCCCGTGGTGCTGCATACGCACGACACTGCGTCCGTCCAGGCCGCTACCTACCTCAAAGCCATCGAGGCAGGTGTGAACGTGGTAGATTGTGCCATCGCATCGCTCAGCGGGCTCACCTCGCAGCCCAATCTCAATGCCATGGCCGCCATCCTGGAGGGCCACGAGCGCAGCCAGCCGATGAACCTGGCATCGCTCAACGAATACAGCAATTATTGGGAAGACGTGCGCGAGTACTACTATCCCTTCGAATCCGATATGAAAGCCGGCACCGCGCAGGTGTATGAAAACGAAATTCCCGGCGGCCAGTATTCCAACCTGCGCCAGCAGGCGGAGTCGCTCGGTTTGGGCGACAAGCTGGAGACCATCAAGCACAACTACGCCGTGGTAAACCAGCTCTTCGGCGATATTGTGAAAGTAACGCCCAGCTCGAAAGTAGTAGGGGACATGGCGCTGTTCATGACCTCCAACAACCTGACGGCAGCCGACGTGCTCGACGAATCGCGCAACCTGGCTTTCCCCGCGTCTGTACAGGGTTTCTTCAAAGGCGAGATCGGCCAGCCCTACGGCGGTTTCCCGCAGAAGCTGCAGAAGATCGTGCTGAAAGGGCAGCAGCCGCTGAACGGCAAACCCAACGCACATCTCGCCCCCGTAGACTTCGACAGCGATTTCGCCGCCTTCCAGCTGAAATACCCGCTGGCAGAGTTCCTGGATTACCTGAGCTACCACATGTTCCCGAAAGTATTCGATGAATATTACCAGCACGCGCAAGTGTTCGGCAACGTGGAAGCCATTCCCACGCCCGCGTTCTTCTACGGGCTGAGGCTGGGAGAGGAGATCCTGATCACCCTCAGCAAAGGCAAGACCATCATCGTAAAACTGCTGTATGTATTGCCTGCGGACGAAAGCGGCATGCGCACCGTAGTGTTCGAGCTGAACGGCTACACCCGCCGCGTGCAGGTGCGCGACCGGTCAGTAAAAAGCGAGGTTCCCGTCAACAAAAAAGTAAGCAATCCCGATATCGAAGTGGGCGCGCCGTTGCAGGGCAAACTCTCTAAGCTACTCGTAAAATCCGGCGACAGCATCAGCGCGAATACGCCGCTGTTCATTATCGAAGCGATGAAGATGGAGACAACGGTGACGGCTACACGGGATACTAAGGTGAAGGCGATACATTTGCGGGAGGGGACGATGGTGCAGCAGGATGATCTGGTGGTGGAGTTGGAGTAAAGCGATGAAATTATAGACGAAAGCCCCGGCGTTTTGCCGGGGCTTTCGTTTTATCTACGCTGTTTATTTTTGGGGAAGATTAATTCGTTCCCATATCATTCCATTGTGATTAACGTATTTAACTATTCCGTGGTCCTCATGTCAAATTATTTCTTTTGGTTCGTCAGGGCCAGCTTTGGGATGATATGTATTGAATGTAAATATTTTTCCGTTCTTGTATTTTTCAAAATCTTTTTTCGTCAAGTCAGATATGATAATGCCTGAATTTAAATAATCAATAAAAAGCCGGGAGTCCTTGTTGGGGAAATTTTTGACCATATAAATGAGCTTTTCGCCCTTAGATACATTCTTCACTGCTGCATTTTTGTATGTGACAAATCCCGTATGTGGAAGGTATTTATCATGAACCTCGATCGGAATAAACTCAGGGTAATAGATCTTCTTATCAACAATAAAAGATGTGTCAAACTCTCCAGTATCTGACCTGAAGATCAAAGTATCACCTGCATTGTATGCATTCAGCCATTTTAATTCTTCTTCCGAAAATTTGCTCTTAGCAACCTGACGGCACCCAATAGAATAAGTTAAAAGAAAACTGCCCAATAACATTATGGTTTTCATTCTCTTTAATTTTGAACTGTCACTTTTACTTCCGGCTTCTCAAATATTTTACCAAATCAATATTACCAGCTTACCCCGGATCAGTGTCTGCAGCTCATTAGGTTAAAAGTCGTCATCATCGGGCTCATCGCGAGAAAGTCACTAAAACCTTATTGAATTATCTTTGTTCTCCGTATATGGAGACTATGCCTCCATATTTTCAATAATCGGGTCTACTTGCAACTATCTACCAGGCTGTGGATCGAGTTTCCAGAACTTTGCATCATAATTTTCCAATCCAAAATCCCCGATCTTCTCAATACCATTAAACCTGTACCGGTTTTCTGACTTTCCTGCGGCCTTGGTGGAATCCCTGGTCAATCCAAACGGATAATAATGCATCTTTTCAATACCGGTCCTCGTTCTAAAGCCTAACAGGCCAAAATATTCTTACTGGAACTTTTCGCCCTTCACAACTTCCGGCTTTCCATCTGGGCATATTAGATAGCACACGCAATGCTTCTTTATCTACTAAAGTTAATTCTGCCTTTGATTTTTTTAGAATATGACCATTTGTAACTAGTCCTTTATTATCAACTATAAATACTAAATTGATCGATCCTTGAAAAAAATCCTGATTTTCAGGATATCGAAAATTTTTTTTAAAAAACTCCAAAAGGCCAACCTCTCCCTTTTCAAATTCAGGCATCTTATCTACAGTAGTATATACCCAGCGTTGCAAGGTGGAATCATATTCCTGATTACAAATTTGCGTGGTACTATTAACTTTATGTTGTGCATCGCAACTCGAAAACATGCAGAGTTGCAAAAACAATAATACAGCCTTATTCATTTTGTTTCTTTTTAACCTCTTCTCCAGGGGTGTTAAGCCAATAATTAAAAAAATCTGAACGCCAAGGAACACCAACTCCATTATTCTGTAACTTAATTTCATTTAATAACATTTTAATTTGATCTTTGGTTAAATAAGAGGGTTTCTGCCCCGTACTTTTCCATAAATCGCCTGCCTTTGTTCCGTTTATTTTTATCATTGGATAAATCATTATATTAAATGGAATTTTTGGGTCTGTGGTAGGTGTGGTTGAATAATTATCTTTCCCTTCGCTAACAAGTTTTGTATCTGCTCCTTGTGTTTTTTCAAATGGGTGTTCAAGTCTTAAAGTATGTAAAAGTTCATGAGTAGCGTCTTTAGCCACCATTTCTGGAGATCGCATATTTCCGTCCTTGTCAAAAACATTTACGTTTGTTGCAGAAAATGTAGATTGACCTCCAATTATACTAGCTTCTCCATAGAGGCTCAAACTTGGAACAACAACCCCTAATGCTTGGGGATCACCCCCATTGTATGTTACCTTGCCTGACATTGTTCCTCCTGATGACAATTGCATTGTGCTGTTTAACTGGCTACTAATGGCATATTGGTACGCTGCTATCTGCTCCGGCGAAAGTTTTAGTTTCTTATCGACGCTAAAATTCACATTTACACTTACATTAGTCGCCCCGGAACCGTCTATTTTAGACACCCACTCAAGGCCCTCCAAATCAATTCCAGTAATTACTTTATTCTCAGCATAAGCATATGTACTATTATGAACATAGCTGCTTGCAACAGGATCTATTTGCAAAAATCTCCCGATCTGTGGATCCATCGTTCGCCATTTCATCTGATAAGTATTCCAGCCCAAATCATCGTCCAATAGCTGGCCTGTAAACTTATACTTATTCTCCAGCTTCCCCGGAGCCTTACTACTGACCCCCGCCATGGTGAGCCCGTATGGATAATAATGCGTCTCTTCCAGCACCGGCCCAGGGGTACTCATCACCACTACATTATCAAAGAACACATCCTGCGGG
>NZ_JAWLKY010000007.1:0-280440 GCF_039655965.1 Chitinophaga sp. YIM B06452 | reverse complement strand
GCCGGAGCCGTCGCCGTAGCCGTCGCCGTCGCCGTCGCCGGAGCCGTCGCCGTAGCCGTCGCCGTCGCCGGAAAGAAAAAGTTTAATTATTGCTTCCATACTGGCACGCTGTTTATAGAGTTAATGGCCTCGTCTGTCATTGGATGGAATTCTATCAGGTTTGTAATGATGCTCAGATCTGTGTCAGATAATTGCTCAGAAAACTTACAAGACTGAGGTCTGGAGACACCACATTTTGCGATCTGTGTTGCATCCAGCGCACCTTTCCAATAGTAAAGGCGCCTGATGGCATTAACGCCAATGGTTGTGCCTTCTATGAAGGCAATCTTGCCCATGAACACACCAGCTTTATCAGCGCGGATGATGTAGAATTTGTCTTTGTTAAAAAGTTTTGTTGCCATTTTGTACTTTTGATATTGTGAAATAATGATTAAAGATTTTTAAAGTAGGGGCGGGCAAACACCGCCCCCGTTTACACCAAAATTTACCTTACCGAGATTTCATCCATAGCCGTAGGCATTCCGGGTGTGATGTTAATCTCTACGTTTTCATGGTGACTCCCCTTTTGAATTGGGGTCCTCCGTGGAGGCTGGGGATTCGAACCCGCAAGGCCCTGGCCGGAAGGGATTACTTTAGGCCGGTTGCCGCCCCCATGTTAGCCGGTGGATCAATCCGGCGTTAAAAACACATCTCATCTTTCCGTTTTGGATTTGCTTTTTCTATCCTGTGATCCTGGTTGCGCTACTTCATAGTTAATATTTTTAGTGAGCCCCAGTGTTCCCGCCCGAAGCGGCCGCCAGGGGAATTGCGGATTTCAAAGATCTCTGTGAACAGGGCAGGAATCGAACCTGCATGCACGTCTGCTTTTGTACCCTTCAGCTTACATATCGGCCTACATGGCGTAGCGTCTACCAATTTCGCCACCTGTTCATCTGCCGGTCTTTCCCGGCTGTCATCCGGCTTTGCTATGTCCGGCACCACGGATCGTCTTATCCCAATCATGCCAACTGTACAGATTACACCCCGATTTACCTCAACAGGCTTTCAAGGTCGTTGAGCCTATTCCCCATCGAAGGGACACCTGAAGCGATAGGCTGATTGAAATTCCAGGAGCGAGAGCACTCCCGGCGGAAATCTAATTATCCCTATACCTATGAAAATGTCGTTGGTTGGATTTGGCCCAGCGCCCGCTAGAACGCCGAGCCTATAATCCAACCCCAATATTTAAAGAACTTTTTTTTCGATTTACCCGGAGTGAGATCACCCCCGGCTATTCTGATACTGACTCTTAAAAAGAGATCATGGCTTTTGAAGAATGTGATCAAGGATCAACCAGAACACCACGGCAAGCAAGGAAAAGCTTATCAACCCCATTATTCTATCCCACATCCTCAGCCTGCGCAACCGCTTTGACACCTTCCCCATCAGTCGAAGTATTTTCGATCATCGTAATCGTCCATTTCTCCCGTTGACCCTGGCGCCTTCATGTAGATCCATATCAGGCCTGCGGTGGACAGCACCAGTAGGGCAACCACGTAACCGATCATTGCCTTGCGTCTTTACGGAGTTTGTAAGACAGCACCACGCCAGCAAAGGCGAATACCACATAAAGCACGACCTGGATGTTTGCATATAAAGTAGAAATCTGTTCCATGATTGAAATTTTTAAGAGTTATCATTTATTTTGAATAAGAATACCGCAGGAGTTTGTGATCAGCTGGCCGATGTAAGGCCCTGCAGCAACCTGGAGCTTTTCGTAGTATTGGGCCAAGTGATCCGCTGCCATCATCCTGAATGCGTTTGCTGTACCGCGGGCAGACATCCGAACTACCCAGCTTTGGCTTTCTTTTGCCCGGCTTTCAGCTTCCTCTGCCTTAACCAGGTATTGGTCATGCCATTTTTTATGGTGCTCAGCCCAGGAGGCTGCCATTTCACGAGCGATAGTGTTTAAGGTCATTATCATAGATTATAGGTGTTTATGAATCAGTTCCCCGCCGGCGGATACCACTAAGCCTCCCTTGATATTGCTCCCTTCCAACAGCGCGCATTTCTGGTTGTACAGTTCCAGCTGCTCCTGGGCCTCACGTTCGAAGATTGCAGCCAGGGAATTCATTACCCCCTTTGTGTAGTGGTTGTCGGACAGATCAGCCCGTAACCGCGCTTTCCTTGCGTCCTCGACCCGAGAATTATAGGAGGTCATGTGGTAGGCCACTTCCGCTGATAGAACTTCTTTTTCGTACTGGGTCATGGTGGAGGGGTTAAAGATTAGAGGAGTTCTGCCGTTCTTCTATAAGCGTCATTGCGGATGCCAATACCTGGTCGTTCCAATATTTATCCTCAGGGTCCAGGGCTTTACTCACTGTATTACGATGAAAGCCGGAAGCCGCTGCGATATCCTTCAACTCAATACCCCATTCACGCACCTGGCGCTTTACTTTTGCCTTTTCTTTTCTCTTCTGGCTTTTTGATATTGCTACTGTCATATTGAGACCCGTATTTTCACGTATTCTGAAAAACCCTTATTTTTACGCTTATTTCACTGTGCGATGCACTGTATTTTTGCATTGACAATACAATGTTACGTTGCGAAACGCAATTAAACAATACCTAACGCAAAGTTTCGACAAATTTAAATTGCGAAACGCAATCTTTAGAAAATGTCTAAAAAAGAATTCGAGGAATTAGTGAAACTGATTCTTTATAAAACCGGGATGACGCGAGAGCAACTCTCAGAGGATAGCGGAAGGAATAAGGGTTACATAAGTCAAATACTTAGCCGTGGTGAAATTCCGGCTAAGTATGTTGAACTTTTGAAATTGAAATACCTGGTTGGAGGTTTAGAAGGTGAGAAAAAAGTTGAAATGGATTTAGGCGCTACAATTAGCAGAATCCAAGCAGTTTCAGATGTTACTTTGCTTGCTGTTGCAGAGCTTTTGGCAAAGGCGAATGGTCAATCTGCAGCTGTTGTTGCCGGGCAATTAGAAGATCTTGTAAAGAAAAGGTTAGATCAGCGGGAATCAAACAAATAATAGAGATTGCCGATTTTTTGTTTTTCCCTCTCTTTTTCTTTTTGGCCATGGCTGTAGGTTTTGGTGATTAACAAAATGGTATAGATGTATGCTCAACAAACCTATAACCACAGTACGCAGTGTATATGTTGTTCACAGTTAATAAATTTAAAGTTTAGCGCAGATACTCTGCGTAACAATCCCAGGAAAATTTCGTAGGTGTGAGAAGTTCTCTGAATAACAAATATTAGATACCAAATAATGAACATAAACTCCAACCAACTATGAAAAAGTCAATTCTTATTTTTTTTCTATTCGTAGCCTACGGTTCTAATTTAAAAGCACAAGACAATAAGAACGAATACCCAAGGGTGAATCAATACTCTGGAACTTTATACATGAATCAATTCGATTCATATAGGAAAGGCGATACTATATTATTAGGGATAGGGACATTACCGAGCGGAGATTTCAAATTTGCGACCAAATCACTTGCAAAAATACCACTTGCAAAAGAGTACCAAAAAAAGGAAGGAAGGATATCGACAGTTCGTTACCAAGGGAATAACAGAATTGGAAAGAAGTACAATGTATTTATCATCGTTGATGGGGTTGAGGTAGAAATTGATATTGCAAATGCATTGGCCTCAGGGGAAGTTGTTTCAAAGAATCAGGATTTAAATCTGCCGGAAAACATTAAATCAAGTTATTCCGTAGCAGACGAAATCCGAAAGTTAAAAGCACTTCTGGACGAGGGAGTATTAACTAAGGAGGAGTTCGAGGCGCAAAAGAAAAAGCTGTTAGAGAAGTAGTGCAGCCTCAAGATATCATAGTGGTTGCCAGGTCCATAAGGAAATGAATATCCTCTTTGGTTTTCATTTTGCAAAGGAGCAGATCAATTTTCAGCTTTTGGTTACGGAATTAGCCGACAGTAGGCAGGATTTTTGAGCGTTTCTTATATGGCCCTGCAGCACCGGAACATAAAATTGAACGGCAAAGTGGTTAGGGTGGGATTCCGGCTAGTTCATACCCCGCACCGGGGGTTTATAGTCGAATATCTGGGGTCAACCGCATTAATGGAGATACGACATGCTGCGGTAGTACTTCGGACAGCTTATGGGGCCTGGGACATTGATTTACTAAAAGTTATCAAAGATCATATTAAACTAAAATAATAATTTCCAGAAAGAAGCTTAACTAACCACTATGAAATACTATTCAATTCCATTTGCAATAATTGCGTTATTTTTCAATGCAATTTCGAGCAATGCCCAAGTAGTTATTTTGCCTGATACCCTTCCTGCAAATAACGGTATCGTTACATACAGTGATGTAATCAAGATCGATAGCGCAAAATTGGAAGAACTATACCGGCGAGCGCGTAGATGGTTTGTCGAACATTATAAATCAGCCAACAATGTTATTCAGTTGGACGATAAGCAAAATGGTGAAATAATTGGGAAAGGCATCATTAAATCTCATTGGGATCCGACGGCATTATCGGTTGTGCCAGTTGATATCAATCATACGGTAAAGGTTCAATTTAAGGATGGTAGATACCGGTACGAGGTCACAAATATCAACCTATCAATTTACAACAAAGGATATTATTCAAGTACAATAAATGTAAGCCCAAGCACTACTCACATGGTTGTTGAAGATTTTGTTAAAAGTAAGAAGAAGAGAGATAAAAGAATGCTTTACTATGTTGATAGGGATATCAACCGCCTCATAGTTTCTCTGAAGACAGCGATGCTTGTGCCTTCGCCACAAACTGAAGAGTGGTAGGTAAGCCGTGAGCCTTAAATGCTGGCTGAACCAATATCTGGATGGTTATGCCCTGAAAAGGTGCGAGCTTTGGCTGCGGTCGTACGAATATGGCAGGATCGCAAATCTTCACTTTCACGTTTACGAGCAATAGGCATTAGCCACCAAACAAGGGCGCAAGAAAACCATTCCCCATCAGGGCAGTTATCTAATTTTGGCTAATTAATTAATAAATAAATTTAGTATTTTATAAACTTATCCCATGATTTTAACCCCTTTAGTGAAAAAAAACATCTTATACCTAAACAGACGTTATGATACAGATTACAAAGCTGGTAAGAGAGCTTTCAAAAATTAGAAATGGTATTCCCCAATTGATATTTCACTCCGCAATTCATCCGGGGAGTTTCCTCTCAGTTAGGCAGCAGGTAATGAAATTAAAAACTGAACATGCGGATGTTGAGGAAATTGATGTTGTTGTTCATTCACCAGGTGGACTCCCAGACGACGCTTATAGAATAATCAGAACATTGAGATCCAATTTCAAAACTGTAAATATAGTTGTCCCTTTTTGGGCAAAAAGCGCTGCAACATTGATGGCCCTGGGAGGATCAACAATTATTCTTGACGAAGCCGGGGAATTGGGGCCACTCGATGTGCAATTAGGAAAAGCAAGGGAAGATGGTCCAGAATTTGACAGGGAGAGCGCGTTAAATGATGAATATTCATTAAAACGAATCGAACAGCGTTACAGAGAAGTATATGAGGCAATGTATATAAGGCTTTATGAGCACAAGAAAATTAATCTTTCCAAAACGGAAATGTCCCGTCAGTTGTTGGATAACTTGACAAAGTTCTATGAACCATTAATGAAGCAAATCGACCCGTACAAACTTGGGGATAAGAGAAGAAAGTTAGACATCGGGCACCAATATGGTACTAGGATTTTATCACAATATCATCCAAGAATTGATCAATCTACTATCAGGACAGTGGTGGATTATCTCGTTCATGGGTGCCCTGACCATGGATATATCATTGATTATGAACTGATATCGTCAAAACTTAATATAGTGAAACTTTCAAAAACATGGGGTGATGAATATCAGGCAGTTTTAACAGAATTATCCTTATATTTGGTTTCAAGTGACGCAGAAGATGAAGTCTTATTTGTTCAAGAACGAGATTCAAAAAAATCCACCGCTGAAAGTAATAAAAAGCCGCCCAAAAAGAATACCGGTACAAAACTTGCAAAATTACCTCAAAGCCCTAAATTTGCACAAAATGGAAAAGAAATTGAAAAAAACTCCAACTCAGGAGACCACCGCCAAGCAGAAGCTGGGGTTGTTTGATATTGTTTCCAGCAACTCCGAATCTGAAATTAGGATTGGAATTGCTCTTGCAGACGAAGAGGTAAGTAATGAATCCAGGAAGAGACGCCTTGAGGCCCCTCCTACGTTTGAAGAGAAGATTTTCCTATGTAATAGTAATCGTTAAGATATAAAATAAAGGAGCCAGTTCGGCTCCTTTATAGTTTAGGAGATTCATATAATTCTGATAATCAATTAAATATAATGATAGTCGATTTCTACCTACATTTGTAATGTAACTCCCTGATAACTACAGGGCTTACACAATATGAAGGGGAAGTCTGAAAAGAAAAAGCCACTCAATCCGCGCCAGAAAAAGCTTGCGGACACTTATTTGCAGACGGGGAGCGTAAAGTATTCCGCTGAAGCAGCTGGGTATTCGAAAAAGAATTCGGAATCACTCGGCTCTCGCACCCTAAAGAAACCCCATGTCCAGGCCTACGTCCAATCCCAGGCCGAGAAACTCGCAGAAAAAGTCGGTATTACCCAGGAACGTGTACTCAAAGAGTACGTTAAGCTCGCATTTTTCGACCCCCGTAAACTTTATGACGAATCCGGCGCCCTTTTAAAGGCCCATGATCTCGACGACGACACCGCCGCCGCTATTACCGGCATGGAGAAAGAAGAGCTTCACGAAGGGTACGGGGAGGAGCGCCGGCAGATCGGGTATACCACGAAAGTGAAGTTTTCAGATAAGCGTCAGGCGCTTGACAGCATAGCCAAAATGATGGGCTGGAACGCACCGGAGAAGAAGGAGGTTACCGGAAAGGATGGCGCGCCGCTTTATCCAGAGCTCGACCTTTCCGACTTAACGGACGAGGAATTGCGCGTCATGGCCAAACTGAAACGCAAGCTCAATGCTGAACATCTATGAAGTTGAGCTTGCGCGGCGGAATTTTCTGGATTACGGATCCTTGATGACTCCCAAATGGGAGGATACCTGGTTTCACGAATCATATTATAAAGTTCTTTCATTATTCGCAGAAGGGAAGATCAAGAAGCTGATGGTCTTTGTGCCACCTCAGCACGGCAAAAGCCAGGGGTCTACACGTCTTTTACCAGGCTATGTACTTGGTAAAGACCCGAACAGGAGGATCGCGGTAGTAAGCTACAGCGCACCCAAGGCGAGAAAGTTCAACCGGGAGATTCAGCGTCTCATCGATTCTCCAGAATACCGGCAAATATTCCCAGAGACCACCCTTGCCGGTAAAATGTCGGTAGAAGCAGAGGGCACCTGGATTAGGACGCTGGATGAATTCGAGGTTGTAGGAAAAGAAGGAGGTGTAAAAACGGTAGGTGTTGGAGGTCCGCTCACCGGAGACCCGGTGGACATGCTCATCCTGGATGACATCTACAAGGATCAAAAGTTAGCATGGTCGCCAACGATCAGAGAAAACATTGCGGATTGGTACGATACTGTGGGGGACTCCCGGTTACACAACGACAGCCAGGTTCTGATAGTATTCACCCGCTGGCATGAACAGGACCTTGCAGGGCGCCTTTTAAGCCTGGAGAATGATTGGCACGTCGTAAAGTACCCAGCTTTAAAGGTTGGGCCCCCTACGAAAGAGGATCCCCGAAAAGAAGGGGAGCCGTTGTGGCCATCGAGGCATTCAAAGGAAAAACTTGAAAAGAGCCGGCGCCGCAACGCCCATGTTTTCGACAGCCTCTACCAGCAGGACCCGAAACCGAGGGAGGGACTACTATACAAAGACCTGAAACAATACAGGGAACTGCCGCCGGAGGCAAGGGAAATAAAGATGGTGATCGACACCGCAGACACTGGCAGTGATTATCTCTGTGGTATAGTATACAGTCCAACGCCTTCAGGTTATTACGTCCGGGATGTGATATACACCACCGAAGGAATGGAAGTAACAGAGGGACAAACGGCCACGATTGTAACGAAGCACCAGGTGGCGAAGACCAAGATCGAATCCAACAACGGCGGCCGGGGATTCGCAAGGAACGTCGAGAGGATCTGTAGGGCGATGGGCAACCGCCGCAGTGCGTTCGAGTGGTACCACCAGACGAACAACAAGGAAGTGAGGATATTCACCGCAGCGGCAGAGGTACAGAACATGATCTACTTCCCTGCAGGCTGGGATTTAATGTGGCCGGAGTTTTACTCGGCTGTCACCGGTTACCTCGCCAAAGGAAAGAACGCCAACGACGACGCGCCCGACACGCTCACCATGATAATAGAAGAAGAAGGCAATTCAGAATATTTAATTCATTCAGGATGAATCTCAAGACGGCAGATATCAAACGCATTATCAAGGAAAGGCCCAACCGGGCCCTTGTGGACGCCGCACAGGCCCAGGCAAAGAAGCTGGCGGTACATATCGCGGGTATCGGCATGGACGATTATCTGGAGAAGATCAACTCCTTTGAGAATGACGACCAGAAGCGAAACCGGCAGAAATACGCCAAATCGAACGTAGATCTGTTCGACCGCGTTACACGCCCCATCGATGAAGTGTTCACTGCCCGCGGGGGATCGGTTCACTATAACCTACCTCAAACCCAGGAGCGGCAGTTCAGGGAGGCGCTTTCTTCAGTGGAATGGGGATATTCCCTGCGTAGATGGATGGACCGCGTTGCCCGCATTTACTACTTAATGGACCCCATGGGGATGGTCTACATGGAAGTCAGCCCGGATGGTTCCGCGTATCCTACGTATAAATCCGTAATGAACGTATACGACTACCAGCCCAACGGCAGGGACCTCGAATATATCATTTTCAAAACAAACAAGAAGGATGAATTCCGCGTAGTCGATGATACCTTCGACCGCATCGTTCGTTTCGACGGCGAAAGCATCCGTACAGTTTCAGACCAGACATTCCCCAACTACTTCGGTTATGTCCCTGGCAGGATACTGTCCGACATCATTAAGCCGGGCACCATGATGTTCACCTCGATACTTTGGACTGTGGTAGAGCTGGCAGATCAATATCTCAGAGACGGATCGGTGAAATCAATCTTTAAGCTCCTGCATGGATTCCCGAAATACTGGCAGTACGGCGCCGCATGCCCAACCTGCAACGGTACGAAATACGTAGGCGCTGATCTCTGTAAGACCTGTAACGGTACAGGAAAGAAGCTGAAATACGATCCTGCTGACAGTATTACCCTCCCGATCCCAAGAGAGAAAGATCCTGTTCTCGCGCCAGACGTTGCAGGCTATGTCACCCCGGATATTGACGGATGGAAAACCATGACCGACGAACTCACCTTACTGGAAGCACTTATCGAGCGAACCGTTTGGGGAACTCACAGACGGGAAGACGCCTCCAACGACACCGCGACAGGCCGGTTTATCGACGTTCAACCGGTCAACCGCAGACTCAACGAAATAAGCGATTGGGCGGAAGACATGGAAAAATTCGTGACTGATGCCATGGGGGAATTCATGTACCCCCAAACCTACAAGCCCAGTTCCGTGAGTTACGGCCGGCGCTACCTTATTGAGTCGCCAGATACCTTGTGGGAAAAGTACGAGAAAGCCCGCGGAGCTGGCTCACCGCAATGTACACTGGACGAGCTGCTCAAAGACTACTTCCATGCGAAGTATAGCCATGACCACGGCGCCTTACACAGAGCGCTTCGTCTAATGAAGCTGGAGCCGTTCGTTCACCAATCCATCGCAGAGGCAAAAATAGCCATAGGCGAAACAGAAGACTACATAGCCAAGGTTTACTTCTCGGAATGGCTCGGTACGTTGCAGGAACCTGAAATTCTCGTTTCCCCGCTGGAAACGCTCAGGGCAAATCTCAAAGCATATGCTGCAGCAAAGGAGAAAGCGCCTCAGGCTCAACCCCAGCCTATAGGATTCAATAATTAAAAATCATCATATGAACCACAACAAAAAGAAAAAGTATATCAACCTCAAGGAAGAGGGTAAAACAGCCGAAGAGCTGCTGGCTTTGATGCTGGAAGAGGGAGTGGCGGAAGCAGAGGCCAAGGAGGTGATCGAGGAAATTTTCAAAGCTCCCTCAGCTCCCGAGAAAAAGCCAAAAGCGCCGGAAGAAGAGGCGGTCCAGCACAACCAGGTCTACGAGGAATGGAAACTCGAATCCAACGGCCGTGGCGGCTTTGAGCGGTCAAGGAAGATCAAGGAGACGAAGATTTCTCCTGATCGTGCTGAGCGCCTGAACGAACAAAAGGAGAACCGAAAGATAGAGTACGTAAAAAAAGGAGGTGCCAATGCTTAACGAAGCAACTCAGAAAGCTATTGCCAAACTGCTGCGCATGGATGAGGCGGCTTTCACTACGGCTTTGAAAGATGAAAAGGAAGTAGAAGTGAAGCTCCCAGAACTCACTGCATTCTCAGCCGATGAACTGAGGGCCCGCGATGAGAACACCAAGCGGACCGGCTACAACGAGGGGAAGACCGCCGGCGAGGAACTACTCATCAAAGGCCAGCGCGAAAAGCTGGGGCTCACGTTCGAAGGCAAGGACCCGGACGCTTTTATCACAGCATTGAAGGAGAAAATCCTTTCAGACGCTAAGGTGGAGCCGAACAAACAGCTCCAGGAAAAGGAAGTCATGATCACCAACCTGCAAAAGAACATTCAAACCTTGCAGGGGCAGGTGTCAACCCTGGAAGGAGAGAAAACCGCCATATCAAACCGTTCTAAGCTGTTGGCCTACTTCCCTGAGAACACAAAGACGAGCATTTCGCCCTCAGACATTCTTACACTTGCAGAGGCCAACGGCTTCAGCTTTAAGGAAGAAAACGGCATACTGGTTCCATCCCTCAACGGCCAAGTGGTCCGCGATGCTACTACCCAAAACCCAATCCCAGCACAACAATGGCTGCCGAATTTCCTCAAGGAAAAGAACTACATCGTCGCAGAAGAACCGAACCGCGGCGGCCGTGGCGCCGGCAGCGATAAGATGACGACCGGCACGGCAACGAAGATGAGCGAGGCAACCAAAGCATGGGAAGCCGAAGGAAAGAGTGCGAACAGTGCCGAATTCCAGGCACATGTATTGAAGCTGGCGAAAGACAATCCGAACTTCGACATGGATAATTAATTCCCACTTCCATATCCTGAAGGGCCCCGAGAAATTGGGGCCTTTTTTAATATGTGCAAAAAATTAATAAATGATGAATTGGCCATGGTATTGAGTTTACTCGGGTTGCTCAGAAATTATCATACTGTTACCTTTGTTATGGAGGCAAGAAGATCAGCCCAAGATGCGCGGCCCTTCTTGCGCCGGTAACCGCCGGGGATATTCGGCAAAGTGATTTCGCCCAAGATGCTGGGCAAAGTATCGCCCCAAGATGCTGGGGACAATTTCTTCACACATGAAAAATGCCTAATTTTTCACCGTCGAACCTTGTGAAGGCACAGGCTCGACTCATTGATCGCTTCACTGAAGCAGAACTCCGTTCAAAGCAATCTCCCGCTCTCGCACTGGCACTGAAGAACAGGTCAATTCTGATCCCGACACATGAGCAGCTTCGCACCCGCGAAGACCGCCCTGTAGAGGCTTATGTGCTTGCCCGTACAAAAAGAGCAACCACAGCTGCACGCACACACAACCACGCCGGTAACCGCGGGGGTTCATTCGCAATGCCCTTGTCCTGGACCTCATTCGTAGACAAGTTTTCGATCTCTCTTAAGCAGCTCGACAATAACGTCTTCGCATTTGAGGAAGCATTGGGCCAGCAGCTGCTGAACTCCGCCATCAACATTCACGAATCGTTGGAAACATTCCTGATTGACTACCTGATTGCTCAGCGTTCACAGATCAATGCTGCAACTTCAGGGGGTACCTGGAACGCGACAAACGATGCATTCGAAATTGCACTGGCCAACAAGAGCCGGTTCTACCAGCTGGCAAAGTCCATGATGCGGCAGAACAACTACCGCGGCACCTTCGATGTGCTGGCATCGTCTCTCACGTACGTGGATGGTGAGTTCTACGCAAACCAGGGCGGCGGCAATCAGACCAATACCAACTTCCAGTTCACGGGCCTGAACATTCAGGAATCCGTTGAGTTGGAGGACGCAAACTACGCAGGTGGTATCTCGCTGATCATGCCGGCCGGCCAGTTCGCCGGGCTCCCCTGGATTCCCAAGCAGAACCGTGAAGGTCACGGAGACTACAACTCCTACCTGGGTGGTTACGGCTCTATCCTCGACCCGACTGGCTCAGGCCTGACGCTCGCCGTACACGGCTACACCCAGCGCGCTGACACTTCCGGTTCAAATGGCAACACCCAGGACGACGTGATGGAATTCGAGATTTCCCTCGACCTCGCACCGGCCCTGGCGCCGCTGTCAGTAGCAACTGAATCCGTAGTGTTCGAAGTCGCACAACTGGCCGCATAATGTACAGGCGGGAAGTCATACAAGCCCTTTTCGGCCGTGTCGGATTCCGGCAGCCCACACAGTCGGGTAGCCCTGTAATTACACCTGAGAACAAAAAATGCGACTCAGGACGGTTCTTCCAGGACTACCACGCTATCGTATCTCCGGAAAACATTAAAGCAACCGCAGAAGATCCCGCTCTCGATGATGCGAAGTTAAACACGTATCTGAAGGACCTGCAGGAATCTGCCATCGCCGCGGTGTTGGATGGGATATTCAGCGTGCCGGAGATCATCGAGCAACGCCTGGAGCTTATCAGGGGGACAGAAGAAGTGGTTCCTGTGGCCAACCAAGGGCTGTTCGTCGGTCGCCAAATCCGGGTCGTTCCCGATCCTACTATCCTGGTCCGCGTCACCCAGGCTGCGCTGTTCTTCAACGGGGTAGCAACGTTCAATCTGTACCTGTTCCATAACCTGAAGAAAACATCTCTATACTCCAAGGAAGTGACCACCGAAGCAAACAGCCAGGTGGTCACCAAACTGGGTTGGGACCTCAGCTATATGGCAGCAGCGTATAAGACGGGCGTGTTCTTCCTGGGTTACTTCCAGGATGATCTGGGCGGAGTCCAGGCGGTAGACGAGCGCGCATGCTGGTACGCCGGCAACTGCTACGACTCAACTGGCATGGCCGCGGTGCGTAATCCTGCGCCGGAGGTGGACTTCGTTCGTACTACGCCGCAGTTGTCTTCCGTGGCGTACGGGTTAAATCTGGAATTCACCAGCGGGAAGGACTACACGGAGATCATTCTAAACAATGTAGCAGCTTTCGACAAGGCGATCGGCCTTCAAATGGCAGCTATGGTTGTAGAGAAGATCATCAACTCTGTGCGGTCCAACAAAACCGAAAGAATTACCAGGGAAATCGCGGACCGGCTCTACATTGACCTGAACCAGGCAATGCCGACGGTTGAAATGCCGTACTCATATGGCCTCAAAAAGCAACTCGACCGCGAACTGATGCGCCTGCATAACAACTTCTTCCCGAAGGATACGATCACCGCTAAGACCGTCCCGGCATGCTCTACACAAAGAATGATCCCGTAGGGCTGGACAAGCCTATACAACGGTTGCAGGAGTACCTGCATGGGAAGCTGCTGGCACTTTGGGGGATAGATACCTCCCAGTACCAGGCTTACGGCAGATGTTATAGGAATCAAACCGAAGACGGGTACATCCCGGAGGTGTATATCGGAGGGAACGAGTACAAAGAGGTGTATGTTGATGACACGGTGACCGCCCTGTCCTTTTTCGGGCTTTCCGGTCATACGAAGGTTGACGGCGCCGGGTATGCAGACGTACACTTGATCTTCTTCGTAAACGTCCAGGCGTTGAAAAACGTGCCGCACCGGGGTGATGAAGAGGTCCGCAGGGATGTACAGCGACTTATTGCACCAGGCAAGTTCGGCTTCTCGCTTAACGGGGTGGAGTTGTGGATTGATAACGTATTCCGGGAGTACTCTGGTGCCAGAAGGAGCCAGGGTATCAAGTTCCGGGACATGCACCCGTTCCATTGCTTCCGCCTCAATATGAAACTATCGTACAACATTTTCAACTGCTAAAAAAAACTGAAATGGCAGAACTGAATAGACTCAATTGCATCGGAGACCTCAAAAATGTCGGGTTCAGCGAATGCTTCCTCGACTTTTTAGACATCCGAGGCGCCATAGGGGTGCCCCCTAAAAAGGTTTTCACGAAGGCCGAGCTTGCTGACCTGCAGAATACCTTAAAAACGGCGACGACTGCTGCAAAGTCCGCAAGAATCTACCCGATTCACAAGTTCGCGGGTATTACTGACAACAGCGAAGACCCTGTATTCTTCACAGCAGGATACGGCAAACGTCGTTTCGTTAGGAAAGGGAACTACATCTGGCTCTTCCAGTATTTTGAAGGGGGCATTTGCCTGAGCAATGCGCTTCAGTCCATCTCCACTTCCACACTGCGTTGGCTGTTCTATGATGCTAACGGCATCATCATCGGAACTAAAAAAGACGATGGAACAGGGCAATACGGGCTCGGCGGCATACCGCTGGACAACTTTGTCCCCTACGATTGGAAAGCAGGTGATGGGTCGAACCCGACACAGTACCGTGTACTTTTCGAGTTCGAGGGTAAATACGTAAACCAGCAACTCGGTTGGACCAAGGCTGAAGGGTTTGACCTGGAAGATATCAAGGGCCTTCAAAACATCAACCTGGAACAGGTAGGAGCTTCTGCGGCAGGCGTAATCAAACTTCAGGCGAAAGCAGGTTGTGAAGGAGTAAACCTCTACGACACGTACGACACAGAACTGGCCGCGGCCGCCATGTGGGTCGCAACGAACGCTGCCGGATTGCCAATCACAATTACCAGTGTTGTCGCTGATGCAGTAAACAAAGCCTTTACGATCACCCTCGACTCTGCCAGCCCGAACTATCCGGCTAATGCTGCGGATAAGGTTATCATCAACACGGCTGCCGCGTCTGTGCTCGCCGCTGCTGATGTGGTAGGGTATGAAGGCCTTCCGATCACCGTAAACCGTGGATAATGAAGCAGGTAATTCCGGCCAAGTCCTTCCACGAATCGGTAAAGGGATGGAGTTATGACGAGTTCATTGCCACATTCTCGCCGATTTACCCGGAATACGACCTCGCGGCGACAGCAAAGGGCCTGGGGATCAAGCCACAGGCACCATCGACAGCCGAAGAGTCCAGGAAGGGCAGAAAGGCCAAACCTATTGAAGAATCAGAGCACGGGGAGTGATCCCCGTGCTTTAACTCCCGAGAAATGAGCACAGTAGCAGCAATGGCGAGAAGAGTCCGTGATCTGCAATCCAGACTTTCAGAAGTAGTTGAGGACAGTGTTTCTCAGACATCCGATGAGTATCTGAAATTGAATAAGGAGCAATTGATGGAGGGTTACGGAAGCGATGGTGCGTCCCTTAGACCTGGCTACTCAGAAGATCCTTATTTCAAGTCATTGGAGTCCGCAGCAAAGTACGCGAAATGGAAAATGGAGATTACCCCTAACCCAAGGAGGTCGCCGGATGCGCCCAACCTATACATTACTGGTAAGTACCACGCTTCTTTGGGGATAACAGTAGGTGTAGAGAAGATTACCCTGACTACAAATTTCGATGGGGCGGACGATATCAATAAAAAATATCAAGGGAAGCATTTGGGGCTCGGCGGCTTTAAAAAGCTGGAGTATCTCGGCGTCTTGGCGCCAGTATTTCGGGCGAAAATCACAGATGTTACAGGACTCAAATTTTCATGAAGGTACATTATTTCACATCCTGCACTGATTTAACCATGGACCGGTTCATTTCCTGTTCATGTACAGGTGAACTGTCGTCCCTGGTAATATCGGGCAGACCGTCCCAAGCTGACCTTCTCCACTCATGGATCAATATTCAATATGAGTACATGGATCTCCTCAAAGATGTGATACCACAGTATACACTGTCATTGGAAAAGGATGTTCACTTACTGAACCTAAAACTGCAGTTGGTACCAGCTGCAATTGATGTTCTCAGGATAAAGCGACATGATGGGCTGATAAAAATGTTAAAATCGTCCGGGTTCAATTTCCCTTTCAACCCCAACGACTACACTGAATATGAGAAAGACCTTCAGAGGGTTTTAAGGCAATCAAAAACATTTGCCGTGGAACTGGAAACAAAAAAACTTCAACTGGAACGGCTTCAAAAAGCTGGAACGGCACCGACCAGGGCATACTATGATGATCTATTGACCATCGTTTCGAAGTTTATGGGGCACCAGGTGCGTGAAGCTGAAACAACAGTGTCTCGGTTCGCGGCTATGTACCGGCGCTTGGTAGAACAAAGCCAAAAAGAACATGAAAATGAGCAACGAAGAAACTATAAACAGCGTCATTGACATTCCCGAGGTCCGGGCGCAGTTTGATGTGTTGCTTGGACTTCTGGATAAAACAGCTGAAAAAATCATTCAGCTGAACGGGAAGGGTGTGGAATTAAAGGCCGCGAAGGGCTTCCGGGATACAGCTGAGGCGGCAAATAAACTGACTAAAGAACAACAGGAGTTAGAAAGGGTTCAAAAGCAACTATCAGCCGCAACAGGTAAATATGCTGCACAGATTGCACAGGCAAAAGTACTATTGGAGGCTCAGCGGAAGGAGAACAAACAGACCGCACGAGAAACAACGGGCCTAGCTGGCGAATATGAGAAGTTGTCTAAACGGTTGATTGAACTTCGCAAAGAATACAAGGACCTTGCAGCGGCCGGGAAAGAAAATACAGCCGCGGCGCAGGCATTGAAGAAAGAAACCATCGACCTCGACACGAGGCTCAAAGCCATAGACGCCAGTGTTGGCCAGTTCGGCCGTAATGTGGGTAACTACACCGGTGCGTTTGGTCAGGCCTTCGATGTATTGAAGAGCGAGCTGAACAGCACTCGCAATCAAATGAAGGCACTGGAGGATCAGGGAAAGAAAACTGATGTTGCATACCAGTCCCTAGCCAAGCAAGAAAAATTACTTGCTGAGCTGACAACTGGACTAAACGCAAACTTTACAAGCACAAAACAAGAACTTAAGGCCCTCCAGGAAGCTGCAGCAAAGCTCGGCATTGAACTGGGGCAGAATAACCAAGTATTTCAGGCGTTTAAAGACCAGGTAGGCGAAGCAAAGGATTCAATCGATGATATCAGGGATTCTGTAAAACTGGCAGCATCGGATACAAGAAACCTCGATCAGCTCATCGAAACAGCCCAGGCCCTGGCCGGTGGGTTCGCAATCGCCCAAGGTACCGCCGCTTTGTTTGGAAGCGAAAATGAGGAACTCCAGAAAACTTTCGTGAAACTTCAGGCTGTCATGACTATTTTGAACGGGCTGCAGGCTATACAGACAGCACTCCGCAATAAAGACAGTATTTTCACGAAGGTGCAGATTGTGCTCGAAAATGCCCTCACCCGGGCCAAGATTGCCGGCGCCGCGGCCACACGTTTGCTGAGTTCTGCCCTCATTGCCACGGGATTAGGCGCAATATTGCTGCTTTTACCACTCGTTGTTACCGCCTTTGAGAAATTCACTGGGGCAGTAAAAGATGCCAATAAGGAGGCAAGAGATTACGGGAAGACAATCGAAGTATTGAACGAAACCTTTGACGCATTTATAGCTGATGACGAAAGGAGGGCCAAAAAAGCTATCGCATCAGCAAAAGCAAGAGGCGCATCTGAGCAAGAGGTGAATAAAATTGAACAGGACGGCCTTAAGGCGCGCCGAGAGAATCTGGTTCTGAAAAAGAAGTTGCTGGACGCTGAACTGTCCGACCAAAACCTTGGCCTTGAGGATTACCAAAAACTGGCAGCCGAACAAAGAAAGGTTAACTCTCAGATCGCTGACGTAGATACTGAGCTTTTTGTAAAGCGTCAGGAGTTATCAGAAAAAGGCCGGGAGCAGGCGGAAAAGGACCGGAAAGCATATTTTGAAATCAACAAAGCTCGGTACGAAAACATCATCGATACCAACAATCGTATACTGGAAAGCGAATCCAGCACAGTCGAGCAGCGAATTGATGCGCTGAATAAAATGTTCTCGGCTCAAAGGTCAATCATAGAGGCTGAGCGCGATTTGGAATTAAAAACGTCGGGACTTACCGCGGCCCAGCGGAAAGCGATATTTGAGAAAGCCAATAGCCAAATTCTAATACTGGGGCGTGGATTCCAGGCCCAGATGGCCGCATTATTCAGAGAAACCGCTGATAAGGATCAGCAGGCGCGAATGGATGCTTATGAAAAGAGGCTTGCCCAGCTTGAATATTTCCAGGCCGACGAGGAGGCGCTTCTATCACAGGCATACCGGCGCGGTGAGATATCGAAAGAGAAATATGAAGCCGCCAAGTATCAAATCGCACAGAAGTACCAACTGTTGGCCTTACAGGCTCAGATGGCTTTTGTTGAGCGAGAATTGGCGTCTGCTAATCTGTCACCTGAAAGAAAGGCGGAGCTAGAGCGCCAGTTACTCGCTATTAAAAAGCAGTTGCTCAATCAAGAAGTTGCTGCTAACGAGGATGCGGTAAATAAGATAGAGGAAAGAAGAAAAGAGTTAAATGATAGGCTAAAAGAACTCGAAGCTGAGCTTACTAACGTTTTCCTTTCGATTGGTCAAGCATCATTTGATAGACAGAAGAATCAAGTTCAAGAAGAGATCGATGATATAGAGAAGAAGAAGGCCGCAGATATTGAGCGTATCAATGCTTCCCAGGAATCTGAAGAGAAGAAGGCGGCTCAAATAGCTATCATAAATGCTAGAGCCCAGTCCCAAAAAGAAGAACTCGAAAGGCGGCAACGTCAAATTGATCTTGAGCGGGCAAGATTTGAAAGAGCCAGAGACATTGCCGCGATCACTGCCAACACTGCCCGAGGGGTAACGGCTGCTCTTACTTCTACACCTCCGAATGTCCCTTTATCAATAGTTATAGGCGCCATCGGCCTCGCCCAACTGGCTAACGTCGTTGCCCGTCCAATACCTAAATACGCTGAGGGTGTTGACGATCACCCGGGAGGTCTTGCGTGGGTTGGTGACGGCTTCCGGCATGAAGTGTTTATGACACCTGGCGGCGGTGTTGGCCTTACGCCTGACGTGCCCACGCTGGTTGATCTCCCTAAACACTCGAAGGTGATCCCTTCTGTTTCGGACTACATGGCCCTTACCGCTGCAGCCGGCATGCCATTTATGCCCATCAGTGACAGCGCTCCGGCATTAACGGCCGAAGCTTTCCTGGAAGGCCTGGGCCGGCATGCGAATGAATTGAAAGAGGCCATGGCCAGAAACAGGCCCATTATTACCAACAACTATACTTGGCGCGGAGTGCAACAGTCTTTCAGAACTGCAGCCGGTGAGGTTGAATTCATTAACCGATATGTGAACTGGTCATGAAGAAATTCCTCACATATCTGATTGATTCCGATAAACGGTCCTACGAGGTGAATGAAAATAACCTCCAGGTGGTCGTAAGAGGTATTCCAACTCCGCTGAAATGGACCTTCGATGGTTGGGAAGATACCGTATTCAACTGGACCAGGCATTCTACCTACTGGGGCATGACTCGTAGCTGGAGCATCCCCATCCGGTTTGTAAAGGATGGCGCCCAGATACTATGGAGCCTTGCAGCGTCAAAAGGGGTGGAAAGTCAAATTACTTTCGTTATGCAGCGCCGGGACTCCAACGATGGGGTCTTCAAAACGATATATACCGGTGAAGTGAACCTGCCAGATATCGTAAAGGAGGATCATTTCGTGGAGGTGCGTTTGCTGGAGGGTGGTTTGACAAAGGATATCAAGGCAAACGAGGGAACAACATATGAATTCCCAGTATCCGCCGGTGTTGATCTGACGATTGATGGAATCCTGCTGCGCAATGCTTCCAATTCTCTTCTAGTCGGAGGAAACATCCCCTTCACCTATGGCAACCACCTTCCGCAGATCGATTTTATCGGTTCGGAAGGCAATGTGGAGGATAATACAAGAAGTACCAGCCTCCATACATTCGGAAATGTGACCGATGGAGATATCGCCGGAACTAATGATCCATATTACGAGGCTGATGCTACAGGTCCTGTCAGTCTTAAATGGAATTGGTCTTTCCGTTCTGCCTATTACTTTCAAGAGCTTTCTTTCCCTTTTCCTCATCTGCATGGTCCTGATCCGAACCTGAGAATCAAAGTTGACATCAGGATATACAACGGAGGAACTTTAAAGAGCGCAACAACGGTTTATTCTACCTCCAATGCGAGCGAGGCCGGGCAGGTGATTGATTACAACCCGCCTACACCTCCAGTTTTCGCGCCAGTAACGCATAAAATACAAGGCGAGCAGGAATTTAATCTCGACGCGGGGGATCAGGTTTATTTCCTCGTCTGGGGCTCCCCCTGGAAGCAAGACGCCGGCGCATTGACCGGCGGCATTGAATGGGTGCGCTTCTACTATGACGTGTTGGACAGTGAGATGTCAATATCCGCCGGATATTCAACCATCGCGCCGCCGACAACCATAAAGGCTTTGCCCGCCCTTACGCTATACAAACAGCTGGTTTCACAGATGACCGGCGGAAGCTTCGAAGCAGTAAGCGATTACCTGTCAAACGAGCTGAAAGGTCTGCTGATAACAAGCGGTGATGCCATCCGGGGTATTGGAGGGGCAGTAGTGAAAACGAATTTCAAAGACTTTTTCGCCGCTATCAATGCTACACGGAACATTGGCTTCGGCGTTGAAGTGCGCAGCCAAAAGGAAGTGGCTGTGCTTGAACGAAAATCGTACTTCTTCCAAAACGAGCCTATCGTTACGCTGGGAGAGGTATCCGGCCATAAGGTTTCCTTTGCTCAGGACCTGGTGTACAATACGATATCTGTTGGATATGAGAATCAGACTTATGATGACTTGAACGGTCGGGACGAGTTCAATGTCACTCAGCAATACGAAACTGCGCTCAAAAAAGTGGTGAAACGCTTTGAATTGCTCAGTCCTTATCGCGCAGATATGTACGGCATCGAATTTACGCGTAGAAATTTGGAAGGGAAATCGACCACTGATAATACCGCAGATTCTGACGTATTCATAATAGATGCTGAAGAAACAGAGCCAGGTAAATACATCATTCATCGCATCGCGTATGATACGATTACGGGACTAATTGCAGGTAACACGGCTTTCAATGTTGAGCTATCACCGAAACGCATGCTGCTTCAACATGGAAATTTCATTCGGTCCTTTATCGATAAGGGTGATACAACATATATCAGGTATAGGACCGGCAATAAAAACAGCAAGCTGTCTACTACGCTCAACGGGGTTACTATTTCGGAGAGTGGTGATGTACAAGTCGGCGCACTCGATGACCCGTTGTTTATACCATGGTACGCTGAATTTGAAGCTCCGGTCCCATCTGATCTTCCCGATAAAATAGACGTGAATTCTTACGGCGTGATTCCTTACCTGAAAAATGGACGGGTAGTAGAAGGGTTAGTGATGGATGTAGGAATGAAGCCTGTTACAAATGACGCTATGGTGTACAAAGTTTTATTGACAGCAAATACAGATTTAACACAGCTATAATGGCCAACATTGTTGAAATACCGTTTTTAAATCCAGTTCGCTTTGTGCCTGTGAGCCCTAATGTCATGTCAATCGATTCATACTTGTTTTTCGAGCAGATCAAAAGTTACGAGCAGGAGGTGGACTATGCACAAAAGTGGGAAAAGTCTGACACGATCTTCTTGCAAATCAGCTCGAATTTCGGTCCTATTCAAATGGACATGGTAAAGTGTACTGGCGAGGTGGTTACGACTTTCCCAGCGGTTGCAAAACCAACTGGAATTGTAAACCCTCAGCTCACTACCTACGAAATTTCTGCGGCCCTTAGTACGCACGACGAGGGAAGGTATTACTTCATCCTTAAAGTAGGTAGTGGAGTTACCCTTGAGCAGTTTATAAGTGAGCCTCAAGAGATCGCGGAAGAGCTTGAAAATAGCATTTTGTTCCAATACAAACATGATGTTAACGACTATGACGTGATTTTCAAAACCGGCATTCAATTCGGGTTCCGCTGTGAGGCTGTTATTGAGCGATTTCAGCCTGGATTCAAGAGCGTAGCCTACATTGATCAGATACAAAACCTGACGCAACTTTCCGCAGATACCTTCAGGCAGTATAAGCTTGTGGTCGGCGATGGCGCCGGTGTGCCCGACTGGGTGGCCGACAAGTTAAACGAGATCATGCGCTGTTCGGACGTTCTTCTCGATGGCTACCAATACGTGCGACTTGAAAACTCCGCGCTGGAGGCAAACAGACAGGATTTGTACCCCATGGCGGGCTGGACAATGGACATACGAGAGGCGAAGAAACGCAATAGTTTGAGATCAGAAAACAATAATAGCCCGGCAACTAGTTTCACAGTGGTTTACGATATCGAGACAGACGTGTTTGGAACATTCAATGGTGATCCGGCCGGCAACAACATGCAAATAGTTTCAACAGAGTAACAATGGATATAAATTTCACCATATTCGCTACAGGAGAGGAGATAGAAGACAATTACCTGATCTATCAGGCTGCTGAAACAACCGCGCTTGGAACAGTAGTTGCGCAGCGTGTAGATCCTCCTACCCAGACATTCCCAAAACCGGTGTTTATTGCGGGCCTAAATCCAGTAGTACATCAAGTATCAATATTCTCTTCTACCGACGGGGTAACCCTTGGCGCCCTGCTTACAAGGTTTAACTATAATCCGGCGTGGAAAGTGGTACATGTGCGGCCCCGCCTGCAGCTCACAGTTGGAGGCCCCGGTCCTCATGATCCTGCTGCAGGGCAGAAGACTTTTGCGCCTATTGATGGAAGTTCATCGGTTGAAGAAATCGGCTCTTGGTCCTGGAGGCCGCATCTCCGCAGTAGGTATGGTTACCTGGCGGATAGCGAGTTTACCATTAACTCAGCAAACACCGCTTTCACGCTTACTACTTTCAACTTCAACTCGCCGGATTATGTGTTCATTGAGTTCCTCCCAAAGGTAATTGAAGCGAACCCAGTTTTCAATATCCCGGACAGGTTTACCGGGTATAAAAAAGTGACTGGAACAGCTGGTGTTGCAACCGCTGATGCTACCTGGTTTCATAAATATGTGGACTTGGTATTCCCAACAACACATGGCCTCGTTAATCTTCAGGCCTCAGCGGCCGTTCCCGATAATAAGTCCTTGACCATGTTTACAATGAATGGGAATCAGGTTAATACAACAGTTAGACTTACTGGTGGGGAATGGGTGAATTGGCAAGGACTTCAATTAACTGAGATTTACCTCGGACGAGGACAATATCTGGAACTGATAAAGGTAACTGACGAAGATACAGAGGAAGCTATCTATCATGTTGTGAGCCCGCTGATCACAATGCAGAGAGTGGGCACTTTTGTAGACGCCGAAACCGGGATCCTCGAAACCTCCATCATTCAAAACCTGATGCCCTGTGATGGGGGTCCAATGCTAAAAACGGACTACCCAGCATTGCTGTGGTATCTCAACAGGTTGCCGGCTGGGCAGGTGAAGACGAAAGACCAACGGGACGCAGCCGCGGGAGTATTGGATGCATATTGGGCGATGGACGACAACAATATCTACAGGCCTGACTATAAAGGCTTGCATGATCGTGTAATCCCGGGGAGTAAGGGGAACGATTCACAACGAAATGGAACTTCCCAGGCCGGTAGCCTTGGCGTGGATGTCGTGAAGGATCACCGGCACAACATCTTTTCTGTGAACATCATAGAAGATTCGAATTTCCCCCAACAACCTTCGCTGCTTGATAAAATTGTCCGCTATTGGCGAAAACTCATCGGGGGCGGAGAAGGATATTTTATGGGGAAAGACCAAGCAGGAGCGGAGCCAACAGTGGGAGTTACCTCCAAGCGACTCCTAAGCGACGACGCGCAACTCCCTGAAGCAATTGAAAACACTGTAAAAACCTATGGCAAGGTTCGCCTTGTCTGGGTCGGATAAAATAAACAATGAAATGAAAAGACTACTAATTTTACTTTTTTTATTAAGCTCCTTGCATGCTTTCTCGCAGGATGAAATGACCCCTGGATTCGGTTACGGGGCTCGATTCCAAAGACTGGCAGCCGATTCTTTTTTTCGACCGCCGGTGTTGCCTGATACATCATGTGCCCTCCTGGAAAGCGAGGCGAACGGCACTTGCTTCGGAGCGATTGTATTTCTGCAAGCTGACAGCACGCTTTACCAGAATGTTGGGTATTGGCGTCCGCTGGGTAAACTCCCGGATGGTATTCTCGACTCCGCCCGGCGCTCCAACGACACCCTTTATTTCCGGACAAGTTCAGGCTCGGAGATTGCCATCAAGCTGGAGGGGATAAAAATTACCGGAGTGGTTGGGCTTCAGGACAGCCTGGACGACAAGTTGAATGTCCCGATATCAACCCACAACAACCTTAACGCCCTGATTGTGGTGGACGGGCAGAATAAAACCTACATCCGAAGTACGGACAGTTTACCTTACATCAAGAACCAGTTCGCCGGAGAGCAGCCAGGGGCAGAATTGTGGGTAGAGGGTAGGATACGAGCCAAAGGGCCCTTCCAACGGATTGACAACGGAACAAACCAGGCGAGCTTGATAGAGTGGCTTAAATCGGATGCCTCTACCATGCGGGCAAGGTTAGGCTACTTTAATTCAGGCGTGTTCGGCACAACGGATACATGGGGCGCCCTTAACTTCCTTGGCCCTGCATTTCTTGCGGGGAAAAAAGATAGTACGGTTGCATTAGGGACAATTGACGGAGGCACAATTTCTGCAAAGCTGGCCATCAGGGGGCAGAGTATGTTCCTGCGACGAAGCGGTATGATTGTAGATTTAAATGGTACCCTGCTTGATTCTCTCACTGGGGTGGCGGTTACCTCACCTTATTTTTTCAATGTTTCAGCCGGCGCCGATAATACTTCAGCTTCCTTTACTGCTGGTGTGCGAATGCGTCGGCTAAATGCCGATACGCTGGCGGCGTTAAGCGGCGCCCCCATTGTTGTTAATCAAAAGTTACGACATATCGGAGCAACGGGATCGTATTGGTTTGATCTAAGGCGCGATTTTAACGCTACGGGGCTACTATTCGACGCTGGCGGCGGGGTGGCTCGATACAACTCTTACGATTCCACCAATACAGCTTATGGTCGTCACTACTTCGAAAGTACCAAAGGTAGCACGACGAAGGTAGTGGCTGTAATAGACGCGAATACAGATCGGACCGGAATCGGTCCCGCTACCTCTCTGCATACTTTCTTCCAGGTACAAGGCTCGATGTCGCTTCCTGTGACGACCGTTACCGGAAATACCACTCTAAACGAAACGCATTTTACTCTCCGGGTCAACAACACAGGATCCGCTACAATTACACTTCCCACAGCCTCCGGGGTAACCGGCAGGATCTATTGTATAAAAAAGATATCCGCCGCCGCAAACGATGTGGTAATAACAGGAGTGAAGACACTCACCTTACAGGGTTCTTCCATTTTGGTACAAAGCAACGGCAGCGGCTGGGATATTATAGGTAGTCACGCAGAATCGACAGTTTTATGAGGTTATTTTTCTTTTTTCTTTTTTTCGCCTTCTCGGCCCAAGCGCAATACACATCCAACGACATCGTGCTGATCATCGGTTACGGGCAGAGCAATGCAGTGGGGGTGGCCCCGCAAACTTACGGTGGTATTGATCTGGCGCCTTCGCCGTACAATGTGACCAAGATTGAGCGGGATAACCGTACAGGGGTGCTGTCATTCTACCGGTCGCAGCAGTATCAAACCTCTGTCAATGAACCCACTTACGAAATCAACAGGGTGTCCATTATGCCAATGCTTGGGGAACTGATGGCGCAGTATCTCATTTCGGAAGGGGTGAATGCTGAGGTGCTCACTATCTCTGCAGCAGTGAACGGCGCCGGGATAACAGCAATATACAAGAATACGACCTACTACAATTTCATGCTCAGGGCCATCGACAGCGCGAAAGCCTATGCTGACCGCAAGGGCAAGAACCTGCGCTGCGCATATGTCGCTTTCCTACATGGTGAAAGTGATGCCACCGCAAACTTTGGTTCGTACACCGCGTACTTGTCCGGCCTGGCGGACTACCTCAACACAGACATAAAGGCCCGAACCGGCCAAACGGAAGACGTGCGGCTGATCCTGTCTCAGCTCGGGTTTAGCTACTGGTCTGACCTGTCCGGTACTTACCCGGCGCGCACGATGAACATATGTAACGCAATGATTGCCGGGCTCAGCAACTCAAAGATACGCATTGCCACCCCAGGCTATATTGCGCCACTGGAAGGCCAGGAGTTTTACAGCAAAAACTTCCAGGCCTCACACTATAGTGGGCCCGGGCTTCGTCAGATGGCGCCATACTTCCAGGCATGCTGGGAGGCAACTACATGGTCATCATTCACCTGCACAGGCGCAGTGCTGGCCGGGAATGAAATAACTGTAACCGTTACTCCACTGAGCGGAGCTGTGTCATTGGATGCCACCCGCATCTGCAAGGATGGGCATTACGGATTCGAGTTCACATCCAGCGGAACACCTGGTGTTACGATCACAGGCGTTACCGTGCTTAACAGCGCTCAGGTTAAGGTAACTCTTTCCGGCACCCCGACAGGAACAAACACTTTGTATTACGCCTACAGCATGAACTTTCAGTCCGGTGGTCTGCAATACTACAGGCAGAACGGGGCGGTAAAGGATGCCGGAGGGAATTTTTTAAATGCATTTTCAAAAGTACTTTGACATGAAAGAATGGCTTAAAACTGTTAAAGTTGAGCATGCAATTGCATTCTATGCTCTTTCTTTTTGCTTTGGCTATCTGATATTCATATCGACGAGCCATGTATCCGTTGAACGCGCTCAGCTTATTTCCGATATTAAAATAGGCGTTATTGGCTGGGGTGGCCTGCTACTCGGGTATTTTTTCGGTGCCTCCAAGAGTGGCGATAAGAAAGATGAAGTAATACACCGGGCCGCAGAAAAAGGCATTGATCAGAAAAATGTAGAATAATGGTAGATATCAACAGGCTCAAATTCTCCCTGGCTGACGTGATTAAGATCGTTGTGAATGTCGTCTTTCTTTGTGGCATGTGGTTTACGCTGTCGAACAAAGTCGATACCCTGGTGCGGGTGGTGGAGGGGAAGCAGATGAAGGACGACCAGCTTCATAAGGACCAGGCGGAAGAGAGCAAGGCCACCGCGGCGCAGTTTGCAAGCCTGACGACCAGGGTTACAATATTGGAGCAAATTATTCAATCATCCCAGCAAAAAGTCACTCAATGAAGTGGGATAATATAATCATAGCCGGCCTCCTGGCGCTAGTCGCTTTCTTGGCTATCCGTTCGTGCCGTGGGAAGGAGGATATAATTGGTAGCCTCCGCGATCTTCAAGCCATCAAAGAGGACAGCATTCGCTACTGGAAGGATGCTGCGGGTACCGAGCACGCTGAGCGGCAAGTAGCTGAGGCCACCCTGGAAGCAGCGGAAATCGTATGGCGCCATGAGCTTGACAGCCAGGCGGCGCTGCTAAAAGTCAAAAAGCGGCATATCCAAGCTTTGGCCACGATAGGAACTACGGCTTCAGGGACGGTTGCGCCAGTAGTGGTCACTATTTCCCAACCAGGCCAGCCCTGTACGCATCAGTTGCAGTACGATGACCGATGGCTCACTCTCCGCGGGACCGTGGCGGATACATCCACAATTACTTACCAGGTGCGGGATTCACTTACGCTCACCACCTACCGGAAGAAAGTGGGCCTCTTTAGATATAAAACCGTGGTAGACGCCTATTCCCACAATCCGAGCGTTCGCATTACCGGCCTTTCGTCATTGCAGATCAAAACAGCAGAACTAGGACGGCTGGGAATCGGGCCGTATGTCGGCTACGGGTTCGACGGTAGGCGCTGGACACCTTCCGTGGGGATATCGGTTCACTTTTCTCTAATACGGCTCTAATAAGCCTCTAATTATCTCTAATGACGAACGCAGAATTATTCAAGATTTGCCGTATAACAAACCCTGACCGGGTGGACAAAACCGTAGAAAGGATACTGGCCAGAAAGGAGAAATACCTGCCGGTTGTCCAGGCCACGGGCGTGCCGTGGTATTTTATCGGTATAATTCACGAAATGGAAAACGGCGGCAAATTCACCGGGCACCTGCACAACGGCGATCCGCTTACCGCCCGGACGAAGCAAGTTCCGGCCGGCCGGCCGCTGAAAGGAGAGCCGCCATTCACCTGGCAGGAAAGCGCTATCGACGCGCTGCAGTATGTCGGCTTTGCCTCATCGCCGGGGAAGGAAGGCGCTCGGTTGTCGTGGGGGCTTGGCGCCACACTGGATCGGCTGGAGCGGTATAATGGTCCCGGATATCGCAAGGTGGGAATTAATTCCCCCTACCTCTGGTCGGGCTGTCAGCATTACACCAAAGGGAAGTTCATAAAGGACGGTGTGTTCGATCCGAATGCAGTGAGTAAACAAATCGGCGCTGGTGTGATCCTCGTCAAGATGTTTGCCCGGGATATCATTCAACTTTAAGTAAAACAGCCGGGCACGACTACCCGGCTTTCATTTCCTAAGCTAAAAAAATCACTCGCAAATTAGTTTGTTTTCCTAATAAATTTAGTACGTTTGCTAAAAATATTGGCAACTAAACTGCGCGTTATGGAACTCAAGTTTTCAAGCGAAATCCCGTCCGTTCTTGATTTCACGGGCCGGGTTGTGAATATTACCGGGAAATATAACCCCCTCGCTCTGCTTTCCTTACCGCTGTTGGAAAGCATCATCTCAAAAGGGCACTCCTTTTTCGTTTTCCAAACCTTCCCCCGCGGCTTTTCCGGGGGCTCCGAAGCTTATCTCCTAACCATGTACAAGCTCCGAAAGGATGCGGACCAGCACTATAACGTGTTGGACGCGGATCCGGGCCGATTACTTTTTTCCATACCAGAGGACACGGAGCGCCTGCGGGAAATCGCGGCTCAGGGCGATACGGGCCGGATTTTCGTGCCATTGCTGAAGGAGAAAGGCTGGCGGCCGCCGTTTGGCCTTCTAGAGCGAGTGAACCGCTTTTTGCGTGGCAAGGGCAAGAGGGGCGTGGCCGGGGATGACCTGGTTAACCTCGATGTTGAGTTTGGCCGTCTGATGGTGAGAATATATACCGGAAAGGACGAGGTAAGTGTCCCGCTGGAGGAACTGGAACGTCTGTGATATGTGGATCAGAATTGAAATGGAGGTGGAGGTGTGGGGAGGTAAAGTGCAGGTAGAGATAAGCCAGATACCAGGCGGCGCAGGCTATTGGCGTCTATCGGTAGATCGCAGGTATTGGGGCTGCTTTGTAGACTATAACGGAAGGTGGGAAATGCGGCTTCATATCGTAAGGGCAGAGAGAGTAAAACGGGGCGGAAAATACAAGGATATACCTTCTTCGCCGCCCTGGTGGTTCACCTGGGCGGACATGCGGATTCTGGAGGACATGATTCAGGAAAAACTGCCGGCGGAGAGCCGGCCATTAACAGGCGCCTTCGGATTGAAAAAGAATAACCAGGCAGGAATACCCGGTTAACTTGGTTTACTATTTTAGTATTCACCGTGGTGAAGATCCTTTTGCAATCAAAATAATGATGGCAGTTATATCCTCCAGCTCAGGCATATATGACTGGAATTCCATTTCATGGGTTCCGGACTGAATGGCCCGTTTCGGTGAAAAGAGGCGCTGGTCAACATGTAAATCAAGATGCACCAGGTTTACACCGAGGGGCTTGATGTCCTGAATGAAGGCCAGGAGCTTTTGTTCGAGCAGTTCAGAGGGATGAATATCGCTGTTCATATGCCGGGTTTTAAAGGTTAGAGCCCGGCAAAAAAAAGGCGCGGTACTCAACTCTGTCGGCCAGGGCCTCTTGGAAGGCATGGAGCACGAGCAAAGAAGAGCCCGCACCGTAAGGTACGAGCTGCATCCTTCGTTCAGCACTCCATGTGAATTTTCCAAGATCCCTGGTACTGGTCTGAAGTAGCAACCTTCAATATTTTTGAGGTCGCAAAGATAGCCGAATATAGGACTTTTTTCAATTGACTTAATATACTGAGTCAATATTTTTGGGCGCTTTCTTCAACTTGAAGGCATGATCGGTGTAAAGGATGAAGAATTATCGAAGGCTTTTGGGCGGCGTTTCCGAGAACTCCGGCTACAAACTGGCATGAGTACCCGGGAGTTCGCCGATACCGCCGGCATTTCGCATGCGCAGATTTACAACATAGATAACGGAAAAGGTAACCCCACCCTGGGAACAATAAAGGCGGTTGCCAGAACCTTGAATATATCAGTTTCCGAACTGCTGCACGGGCTATAGGTGGAAATTTGCTGACTTGCTATTGACTTACAGAATCTATAAAATCCTGATATTCAATATATTTCGATTCCTGTTCTGGGCACCAAAGAAAACAGTTGCAAGTATTCTTGCAACTGTTTTTGTATAAAGCAGAATCCCATCGGCCCTTATCTTTATCCTTAGCCAGGTTTCACTCCAGAAAATCAAATTTATGCGAAAATATCTCATTATCAGAGGCGTCATGAATAGCGGTAAGACAACGACTGCTGGTTTAGTATTTGAAAAACTTGCGGAAGAAGCAAGTTTTAAAAAGTTGTTCACACTCGGATTTGAAGAATTAAATGCTCTTGCTTATAATGACGATGGCAGCCTGAGGGATTTTATTGCTATTCTCCTTTTGGACGAAATCTTGGTAATTATAATTAGCGCAGGAGATATTGCTGAAGATCTAGCCCGGATTTTGGATAAGCTTGATGATCCCTTATTCCTGAAACATCTGATCGGTGAAATACAATATACTTCCATTGTTCTTGTTTGCTGCGCAAGAAAGTATGACAGGGAAGGTTCAGCTTATAGAATGCTTTCTGAAAGGATAGAATCCTCAAACAGAAAAGAATTTCCGATAACAAAAAATGATAGCGTAGATAAATGGACAAATAAGGGGGCGGTGGTCGAGGCAATCATCAATGCAATAAAAACACCTCATCCTGCTGATGAGGTGTTTGAACAGTCATGAGTGAGGTTTGAGCTTGTCAGTCTCTGTGAAATAAACAAAAAAATCCGGCAGCAAACCGCCGGATTTTTTGTTTGCTACCTATTCTGCGCAAGCGGACTCCCAAACACCGTTTTCAGCAACTCTGTAACACGCGCGGCAGGGTCTCTCCGTATCTTTTGCTCTTCCAGCCCCACTTCATGGAATATGCCGCTGATGGCGCGTTCGGTCACGTAGGCCGTGAGGTCGGTGTTGACAGGTGTTTTGGAAAACCTGTTGTATACTGTAAATACGTCCGCCCAATATTTGGTGGCGTCCACTTTTTTCAGCGCACTGCTGATCACAGGGCTGAATGCGGTGGTAAGCGCCGTTGTGGTTTTCTGTTTGAAATAGTTGGTAGCCGCAAAGTCGCCGCCCCGCAGAATGCCGATGGCATCGGTGATGCTCATCTGGCGGATAGCGTTGACGAAAATGGGAGCTGCCGACTTGGCCGCTTCTTCGGCTCCCCGGTTCATAGCCAGGATAGCCTTGTCTACCACGCCTCCCAGTCCTACGTTGCGCAGCGTCGACTCTACTTTCTGCGCTTCCGGGGGCATCAGTATCTTAAGCATGGCATTGGCGAAAAAGCCATTGGGCGCGGAAAGCCGGTTGGCGGTATTTTGTGTGCCGATGGTGAGCGCCTCCCTTAACCCCGAGGCGATCTGGAAGCTGTTTGGCTGGCCTGTGGTAGTGTTCGGCAGGTTATTAATGATCTGCTGCGTGGTTTCGCAGCCCGGGAAAAGCAGTACGGAAAGAGCGCAGGCAAGGTAGATGAGTTTCATTACAGGTGTATTTGGATGCAAATATATCAACTGAAAGCAATTGCTGTGCCATTCCAGCCCGTTTTACGCTTCAGGCCGAAGTAAAGCGCTTACCAGGGGCTCAAATTCCCTGACCGGGATCCTGGGATTCACTTTTCCGCAGCGCCCTGATAACGTCCGCATGCCTCCGGCGCGCAATGCTCAGCCTGCTGCCATCTGTCATGATGAGGGAATCGTTGCTGTCAATTCCTGCAACGCAGCTGAGATTTACAAGAAATGATTTGTGGATGCGCATAAAACCATGTTCCCTGAGCAATACCTCAAACTCCTTGAGTGTTTTGGAAACTGTGATGGCCGATCCATCGCGCAGATAAAACCTGGTATAGTTGTTTACGCCTGTGCAGTAGATGATGTCCCCGGGCTTTACCAGCCTGATGCCTTCCGGCGTGAGCAGCGTTAGTTTCGGCTGTTTTTCGGTATGCTGCAGCTGCTGCACGGCGTTTTGATATAGTTCGCTGATCCGGCTTTCTTTCTGCCTGTTTTTAAGGAACCGCTCCACTGCCTGCTTCATCTCGTCCACATCCACGGGCTTCAGCAGGTAATCCAGCGCGCTATGGCGGATCGCCCTGATAGCGTACTGGTTGTAAGCGGTGGTGAAAATAACGCTGAAAGAATGCTGGTCAACAACGTTCAGCAGATCGAATCCATCCATAAAAGGCATCTGCACATCCAGGAAAAGCAGGTCGGGCTGCCAGGAGGCAATGAGCTGTATACCTTCTTTTGCACCGGTGCATTTTTTAACCTCGGTGATAGCGGGCACATGGCGCCGGATCTGGTAAGCCAGCATATCGCAGGCCATCGCCTCGTCGTCTATGATCAATGCTTTTATTTCAGGTTTCATAAATGATAGGCAATTCAATGGTGACTTTTGTACCCCGTACTTCCTGGTCTTCTCCTTTCAGTTCTTCTATATGTACCGTGGCCTGCAGCATGGTTTTTTCCTGTAAGGCCAGCAGCCGCTCCCTGATCAGCTGAAGCCCTTTTTCTTTCCGCCCGGCCCCGTTCAACCGTTCCGCTTTTATTTTTCCGGCAGCTGTAATACCAATGCCGTTATCCTGCACAATGCAAAGCAATTGCCTTGGAGTATCCCGTCTGAACGTTATGAACAGCTTCCTTTCGCCTTCTTTATGCAGCAAGCCATGCCATACGGCATTTTCAACCAGCGGGTGTACCAGGAAAGAAGGCAGCATTACCTGGTCTGTATTCAGCATGCTGTCTACATGGATATCGTAAGAAAAAGAATCCACGAAACGCAGGGCTTCCAGCTGAAGATATAAACGAAGCAATTCCAGCTCATCCTTCAGGCTGATAAAGCTGGTCTCGTTCTCATCTACCACCATTCTCAGCAATTTCGAGAACCTGGACAGGTACTGCAGCCCTTTCTCGTTCTGCCGGCTTGCAATCAACGAGCTGATAGCGTTAAGACTGTTGAAGATAAAATGCGGGTTCATCTGCGCCCGTTGTGCTTTGATCTCCAGCTCTATCAGCTGCTGCTGGACGAGCGCTTTTTCCGCTGCCTTTTTCCGGATGGCGGCTTCTCTTTTCCTGATCCAGAAAATAAGCAGCAGCGTTACTGCGGCCAGGCAATACAGGATGAACCACCATGTCTGCCAGAAAGGAGGTTTTATCCTGAAGGAATATACCAGCGCTTCGCTTACCGCATGGCTTCCGAGATACGACCTTATCTCCAGCTGATACGTCCCCGGCGAAAGATTCTGGAAGCTCACGCTGCGTTTGTTTCCGATGTCTGTCCACCCGCTTTCCGTTCCCGAGAGGCGGTAGGCGTATTTCAGCGCTTGCGGATGGGAAAAGTAAATGCCTGAAAATTCAAAGGCAATGGATCGCCGGTCGTAAGGCAATACCAGCGGGCCGTTACCTGGCGGCTTGTTTGCAGACCCGGATAGTTTCACGTCCCGCAGTATAATGCCCGGGGTTGCATATGCATGGGGGAAATCCTCCGGGTTAAAGCACAGCAGGCCGGTGGAAGTGGCAGCCCATATGGTGTCATGGGTTGCCTGCAGCAGTTTTATGGCCTGGTATCCGCTGCTGAAATACCCTTCAGGGTGGCTGTAATTCATAATGTATGGCTCATTCTCCCTGATGTATTTGATCCGTGTGATACCTGAGTAACTTGCAGCCCAGATGTCTTTGTTATGACCGGCAGCGAGGTTGAGGTAGATATTGCTATGCAGGCCGTCCTTTTCAGTGAATATCTTTTTGAGCCGCAATGTTCCGTCTGCATGCAGGCCGAACTGCCAGATGCCATCGCCCTGTGTGGTAACCCACATATCATTTCCCTCGCCCTTCCTGAGGTCTGAAATATTCAGCGAATGTGGTGTATGAGGGGAAAGATCATATTCCTGCAGGCTGCCGTTCCGTATCACGAACAGTCCTTTTTCACCACCGAGCCATATGGCGCCGTCCGGCCCTTCCACGGCATTCAGGAAGGTGTTGTAATTGTCGCCCGGGTACAATTTGCTGAATGCGGTGAAAGACAGTCTTTCGTTCACGGCGATCTTCGTAACAGATCCGTCCCCGCCGGTCCAGATGTTGCCATGACTGTCTTCCAGCAAAAAAGAATTGGAGTTGGTGCTGAGGCCTTCTTTTTCTGTAATGTTTTCCATGCGCCCGTTTCCACGTACCAGCTTTACGCCTTCAAACCCGGTGGCATACCACATCCATCCCCGGCTGTCTTCCAGGATAGCTCTTACTTCGGCGCGTTCCGCCAGCGACTTTTGCGGCAGGGCATTTACCAGGTCGTTGTTCCTTTTTTCGAAGATCCTTCCCCTGTTGGCGCCCATCAGCAAACGTCCGTCTTTTCGCCGGAACAGGCTGAACAGCTCGATGCCGGTTGTTGGGTCTGCATTACTGAATTCATAGAACTTCCGTTCTTTCTGGAAGATCAGGCAATCATGCATGCCGATCCATAAATTACGTTCCCGGTCTACCAGCAGGCACGACAGCCAGATATTCAATTCCTCCGGGATGGCGCTGATAAAACGCAGTTGATGGTTAGACGCCGTGAGGCCGTAAACCCCGTGCATGGTAAGGTAATAGAGGCTGTCTCCCAGCTGCTGCAGGTTCGCGGATATAGTGCTTCTGAAAGGTATTTTTTTAAGATGGCCGCTTTCATGCGCAAACAGCCCGCTTCGTACGGCGGTAAAGAATACAGTATCTCTTTTATGGCATACAATGGATGTGATGTCGTCACTTTCCAGCCCCGTTTCCCATATTTTAACCAGGTCTTTTTGATCGTAGCGGTATAAGGTGTGACGGGTGCTGAACCAGATGGAACCATCCGCATCCAGCGCGATCTTCCTTACCATTTTTGTGGATGCCAGCCTGCGCCACGCCGGTAGTATCTTTGAGGCCAGCGTAATTTTTTTCTGCCGGAGCAGGTCTTCCAGTGCAGACTTGTCAAGATGGACCGGCCCTATACCGGTAGCGAGCCATGCGCCGCCATTTCCGTCGAAGCAGATATCGTTGGCGGAGAAATCTTCTTCCAGCAGCGCAGGGAACAATTGCCCTTCTTTGTAGAAACAAAGCCCTGATTCGCTCATCACCCATATCACCCCGGTCTGCGTATCTTCTTTAACCGCGTTTACCTTACCCAGTTGCCTGTTGCCGGTGGCGAGGAAGTTCCCGAAATCAAAACCATCGTACCGGCTTACACCGATGGATGTGCCGATCCAGACGGGGCCTGCCTGCTGCTGGTACAGGCAAAGGACCTGGGAGGACGGCAAACCGTTCTTCGTGCCGATAACGGTGCTGATATAGCGGCTGCTGTCGTAATGCAGCTGGTTGGTATCTTTTCTCCAGAATACATGTATTCCCTGTGCCTTTGCTTGTGCACAACAGGCCGTCAGCAATATTGCCCGGATGATATTTTTACCAGGTAACAGGTGGATGCATTATGTCGCTGTAAAAGTTAAGGAGAATATCTCAGATCGTCCCAGTCCCTGTGAATATTATGCAGCTCCTGCATCATTTCTCCCAAAGCTGCCCTGTAAGGGGCGTCAGCGGGGCCTCCGCCGCAGTTCATCATGGCGCTGAAACCCCGGCCGCTGTGATGATATATTTGAAGGCTGGCCAGGCTGCCGCCGGTAGCGCCGTTGTGATTGAGCGGTTCACTTTTGAGCCCTCCCCCGAGGAACAGCCCGCCTCTTGCCGCTGCCGTCACCGGTTTTTGATATTGTTCTATATCAAAGATGGAGGCAGAGTTTACCGCTCTCAGGTTATACCGGATAAACTGCGCCATTCCACCCACTGTGCAATGGATGCCTCCCACCACGAACTTGCTGTTGTAAGGCGTCAGATCGTTGTTGTACACCGGAAGCGGGATAAACAATCCGCTCGCAGGATCAAAGCCGTGAAACTGCATGCCGTTTGGCAGGTTCCCGTAGATCATATGAAGAGCGCCGTTGAAGGGTGAGGCCATCAGCTCTTTCATGATCTCTTCCCAGGATTTGCCTGTTCTTCTTTCGGCCATGGCCGCGCAAATGGTGGCTGTGGCGCCGTAGCCGTAATTTGCTTTGTTCTGGTAGTCCAGGTTGGTGGAGCTGTTGAACTGGAACTTTTTCTTTTTCAGGCTCAGTACGGTGAACAGGTAGCGGAGATATTTCATAGCTGCGGGGCTTTTCCATTCCTCGTCCCGGCTATTCCCGCCGTTTTGTATGCCCTGGTCCTGGATGAAGCGGAAAGGGTCTGTATCCCCGTCTGCCATCTCGTCGTTGTTCGCTACGTGGTAGTAATACCCGTTCATGGCGGAAGTATGCCCCAGCAGTTCGTAAACCTTTGTGTTGAGGAAAGTATCATTCATGCCGCAGCGGTCGCGGAAAGGTTTTGAGGCGAACTCGGGGAAAACTTCCCGGATAGTGGTTTCCCAGGTCAACACCCCTTTTTTGATGAGGCATGCGATCAGGAAACCCGTGATGGGTTTTGAGATGGAGCCCACGTTGAAATAGTCGCCTTTGGTTGCCTGGTTGCTTGCGGCGGTGGCGCTCTTGCTGGTATCTCTTATTCCCTGCACGGTGTGCATCACGGTGTTGCCATTATCCCGCACGATAACGCCGGCGATATTCGGGAGGCCGTATTTGGCGCGTATACTTTTCGCTTTGTTGTCCAGCGCAAGCTGGATCAATGGTATGTTTGCCATATGGATGAATGGTTATGGATGGATGTCGAGGAATTTTTTTGAATGCACTTTGGCCCAGGCAATGTCCCAGTGGGCGCCGAAGTCGTGCGATCTTGCCTGCCAGATCCGGTTGTCCTGCCCTTTGCCGAATACATGAATGATCCGGCCATCCCAGGAGCAATTGGCGGAAGGCATGGATGTAAATACGCCTTCCCCGATAGGCGCCCAGGCCATGTCCCAGCCCCGGATGCCGTTGGTGGCATATGCCCACCATATTTTGTTATCCTGCCCTCTTCCGAATACATAGATCCGTTTCCCGTCGGCGGAACAGGCGGCTGCTGGAGCGGAGGTAAATACGCCTTCCCCGATGGGCGACCATGCCATGTCCCAGGCCGCGCCGCCGCTGGTGGAATAGGCCCACCATATTTTGTTGTCCTGCCCCTGCCCGAATACAGTCACCAGCCTGCCGTCTGCGGAACAGGCGGCGGCGGGGGAGGAGACGAATGTTCCCGCACCGATGGCGTCCCATGCCATATCCCAGGTGGTACCGCCATTGGTGGAATATGCCCACCATATCCTGTTATCATTGCCTTTGCCGAATACCATTACGCCTACACCGGCATAACTGGTGTCTCTCGTATGGAGGCTTCCCTGCCGCCAGCCTGAAACGGAATTGCCGAAGGAACAGATCGCGGGTTTGCCGCTGAATACACCCTGGCCTATAGGCGCAAACCCGGTATTCCGGAATTCATAATATTCCTGCAGGCGGGTGAACCAGAACTTGTTGTCGAGCCCTCTGCCTACAAGGAATGTGTCAAGGCTATCCCCGGTGCTGCAGGCCGCAGGCGATGAAAGAAAAACGCCGATGTCATTGGGGATCCAGTTGCCTGCCCAGGAATTCCCGTTGTCGTAGGATACCAGCCTTTCGAACTTGTACCTGCCGGCGGACGCTGGGTCTTTGTCGGCCGCCGTAAACAGGTCCAGGCGCGTTTCCAGCGCAAAAGTAGATGCAGTCATAATAAAGGATTTTATTTCCGAAAGCTTACGCCTTCAACAAAACAGTAACGGATGGAGTCGACGTCGGGCCGCAGTTTCCACATGCAGCTGGGCTGGGTATCGTCCAGGTACATGCCGTAATGCTCGTAGTATGCGACGGCCCCTTTTTTCATCAGGGTTGCATGCATGTATATGGGAGGCTTGCCATCACCGGTAGTGAGCCTGAGCTGGCCCGTACCGTCTTTGACGATCTTGAATTGCTGGTTGGGACCGGGTTTCCGGTCCGGCATGTCTTCCTGGTAGATCAGGTCGAGCTGGATAGCGGTGGGCAGTATGAGGTTGTTCCGTTCACCCTGCGTCCAGTAAACGCGGGATTTCGAATCTACGTTGTGGCCGATCTTGTGGATGGCATACATCCCGTTGCTGAGTTTCTCCACTGTCCAGATGTACACGGTGTCCGTTGCGTCTGCCAGGCTTGAATGGTAAGACATGGCCAGTTCAGGACTGTCTGCGGTACTGAGGGTCCTTTCAACCAACAGGTAGCGCCTGTCCCTGTCTGATGGTATAGTGGAGGTGGCAATGTAGTAGCGGCCGGACAGGTCTTCGGTATTGCCGTTGCCATCGTCCGGCCCGTTGCCGTCCTTTTTGCAGGATGTGAATAGGAATATGCTGCTGAATGCAAACATGAAAAAACAGCAGGAAGCATGTTTTCGCATAACTGATTTTTGAAGTTAATAAACAATCATTTGTTTGTCCTGGGGTGTCGGTCGACGATGTATAATTATGAATATTTTGAACGAAGGGCGCGGGATTTTAGAGAACGGTACAAATTGTCGAGGGAACGTAATGGTCCGGGCCCGGAATGTCCGCCCAAATTCGTATATTTACTTACCCCCATCTATACCAACATGATAACATCATCGCTCCCTTGCCGCTTTTGCTTTCCATTCCTGTTCGCCGTTTTTTTCATAACGCTGCCCGGTACATGCCTGTATGCACAGAAGGGGCTCAGCGAAAAGGTGGATAAGATCGTCGCCAAAGCCATGACCAAAGAGAAGTTCCCGGGAATGGCGGTGGCCATTGTCCAGGACAACAAGGTTATATTCCAGAAAGTATACGGTGTTAAATCACTCAAAACGAAGGAACCGGTGAATGATAATACCATCTTCAGCATCGGTTCCGTTTCCAAGGCATTTACCGGTGTTGCCGTCATGCAGCTGGTACAAAAAGGTAAAATTGACCTGGACAGTCCCATCAAAAAATACATGAAAAATATACCGCCGGCCTGGGGGAATATCACCGTCCGGCAATATATGACGCATACCAGCGGCATACCCGATGTGAAAGGGGAGAAGGACAAAGCGTCGTTTGAAGGAACATTGAAACAGGCTGGCAAACAGCCGATGTCTTTTACGCCGCCCGGTAAAAAGCAGCAATACAATAATTTCAATTTCGCCATTTTGGGCAAACTCATAGAAACCGTTTCAGGCATGACTTACCTGGATTACATGACTGCTCATATTTTTAAGCCGCTTCAAATGAACAGGACAGGTGTAATGCCCGGTGCAAAGAATGTGGCTTTGGGGCATCTAAATAAGAACGGGGAATGGAAGGAAATGGAAACACACTTCGCACCCGGCGATTACGGCATTCCGTCCGGCGGCCTGCAAACGACGCTGGCAGATTTTACCAGGTTCTCCCGGGCATTAGGCAGCTATTCTATATTGAACAGTAAAACAACCCAATCAATGTGGACGCCCTATTCAAAAAAACTATCCAATACGCCCGGCTGGCATTCCCGCATGGCCGGCAATGAACTGGTGATACACAAAGGCGGCGGGGGAACCGGCATAGGCAGCGTTTGTGATTTTGCAGTGGTTCCTTCAACGAAACTGTTTGTGATCGTGATGGCCAATAAATCCAACAATGATATTTCCCCCGCCGATATTGTTGATGATATATTGTCCGAAGGATTTAAGATCCCTGCAGACAGTAATGGCGCCAATGAAGGCGAAGGAAACGAACGTTGAAATGATTATTAAAACCTGTTTAATGAAAAAAGCTTTGAGATCCATTTTGCTGTTCCTGCTTTTGGCTGGCAGTATTATTCACCCTTCATCTGCACAAACCGCCAAAAACATTTTTGATGCGGCAACACCGGTTACTTACCTGGGTGTAGACTTCACCCTGGCAAAAGTAATAGGAGAGTCCGGCAGCGCAACGGATATCCGCGACCGGCAGTTCCCTGCAATCAATAATGTTGTTGTTGCAGAGCCTGCAAAATATGATATCGCTGAAGCACTCCGGCGGTCCGCCATTACCAGTGACCTGGACCAGGTAAATGCCCGTAACCGGACCATTTCCGTTCAACAGATCAAGTCAGAGATCCCCGGCGATTTTATGCACCTTACGGCAAGCGAAATAGACAAGCTGGTGGGTACATACGACTTCTCGGGAAAGACCGGTATCGGTGTGCTGTTTGTAGTAGAAGGAATGAGTAAATCAGAGAAGGCCGCGAATATATTTGTCACCTTTATAAATATGTCCAATAAGCGGGTATTGCTGACCGAGCGTGTGACCGGTAAAGCAGGCGGTTTTGGATTTCGCAACTATTGGGCTAAGCCGGTAGAGGAGGTGTTGAAGAAAATTAAAAATTCGAAGTACAACGAATGGAAGAAAAAGTATGCGGCTTAGAATTAAAGTGAATTCTGCGCCTCAAAAATTTTGTTTCCGGCGGCTAAAAAGCGTCACCCAATACCGCTGCAAGCCTTTCTGAAAACACCCGGAGCGTAGAGGCGTCGCTCTCGCCATGATCGGGATTGATCTCTGTTACCGTAAGCGTACGCCAGTTGGGCGCTTTAAGAAATTCTCCCAGCGCCAGCATCAGTTGGTCAAATTTAAGGCCCTGTTGCCGCCGGTAATTTTCAGCAAGCGGCATGTCTACATAATCCAGCACGTCCACATCGAGGTGGATCAGCAGGTGATCGAAGTTTCGGGCCCAGCCGGCGCATATCTTCCCCGCGGCGCCCGCCGGATCGGCGGCTGCTTCCTGTACCGGGGTTTGCGCCATGTTATATTGATGAATGACCGTTCTTTCAAAACCGGTCATGTTGCCATTGGCGAAGAAATGTACCTGCGAAGGATGCAGCATCGGCACTCTTTTACCCAGGCCCGCCAGCTTTTCCTCCGTTCCCTCGAGATGCAGCAGGTGCGCAACGCCCATCCAGTCGAAAGCCCCGTCTTCCACGCTGTGCGGCGTATTCAGGTCGGTATCAAGATCGATGTACACCAGGCCGATGTTTTCCGACCGGTGCAGGCAGCCCGCTACAACGCCCAGCTCAATGGTACAGTCGCCGCCAATAATGAGCAGCTTTTCATCTTCATGGAATGCGGCCTGCACTTCCCGGGCAACCGCACCGGCAACGCTGGCCACCATGCCGGCATTCATGCTCCTGGGATGCTCCCTGTCCACGCGCCACCTGAAGCCCGGCACATCGCCCTGGTCGCTGACGCGTATTCCACGATCTTCAAGGAACTTTACGAGCCCGGCATCACGCAGGGCCTGCGGCGCTTTTTCCTGTCCCGGCCCGTAGGCGCCGGCGCTGCTGGGCGCACCGATGAGGGTGATATGCTTGTTTTTCATGACGGCAGGTTGTTATTAAAGTTAGGCATTCTTCCCTTTCCCGCTTTCTTCGTGCCAAATACAACTTTTATCCCATTCTTAACCTCCTGCCGCCGCCGTACATTTGCCGGATGTTTGATTCCTATACTGACCGCCCGCGTGATACCCGGGGCGTTATGCGAATGACGATATTACTGCTGCTGGCCCTGCTGGCGCAAACCATGCATGTGCGCGCCCAGCACAACGACAGGCCCAATTACCAGCTGCTCTGGCGTATAGACGGCCCCGGGATGCAGGCCCCCTCGTACCTTTTCGGTACCATGCACCTTACAGACAACCGCGTGTTCGAATTCAGCGATTCCGTGCTCACCGCCCTGCGCGGCACCCGTTCTTTCGCCATGGAAGTGGATATGGACTCGGTGATGGCGTATATGCTGTCTCCCGGCGGGCCTTTGCTGGATACCGTGAATCACATGCGCCGCCTGCTGAATGCGGATGAATACCGGTATGTGGACAGCCTGGTGAAAGAAAAGACCGGTGCACCACTGGATAAGTTGAGCCTGAAACGTTTGTGGTTCATCGAAAAGCTGCTGATCAACGAGGCAGAAGAGCTCAGTAAAAATGCAGGTCCCGAGAAAAAGCCTGAGAACATATTCCTGGACGCATGGCTGCATCAGAAGGCCACAGGTCTCAGCAAGCCCGTGCACAGCCTTGAAAGACTGCAGAACCAGATGGGCATGCTCAGTGCGGACGCAACAGAAGTACAGAAAGAAGTATTCCTCTGGGGAATTGGTTATAAAGGCCACGACGACGCCGGTGACGATGGGCAGGATAGCAGGGTTGACAGGCTTGGCCAGCGGGTGGCTTACCTGGATGCCCTCGTCAATCTTTATTACAAAGGCGACCTCGCGGAGATCACAAAAGTGCTCTCCGACATGGAAAGCAGCGGGGAAGACCTCCGCCTGGAATCCCGTAACCGGGAAATGACGGGCAACCTGGCAGCGCTGATCGGCAAAGGCAGCGTTTTCGCAGCGGTGGGCGTGGCCCATTTACCCGGTAAAACAGGCATGCTGGCCATGCTGCGTGAAAAAGGATTTTCCGTTTCACCGGTAAACGCCTCTTTCACCGGCGTTACAAAACGCGAACGCAGGCAGCTGGACAGCCTGAAAGGTTATTCGCTCAACAGGATCGCCGACGGCTACAGCGTGGCTTTGCCCGGGAACCCGGTATCATACCCGCTTCCCAATATGAACCGCCATATGTACATCGGCGGCAACAACGACGAAGTAGGGTTTGCCTTTTGCATAGACATTCCGCAGCTGGCTTCAGACAAACGGGAGCTGGTGAATACGATGATCAACAACATGGCCGCCCAGGGCAACGCCGAGCTGCAGAAAGTATACCCGATCACTTACCGCAATATGCCCGGTACTGAGGCCATGCTGCTGCAAAAGAACCTGCCGTTCTACATCCGCGTGTTCATCCGCAACAACAGGGCGTTCTTATTCATGTACAATGGCGGCGGGAAAGACAGCAGCGGCAGGAAAGACTTTTTCCAGTCCGTCCGCTTCTACGACATTGTGCGCCCCATGGCCGTGTACGACACCGTGTTCCGCCCACAGCTGGGCTTCTCGGCGATACTGCCTTCAGACGCCAGCCTGATGGCCATCGGCCGGGACACGGAACGTCCCGAAGAAGTATACTCCGCGCTGGACAATGCCAACAGCATTTCCTACATCCTGCGCGCGGTGAAAATAAAACAGGGCTATTACAATACCAGCGACAAAGATCTGCTCACCAATCTCCGCGCCCTGGCGATGATGCAGGACAGTACGATGCAGCTGACAGATTCAACCTTTACCACTATTAACGGCCTGCCGCGCTACCAGCTCACCTTCAGGCACGGTAACGGATATACGTCGCGCCTGCATTTTGTGCCCCGTGGAAACCTTGCCTATTCTATGTTCTGCACCTACGACGGCGCGCGCACAGACAGCAGCTACTGGAAGCGTTTCCTTGGTTCGCTCCGCGTACTTCCTTTGCAGGCAAAGGCGCCGGCTGTTCCATTTACCCCTGCAGACGGCAGCTTCACCGTCACCGGGCCGGGAGCCTTTACCGGCGGCGACGAAGAGGATGAAGACGGGTACAGGCCTAAGCTGGTTGACAGCCGCTTTTACAGCGCCATGGACAGTGCTTCGTATTCCATGTATATCATCAATCATAGCAGGTATTCACCGTATTATCATATCGAGCCGGACTCGCTCGTGAAATCATTCATACATCCCAATGACAGCACTTTTGAAGAAGTGAGCACCCGGCAGTATGCCGATGGCAGCATGCAGGTGTATGAAGCAGAACTGAAGGGAAAGGGCAACGGGCTGCATTGGTACCGTAAAGCCGTGGTGGCCGGCCGCACCGTTTACAGCATATCTGCTATTCTTCCTGAAGAGTTGGCCTCAACCGGGCATGGAAAGCAGTTTCTCGCTTCATTCCGCCCGGGCAGCAAGGAACTTGCAGATACTTCCAGGCTGCAGCAAAATAAGATCCACATGCTGCTGGGCGATCTGCAGAGTACAGATACCGCGGTATTCAAAAGAGCCAGCGCCTACCTGTACCACCTGAATCCCGACAGCGCTGATATTGCACCGGTATTAAGCGCGCTGGACAAACCTTTCCCGGCAGACACCGGCGAGGTTAACGCGAAGGTGCAATTGCTGCGCCGGCTGGACGGCAAAGCAGGCAACGACGCTGTAAAAGCGGCCGAAAAACTGTTTGCCGCCACACCCGGTACCGGCAAACGGAAACAGATACTGGCATTCCTGAGCGGGCTGGCCACTGATTCCGCCATCCGCGTTTTCCTGCGCCTGGCGCCTGAACTGCCGGAAGAGCCCGGCATGGATTGGGGCATTTTTGATTATAATTTCAAAAGAGACAGCCTGTACACCCAATACATGCCGCAAATGGTAGCCACCGCCGCACGTTCTGCCAGCTTCCTGCAATCGTTCGTAGCGCTTACCTACAGCGACTCCCTGTGGCTTTCCCCGCAGTTTGGCAGGTATGAGCTTGAAAGCCTTGTACCTGGTGTAGAGCGGATGTTCAAACGGAAGCTGCAGGAATGGAAAAGCCGGCGGAACGATGAGGACAGCAGCTGGATGTGGGAAAACAGCCTGCAGATCACCGGGCATGTGCTTGCATTGCCTGGCATGCCGCCCGCTCTTGAAGGAAGCTTCCGGGAACTGCTGGCAGACACCGTCATGACCCTCCGCGCGCTCGGTGCACAAGGGTTGATCAGCCGCGGTATTAAAGTGAACGACAAGACGCTCAAAAGCATCCTGCAGGATTTCCACTGCTCGTATTCATTCATTACGGCCATTAACGGCCAAAAGCAGGTTTCACATATCCGCCACCTGCTGAGCCAGGAATTGCTTGGCCGCAGCTATGTGGCTTACTACCTTGTAGATGAATATGAAGTGGACGATATCCAGCAGGTGAGCCGCGTAAAGGTTCAGCATGGAAAAGAGGCGGCGTGGCTGGTATTGTACCGCTACAAAATTGACGGAGAGGAAGAATGGGGATATGTGCTCAACGGGCCTCACCCGGCGGATGCTGCCAAACTGAACTTTGAACCGGACCTGTTTCGCTGGATCGGTAAAGATATCGCAATAGATAAAACGAAGCTCAATGCGGAAGCGCAAAAAGCTTATAAGAACTATCTGGAAGAACCGGAAGAAAGTACAGAGTAGATAGAAGGGCCCGCAATTGCGGGCCTTTTTTTGCAGGTTGAATTTTAAAAAACAAATTGTTCGGCGCCGGCTGCTCCCCCAAACGGGGGATGGCTGTGATAATGACAGATGCCACATTAGCAGGCTTTTACACGTGCGCGCATGTACGAAAACTGCCGGAAAAGCATTTCCATGGCTGACATCGGCCATAAAATTTCATTGTTTCCTAAAAGAAAATATATCTTTACTCCCGGTTTAAAAATCTTAACCCTGTTTTTACCGGAAAACCTTGTTTCAATTTTATCCTTGTTCGCAGACCCCCGTCAGAATACAACCCGGTTAAGAACACTCCCCAAAAGAGCACGGAACCCGTTGTATTTCAGTTTGCGTTTAATTATTTCCAATGAACCTTATGCTTATGCAACGGGCCTTTTACGGCAGCAGCCTACTGGAAGTTTCCTGGAAAATGAATTAAAGTTCCCTTACAAAGATGCAGGTCCCGGTACATGAAACTGTGCACCTGCTTGCATTACAACCAGAATTATTTTAACACGACCGATACAATTATTCTTGAACAGGAAACAGGAGTGCTTTCAATACAGTAACCGCCCGCTATCCACGGAGCCTGCTAGTCCGGAAGTAACCCTTTTCCCCGCTTTTAACAGGCTCATATGAAACAAACCTTTACACGAAATTTTCGTTGGCTGTTTTTGACCCTTTCCTGCCTTTTTTCCAGCTTCAGCAGCATGGGGCAGTATATTACGACCACGGTGGAAAGCGGCCGGTATTACTGTGCTATGGCCAAAGACAATGCGGAGAATATCTATGCAGTGCGGTATAATGCAGGTGTTGGAAAATACGAGGTGGTAAAGTACCGCAAAGACGGCGCGCCCGTGGAAGTCCTTTACACCGGCCTCGGCTTAACGACAACCGAATATCCCTGGGGGCTGGCAGTTGCCGATAACGGGGATGTATTTGTTACGGACCCCGGTCCTGCCGGCTGGCGGATCGTCAAGCTGGATGCATCGGCCGGGTATGCGGTCTCGTTTATACAAACCGGGAAATATTACAGCGCGCTGGCGGTGGATAATACGAACAACCTGCTGGCAATGGAGTTCCATGATAATGGCGCGAACGATACTTACCGGTTGGTAAGGTATCCTGCCAATAATGAAAGCGCCCCGGGAACTGTCGTATACGACGGTTTGGCGTTTCCAACTTCTCCCGGTGGTACTTATCCCTGGGGAATTGTAGTAGATAACGCGGATAATATTTACCTCCTGGATTTCCTGGAGAATTCATCAGGCGGTAACCTGGTAAAACTATCGCCTCCACAATACAACGCGCCAGTTATTATCAACTCCGGCAAATACTTCAGTTCCCTGGCTATCGACAACCAGAATAATATATATACTACGGAATCGTTGAACGGCACCAATGTTGCCCATATCATGAAATACACCCAGCCGCTGATGGCCGGTCAAACCGGCACTGAAGTTTACTCCGGCCTTACGATCCAGGGAGGGCTTTATCCCTGGGGCCTTGCAGTTACCCACGGTGGCGCCATATATGTAAATGATGGCGGCTACGATGTGGGCGACGCCAACGGCAGGCTGCTGGAGATCACTCCAAATGTCATCCAGGCGGAAAGCGTGGCCCGTAAGGGAACATCCCCCACAGGCGCCACTGAAGTGGACTTTACCGTTACTTTCAGCGCTCCGGCTATTGGTGTTTCCTCTGCGGCTTTCAGCCCCATTCTTACAGGAACGCTTACTGGCGCGAGTATAGTCAGTGTTACCGGCGGGCGCACCACCTACACGGTACGGGTGAACACCGGGACAGGAGAGGGTACCGCCGGTCTGGCCGTAACCGGTGCCGGGATGACGACGCAAACGATCGCCAATGCGCCCTACACCTCAGGCGAAATTTATACGATAGACAGAATTCCGCCCACCATATTGCAAGTTACCCCACCCGCTAACGGTTACTACCACCTGGGCAATCCCATCGATATTTCTGTGAAATACAGCGAGGCGGTTTTCGTAACCGGCACGCCGTACATCAACATAGACATCAGCGGCGTCACAAGGCAGGCGATCTACTTCAGCGGCAGCACTTCTGATAACCTGGTCTTCAGGTATGTGGTGCAGGCAGGCGACAAAGACCTGGACGGCATTGGCATGGACCAGAATATCCTGCTGAATAACGGTACGATCAAAGATCAGCTGATGAACAACGCCCCGCTGGCATTTGGTCCGAGCGGTATCTCCGGTGTGAAGGTGAACACGGTTCCGCCCCAGGTAAACTTAACGATGAGCGAACCTTCGCCGGTCAATAACTCTTTTAACGTGATTGCCATCTTCAGCGAGCCGGTAACAGACTTTACTTTGGGTGATCTAAGTGTCGTCAATGCCGTGCTGAGCTCTTTGAGCACAACGGATAACGCCACTTATACTTTTAGTGTAATGCCTTCCGTCGATGGCCCGGTCAGCATCGAGCTGCAGGCGGGTCTCGTTCAGAACTCAGCGGGCCTTCTGAATTTAGCCTCCAATACTATCAGCGTTACCTACGATGCCACAGATCCGGTAGTTACGTCAGTGGATTTGCCGGCGGGTACCTTTAAAGCCGGAGAGGTGCTGGACTTCAAAGTTCACTTTGGCGAACCGGTATTCGTAACTGCCGGAAATCCTTACATAAATGTAACTGTCGGCAGCACAGCTCACCAGGCGGTGATCTCCGGGGGATCAGGCACAAATGTGCTCACGTTCTCGTATACGGTCCAGCCGGGCGAGCAAGACCTGGATGGTGTGTCTCTGGCTGCAAACATCGACCTGGCCGGAAGCAACATCCGCGACCAGGCGGGAAATGGCGCGGATCTGGCGTTGCAGAACCTGGATGCCGACATCCCGGTTGTGGACGCGAGACCTCCCGTAGTTACCAGTGTGGACGTGCCTCCGTCAGGGTATTACAAAGCCGGCGATGTGCTGAATTTTACAGTTCACATGAGTGAAGATATAGTGGTGACCGGCACTCCTTCGCTGAACCTGGTGATAGGCAGCGAGACGAGGCCTGCGCTGTTCACGGTCGCCGCTTCCAATACAATAACATTCATGTATACCGTTGCAGCCGGCGACCAGGACCTGGATGGTATCGCACTGCCGGTTGCCATCTCCCTGAACGGGGGCGCTATACATGATTCGCCCGGAAACAATGCATTGCCTGACTTGCAGAATCCAAGCAGCACCAGTAACCTGTTCATCGACAACCGTAAGCCTTCCGTAGTGCTCTCGGGCACGGTGCAGGTCAATGCGCCATTCGATCTCACCGTTACTTTCAGCGATGGCGTAACCGGTTTTGATGCAGGTGACGTTACTGCAACCAATGCAGATATCTCCAACCTGCGCACAACGGACAATATCGTTTATACCGTCACTGTAACGCCCAGGGCCGAAGGCGGCGTGGTGTTGCAGGTGTTGGCGGGTGTTGCTGTCAGCAGGGCTGACGTAGGCAATACTCCTTCAAACAGTCTCAGTTATTATTACGATCCCAATCCGCCGGCTATTACAGCTGTAGAACTTCCGAGTACTGGTACTTACATTGCCGGCGATGATTTGACCTTTGATGTGCATTTCAACGAAAACGTGAAAGTCAATAATGGTCCCGGGCTTTCACTGCCTGTTATCCTGGGTGGCGCTACCGTGCAGGCGGCTTACCTGGGCGGTGGCGGAACCAATGTTCTTACATTCTTCTACCAGGTGCAAGTTGGCGACCTGGATGCAGACGGCGTAAGCCTGGGTGCAAGCCTGCAAATCAGCGGCGGTGCCTGGGTTGTAGATTTGTCTGGGAATGCCGCGAACCTGGCATTGCAGAATGTTAATAGCAATGTGGCAATAGTAGACGCAATACCGCCGGTTGTCACTTCAGTGGCCGTTCCCGCCAATGGGTATTACCAAACCGGCGATGTGCTGACCTTTACGGTTAACTTCAACGAGGATATTACTGCAACGGGCACACCGTCGCTGGGCATTACCATCGGCAGCGTAACCAGGCAGGCCGCAATGACGGGCGGGGTCAATAACACGCTTACCTTCAGCTACACCGTACAATCCGCAGATGTTGACCTGGATGGTATTGCAGTAGCGGCGGCCCTTTCACTGAATGGCGGTACCATCCGCGACGGCGTTGGAAATAATGCAAGCCTTACATTGAACAATACCGGCAATACTACCAATGTGCGGGTATACAATGGAGTGCCTTCTGTGCAGCTCACGGGCACACCCGTTGCAAATGCGCCTTTCACGCTTTCTATTGTTTTCAGCGAAGCGGTGACGGATTTTGCTATTGCAGATATAACGGCGAACAATGCGACCATCAGCAACCTGCAAACTGCTGATAATATTACTTATACCGTTTTGGTAACACCCGTTTCGAACGGATCGGTAAGGCTGGAAGTGCCTGCCGGTGTAGCTTTCAATGTCGCCAACACAGGCAATACGGCATCCAACGTTATCGCTTACACTTACGACGGCACGGCACCGGTTGTTACCGCGGTGGGTGTTCCTGCCAACGGGTATTACAAAACAAGCAACGTACTGACCTTCACCGTTAGCTTCAATGAGAATATAACAGTAACAGGTACACCGTCAATGGCTATTACTATTGGCGGCACAACCAGGCAGGCAGCATTGACGGGAAGCACCGTCAATACGCTTACTTTCAGTTATACCGTACAGTCCGCAGATATAGACCTGGATGGTATTGCACTGGCAGTGGCCCTTTCATTGAACGGTGGCACTATCCGCGACGGTGCCGGCAATAATGCGAACCTTACGCTTAACAACGCAGGCAATACCAGCAACGTGAGGATATACAGCGTGGTGCCGTCTGTGCAGCTTGCGGGCACGCCCAGCCTGAACGCGCCTTTTACGCTTTCTGTTATTTTCAGCGAAGCGGTGACCGGTTTTGCCGTTACAGGTATAACAGCGAACAATGCGGCGATCAGCAACCTGCAAACCAGCGATAACATTACCTACACAGCAACAGTGACGCCCGTAGCAGATGGGCCTGTACAGCTGCAAGTGCCTGCGGACGTGGCTGTAAACATTGCCAATACCGGCAACACGGCATCCAACCTTATTGCTTACACTTATGACGGTACGGTTCCTGTTATCACCGCGGTAGATGTTCCTGCTAACGGTTATTATAAAGCCGCCACTGCGCTAAACTTCACCGTGCATTACAGCGAACCCGTGAATGTGAATACGGGCATGCCGTCGTTGCCGGTAGTGATAGGGACCAGCACGGTCCAGGCGGCTTATGTTTCCGGCAGCGGTACCAACGCGCTCCTGTTCCGTTACACTGTGCAAAGCGGGGATATGGATACTGACGGCATCAGCCTGGGTGCTGCATTGTTGCTGAGCGGCGCCACCATGCGCGATGCGGCGGGTAACAATGCCCTGTTGGCGTTGAACAATGTTGCGCCTGCTGACCGTGTATTTGTCAATACCGCGCGTCCTTCTGCTACGCTTTCAACAACAGCGGAGGCCAGACTGAATACGCCCTTCCAGGTGACACTTACTTTCAGCGAAGCTGTAACAGGCCTTGTGGCGGGAGACTTCACGCTCAATAATGCAACTGCCGGTACACCACAAACTATTGACAACATTACATACTCTATTCCCGTTACGCCAACAGCAGACGGCACTGTATCCATCAGCCTGCCGGCGGATGCGGCCGTGAATATCGGTGGCAATGGCAACACTGCTTCCAACTCCGTCAACCGCACCTACGACGCAACCGCCCCGGTGATTGCAGCAGGGCAAAACTTTACCATGACGCAGTTTACCGCCGGCACAGTAGCGGGGAAAATAACGGCCACAGAAGCCGCAGGCACACTTCAAAACTGGACCATTGCAACCGGCGGTTCTAACGGCGCCTTCACAATTGCGGCGGACGGCACTATTTCAATACTGGATGCCGCCAAAGCCCGCGCGCTGGAAAACACCACTGTAACGCTGGGCATCACGGTAAGCGACGGGCTGAACACGAGTGTCAATACACCCATCTCCATCCGCATGACCGCCGTTAACAAAGCGCCCGTACTGGATGTGATCGCTGATGTAACGATGTGTTTCGCAACAGATACGCGCACTATCCAGCTCACAGGCGCTTCCGCCACAGAGCCGGCGCAAACATATACACTCACGGTAACCGCTTCGCAGGATTATTTCGATCAGCTCAGCGTGAATACAGCAGGGCTGCTTAGCTACAGGCTGAAGAACAATGCAACGTCCGGCAGTGTAACAGTTACCGTTACAATTAAAGACAATGGCGGCACGGCCAACGGGGGAGTGGACGCATTCAGCCGCAGCTTCACCCTGAGGATCAACAGCCTGCCGGCAGTGAACATCACCAGCAGCAAAGGCGCCAGCATTTCCAAAGGAGAAACTACCGAACTGACTGCTTCCGGCGGTACATCTTACATATGGACGGACGCGCCCGGTATTATAGGAGTGCGCAACAGCGCGGTGTTGCAGGTAAGACCGCTGGCCAGCCCGGCTGTTTATGAAGTAACCGCCACCAACGCGGCCGGATGTTCTGCCACAGGCGAATTCACCATCGCGTTGGTCAGCGACTTCAAAGTGGATGCCACCAATGTGCTCACACCGAATGGCGACGGCATCAACGACCGCTGGCTGGTGCGCAACCTGGACGCATATCCCGATAATGAAGTGAAGATATACGATCGGGCGGGCCACCTGGTGTTCAGCCAGCGCAATTACAGCAACACCTGGGACGGTACGGTGAACGGCAGGCCGCTGGCGGAAGGAACGTATTACTACGTGCTCACCATCGCCAGCAGCGGAAAGATTGCCAAAGGTTTTATCACGATTGTACGTAACAAGAATTAATTCATATCCATGAGAAAGAGATTATCATATATAAGCTGCAGGGTACTGTTCATCATGCTTTTTGCCGGTAAAACCGCCGCGCAGGACCTTGGTAATTCCAAGGCGCTGCTGCAACCTTCCGGCACGCAGTATTTCCATAATCAGTACCTGGCCAACCCTGCTATGGCGGGGATCGACACAGGCCTGCACCTCAACGGCGCTTACCGCCGCCAGTGGGACAATATCGAGGGCGCGCCCGTTACCATGCATTTTTCCGGCGATATGGCGCTGGATAAAAGGATCGGCATAGGCCTGAACGTAATGGACGATGAAGCCGGCCTGCTGAAGCGCACACGCGTAGCCGCCACCTACGCTTATCACCTGCCGGTGGGCTCTGCAGGGCAGAAGCTGCACTTCGGGCTGTCGTTTGTATTCAACTCGCAGCGCCTCAACTACAAAGATGTGAACGGCGACATTGCGGACCCTTCGCTGAGCGCCTTCAACCGGCGCGATAATTATTTCGAAGCGGAATACGGCATGGCTTATACGGCAGGTAAATGGCGGGTGCAGGCGGCGTTACCCAACATCAGGAGCCTCGTAACGGGAGATGATGATATGGCGGACGGTGGCGGCATCTTCTTTTCAGCCGTATCTTACCGCTTTACGCCCGCAGGCGTGGTGAGCGCAGTAGAGCCGAAGGTCTGCTACCGCGGTGTGAGCGGCTTTAAGGACATTCTTGACGTGGGAGTGCACGTGTCCTTTCTGGACAATGTGGCCAATATCACTGCGCTGTATCACAGCTCAAAGAGCTTCACCGGTGGCGTTGGCGTGAATATCATGAAAACGGTGGCCATCCAGGCGCTGTATACCACACAAACAGGCGGTATCAAAACTTACATGGACGGCGGATACGAGATCGGCGCCACGATCCATCTTTTTAAATAGATCATTGTAAGAATAAAAGGGCCGTCTCTGTAAACCAGGGACGGCCTTTGTATTGACAGATGATGTTCGCCCGCCACTTGAATCTTATGCCTGTTTGTCGCCTGCAAATGCGATCGCGTCTATCTCCACCAGGTAATCGGGATGTGCAAGCCCGGCCACCAGCAGTCCTGTGATAGCTGGCGGGGCTTTCACTTCGCTCATGAACGGCGCTGCTGCCTGGTAGCCGAGTACCGGGTTTTGCCCTTGCAGGATATAGATCGTGAGTTTCACTACATCGTTCAGCGTGGCGCCGCAGGATGCCAGCGCAGTAATGAGGTTGCGCATCACCTGTTCTGTTTGCGCCGTCAGATCGCCTTTGCCAACGAGCTCGCCGGCGGCATTCACCGCATCCTGGCCGCCGATGTAAATGGTTTTACCGGCGCCTTCTGTTGTGACGATCTGGGAGAATGCGGGGCTCTTGAATAATCCTTCGGGATTGATGTGTTGAATATTGTTTGCCATGTTACAGTTGTTTATAGTTCAGTTGTTGAGATTCATGTGCAAATGCTGCGACGGGGAATTCAGCGCCTGAAACTACGGGCAAGGCTATACGTGATATTACGGCCTATGCGCCCGTCTTTATCCATGGAAGGGTTGAAGATGGTGACACTCATGCCCGCGATCTTCCCGGATGCGAGCAGGTTGCCTACCAGGTGTTCCGCCTGCTCAAAGTTGAGGCCGCCGGGCAGCCGGTATTCCACTGCCGGGTTCACCTCGTCTGCCAGCACATCCAGGTCATAATGCAGCCAGTATCCTTCAGCATCCGTTTTATCCATCTGCTGCAGAACCGCTGTGGTAACATCTTCTATTCCCCGCTGCATTATCTCATCAAACCCGATGCAGGTAATAGCCGTTTCGCTGATCTCCTGCGAGCCGAAGCGGCGCGTTTCCTCCTGGTCGCGCTGCCCGACCTGTATCACCAGTTCATCCTCTACGTAAGGCCGCAGGTGATCCATATCAGTCAATGCTTCCGGGCCGCGGCCAGTTACAATGGCCAGGTCCATATCCGCCACTTCGCCGGTGGTGGACTTCTCCGGTTCGTAAAAATCCGCATGCGCATCCACGAACACGAGACCGTAACGGCCTTTCATTTTCAGGGAAGACATAATGCCGAGCAGGATGCTGCAATCACCGCCTAATACCAGCGGAAAATGCAGCTGTTCCAGCGAATGGGTCACCGCTTTGCGCAGCACGGCTGAAAAATCCTGCAAAGCCTGCGTATTAAGGCAATGGGTGTCTTCGTCCCTTTCCGGCGAATACAAATGATTGAATGTTGGTACTTCTGTTACAGGCTGCGTAACGCCCAGGTGACGGGCAAGACCATTGTCCAGCAGCGTTTTGCCCAGCAGTTCCACGCCGGTAGGCGAGAGGCCGAGAATGGAGGGGGCCAGCAATATCTCGATGGTTTGCGGGTTCAGCATCGCAGGTGTATTTGCGGTAATTCCTCAAAAAATGAACCATTATAGAGCAGGGAATACCGCTGTTTATCAGGAACGCTGCGGGTGCAGGGGATGTTGCAGGTAGATGATCGCGAGGTTCAAAGCAAGGAAGGGCAATTCAATGAGCACGCCTTTCAGGTCCCTGTCCTGCATGTGAAAACAAATGATCAGTAAAATGCCGGCGGCCATCAGGAAATTGCCCCAGAGGAACGTTCTGGGGAATAAAATAAGCAGGGCGGCGAGTAGGGTAACCAGCCCGTTGATCATCACGGCTGTTTTGCCAAAGCCCCATTTGCCGAACATGTTCATCATTTCGGCCTTGCCGGAAAACATGGCGTAGCCCTGTTTGAATCCCATGAATACGGCTACCAGTATGAGTATGGCGGATAAAATGCGGATCAGCATACAATAAAGATATGCTTTTCTCCTTTACAGTTCGTCTTCCCGTTCCCGGGTAATGGTCTTGTTCACCTCCACCGGATCGTCCGGCCCGGGCGGAAGCAGTTCTTCCCGGTCGCGGCGGTTCCTTTTAATGAGGTATAATACCAGGGAAATGGCGGCCAGTATTGCCAGCAGTATCAACATGATATCGGGGATGCTCATAGGGATCGATTTAAGGTGGACTTATGCCCTAAATGCCCCAAATCTGGTGCCAGCTGTATGGTTGTTTTCCTGTTTTTCCGCTTATTCATACCGCACGCCCAGCCTCAGCGCCCGCAGCCCGCTGAGGCCCTGGAGGTCTTCCAGTTCCAGCTCTTCGGTTTCCGCCTCCAGCGCGCCGGTTTCCTGGAGATATTCAACATACGGCAGGTAGTCTTCCACATCCCTCTTGTTGAAATAGATCAGCGCGATCTTCCCGGGCTGGGTAAGCCTTTCGCCGGTATGGCGGATATGCACTTTATCGATACGCTTCTTGATCATCTGGTAACGAATGTTGTACGCGCCTTCCACATCAAATTTCCGTTCGTCTGTCCTGAAGCTGATGTCGATAGGATGGTTGTGAACAAAAATGAGCTGCGTGGTTTGCAGTTCCACCGGTATTTCCGGCAGCAGTGAGCGTGTAAGTTTTGCAATGGCGGCCATCGATGAAAGCTGCCACAGCCGCAGGTGTTTGAGGTGGAAGTGATCGAAAGGCTGCTTAGGCGCAATGGACTGCCCGATGTAGATATCGTATTCAATGCCGTCTGTCCTGAATTTTTCGAAGTAACAGGGGTAAGACAGCTGGAGTTTTACCTTTTCCTCTTCGAAATACTGGTTCACGGCGGCATTGAGCTTTTGCATGGACGTTTCGAGCGCATTGCGGTGACGTTGCACTTCGCTGTCCGGCTTTGTTGCAATATCGAGGTAAGCCTGTATCCCGTCGCGCGTGGCGGGTGTTTGCAGGGCGATGTGTTTAAGGTAGGAGGTGGTTTCCTCGTTCAGGAAGTGGTTCAGGTTGGCTTCGTCTGTTGTAGCCAGCACGCCCTGTTCCAGCACCTGTTGCCATTTGTTGCAGTGGAAAAGCATTTCATCGAGCAGCACAGATTGGTGATGTTGCCGCAACGCGGAGAGGGTGTTGGAAAGAAGGATGATATGTGCGTCCAGGTCTGCCAGTGCAGCTTTGTTCCTTTCCAGCGTGGAATTCCGGATGTCGATGGCGCCGTAGAGCGGGTATACCTGTTCGAAGCGGATGGGCTCGGTGTCTACCGCCAGGTTTTTCTTTTTATGATGCAGGATGTGCCAGGCCGCTTCGTTGAACTTCCATTGCACGGCGGGTTGTATCGAGGTGAACTTTTCCTTGATAATGTTCTCCATCTCCAGGTTAAACTCATCGATATAGATCTGCATCAGCTGCGCAATGGGCGCTATGGCGGGTTTCAGCAGGGCGAGCACTTTTTCGTCGAAGCGGTCGTTGCCCCAGGTATGCATACCCAGCACGCCCACGGCCTCTCCCTGGTAAAAGACCGGCGTGAGCGCAAGCGAGCGCACGCCCAGCTTGCGGAACATTTGTACGAACGACATATTCAGCAATGAAGGATCGTCCAGGTCCGCCGAAAAGAAAGTATTCGGCTTCGCCGAATAGGCGGCCACGTTCCTGGCGAACTCGTCGGGCGTATAATTGTCTTCACCCCAAACGGAAAAGAGGATGCCGGTGCCGCTTTTTTCATAACCGAACACGCCGCGGTTGTTCACCCGCACGAAAGGGAACAGGTCGAATTCGATACGGTCGTCCTGCACCAGTGTTTTCAGCGAACGCACCACATCATCGTACCCGCTTTTGCTTTCTCCCGGCCGGGCTTTCAGCCGGATGTTACGGATGTTTTCCACGGCTTGCAGCGGCGTTACGTCGGTGGCTGTTACCACGGAAATGCCCCTGAACCGGAAACGGTCCAGCGGTAAAAGGTTTTCGAGCTCGGCAAAACCATCGGGAGCGGAGAGCAATGGGTGCAGCTGGTTGATGTCCAGCGGCGGAAGCTCTCCTTTGACGGTCACTTCCAGGAAATCCATGTTTACGGCGGTATGATAATAGCGGAGCAGGCCGGTGTTTCCTTTAGACCAGGCATGATACTGGCCGGCCTGCGCCGGCGGCATGAAGTTGTATAATCTTTGGAGGATAAGCGAATACATGAGCTTCAGCCTTTCCTGGTGGTATTCCTGCGGCGTTTTGGCATTAATGTAATCTTCCGGCCCTTCACGGTAATTGGTCAGCATTTCATAAATGGGGGCTGTGCCATAGAACAGGATAGGTTGCAGCGGAAATGCAAGTCCCCATGCCAGCTCGCTTTCGGCCGCAAGGGTAGGGGAAAGCAGGGCGTAGAAATATTCCAGCAGGTCTTCATAGTGGTGGATGTCTTCCAGCACAATATCTTCCTCCACGCCGGGTTTTTCGCGGAAACGTTCCAGTACGGTGAGATAGAAATTCTTTTTGAGACCCTGTTCTTCCGCGGCCCGTTTTTCGATGTGGGCTATGAATGGTCTGAAAGATATGGCAGCATCTACCGGGAATGCGAAAGCCCGGTTGCCGGATATATCGATGATGGTCTTTTCCATGGAAAGCGGATTTCCCTGAACGTCAGGTTAAATGCTTCGTGAAAATACGTAATTCCGGCAAAAGGGGATGGAAAGGAGTGACCGGGCAGGAATACCCGGATCCGTTACATTATCCATTTTTTAAGTTCCGTTTAAACCCCTGCCCGCAGTCAACGACCGGGGCAGGTGCATAATGCTGGCATAGATAACGGCAGCGCGCCGGCCTTTACCACGGCTGCCGGATGTAATTTAACGGCATTCACTGCGGCGCGGACAGCAATGTGTTGCCCGCCGCATCTTTTTCCTGTAATTATCAAAGAATAATTATTATTTTTTACCCCCGGAGGAAATTAATACCGCATGAAATTATTCCACGTTTTACTGCTGCTGGTCCTGCCCGCAAAAGGCCAGGTTCACGTGGCAGACAGCTTCTTCACCGTTCCCCGTGCCTATGCATTTCAATATGGTCCTTATCGCAGCCCGCTGAAGTTTTACAATGGCGATACCGTGAGATCCGCTGCAGACTGGCCACGGCGCCGTGCGGAGATATTGGATACCTGGCATAAGAAGATGGGCCGCTGGCCGGCGGTAGACACGCTGCAAAGGCTGCAATACAAAGATTCCGTAAAGAGAGAAAATTTCACACAATACCGGGTGCGCTACCGGTGGACGCCGCTCGAATATACCGAAGGTTACCTGCTGGTGCCGGATCTGCCCGGAAAAAAGCCCGCCGTGATCACAGTTTACTACAATCCCGAAACCGCCGCGGGCCTCGACGATAAAAAGGACCGCGATTTTGCACTGCAACTGGCGCGGAAGGGATTTGTAACATTGTCTGTCGGCACCACGCAGGCTACAAAAGACCAGACCTTCTCCCTGTATTATCCCAGCCTCCGGGATGCAAAGGTACAGCCACTTTCCATGCTGGCCTACGCCGCGGCCAACAGCCTGGAGGCCCTGGCTAAAGAACCTTTCGTGGATGCGTCGCGCATCGGCATTATGGGGCATTCTTTCGGCGGCAAATGGGCGATGTTCGCCTCCTGCCTGTACGAGAAATTCGCCTGCGCCGTATGGTCAGACCCCGGCATCGTGTTCGACGAATCGCGGGACGGCGTGAATTACTGGGAACCCTGGTACCTCGGCTACACGCCGAAACCCTGGCGTAAAAGAAGCCGCATTTCGCCTGAGAATCCCGCTCGGGGCCTGTATCCACAGCTGGTGAAAGAAGGCTTCAACCTGCACGAGCTGCATGCGCTGATGGCGCCGCGGCCTTTCCTGGTTTCCGGCGGCGCGGAAGATACGCCGGCACGCTGGGTGCCGCTGAATCATACGATCGCGGTGAATAAACTGCTGGGGTACAGCAACCGCGTGGCCATGACCAACCGGGCGGAACACTCACCCAATGCGCATTCCAACGAACAAGCCTTTCAATTCCTCATTTATTGTCTGAAAAAATAAAAGCATGCACAAATTCTCAAGCGTTCTTCTCGGCTTACTTTTCCTGGCCGCCGCAGCCATTGCCCAGCCTGTAGAGCAGGCCGTGAAAGTAGTGGTGGCGCCCGATCATGCCAACTGGCTGTACCATACCGGTGAAAAAGCAAAGTTCACGGTTACGGTACTGCAGAACGGCAACCCCTTGAAAGGCGTAAAGATCGATTATGAAACAGGTCCTGAAAAAATGGAACCTGCGGTGAAAAAGACCGTCACGCTGGCAAACGGCAGCCTGGTGATAGACGGCGGCACGATGAGCACGCCCGGCTTCCTCCGCTGTGTGGTAACGGCGGAAGTGAACGGCAAAAATTACAAACGCCTCGCCACCGCGGGTTACGATCCTGAAAAGATCAAACCGACGGTGGAAAACCCCGTGGATTTCGACAGCTTCTGGGAAAAAGGAAAAGCAGAATTGTCGAAAATTCCGCTCGACGCAAAAATGACGCTGCTGCCCGAACGCTGCACCGAAAAGGCGGACGTGTACCACGTGAACCTGCAGGGCTACGGCCAGTCCAGGTTGTATGGCATTTTGTGCGTGCCGAAAAAAGAAGGTAAATATCCCGCTGTGCTGCGTGTGCCCGGCGCCGGTATCAGGCCGTATGCGGGAGACGTTACAAGGGCTGACAATGGTGTGATCACTTTCGAGATCGGCATACACGGCATCCCGGTGAACATGGATCCCGGCGTTTATACGAGCCTCGCCGCCGGTGCGCTGAATGGTTACCCCGTGTTCAATATGGATGACAAGGACCGTTACTACTACAAACGCGTTTATCTCAACTGTGTACGGGCAAACGATTTCATTGCCGGCCTCGCGCAATTCGACGGTAAAAATCTCGGTGTGCAGGGCGGAAGCCAGGGCGGCGCGCTGTCTGTTGTTACCGCTGCGTTGGACCCACGTGTAACCTGCCTTGCAGCCATGTATCCCGCGCTCAGCGACGTGACCGGCTACTTGCATAACCGCGCCGGCGGCTGGCCGCACATGTTCTACAAAAGGAATGAGGATAGGGAGGATTTTATTGCCACGGCAGGTTATTACGATGTGGTGAACTTTGCCCGCCGCGTGAAAGCGCCGGGCCGTTATACCTGGGGCTTCAATGACGAAACCTGTCCGCCCACCTCCATGTATGCTTCCTACAACGTGATCACCGCGCCGAAAGAACTGTCGCTGTACCTGGAAACAGGCCACTGGGCTTATCCTGACCAGCATGATGAGCAGAACAGCTGGCTGATGGAAAAACTGAAAGGAAAATAGAACCGTGCCCGGTTTAATTCATAAAGAAGGGGCTGTCTCATGAGACAGCCCCTTGTATTTTGCAGGCGTCATGCATATGTTATAAACTTTTCAGCGCCAGCCAGGCCATCAATCCTGCGCCTGTTTCGAGGCTGCTTTCATCCAGGTCGAAAGTAGCGGTGTGCAGGCCGGAAGTAATGCCGCGCGCTTCGTTGCGCACGCCGAGGCGGTAAAAGCAGGCATCCGTCAGTTGCGAGTAGGATGCGAAATCTTCCGCGGCCATCCAGATGGGGAGGTCCACCACGTTTTCTTTTCCAAGGTATTCCTCCGTCAGTTGCCGCGTGGCGGCCGTCAGTTTTTCCTCGTTGATCAGTACGGGATAGCCTACTATGATCTTCACCTCGCAGGTTCCTCCCATGCTTTCCACGATGCTCTTTGCCATGGCCTCTATCCTGCGGTGCGCTTCGAAGCGCCAGGCTTCGTCCATGGTGCGGAAAGTGCCGTCTATCGTGACTTTATCCGGTATCACGTTGTGCGCGCCGTTGGCGGTCACTTTGCCGAATGAAAGCACGGATGGTGTGGTGGGATTGGCATTCCTGCTCACGATCTGCTGCAGGGCAACGATCATGTGGCTGGTGATCAGCACGGGGTCTATGGTTGTATGAGGCATAGCGCCATGGCCGCCTTTCCCATGCACGGTAATGTAGATCTCATCTGCGCTGGCCATGTACCTGCCCGCGCGGAACCCGATCTTGCCGGCTTCCAGTTCGGGCATCACATGCTGGCCGAGGATGCACTGCGGGGCCGGGTTTTGCAGTACGCCTTCACGAATCATGATGCTGGCGCCGCCGGGCGTGCATTCTTCCCCGGGTTGGAAAATGAACTTGATGGTGCCGGCAAATTCCTGCTCCATTGATTTCAGGATGGCGGCGGTGCCCAGCAGGGAAGCGGTATGCCCGTCGTGCCCGCAGGCGTGCATGACGCCCGGTGTTTGCGACTTGTAAGGCACTTCGTTCAACTCGTGGATAGGCAGCGCGTCCATGTCTGCGCGGAGTGCGACCACTTTATCAGACATTCCTTTTTTGCCCTGCAGCAGGGCCACCAGGCCGGTGTTGGCCATCCTTTCATAGGGCAGGCCGATGGCGTCCAGCTTTGCGGCTACGAAGGCGGCTGTGTTCTCTTCGGTAAACGAAAGCTCCGGGTGCGCATGCAGGTGCCGCCGCGTTTGCACTGCTTCTTCGTGTATGCGGCGGGCTTCTTCCCTGATCCTTTCTTTCAACATATCACTGTCAGATTTTATCCTTCTCAAGGAACGCCTTTACGAACGCATCATCCGTTAGTTCTGGATAGGCGGCCGTTACGCGGTCGATCTCTTCCAGCTGGCCGGGGGAAAGCGTTTCCTCCGGGTCCAGGCACCAGGTGCCTTCGAGGAGGCCCTGCCTGCGGAGTACTTCGTGTATCCCGGCAATAGAGCCTGCAAAGGCATGCGAAGGGTCGAACAGCGCGGCGTTCATGTCTGTAACGGCAATGCCTATACGCAATACTTCCTGCGGGTTCATGTGGCGGATGTCCGCAAACAGGGAGGCCACATTGCTGGTCCATACAGACCAGTGCCCGAGCAACCCGCCGGCAAAGCTTTTCTCCACGGTCTGGCCGTTCACATTGAAACGGTAGGTGGTGAGAAGGTCCGCCAATATGTTGTCGTCGTTCCCGGTGTAGAGCGCGATCTGGTCACGGCGGGGGGAGCTGCATACGGCACGCACCACGTCAAGGGTCTGGTAGCGGTTGAACGGGGCCGTTTTGATGGCCTTTACGTTCGGGATGGCCGCCAGCTGTTCCCAGAAATGGTAACTCAATATACGCCCTCCTACGGAAGGTTGGAGATAAAATCCGAAAACGGGTATTTCGGCGGCTACGGTCCTGAGGTGTGCGATCAGCTCGTCTTCGCCCAGATGCTGCAAGCCGCCCAGGCTCACGAGACCGAGGTGGTAGCCGAGGTTTACCGCCAGCCGGGCTTCTTTTACGGCCTGTTCCGTTGGCCCGCATACGCCGGCCACTTTGATGAAGGGGCGGTTCAGCTTTGCTTTTTCAATTTCTTCCGCGGCCAGCCGCAGCACTGTTTCGTAAAGATTTATGGAAGGATGGCGGATGGCGAATTGCGTGGTATGTACGCCCACGGCCACGCCGCCTGCGCCGGCGGCGATGTAGTAACGTGTAAGCCTGCGCTGGCGGGCTTCGTCGAGCTTACGCTCCGCGGTGAGCGCAAGCGGGTGCGCCGGTATCACGGTGCCGGCATATAGCAGTTGTTCTATGGATGGTTGCATGGTCTGAATTAGTTTTATCACTTTAGGCTCTCTAAAATTTCCCCGCTCTTTCCTGGAAATGGGTGGGTTTCTGGATGGTGGCGCCGCCCTGTTGCAGCCATTCCGCCGTCAGGCCGATCATTTGCAGCAGGCCGGTTTTCGGGTAGCCGAAGAGGCGGAAGCTTTCAGCCGCGTTGCTCAGCAGGGCGGTAGGCTGTTCTTCATTTATGAATTGCGGCGTTTTTTGCATGATCTTCCCGAATTGCTCCGCGATCCAGCGCACCGGCGCTGTTTCAGGGCCGGTGATATTGAGGAATTTGGCCGGCGCGCTGCAATGATGGAAACTGCGCAGCGCCATTTCATTGGCGTCGCCCTGCCAGATCACGTTCACATGGCCCATGCGCAGGTCGATGGGCTTTTCTGCCAGCACGCTTTTCGCGATCTCCAGCAATACGCCGTAACGGAGATCGTTCGCGTAGTTGAGGCGGTATACGAGGATGGGCGTGTTGTATTTGTTGGAAAAATGTTCGAACACGCGTTCGCGGCCCAGGCAGGATTGACCGTATTCGCCTATCGGGGCGGGCGTTGTGCTTTCGTCTGCCCCGCCTGAAAATACCGGCGTAAAAGGATACACGTTGCCCGTGCTGTATACCACGATCTTCGAGTTCCTGTATTTCTCCGCCACACGGCCCGGCAGGTAAGCGTTCATCGCCCAGGTAAAGGCTTCTTTGCCGGTAGTGCCAAACTTGGTGCCCGCCAGGTACAGCACGTTGCGCGCATCCGGCAGTTTGGCGAGATCGTCTTCGTTCATCAGGTCTGCCGCAATGGCTTCCACGCCGTACGATTCCAGTTCTTCTTTAAGCCCCGGCTCGGTCAGGCGAGACACGCCGGTCACTTTACGCGGCACGCCGGAAAGATCCACCGCCTGTTTTGCCAGTTTAGCCAGGCTGGGCCCGATCTTTCCGCCTACGCCAAGAATAAGGATATCGCCTTCCAGCTTTGCAACATCGGCCACGAGGGCAGGAGAGGGCTGCAATAGCTTGTCTACCGTTGTTTGTATATTTTTCATGAAGATTAAATTATCAGGAGAAGAATAAAGTTTTCACATTACTGGCCGCCAGCAACAGCATAATAATAAGCCCGATTGCGCCCGTGACCTTGATAAAAGGCGTGTTCTTATAAGGGCCCATGATCTTTTCATCGTTTGCAGTGAGATACAGCGCGATGCCAATGAAAGGCACAATAAAGATCGTTACCGCCTGCGCCACTACGATCAGTTCCAGCGGCAATTTCCCGAATACGATGGCGACCACCGCGCCTATTACCATCACTACACCAATCAGAAAGCGTACCATGGAAGATTGCAGCTGGCCGGTGTACCCGAGCGCATCGCCGAGCAGCGTGCCGCCGAGGGCCGCGTTGCCGATCACGGAAGAGAAGGACGCGCCGAAAAGGCCGGAAAGGAAGAGGGCGGAGGCAAGGTTACCGAATATGGGTTCCAGCGCGCGCGCCATGTCTGTAGCCGTGTTCACCGGGATGCCTTTAGCGTGCAGCACTGCCGCGGAGCATACCATCACGATGGCGCTCAGCAGGCCGAGGATGATCATGCCGGGATATGTTTCACGCCCGGTCTGTTTGGCCTGCGGCTGCAGGCGCTTACGTTCCTGCACGAGGTAGGATTGATAGAGGGCGCCTACAATGGAAAAGCAGGAGGCCGTAAAGGCGATCACCAGCTGCAGCGAACCCGCCGGCACGGAAGGTGCCAGTCCTGCCGCCATGCCCGCCACGGAAGGTTTGGAAAGGAAAAGAGTAGCGATAAAAGCGACCAGCATCAGCGCGATCAGTACGATCATGATCTTTTCCAGTGCTTTGTAGAACGCGCGGTAAAACAGCATGCTGATGGCCAGTATGTTGAATACCACGATCCAGGTTACCGGGCTGGTATGCGTAGCTTCCGCCACCGCGATGCCGGTACCGATGGAATTGCCCGCCTGGAAGGATGCGCAAACGAAGAATACGCCGATGCCGATGGCGATGCGCGCGCCGTTGCCCCATTTGCGGCCGATAGTGGTGAGAATGGATTCGCTGGTGGCAATGCCCACCCTTGCCGCCATGGTGGCAAACACGATCATAAAAAAAATAGCGGCCACTACCAGCCAGAGCAGGCCGTACCCATACCGGGCGCCCATCATGGAAGTAATGGTGATCTTGCTGGGACCGAATACCAGGGCCGCGGTGATCATTCCCGGCCCGATAGCCTGCAGCCAGTTCCTGTACCTGGAAGCAGGGGCAGCCGTTGCCTTGGGTTCCTGCATAGCAGTGGTGTTGTTCATTGAGCGTTTAATTTTGGTTTCCTGAAGAACGAAAAAACGGGTAGAATGCCGAAGATATATCGCCGGCAAAGCAGTATAAAAACGACCGGAATTAACGGGGTTTCCGGGTACGTACACGAAAGTACATGCCCGGGATCATAAATGCAAATATTTTCCGCAGAAAAAAGGAGAGGGTTTTGCAAGGGTGTTTGCCGGTATATTCCTTGATTGTAAATCTGCCCCTTCGGCCTGTTTTACCAGTATTTAATGAGAAATATCCACCAGTTCAGGTAAAATGCTTTGCAGTTTCAGGAAATATTTTCTAATTTCCGGGTGCGTACCCGACAACCGGGTAAATACATCAACCAGGCTGCCCGTCAGCCTGATTTTGGAAGAAGGAACGGGTACGTACACGAAAATTGCCTTTCTTCCCCGGGATTTCAACCATTTAACCTATTATATAGATAGTCAACCGAATCATTCAGCTTAATTAATCAGACTGTTCCTCATGACGCATTTGTATGACCGCCGTAAATTCCTGCAAACGATTACCATCGCCGGCGCTGGCGCCGGATTGGCCGCAGCCCTTCCTTTCAGGGCCCTCGCTTCATTCGCCGGTCCCGTACGCATCGGTATTATCGGCTGCGATACTTCGCATGCCGTAGCTTTTGCCAAAACCTTCAACAGCGCTACGCCCGTACCCGGCGTGGAAGGATTTAAAGTAACTGCCGCTTTCGCGGAAGCCAGCCCGGATATTGAAAACAATATCAAACGTTTGCCGGGTTTTGTAGAAGAACTGAAAAAACTCGGCGTCGAAATGACTGATTCCATCGACGCGCTGGTGGCAAAGGTGGATGTGGTAATGGTGGAATCTAACGACGGGCGCCCGCACCTGCGGCAGGCATTGCCTGCACTGAAAGCGGGTAAGAAAGTGTTCATAGACAAACCGCTGGCCGCTTCCCTGGCCGAAGGCATGGCTATCTTCGACGCCGCGCGCCAGTACAACGCGCCGGTATTCTCCGCATCCTCCCTCCGTTACATGGAAAGCGCGCAGGCCGTAGCCGGCGGATCGGTCGGGAAAGTATTCGGGGCGGACGCATTCAGTCCCTGTCACCTCGAAAAAACGCACCCGGATATTTTCTGGTACGGCATCCACGGCGTGGAAACGCTCTTTACTGTGATGGGTCCCGGTTGTAAATCAGTGACCCGGACGCACACAGAAACCACGGAAGTGATCGTGGGCACCTGGACAGACGGGCGCATCGGCACTTTCCGCGGCAACCGTGCCGGCAAATCGGAATACGGCGGAACCGTATATGGCGAAAAAGGCGTGGCAAAGCTTGGTCCCTTTAATGGCTACGTGCCGCTGGTAGTGCAGATCGCGGAGTTTTTCAGGACAGGCAAGCCGCCCGTGCAGGAATCGGAAACGCTGGAAATACTCGCGTTCATGGAAGCGGCAGATGAGAGCAAACGTAAGAACGGCGCGCCGGTAACGCTGGAAGCCATGTATAAACGGGCGAAGAAACGCCGCAAGTAACTCCTTTTAATAGCATACTCTTTATCACCAAAATTTTCTGATCATGAAATCGGAACGATATACCTATGCATGGCGGGGTACGGGATACCTCCTGCTTTTGCTGTTCCTGCTTCCGGTGTTTTCTTTCGCGCAAAGTCCTTCGCCTGTAAATGGCAGGGTCACCGCAGCCGGCTCCGGTCTTGGATTGCCGGGCGTTAGCGTGAAAGTGAACGGCACCAGCCGGGGCGTTACCACCGACACCAGCGGCCGTTTCCGCATTACGGCGCAGCCGGGCGAAACCCTGGTGTTCAGCTACGTCGGCTTCGAAAGGCTGAGCTTTACGCTGAAAGACCAGACCTCCATCAACATTACACTAAAAGAAGCGGCGAAAGGAATAGATGAAGTGGTGGTGATCGGCTACGGCGCTGTTGCGAAAAAAGACCTTACCGGCTCCGTCAGCAAAGTGAATATGGACGATCTTTCCAAAGCCCCGGTGCTCAATTTCGATGAAGCGCTGGCCGGCAGGATGGCCGGTGTGCAGGTTTCTTCAGGAGAAGGCCAGCCCGGCTCGCAGATGAACATCGTGATACGCGGCGCCAACTCCCTCACGCAGAGCAACGCGCCGCTTTACGTGATAGACGGCTTCCCCATGGAAGACCCCGAAAATGCTTCCATCAACCCCGACGATATCGCCTCGATCGATGTATTAAAAGACGCTTCCGCCACCGCCATCTACGGCGCCCGTGGCGCCAACGGCGTGATCGTGATCACCACCAAAAAAGGAAAGCCGGGCAAACCTGTTGTAACCTACAGCGGCAGCTATGGCGTGCAGAAGGTGCTGAAGACCATCCCCATGATGGACCCTTACGAATTCGTGAAATACCAGTACGACCGTAATGCGGACCTCGCGACTGAATCGTATTTGCAGAACGGCAAAACGCTGGAATCCTATAAGAATGAACCCGGCTACGACTGGCAGAGCTACATCTTCCGCACCGCGCCCATGACGACGCACAACCTTTCCCTGAGAGGCGGCAATTCGCAGACGCAGTACGCGCTCTCCGGCTCGGTTTCCAACCAGGAAGGGATCATCATCAAATCAGGTTTCAAACGTTACCAGGGCAGGGCCAGCATAGACCAGGTGGTGAGCCCCAAGGTAAAGACCGGCGTAACGATCAACTACAGCAACACCACGCAAACGGGTGCGTCTCCTTCCGCCGATGCTTCGCAGAGCACGAACTACCTGCTGTTCAGCGTATGGGGCTACCGCCCTGTGAGCGGCGCGGGTATTGACCTCACCGAAGACCTTTTCGATCCGACCATTTCCGACGCGGCGGATCACCGCATCAACCCCGTGATCAGCACGCAGAACGAGCTGCGCCTGCGCGGTATCAAAAACTTCACTGCCAACGCCTATATCGATTATAACATCACAAAAGAGCTGCTGCTGAAAGTGACCGGCGGCATCAACAACCAGGTGGGCCGCAGCGACGCGTTCTTCAACAGCATGACCCACAAGGGCACCCCGCTGTTCCCCACCAATGTACAGGGCATCAATGGCTCCGTGAGCTACGATGAGCTGAACACCTGGGTGAATGAGAATACGCTCAGCTACCGCAAGACCTTCAAAAAAGTACATAAGCTGGATGTGGTGGCCGGCATGACCATGCAGGGCGGCAAACGTTCGCGCTACGGTTTCGCGGCGCAGCAAGTGCCCAACGAAGAACTGGAGCTGAGCGGGCTGGATGAAGGAATTCCTTACCAGGCCTATGCTTCAGAGGGCAATTACACCCTGGCTTCTTTCCTGGGCCGTGTAAATTACGGTTACCGGTCGAAGTACCTGTTTACAGCAAGCCTGCGCGCGGACGGATCTTCCAAGTTCGCACCGGAGAACCAGTGGAGCTATTTTCCTTCCGCCGCTTTCGCCTGGCGAATGAGCGGGGAAAAATTTATGAAAAGCCTGTCTTTCATATCCGATGCCAAACTGCGCATCAGCTACGGCGTAACGGGCAACAACAGGGTGGGGGATTTTGATTACATGCCTTCCCTTCAGCTGCCCATCAGCGCATCCTATTCTTTCAACAATGCCACACCTTCCAAAGGCGTGATACCCGGCACTATCGGCAACCGAAACCTGAAGTGGGAAAGCACGGAACAGGTCAACCTCGGTTACGATCTCGCGCTTTTCAACAACCGCATAGAGCTGACGGTAGACGCATACCGCAAAACCACGCGTGACCTGTTGCTGCAGGCCAATGTGCCCTATACCACCGGGTTTGAGACGGTCTTCAAGAACATCGGCAGCGTACGCAACCAGGGGCTGGAGTTTTCGCTCAATACCGTGAATGTGAACGCGAAACATTTCACCTGGAGCAGCAGCTTCAATATCAGCTTCAACCAAACCAAAGTGCTGGCATTGGCGGAAGGCGAAGAAGCCCTGCTGACGCCAATGAGCTGGGATTCCGGTTATAAAGGCGCGTTGTACATTGCCAGGCGTGGACAGTCTACTTCCCTGTTCTATGGCTACATCTGGGACGGGCTGTACAAATACGAAGACTTCATCGAAACCGCCCCGGGTTCATATGTACTGCGCAAGGACGTGCCCGCCAATACGGATACCCGCGATATGATCAAGCCCGGCCATAACAAGTTCCGCGACATCAATGGCGATGGCGTGGCCAACAGCAGCGACATGACCGTGATCGGTCGCGGCCTGCCGATTCACACCGGCGGTTTCTCCAACAACTTCACCTACAAAGGTTTTAGCCTGAACGTGTTTTTCCAGTGGTCTTACGGCAACGACATCATGAACGCCAACCGACTGATGTTTGAAGAGAACGTCGGCAACCGCAACAACCTGAACCAGTACAAATCGTATGTAAACAGGTGGAGCCCTGAAAACCCGGACAGCGACATTCCCGTGAGCCGCGGGCAGACCATGTATGGGATCTATTCTTCCCGCGTGATAGAAGACGGCAGCTACCTGCGCCTTAAAACGCTGAGCCTGGCATACGCGCTTCCCGGCCGCTGGCTGCAACCTGCGAAGATCAGCAACGTGAGCCTCGCCGTTTCCGCACAGAACCTCTGGACCTGGACCAGTTATTCCGGCATGGACCCTGAAGTGTCCGTCCGCCACAGCGCGCTCTCTTCCGGTTTCGATTACTCCGCTTACCCGCGTGCCCGCACGGTCACTTTCGGTATAAAAGCAACCTTCTAACCTGTAAATACAATGGTTATGCAACGCATTTGTTTATTCATAGCGGCATTGGTAATAATAGGGGCAACAGGCTGCAAAAAGTTCCTGGATACCAAGCCTAAGGATTTCCTGACGCCCACGGCCTATTACAATACCGAGGAGCAGCTGAACAACGGTCTTACCGCCGTGTACGACATCCTCGCCGCTTCTGAACTGTATTCCAACAATTTCACCAGCAGGATGGGCACCGAAGCCGATCTTGGCTTTTATGCCCGCAGCACCTTCAACGGGCCGCAGGTGTATACGCATACTTCTTCAGACAACCTGGTGACCGGCACCTGGCAGAAGCTGTACACCGGCATCAGCAGGGCCAACGTGGTGCTGGCGAATATCAACCGGCCTAAAATGAGCGATTCCGCCCGTGCGCGCATCCGCGGTGAAGCGCTGTTCCTGCGCGCGTACTATTATTTCCTGCTGGTGAGCAACTGGGGCGATGTGCCGGTGATACTGGAACCTGTGACCTCCGCCACCGGCAACGATGTGGCCAGAACGCCCGCTAAAGAAGTGTATGAGATGATCGTGAAGGATATGAAAGAAGCCGAAGGGCTGGTGAATACCATCACCGCCGCGGGTTTCTCCGGCCGTGTAACGCAATCTGCCATCAGGGGCATACTGGCGAGGGTATACCTCTATTGGGCAGGTCATCCCATCAAAGACGAAACCAAATACGCCGATGCGCGCGAATGGGCGCTGAAGGTGATGGAATCGGGCCTGCATGAGCTGGATACTTCCTATTCGCAGATATTCATCAACTATGCGCAGGACAAATACAACATCAGGGAAAGCATCTGGGAAGTGGAGTTCTGGGGCAACCGCCTGGGCAACGCTTACGTGGAAACCGGCTGGATCGGCTATACGGTGGGCATTGCCACTACCGACACTGAAATAGGTTTCAGCTACGGATTCATCAACGCCACCGCCAGACTGTACCGCCTGTATCAGGAGGGTGATGTGCGCCGCGACTGGTGCATTGCACCGTTCAAGTATTCCGGCAAGAACAAAGTGGCCCATGCCGCCAACCAGCTGTATCACCGCAATGCAGGCAAATGGCGCAGGGAATATGAAACGCTGAACCCTAAGGCGCCCAGCACCACGCCGCAGAATTTCCCCATTCTCCGTTATTCCGATGTGCTGCTGATGTTCGCGGAAGCGGAGAATCACATCAACGGACCTACCCCTGACGCGTACAATGCCATCAACGCGGTGCGCAAAAGGGCCAAGGCGCCTGAGTTTGAAAATCTTGGCGGCAAAGAGGAATTTTTTACGGAGTTACAGGAAGAGCGTTCGCGCGAGCTGTGTTTCGAGGCGCTGCGCAAACCGGACCTGATCCGATGGGGCAAATTCCTGGAAACAATGGAAAGCGCCGGCAACGAGATCGCGTCTGAAGCAGGCACTTACGCTTATGCTACGATCGCATTCTTCAACGTGTCCGCCAAACACCTGCTGTTCCCGGTTCCGGCGCGCGAGCTGATGCTCAACCGGAAGCTGACGCAGAACACCGGCTGGTAATTCATTCCCATCAAACAATACCGCATGAAAAATATTCTCCGCATATTGCTGCCTGCGCTTATGTTGCAGGCATGCAGCAAAGAAATAGACACGGAAACGCCCACGCTGGAAGTGGTGGCAGAAAAGAGTACCATCAAAGCCGGGGAAACCGCCAGTTTCCGCATCAGCAGCAATGCCAATGTGCTTAGCTTCTATTCCGGTGAAGTACTGAAAGATTATAATTACCGCGCAGGCCGCAGCGTAGACCTGGACAGCCTGCGTCTTTCATTTTCCACTTCGCTGAACTACGGCACGCAGAAAGACCAGTTTGCCGTATTCCTTTCTACAGACTTCAACGGTGATTACACCGCGGAAGGCGTGAAAGCGGCAACCTGGGAAAATATCACTTCCCTCTTCAAACTCGCCCCGGGCAACAGCAATACCGCTATCCCCGCGGGTGTAAAGAACCTGACCTCGTATACAGTGAAAGGCAAGCCGCTGTACATCGGGTTCCGCTTCATCGTGAAACCGCAAACGGCTAACGGCGCGTCCAAACTATGGACCATGAGCGGTTTTTCGGTCACGGGCCACAGCATACTCGGCGCGCAGGTGCTGGCCGATCATAAGTCTGCCGGCTGGCGCGTGATCCAGCAGGGGCTGCACGACCCGGGCAGGGGAGCGGTGATACAGGCCGCCCAGCTGGCGTTCTATGGCAACAACCTGGACTATAAAGAAGAACTGGTGGAAGACTGGGTGATCACCAAAGCCATTGAAACCGGCGCCACAGATATGGGGCCGGATTGGGGCACCGGTATTAAAACCCTGGCGGAACCGCCACTGGCCAACTACCCGTACACCTACGAAAAGCCCGGGAAATACCTGGCAACTTTTGTTGGCAGTAACGTGAACAGTCACCAGGAGAAAAAAACGATCCGTCAGGTAGAGATCACCGTTACGCCTTAAAGACATTCTACATCGCTATCGACTATCTAACCGGAACACCGCATTTAAACAACCACTATGCAAAGACGAGAAATGCTTGGCGCCCTGGGGCTGACGCTGGCTGCGGGATTTCCCGCATCGGCCGCCCCTGCGGCCAAAAGCAGCGCCGGCCACGTGCTCTACCCGGATGTTGCCAGCATGCAGCAGGATAAAAAGCCGGATGAAGGCACGCTGGTTCAAACGGCAGGATATTTTACCCCCGGCGACGGCGGCGCAGCCACTTACCGGTATACTAACGCTAACGGATACTCGCTTATTCCGGGTACTTTCGTGAACTATAAAATGTTCGGCGCCGTAAGCGATGGTAAAAACGACGACGGTGTGCAGATCAAAGCCGCGCATGAATTCGCGAACCTGCACAATATCCCCGTCATCAACCATGCCGGTGAGTTCTGGATCAAACAGACGACCGGGATACCCGTGCTCACGAACGTGCATTGGGGGCAGACGGTGTTTCATATAGATGAACAATACAACGCCCGCAGCAGTGCCCGTTTTGAAGTGAAAAGCAAATTGCAGCAACAGAAAATCGTGCTGGACGCCGCTGCCAAAGCAGAGCTGTTGAAACAGCTGAAACCCGGTGTGAAACTGCTGCCTGTGATGGCGCCTTATGCGAACTGCCTTGTGTTCATCGCCGATGAAAAAGACCGCATCGGCCTGCGGGCAGGCGAGAAGTATACCGGCCAAAGCTGGGCGCGGGAAGATTTCTTTTACGTGGAGGAACATGGCCGCCTGATCGGCGACCTCGCCTGGTCTTTCAGGGATTATACGAGCCTGTACGCCGTGCCCTGCGAAGACAAGTACCTCGTGATAGAAGGCGGTACCTTTTACGTAACCGGCAACAGTCCGGGTAAAGTGAACGGTGCCAAATACGATGGCTACTGGCGCAGCGGCATACACATCACCCGCAGCCGCACCATCGTCCGGCAGCAATGGGTGGGCCTTGAACCCGGCGCGAAGGATGTGGCCATGAACCCGAGAGGCGGGTTTTATTCCATGTCGAAAGTATATGATGTTACGCTTGAAGACATACGGCTGATCCCATGGGAGCAGGACAGGGAGGGCACGGACAGGGACGTACCTGCCGGCACTTACGGCCTTTCCTGCAATCGTACGCTCAAAGCACGTTTCATCCGCGTGACCGCCGAAGGCGGGCCTGTGCACTGGGGCGTGTTCGGCACCAATCTCAACAAACATTTTTACATAGACCAATGCGCGCTGAACCGCGTGGACGTTCACTTTCACTGCTGGCACCTGCACATCAAAGATTCTTCCATCGGTTACCGCGGCATCACCGTTACCGGCGGCGGCGACCTGTTCGTGGAGAACACAACGGTGTGGAGCCGCAATTTCCTCTCCTTCCGCCGCGATTTCGGGGCGAAATGGGATGGCGCCATCTACATCCGCAACTGCCGGTACATCCCGTCCGTTGTGGGCGAAACCGCCGTGCTGGAATTCAACCCTGCGGATTTCACCTACAATTATCCTATCGGTTTCGGCAGAACCATCAGGGTGGAAGGGCTGGTGATCGATTACAGCAGCGCACCCGGCTCCAACCGGCCATGCTGGCTGATGCGGCTGCCTTCTTTCTCCAAAATGCAGAGCGGCGACCATATGTTCTTCCCACACGCCGTTTCTTTCAGGGATGTGGTGGTAGAAGGCCGTGCGCAGGGTGTGCGGCTGCTGCATATCCCCACCCCGCAGGACTACAGGCAGCCCGCTGCCGGCGGTTTTGAAGGCGGCCTGCTCACACCCAATGCCAGCCTGGTGTTCAACCAGGTGCAGCTGGACCAGGCAGAGGGGCTTACGATCGGGTCTGGTGCTTACACTGATGCACATGCGCTGTATCCAGAGGTGCGGATCGTGAACTGTCATCATTTTGCCGCTACTATCAGGGCTGTGGCAGACCTGCGTGTGGAGCGCAGCGAGGTGAACGGCCTGCAGCTGGATATGCAGGGAAGCGTGGCTTTGGCGGACTGCAGGCTGAGGGCAGGGGAGCAGGGGATGAGCGTAAAGGCGGAAGGCGGAACGGCATTTACCAATTGCGTCGTACACGCGCCGCTGGTGAACGGCCGGCCGGCCCCGGAACTGACGGACCGTTATGGCTTTATTCAATTGAATAAGGCTGTGAGGTTCAACCACCTGAATACCAGGCTGGGAGCGGATGTGATGGAATATTGCCGGAAGAAGGGGATGGTTTTGCTGCCGAAGTTTATCAGCATGCTGCGGGGGCATCACGAGCTGGAGAAAGAAACCGTATAACAGCCTGGTTTCCCGGGCACGTTACCGTCATGGCCTGTATTGACGCCCGGGGAGAAAAAATAATCCCTCCGCCTTTTGTTTTCTGATTTTAAATAGTATTTTCGGGTACGTACCCGAAACCTTGAAACAAAATAACAACCAAATAAGGAGAATATGGAAAAGTCCCGCAGAACATTCTTGAAAAACACCCTTAAAGGATCGGCCGCAGTCGCCATCGGGGGCATACTCCCGGGCTTCAGCGCCAAAAGTTACGCCAGCATCATCGGCGCCAACGAGCGCATCAAAGTAGGCATGATGGGCGTAAACGCCCGCGGGCTGGCGCTTGCCGGCAACTATGCCAAGCAGCCCAACTGCGAAGTGATCTCCGTTTCCGACGTAGATACCCGCGCTACTGCAAAGTGCATCGCCAAAGTGACGGAAATACAAAAGACCCAGCCAAAGGATGTTCCGGACTTCCGGAAAGCCCTCGAAAATAAAGAGATGGACGCGCTTGTGATAGCCGCGCCGGACCACTGGCATGCACCTGCCGCCATCCTGGCTGCCAAAGCCGGTAAACATGTATACCTTGAAAAGCCCGCCAGTCATAACCCCGCCGAAGGCGAGCTGCTGGTGGCCGCGCAGAAGAAATACAAAGTGACCATCCAGATGGGCAACCAGCGCCGTTCCTGGCCGAACGTAATAGCCGCCATCAACGAAATAAAAAGCGGCGCCATCGGCCGTGCTTACTTTGGCAAAGGCTGGTATACCAACAACCGTGAATCCATCGGCACCGGCAGGGAAATGCCCGTACCGGGCTGGCTCAACTACGACCTGTGGCAGGGGCCCGCGCCGAGAACGCCGTACAAAGACAATATCCTTCACTACAACTGGCACTGGTTCTGGAACTGGGGCACCGGCGAGGCGCTGAACAACGGCACCCACATGGTGGACCTGCTGCGCTGGGGCATGGGCGTAGAATACCCCGTAAGGGTTTCCTCCTCCGGCGGCCGCTACCGCTACCAGGACGACTGGCAGACGCCGGACACGCAGGTGATCACCCTCGAGTTCCCCAACAATACCAGCATGATCTGGGAAGGCCGCAGCTGCAATGGTAAGCCGGTGGAAGGAAGCTCCGTTGGTGTAGTGTTTTACGGCGAAAAAGGCTCCCTCACTATCGACGGCAATGCGTATACCATTTACGACCTTAAGAATAAAGTGGTGAAAGAAGTGAAGAACGATGTGAAGATAGATCCGCGCAATCTCACCAATCCCGCTGAAACGCTGGATGCGCTGCATTTCCAGAACTTCTTCGCCGGCATCCGCCAGGGTTCGCCGCTGAATGCTGACATCCTCAGCGGCCACCAGAGCACGCTGCTGTGCCAGCTGGGCAACATCGCGCTGCGCTCCGGCAACACCCTCCACATCGATCCCACCAACGGGCATATCAGGAACGACGCGGCAGCGGAGAAATTCTGGGCACGCGAATACCAGCCGGGTTGGGCGCCTACCATCTAATCATCAAAAAAAGAAATGATGCAGAACAGACCAAAAACGGTGGAAGTAGGCGCCATGTCCAAACGGGACGTGCGCATATCCATTCTCATTATCGGGATGATGTTTTTCATCTTCGGGTTCGTTACCTGGGTGAACGCCATCCTCATACCTTATTTCAAAATTGCCTGCGAACTCACCAGCAGCCAGTCGTACCTGGTGGCGTTTGCCTTCTATATTTCGTACCTGCTCATATCCGTGCCTTCGTCGTACCTGCTGAAGCGCACCGGCTTCAAAAAAGGGATGATGGTGGGTTTCTGGGTGATGGCCGCGGGCGCGTTCATTTTTGTACCTGCGGCACTAACCCGCACCTATGGCCTCTTTCTCATGGGGCTTTTCAGCATCGGGGCGGGGCTGGCAGTGCTGCAAACCGCCGCCAACCCGTACATCACCATCCTGGGGCCGAAAGAAAGCGCCGCGCAGCGGATCAGCATCATGGGCATCTGCAATAAAGGCGCCGGTATCATTGCCCCGCTGATATTTGCAGCAGTAGTGCTCCGTGCCACCGACAGCGACCTGATCAAACAACTGCCGGCCATGGACGCCATTACGAAAGGCGCCGCGCTGGATGAATTCATCCGCCGCGTGATCGTTCCGTATTCCGTAGTGGGCGTGGTATTATTCCTGCTGGGCCTGCTGGTGCGTTTTTCGCCCTTGCCGGAAATAAATACCGAAAGCGAGAGCACCACCGTGGCGGCTGCAAATGCGGGTAAGAAGAGCATCTTCGAATTCCCCCACCTCATCCTCGGCGCGCTGGCTATCTTCCTGCATGTTGGGACTCAGGTAGTGGCGATAGACACGATCATCCCCTATGCGCAAACGATGAACATCTCGCTGCTGGAGGCAAAAACATTTCCATCCTACACCCTCGCGGCCACCATTATCGGCTATTGCACGGGCATTACGCTGATCCCGAAAATTATCAGCCAGGTGAACGCATTGCGCATCTGCACGGTGCTGGGATCGCTGTTTACCCTGGGCATTATTTTCATGAAAGGGCAGGTGACCCTGCTGGGCCACACGGCTGATATCAGCATCTGGTTTGTTGTATTGCTGGGGCTTGCCAATTCACTGGTGTGGGCGGGCATCTGGCCGCTGGCGCTGGAAGGGCTGGGCCGCTTCACCAAGCTGGGCGCATCCGTCATGATCATGGGCCTTTGCGGCAACGCGATATTACCGCTCGTTTACGGCCATTTCGCGGATGTTTCCGGCGAACGCCTGGCATACTGGGTGCTGTTCCCGTGCTATCTCTACCTCATATTTTACGCTTTTTACGGCCATCTCATCAGGAGCTGGTCCGTCAACTTTTCATCTTCACCCGGTATCCAATTAAAAAAGGAAGTGCAGCATTATGGAATTTCGCAAGATCAAGATATTTAACGGCAGGATCATTACCCCTTACCGGATCATTCCCGGCGGTACCGTGCTGATTGAAGGGAACAGGATACTCGCCGTGTCGGAAGACGACATTCCGGTGCAGGACGCGCTTGAGATAGACGCCCGCGGGCAGTACATTTCACCGGGCTTTATCGATATTCATGTGCACGGCGGTGGCGACAGCGATTTTATGGACGGAGACGTCGCTTCTTTTCTTACCGTTGCCGAAACGCATATGCGGTACGGCGCCACATCTATGGTGCCTACCACGCTCAGCAGCGATACCGCCAGCCTGCTGAACGCCGTGGAATTATACGAGCAGGCGCATCAACGCAATACCAAAGGCGCCGCTTTCCTGGGCATTCACCTGGAAGGCCCGTATTTCGCCATGAACCAGCGCGGCGCGCAGGACCCGCGCTACATCCGCAACCCCGATCCAGAGGAATATAAAGCTGTGCTGGCTGCCACCAATTCGGTGGTGCGCTGGAGCGCCGCGCCGGAACTGCCCGGCTCGCTTGAGTTTGGCCAGTACCTGCAAAGCAAAAAGATACTTCCCGCCGTTGCCCATACAGACGCCATTTACGAAGAAATGCTGGAAGCATTCGAATGCGGGTATACGCATGCCACGCACCTGTACTCCGCCATGTCCGGCGTAACGCGGCGCAATGCTTTCCGTTATGCAGGCGCGGTGGAAAGTGCTTTCCTGATGGATGAAATGACCGTGGAGATCATTGCAGACGGCATTCACCTGCCGCCGCCGCTGCTGAAGCTGGTGTACAAGATCAAAGGAGCGGATAAGACCGCGCTGATCACAGACGCCATGCGCGCGGCAGGCATGCCCGAAGGCGAAAGCATCCTTGGCGCGAAGAACAACGGTTTGAAAGTGATCGTGGAAGATAATGTCGCCAAACTGCCGGACCGCAGCTCATTTGCGGGCAGCGTGGCCACTACAGACCAGCTGGTGCGCAACATGGTGAAGCTGGCGGATGTGCCGCTGGCGGATGCTGTGCGTATGATGACCAGCACGCCCGCCGCCATCATGAAGGTCTCGGACCGGAAAGGCTCGCTCATGGCCGGCCGCGATGCGGACGTGCTGATATTTGACGAGGACATCCGCATCCACACCGTGATCTGCGGCGGCAGGATCATGCACCAGGCCAAACATGCGCTGGACCTGGCAGGTGCAGCGGTATAATCTTCCGGGCAAGCGGAAAAAAAAAATTTGTGTTCATAACGCAGGCGGCTGTACGCAAAAGCGCCCGCAACCACTATAAGACATAACGATATGGAAATAAAAGACCAGTTAAAGATACACCGCTTCGATACAAGGAAACAAATGGGCGCCGCTGCTGCCGCCATGGTGGCGGATAAGATCAGGGAGCTGCTGGGCGTGCAGGAACACCTTAACATTATATTTGCCGCCGCGCCTTCGCAGCAGGAATTCCTGGAAGCGCTTGCCGGGGACAGCAGCATTCCCTGGAACCGCATCAATGCCTTTCATATGGACGAATATGCAGGCCTTTACCCGGATGCACCGCAGGGCTTCGGCAATTTCCTGAAAGCGCGCCTCTTTGGTAAAGTGCCTTTCAGGGCCGTGCATTACATCAACGGCAACGCCGCCGATCTCAACGAAGAATGCGCGCGTTATGCTGCTTTGCTGGAAAAAGAAGGGGTAGACATCGTGAACATGGGCATCGGCGAAAACACGCATATTGCGTTCAACGACCCGCATGTGGCGGATTTTGAAGATCCCGCCGCGGTGAAGGTAGTAGACCTCGACCAGGCCTGCCGCCAGCAACAGGTGAACGATGGCTGCTTCGCCACTTTGAATGAAGTGCCCACGCACGCGCTGACGCTGACGGTACCCACGCTTTTCAGGGCAAAGTTCATTTATTGCATGGTGCCAGGCCCCACCAAGGCGGAGGCCATCTATCACACCATCAATGCGCCCGTTGCGGAAGAGCATCCTTCCACCATTCTGCGCCGCCATTCCCGCGCGCATCTGTTCGTTGATGCAGACAGCGCGGCTAAGCTCCATACAGGAAACTCATAGCCTCAATACTTCTGCTACTAATACGTACTTCAATAGCGATTAAAGTACAAGATCAAGGCCGCCTCATTTTCATGAAGCGGCCCGTTATTTATACATAGCAGAGTAGGTCAGTTCTTATAATACGCGTAATTCTCGCGCGTGATAATGTCGATCGGCATGAAAGAAACTTTTTCCACCGGCGCCGCCATCACCAGGTGCTGGTACAGCGCCATGATGCCACGGTAGCCCTGTTCCTGCGGTTTCTGGCAGATCAGGAAATCGATCACGCTCCGTTGCAGGTACGCGATGTTTTCCGGCAGGAAGTCGTAACCCACCAGCAGGATGCCCTTCCTGCCTTTGCTTTCCAGGTAATGCGCCACGTTGGCCACGCGGGAGTTGGTCACGAAAATAGCTTTGATGTTCGGCGTGTTATCCAGCGCTTCGGCTACTTTCTTTTCCACGGAGCGGTCGTTGGTCTGACGGATATCGATCTTCACGATCCGTTTTTCATTATCCTTAAAATAAGACCGGAAGCCTTCTTCCTTGCGCAGCAGGTGGTGATGGTTCTCGATCTCGTGCGACACGTTTACCACCAGGATCTTATCCCGCGGCTGTATGCAGTAATTGATCACATGCGCGCTGAGGTAACCGCTGTGAAACAGGTCCGGCCCTATGTAGCAGAGGCTTTCGCGGTTGGGTATGTCTGAGTTGATAAAGACGTAGGGAATGTTCTTTTCCTTGAGGGCATCCGTAAACGCAATGGATTCCTCAATGAACGAGGGCGCCAGCAAAATACCGTCCACCTTCGATTTCAGGATCTGTTTGGTTTGTTTGGTAAAGGACGTTTTGCTGTTGAGGTCGAAGAAATACCGGTCTACCTTGATGCCCATCTGCTTTATTTCATCTTCAGCCTGCTGGATACCGGCGAGGGGAGCGGCCCAGAAAGCCGTTTCCGCGGAAACGGAGGGGATGAGTATGGCGAAGTTGAGCACTTTCCTGGAGGCCAGCCTGCTGGCGATGATATTGGGCTGGTAATTAAGCTCCTGGATAATTTTCTCGATCCTGGTCCTGGTTTTGGCGCTTACGCCCGATCTGTTATGGATGACCCTGTCCACCGTTGCAATAGAGACTTTCGCCCTGCGTGCGATCTCTTTTACGCCGTTGGGCTGCTCATTTTGATTCGCTTTCATAGCTGATTTTACACGTGTACGTACCCGAAAGTAATGAAAAACAAATAAACGGAAATTATTATTTTGTAACCATGAAAAAGACACTCACGCTGCTGCTGATCCTGGCGGCAGGTATCCTCCACGCACAGGAAAAAACTTTCACCAATCCGCTGCTGCCCTCCGGCGCGGACCCGTTTTCCTTCTATAAAGACGGGTTTTATTATTACACCCATACTACGGCTACGAGCATCGATATCTGGAAAACGCGCAGCCTGGCCGATCTTAAAACGGCGGAACATAAGACCATTTTCCGTCCGCCCGGAGGCACGCATTTTTCAAAGCATCTCTGGGCGCCGGAGATACACTTCCTGCAAGGCAAATGGTACGCCTATTTCGCGGCAGACAGCGGCAAAAACGAAGGCCACCGTATGTATGTGCTCGAAAACGCCTCGCCCGACCCTATGCTGGGCGAATGGGCCTTTAAAGGCAGGGTGGCCGATCCCTCGGACAAATGGGCCATCGACGGCAACCTCTTTGAATATAAAGGCCAGCTCTATATGATCTGGAGCGGCTGGGAAGGTGATAAAGACGCAAGACAGGATATTTACATCGCGAAAATGAAGAACCCCTGGACCATAGACGGCCACCGTGTAATGCTTTCCAAGCCCGAATATGAATGGGAAAAGAGCGGCCAGAAGGTAATCGTAAACGAAGGCCCGCAGGCGCTGATGCACAAGGGAAAACTGATGATCGTATACTCCGCCAGCGGCTGCTGGACGGACCATTACGCCCTGGGCCTGCTGCGCTTCTCCGGGAAAGGCAGCCCTATGGACAGTACTTCGTGGACCAAACATCCGGAGCCCATCTTCAAGACCAATACCGCCAACAAGGTATTTGCGCCCGGTCATAACTCCTTCTTCCAATCCCCCGATGGCATGGAAGACTGGATACTTTACCACGCCAATTCTGCGCCAGGACTGGGTTGTGGCGGCAAACGCTCGCCCCGGATGCAGCGCTTTACCTGGAGTAAAGACGGCATGCCGGTGTTCGGCGAACCCGTAGCAGAAGGCGTTGTGCTGGAAAGGCCGGGAGAAAAGAGGAAAAAATAATGAACCCGTATAAAACAGGAGCGCCTTCACAGTCTGTGAAGGCGCTTCGTTATTTAGGGACGTTGCATTACAATTTCACCAGTATCTCCCCGATAGACTTCGCTACCAGCGCATTCCCTTCTTTATTCAGGTGCACGCCGTCTGTGGTAAGTATGCCTTTGTCCGCATTATTCGGGTTATTGGCTTTATCGAAATCGGTGAACAGTTTGCGGAGATCGCAAAGGGGAAGGTTCGTTTCCTGGGCGATGGTGCGTATACTGCTGGAAAAACGGTTCAGCTCGGCGTCCTGTTCGTTGTCGCCGTCTTTCTTTTCGCCGATCACGGCGGGCGTGCAAAGGATCACTTTGGCGCCGTTCGCCTGTATCTTGCTGATCAGCGCGTGGTAGAACTTTCCGAATTTGTCCAGGTCCGTACCCGTGTGGGAAGTGGCTTTGTGCCATACATCGTTTACGCCGATGTAGATCACCACCACATCCGGTTTCTTTTTCAGCACATCGTCTTCCATACGCAGGTAGAGGTCATATACCTTGTTGCCGCCAATGCCGGCGCCGATCAGCTCATATTGGTCCGCATGGCTTTTTTGCAGGATGCCGCCCAGCTGCGTGATGTAGCCATCGGGGCTCACGCCGGCCTGTGTAATGGAATCGCCGAAAAAGATCACTTTTTTCTTTTTTGGCAGGCCTGCGGAGAGAAGCGTTATCGCGCTGAGAACGAGGAACATCGTTGAAAGTCTTTTCATGACGTGTAGCATTTTAAAAATAGACTGACAATATAAGGAAAAGATCAGGAGGATGCAAAATACCTAATTGTGGGTATTTACGTTATAGAAGGCAGTGGTTAACTTCATAGATCGCCGAATGGCGCTACCCAGCTTTTTCTCCAGGTTGTAATAAAAGGAATGCCTTTCCATCGCAGGAGAGGCATTCCTTTTATTATGGCAGCAGTTTCTTATGCGATGCTCTTCAGCAAACCGCCTTCCGCCCTCAGCGCCGCGCCGTTGGTAGCGGAGGAAAGAGGGCTGGCAATGTAGGTTACCATATTGGCGATCTCCGACACATCCGCGAAACGCTGGAGGAGAGAGGAGGGGCGCATGGTGCTGAAGAAATCTTTTTCCGCTTCCTGCGGTGTGATGTTCTTAGATTCAGCCACCTGCCTGATAAATTCCTCGACACCTTCGCTTTTGGTAGGGCCGGGCATCACCGTGTTCACCGTTACGCCGGTGTTTTTAGTAAGCTCCGCCAGCCCGCGGCTGATGGCCAGTTGCGCGGTTTTGGTCATGCCGTAGTGGATCATTTCTTCCGGGATCATGATGGAAGATTCGCTGGAAATGAAAATGATCCTGCCCCAGTTCTTTTCCAGCATGCCGGGAAAGTAAGCGCGGGAGAGCCTTACGCCGCTCATCACGTTCACTTCAAAGAAACGCAGCCATTCTTCGTCAGTGATGGCTGTAAATTCCCTCGGCTCAAAGATGCCCGCGTTGTTCACCAGTATATCCACGCCGGGCAATTGTTTGATGAGTTTTTGCGCATCTTCCGCCTTGGAGAAGTCCGCCGCTATGCCGCTCACAGGTGCGCCGGGTATCTGTCCCTTCAGTTTTTCCACGGCTTCAGCCACGCGGGCTTCCGTTCTGCCGTTGATGGTAACGGTTGCGCCTTCCTGGAGCAGCTGTTTGGCAATGGCAAACCCGATACCCTGCGTGGAGCCGCTCACGAACGCTGTTTTTCCTTTCAATTGTAAATCCATGGTATGATTGCTTTTAAGATGCTGTTAATATTCCCCGCTGGCGCCGCCTCCGCCGCCGGTGCCGCCGCCGAACTTAAATGAATCGTCGGGCTGCGGGGTTTTATGGAATGTTTGTGCAATAATGACTGCTTCGGCGGCTTTAAGGCCGGCCATTTCTTCGCCTGTTTCATCCGCTTCGTAAGTGAAACCGTGACGCGGCCGCTTCAGGTAAGCGATCACGATCCAGGCTGTGGCGATCAGTAAGACGCCGCCCAGTACCATGGCGGTTTCTATGGGCATCAGGCTGTGATAATACCGGACGGTGAATACGACCATCGCCACCAATATCAGCCCGGTGCGCAGCAGGATGCGGTCTTTGCGGCGGATGCCGGAATAGATATACAACGCCGGAACAGCGAATGTAAATATCCAGAACAGCCAGCCAAACGGCACGGGACCGGTTTTATGGAGCATGGATGCGCCCACTTCGCGCACTACGAAGTAATTGCCCGCGAGGTACAAAGTGATCAGCGACGCGCTGCGCAATGCATCCAGGCAGTTTTCGTAATGCCGGTAAGCATATTTGCCCGAAAGGCGCGAGAATCCAAGATACGCGCCCAGTGACGCCGCCATGATGATGAACGGCATCAGGTCCGCCGCAAGGGCGCTGTGTTCAAAGCCGAAGAAAAAAACAAACGCGATGCCGCTGATATACGCCGTCAGCGCCATCAGCATATCCGCAAAACGGATGGTCATCCATGCGGCGATAACGCAAATGATCAAACAGCATATGGATGTCGCGGTATCCAGGTTCAACAGAACGATGAAGCCGGTAAGCACCGATGCACCCGAGATCCAGATCAATGCATCATCTATCCCGGAACGGAAATGATCTTTATCCTTTATCCACCACATTTCCAGGAATGCGTAAGCACATACGCCGAAAAATAAAAGCATGCCGCCGGCGGTGGTTTCATTGATGCCTGCCATCATGACCAGCATCATCAGTCCCAGCACGCAAATGGCAATCACCACCGTGAGCAGGAACAACCCGATACGGATGAAGAAATTAGGCGTATACAATATTTCAGGGAATGCTGTTCTGATCGCGGCCATTTCGGTTGCGGTGATATTCCCTCTCTTCAGCTCCGTTTCCGACTGATCGTTGATCATGGCATTGTCCAGCCCGGTAGTGTTATACGCGATCATGGGCCTTCAGTTTTTTGTTTTCAACGATCAGCAGCCGTACTACCGCTACTGCAGAGCCAATGAAATAGAACAGGCCCAGGTAGATCCCGCCAAGGTCCAGGTCGGAATAGAACAGCGCGCGCATCACGAGGTAACTGATGCCGATGTACAGGTACAGCACGGTGATCATCATAAAGTAAAACGACTTCCGCTGCCGGCTCTGCCAGTAACAGTACGCCGCGATGCCGCAGAGCAGCGCAAAAAAAAGCAGGTAACTATCCAGCAGGAACATGCCCGCCAGCGTGGCGATGAAAATGATATGCACGCCGAAGTTGTCGTATGTGAAAGCGAAATGTTTTTTAAGATCAAAGCGCTCGCTGAGATAACCCGCCGTGATAAGGATGGCGCCGAGCAATATGCCGGTGTAGATCAGCCGGGAATCCGTGTTGAAGTGGTTGCTGGCCAGTATTTCATATGGTGTGATAGCAATGCCCATCCATGCTGCAAAGTTGGTGATGGCAAGGCTGAGCACGCCCAGGTGATCGAAGTAATACGCGCTGAAAAGCAGCACCAGCATGGGAATGAAGGTAGCCGACCCATATCTTGTGCCGAACACATTGTATTGCGCCTGCAGGTAAGTAATGAATGTAATGAACAGCAGGCAGCCGAGCAGCACGATGTAATCCCATCCCACGTTTGGCGCCAGCACTTTATGGCGGCTGAAAGGCCGTTTCTTTTTATGCGCATACAAAAAGCACAACCCGCAGGTAAGCCCGATCAAAAGCAGGATCACCTGGTGGCCGATGGTGTCGATGTTTTTGTAGACTAGTATGCCCAGGCCGCCGCTTAGTAACAGCACGCCGAGGTACAGCAGGGTATTCACATCCCAGTGAACGGAAAAGAGGCGGGGTTGCAGCAGCTTCTCCCGGCTCTCGGGGCCGATGAGGCCCTGTCCGGAAAGTTTGTTGATGAGGTTTGGATCCATAGGCTGGGGGTGTTTTAATATTCCAGTGTGCCGAATACGCCGTTCTTGTAATCTTCTATGGCCTGGTCTACTTCTTCAGGCGTGTTCATCACGAAATTATCTTTCGCGGATACCGGTTCATCGATCGGTTCGCCGGAGAGGAACAGGATACCTGCGTCCTCATCCGCCGTGATGCTGATGCCGCTTTCTTCTTTTTCGAATACATACAGCTGGTGCATGGAAGCGGCTGTACCGTTTACCGTTACCTGGCCGCGGAAGATATACAGCAGCGCCTGGTAGCCGGGCGCGGCATCCACCTGCACCTGTTTGCCTTTGGCGATGGTGCCGATGATGGCGGTGATGGGCGTGAAGCTCTTCATGGGACTGCTTTTCCCTTCATAGCTGCCGCTGGCCAGTTTCAGTTTCACGCCTTCCTGCTCCAGCACAAACGGCAATTGCTCCGCGGGCGCGTTCTGGTAATACGGTTCATCCCATTTATGGGCTTTGGGCACATTCACCCAGATCTGGATCATTTCCTGCACGCCGCCCCTGGCAAGGAATTCTTTGGTAGGGCCTTCGCTGTGCAGCAGGCCTTTGCCCGCAAACATCCACTGGATGCCGCCGCTGGAAATAACGCCGCGGTGGCCGGCATTGTCCATATGATACCCTTCCCCTTCGATCATAAACGAAACGGGTGAAAAGCCGCGGTGGGGGTGGGGATGAATGCGCATTTCGGAACCGGCGGGAATGGTTTCCGGGCCCATGTGATGTATAACGATAAATGGATTGGCAAATCTGAAATCCTTATGGGGCAAGGGTTGTATCACGGTTTCCTCGGGGGTGATCTGTTTGGCACGGCCGGTGAGCACATGCGCGATCGACTTGTTCATACCTGTTTATTTTCAGTGAGTTAACAAATTTAATCTATTGGCCCTCCATAAAAAAAATAAAATATCTTTAAGGCCGTGACATAATAGCGGTATGAAACTGGATGTTTTTTCATTATTGGTATTGCTGGGAGCGCTACAAGCCTTGTGCTTCGGCATTTACCTGTTGTTTGCAAAGTCCGAGAACAGGTTCCAGAACAGGATGCTTGCCTTTTTCATCCTCATCCTCAGTTACAATGGATTTGAAACACTTAACTGGAGCTCTGAGCTGGGGAAGTACCTTTTTATCTTCGATTTGTTCCCTTTTGTGCTGGTGTTCGGCATTGGCCCCTGCATTTATTTGTATGTACGTTCTTTCAGGAGAGAGCCGCCGGTGAAGAAGCCGTGGCGGCACTTCCTGCTAATGCTGGTCCCTTTCACTAACCGTTTTTTGCTGGTGATCGGCTATTTTGTGTGGAAGTTCACGCCCAACCACTTTTTTCTTTTCCCGCCCGGCTTGCTGGATAACTATTATGCCACAATTGCCGAGCCCGCCAGTGTGCTGCATTCCTGCATATATTACGTATTCGCGCTGCTGGAGTTTCGCCGGCAGCGCAAAGAGAACCTGCTGATACCGGAGGAGTTGCGCTGGCTGAGGATGCTGCTGGGCGTGATGGGCTTTTTTAATACGCTGTGGCTGGGCACCATTCTCTATTCCCATATATTCAATGTATGGGGCGGCGGACAGTATTATGTGATAGAGGTTTTCCTCGTGGCCTTTATTTACTGGATCGGGTTCATGGGCTACCACCGCACAAAGATCATTTACGTGGCGCAGCAGAAAAAAACGCAATCCTATTTCGATAACCTGACGGAGGAGGAAGTGGAGCGTTGCGTGTCCGCCCTTCAGCGGGCCATGGCAGAGGAACGGCTTTACCTGCAGCCGGATATTTCCATTCAAAGTATGTCAGAGCATATTGGTGTGAGCCCCAAGACCTTATCCGCCGTGCTCAACCAGCGGGTGGGCAAGGGCTTTAATGAATATGTGAACGGCTGGCGGGTGGAAGCGGTGAAAGAAATGATGATGGACCCCGGTAACGCTCATCTTACCCTTACCGGTATGGCCTTCGAATGCGGCTTCAATTCCCAGCCCACTTTCCAGCGCGCTTTTAAGGCGGCCACGGGGCAGACCCCAAGGGAGTTCATGCAGGCGAGTTCTATGCAAAAACAGCCCTGAGACTGCTCAAATCCGGATTTGAATAGGCTGGCGGGGCACTTTTTTGTTGGTTGCAGGCGAAAGCAAACCAACGAATATGTTATCCAGAATCACCGCCATTTTATTTTTCCTGGGCACTTTTTTGCAGGCCCGTTCTCAAACCGCTGCCAATTTCGAAGGCATCTACCAGTTCAACCTGGATATTACGCGGCTGTTTATGGTCAAATCAGACAGCGGGAAACTGTGGCTGCACCAGGGTGTTTCCAACCGCACACCCATCATCCCGGTCTCCGGCAACAAATTCGAGGTGGCCAACCTGAAGCCGGTGGTCACGCTGGATTTCCAGGTGGATGATAAAGGCCGTACCACCGGGATGCTGGTGGAACAGGGGGGAGGACGGGTGCAATGTTATAAGCTCCGCGAAACGCTGGATATGCCGGAGGCCGGCCGGCTGTCTAACCGGAAAAACGGGTTTACCCGCGCAGATACGCTCAGGGGAATGCTCAGCCCGGCCAGGAGTTGTTATGATGTGAGTTTTTACCATCTCACCGTGGACATAAATCCGGAAAAGCGCCAGCTCAGCGGCAGCACGCTCATCCGCTTCAACACGGTTGCCCCCTTCAGCCGGCTGCAAATCGACCTGTACGCGCAGATGGCCATAGACAGCATCATTTACAAAGGCCGCCCGCTGCCTTATACACGCGAGTTCAACGCTGTGTTCGTGGATTTCCCGGGAACTTTCAGGAAGGGAGAAAAAGGAGCTTTTGAAGTGTTCTACCACGGCCGTCCCCAGGAACCCGACCTGAACGCCTCCATGCATGGCGGCTTTCTCTGGCGGCTGGATGATAACCGGAAGCCATTCATCCAGGTAGTTTGCCAGGGATCCGGCGCCAGCCTGTGGTGGCCGAATAAGGACCATCTTTCTGATGAGCCGGACAGCATGCGCATGACCGTTACCGTGCCGGAAGGATTGCAGAACATTTCCAACGGGCGGCTTCAGCGTAGTATAACCCTGCCGGATAAACGAAACCTGACCGAATGGCTGGTGACCTATCCCATCAATAACTACAACGTGACCGTCAACATCGGCGATTACCGGCATATGGCCGATACCCTCGGCAGCCTCGCGCTCGATTATTATTACCTGGCCCATCACCGCGATTCGGCCATGAAGCTGTTCAGAGAAGTGAAGCCCATGCTGCGTTTCATTCAGGAGCATTTCGGGCCTTACCCTTTCAGTCGCGATGGTTTCAGGCTGATAGAAACACCTTACCCCATGGAGCACCAGAGCATCGTGGCCCTGGGCGGCCTGGGCGGCGGGCACGACGGCCTGCGGCGGCTGATGTGGCATGAAACCGCGCACGAATGGTGGGGGAACAATGTCAGCATCAAAGACGTGGCGGATTTCTGGCTGCACGAAGGTTTCGCCACTTACACCGAAATGCTGGGCATACGCCTTTACAAAGGTGAAGCCGAAGCCCTCCGCCACCTGGCGAATGACAAACCGGGGAATAAAGAGCCCGTGATCGGCGTGCGCGATGTGAATCATATCCATTACGGCCTCTGGGACGTTTACGGCAAAGGCTGCCGCATTGTGCAGATGATACGCGCCATGATGAACGACGATGCCCGGTTTTTTGAACTGCTGCGCGGCATCCAGGAAGATTACCGCCTGCAAACCGTTACTACGGGCGATATTACCGGCTATATCATCCGCCGCACCGGACTTGATCTTCAGCCTTTTTTCGACCAGTACCTGCTGGATACGCGGATACCGGAACTGCAATTAAATTACAGGCAGGAGGGAACGGACCTGGTGCTTCGTTACAAATGGGCCAACACGATCGACAACTTCAGGATGCCGGTGAGGACGGATATTCCCGGCCAACGCCCGCTTTTCCTCGAAGCAACGGGTAACTGGAAAACCATCCGGCTGAAGAACACTGTTGAAAAGGATCTTTCAGTGGATACTGATCACTTTTATATCACCGTGAAAAAAGTGGAAGGATGAAAAACAGCAGCTGGATTGTGCGCCCGCTTTTTGTATGTAGTTGAATGTAGGTTAGATGTAGTTTAAAGGGCTGAGCGTCCAATTAAAAGGCCCGGGGCAAAACCGGGCCTTCGTGCTCAGGAACTGAAATGCTACTAATAAAACGGGTATTTTATTTATCAACCAACTAGCTTGCGTCGTCAAAAGGCAGCTTCTGCGGCTCCGATTTCCGGACCATCCCCAGCGCCACCGCTACCAGGGCAATTGCGATATAACACAGCAAATGCGCCATTTGTATGCAAGTAACACCATTATCCCGCGCCTGAACAGGTAGCTTTTACGTGAAATACCGCGTAGATATACGCATCCTGCTGTTAGTTGATTTCGTCAAATAATTTAGTTGACAAAATCAACTAAATAAATATCTTTGTGGAAAGCACCTGACCATGATACAGGAACCTGTTGGGACGCAATCATCCTCTAAGTCGCAGGAAGCCGCTCTCATTGCCGGTATACGGCAGTTCAACCGCTATTATACCATCCAGCTGGGCCTTTTGCAGCAGCATGTTTTCGACAGTGAATATTCCCTTACGGACGTGCGGGTATTGTACGAGATCCATTTCAACGGGAAAACGACCGCCACCGGCATACGCGAGGCGCTGCTGATAGACCCTGGCTACCTTAGCCGTATTCTCCGGAAATTTGAAAAGCAGGGCCTGGTGATCAAGCATCCCTTGCCGGAAGACGGCCGCTCCGCCTACCTGACGCTCACCGCCAGGGGACAGAAGCTGATGCAGACCATGAACGAACTGTCTGACAACCAGATCAGGCAAATGCTGGAGAACCTTGCGCCGGAAGAGCGCGCAAAAATAGGGGACGCCATGAGGCTGGTAAGATACCTGCTGAAAGCGCCCGGCGGCGCGCCAGGGCTGGAGGATGTTGTGATCCGCCACGGGCTGCGGCCCGGCGACCTGGGCAACATCGTGCGGCTGCACGGCGAGATCTATGAAAAAGAATACGGTTACAACATCGAATTCGAGCAATATGTGATGGAAACCATTACGGATTTCATGAAAACTTACGATCCTGCGAAAGACCGTGTATGGCTGGCCAGCTGTTTCGGGGAAATGGTGGGAATGATCGCGATCATCCACCGGCCCAACCGCAAGGCGCAACTGCGCTGGTTCCTGCTGCGGCCCGATTTCAGGGGTATCGGTCTCGGCAGGGCCCTCATGGATAAAGCCATGGAATTCTGCCGCCAGCAGCAGTTCAAAGAAGTATACCTGCTCACCACCAACCAGCAGGGCAAGGCTGCTTCCATTTATACGAAACACGGCTTCGTCAAAACCGCATCAGTGCCTGAAACGGTCTGGGGGCAAGACCTTTACGAGGAAAGATACGAGAGGAAGATGTAAATGCAGCTCAGAGATAACTCAGCCACCACTGCCGGTGCGTGCGCTTGTATTCGCCGTACCATTTACAGGGCTTGTAAAGCAACGCCACGATGGCGATCCAGATCAGGTACACTACCGCCAACGGATACCCGAAATTATTCGGCCTGAACAGGAACGGCGCCTGCGGGTTCACGATATCCTCTGCGCCATAGCCGTGGATAAAGAACAGGATCATGCAAAGCAGGTGGATGGTGTAGAAATGGATGATGTAATAAAAGAAAGGCACGCTGCCATACACCCTGCACACCTGCGCGAACCGGCCGCGCGCATGCTCGAAAGCCGCCAGCATCAATAACCCCGGACCGATGGTGAAGCAGGTGTACATCAGCGACGGCGGGTATTTTGCCACGTTCATGAAGGAGAATATTGTTTGTTGCAGCGTGGGAAACGCCTGCCAGGGGCGCGGGTCGCCATACTGGTTCACCGCCCGCAGCACAAAGAAAATGCCCACCATGGCCAGGCCGGCTGTTATCAATACCTGTTTCCTTTTCGCGGCTGATACATCCGGCAGGAATATCCGCCCGATACCGTAACCCATCAGCATTATCCCGATCCATGGCAGGAAGGGATAGAACACGATCACGCCGTGGCCCGGGAAAACAGGGTAGAAGGTGTATTGCGTGAAGTGCGCGAACTCCCAGAAAGCGCCTGGTTTGAAGCCCGGTTGCGATTCCCAGGAATTCAGGATATTATGACTGAAGGTAATGAGCAAACCAAGTCCGAGCACCGCTTGCCAGGGCAGGAACACCAGCAGCGACAGCACCAGGAAACTTACGCCGATGGCCCAGATCACCTGGAGGATGGCCAGGTTCATGAACGGGTTGAAGGTAATGCCGAAAGAAACGATCGTCACTTCCACGAGTATCAGCCATAAGCCGCGGGTGAAGAGGAAACGGCTGATCTCCGCTTTGGTTTTCCGCCCATTCATTAGCTGTACAGACATGCCGGAAAGGAATACAAAAATGGGCGCGCAGAAATGCGTGATCCAGCGGGTAAAGTACAGGGCGGGCCAGCTCGTTTGCGGGTCCAGCGGATCCTGGGTAAGGGCAGGGGCGTGAAAGAAATCCCGCACATGGTCCAGCGCCATAATGATCATCACCAAACCTCTCAGCACATCAATGGAGTAAACCCTTTCGCGGGAGACGGCATGTGGTTGCATGACATGGAGTTTCCTACTAATATAAGATTAATCCCCCAGCCTTCATCAGCCATTTATCTTTTCGCGAAGCAGCCGTTATGCATTTTCCGCATACTTATGCAGCATTACGATCTGCCCCAGGTGATAGGCCGCATGCTGCAATATGCCCTGTATATAATAATAGGTGTTGTGCTGGGTATTGGGCACATTGGTCCAGAGTTTTTCCTCTGGAAAATTACGGATAGTTTCAGCCATGGTGGTAATGGAGTGTTCCAGGCGGTGCAGGGTGGCCTGCCAGTTGTTCTCGCCGTGGTTTTCGGGGAAATAGAAATCAGGCAGGTCGCCGTCCTGCTCGGGTTTTTCGCCCTGCAGCTTGCGGGTTACGTTCTGGTGCCAGAATATCAGGTGGTTCACCAGCTCCCAGGTGTTGTGGGAGGTATTGAACCGGCGGCCCGCCTCTTCGGCGGTCATATCCTGCAAATGCTCCATGAATGTGACGTCCAGCCAGGGTTCGCCATGATAAAGATGCTGTAAGGATTCTGCAAGGACAACAAGTGTGGACATGCGGGTGCGTTTTTGAATGTTTGTACAATTAGCAGGCCATTCCCCCATTTTCCCTTACATTTAGTTCAAATTATCATCACTTTATGGAGCAACAGCAACTGGAATTTAATAAAAATGAGGATAATATGCGCAGGCTGGTGAGCACTGTAAAAACAAGGCTTGCCGCCATTGAGCAGGGAGGAGGAAAAAAAAGCCTCGAAAAAGTGCGCCAGCGCGGCAAACTTACTGCCAGGGAGAGAATTAAGGCGCTGATAGATAAAGACAGCCGTTTCCTGGAGCTGGGGGCCTTCACCGCCTTCGACATGTACCAGGAACATGGCGGCTGCCCCGCCGGCGGCACCGTGGCCGGCCTGGGTTATGTAAGCGGCCGTCAATGCATGATCGTAGCCAACGATATGACCGTAAAAGCCGGAGCCTGGTTCCCGCTTACCGGCAAAAAGAACCTGCGAATGCAGGAAATAGCCATGGAAAACAAACTGCCCGTCATCTACCTGGTAGACAGTGCGGGCGTATACCTGCCTATGCAGGACGAGATATTTCCCGATAAAGAACATTTCGGCCGCATCTTCCGCAACAACGCCAAAATGAGCGCCATGGGCATCACCCAGATAGCCGCCGTGATGGGCAGCTGCGTGGCCGGCGGGGCCTATCTTCCTATCATGAGCGACGAAGTGCTGATGGTGGAGGGCAACGGCTCCATTTTCCTGGCAGGCCCATATCTCGTGAAAGCTGCCATTGGTGAAGAAGTGGATGCGGAAACACTTGGCGGGGCCGTTACACATACCGAAATTTCCGGCATCGCTGATTATAAATTCAAGACCGATGAAGAATGCCTGGAGCGCATCCGGCACATCGTTTCCCGCATCGGGCACAATACCAAGGCCGGTTTCGACCGCATCACACCGGTTGCCCCGGAAAAGCCCGCGGAAGGCATCTACGGCCTCATCCCGCAAGACAGCACCAAATCTTACGACGTACGCGAAGTGATACAGCATATCGTGGATGGTTCCGTGTTTGAAGAATATAAAGAAGACTACGGTAAGACCATCCTCTGCGGTTACGCGCGCATCGAAGGCTGGGCGGTGGGCATCGTGGCCAACCAGCGCAAAATGGTGAAAAGCAAAAAAGGTGAAATGCAGATGGGCGGCGTGATCTATAACGACAGTGCAGACAAGGCCGCGCGTTTCATCATGAACTGCAACCAGAAAAAGATCCCGCTCGTTTTCCTGCAGGACGTGACCGGTTTCATGGTAGGCAGCAGGAGCGAGCATGCCGGCATTATCAAAGACGGCGCGAAGCTCGTGAATGCGGTTGCCAATTCCGTAGTGCCCAAAATAACCGTGATCATTGGAAACTCTTACGGCGCGGGCAACTACGCCATGTGCGGCAAAGCCTATGACCCGCGTTTCATATTCGCATGGCCCAATGCCAAAATAGCCGTGATGGGCGGCGAACAGGCCGCTAAAACGCTTTTGCAGATACAGGTGGCGTCTCTCAAGGCAAAGGGAGAGACCATCACGCCGGAGTCTGAAGCAGCGCTGCTGAAGGAGATCACAGACAAGTATAACAGTCAAACCACGCCCTACTACGCCGCCGCCCGCCTGTGGGTAGATGAGATCATAGACCCCGCGCATACCCGCTCCGTGATCGCCGAATGTTTACAGGCTGCCAACCACGCGCCTGTAGAAGAAATATTCAGAACGGGGGTGATACAGGTGTAAATTCTCTTAAATTTGCGACCTTAAAAAGCAGGGCATTTTGACGAACCAGCATTTGATCATTTATACAGACGGCTCCGCCCGCGGCAACCCGGGCAGGGGAGGATACGGCATCGTGCTCATCTGGGGCAAGGTGCGCAAGGAACTGAGCCAGGGCTACCGCATGACGACCAACAACCGCATGGAACTGCTGGCCGTGATCGTAGCGCTGGAAGCGCTTACCAAAGAAGGATTGCATATCCTGATCTATACAGACAGCCAGTATGTAGTGAATGCCGTGGAAAAAGGCTGGCTCTGGAACTGGGTAAGGATTGGTTTCAAAGACAAAAAGAACGCAGACCTCTGGCAGCGTTTCATCCCGCTTTACCGGAAGCATAAAGTGCAGTTCCACTGGGTGAAAGGCCATGCCACCAACCCGGAGAACAACCGCTGCGACGAACTGGCCACTGCAGCCGCTGATGGCGGCGGTTTGCTGGTGGATGCGGGGTATGAGAGCGGGAATTGATGCTATTTATATGAAACATGCCCTTTTGCCAGGAACGGTAAAAGGGCATGTTCAATTATATCTGATCAATTATCTGCAACTTACCATTCACTTTTCTCCTGCTTATTGACCAGCACAACATTTCCATCTCCATTTATATAACCCCATATGATGCCTTGCTGGTCCGTTCCCCGGAAAAGCGCAAGCCCTGAGCGGGGATCGAACTCACCGATGTGGGAAAGATGGGTCGTTACTACTTTATTCTGCTTAAGATCCAGGATGGAACGCTCGTGTTTGTCGTTGACGTACCGGATATAACGTCCGCTGAAGCCATATTCACTGTCGTATAAATAGGTGCCGGCATTGTAGACATTATAATAATCCGTGTTTGGTGCTGTCTTGAAATTTACGCCTGCCAGTGAAGCCACCTGCTTACCGGTAGTATCAAGAATGCGCATTTTTGAGCCTTCCAGGATCCTCAGGAAACCTTTTTCAAAATGAGGCGCGTCTCCGTCTGAAACAATGGGAGCAGCTGTATTCAGCTTGATGACCACTTCGCCTTTTTTATTGATGAACCCGTATTGGAAGGCAGAACGGTCGGCAGGCACCACGTAGGCAAGCCCGTTGTAAAAGGAGCCAGGCAGATTGGTAAATTTGAAGGGAATGACCGTGTTGCCTTTCGTATCAATGAACCCGTACTTTATTTCTCCAAACTCATCTTCCCTGGAAGCCCAGGCGAGACCTTCATTGAATGGGCCTGCGTGGTTGAATGTTGCAGCAATGACCTGCTTGCCCGCCCGGTCGAAATAGCTCATTTTGCCATCTTTCGTATAGCCGGGAGAGATATTACCATTAAAAGCGGCCACTATCTTGGCGCCGAAGGCCGCTTCATTCGCTTGAGCCCCACCCCTGAACATGTCCTGTAAAAGAGCGGAATTAGGATTTGTAGGCGAATAAGCTGCCATAAAACAACTTGCGATCGGGATCTTTACTCCTTTCCTGTTGATGAAATAATAGTCCCGCTTATAGCCGGTAGCCCTTGCCCAGCCTTCATCGTCGTAAGGGTGGATCACCATGTATTCCGCCGGGATCAGTAATTTACCCGTGGTGTCGATGAGGCCCAGCTTTCCTGTTTGAATGCTGCGGACCACGCAGGAACCGTTCCTGAATCCCATGGGAGGCGCATCGTTTGTTATGTTGAAATCGTCAAAAATATAGCGGTTGAATTCTATGACCATTTTGCCGCTGGCATTGATCACGCCGGTGGATTTTCCTTTTTTGACGATAGCAAAACCGTCTGTAAATGGAAACAACTGGTCTACAGCAGGGATCGCTTTGGCATTTGATAAAGATATAGTAGCTGCGCGGGTTTGCGATGCACCCTGTGTTTTTGGAATATCAGCGGCCGCAACGGTATTATCCGGCGAAGCCTCGCTCTGCCTGTAAACAGTGAGGTCTTTGTTAAGGAATACAAATGTTTTCACAGCAGAAAGCGCCAACTGGTCAAACTCATCGAATGACGCGGTTTTGTTGGTATAATAGAACGAATAGCGCACCCTGTTGTGAATGGTCTGATAATATTTGTAGCGGTTGTTCGCAGATGTATAATCCACCATCCACCATTCTTTCCCGTTAATGGAGATAAATTCCCGGGCCGTAAGCTGGTCGCCTCCTTTTGCCTCTTGTTCTTTAAAATGTTCCAGCTGGGTATTGGCCAGTTCGTTCAGCGACATACTTGCATTCAAAGAAGAGAATTTATTGGTCTCCAGCAGGATGCGCGCATCTTTTGAATTGGGTGATTCAAGCGCAAACACCGCCCTGCCCCTGGCTTTTTGTTCTTTCCAGTCCCCGGGAACGGATACCTGGAAAACGCCTGCCGGATCTTTATATTCTTTCAGATTTTGCGGAAATGCGGTCGCTCCGCTGAAAAGCAACAGCAGCGTAAGCAGTAGTTTGTATGATCTGTTCATATTTCAAAGGTTTAGGTATTGTAATAGCCAGGTTTCAATTCACGGTGAACCGGTATGTAGCGGATTCAGACGTATTTCCTTTCGCATCCAGCGTAACGATACGCCAACTGTAGGCGGTATTCGCCGTTACTTCCACTTCGTATGCAGTGCCGGTATGATTGCTTTTAACAGCCGCCAGCGGCTCCGTTTTCCCGAAGTAAATATTGTACCCGGTTATATCGTTGTCCGCATCGCTGCCCTGCCATTTCAGCTGTACTTTACCGGCCGTTGCAGAAACGGTCTGTCCCATAGCAGGCGCCGTTATTTCCGCGGGATACGGCGCATAGGATTGCAGGCCTTCCCCGGCTACATATAACTTCCAGGTGTCGCTCACGGCGGTTTTGGAAGACTTTCCCGTTTTGGAAGTTACCGTCCAGGAATAGGGCTGCCCACGCTGCAAGGTGATCTTGATGTCTGAAGTGGCAGATTGGTGAAGAGTTACGATGTTGCTTGCCAGGTTCTTCAGCGACAGCTCATAACTTTCAGCCTGCAGCGCGTCTTTCCAATCGAAGCTGATCACGCTGGTGGTGGCGGATTGCACCTGGCCGGATGCGCATACTTCATCTTTGAAGGGGAACAGCAGCTCGGCTTTGGCCGGGGTGATCTCCTGCGGCGCAGGTTTGTCCCCGCTTTTTTTGCAGCTCACCGAGATGCATATCCCCGTGATAGTGATAACCGTCAACGCTCTCATTTCTTAAATATTTTCAGGGTTCTTTCTGTTTGATTGATCTGCATTTTCAGGATGTACATGCCCTGTGGAAGCGCGTGCACGTCTAGCCGCACGGCGCCCGCGGATATGGGCAGCACGTCTTTCAGCGAAAGCCTGCCGTGGATGTCCAGCAACTGTACGCTTACTTTGCCGGTGCTTATTTTGCCGGTGGCGATGTACAGGTATTGGCCGGCGGGATTGGGATATACCACCACATCGTCCTGCAGTATGATCCTTTCTTCGTAAACGCCCTGGCAGGGCAGTCCGGTGCTTACCTGCAGGTAGTTCACGCCCTGCTCCAGCGGAAGGGATGCCCGGCTGCTGTCTGTCGTGTACGAGCGGTTGTTGATCATGATATGGTAAGTTGCGCCGCCGCTCAATTGCAATTCCACCTGGTTGGTGTTGCCGCTTACCCTTGCGTAAACGGAGAGGTCTTTCGGCTCGCCGATGCTGAGGTCGTAACACTGCCTGTAGCCCGGATGTGCAGGCAGGCTGATGCAAACTTTATATTCCCCGGCAGACAGGTCTTTGATGGAAAGCTGAGAGCCGAACGGATACTGCGTGGTATCGTTCCCTTTGATGAGCGCCGCCTGGTAGCTCAGCGCCGTGTTCGCAGCGGTGATGCTGATCTGCCCGTTGTTGCTGTTGCGGCAGGTTTCGCTGGTGACGGATACTTTGAAGTTGGCGGCGGGTAAGGTGAAATGTATCTCCGCAGTTTGCGTGGCCGGTTGTGCCGCTTCATAATTGGCGTTCCCGGCCTGTGTAGCGGTGATGACGCTCTTGCCCGTGCCCGTGATATGCGCTTTGCCGTTCACGATCGTAATAACGGTGGGGTTACTGCTCACGTAAGTAACCGGCAGGCCCGCGCTGCTGGAAGCATTCAGCTCAAAATCAGGAGCAGTATGGAAGCGTGGCGCGATCGCCGGGAAACTGATCTGCTGCTGTCCCTTGTCCACCACCAGCACTACGGTAACCGGCGCCGCCGGTCCAAACCGGGCATTACCCGGCTGCGAAGCCGTGATATTGGTGACGCCCGCGCCTGTGATGTGGATCTTTCCATTTACGATGCTGGCCACACTGGTATTGCTGCTGGTGAATGTTATGGGCAGGCTGGAGCTGGAAGTGGCTACCGGTGCGAAATCTGCGTCACCGTAGCGTTTGTTGGATATGTCTGCAAACGTGATGGTCTGTGCATCTTTCACGGTCACGGTGGTGAAAGTTTCCGCAGTGGTCTTAGCTGTTTCGCGGTTACCGGCAAGGTCTGTCGCGATGCTGTAGAAGCGGTAGGTAGAATCTTTCTCTCCCGTAAATTCCGCTTCTGTGCCCGTTGTATCCCGCTTCCACAATTGGAAAGGACCATTGTTCACGGAATAGAAAACATTGTACTGTTCAACACCGCCGCCGTTGTCCGTTCCGCCCCACTTTACCTTGAAGCTATTGCTGGGCGTAACTGCCGGAAGCGCTGCCACTTTGCTTGACGGTGCGATCATGTCGAGCGTATTGCTGAACACATTGGTAGCGATGGGCGCATTCACGTCGAAGAAAATGTCGGCTTTGTTGTTGATGACGGTGGATTGGGGTAGCCCTTCTTTTAACGAGATGGTGTAATTCACGGCGCCTTCGCCTTCAGGACTGCTGACGTTGGGCGGCAGGAAGCCCAGCAGCGGCTCATCCGTCAGCTCCAGCGACCATGGGTCGAGAGAGGTGAATTTCCATTTCACAATGCCGGTCTTTTTGTCCAGTTTTGCGTATATCCGTGCCTGTAAGTCGATACCCGGCCGGAGGTCTACCGTGGCCGCGAATTCCTGTACACCCGGTGGCGGTACGATCTTCGTGTTTTTACCGAAAGAGATCTCACCCAGCGTGAAGGTAGACAGGTCGAATACTTTTGTGTCAAGCGTGTCGATAATTAGCACTTCCTGTGCGGCCGCCGTGGCGGTGTTTTTGTTTTCGAAGTGGATCACGTAAGGCATGGGTGTTCTTCCTTCAAAATAAGGATTGTCTTTGCCGCGTGATGGCCCTGCTTTATCATTAGGGTCCAGCGAAGTGACCACCGTTATATTTTTGACGCTTTTATATATCCGGAGCCCTATCACTTCCACGCAGGCTATATTTTGAACATAGCCCCAGAGTTCATTCAACCGCTTTATTACGTGTATAGCGGCAGCCATTTTTTTGCCCGGGTTCACAATTGCGGTCCCGCACTTGAACATAACGTCGAGGGTTCCCAGCGTCACATCCAATAGGTTGGCCTCTTTGCCCATGAATATTTCTCCATATCGATCCAATACAAATTTGGTTCCATCGGTTACACACTCTTTTCCCACCACCGACAGCATAAGGTCTTTCAGCTCGTCTTTTAGTTTTTCCCTTATGACAGTGGTTATAACATGCACCATGCAGTCTGCTACTGTAGGAACAAGGTCGGTTGCTTTCCCGTTGGGGTCGGAGGGCGGCGGTGCGTCCTTTACTAAGGGTATTCCGGCATATACGGAAAGCTTTACGGATGTTTCTGTGGCGGGAATATTCACGACCAGCTCCGCGGACCGGCTGCTGTTGGCAGGTAACCTGCTCAGCAAGATGGGCACGATCAGTGTGCCGTCATCCGCTTCCACTTCAACGGGGATCTCCGGGTCCGTGGAAGTGACGTTTAAGCCTGAACCCAGGCGCCAGGTGGCCCCTTTAGGTATACCTTCAATGAACAGTGGCACCATCGCGGCATCCACATCGCCTTTGTTGCCGAAGGTGATCGTAAATACTTCATCCCTGCCCGCTCTTATTACGTCCCTGCCGCTGAGCACGGCGAACGGCTCCGGCTTCCCACCCTGTACGATCTTGTAGGCTGCGGGCAGCTTTTGAAGACTGCCGCCGGAACCTACAGTAACATCATAGGAGCCTGCCGCTTCATCGTACAACGGAAATATAACATCAAGCCGGGTGCCATCCGCGTTGGCCAATACCCTTGATGCGGCTATGGTACCACCTTGTCCAACCAGGTTCACGATGGAGTTATTAGTAAAGCCGGCGCCGCTTAGTTGCACTGTAACGGTACCGCCATTTCCTCCCTGCGCCGGATACACGCTTTGCAGATCCACCACCTCTACCTCTTTAGTGATATTCGTGGAAGCATCGCAGTAGCCATATCCCCTTAAATTGATCGTATACTTGCCTGGCCTGCTGAAAGTATGGGTAGGATTGGAAACGGATGAATATCCATCCCCGCCGAAGTTCCAGTAATAGGAATCAGAGCCGGTGGAAGTATTGCTGAACGTGATCTCCCGGCCATTGAGGATATATTCGAAATCAGGTTCCGGCCGCAAAACCGGGCCAGGATCGGCATACAGGCGCATGATCAGGTTCAGCGAAGGATCGCCCAGGAAACGGCTGAAACTGCCGGCTGCTATGATGTTGCCGTCAGGCAGGAGAAGGATGCCCTGTATGTTCTTCCCGTTAGACTGGTAATCGTTTTCACATGCCCTGAAAGTCTGCTCCAGCCCGCCGTCCGGGTACAGGCGCACGATGCCGTTGGTAACGGTGTCGTTGTAAGTGTTGAAGATGCCGGAGACCAGTATCTTTCCATCCGCCTGCAGTTCCAGGTCGGACACGGTATAAAGCGGGTACGTGATAATGCCGCCCACGCCGGATTCAAAGCCCGCGCCTGCGGCGAAACTGTTGTCTACCGCACCATTTTTGTTAAGGCGGACGAGCGAGGTATAGTATTGTTTATCGTATTGTTCAAAATCGCCGCCCACCAGTATCTTTTCATCCGGCAGCACGACTATTTTATTAACGCTCGATACATTGCTTTCGGGCTGGTGAAAGGTTGCATCCACGGCGCCATTGGCATCCAGGCGCAGCATAGTGCCCGGGGCGTTGATGAAGTTAACAGGCGTGATGCTGCCACCGATCAGTATTTTACCGTCTTTCTGCAGCGCAATGGTTTCCACGGAGCCTTCGTAGCCGGCGGGGCGGGTAAAAGTAAGGTCCGGCGTGCCATCCGCATTCAGGCGGGTAATCATGCTGGAGGGCTGCCCGTTATAGCTGGTGAATTTGCCGCCGGCCAGGATCTTCCCGTCGGGCAGCAGGCAAATGTCTTTGAGGTATTCGTATGCCAGGTTCAGACCAGTACCCGGCGTAAAAGTGTTGTCGATGCTGCCGTCTGCATTGAGCCGGAGGATGCTGTTGCAGGGTTGGTCATTATATTTCGAGAAATAGCCGCCTATGAGTATTTTCCCGCTGGCCAGCGCCCTTACGGCATAGATGTAATTCCCGTCCTGCAATTTTGCCGGCGTAAAAGACGGATCGATGGAACCGTTGGCATCCAGCCTTACGAGATCTGTTACGTTGCCATTGTTCACCGAAGGGGAATAGAACTTGCCGGCCACGAGTATCTTACCATCCTGCTGCCTTTCCACTTCATAGACATAACCGGAAGGAGAGAAAGGGGAAACGAAGGACGGATCGGCCACTTTCGACGATTGCGCATATGCACAGGGACGGCCCAATACCGCAAGTATCAGTACGGCGATAAATAAGACTTTATTCGTCATATAAGGGGTTTGCTGAAATAAGGGAGGCTATGGTATAGAATTATTACTGCTAAGGGGGTACGTAGGAATAATGCTAAGCTATAAAAAACTTCCCGGATTTTAGAAGTACCGGGAAGATTTAATATTGAAGATAAATCGTTCTTATAATATAACCAATTTCGGAAATAAATACTAAATTGCTAATGTCTCTAAGCAAAGTATAACCCGTTTGAACCGTTAAGCATCATTTTTCATGTATTGAAATTTGCCCATGCCTCAGCTATTTCCAGTAGAGGTCATTGAGCATTCCGCCATGACGTGGCTTCCCCGCGTACAGGTGCGGACGCAGGTGATCTATACAACGGTTCTTCTCGCAGTGCTCCTCAGCCTGCTCGCGCTCCCATTCATCAAGGTGGATGTTTCGGTGAAATCCGCCGGCATCGTACGCCCCGTTACCGAAAAAAATGAACTCCGCAGCCTCGTCGCCGGCACCATCGAAGAAGTGCTGGTGCGCGACGGGCAGCATGTCGAAAAAGGCCAGCTCATCCTGCGCCTCCAGGAAGACATCAGCAATTCCAAGCTCAGCCAGACCTCCTTCGAGCTGCAACAGCGCGCCGCCTACATCAGCGATCTCACCAAACTGGCGGCAGGCGCGGGCAGCGGCTTGCAAACATCTTTGTACCAGCAGCAATACAGCCGCTTCGTATCGTCGCTCAGCGAGCAGCAGGCCACTACCCGCAAGCTGGAAAGCGACCTGGAAATGTATAAGAAGCTGTTTGCAGACAAAGTGATCGCCGAAAAAGAGCTGCGCGACAAACAATATGAATACGATAAAAGCCTTGCCATGTACCGCTCCGCCGTACAGCAACAGCGCAGCGCCTGGCAGGAGGAACTCAGCCGCTACAAAATGGAAAGCAACCGCCTGCAGGCGGACGCCGTGCAGCTGGAAAAACAAAAGGAATGGAACCTCGTCAAAGCCCCGGTGAGCGGCACTTTGCAGCAGTTTACCGGCAAATACAGCGGCGGCTATCTCCAGGTGGGAGAAATGATCGGCATCATTTCACCAGACAGCAACCTGGTGGCCGAATGCCTCGTTTCACCCAAAGATATTGGTTACCTGCGTACAGGCATGCCCGTTAAGTTCCAGGTGGATGCATTCAATTACAACGAATGGGGCACAGTAGACGGCGTGGTAGAAAACGTGGAGAATGATTTCACACTGGTAGACAACCAGCCGGTGTTTAAAGTGCGCTGCCGTTTTGCCCACACGGAAGTACATACGGCCAGCGGGGTGAAAGGCCAGCTGAAAAAGGGGATGACGCTCCAGGCAAGGTTCATACTCACCCAACGCAGCCTCTTCCAGCTGCTGTACGATAAAACAGACGATTGGATGAACCCTAATACGACCGCAAAAAACTAAGCAATGGCGAATGTTACCCGTTTAAAGAAAAGCGCCCGCATCCGTCAGCGGGACATCAGCGATTGCGGGGCGGCCTGCCTTGCCTCCATTGCCGCTTATCACAACCTGCAGCTTCCCGTGGCCCGCATCCGGCAGATGGCGGCTACAGACAGCAAAGGCACCAATGTATTGGGAGTGGTGGAAGCCGCTACCAGGCTTGGTTTCCAGGCAAAAGGCGTGAAAGGCCCTTTCGAAGCGCTGTTCAATATCCCGAAACCAGCCATCGCCCACGTGATCGTAAAGGAGCAGCTGCATCACTTCGTGGTGATCTACCGCGTCACCAAAACGCATGTGGTGGTCATGGACCCGTCGGACGGGCAGTATCATTCCCTCACGCACGAAGCCTTCAAAAAGATCTGGACCAATGTATTGGTGCTCTTGTTGCCGGGAGAAGATTTCCGGCCGGGCAACGAAAAAACTTCACACCTCGCGCGCTTCTGGTTCCTGCTCAGGCCGCACCGGTCCGTGGTGCTGCAGGCCTTATTCGGCGCAGTTATCTATACCATCCTGGGTTTGTCCACGTCCATTTATGTGCAGAAAATAGTGGACAATGTACTGGTGGAAGGAAATAAAAACCTGCTCAATCTGCTGGGTATCATCATGCTGCTTATTCTTGTGTTGCAGCTGTTCATCGGCCAGCTCAAAAGCGTGTTTGCCCTCAAAACCGGCCAGCAGATAGATGCGCGGCTGATACTCGGCTATTACAAGCACCTGCTGCGCCTGCCGCAACAGTTCTTCGATACCATGCGCGTGGGCGAGATCACCTCCCGCATCAACGATGCAGTGAAAATCCGTGTATTCATCAACGATGTTGCCATTGGGCTGGTGGTGAACGTGTTCATCGTGCTGTTCTCCTTCGGACTGATGTTCACCTATTACTGGAAGCTGGCGCTCATCGTGCTGGCCATCCTGCCGGTGTACGCGCTCATTTACTGGATCAGCAATGAGGTCAATAAAAAGATGCAGCGCAAGCTGATGGAAGATAACGCAGAACTGGGCAGCCAGCTGGTGGAATCGCTTAATTCAGTATCCACCATCAAACGTTTCGGGCTGGAGGAATTTTCGAACCTGAAGACGGAAACGCGCTTTGTACGCCTGCTTAAAACGATCTATTCCGCATCGGTCACAAACCTCTATATCGGCAATGCCGGCGGTTTTGTGACCAGCGCTTTCGTGGTGATCCTGCTCTGGGCGGGGTCTTATTTTGTCATGGACCGCCAGCTGAGCCCCGGCGAGCTGCTGAGCTTTTACGCCATTATCGGGTATTTCACAGGGCCGGCCATGAGCCTTATCGGGGCCAACAAAAGCATGCAGGATGCGCTGATTGCGGCAGACCGCCTGTTCGAGATCATGGACCTTGAGCAGGAGGAAAGCGCGAACAAAGTGGCGCTGCAAAAGAATATGGTGGGCGACGTGGTATTTCAGAACGTAAGTTTCCGCTATGGCACGCGGGTGGAGGTGTTCAGGAATTTTAACATGAAGCTGCAGAAGGGAAAGATCACCGCGATCGTTGGCGAAAGCGGATCGGGGAAGTCCACGCTCATGGCCCTTCTCCAAAATCTATACCCGCTCCGCGAAGGCAGCATCCACATCGGCAGCCTGGATATCCGGTACATCGAGCATGAGAGCCTGCGCAGGCAGGTGAGCGTGGTGCCGCAGCAGATCGATCTTTTTGCAGGCACGGTAATGGAAAATATCGCCGTCGGCGAATTTGAGCCCGATATGCAGCGCGTATTGCAGATCTCCGCGCAGCTGGGCATCATCCAGTTCATAGAAAAACTGCCGGAAGGATTTAACACGCTGCTGGGCGAGCATGGTGTAAACCTCTCCGGCGGCCAGCGGCAGCGCATCGCCATCGCAAGAGCGCTTTACCGCAACCCGGAAATACTGATACTGGACGAAGCCACCTCTTCGCTGGACTCCGTATCCGACCAATACGTGCAGGACGTCATGCAGCAGCTGCGCGACGCGGGAAAGACCATCATTGTGATCGCGCACCGGCTGAGCACGGTGGTAAATGCAGACAAAATCGTGGTATTGCAGGAAGGCGCGATGGCAGAAGAAGGCACGCACCGCGAACTGCTGGGGAACAACGCGCTGTACAGCAGGCTGTGGCAAAGCCACCAGGCGGTGTTGGAGTAAAATTGAAAATTTAACCCCTCGCAAAATCATTAAGAACCTCAAAAACCAACCGGTTAATTAGTTATGAATTGGACTGAGAGTATCCTCCAGGGCCTGATAGATTGCCCTAAAATAGTGCTTGACCCGCCGAAGGACAATCCTAAAGGCGCCAGAAGCGGTTTTACAAAGAAGACCTTTACCTTGAAGTCATGCGATGGCGATCATGAATTCAGCTGCTTTATTACTCAAAGCCTGTTCTTTCCTGAAAATTTTTCAATCGGGTTAATGTATAACTCAAAGGAGAAAGGCGGGAGTGTTGTATTGCTTCGCTGTAATGGAAAACACGGCGGAACCAGGGAATTTCCTCATCACGCTCATTTTCATATCCACTATTCTACGGCAGAGCGGATAAATAGCGGGATGAAAGCTGAAGGAGAGATCAGGATAACGGAAGAGTATTCCAGCCTTGATTCAGCATTGGAATATTTTGTAAATTTGATCAACTTGGAAAAGTCGGAACAACCGAAGATTCTGCCATCCAGGAAGATACAAATAGATTTATTTAGCGAAGATGTTGATCGATAAAGTCATAGAAGCCATAAAAGTTTCCTTTAACCATAAACTTTCTGTCCAGGAGAAACGGAAGGGTATTTACCAGCTATTCTTGCCTATTTACCATGAAGACGGTGATGCAATTGACCTGTTCCTTACGGAAAAAGATGGGAAGATCTTTCTATGTGATTTTGGGCTTACGCTTCAACGACTTTCCTACTCATACGATATCGATACTGAAAACAAAGAAGGGATTTTAAGTAGAATTATAACAGAAAACGGGCTTACTGAGGAAGATGGGAACATCTGCCTGGAAACTTCCGAATACTCTGTATTCAACGATATAATGCAGGTAACTCATGCTTATTCGAAGATCGGAAGTATGAAGTATTTCAAGCGTGAAGTGATTGAAAGCCTGTTCTATGAAATGCTGGATGAATTTGTAATGAATGAGTTGCTGGACTATAAACCTCAGAAGAAGGTAACGCCAATTCCCGGAAGGGAGGATATTCAGGCGGATTATCAGTTCAGCCCCAACGGCCACCCCGTGTACCTCTTCGCGGTCAAAGATTCAACTAAAGCGATGCTGGCTACTATCAGTTGCCTGGAATTCCAAAAAGCCAAAATTTCTTACCGGGGATGGGTGGTAAATGAAGATTTTGAAAAATTGAGCAAAAGGGACAGAGCTCTGATAACGAATAGCTGTGACAAACAATTTACCTCGCTCGATGAGTTTAAAAACACAGCACAGACGTTCCTGCAACGGGAAAGATCATTGTAATGACCAGGCCGTTGCCATGATAAAAAAAGCGGTTGCCTCATCAGGCAGCCGCTTTCCATTTATAAATTTTCTTTTATTACTTCGCTTTAAACCGCAACAGCGCCGTTTCTCCCTGGCTCAGCACCAGCATGCCCTGCTGGATGGACCATTTGTTTACTTTGTTGCTGGCGTCGAGGAATTTGCTTTCTATGCTCATGTCCGGGCAGGCCATCTTGGTGGCGCCCAGGCCAGGAAAGCTGATGTTGTCAGGGGCGGTGAGGGTGAACTTCCCGAAGATCCTGTTGCAGCCCGCGGAGCCGCTGAACCGGCTGTCCGTTTTTTCGAAAGTGAACTCGAGCGGTTTGGGAATGCCCGTGGTGTCGATGGTTTCGCCGTTCACTTCCACCAGTCTCCAGGTCTTATACAGCTCGGCTTCGTTGTTAGTGCCGCTGGCTTTATTGGCGTTGGAACAGGCGGCCAGGTATGCCATGCCGGCCAGCACCAGGCACAATGTCAGGATTCTTTTCATGTCATGGGTTTTGATGTATAACAATTTTCCTGCGCAAAGGTTAGCTTTTCATTCAAAACAGTCTTAATACCTGCTGTAAAAGGATTGTAGGTCGCTGGCCAGCCGGTCGTAAATGGGCCGCGTCAACTCCATGAACAGGTCCTGCGGCGGCGGGGGAGGAATATCGCGGCCACCCATCAGCCGCCTGTCCTCATCGCTGAGCGCTCTTTCGTCGCCACGGTAAGTGCCGAACTGGTTGCGCCAGGTGAAGGAGCCGGGCACCCTGTCTTGCCGCAGGATGCGGTTATTATCCACATCGGTGATCCGGTAGTCCAGCACGCCGTTGGAAGCAACGGTTTTGGTGGTGATGAAAAGCGTGGCTTTCACCGTGATATCTACCATGATGGCTTTGCCGGTAGTGTCTTTCCGGTTGCTGGGCACCTGTATCACGCGGGAAACATCGCGGGTGTAACGGTCCACATAGGTCTGCCCCACAACAAAATCAAAAAATCGCATTTCCATATACTGGTCGGGGCGGAACTGGCTATCGTTGCGCACCATGCGTTCGTCGTAGAACTTCACGAAGGTGTTGATGTTGCGGGATTGGAGATTGCGCACCAGCGCGTCTCGGAACTGGTCTGCCGTGAACTGGTAATAAGGGGAGCGCACTTCTATTTCGCTGATCACCACGTTCACCAGGCCCAAGGCATAAGCCTGGTCGCGCAGCTCTTTGGCGTTCTTATAATTGGGTGTAAGGCGGAGGGCGGCGTCAAATTCATCGAAGGCCTGGCGGGCGCTGATCTTGTCTCCGCGTTCCATCAGCTGCACGCCGCGTTCGTAGCGGGCTTCGGCAGCATTTTCCAGAGCGCCGGTAATGGCGGCGGAATAATCCTTTGGCTTCACGACAGCATTGGCGGCAGGGGCGGAGCGGATGATGTTGTAGAGGTTCTGCATGGCGCGGTACTCGTTCTTCACACTTTCCCATTTCAGGTCGTTGTTGGAAGCGAGGGCCTGCTTGGCGCGGCCTTCATGGAATTCCATGGCGGCGTTGTAAGCCTGGGGCAGCAGGTTTAGGGATGTCGCGTCTGAAGGCCGGCGCTGGAGCTTTTTTACGAAGGCTTTCACGGCATCGTCGTACCGGCCCTGGTTATATAATTTTTCACCTGATTTGCACGAGAAGAGGATAACAGCCAGCACTGCAAGGGATAGGTAGCGGAGATATGTATTCATATAGCTGTGTTTACAGGTTTCAATAGGCAAATGGCACGCCAGAAAAATTTATATGGATAACAAGCGGGAAATTAAGAAGGTTTTAACAAAGCGCGAAACTACCGGCCTATATCTTAAAATTCCGGCGCAGCTCCCGGTCCACTTCGCGGGCTTTGATGGAATCGCGCTTGTCGTGCAGTTTTTTGCCCTTACCAAGACCGATCTCCATTTTGGCCAGCCCCTTTTCTGTCATGAATATACGAAGGGGAACGATGGTGTAGCCCCGTTCCTGCATCCGTTTTTCCATCTTTTTCAGCTCTTTTTTCTGCAGCAGCAACTTGCGTTCGCGCATGGGGTCGTGGTTGGCGTAGGTGCCATGGGAGTATTCAGCGATGTGGAGGCTTTTTACATACAGCTCTCCTTTGGAAAAGTAGCAGAAGCTGTCGTTGAAACTCACCCTTCCTTCCCGGATGGATTTGATCTCAGTGCCTGTCAATACCAACCCGGCGATATATTTATCTTCTATCGCAAATTCGAAATAAGCCGATCTGTTCTTTAATTCTGCCATGATGTGGGTGGACCGGCGGTGTGGTCATTCACAGCGCCGGCCCGGGGTTCTTATTGCTTGAAAAGCACCAGCAGGGTGCTCAGTTTGTTCTTGAGTTCTTTACGGTCGGTGATGAAATCCAGGAAGCCTTTTTCCAGCAGGAATTCGGCGCTCTGGAAGCCTTCGGGAAGGTCTTTTTTGATGGTTTCCTTGATCACGCGTGGGCCGGCGAAGCCGATGAGGGCACCGGGCTCGGCGGTATTGATGTCTCCCAGCATGGCGTAAGACGCGGTAACGCCGCCGGTGGTGGGGTCTGTCATCAATGAAATATAAGGAAGGCGCGCGGCAGCCAGCTGTGTGAGCTTGGCAGACGTTTTGGCCATCTGCATCAGGGAAAATGCGCTTTCCATCATACGGGCGCCGCCTGATTTGGAAATGATCATCAGGGGAAGCTTATTGGCAATGCAATAATCTATGCTGCGGGCGATCTTTTCACCTACCACGGAGCCCATAGAGCCGCCGATGAAGTTGAAATCCATACAGGCCACTACCAGGCCGTTCCCGTTCACCTGGCCGGCGCCGACGCGCATGGCGTCAGAAAGGCCTGATTTCGCCTGGGCTTCCTTCAGCCTGGCGCCATAAGGCTTCAGGTCGCTGAAACCCAGCTGGTCCTTTGGATAGATATTGCTGAAGAGTTCTTCAAAGGCGTTGTCGTCAAAGATGATCTCGAAATACTCAGGTGAATTGATACGGTTGTGAAAGTTACATTTGTCGCATACGTACAAATTCGCTTTCAGGTCTTTCATAGTGGTCGTTTTCTTGCAATTCGGGCATTTGTGCCATAATCCGTCCGGCGCTTCTTTCTTCTCACTGGTGGTGGTTGAAATACCCTGTTTGATTCGCTTAAACCAGCTCATACTACTGTTTGTGCTAAAATTAGATTAAAGAATAATAGTGCAAGATACGATAAAATTAATATTAACCGTCAACCGGGGAAGGCGCACAAAAAAGCCGGGATGAACGGCAGTTCGTTCATCCCGGCCCTGATGCGGCATTCCGGATGCTTACCAGATGCTTTTCAGCCCGTAGACTGTGGTTTTCCCCAGTTTCGCCGTTCCGCCCTTCACGGACAGGCCCAGGGAGCGCCTGGCCGTATCGATATTCACGTTCACCGGCATAAAAAGCAGCCCGTCCGCCGTAAACACTTCCACCCCGATGCGGTCCGCATAAATGATGAGCGACAGTTTGCCGTTCACCAGGGGCGCCGGGGCGCTTACCCCGTCGATCTGCAATTGTTGTTTCGCTGCGTCATACACTACCGGCAGGCCGTTGATGTCCAGGGTCACCTGGCTGGCTTTGCCCGGTTCTATGCTGGTCCTGATCTCCAGCAGTTCCTCATGGATGTCTGCGAAAGGATTGCCGCCGCCTTCTTTCAGGCTGCGGGCGTTGACTGTGTAGGTCTTATCGCGCAATATTTCCAGCTCTTTCACAGGCGTACGCGTGAGGCGGAGACCGTTGGCGGTGGGAACGAGCTTCAGTTCCATCGGGATGCTCTGGGATTGGTTGAAGCTGGAGCCGTCTTTGTCTGTATTCGTACGCCACCAGCCAATCTCTATGCGCCGGCCCTGCGGCTGGTCTGAAAAGGTCTGGGAGGCATAGAAGTCACGGCCAAGCTGGCCGTTCAGCTTTTCCGCTTCAGGCTTGAATGTGATGCCGTCGAATGTACCGATGGCATATTCGCTGTTGGCGCCGGTGAGCACCCATTTTTTTTCACCGGGGCGGCCTTCTACGGGCAGCTCATAAAATTCCGGGCATTCGAACAGGAAACGGTCGTCGCCTTTGCCGCCCATCACGGTGCTGGTCTTTGTCCAGTGTTTGAGGTCCGGCGAACTGAGGAATTGTATGCTGTTCTGGTTGTTATCCCTTTCCACCCACAATACCATGATCCATTTTTGAGTGGGAGCGTGCCAGATCACTTTGGGATCGCGGTTGTCTTTATTGATGCGGTGTACAACGGTGCGGTCCAGCTTGGAGAATGTTCTGCCGTCTGTGCTCCATGCAAGCCCCTGCCCCCAGGACCTTGCGCCTGTGAAAAACATGACCATGGCGGGTTTGCCGGCCTGCCCGAGGCCGCTGGTGTTATTGCTGTCTACCACCGCGCCGCCGCTGAACATGGGGCCGAACTTATCCGGGTACAGCGCTTCTCCCAGCTCCTGCCAATGCACGAGGTCGTTGCTGACAGCGTGGCCCCAGTGCATGTTCCCCCATTTTACGCCATAGGGGTTATGTTGAAAAAAGAGATGGTATTCGCCGTTGTAATACACCATGCCATTCGGATCGTTGGTCCATCCGCGTTTAGGCGAGAAATGGAACTGGCCGCGCAGTTTTTCTTTGTAAAGCGTGCCGGCATTTTTATCCTCATCGCTTTGCCGGATGGGGGAGAAAGCTTTGGAATCCGCTCCCAGCTTGTCTACCCGCAGCTCAATGTCCATGCCTTTCCAGGCGCTGATATCAAGGTACGCCAGCCAGTCCGGCTCGCCATCTGCCAGTTCTATATCAAACCAGCGTTCATTTTCCCCATCCACCCATAGTTCGACATTTTTCTTTGGCGCGCCGTTCTTCACGGGCAATACAAGCCACTTTTGCGAGGCTTTGAACGTTTTGCTGAATTGTTGCGCGCTGGCGGCCTGTACGAGTAGGCAAAGGCACAATATCCCGGTCCATATGGTCTTCATGACATGCAATTTAATAGTTACAAATTTTTTATTACCAGCCATTATTTTGTTTGTACAATCCCCGGCTGTAATTGATCTGGTTAAGGGGAATGGGTAAATATTCATCCCGGTTCTTCCTGAATGAAGCATCGTTGAGGTGGGCGGATCTTGTTTTTTCCACGGTGAAGTAATGATTGATATATTCGGCAGCTATACCCCAACGCACGAGGTCAAAGAAATGATAACCTTCCGTAGCGAATTCCAGCCTGCGCTCCCACCGCAAAGCCTGGCGGGCAAAGGGCTGCGTCCAGGTGCAGTTAACGCCGGGCTGGTAGGCAGCCACTTTGTACCGGGAGGAAGGCGTGCCGTCCGATTTTTTCAGCAGGGCCGTGCTGCCGGCCGAGCGGGTGCGCAGGCCGTTGATGAGCGGCAGCGCTTCGTTATGCCTGCCCAGTTCTATCAGCGCTTCCGCCTTGAACAGCATTACATCGTCGAACCGGATGATGTCCCAGTTCTTGGAGCTGGACATAAAAGGCGGTACCTTCTGGAATGAGGGATCATCCGGCGCTACGGCTTCTTTCAGGCTGGCAAATGCATCGTACACCTCCGGTGCGCGGGCCCAGGAGCGTTGGAAAAGGAATAAAGGCTTGTATTTAAAAGGCTTCCCGGGGATCGCCACGGTATGATCGAGGCGGGGATCAAAGTTGCCGGTCTGGTAATCGCCTGATTCGGCAACGTCCACGTCGTTGTAATGATCGAACATCGGCAGGCCGTTCGCATCGGTCTTAAATGCATTGATCAGGTCGTGGCTCGGCACGTGAAACCCGCAGCAGCCGAATTCCCGGTTCATCGGGTAATTCAGCGCATGCCCGTAATCCAGCCTGCCTTTAGGCGTGCCGTCATCTTTGGAGTATTGTATCGCGAATACAGACTCCCGGCTGTTCTCGAACTGCGTGAGGAAATTGTTGCCGTAGTCATTGTTGAGCGTGTATTTGCCGGATGCGATCACTTCGTCGCAAAGCTGGTTCACTTCATTGAGCTTCGCGATGTTGATGGTCACCACCTCGTTCTTTTCATTCTGCTCATAAGCCTGGTACAGCAGGGTTTTGGCAAGGTAGGCCTTCGCCGAGAATTGATTGGCCCTGCCAATTGCAGGCTGGTTGGGCGGGAGCTGTGCCGCGGCAGCGCGGAAATCATCGGCGATCTTTGTCCACAGCGCGTCGTTGGATAAGGTCCTGTTGGATATCGTGTCATACACCGCTCTATCCACATTTTCGTCGATGTAGGGCATGTATTTGAAAAGTACCTTCAACAGGAAATAGAAGTGCCCGCGCAGGAACCGTAATTCGCCCTGCCTTACAGCCTTCTCGGGATAGTTGGCTGCATCAATGGCGTTCAGGCGCCGCAATGCATCGTTCACCCGGCCAATGCCAACGTACAGGCGGAACCACACTTCGTCGGTCAGGCCATTGTCCGCACGGTTCAGCGAAAATGTTTCCAGCAGGTGGAATTCGCTGATGTCGCCCGGCCCGTCGCCGCCTTTGTAGGCGTCTCCGCCGCGGATGCTGCCATATGGCCAGAGGCTGGTGTAAGGAGAAGTATAATGGTCGTTACCCAATGCGGAATAAGCGGCGATCACCATTTTATCAACATTCTCGGGTGTATTGAGATCATCATCGGATACAACCCCCTGCGGTGTTTGATCCAGCGCGTCCTTGCAGGAGAATACGAACAGGATGATGAATAAGAAGACGTATTTCATAACATTATTTATTTCAGAGTGAAACATTAAACCCGGCGGTAACGATCACCGGGATGGGGAAAGACTGGCCCGGTGCCTCGGGATCCGCCGCTGTAAAGCCTTTGCTCTTGAGCGTAAGCAGGTTGCTGCCTTGCAGGAATACGCGCGCATTCTGAACGGGAGTATGCCGCAGTGCACGCTTCAGGTTATAACCGAGCTGGATGTTGCGCAACTTCAGGTACGATCCGTTCTCGTAGAAATAAGTGGAAGCCCTGCCTTCGTTGTTCCTGTTCACCAGCGTCAGCGCAGGAATAGTGGAGGTTGGATTGGAAGGCGTCCAGGCACTGAGCGTTCTTTCTCCCCAGTTGCTGCCTACCCAGAGTGATGAAAAATCGGTGAACGTCTTGAAATCGTTAAACACTTGTATGCCCTGCACGCCTTGCAGGAAGAAGCTCAGGTCGAAGTCGCGGTAAGACAGCTCAACGTTCAGCCCGTAAATAAAATCAGGATTGCCGTCTGCAATATAATCCCGGTCTTTATCGTCGATCACTTTGTCGCCGTTCAGGTCGCGGTAGCGGATCCTTCCAAGCCCCTTGCCGGTTTGCGCGGCGGATTCGTCCAGGTCTTTCTGCGAGGTGAACAGGCCGTCGGCAATGTAGCCGAAAGATGAATTGATGGAACGGCCCAGGATGGTCTTGTCTGTTCCGTTGCCGGGATAAGAGGTCAATACCTGCACGGGCAGGTGGGTGACCTTATTGCGGTAAGTGGAGAAGTTCCCCGTAACAGAAAAACTCAGGCTTTTGGAGAGATTACTGCTGTAGGAAAGCAGCACTTCCAGCCCTTTATTCTGCATGGATGCGCCGTTGAACCAGTAGTTGCCGCCCTCGCCCTGTACTGCGAGGTAACCCGGGCTGATCAATATATCAGAGGTCTTTTTGATGAAATAATCAACGGAACCGGTCAGTTTGTTATCGAGCAAACCGAAGTCCACACCGAAATTGGATTCTTTGGTGCTTTCCCATTTCAGGGAATCATTGCCCCGCTGTATCCGCGTAAACCCGGAAGGCAGCTGCCCGGAACCGCTGCCGTTGATATCGTACGCGCTGCCGCTGTCGAAGCCCCAGGTAGGGTCTACGCCGTAGATGGATGCGTATAAACCGTAAGTAGCATTGTTATTGATCTCCTGGTTCCCTGATTTGCCCCATCCATAGCGGAATTTTAGGTCGGAGATAATGCTTTGCCCTTTCATGAAGGCTTCTTCGCTAACGCGCCAGCCTACGGAAAACGCAGGGAATACGCCATAGCGGTATTCTTTCCCGAACCGCGAAGAACCGTCCCTGCGCAGGGTTACAGAAGCAAGATAACGGTCTGCATAGGCATAGTTTGCTTTGCCGAAGTAGGAGAGCAGGGCATAACCGGAGCCTCCGCCACCATTGTCTTTGTTGGACGATCCGGCGTCAAGATAGGCGTAGTCGATGTTTTCGAGCGCATAACCCTGCCTGCTCGCGAAAAACGACTGGCTCATGTATTTGATGTACTCATGCCCCGCGAGGAATTCGAGGCGGTGCAGGCCCAGGTCCAGCTTGTAGTTCAGCGTATTTTGCCAGAGCCAGTTGCCGTCATAGCCCTGGTTCGTGGAGGTTTGGTTGGAAGGATCGGAAAGGAAACCGGACACATACGATTTGCGCAGCGTGCGCTGGTAGTTGCCATTGTAATCAATGCCCAGGCTGGTCCTGAAATGCAGGCCGGGAATGATGTCCAGGTCCGCATACACATTGCCGAACACGCGGTAGAAATGATTCCGGTTCTGTTTGTTGTCTTCGATCAGGCGAACAGGATTGTGACGGTCCGTCATTCCCGGCGCAGGCCCGCCCCAGCCGCCGTCTACCGCATGCACGGGCACCACAGGCTGTTGTACCAGCGAAGTGAAAAGCACGTCGCCGATAGGGATGAGGGTATTGCGGATATAGGAGAAGTTGAGGTTTTCGCCGACTTTCAGCCTGCCTTTGAAAAAGTTGTAGTCGGAGTTGAAACGGGCGGTGATCTTTTTACTGTTGGATGCTTTTACCACACCCTTGTTGTCGTAATACCCCAGGGAGAATAATGCGCTGCCTCTTTCTCCTCCGGTGCTCACGGAGATGTTGTATTGCTGGATGATGGCCGTTTGCGCGATCTCGTCGTACCAGTAGGTATTGGCGGGGCGCATCGTTTTATTGGCGTCAATGAAATCCGGGTAAATGATCCTGTTGAGCACGGGGTTGTCATAATTGCCATTCCAGTCGTATTGATAGATCTGGTTGTTGTTCGGATTGGTCCTGTCATTCACAGCGGCTTGCCAATATGCCTTTCCGCGGCCATCTGCATCGAGCGTTTTTTGTTTGGTGGCATAATACTGGGTGGAGGCGGACGCGTCGAAATCTACTCTTGTAAAACCTTTTCGCGCTTTTTTCGTGGTCACGATGATGACGCCGTTGGCTGCGCGGGAGCCGTAGATCGTGGCGGATGAGGCATCTTTCAGCACCTGTATGGATTCGATATCGTCCTGGTTCAGTTCCTGTAATCCTCTTTTGGTAGGAACGCCGTCGATCACATAGAGCGGATCGTTGTTGCCAAGCGTGCCCACGCCGCGGATGCGCACGGTTGCGCCGCCGGAAGGTGAGCCGTCGCTGGTGATGAAAACGCCGGGAACGCGGCCCTGCAGGGCTTTAACGGGATTGCCCAAAGGGATGTCTTTGATGGCTTCTACATCCACGACAGACACGGCGCCGGTCAGGTCCGCTTTTTTCTGCGCCTGGTAGCCGGTCACCACCACTTCGTTCAGGTTGCTGGCATCTTTGTCCAGCGCCACCTGCAGGTCGCCGCTGGCGGGAACTTTCGCCATGGCGGGTTTCATGCCAATATAGGTGAATGTAAGGATCTCATCGGCGGCAGCCTGTATGGAGAATCTGCCCGCGCTGTCGCTGATAACGGAATGTTTGGTTGCCTGCACGCTGACGCCGGGGAGCGGGGTGCCGGTGCTTTTTTCGGTGACGGTGCCCGTCACTTTTCGCTGCTGCGCAAAGCCGGTCAGTCCTGTAAGCAGGATGACGATGATTGTCAGACAGTATTTCATAACTACGTGGTTTTAAGTATGAATGATCCTTTTCAGAGATGCTGCTTCTTTAATGTCATAGTCGGGGCATGCGCCTTTGTAGGTGGTGATAGTGGCCGCGAGGCGGTTGGCAAAGTCCAGCGTATCGGCAGGACTGGCATTGTCGAGCATCATGGAGAGCGTAGCCGCCAGGAAAGCGTCGCCGCTGCCTACAGTGTCTACAACAGGCATTTTATAACCCGGATGACTATACGTTTTTTGGTTGATGTACAGCGCCGCGCCGTCTGCGCCTTTGGTGAGGATCACAACAGGGATGTTGAACCGTTCGCGCAGGAAGGCAACGCGGGCATCGGTAGTGGCGGCGCCGGGATACCAGCCGGATACCAGCTCCAGCTCGTCGATGTTCAGCTTGAGCACGTCTGCCTGCTGCAACAGCGATTCGATCAGCGGGCGGTCGAAGTGCGGCGCGCGGAGGTTGATGTCCAGCACTTTCCTGCGCGCCTTTTCCAGCAGGCGGAACAACGTTTCCCGCGATTCCGGATGGCGGCAGGCAAGGCTGCCGAATACAAAGTATTCCGCCTGCTCCACCACGGCGATATTTTGCTGGTCTGCCGGAATGTGATCCCATGCAGCCGGGGCAACGATCTCGTACGACATATCGCCGTTCGCATGCTGCTGCGCGTTCACGATACCGGTAGGCACGGTATCATCAATTTGAATGTAACTGGTGCAAACGCCTTTGTTTTGCAGTATCTCCAGCAGCGCGCGGCCTCTTTCATCGTTCCCGGTGCGGCTGATCATAGCGGGATGGCGGCCCAGCTTGTGGAGGTGATAGGCTGCGTTCATAGGAGCCCCGCCCGGCTGCGGGCCGGATGGGAGCAGGTCCCAGAGCACTTCGCCAAAACAGACGACGGGATGACGTGGAATAATTGGTGGAATTTGCATGATTGTCTGACGTTTATGAATGCATAATGAGGGTACCCTCTAATTGTTCCAGTGATTTGCCTTTTGTTTCCGGCATGATCTTCCAGACGAATATCAATTGCAGCACCATCATGATGCAGAAGAACAAAAAGGTATTTCCGCCGCCGAGGTTTTCCGTAAGCATGGGAAATATAAAAGCGATAACGGCCGCCATCACCCAATGCGTCATGCTGCCGAGCGTTTGCCCTTTTGCCCTGACGGTATTGGGGAATATCTCGGAGATGAACACCCATATCACCGCTCCCTGTGAAAAGGCGAAAAAAGCGATGTAAACCAGCAGGAATACGGTCACGGCGAGCCCGGAGAAGTCGTTCAGGTAAAAAGCGCGGGACACCAGGCCCAGCGTGGCGATCAGCCCGAGCGAACCGATCAGCATCAGTGTGCGCCGGCCAAACCGGTCAATAAAATTGAGCGCGAGCAGGGTGAAGATGAAATTCACCAAACCAATGCCTACGCTGGATAGGAGGGCGGATTGCCTGCCAAGGCCCGTCATCTCGAATATCCGCGGCGCGTAATAAATGATGGCATTGATGCCAGACACCTGGTTGAACACCGCAAAAGCGACCGCCAGGAAAACCGGGAAGCGGTTCTTCCGGGAGAAAAGCGCAGCATTGCCCGCCGCATGGAGGGACTGCATGTCCTGCCGGATCATTTCCATTTCTTTTTGATAACCCGTAGGATTGATGATCCGGAATGTTTTTTCCGCCTGGCTGAGATCGCCTTTCCGTATGATCAGCCAGCGCGGGCTTTCGGGCACGAACCGCAGCATGACCAGGAACAGGAGGGAAGGCACGGTCTGCACGCCGAGCATCCAGCGCCAGGAAGATTCGCCGTCCTGCCCGATCAGGTAATTGGAAAGGTAGGACACGAGGATGCCGAATACGATATTGAACTGGAAGAGCGCTACCAGCTTGCCCCTTGAAGCTGCGGGCGAGATCTCCGATATGTATACCGGTGCTGTTACAGACGAGGCGCCTACGCCGATGCCACCCAGGAAGCGGAACACCAGGAAAACATACCAGTTGGTGGCCAGCGCAGTGCCAAGAGAGGAAAAGAGATACAGGACGGCTATAATGATCAAAGTGTTCTTCCTGCCCAGTTTCTCCGAAGGAATGCTGCCAAGCATCGAACCGATGATCGTACCGATCAGCGCAATGGAAACGGTCAGGCCGTGCGCAAAACCATCAAGGTTCCAATACTGCTGGATAGACTGCTCTGCACCGGAAATAACCGCCGTATCAAAGCCAAAAAGAAAACCGCCAAGGGCTACCGTAATACTCCAGAGGAAAACTTTGTTTTTCATATATCGGGTGGAATTTTACCCAACTTACGGGTGTTCCTGCCGGAAGACGTGAATACCCGTTTCAAAGACTTACAAAATCGTATCATTTCGAAATTTTCTTATCATGTTGCTCCTGAATGAAATAAATAGTTTGAATTGTCAATATTTGAAACTGATTTTAGGTTTAGTACAATGGATTTTAGATCCCGGATCATTTTGGCAGATAAATGACGATGCTGCGGGCACGCAGTTGAAAGAAAAATTCTACATTGGATCATGTTTCGGTTCCTCGTTATACTGATCTTACTCGCCGGCTGCCGCCCGTCGCCGGAACGCCGGCATTTCAGGATAGGCTTTTCACAATGCGGTGAGGCGGACCACTGGCGCAGATCCATGCTGGCCGAAATGCAGCGGGAGCTTTCTTTTCACCCTGGCATATCATTGATCTACAAACAGGCGGACGATAACAGCGGGCTGCAGGTGAAGCAGGTGCGGGAATTGCTGGCAGAAGGGATAGACCTGCTGATCATCTCCCCGAACGAGGCCAGGCCGCTGACGCCGGTAGTAGAGGAGGTTTTTAACAGGGGCATCCCGGTGATAGTGGTAGATCGGAAGATCGCTTCCACCAGTTATACTAATTATATTGGCGCGGATAATTACGAGATCGGGAGGATCGCCGGCGAATACGTGGCGGCTTTGCTGAAAGGAAAAGGAAATGTGATCGAGGTGGTAGGGCTGCCTGCCTCTTCTCCGGCGATAGAGCGGAAACGCGGGTTCCAGGACGGCATCCGCAGGCATCCTGGCATTCGCATGCTGCAACAGGTGCATGGGGACTGGGTGCAACAGAAGTCAGAAGCCGCGCTGGACAGCATCAGCAGCTTCCTGCCGCGGGCAGACCTGGTGTTTGCGCACAACGATGTAATGGCCATGGGCGCGCGGCAGGCCTGCAACCGGGCGGGCGCAAGAAGCACAAAGATCATCGGCGTGGATGCATTGCCTGGGAAAGGAGCAGGGCTGGAAATGGTGTCCGGCAAAGTGCTGGATGCCTCGCTGCTGTACCCCACCGGCGGAACGGAAGCCATCCGCAATGCCATCAGCATCCTGAATAAAACCGCCCTTCCCAAAGAAACTTTCCTGCAAACGCTGGTGGTGGACTCCACGAATGTGCGGATGATGCAGCTGCAGACCGACAAGATACTCAACCAGCAAAAAGATATAGAGCTGCAGCAGGGCATGATCGCGGAACAGCTCCGCGTATATAAAAGCCAGCGCACCATGCTGTATGTGCTGGGCATCACGCTCGGCGCGGCCGTGATCTTCGCCGGACTGCTCTGGTATTCCCGCAATCTCAATAAACAGATCAACCGCAAGCTGGCCCTGCAGAACGAGGAGATCAGCCGCCAGAGCAAACAACTGATAGCAATGAGCGAGGCTGCCGCACAGGCCAATGAAGCGCGCATCACATTCTTCACCAATATCTCCCACGAAATACGGACGCCGCTAACGCTCATCATCGGGCCGCTGGATGAAATACTCCAACACTCCAGGATGCACGGCAGCGAGCGGCAGCAGCTGTCGCTCGTGAGAAAGAACGCCAGCCGCCTGCTGCACCTGGTGAACCAGCTGATGGATTTCAGGAAGCTGGAGTTCAACAAAATGCAGGTCCGCGCATCGGAGAACGACCTGGTGCTTTTCTGCCACGAGATCGTGGAGATCTTCCAGCAGATCGCCCGCCAGAGAGGGATCGACTGCCGGCTCGTAACGTCCGAGCGCAGCCTGCCTGTGTGGATGGATACAGGCATGATGGACAAAGTGCTGTTCAATCTCATGTCCAATGCCTTCAAATTCACGCCCGACCAGGGCGCGGTGCTCATCAAGCTGGAGAAGCGGGACGAAGAGGCCGTGATCCAGGTGCAGGATACCGGGATCGGCATGTCTGCCGAAGTGATGCAGCATGCCTTTGATATTTTTTACCAGGGAGACGTGGACAATCATAAAGGCTCCGGCCTGGGGCTGGCGCTCTGCAAGGAACTGGTACAGCTGCACCACGGCACGATCTCGGCCAGCAGTGGGAAGAACAGGGGTACCATCTTCACCATTTCGTTACCATTGGGCAACCGGCATTTCGAACCCGGGGAACTGCATGGATCCACCGGCAGGGAAGAGCCGCAACTTTATACCGCAGAACTATTGCCGGTGGCAGACGAGCCCGGGGAACAGGCAAAACTGGACAAACGGTTCGTGATCCTCCTGGTGGAAGATAACCCCGAGCTGCGGAGCTTTATCAGGCACCGCCTGTCTGAAGAATATGAAGTGCTGGAAGCTGAAAACGGCCAGCAGGGCCTGCAAATGGCCTTTGAATATTTGCCCGACGGGATCATCTGCGATGTGATGATGCCGGTGAAAGACGGGCACGCGCTGCTGAAAGAGATCAAAGCGGATGTGAGGACCGCGCACATCCCAGTGGTATTGCTGACGGCCAGGGTAACGCCGGACCAGCAGGTGGAAGGATTGCAGAACAAAGCGGACGCCTACATCCTTAAACCTTTCGATTTTAAAATATTGCAGCATACGCTCACCAGCCTGCTCGCCAACCGCAGCCACCTGAAAGAGCACTTCACGGCGGACATCCCGGCCGGCCTGAGAAACACGGCTTCCCGCCGCTCAGACCTTCGTTTTGTTTCGGAGTTCACTTCCATCGTGGAGAACAATATCGGGAATGAAGAATTTTCCATCGAGGATATTTACCGGCAGATGAATATTTCAAAAGTGCAGCTGTACAGGAAAGTAAAGGCACTGATGGGTACTAACGTCAACGAATATATTTTGAATGCGCGTTTGCAGAAGGCGCGGTACTTCCTGCAGCACCAGGAGTACTCGGTGGCGGAAGTGGCGTACAAAACAGGCTTTTCGTCGCCGGCTTATTTCTCCACGGTATTCAGGAACAAGCTCGGTATTTCACCCACCATGTTCAAAGGAAAAAATAAAGGCTGACCTTGTAAAAGATCAGCCTTTGTTATAAAAGTTGCGATGCCTTATGCGTTGCGGTTGATGCAGTTCAGATCGGTGAACGCTTCTTCCAGGCGGCTCACGAAGGTTTCTTCGCCTTTGCGCAGCCACACGCGGGGATCGTAGTATTTTTTGTTGGGTTTGTCTGCCCCCTCAGGGTTGCCCAGCTGGGCCTGCAGGTATGCTTCTTTGGATTTGTAATAACCCAGCACGCCTTCCCAGAAAGCCCATTGCATGTCGGTATCGATGTTCATCTTGATCACACCGTAACCCAGGGTCTCGTTGATCTGCTGTTTGGGAGAGCCGGAACCGCCGTGGAATACGTAAAACACGGGTTTTTTAGCAGTATTGTGTTTTTTCTCGATGTATTCCTGGCTGTTTCTCAGGATTTCAGGACGCAGTTCCACGTTGCCCGGGCTGTAAACGCCGTGCACGTTGCCGAAAGCCGCGGCCACGGTGAAGCGGGTACCCACCTGGTTGAGGGTTTCATAGGCAAAAGCCACATCTTCAGGCTGGGTGTACAGCAGGGAGTTTTCTACGCCGGAATTGTCCACACCATCTTCTTCACCGCCGGTAACGCCCAGCTCGATCTCGATGGACATGCCCAGTTTGTTCATTCTTTCGAAGTATTTCTTTGATATCTCGATATTCTCATGAATAGGCTCTTCGGAGAGGTCCAGCATGTGGGAGCTGTAAAGCGGCTGGCCGGTTTCTTTTTTGAAGGCTTCGCCGGCTGTGAGCAGGCCGTCTATCCAGGGCAGCCATTTTTTGGCGGCATGGTCTGTATGCAGCACAACGGGTACGCCGTAATATTTGGCTACTTCATGCACGTGCCTGGCGCCGGAGATACCACCGGAAATATTGGCCTGCAGCTTGTCGTTCGGCATGCCTTTACCGGCAAAGAACTGCGCACCGCCGTTAGAAAACTGGATGATCACGGGGGAATTCACCTTGGCGGCTGTTTCCAATACTGCATTCACGGAGTTGGTACCCACTACGTTCACTGCGGGCATGGCAAATTCATTCTGTTTGGCATCATTGTAGAGCGCTTCCAGCTCTTCGCCGAATAATACGCCGGCTTTGTACTTTCCCATAGACGATGATATGTTTTTTATTTTTAAAGGAAAGCAAATATAGGCAATTCAATTTTTAGTTTTCCCCTAAAGTTGAAAGGGCCAATCCCGGCCCAGCCGGGACCAGCCCTTTGTAAGGTGGCCTGTTTCAGTGAGGAATCCTCCCTAATATGATTATTTCACAGTAAGGGTATTGCCGCTGATCTCCACGGTATATTTGGCAAGCGCTGTAGTGGCAGGGCCTGTATTCACCGTTCCGTCTGAATTGAATTTGCTGCCATGGCCGCATGAGCTGCCGCATTCGATGATGCCGCCGTTTACGCCGGAGAGCGTGCAGCCCTGGTGTGTGCAGGTGCTGGTTACCGCTGAAAATGATGCGGGAACATTGGAAGCTGCAAGCCTGATGAGCACTACGCCGCCGCTGATAATGGAACTGCCCACCGTGGTGAGCTGGTTGCTCAGGTTCACGGTCAGCCTGGCATTGCTGCCGCCGCCTGGCGGATTACCCGGGGGAGGATCAGGCTGGGGATCGTCTCCTTTTCCACCGCAGGCCGCCAAACCGCCGGTACAGACAATAGCAAGGGTAATGCCCATGTTGGACAAAAAGTCTCTTCTTTCCATAATTGAGATGGTTTAATTTGTTGGTTGTTTATCAGATTCGTTTTAACGGCTTGTAAAAACGGTTTTTCAGGAAGAGTACGGCAGATGATTTAAACGGGTTGCCTGGGGAAATAAAAAAGATGACCACGTCATTGCGAGGAGCAGCAGAGCCACAGCGGGAGGGGCGACGAAGCAATCTAAAGCGTTGAATTGCGTACTCCAAGCCATGGAAGAGATTGCTTCGTCGCGGCTCCTGCACAAAGCCCACGCGGCTCCTCGCAATGACGGGCTTTTACCTGTGTTATCAGCGCAGGGAATGCAGCAGCTCATTAAAATAACCCGGTGCATGCAGCAGCCTGCTGCCATACCAGGAGAACATTTCCCCATCCACGAGCCGCACCTCCGCATCGGGGAGATAAGCTTTTATTTCTTCAATATGTTTTTCCTTAAAAGGATAGGGCTCGCTGGACAGCAATACCAGCCTGCATCCGCTGGCGGCCAGCTGCGGCAGGCTCAGGGATGGGTAACGGGGAATGTCTTCAAATACATTCCGCAGCCCGCATGTATGCAGCATCTGGTGGATGAAGGTATCGCCACCCGCGACCATCCACGGGTCGCGCCAGATGAAATAGGCAGTGGGAATGGCAACCGGGAGGGGTTGAAGGAGATCGAAACGTTCGCGGATATGTTGGGCAAGCTGCTGCGCGGCATGGCGTTTGGCAAGGATGTCGCCGAGGGAAGTGATCATATCCAGCGCATCGCTGAGGGTATGGATGTCGCTGACCCAAACAGGGTAATCTTTGGCCAGGGATTCCACCTGTTCCTTTTCGTTTTCTTCTTTATTGGCAATGACCAGGTCGGGCCGGAGGGACGCGATCACTTCTGGTTTCACCTGCTTGGTGCCGCCCACGCGGGTTTTGGACCGGAACCATTCTTCAGGATGGATACAAAATTTGGTGATGCCTGCAACGTCAGCCCCGAGGTCGTACAATAATTCCGTTTGCGAAGGCACCAGCGATACAATGCGCTGCGGAGGCGAAGGAATATCCACCCTGCGGCCCGTCTGATCTGTATAAAACATGTGCGGGTATTAATTGCCGAGCGCCTGGATGATGTCGTATTTGGTCACGATATGATGCGCCCCGGTATCGTCCTGCGTGAGCACGGCGCCGTTCTCTTTGTTGATATAAACAGCCAGTTTTTCAATCGGCGTGTCCATCGCCACCACGGGAAACGCTCTGTGCATCACGCTTTGCACGGATGCTTCCTTCAGCTCGGGCTGGTCGATCAGTTTGCTGAACAGCCCGCCTTCCGAAATGGCGCCGATGATCTGGCCGTTTTGCAGCACGGGCAAATGTTCTATATCGAATTTCTTCATCTTGGCAATGGCGTCGTGCACTTTTTCTTCCGGTGCGATGGTCACCAGCGGCAGGTTGCGCCTGCTATTTACGACGTCTTTTACGGTCTTCACGTCCAGGAAACCGCGTTCCATCATCCACTGGTCGTTGTATACTTTGCCTACGTAACGGCTGCCATGATCGTGGAAAACCACCACCACCAGGTCTGTCGGTTTGAGTTTGCTCTTCAGCTGCAGAAGCCCTGCCATGGCCGATCCTGCGGAATATCCCACGAAAATGCCTTCTTCTTTGGAAATGCGGCGGGCCATTACGGCGCCGTCTTTATCAGTCACTTTTTCGAAGTGATCGATCACGCTCATGTCATAGTTCTGCGGCACAAAATCTTCCCCGATGCCCTCGGTGATATAAGGATGCACTTCGTTCATATCCAGCTCGCCGGTGTCGAAGAATTTCTTGAGCAGCGACCCGTAGCTGTCTATGGCCCACACCTGTATGGCGGGATTTTTCTCCTTCAGGAATTTGCCCGTGCCGGTAATGGTGCCGCCGGTGCCGGTGGCCACTACCAGGTGCGTGATCTTCCCGTCCGTCTGCTCCCATATTTCAGGCCCGGTCTGCTCGTAATGCGCGTCGCGGTTGGCGAGGTTGTCGTATTGATTTACATAAAAGGAATTCGGTATCTCGGTGGCCAGGCGCCTGCTCACGGAGTAGTAGGACTTCGGATCTTCCGGCAGCACGTTGGTGGGGCATACGATCACTTCAGCGCCTACGGCCTTGAGGATGTCCACCTTTTCTTTGGATTGTTTATCGGTCGTGGTAAAAATGCATTTATAACCCTTCACGATGGCCGCCAGCGCAAGGCCCATCCCGGTATTGCCGGAAGTGCCTTCGATGATGGTGCCGCCTGGCTTCAGCAGGCCGCGTTTTTCGGCCTCTTCCACCATCCGCACGGCCATGCGGTCCTTGATGGAGTTGCCGGGATTGAAAAATTCCACTTTTGCATACACGGGGCAGGGCAGGCCTGCGCTCACGCGGTGCAATTTCACTAACGGGGTATTGCCGATCGTTTCAAGTATGTTTTCGCAGTAGTTCATAAGTTTTGGTGCTTGGTAAACGAAATTAAGGTAATTGGTTGAATGATGATTTATATTTGCTGCTATGAATAATATCTTCATCACCGGTATTGGCACCGGCGTAGGCAAAACGGTGGCGTCTGCCTGTGTGGCGGAAGCCCTGGGCGCGCTGTACTGGAAACCGGTGCAGGCCGGCCTGCAGGATGCCACGGACACGCAGACCGTGCGCTCCCTGCTCAGCGAACCCGGCAACGTGAAAGATGAACTGTACCGCCTCAGGATGCCCGCATCGCCGCACCTGGCGGCCCGCAGGGAAGGCGTTACCATTTATGAGGACCGCATCATCGAACATGCGAAGCAGTTGCAGCAGCCCGGCAAACCTTTGGTGATCGAAGGCGCGGGCGGGCTCATGGTGCCGCTCAGCGGGCAGTATTTCACGCTGGACCTCATAAAGGCCCTCGGCGCGAAAGTGATCGTTGTGTCGCAGAACTACCTTGGCAGCATCAACCACAGCCTGCTTACGGCCATGGCGCTGCGCAATGCCGATATACCCGTGCTGGGCTGGATCTTCAACGGCGACCATCATACCAACGAAGACGATATCATCAGTTGGAGCCGCTACCACCGCATCACCCGCATCCCGCGGGCGCGCAGGCTCAACCGCGATTTCGTGGCCGTGCAGGCGGAGCTGATGCGGCCTGCCTTGCAGCAGCTGCTCTCCGAAGGATAACTGTGATCTTTAAACGAAGCCTGAACTTCCAATGCCATTATTTAAAAAGGATATACGGAAAGACTATCTTGCAAAAAGGCTCGCGCTGGGCGAAGAAGAATGGCTTAGCCTGAATACCGCGCTGATGGAGCATTGCAGGGAACTGAAGCTGGGCATGCCTTCCTACGTTCACCTCTTCCTGCCCATCGCCGCCAAAAAAGAGGTAGATACTTACCCGCTGGCGGAATGGCTGAAGCAGCAATACCCGGGCATACAGCTGGTGCTGAGCCGCTCTTACCTGGCCACCGGCAGTATGCAGCATTTCCGCTGGGACGATGCCACCCGCCTCGTGCACAATTCCTATGGTATCCCCGAGCCCGAAAGCGGCGAGCTGGTAGCCCCGCTGGACATCGACGTGGTGTTTGTGCCCATGCTGGCCTTCGACAAAACAGGCCAGCGCGTAGGTTACGGCAAAGGTATGTACGATGCTTTCCTGCAGCAATGCCGGCCCGGCGTGAAAGCCATCGGCCTCAGCCTGTTCAGCCCGCTGCCCGAGCCCATAGCCGACGCTTACCGCGGCGATGTGCCCATGGACGCAGTAGTGACGCCCGATGGCGTTTTTTATTTTTCAGCTTAAAAAGAAAGTCCCGTGTGGCAATACCTGAACTACCTTTTATACCCGTTTTCCCTCTTATACGGCCTGGTGCTGTGGATACGTAACCGCCTATACGATAATGGCGTGCTCACTTCTGTAGAGTTCGACCTGCCGGTGATTGCCGTTGGCAACCTGTCTGTAGGCGGCACCGGCAAAACCCCGCATGTGGAATACCTGATCCGCCTGCTGAAAGGGCATTACAACATCGCTACCCTCAGCCGCGGCTACAACCGCCGCACCAAAGGCTTCCTGCTGGCAAAGGCGGATACGACCGCGGCAGACATTGGCGACGAACCCATGCAGTTCCACCAGAAATTCCCCACCATTACCGTATGCGTGGGCGAAGAGCGCATGCTGGCCGTGCCCGAGCTGCTGGGCGAAAGGCCGGAAACACAGCTGATACTGCTGGACGATGCTTTCCAGCACCGCTCCATCAAACCCGGGCTGAACCTCATGGTAACAGACCACAGCAGGCTGTTTACACGCGATCATGTGGTGCCTTTCGGGCGGCTGCGCGAGGGCAGGAAAGGCTATCACCGGGCAAACGGCATCATCGTCAGCAAATGCCCGCCGGACCTCAGCAAAGCAGAGCAGGACAAGCTGCGCGCCGAGATACAGCCATTGCCGCACCAGCGGCTGTTTTTCACCACCCTGCGTTACGGGCAGCCGGTAGATATGCTCACGAACGAACGGGCGGAAATACCTGCGGAAGCCGGCATTCTCGTAGTGTGCGGCATTGCGCGGCCGGAGCCTTTGGTACAACATTTGCTGCAACGGTACAAAAACGTACACCTGCTCTCTTTCCCGGACCATTACTACTATACGCAGAAAGACCTGGACAAGATCAAGCTGGAGCTTGACCAGCTGGACGGGGATCAAAAGTGCATCATCACCACCGAAAAGGACGCCGTGAGATTGCATTTGCTGCATGAGCGCATTAGTCATATGCAATTGCCCTTTAAAGTGATGCCCGTAGAAGTGGCCTTCCTGTCGGGGGAGGAGGAATCGTTTAATAGTTTTATTTTTGAGTATGTTGCAAACAGTATGTTAGCGGCTGAAAACGAAGCCGGATAATACACACCGCACCCTAAAATCATGTCAATGAAGAAGAAGAAACCCAGGAAGGACTGCAGCCAGAAGAAGACCTATAAAGGTATTGTGGATGTGACCCGCTCAGGGATGGCCTTTGTAGCGGTAGAAGGCCTGCCGAGCGATATCATGGTAAAACAGAAAAACCTGAACACCGCGCTGGACGGCGACGAAGTGCTGGTGGATGTGATCCGCCAGGGTAAGGGTCCCGGCCGCATGGAAGGGTTCATTACCGATGTGCTGAAACGCAAGAAGACCGAATTTACCGGCACTATCCAGCTAAGCAAGACCTTTGCTTTCCTGGTGCCTGAAAAGGGAGCCGGGGTACCCGATATCTATATTCCCGAAAATTCACTCAAAGAAGCCAAAGACGGCGATAAAGCCGTGGTGCGCATCGTGGCCTGGGGGGAAAAGACCCGCAAGCCCGTGGGCGAGATCGTGGAAATACTCGACGCGTCAGACGCGAACGACCTGGCCATGAAAGAGATACTCGTGGAAAGCGGCTTTCCGCTGCATTATCCCGATGAAGTGCTCGAAGAGCTGGCCACCATCAAAGAAAATATTACCGCTGAAGAGGTCGGCAAACGCAAAGACTTCCGTAAGATACTCACCTTCACCATCGACCCGGTGGATGCGAAGGATTTTGACGACGCCCTTTCCATCCGCCGCCTGAAGAACGGCCTGCTGGAAATAGGCGTGCACATTGCCGATGTAAGCCATTACGTGGAGCCGCTTACCGCACTGGACAAAGAAGCCGAGAAACGCGCCACCTCCGTGTACCTGCCGGACCGTGTGCTGCCCATGCTGCCGGAGAAGATATCCAACGAGCTGTGCTCACTGCGGCCGCATGAAGACAAACTCACGTTCTCCGCCGTGTTCCAGATCAACGACAAGGCGGAAGTGAAGCAATACTGGCTGGGCCGCACCGTGATCCATTCCGCGCACCGCTTCACCTACGAAGAAGTGCAGGAGGTCATCGAAAAAGGAGAGGGGCCTTACGACCAGGAAGTGCTGCTGCTGAACAACCTGGCGCAAACTATGCGCAGGAAACGCTTCAAGGACGGTGCTATCAATTTCTCTTCACAGGAAGTGCGCTTCCAGCTGGATGAAAGCGGCAAGCCCATTGGCGTTACCATCAAGGAAAGCAAGGAAGCCCACCAGCTGATCGAGGAGTTTATGCTGCTGGCGAACCGCACTGTGGCCGAATACGTATCCAAACAAAAAGTGAACAAGAACCCCGTGCCTTTTCCTTACCGCGTGCACGATACGCCGGATGAAGAAAAAATGCACGTTTTCGCAGTGTTCGCCAGTAAATTCGGGTATAAATTCGATGTGAACAGTCCCGAAACGATCGCCGCATCTTTCAACAAGATGCTGCAGCTGGTGCAGGGCAAGCCCGAGCAGCATGTGCTGGAAACGCTGGGCATCCGTACCATGGCCAAAGCGGCTTACACCACGGAAAACATCGGCCACTACGGGCTGGGGTTCATGCATTACTGCCATTTCACCTCGCCCATCAGGCGGTACCCTGATGTGCTGGTGCACCGCATCCTGGCGCAATGCCTGGCCGAGGATATCAAGGTGGACAAGCAACTGGAAAAGCGCTGCAAACATTCTTCCGAAATGGAAAGAAAGGCCATGGACGCAGAACGCGCCGGCAACAAATACAAACAGGTGGAATACATGCAGCAGTTCATCGGTGAAACCTTCGAAGCCGTTGTAAGCGGCGTGGCGCATTTCGGCTTCTGGGCCGAAACCGTGGAGGCCAAATGTGAAGGGCTGATCAGCATCCACAACCTCAGCGAGGATTTCAGGCATTCCGAAGCGGAATACGCGCTGGTAGGTATGCAAACCGGCCGCAGGATCAGGATAGGAGACAGGGTGACCATCCAGGTGGTGGCCGCCAGCCTCGCCAAACGCCAGCTGGATTATGATCTCGTGGAAACCGAAGCGGAAGACGCCGGCGGCAAACGCCCTTCCAAACGGAGAAGCGCCGAAATGCCCAGGGAAGGCGTGAGCACAAAAAACGTGACCATGCCGGACAGGGAAGCCAAACAAAAGAATACCGGCAAGCAGGGCAGTAGGGGCCGCAAACCCGCCGCAGACGCTAAACCGGCTACCAGGAAGAAAAAGAAGTAACAGCAGAACCAGAAGAATATAACACTCGCATCATGCATTCATTTAAAGCTTTGTCAGCACAGTTTGAAGAACAGTTTAGCAAAAGACAATTCCCGGACCACCCTGCCAACCTGTACGATCCCGCCCAGTACATTCTCGGGATCGGCGGAAAGAGGATCAGGCCGGTATTGTGCCTGTTGGGGAATGAATTGTTTGACGAGATACAGCCCGACGCATTCCATGCCGCCAACGCGATAGAGCTCTTCCATAATTTCACCCTCATCCACGACGATATCATGGACAAGGCGCCGCTTCGCCGCGGCATGCCCACCGTGCATACGAAGTACAACGATTCCGCCGCCATACTCGCCGGCGACGTGATGCTCATTCACAGCTACGAATACCTCAACAAGATCGCCGGCAAATACCGCACGAAGATCATCAGCGTGTTCAACAAAGCCGCCCGCGAAGTGTGCGAAGGCCAGCAGTTGGATATGGACATGGAACAAATGCAGCCGGAACAGGTGAAATACGAAGACTATATGAACATGATCGCTCTCAAAACCTCCGTGCTGCTGGCTGCCAGCCTGCAAATGGGCGCCATCACCGGCGGCGGCAGCGACGGCAACCAGGGGCACCTGTACGAATTCGGGAAAAACGTAGGCATCGCTTTCCAGATACAGGACGATTACCTGGATGCTTTCGGCGACCCGGAGAAATTCGGGAAGAAGCAGGGCGGCGATATTCTTATCAACAAAAAGACCTTCCTGCTGCTCAAAGCGCTGGAGCTCTGCAATCCCGCCCAGAAACAGCACCTGCACCAGCTCATGGAAACCAACCCGGACAACAAGGTGGCGGAAGTGCTGCAGGTGTTCCACGATTGCCGGGTGGACGAATGGGCCGAAAAAGAAAAGGAACGTTTCAGCCAGATCGCCTTTGAGCACCTGGAAGCGATTGCGGTATTATCGCACCGCAAAGCGCCGCTGAAAGAGCTGGCGGATTTTCTTTTGACGAGGCAACATTGATAACTGAATAGTATTATATTTGACCGTTAATGGTAAATGGTAATCGGGAATAGGGTTGCTGTTTACCATTAACGGTTTTTAATATCAACCTTCAACTACAACAGATGTCTAAATCGCTTTTCAGGAAAAAGTCCCTTGCCAGTATTTTGCAGGATGCCAAAAGCGGCGAAGCCGATGCGCATGCTTCAGGGCTTAGAAAGGTGCTGAATGTGCGTGATCTTACCCTCATGGGAGTGGCGGCGGTGATCGGCGCCGGTATTTTCTCCACCATCGGCCAGGCCGCGTACGACGGCGGTCCCGGCGTGATCTTCCTCTTCCTGCTCACGGCCGTTACCTGCGGCTTTACGGCCCTCTGTTATGCCGAATTCGCATCCAGGGTGCCGGTAGCAGGCAGCGCGTATACTTACTCTTATGTGGCCTTCGGTGAAGTAGCCGCCTGGATCATAGGCTGGGCGCTGATCCTGGAGTATTCCATTGGTAACATCGTGGTGGCTATTTCCTGGAGCAGCTATTTCAACAACGTGCTGGAAGGCATGAACATCCACTTGCCTGCCTGGCTGGTAACAGACTACCAGAGCGCCAAAGAAGCATTTGCCGAAGATCCTTCAAAGGCTGTGGCCTGGGCCACCGCGCCCATCATCAACGGCTGGCGCGTGATCATGAACATCCCCGCTTTCCTGATCGTGGTGCTGATCACCATCGTAGCCTATGTGGGTATCCGTGAAAGTAAAAAAAGCGCCAACGCCATGGTGGGCCTCAAGCTCATCGTGCTCGCCGCAGTGGTGCTCATCGGCGTGTTCTATATAGACACCAGCAACTGGACGCCCTTTTTGCCCAACCAGTTCGAAGGCGTGCTGAAAGGCGTGTCTGCCGTGTTCTTCGCGTACATCGGTTTCGACGCCATTTCCACCACCGCCGAAGAAAGCGCCAACCCGCAGAAAGACATGCCGCGGGCGATGATCTATTCACTCATCATCTGCACTGTGATATACGTGATCGTTACACTGGTGATCACCGGTATGGTGAATTATTCGGAATTCAACAACGTATCCGACCCGCTGGCTTACGTGTTCGACAAGCTGAATATGGAAAAAGTGGGCTACGTGATCTCCATCAGCGCCGTGGTGGCCGCCACCAGCGTGATACTCGTGTTCCAGATCGGGCAGCCGAGGATATGGATGAGCATGAGCCGCGACGGCCTGCTGCCGAAAAAATTCGCCAAAGTGCATCCTAAATTCCATACCCCGGGCTTCTCCACGATCGTAACCGGCATCATCGTGGCAGTGCCTTCCCTGTTCCTGGAAAGCGGGCTGGTAACGGACCTCACCAGCATCGGCACGCTGTTCGCCTTCGTGCTCGTTTGCGGCGGCGTATTGTTACTGCCAGCGGTGGATAAAACCACGAAACGTTTCAACCTCCCTTATATCAACGGCATGATCATCGTGCCGGTACTGTTCGTGCTGTTCACATTCTTCTTCCGCGACCGCATCAGGCAGTCCTTTGCAGACATTGCCTATTTCGATCACGAGCTCGTGCTGTTCCTGATATTTTACATCCTGGCCGCCGCCATCACGGTGGCTACCATGCTCAAGCGCCTCTCCCTCATTCCCGTGCTGGGCATGCTCTGCTGCCTGTACCTGATGATCGAGATACCGGTGCGCAGCTGGATGTTCTTCTTCGGCTGGATGGCCTTCGGCCTGGTGGTGTACTTCCTGTATGGTTACTGGAAGAGCAAACTGGCTCCCAAAACTGCTTAAATTCCATACGGACTGATATAAAAGCGGCCGTTCCCCTTAAAAAGGGAGCGGCTGTATTGTTTCCAGGGATTTCGTAACTTTAGTACGGTAGCTCTTTCCTTACTTAAAACTTTCGTTATGAACCTCCTGCAACGCATTGAACGGTGGGGCGATAACCATCACCCCAAATGGATTGACGGTTTAAGGATTTTGCTGGGATTGCTCCTCATGTGGAAAGGCATTCAGTTTGTCAACAACATTGACGTGCTGAAGGCGCGCATAGCCGAACAACCTTTCCTGACGGCGCTTTCTTTCTGGCTGGCTCATTACATAGTTTTCGCGCATACCGTGGGCGGGTTGTTCATCGCCCTGGGACTGCTTACCCGTGTTGGCGTGATCGCCAACCTGCCGGTGCTGATCGGCGCGGTGTTCTTCGTGAGCGCCGGAACGGGCCTCTTCTCCGTTTATCCTGAGCTCAGCCTCTCCATCGCTGTTTTACTGATGCTCCTGTTCTTCCTCGTGGAAGGCAGCGGCCGCATTTCGGTGGACGAATACATGCGGCGGCACCCCGAGCCGGATAATTACCCTACCGGGATGAAGTAAAACTAACGGCAGATGCTTAATTTTGCCTGCTATGAAATATACAGTAGGCGATAAGATCCTCATGCTCCATTCCAAAGAGGAAGGAACAGTAGTGGATATCATTAACGACAAGATGGTGATGGTGGAAGTGGGCGGCACGAAGTTCCCGGTGTACCTGGACCAGATAGACTTCCCGTATTTCCATCGTTTTTCGAAGAAAACAGCCCCATTGCCGCCCAAACGGACCCCCGGTGAGGAAATCCGTAAAGAAAAGCCAGTTCCGCACGTTAATAAGCCTGAAAAAGGCATGTTCCTCACCATGCTGCCCGTGTGGCAGACGGACGCTTTTGGCGACGACGTGGTGGAGGATATGAAATTCCACCTTTCCAACGAAACCAACCGCGCCTACACCTTCCGCTTCGAAATATGGCTGAATAACAGCCTGTTCCTGGAACTGAAGCAGGAGATCTTCCCCTTCCAGCATCATTACCTGGCAGACCTGGAGTTTGACCAGCTGAACGATAACCCGCGCTTCGAATTCAGCTTTTCACCGAAAGAAACGGACCTTACCCTGGCCGCCGCCCTGGATAAAACCTGGAAAGTGAAGGCCAAACAGCTGTTCCAGCAGCTGGAAACCCTCAAAAAGCAGGAAAAGGCGACCATCGAATACATGCTGTTCGATAAATACCCGCTGCGCCCTGAAAAGGACGACTATGGCTTTACGCCGGTGGAAAAGAAAAAGCTCTCCACCCTCACGTCTTTCCAGTCGCTGAAAGAGAATGCCCGCGTGGACGCCAAATACGAGATAGACCTGCACATAGACCGCCTGGCAGACAACTGGCGCGACCTGAGCCCGCTGGAGATCGTGGCCATCCAGCTGAACGAGTTCCAGCACTACCTGGACCTCGCCATCGCGCAGCGCCAGCACAGCATGATCGTGATCCACGGGGTGGGTACCGGCCGCCTGCGCGACGAGCTGCACGAGATACTGAAAACGGTGCCGGAAGTGAAGTTTTTCGTGAACCAATACCATCCTTTCTACGGTTACGGGGCTACAGAGATATTTTTTAAGTAATTTTGCAGATTCCGGTGTACAACACCCGGCATAACGGCGCTATCGTCTCTGCCGCAAGGCAGGGAAGGAAAGTCCGGACAGCATAGGGCAACGCACCACCTAACGGGTGGGGCGCCTGTGAAAGCAGGCGTACAGAAAGTGCCACAGAAAATTACTTCCTCAGGGCAACCTGCGGTAAAGGTGAAAATGTGGGGTAAGAGCCCACATCCCGGGATGGTAACATAACGGGAGGGTAAACCTTGCGTGCTGAAATGCCATGTAAACGGTCGTTTGAGGGCTGCCCGCCTGATGACCGAGGGTAGGCAGATACAGGCGTTCAGTGATGAACGTCGCAGATAAATGATAGCGGCCCCGTTGCAGAACGGGGCACAGAATCCGGCTTACAAGTTATGCCGGGTGTTGTACACCGGAACCTTTAACCAAAATCAGCATACTATGGAAACGCAAAATGACATCCGCGCCAATAAAGATGACAGGACCTGGGGCATGCTTGTCCACCTCGGCGGGGTAATAGGCCAGGCCATATTTTCGCCGGTAGGCAATATCCTCGGCGCCCTGGTGCTCTGGCTCTTCAAAAGAAATGAATCTCCTTTCGTGGATGTGGAAGGCAAAGAGGCCCTTAACTTCCAGATCACCATTAGCCTGGCCGCAGTAGCCCTCAATATCATCAACGGCATTGCATGGGGCGTATGGTCGTTCACCAATTTCCTGATCAATGAACCTTTTATCAGGCATGGCGACTGGAGTTTCCAGTTCATCTCCACCTTCGGCTTCAGCAAACTATTATGGGCGGTGAACCTTATATTTTCCATTATCGCCGCTATCGAGGCTAATAAAGGCATCCATTACCGCTACCCGGTAAGCCTGCGGCTGGTGAAATAATTCTTTGCGTTAACCGCAATAAGGAGGGGCTGGCATCCGGGTCGGCTCTTTTTGTTTTCGAAACCTGTCCCAATAATTTGAACCTTCAATGAAAATCAGAAACCTCGTCGAATTGTTTACTATCCTTCCTGAAGACGAAAGGATAATTGTCGATGTGTTGCGGCAGATAATAATGGAAACTCTTCCAGGATATTGCAAAGAGAAAATATCATACAATGTTCCGTTTTTCTTTGGCAACAAAGGCATCTGTATTATCTGGCCTTCAACTGTTCCGCGGGGAGGTATCAAAAAAGGTGTTCTTTTAGGCTTCTGGTACGGAAACAAATTAAATGACCATGATGGGTTTCTGTCTCATGGAACTAACAAGCAAATCTTTTATAAGATCTACCAGACTCCGGAGGAGATCGATGACAGGCCTATAAAAAAGCTTTTAAAGGAAGCGGTCAAGTTAGACAGTACTTTCAAAAAAGTATCCTGAGTTGTATTTCTTGACTATTGATCGTCGGAAATAAAAGCATGCCATTCATCCCGAAGCTTTTCATCAATTTGATAATTAGTATTTGTGGTACCGTCGCTGAATGTTCCTACAAATCGATTTAATAAAATTTAAAATAAAATGGGCCGGCTCAAAAGAAAAGAGCCGGCCCCTTATTTTGTTTTTCCGTTTGAACCGATAGCAAGCAAACAGCCACATTGGCCGCCGTTATTTCAGCACAAGCGTATCGCTGTAAGCCACGGTAAACGTATCGATTGCACGGGGAACGGGGATATACGACGAACGCAGCGCCACTTTCGTATCAACCGCCACCTGCTCCAGCGTCACTGAATCTGTTTTTGCATCGATCCGGGCGGTGCGCGGCTGCTGCATGGCATCGGTGTACGACAGGCTGGTGGCCACGTTCAGCAAGGTATCCGCGGGCGAGAAATATACCCTGTAAGTGCCGGGAGCTACCAGTACGGGCGGCCTGGCCGCATCCACGATGCGGTTGGTGAGCGACGACACATACAGCGGCCCATAGATCCTTACGCCGGAAAGCGATTGGCCGATAGACCGGTTCCCTTCACCGTCGTACGTGTACAGCACAAAATTCTGCACATATTCCGCGATGCCGGAAATGATCGCGGTCACGGTATCCTGCGTGTTACTGCCGGTGGTTTTGAGCATCATGGAATCTGCATTGTTGTTCCAGTAGATCATGTACCTGGTAATGCTGGGGTCCGGACTGGGATTCCATTGCAACTTGATGCGCAGGTTGCCCTGGAAAGCTTTCAGGTTGCTGACGGGCCCGGGGTATATGATCTCCCGGTTGCCAAGCAGGTCTTTGTATTGATCCTCATCTTTCATGCAACCCGTAAAAAAACAGGCCATGAAAAATATTAAGATGGAATGTTTCATATGATTTACTTTTTACCGGTTGTTTAATTGGTGTTGCCGTAAAAGGTGATCTCCATTGCATGCGCGAACGTGGCGCCGGACCATGATTCCGAAACCGCCAACCGGATGAACCGTGTCCTGGGCGCGGTAAACGGCACGTTGAATTCCATGCCTTTGTTGAAGAATGCCCGGTCTGTAGCCGTAGGCGCGGTAGGCGGAGCCCCTGAGGGAGGGCCGGGCCACTGGTAATTACCCATGTTCACCCAATCGCCCAATACGGTGCCCTCTTCCGCAAATACCGGCAGCACGGCGTCTGCCGGCGCGGGATTATCTGAGCCCCAGATCGAAAACACTTTAGGATTGCCATGCGCGTATTCGTAGCCTGACCTGCCAAAGAGCACAAACCGGCTCAGCTTGGCGGATACGCCGAGGCCGAAGGTGCAGACGATGGGCAGGGGAACGTTCTGCTGCACCGTATGCCAGCCGGTGCCGCCCGTATTGCCATTCCAGAGGTTAGACAGGCTCCAGCCGAAGCCGATCTTGCCGTCGCTGGGCAGCTCATTGCCGAAGAACTTACTCTTGTCCAGCTCTTTTTCGAATAAAGGACGGATGGTTTGATAAACAGTGTCTGAATTATTCCCCCATTGGTCTGTGATATACACGGCAAACTGCTTGGGCAGTGTATCGAAGCCCCTGGTGGAAAAGCCCATGCTTTCAAAATCGCTGAACCGCTGCTCGTAGATCGCGTATTTATCGGCCCCCTCAGGCTTGTACAGCACAATAGCGCCCACCGGTTTTTTGTTGACGTTGGTGGTTTGTACGTTCAGGCCGCCGAAATCCGGCTGTATGCGGATGGTTTTGGCCACTAGCCTGTACACGGGCGTATCGGGAAATACTTTCACGGTCACCGCGTCGGACTCTACATTTGAACGGGTCACGGTGGTGAGCTTCACTTCGTATTCTTTTTTCTCCGCAAAACCTTCCACCGTAATGCTGTCGCTGTAGTAGCTGGATTTTGTCTGCCTTTTTTTCCCGGTCTGCCCGTTGATCACGTACTCCGCTTTCACGTACAAAACATTGCCGGATTTGGGAAGATCGTAGGTGATGTACGACCCGCCGTTGAAATTCGCCACCCGGATATTCGTTACCACGCCGGGTTTCGTTTTGTCGCCGGAAATGGGCTCGTTGTAATCTTTTGCTTTCGAGCAGGCATGCAGGCATACAATGACGGCCGCGAAAAAGGCCATTTGCTGGATGATATGTTGAAGATGCATAGTTGCTGGTTTGAAATGAATGAAACGTTTACCAATACAGTGTCTGGACAAGGTTCGGGTTGTTGGACAGCGCTGCGTCTGACAATGGCCAGAAGTAATCCCTCACCGTCATCGCGGGGATGAACAGTGTTTGTAGGGTGTAGAAATTGGTGTTTGTCTTCTGGAAAATGCTCCAGCCCTGCACCGGCGTAGCCAGCACGGTCAGCATTTCTTTCCAGCGGCGGAGGTCCCAGCCGGCTTTTCCTTCGAAACACAATTCAACCCTGCGCTCGCGGTGGATGATCTCTCGCAGGCCGGCTTTGGTGGCAGGTTTGGATGGCGAAGCGCTATATTGCTGCCAGGATTCCACGACGCCTTTGAGACCGGCCCTTTGCCGTACAAGATCAATGTATTGATAGGCTTCCTGGCTGGGGCCGCCCGCTTCATTGAGGCATTCGGCATAGAGCAGGTAAAGATCGGCAAGCCGGATGCGCGGCAGGCGGTAGGCTGCCTGCTGCACGCCTTCGTTGAAAACAGTGAGATAGTTGACCAGCTTTTTGGGCCACATGGCCAGCATATTGATCCTTACCCTGTCTTTCGGGCCGGCCTTCGAATCGGGGCCTTTCGCTTCGATGTACAGCGGGTTGTTCTGGTCGGTCACGCCGTTGCCGAACCATACGCCGCCGTCGAAGCCGATATTGGCGTAGTAGCGCGCTTCTCTTTTGAAGTTGTTCTTCACGGTCATATAGCCGGATTTAATGAAATACCTGTTGGCATTGTCGCCCGCCTGCAATTCAAAACGCCGGGCATAATCCCAGGTCTTGTCTTCGTTGATCGGCACGCCATTGTCTGAATAGAAGAGGTCGGTGGTAAACAGCGGCACGGTGAAGCTGCCAGCCGCCGCGGTGGAGTTTTCCACGGCCTTGTTGGTAAGCCTGGGAATGCAATAGCTCTGGTAGCCGAAAGTGGGATTGAGGGCCCAGATCACTTCTGCGTTGAAGTCCCATTTTTCGGTAACTGCATTCTGGAGGGTGAGCACTCTCCGCAGCGAATCGTTCAGGTTGGGAATGTTCGCCGGCTGGATGAAGGTGTATAATTTCATGTTCAGGCTGGCCGCTTCATCTATCGCGGCTTTGCAGGCTTCGGCGGCTTTTTGCCATTTTGAAGGGTCTGCAGTGGCGGAGAAAAGCGTCTGCCCGTCTTTATTCTTAAAGCCAGCATAATCGGGGTTGCCGTTAAACAGCGGGCTGGCTTGCGTAGCGAGTATTTCCGCCTTGACAGACAAGGCTATCAGCCGCGTGATCCTGCCCAGTTCCTGCTGTGTGTTGCCGATCTGCACCGGCAGGTCTGCCGCGGCTTCGTCCATCATCTGCACAGCATAATTGAAGGCGGAATCGACCGGTTCCCTTTTCACCCTGATCTCTTCTATGGGTGCGGTAATGCTTTGATTCACGCGGTAAACGGGAATAGGGCCGTACATTCTCGCGAGGAAATAATGGTAATACCCTTTCAGGAATTTAACTTCCGCGATCCACCGCGCCTTTTCCTCGGCGCTGAGGTCTATCGGCTTGTCGATATTCTCCAGCATGATATTACACCGCCGGATGGCCTGGAAAATGCTGCTGCCGCTGTTGCTCCCGTCCCAGTAATTGAGCGCCGGGTTGGAGATGTTCTGCGTGGTGCCGCGTATCAGTTGGAAACCGATGTCGTTGATGGGCCTTTCGGAAAGGTCGTTCGGGTAAACGATCTCCGCGGACGTGGTAAAACCGGGATCATAGATGACGTTGCTGAAGCCCTGCAACGTATTGTAACAGGTGAAAAGGTAATTCTCTGCTTCGTTGCGGTTGCGGAAAGCGTAGTCGATCGTGCCCACGTTTTCCGGCGTTACGTCAAGGTATTTCTTACAGCTTTCGCCGCTCACGCAAAGCAGGCCGAGCAACAGGATGAGCGTGATCCTGGTTTGTATGTATGTTGAATGGATGTTCATGTTTTGTCAGTTTACAGGTTCACGTTGATGCCAAAGTTGTATGCCTTCTGGATGGGATAGTTGAAGCCGTTGCCGCCCAGTTCGGGGTCCCAGAGGTCGAATTTGGTGATGTTGAAAAGGTTGATGCCGTTCACATACAGGCGGCAGTATTTTAACCCGATCTTTTTCACCAGGCCTGCGGGCAATGAATAGCCGATCTCGGCGGTCTTCAGCCGCAGGAAGCTGCCGTCGCGCATCCACCAGGTGCTGCGTTGCAGGTTGTTTTCGATCGCCTGAGCGCTCACACCCAGCCTGGGATATAGCGCGTAAAGATCCTGGTTGTCCTCAGACCAGTGATCGTCCGCAAAAGCCTGCAATACCTGCGACTGGCTTTGTATCTGAGGCGAAGGCGGTATCACGAAGGGGCTCACGGAACGGGGATCGATAAAGAACGAAACTCTCGATTGCCCCTGGAACCGCGCGTTCAGTTCAATTCCCTTGTAGTTGATGGAAAACCCGAAGCCGTACATGATCTGCGGCGTGGTAGGAAGCCCGATCGGCGCCTGGTCTGCCACGGTAATGCGCCCGTCGCCATTGAGGTCGCGGTACTTGATATCCCCGCCTTTCACGATGTTGCCGCCAAACTGCTGCGATGGCGAGGCAGAGGCTTCCTTGTCGTCTACGAACAGCCGCTCTGCAATATAACCCCGCTGCTGGCCGAGCATGGTGCCTGACACATAGCGCCAGGGTTCTGCGTATTCAGGTTCTTCATAAGTGCCGTATTCGCCTTTGGAATAGGTGAAGTTGGACATGAACTGTATCCTGAAATTCCGGTTGATGTCGTGGTTGTAATTGGCGGTAAGGTCCAGCCCGCCCACTTTCACGGTACCCACGTTGGTGAGGATGCCGGCTTCCAGGCCCATGCTGCTGGGGATGTTCCTGGCCATCACGATGTTGCTTCGGTCCTGCTTCCAGTACTCGGCTATGAAGTCGAAGTTTTTGAAAAGTGTCATTTCAATGCCTGTGTTCAGGATCTTCGCGGTTTCCCAGGTCACGTCCCTGTTTTCATAGTTGCGTATCCTTACGCCGTTTCGGTTGTAAATGTTGTTCAGCCCGAACGAGGAGCCGTTGCCGGCGTTGAGGTTTACGTCTGACAGGTAAAAGAAACGCTGCTGGCCAATGTCGTCGTTGCCGCTGAGGCCATAGCTGGCGCGCAATTTCAGGGAACTGACCATTTTTGCGAGAAGGCCGCTCCAGAATTTTTCACGCGATACGATCCACGATGCGCCGATAGTAGGGAAGAAGCCATAGCGGTTGTTTTCCGAGAAACGCTCTGAGCCGTTGTAACCGAAGTTGAATTCGGTAAAATAACGGTTGGCGAAGTTGTAGCTCAATCTCCCGGCGAGATTGAGGTTCCGGTAAGGCAGCGAGTATTGCAGGCTGGGTGTGTTGGTAATTGGATCCACACCGTTGGCCACCAGCCGCTGCTGCCGTACGCCAATGAGCGAACCTGCGATGTTGTGATCGCCCAGCTGCCTGGAATACTCCAGCTGCGCCTGGAATTGCAGGAAAGTATTGGCGTCTTTCCGCCCGGGTGAATAGATGAGGTATTCTGTAGCCGCTTCGCCGTTGCCGGAGCCGGGGCCGCCGAGGAATATGCCGCCGGGCAGGGAGTTCAGCCAGGTGAGCGTGTAAATGTTCTTCGCGCGGTTGTAATCCTGCGGCAGTACGGTGTAATAAAATGGATTGTAGGCCATCGTATTGTCGAAATAGGAATAGCGGTTGGTGTTGAAGAAACCGTGGAATTTTAATCCCTCTGCAAGGAAATCCAGGTCCTGGTGCAATTCCAGCGTGGCAGACATACGTGATTCCGAAAATCTTTTATATCCTCTCAGCATCTGCGCATAAGGATTGGAATACCCTACGCCGCCGTTGCTGCTGCCTACCTGGCTGGAATTGCCGAACAGGATGTGCTGTGTGAGCAGGTTGGCGGAATCGGGCTCGTAGAAGGCTGGAAACAGCACGGGACTGGTATGCATGGCCGCGCTGTAAAGGTCAGACGAAAAGGATGCATCATTCGTAAGGGGGCCCGAGTAGTCGTTGAAGTTACCCCACAGGCGCAGCACCATTTCGGTGGTCTTGGTCAGGTTTACATTCACATTGGACCGCAGCTGGTAGTTCTTATAGTTCACATTGTTGTTGAAGTTGTTCGCGGCATTTCTTTTCAGCATGCCATTGTCGTTGCTGAAAGAGCCGGATACCAGGTACCGCGCCACATCGCCGCCGCCGGTGATGTTCACGTTGGCGCGCTGCGTGGTGGACGATTTGCGGAACAGCATATCCAGCCAGTCCACCGCCGGGTATACGTAAGGATTACTGCCTGGCGCATTCTTCATCGTTTGTTCGGTGTTGTATATCTTATCTGCGTCGAACACGATGGGTTGCAGCGGATCGCGGGTGGTGCTGGCTTCGTTGTAGAGCTTCATGTAGGTGATGGGGTCTGCCAGCTTAATGGTTTGTGTAGGCTTGGAAATGGCGTTTTCGAGGATGATGTTGAGGTTCGTTTTCCCGGCCTTGCCTTCCTTGGTGGTAACAAGAATAACGCCGTTTGCGCCGCGGGCGCCGTAGAGTGCGGTGGCGCTGGCGTCTTTCAGGATGGAGAAGCTCGCGATGTCGTTTACCTGCAGGCGCGCGAGATCGTTAGGCGTCAGCTCTACGTTGTCTATCAGGATGAGCGGGTTCTGCCGGTAGCCGAAAGTGGTAACGCCCCTGATAAAGAAATTGGAATTGTCCAGCCCCGGCTGCCCGCTCTGCTGGAAGCCGATCACGCCGGCAACCTGGCCCGCCAGGGCGTTGGTAAGGTTACTGCCGGCCGTTCGCAGGTTGCCGGGAGTAATGGTGGATACGGAGCCCACCACCGATTCCTTGATCTGCTTTTTACCGAAAGCCGTCACCACGAAGTCGCTGAGCACAGTTTCGGAAGACCGCAGCACAATGTGCAGCACTTTGTTTTGCGCCGTCACCCTGATGCTGTCGCCGCGGTAGCCTACGAACTTGAAGGCCAGGATGGCGCCGGAAGTGACGTCCAGCACGAATTTACCGTTCATGTCAGTAGCTGTGCCGGCTTTAGTGCCGCTGATCATAACCGTCACCCCGGGCAGCGGCGTGCCGGAAGAATCAGTGACCGTGCCGATAACGGAAAGCTTTTCCTGCGAGTAGGATTTCGTGAATACCATACAGGAAAACAGTAGCATACAGGTGTACGCCAAGCCCGTGGATAGCTTTTTCATCATAAAGGAAATGTTAGGTTAAGAATTGATTTTGATTGATAACAGTGAATGGTGGATTAGGCTTTAGCAAATAGTTGCACATTCCGGGCAATGTGATTGCCGGTTCAAGGAATGCAACAGTGAATGGTCAGGATCGTTTCAGTGCATAGTTATACGTTCCGGGCATTTTGAATGCCGGTTCATAGAATGCAATGTGAATTACCCGGTCACGTCTGCGCATAACGGCACTCCCGGGCCGTTGCGGCCGGTTAAGGGAATGCAGTGGCGGGTGACCGCGATCACTGGTTGAATGGTGACTGATTTGTGTTTTTGGTCAGATCAGGTTTTTAGGGAGCCGGGCACACACACTGACGCAGCATGCAATGCATCAGCTTACAAACAAAATTTTCTGCGGCTCGGTGGTTAAGTGGTTACATTAAAAAATAAAGGAACTAAATTTTCATAACGGATTTTGAATACTATCTCTCGTTTAGCCTGGCGGTTAATACATACATCTTACATACAACAACAATAGGTTACAACCGGTCAACCTTTAACCAAAGTAGAATAAATATCGAGAATAAAAAAGAAACGTTAATATAGTATAAGCAATCGCTTCTATACTATAAAAACAAAGGGTATACGACGGAATGCCGTATACCCTTTGTTTAGATATTGAAAACGTTTAAAGCCGTTTTAGTCTTTCGTCAGCGCCTGCATCTTCACTTTGTTCTTCTTCGCGTTCTCGCCTTTCGTTTTAGCCGCGAGCTTCAACGCTTCGTATACATTCACCACGCCGCCCGATTTGGAAAGGTCTGCAAAAGGCACTTCCACATCTTTTGCGCCGGGTTTGTTCACCATCTCTGCGCCGGGCAGGGGAGTGGCGGATTTTTCGATGATCTGTTTCAGCTGCCGCGCGCTGAGGTCAGGGTTGTAAGATAATACCAGCGCAGCCACGCCTGCCACAACGGGAGCGGCCATGCTGGTGCCGCTTGCGCTGCCGTATTTGTTGCCGCCGGGAACGGTGGAGTAGATCTGTACACCGGGCGCAAACACATCCACTTCTTTTTTACCGTAGTTGGAAAAGCCCGCGATCTTTGAACCGGTGCGCCCGTTGCCGGAAGCGCCTACGGTGATCATGTTGTCGGCTTCTTTTCCATCGTTGAAAGTATCTTTCGGATAATTTTCCACTTCATCGTTATTAGCGCCGTCATTGCCGGCCGCGTGAACGAGCAGTACGCCTTTTTCCTGTGCGTAGCGGATCGCATCGTCTACCCATTCTTTCTGCGGGGAGAAGCCTTTGCCGAAGCTCATGTTGATGATCTGCGCGCCATTGTCTACTGCGTAACGGATGCCCAGGGCAACATCCTTGTCTCTTTCATCGCCTTCAGGCACTACTTTCACGGCCATGATGCGCACATTGTCTGCAATACCGTCTATGCCGGTACTGTTGTTGCGGATAGCGCCGATGATGCCGGCCACGTGCGTGCCGTGGAAAGCGAACTGGCCCTGCACATCAGCGTTGCCATAATAGCGGTCGTTGATGTCGTTCAGGTTGTCTCCCACGATGGTGGCGCGTTTATCCTGCGGCTCCGCGCCGGTGTATTCTGCTTTGCGTTTAAGTTCTTTTACGTATTCAGCCAGGTCGTTCTTGAGGGCCTGGTAGGTAAGGCCTTCTTCATTGGTGCTGTGCAGCAGGCGGAGCGCGAAGCTGCGGGCCAGCATTACATCCTGGTCTGCGCTGCGCAGTGTATCCAGCTGCTCAACGGTGAAGTCGTTCGTTTTGAGATGCTCGGCGAGGATGCTTTCGCATTTCAGGAGGTTTTCCTGCACCTTAAGCATCATCTTGTAGTCTGTTTTCGCTTGCGAAGAAGGCTTCTGGATGCGGTCTTTCAGGCGCGTCCAGTACACGTATTCCTTGGTGTCCTTTTCCAGGGCGGAATCGGGGTTGCCGTACAGCCTGCGGAAGCGGTAGTATTCACGGGTAGCCTCGTCTGAGTCTTCTTTAACGGTGCTGCCATCTTTTGCGCCGAGAAAGTTCCAGCCATATACATCATCCACGTAGCCGTTGCCGTCGTCGTCGATGTGGTTGCCGGGAATTTCTTTCGGGTTGCGCCAGAGTATATCGCGCAGGTCTTCGTGCGTGGTGTCTATACCGGAGTCTATCACGGCAACGATCACCGTTTTGCTCTTTTTGCCCTTCAGCAGCTCGCTGTAGGCTTTTTCAGCGCTAACTCCGTACACGCTGTCTGTTCCATAGCTCAGTAATTGCCAGTTTTTTGCTACTGCTTTCTGTTGACTAAAACCGGTTGCAGACGTTGTAAAAACCAAACCTGCTACAATGGCCAGCTCTCTGCAAATGTTCATTTTATTCAATTTTCCTAGATATTACAATTCAGATACCGCAATTCGTTAAAGGTATGATAAATGCGTTATAACAGATGATTATGTGTGGTGAGTGGCGCAGCAGCCTGACTATTGGTTGTGAAACACTAGGAAACCATACGTCAGATATTTATCCAGCAACCGGCCTTTACATTGTTATAGCCCCATTTGTCACGAACTGCTTTAGCAACCGCGGTTTTCCCGTTAATTTTAAAGGCCGTCATTGCCCGGCGGCCGTCCGGAAAAGAGGCAAAGATCAGGATTTCAGCACTAAGCTCAGACCCAATTAACATTTCTTTCACTTTAAAACCACCTTGTTTTTACTTTTCATTTATATATTAAATTTTCCGCCATGTTTAAAACAATTGTATTAGCAACCATGACCTGGACCGTGCTTAGCGCCGGCCAGCCGCCGGGGGGCGTGTATGCCGCCGGCAACAGGACAAATGTTATCCAGGCAGATCCCGGGCCGAAAACGGCGCCTACTGCCATTGTATTCGTGAATTGCGCCGAAACGCAGCGAAAGGGCGAAAAGGAGGCGCTCAGCATCACCGGGAGGGAACAGGCAGGCCATCTGGCCAAATTCCTGGAAAACGAGCCCGTAGCGGCCGTTTATTCCCCTTACAACGCCTGCCTCGTGGAAACGGTAACGCCGCTGGCCAAAACCAAGGGCTGCAAAGTGGAATATTACCGCGACGCCTGCGAGGACAACCCGGAGGTAATGCGCCATATCCTGGAAACGATGCTGGAGCGGAACGACGGGAAAACCATCGTGGTATGCGCTCCTTCAAAAAGTATTACGGCCATGGCAAAGATGCTGGGGATCAGGGAAAAAGAGCTGAAATACAGCAGGGGCGTGTTTAACGAGGTGCTGATCGTCAACGTTTTAGGGTTCGGGGAAGCCGTAGCACAAAAGTTGAATATGAATTTTCAAAAAAAAGTGTAATATTTATACCCAGAGAGCGTACATGATGCTTCCCAGCATCAGTATTCTTTCTCATAAGCATGGTTTCCGTTTAACGAAAAAGCGGGGTTCTCCAACCCCGCTACTTCACTTAAGACATATATCCTTTTCCTTTTTTTACCCTTACAGATCGAATTTGATGCCCTGCGCCAGCGGCAGTTTATCCGTGTAATTGATGGTATTGGTCTGCCTGCGCATGTAAGCCTTCCAGGCGTCAGACCCGCTCTCGCGGCCGCCTCCCGTCTCTTTTTCACCGCCAAATGCCCCGCCGATCTCAGCGCCTGAAGTGCCAATGTTCACATTCGCAATGCCGCAGTCTGAGCCCGCCTGGGAAAGGAATTGCTCCGCTTCGCGCAGGTTGAGGGTCATGATGGCGGAAGAAAGGCCCTGGGGTACGTTATTCTGTATGGCAATGGCTTCTTCCAGCGTATTGTAGCGGATGAGGTAAAGAATAGGAGCGAAGGTCTCATGCTGCACAATGCTGTAATCGTTCTTCACCTCTGCTATGGCGGGTTTCACGTAGCAGCCTGATTCGTAGCCTTTGCCTTCCAGCACTCCGCCTTCCACGATAAATGTGCCGCCTTCGGCCTTGCATTTCTCAATGCTTTGCAGGTACAGCTCTACCGCCTGTTTGTCGATCAGCGGGCCTACGTGATTATGCTGGTCCAGCGGGTCGCCGATGCGGAGTTGCTTGTAAGCGTTTACCAGCTTGGTTTTGAAGGATTCGTACACGCTGTCGTGTATAATAAGGCGGCGGGTGGAGGTGCAGCGTTGCCCGGCGGTGCCCACGGCGCCGAATACGCAGCCGATGAGGCTCATATCCAGGTCCGCATCTTTGGAAATGATGATGGCATTGTTGCCGCCCAGCTCCAGCAGCGATCTTCCCAAACGCGCACCCACCGCGGCGCCCACGCTCTTGCCCATGCGGGTGGAGCCCGTGGCGGATACGAGGGGAACGCGGGTGTCGGCAGCCAGCCATTCACCCACTTCGCGGCCGCCAACTACCAGGCAGCTCACGCCTTCGGGTACGTTGTTGTCTGCAAATACTTTGGCAGTGATATGCTGGCAGGCCAGCGCCGTCAGCGGTGTTTTCTCTGAAGGCTTCCATACGCACACATCGCCGCAAACCCAGGCGAGCATGGAGTTCCAGCTCCAAACGGCAACGGGGAAATTGAATGCGGAAATAATGCCGGTGACGCCCAGCGGATGCCATTGCTCATACATGCGGTGGCCGGGCCTTTCGGAGTGCATGGTAAGACCATGCAGCTGGCGGCTGAGGCCCACCGCGAAATCGCAGATGTCGATCATTTCCTGTACTTCGCCGTATCCTTCCTGGAGGCTTTTACCCATTTCGTAGCTCACGAGGCGGCCCAGGGATTCTTTATATGTTCTGAGCGCCTGGCCAACCTGGCGCACTACTTCGCCGCGGCGGGGCGCAGGCCACTGGCGCCATTCGGCGAAAGCTTCCCCGGCTTTGCGGATCACGGCGTCGTAATCGTTGCGGGACGCGGTGCTTACGGTTGCAATTTCCTTCCCGTCTACCGGGGAAAAGGAGGTAATGGGCGCGCCGCCGGCCGTCAGCCATATGGCTCCCGTGGAAACCCCGCTGTTGGCGGCTTCAATATTGAATTCCCTGAGAATGTTCTGCATCATGTTTATATCTGTTTTCAATGATGAATTTTTGTACTTTCAATTCATGAATATCCTGAAAGAACCCTGGCCCTGGTATATCGCGGGGCCATTGATCGGGCTTACCGTTCCGCTGCTGCTGCTCATCGGCAACAAGGCGCTCGGCGTTTCCTCTTCTCTCCGGCACATCTGCGCCGCCTGTATTCCCGGCAAAATTCCTTTTTTTCAGTATGATTGGAAAAAAGAAAGCTGGAATTTATTTTTTGTCGGCGGCATCATGCTGGGCGCACTTGTCACGTTGCTGTTCCTGCAGAACGGCGAGCCGGTGAAGCTCAACCCTTCCACCATCGCGGCTTTACAGGCTGCGGGCGTGCAGGAGTTTGACGAGCTGATGCCCGGTGATATCTTCAACTGGGGCAATGCTTTTAATGCCACAGGATTGGTGTTTTTCATGGCCGGCGGCTTTATGGTGGGCTTCGGCACCCGTTACGCCGGCGGCTGCACTTCCGGCCATGCCATCATGGGTATCGCTACGCTGCAATGGCCTTCCGTGGTTGCGACCGTTTGTTTTATGGCGGGCGGTTTTGCTATGACCCACCTCATTTTACCTCACCTGATGAAATGGCTCCTGTTATGAAAAACCTGAAATTCCTCCTGGTGGGGATGGTTTTCGGCATCATCCTCGTTAAATCGGAAGTGATCTCCTGGTTCCGCATCCAGGAAATGTTCCGGCTGGAATCTTTCCATATGTACGGCGTGATCGGCAGCGCCATTGTTACAGCTATGGCCGGCGTGATCATCATCCGCAAACTGCGCCTGCGCACTGTTTCCGGGGAAGAGATCGTGATCCCGAAAAAAGCATTCACCAAAGGAAACATCATCGGCGGGCTGATCTTCGGGTTGGGCTGGGCCATTACGGGCGCCTGCCCCGGGCCGCTGTTCGCACAGATCGGCAGCGGGTTTACCGTCGTGATCGTTACGTTGCTGAGCGCCGTTGCCGGCACCTGGGTGTACGGGCGTTTCCGCGATAAGCTGCCGCATTGAGAGTTATCCCTTATTTCTTGCCGGTTTGCGCGGAATAAGTGCTTTCGAAGATCTTGTCTGCATTATTCGCTTCAAAGCCTTCCCGGCGGTGTTCCCGCCTGATCTCGGAAGCGGGCAGCTGCGCAAATTGCGGCAGCACTCTCCGTTCTGCAAACTCCACATAAGAACCCGCGATCTCCAGCGTTTCGTTGTTTGCGAAGGTAGCGGGTATCATCCGCGCTACGGTGGAGCTTTGCGCCAGGCCGTTGTCCGGACTGGTCTTCACTTTGCCACCGGAATCGTTGAGGCGGAAACCTTTTTTTTCGAGGAATGCGTTGAAATCCGCTACGGTATTGTACCCGGGCTTCAGGTTATGTACGCTTACGGTGAAGTGGTTGAGGTAATAACGGTTGTAGATCACCCAGGCGGCATATTCGCTTTCCGCGGCCAGCGTCTTGTAATCGGCGATGGTGGGCGTACGCCAGAGCGCGCTGTGGAGGAAGTGGTCCACGGCGGCGCCATCGTTCAGGTCAAGGCCGTCTACCGGGTCCGCCTTTACTTCGCTGGTATAGCTATGAATGATCTGCTGCGCCTGCTGGCTGAGGTCTTTCACGCGCAGCTCGCTGATGAAGATGCGGGGATATTTATCGGCCGGGGGCGCATACCAGTACGCATCCAGCTTCTTTTCCGGGAAAAAGTAGTAATCTCTTTTCGTATAGCCGTAATGGAGAAATATTTTTTCGAGGGACTGTATGCCCAGGTGGGGAACGCCCAGGGTGCGGAAAGCGATGTGGTCATTCTCTATATCGTTGCCGCCGGCAATGATGCCTTCGGATATCATGGCCTGAATAATAGCGCCCACATCGGGAACGCGCTCTTTGTAACGGCTCATCAGTCCGTTCAAAACTGTTTCCAGCGTAGTCATGTTCTGTGTTGTTGAAATAAATAAATGGAGGTTAATAAGCAGGTGAAGGCATGCGGCTCATGGCACGTGCGAGCAGGTGCTGCGCAGGAAGGAGAGGAGGGACAGTTGTATGTTCAATAATGCGTTCACAGGAACGAATATAACGATCAATCGGGAATTAGAAAAATGAGGCTGTTAATGGAGGGAAAGGGCTGTGAAGAAGGGGCTTTAAGACTTGCCTGGCTCCGGGTGGAGCAATAAAGCAGCGAAGCCCGTCATTGCGAGGAGCGGCAGAGCAAAAGCGGGAGGGGCGACGAAGCAATCTCCTTCATTGGATTGATAATCCCTGTATTTGGAGATTGCTTCGTCGCGCTTCCCGCCGTACAGAATTCCTTGCCGCTCCTCGCAATGACGGGCTTCGCTGCTAATACTGTTCCTGGTCTGTCGGAAAATTTTTTGCTTTTACATCGTGGATGTATTGCTGCGTGGCTTTGTAGATATCGTCGTAAAGGTTCAGGTAGCGGCGCAGGAAGCGGGGTTTGAATTCTTTGTTGATGCCCAGCATATCGTGCATGACCAGCACCTGCCCGTCCACATACTTGCCGGCCCCGATGCCGATCACCGGGATGGTCAACTGCTCAGCCACCTGTTTGGCCAGCATGGCGGGGATCTTTTCCAGCACGATCGCAAATGCGCCGGCTTCCTGGAGCAGCTTGGCGTCCGCCAGCAGCTTGGTGGCCTCCGCATCGTCGGTTGCGCGAACGGCGTATGTGCCGAATTTGTAAATGGACTGCGGGGTAAGGCCCAGGTGCCCCATTACGGGAACGCCTGCACTGATGATCCTTTTCACGGATTCGATCACTTCTTCGCCGCCTTCGATCTTGATACCGTGCGCGCCGGTTTCTTTCATGATGCGGATGGTGGAGCTGAGCGCCTCTTTACTGTTGCCCTGGTAAGAGCCGAAAGGCAGGTCTACCACCACGAAGCTCCGGCGGATGGCCCGCACAACGGAGGAAGCGTGGTAAATCATCTGGTCGAGGGTAATGGGCAGCGTGGTTTCGTGGCCGGCCATTACGTTGGAGGCGGAGTCGCCCACCAGCAGGATGTCTATCCCTGCATCATCCAGTATCCTGGCCATGGAAAAGTCGTAAGCGGTGAGCATGGAAATCCGCTCCCCGTCGGTCTTCATCTTTTGCAGGATATGCGTGGTGATGCGCTTGATCTCTTTGTTTACAGCAGACATTGCAGAAAAAATTTATACCCGGCCAACCCGGGAATCCACAAAGTTGCAACATAATTCGGATTTGCCTGCATTTTTTTGACTTCAGGTAACGCTGAGCTTGCCGATCTCGTTGTAGAGGGAGCGTACCAGGCCGTCGGCAAGGCCTATCTTGGGCACGAAAATTTCGCTGATGTCCATCCAGCGCATCACGTTCACGTAGATCTGCAGGGCCGGCACGATCACGTCCGCACGGTCTTCCCGGAGGTTGTAGAGGTGGATGCGCTCTTCCACGGTGAAGTTGCTGAATTCTTTATAATAATCTTTCAGCTGGTCCAGCGTAAGGGGTTTGCCCTCCTTCTTTTTGGACATGGAGAATATCTTGTTGATATTACCGCCGGAACCAATGGCCACTACGGGGCCGTATGCCCGCAGCTGCTGCTTGAGGAAGTCTTTCATCTGCTGCCAGTGCGTTTCACTCACCTGGTGCTGCAAAAGGCGCAGTGTGCCGATATTAAAGGATTCTTTGAATACAAGCCGGTTGCCGCTGAAGAAAGTAAGTTCTGTGGAACCGCCGCCCACGTCTATATAAAGGTAACCCTTGGTCTTGTCGAGGTTTTCGGCGATATGGTTCTCATAGATATAAGAGGCTTCTTCCTTGCCGCTGATCACTTTGATGTCCATCCCGGTTTCGTTCTTCACACGTTCCAGTATTTCCTTCCCGTTGCGGGCGTCGCGCATGGCGGAAGTGGCGGCGGCTTTGAGGTATTTCACTTCGTACACGTCCAGCAGCAGCTTGTAGGCTTTGATGGTGTTCACCAGGCTGTCTGCCCTTTTATCGGAAATGGCGCCGGTGGAAAATACGTCGATCCCTAAACGCAGGGGCACGCGCACCAGGTTCACCTTGGTGAAATCCATCTCGCCGGTCGATTTCGGGGAAGCCTCCGAGATCAGCAGGCGGGCCGCGTTGGAACCGATATCTATTGCTGCCAGCTTCATGCCTGTTTCAGATTAACAATAACGTGTATGATACAACAGGCCCAAAGATATTTAAAACGCTGCTGAAATACGAACAGAATTGATCAGGTGTACGATTTTTCTGCAAGGTATTTTGCGATCTCAAGCTGGGCGCGCACTTTGCGGCCACTGGCATGTTTGTATGCGTTGCGCTGGTCGTTGTCGATGATGCGTACTTTCACATTGCTGTTCAACTGGATATTGAGTATCTCTATCAGCTCCTGCCTGATCACCGGGTCTTCGATAGATGCTGCGGCTTCCACGCGGTGGTCCAGGTTGCGGATCATCCAGTCGGAGCTGGCGATGTATACCTTTTCCTGCCCGTTGTTGTGAAAAACGAACACCCGCGCATGTTCCAGGTATTCGTCTATAATACTCACCGCTTCCATGTTGCGTTTCCACTTCTTATTCTCCGTATAGGCGCAACAGATGCCGCGGATGATGAGCTTTACCTCCACACCCGCTTTGGCGGCGTCGTAGAGCTTGAAGATCATTTCGTCGTCAGACAGCGAGTTCATTTTCAGAATGATGGACGCCGGTTTTTTACGGCGGGCATTCCTGATCTCGCGGTCTATCATGCGGATGAAGAACCGGCGCATGTTGTGTGGACTTACGATCAGCGTTTTGCAGGCCTGGAGGTGCTTCACGTCGTGGCGCGGACTTTCCAGGTAGGCGAATATACGGTTGATGTCCGCCATGATATTGCGGTTGGCCGTCAGCAGGCAGTGGTCACCATATACTTTCGCGGTCCTTTCATTCATGTTGCCGGTGCTCACGAAGCCGTACTGGGTGGTCGTGTTGCCGGATCTTTTTTTGATGACGCAGAGCTTGGCATGCACTTTCATGCCGGGTACGCCGAAGATCACTTTCACACCTTCCTCCTCCAGCCTTTCTTTCCATTGCAGGTTGGCCTCTTCGTCGAAGCGGGCGCGCAGTTCCAGCACTACCACCACCTGTTTTCCGTTGCGCACGGCATTGATGAGGGCGTTGATGATCTTGCTGTTGCGGGCCAGGCGGTAGGCGGTGATCTTGATAGTCGTCACTTCAGGGTCCATGGCGGCTTCGCGCAGCAGGTCTATCACGGTATCGAAGGAATGGTAGGGCAGGTGCAGCATCACATCCTGCTCCTGCATTACTTTCATTACGCTTGGCGCGTTGTGGAACAGCGGGTGGACGAGGGTTTTGCGGCGCATGCGCTCGCGGGTGAACACGCGTTCAGGGAAGTCCATAAAATCCTTGAAATTATGGATACGGCCCCCCGGTATGAGGTTATCTTTTTTAGACAGGCCCAGCCTGCGCATGAGGTATTCCAGCAGCAGCGGGTCTATCTGCTGGTCGTATATAAAGCGCACGGGCTTGCCCTTGCGGCGCGCCTTCAGCCCTTTTTCGATCTGGTGGATGATGCTGGTGGAAATATCGTTGTCTATGTCCAGCTCGGCATCGCGGGTTACTTTGATCACCCAGGAAGAGAACTTATCGTACCCGAAATAGGAGAAGATATGCGGCAGGTTGTAGCGGATCACGTCTTCCAGCAGCATGATGCTGTGCTCGCCTTCTTTGGATGGGAGGATGATGAAGCGGGAAAGCACGGCCCTGGGCACTTCTATGAGCGCGAACTTCTGGCGGATGGAATTGTCTTCCCGCGCCAGCACTACGGCGAGGTAAATGGATTTATCGCGCAGGTAAGGCATTTGCTGGATGCCTTCGATCATGAGCGGGATGATATTGGTGCGCACTTCTTCGTTGAAGTAGTTCTGCACGAACTTCTGCTGCTCTCGGTTGAGCTGCTTTTCGGTATGGAGGGTGATCTTTTCGTGTTTCAGCTCTTCCTCGATCTCGTGCCAGATGCGGTTGAATTCGGCCTGCTGGCTGATCACGGTGCTCTGGATGTCCTGCAGTATCTCATCAGGATTTTCTTCGAGGTGCATTTTGGCGGAGCGGCCCATGATGTCCATCCGTTTGAGGGTGGCTACGCGCACGCGGAAAAATTCATCGAGGTTGTTGGAGAAGATGCCGAGGAAGCGTATCCTTTCATAAAGCGGCACAGTGGTGTCTGCGGCTTCCTGCAAAACCCTGGCGTTGAAAGATAGCCAGCTGATGTCCCTTACAATGGTCTTTCTTTTGGATGATACTGACTTACTGGTCTTCGTAATTTTTTTCACCGGTGACTTTTTTGTTTTTACCGGCTCTAAAGCGCTGGCGGCGGAGTCCAATTTCATATTCACAATGATTTGAGGCGCGGGCATAATACGCGGCGCGCGGAAGATATAAAAAACGCACTACCAGGGCTAAGAGTCCGTGTTATCTTTTCATTAAATTACAGATTTCCGGCGGGATTGTTCGGAAGCGGCCTGCAGAAGGGCAACCGGAGCCAGGAGATGAATAACGCTGGCCCTAAAAGTAATAAAATTCTATTCCGTTTTCCGGGGCGCGGGCTGGTAATGTTTGTTGTACGCAGGGAACCCCAGCAGGCTGAGCAGCCCCAGCGCGATCACGAGCAGGGTTTGCGCCACCCAGATGATCCAGCCGAAAGCGTAGCCGATGGTGGTTTGCACGCCATACAGCACCAGCGTGTTCTGCACGATGATCTGGTAAGCGCCGATGCCGCCCTGGGTAACGATCATGCCTATACTGCCGAACGCGAGGATAGACAGGCCGGCTTTTACGCCCAGCGTCATGGTTTCCGGCAGGCAGCGGAAGGCGATGTATACCTGCGCGAAATAGAGCAGCCACATGGCGGCGGTATAAAAGAGGAACCAGCCTTTTTGTTTCATTTTAAATACGGAGAAGATGCCTTCCATGACGCCGCGGATGAGCGCGCGCAGGGCGATGGCGGCCTTTGTGCGGGCAAACCGGCGCAGCAGCCAGAGGAACAGCAGTACCACGGCGGCGATCACGGCCAGTGCGATTAGCAGGCGGGATACGCTGGCGTTGGCGTACATATTGGCCAGCGGATCGGTGATATAACGGGTCACGATACCGGCCACCACTTCTACCTGCACCAGGATGGTAACGGTAATGAGCACAATGAGGCAGATCAGGTCGAAGGCCCTTTCGGCGATCATGGTGCCCACGAGCTTGTCTACCGGTATCTTTTCATACCTGGCCAGGATGCCGCAGCGGGTCACTTCCCCGAGGCGGGGCACGGCGAGGTTGACGAGGTAACCGACCATGACGGCGAAAAAAGTATTGAGCTTGCGGGGCTCGTAGCCGAGCGGGAGAAAAAGCAGGCGCCAGCGCATAGCCCTTACCCAATGGCTGAGGAAGCCGAGTACGGCTGCCGGCAGCAATACCCAGTAGTTCGCCCTGCGGAGGGCGTCCCTGATCTCTTCTACCTGGGCGGGAGTGAGGTTTTTGGTCACCAGCCAGATCAGCAAAATGCCAATTCCCAGAAAACCGATGAACTTTAAAATGGTTTTGAGCAATTTAGGCATTTGTAACGCTGATATTAGTGAACCAATCTATAATTTATTGCCTTCTTTCGGGAAGATGGCAATGGGGTTGAATTTTTTGGCTTCTTCAAAATCCATGGTGGCATAGGAGATGATGATCACCACATCGCCCACGGCTACCAGGCGGGCTGCCGGGCCGTTCATGCAGATCACCCCCGAGCCCCTTTTGCCTTTGATAACATAGGTTTCCAGGCGCTCGCCATTGTTTACGTTCACGACCTGCACTTTTTCATTCGCGATCAGGTTGGCCGCGTCCATCAGGTCTTCGTCGATGGTAATGCTGCCTACGTAGTTCAGATTGGCTTCCGTAATAACCGCCCTGTGAATCTTGGATTTTAATACTTCGATCAACATATTTCTGGTGTAGTCCGCAAAGGTAGAGGAATTTTAATGAATACCGAGAACGGAGAGAAGTATTTATGAATATGTTATGACAGCCGGCCTGACGGTTTATGCTGTCACCATGTTATCGATCAGCCGTACTTCGCCGAGCTTGGCGGCGATCAGCATTACCATTTGCCCGGAAGGGAGCGGTTCTTTTAATAACTGCAAGTTTTCCGCATCCGCAATTTCAATATAATCAGGCTGAAAACCAGCATCTTCCAGCTGTTTCCATGCATTTTGCTTAATTATATCAAAAGGCAGCTGTTTGATATTTTCCTTCATATAAAGAAGGGTGCGGCTGATCTGGATGGCAGTTTGCCGTTCGGAGGGAGACAGGCGCATGTTGCGGCTGCTCATGGCCAAACCGTCCGTTTCACGCAGGGTAGGGATTATGTGTAATTTTGCCGGAATTCCGGTTATTTCCAGTAACTTCTTGATTATCATGCATTGCTGGAAGTCTTTCTGTCCCATGAACAGGTCGTCCGGCACTACGGCCTCCAGCAGCTTGTGAACGATGATGCCAACCCCCTGGAAATGGTTGGGGCGGTAGGCGCCCTCCAGCACAGTTTCGAGGTAACCAAAGCCATAGTGGCGATGTTCGCCGTTAACACCCCCGGGGTACATCTCTTCCACGGATGGGAGAAAAAGTATATCTGTTCCCACCGCGGTGAGGGCGAGGATATCTTCCTTGATGGTGACGGGATATTTCTCGAAATCTTTTGGGTCATTGAATTGTGTAGGATTCACAAAAATACTGCTGATCACAATATCACACTGCGTTTTAGCCGCATTGACGAGGGAAATATGCCCCTGGTGCAGGGCACCCATGGTGGGAGCGAAACCAATTCTCTTTCCTGCCTTTTTTTCCTGCCTGAGCGCCTCCCGGAGATCCGCTACCCGTTTGAATAGATACATAAACCTTTGCTTAAAAGGATGTTAAAAGTGACAATTTGGCCCTTTTTACCTAAATTTTTCGTAGTTTTGCAAGCCAAATTAAAAATAACTGCATTAATAATCAGCAATAAATGTCCACAAAGAAAAGAATTCTTTTTATTGCCCAGGAAATGTCGCCTTATCTGGATCTGAGTGATTATGCGGCAATGGTCAATAAAATGGCGATCAAGTCTAATGAGGCCGGTCTTGAAGTGAGGGTTATCATGCCGAGGTTTGGGAACATCAATGAACGCAGGCACCGGCTGCACGAAGTGGTTAGGCTGTCCGGCATCAATATCGTGATCGACGGGGACGATTACCCCCTTATCATCAAGGTGGCGTCTTTACCCAATGCAAGGCTCCAGGTTTATTTCCTGGACAACGAGGATTATTTCAAGCGGAAAGCTGTGTTTAATGACGACGACGGCACGTTTTACGACGACAACGCCGCGAGGATGGTATTTTTCTGCAAGGGAGCACTCGAAACCGTTAAAAAATTCGGCTGGCCCCCGGACATTATTCATTGCAGCGGCTGGATGACCTCCCTCATCCCCGTTTACCTGAAAACCGCCTATAAAAAGGAACCGGTTTTCGCCCACTCCAAAACCGTCTTTTCCATGGAACCCAACTCCTTCAAGGAGAAACTGGGCGCCACCTTCCTGAAAAAAGCCGTGATCAGCAACCAGATCAAGGAAAAAGACCTGGAACTTTACAAAGATGGAACCAACGCAGCCCTTAATAAAGGGGCAGCCAAATATGCCGATGCGGTAGTGCTCACCAGCGATAAAGCAGACAAGAAGATCGTGGAAGAACTAAAAGCAGAAAAGGGCAAGATCATTCTTCCTTACAAAAAGGATAATGAAGACCTGGCAGATTACATCCAGCTTTATCACCAGCTGTTAGGCGCAAAATAAGACTGAGAATCAAAAAATGAAAAGTTAAAACTGTAACGTGTATATCGTTTCCTGCGTTTAACTTTTTATTTTTAGTTTTTCTATTTAAGTCAAACCGTTCAATTCAATTACGTGAAGATCAATTTCAGGAACCTGGGCTTTGCCGCTGCTTCTTTGACCGCCCTTTATGCTTTTTCCGGTTGTAATGAAGCCACTGTACTCGGTAAGGACCTCATACCCGGCGCTGACAAGGTGGTGGTATTAGATACGACCATCAACAGCCTGATCACCCATAACATTGCCAACGTCGATTCCAGCATCTTCACCGGGCAGGATAATTTTATAGGCGCGCTGGGCAGCTTCAGCGACCCGCTTTTTGGTAAAAGTCATGGCTTCCTGTACACCCAGGTAGGCCTTCCCAAAGCAGAATTCACCTTCGAAGGCACCGGCTGGGTACTCGACTCTGTAGTGCTTTACATCGGCTGTGATACCGCCTGGTATGGCGAAAACGCCCCGCAGACCATGCGCGTGTTCAGGATGAACGAGCCTAATTTCAAGATCGATTCCAACTACCGCTACAATCGCCCGCTCTCTTACGATCCCGGCAAGCAGCTGGCCAGCCAGCAGGTGTACCCGGTATACCCAAAAGACTCCATCGATATTTACGGCACCAAACAAGCGCCCCAGCTGCGTATTAAGCTGAGCAGCGCCTTCGGTAACGAACTGTTCCAGCAGCGGGCAGACGGCGCTTTTAAATCGGATTCCGCTTTCAACAAATGGCTGGGCGGCCTCGCCATTGTGCCTGATACCGTGAACGGCAAAACCATGCTGTTCCCCAACCTGAACACCGGCACCACGCGCATCGCGGTATATTATAAGAACTCTGAAAAAGATTCCATCATCGCCAACTTCCCCTTCGTGCCCAACCCGGGCGTAGGCGGCAGCGCGCATGCAAACTACTTCACCCGCAACTATACCGGCACCGAAGTGGCGCAGCACATCAATACCAACAGGCCCGGCGGCGACAACCTGCTGTATCTCCAGGAAGCGCCCGGCATTTACGCGCAGCTCCAGCTGCCTGAGATCGAGAACATTCCCAAGGCCGTGATCAATAAAGCCGAACTGGTGATCACCGAGATCAACAGCGGCAGCGCCGGCAGGGACGACCTGTTCTCCGAACCGGACCGACTCTTCCTGATGCGTTACATCACGCACGACAGCCTCGGCTTCATCATCGACTACGGTAACCCTTCACAGCCCGACCTGACCTACTTCGGCGGTAATAAAACTGTCATTAGTGACCTTGGGCCCTTTAAAGTTGTTCAATATAAGTTTAATATTGCACGGCATTTACAGTTCATCCTGGATAAAAAACTGGAGAACTCCGTGCTGAAACTCGAAGCTTTATCGAGCCGTTACCCGATAGACATGCGGAGGCTGAAGGCAGGCGGTGGCAATGCGACCCCTCCGGCTAATGTGAAGCTCAGGATCATATACACTCAACTATAATCATAGAATCCAACTTTTATGCCTTATTTATTTACCTCAGAATCCGTGTCAGAGGGGCATCCGGACAAAGTGGCCGACCAGATATCAGACGCCCTTATCGATAACTTCCTTGCTTATGATCTTACTTCAAAGGTAGCCTGCGAAACGCTGGTAACCACCGGCCAGGTAGTGCTGGCAGGCGAAGTGAAATCCGATGCATACCTCGACGTACAGGACATTGCCCGTGAAGTGATCCGCCGCATTGGTTATACCAAGAGTGAATACATGTTCGAAGCAAATTCCTGCGGCATCTTCTCCGCTATTCATGAGCAGTCGCCCGATATCAACCAGGGTGTTGAGCGTAAAAGCCCCGAAGAGCAGGGCGCCGGCGACCAGGGTATGATGTTCGGTTATGCCACCAAAGAAACAGACAACTACATGCCCCTCGCGCTGGACCTGGCTCACAAGCTGCTGATCGAGCTGGCTAACCTCCGCCGCGAGAATAAGGAAATAAAATACCTGCGCCCTGATGCAAAGTCGCAGGTAACCATTGAGTATTCAGATGATAACCAGCCTATCCGCATCGACACTATCGTGATCTCTACCCAGCACGACGATTTCGACGGCGAAGAAGCTATGCTGGCCAAGATCAAGAAAGACATGATTGAGATCCTCATCCCCCGTGTGAAAGCTGGTCTGAAACCCGAATTGCAGAAGCTGTTCACCGACAAGATCACTTACCATATCAACCCTACCGGCAAGTTCGTGATCGGCGGCCCGCACGGCGATACCGGCCTCACCGGCCGCAAGATCATCGTAGACACCTACGGTGGTAAAGGCGCGCATGGCGGCGGTGCATTCTCTGGTAAAGATCCTTCCAAAGTGGACCGTTCCGCAGCATACGCTACCCGTCACATCGCCAAGAACCTCGTGGCTGCAGGTGTTGCAGACGAAGTGCTGGTGCAGGTTTCCTACGCTATCGGCGTGGCCAGGCCCTGCGGCGTGTTCGTAGACACTTACGGCACCGGCAAGGTAGGTCTGAAAGATGGCGAGATCGCCCGTAAAGTGGAAGAGATCTTCGATCTCCGCCCTTACGCTATCGAGCAGCGCCTGAAACTGCGCAACCCGATGTACGGTGAAACCGCCGCTTACGGTCATATGGGCCGCGAAAGCAAAACCGTGACCAAAGTATTCAACGCAGGTAAAAAGAATGAGAAAAAAGTGGACGTTGAGCTGTTTACCTGGGAGAAGCTGGATTATGTAGATAAAGTAAAGCAGGCTTTCGGTTTGTAAGCCGAAGTGATGAATATAAAAAGAGAGACCTTCACCGGTCTCTCTTTTTTTGTGCGCGTAATTACGAATGATGATTAATTTTACAGGCCTCAATTCCTGCAGACATGCAATTCAGAAAACGAATCTTTTATGCCTTGGCGAACGCTTGCCCCATCCGTCTACTCCAGAAAACCCCGGCATCCAGGTTATTGCTGCCATATCATCACCTCGTAAGCGACAGCGTGGTGCCGCATATCCGCCATTTATACCCTTATAAGGGAACGAAAGCCTTTGAAGCGGACCTGGATTACCTGCTAAAACATTTCAGGCCGGCGAGCCTGCCCGAGGTAATGACGGCAGCGAAGGAAAACCGCCCTTTGAGCGGCAACTCGTTCCTGCTGACGTTTGACGATGGGTTGCGGGAAGTGGCCGATATCATTGCACCGATGTTGCAGCGGAAGGGTATACCAGCTGTTTTTTTCCTGAACAGTGCATTCCTCGACAACCGTTCTTTATTTTACAAATTTAAGATCAGCCTGCTGATAGATGCATTACAGCAGCGACCGTACTCCAAAAGCGAATTGCAGGCCGCGGGACAAGCGCTGAACGCGGCGCCGGGAGAAGATCCGGCCATGGCGTTGCGGCGTATAACCTGGCGCAGTAAAGACCTGGCTGACAAGGCAGGGGAAGTGCTGGGGCTGGATTTTAGTGCTTACCTCGAAAAAGAGCGGCCTTTCCTGTCGCTGGAGCAGGTGGGAGCGCTGGTGCGGCAGGGATTTTCGATCGGTGGGCATAGTGTGGACCATCCTTATTACAATGAATTGAGCCTGGAAGAGCAGGTGTCGCAAACAAGGGAGTCCGTGGAGTTCCTGGTAAAACACTTCGGCGTGGATTACCGTGTGTTTGCTTTTCCGCATACGGATGCAGGTGTGAGCGGCGCGTTCTTTGAAACGGTCATGCAGGGGGAACAGGCGGTGGACCTTGTTTTTGGAACGGGAAACCAGCAAAAGGATATGCTGCCGGGCATCCTGCACCGTTTTAACTGCGAGCGGCCGGATATTGGTATCAGCAGCAGCACAAAAGGCATTTTGCTGCTCAATGGACTGAAGAGCCTGGCCGGCCGGGGGGCGGTGAAAAGAACGTAGTTTGTTAATAAATTATAAAGGCTACTTAATATTTAGGATAAACTGACTGTAAAAAGTTTGGAATTTATATTATTATACATTAAATTTAATTATGAATTATAGGATTAATTATATTTGTTTTTCCTATGCCCTGAGCTTTAAATTGTTATTTTTGCAAACAGATGAATTTTAGACAGTAAAAGTAGGCGTGATGATTTTTTATTGAGTTTCAAATTTTAACCGACTTGAAGAACCTTAACTTAAGCAGTGTATTGAGAAATACAGTAATTGCTGCTATGTCTATCCTTTTTCCCTATACCAGTGTAACCGCACAAGGTAGCCAGGAGAAGATCACTGTAAGCATCGCCTCGGGTAATACGACTGGAGCATGGTTGCATCTACCGGGTGATTACGGGCAGACAACTGTCAGTTATCCTTTATTGGTATTTCTTCACGGCGTAGGTGAGGGCGGTACGAACCTCGACCTGGTGCTGACACATGGAACCCCGAAAGAAATCGCACAAGGCTCCAACATGGAATTCACCGTTGGCGGCAAGCTTTTCAAATTTATCGTAGTGTCTCCCCAGATACCCAATGGCTGGGCCAGCGCGGGCATGGTTCAAAGTGTGATCGACGACATCAAAAAAAGATACCGGGTGGACGCTTCGCGCGTATATCTTACCGGCCTGAGCGCAGGCGGGTATGGCGTGTTGAATTATGTGGCGTCAGGGAAAAGTTATTCTGATAACCTCGCTGCGATCGTACCGGTGTCTACCGCTGCAATCGATGCCGGTAAAGTGGCCGGTTTATGTAACCTCGCCGCCAGCAATGTGCCGGTATGGATGTTATGCGGGGCTTCCGATGGATTTCTCAGCAACCAGGAAAAATATATCGCGCAGATCAATAGCTGCAACCCCACAGTGCAGGCCAAAGGCACCACGATGGCGGGCGGGCACGACGGCACGTTCTGGTCCAAAGCCTACAACAGCGCACACACTTACCAGCCGCAGAATATTTATGAATGGATGCTGCAATACCAGCGCGGAACCGTAAATCCTGACCCTGATCCCGAACCGGTGCCGCCTGTTGTTACTTTCAGTTCATCAAACGTATCGATCAAATTACCGGTGAACACTGCAGTGGGAGACGGATCGGGGTCCACTGCCCCGGGAAGTACCATCAGCAGCTATGCATGGGCGCAGGTATCAGGGCCCACAACAGCAGTCATCGAAAGTCCTTCTTCTTCCAAGACCAATTTCAAAAACCTTTCAGAGGGCACCTATAAATTTTCACTGACAGTTAAAAGCGCCGAAGGCCTCAGTACCAAAGGAGAGATCACCGTAACCGTCCAGGCGGCCACACCGGCCCCGGGCACCGGCGGTTCCGTAGCCTGTGCCAGCTGCAAGCTGGTAATAGAGCCGGGGTCCGACGGCGGCGCGTACATCAATGGCGAAGGCCGAAATATCGGGCCTGGCGATACCGTGTGTATCAAAGCCGGCGAGTTCTCCTATATCCAATTCTTCAACTTCACCGGCTCCGCTGATAAACCGATCGTGTTCATCAACTGCGGCGGACAGGTGAAAGCGGGCAATGGCGGCAATTACGGGATCATTTTTAACAACGTAAAATATTTCAAGCTGACCGGTTCCGGCAGCGGCGATAAATATGGGTTCCGGGTAGACGGCGTGAGTAAAAAGATCAATACCGGCGTTGCAGTGGGTAAAGGCTGTACGGATTACGAAGTGGAAAGGGTCGAGATCACCGGCTCGGAGGCGGGCCTGATGGCGAAAGTAAACCCGGACTGCGACCCGGCTAACCAGTATCCGAATTTCGCCATCCGCAACGTAAAGCTGCATGACCTTTACATCCATGATGTAATAGGCGAGGGCATGTACATCGGCAACACGGCTCCCAACGGAACGCCTACCGATTGTAACGGCACCACGGTAGACCTGCTTCCCCCGCGCATCTACAACCTGAAAATTTATAACGTGATCACCGAGAACACGGGTTGGGACGGCATACAGGTAGCTTCTGCACCCGAGAACGTGGAGATCTACAACAACAGCGTTTATAACTACGGTACTGTCAATAAAGGCAGCCAGCAGGCCGGCATCATCCTGGGTGGTGAATCCAACGGCCGGGTGTATAACAATAAGGTGATCAAAGGTACCGGGAACGCGATAGAGATATTCGGTGTGGGGCTTTGTTATGTGTACAACAACATCATCTCAGACGGCGGCTTTGACGGCACCACCGAAGGGCAGGACGCGTTCTTTGTGGATGACAGGCCTACCAAATACAACAACAAACCGTTGCAGGTTTACATCTTCAATAATACGGTGGTGAACTCCAAGAGAGATGCCATACGCATTCTCAATTCCTTCGGCACCATCGGCACCGGCAACCTGCTGTATAATAACCTTGTGATCAACGCAGGCTCTGTAGCCCAATATGGAGACAGGGGATACATCAACATACAATCAGGCATCAATTATACTTCGGCCAATAATATCACAGGCGCCAATATCAATGGATATGGGTTTGTGAACCCCACAGCGAAAGATTTCCACCTGGGCACAGGCTCTTCCGCCATCGATAAGGGCCGCGACCTCAGCGCCTATTTTAACGGGGATTATGACGGACAACCAAGGCCCCAGGGCACAGCATATGATGTGGGCGCGGACGAGTTTACGGCAGGCGCCCAGGTGAATAAGATACCGGTAGCCAGCGCGGGAAATGACCTTACGGTCACGCTGCCGGCATCTACCACCACGCTCGACGGCAGCTCCTCCTATGATCCGGATGGGACGATCAGCTCCTTCACGTGGAAGCAGGTTTCAGGGCCTAAGAACGCAACTATCACCAACGGCTCTACGAATAAACCGGCTATCTCGAACCTGGATATGACGGGGAGCTATGTGTTTAAACTCACCGTAAAAGATAATAGCAACGCTACTGCTTCGGATGAAGTGACGGTTACCGTAAAGGCTGCCCTCGTGCCTCCAACGGCCAATGCAGGGCAGAATGCGACGATTACACTGCCAACCAGCACTATTACGCTGACGGGCACGGCTACCGCCGCATCCGGCAGTACGATATCCACTTACGCCTGGACGCAGACGGGCGGGCCCGTTACGGCCACTATCGCCGCTCCCGGCAGCGCCGGTACCTCCGTGAGCGGCCTTACGCAGGCCGGCACTTACACCTTCAGGCTGACGGTGAAAGACGATAAAGGGCTGACCGGTACGGACGATATGACCGTGACCGTGAATGCAGCGTCCAGCCTGCCGCCCGTGGCAAATGCGGGAAATAATATTACCATCACCCTGCCCGCAACGCAGGCTACGCTTTCCGGAGGCGGCACTCCCGCATCCGGCAGCACGATCAGTACCTACACCTGGACGCAAACAAGCGGGCCGGTTACCGCCGCTATCGCCGCTCCCGGCAGCGCAAGCTCTTCCGTGAGCGGCCTTACACAAGCAGGCACTTACATTTTCCGGCTAACAGTGAAAGACGATAAAGGGCTGACCGACACCGATGATATGGCCGTGATCGTGAATGCAGCGCCCAGCGAGCCGCCTGTGGCAGATGCAGGAAATAATATCACCATCACGTTGCCTGCTACGCAGGCTACACTTTCCGGCAGCGGCACACCCGCATCCGGCAGCACGATCGAATCTTACGCCTGGACGCAAACAGGCGGGCCGGTTACCGCTACCATCGCTGCTCCGGGCAGTGCCGGAACTTCCGTGAACGGTCTTACACAAACAGGCACTTATACTTTCCGGCTGACAGTAAAAGATGATAAAGGGCTGACCGCTGCCGACGATATGACGGTGACCGTGAATGCAGCGCCCAGCCTGCCTCCGGTAGCAGATGCAGGAAATAATATTTCCATTGCTTTGCCCGCTACACAGACCACGCTTTCCGGCAGCGGCACGCCCGCATCCGGCAGCACGATCGAATCTTACGCCTGGACGCAAACAGGCGGCCCTGTTACTGCGACTATCGCCGCTCCCGGCAGCGCGGGCTCTTCCGTAAGCGGTCTTACACAAACAGGCACCTACACTTTCCGGCTGACAGTAAAAGACGATAAAGGGCTGACCGCTACGGACGAGATGACGGTGACCGTGACCGCGGCGCCCAGCCAGCCTCCTATAGCAAACGCGGGAAACAATATCACCATCACGCTGCCTGCCACACAGGCCACGCTTTCCGGCAGCGGCACGCCCGCATCCGGCAGCACGATCGAATCTTACGCCTGGACGCAAACAGGCGGGCCGGTTACCGCTGCTATCGCTGCTCCCGGCAGCGCGGGCACTTCCGTAAGCGGCCTTACACAGGCGGGCACTTATACTTTCAGGCTGACAGTGAAAGATGATAAAGGACTGACCGATACAGATGATATGGCCGTGATCGTGAATGCAGCGCCCAGCCAGCCACCTGTAGCAAACGCGGGAAATAATATCACTATCACGCTTCCCGCCACGCAGGCCACGCTTTCCGGCAGCGGCACACCCGCATCCGGCAGCACGATCGATTCTTATGCCTGGACGCAAACAGGCGGGCCGGTTACCGCCGCTATCGCTGCTCCGGGCAGCGCCGGTACTTCTGTGAGCGGCCTTACACAGGCAGGCACCTATACTTTCCGGCTGACGGTGAAAGATGATAAAGGACTGACCGATACAGATGATATGGCCGTGATCGTGAACGCAGCGTCCAGCCAGCCGCCGGTGGCGAACGCGGGGAATAATGTTACGATCACCCAGCCAGCCACGCAGGCCTCGCTTTCCGGCAGCGGCACACCCGCAGCCGGCAGCACGATCACGCGTTACGCATGGTCGCAGGTGAATGGCCCTGTTACAGCCAACATCCTCGACCCGGCAGAAGCCTCTACCGGTATCAGCCAGCTGACCACAGCAGGCACGTACACCTTCCGGCTTACCGTTACAGACGATAAGGGATTGACCGCTTCCGATAATGTGGAAATTACCGTGCAGCCTGCGCCAAACCAGGCGCCGGAAGCCAATGCGGGCAGCGACCGGGAAATCATATTACCGGCAACAGTTGTCTCGCTGGATGGTTCGGCTTCGCGCGATGCAGATGGTTCCATTGCATCGTACCGCTGGGCGCAGGTTTCCGGGCCGCTCACTGCTACGATAGTGAACAGTCTGGGTGTTACAACGAGTATACAGGGACTTACGGCCACGGGTACCTACATTTTTGAACTGACGGTAACCGACAACAAAGGCACCGCGTCGTCAGACAGGGTATCGGTAGTGGTAAAACCTGCCCTGCCGGTGTATGTTACCGCAAACGCGGGTACGGACAAGGTACTGGTGCTGCCTGACTCCAGGATCACGCTCGACGGTTCCGGCTCCACAGGCACGAATACAACCATTACCAGCTATGAATGGACAATAGTGGACGGGAATGTAAATGGATACATGATCACCGGCGCAGGCACAGCCAAACCTTTGGTGGCGTTTACCCGGCGCGGCAGGTATATTTTCAGGCTTACCGTGAAAGACGATGCAGGCAGGGAATCGAGTGATGATGTGATCGTAGATGTGACAGACAACGGCAGCGACAATCATTCAGATGTGATGCTGAACGTTTACCCGAACCCGGTAGTGACCAAATTGCGCGTGGAAATCAACCTGCCGTCGTCTACTTTCGTGACGATCCAGGTATTCAGCCTCAGCGGCCGGAAAGAAATGGAATTTTCATTGGGCAATATCCAAAACCACCAGCAGTTTATTGACGTAAGCAGCCTGGCAGACGGCATGTATGTTATTTATGTAACAGACAATAAACACCTGAAGGAATCGAGAAAATTTGTAAAAGCAGATTAAACCTTCCTATTTCCGGATACACCACACGGCCATGCAAATACAGCATGGCCGTGTGTTTTAATACACATAACAGATGCCTGCGCTTACATTTACATGCGGGTTTGCACTACTGTAAACCTGGATTTGATCTTCAGGAAATGTTTTTCAAACAGCTCGTACGATACATACGCTATTGCGCAGGTAAGAACCAGGCAGGTAAGCGGGTACAGTACCTCGTATAGCAGGATGTTCGGGCTACGCCCGAAGAATTTCATGAAAGCGATCAGCGCCAGCTGGCATACAGGCGTATGGAACAGGTAGATGCCGTATGATACCTTCCCCAGTGTTTTAAACAAAGGTTGCTCCAGCCGGAGTATGCTGTTCGGGGCTACGGCCATCAGCATCAGGTAGCCGAATAACACGGCATGAATGAAATGGTCATAATAGTTGTCGCTGAGCACCGGGATCCTGATCACCGAAAAAACGAACAGGAAAGTAAGCAGCAGCATTGCCACCTGTATTCTTTTATTCATCAATACTTCCAGCAATTTCCCATAAGTTTCCTTATGAAAAAGGATATAGGCGGCAAACATGCCGGTGCCGAACAGCTCGAACTTGTCAAACAACAGCAGGTAGTTGATGCCAAACAGCGAGGGCGTAGAGAGCGAGGGGAAGAAGTAAGGCAATACGATGCAAAGTGTTTTGCTCAGGAACCCAATTCCCAGCATCAGTATGAACAGCGTTTTGAGCCTGTTCCTGAACGCAATGATCAGCAGCGGCCAGATGAGGTAGAACTGTTCTTCAATGCAGACTGACCACGATATTTCCACGATGCCTTTGTTGTAGGGAAAGAACGCAAGCTGGATATTCACTGCAAACAGCAGCAGGAATATGAGATTGGTGGCTATCGTAGCCATGCTGTAATCCGGCGCTACATTGAGAATATGCAATACGGTAGGAGCAAGGAGCACCATGCCGATGCCAAAGGCCAGGTAGAGCGGCCATATCCTGAGTATCCTGCGGATGTAAAAATTCCTGAGATTAAGCTGGCCGGTATCCTGGCGTTCTTTCAGCAAAAGATAGCTGATCAGGAAACCGCTGAGTACAAAAAAAAGGTTCACGCCCATGCGCCCGGCTTCGGCCAGGGCTGGGTCGAGGAATTTCCAGGTGTTCACCCCGTTCTCCTCTTTGAAAAACTGCGCATGATGCAATACAACCAGGAAGGCGGCTATAAATCGTATAGCGTCCAGGTTCTTAAAATAGATTCTCATTTGGTCTTTAGCTTTTGCTTATTATCATTTCCTTTGATATTGCAACATCCATTCGTATATGTTGTGAACACCGTCTGGCTTGGTCCTGGGGTCATACAGCGTTCTCCATGAATGATGACCGAAATCATCTATGATGGTCATTTTCGCCAGGTCGGCCTTATAGCGGTTCGTACTGTCCGCATAACGTCTTGAATCTTCCATAAACCGGGCTTCCTTTGAGCCTGCAATATACCAGCAGTGCGTATTGCCGCGGGCGACATTATTGAACTGACCCAGGTTTTTTTTGTCTATGGCGGCTACGGACATGGGCACGACGGCAGCTATCCGGCTGGCAATAGCGGTTGATTCGGTGATCGCCATTACGACGGCCCACCCGCCTGCGCTGTAGCCGGTCAGGTAGATCCTGCTGCGGTCTATCCGGTAACGTTTTTCCAGGTCGTTGAGTATCGTTTCTGTCTCGGCTGGCTTCAAACCCCAGCTGGGCGCTTGGGGAGCCACAACGATAAACTGGTACATCTTCCCGTCAGCAGGGTTGCGGGCCTGTATTTTCTGCCCGTTGTGTATCCAGTAGGGAACACCGTCTATCAGCAGTCTTTGCAGATCGTTGCCCGATTTGCTTTTCCCATGGAAACAAAGGATCAGCGGGTATTTTTTCCCGGAGTTGTGGTAATCATCCGGCAAATGGACCAGGGCTCCCAGTTTTGTACGTTGCGTGAGCGGGATCCGGATACTGTCCATATGGCGCTGGCCTGCTGCACAAAGCGGGGCCAGCGTGCTGCTCATAAAAAATATAAGCAGGATATACTTGGATATATTCATAATGGAATTACTACTTAGCGTTAATGACATCTTCCAGCTTCACCCCGATGATCTCTTCCACTTCCAGTTTAGACACGGCGATATCTCTTTCCAGTGTAATGATCCTGGCCTGGCCATCTTTATACCTTTTTGACGCGACATTATATTCGTCGTAGGTAATGCTGCTGGCGGAATATTTGGCTTCAGCCTGCTCAAACGCAGCCTGGTCCTCTTCGGTAGCTTCCTGCTGTAATTCCAGCAGCGCTTTGTTTTTCTGGTAATCCCTGAACTTGGCGAGCACCATCGCAGTGATCTGGCGGCGCGCTATTTCCTGTTGCGCTGTGGCTATATCCAGGTTCCTGCGGGCTATTTTCACATCTGATCCTTTCCCGATCAGGGAACCCAGTGGAACATTGATACCGACATTCCACAACGGGTAATACAGTTGGGTGCCCAACTCGTTCTGATCCACGATCTTCAGGGTAACTGCGTTCAGGTTCGCGCTGGCAGTTACGTAGTTCAGCCAGGAAGCGCTTGCTTTATTCAGTTCCGACACGGTCTTTGCCCTTTCATAATCTCTTACTTTCATGGCGGGGTTAGCCAGTGCGAGCTCTATCAGCTTCGCTTCGATAGCCGCTGTGTTTCCAGGTTTGAGAGCCTGGGTCTGTGCAAAAACTGACAGGGAACATAACAAGAACGCAAGTACGATAATGCTATTTTTCATGAGTTGCTGTTTTTTCAGGTTGTTTTAAGTATTGTTTGGTTTCAAAATTTCCCATATTGATAATGATGGCCATTGCGCTGTAGAAGAACAGGCTCCCGGGCATCTGCCCGATGGCTACCTGGGCGTAGTTCGCCACTATATACGAGTACAGGCTGGCCACGATGCCGAGGTAAAGCAGCCTGTAATCATTGTTCTTGCTCCGGTAGTAATTCCTGACGCCCATATACAGCACAATAAAATAGATCAGGCAGGTTAGCAGCAGCCCGGTATAGCCGGTTTCTATCGCTGTGCGCAGGTAGCCACTGTCTGGCGGAAAACCGGCGAGCGGATGACCGGGGTTGTATTCAAGCCCCAGCACGCCGCTGGTACATACGCCGCCCCCGATTGGATGGTTCATGATGTAAGGCTGTATCCTCGCGCGGTTTTCATCCCTCACATTCAGTGACTCATCGTTGGAGAACTGGAAGGTAGACCGGATCCTGTTGATAGTGCCGTTGCCGTAAAAGGGCCCGAACACAAGTGTGCAGAACATCATGAGGAAGCTTACGGCAAACAGCATCGTTTTTTTGTTGGTGATCGTCATCAGAACGTACACCGATAATCCGGACGGGATCATAAAAAACGCTGTCCGCGTTCCGGAATACGCCATGCCAAGGCTCATCAGAATGATCCCGGCGCCCAGTAGCAAGCGGTACCTTTTATTGGTTGTATTGAGCAGCAGGATCACGCAGAATACCACAGCGTTCGCCATCAGGATGCCGTATGCTGTGGGATCGGAGAGGAAAGAGAATTTCCTGAAATCGCCACCCTGGAAATACAGTTTATACCGGATGGGGTCAGCCATTACCCAGTTGTGCTCAAAGCCAAGCAGGCCATGCCATTGCTGGAAGCAACCGTATGCCCCCGCCAGCACCGATAGTATCACCCACAGTTTGATATAATCTATGACGTCCTGCCTGGTCTTGAAAATATGCAGCCCGATGAAATAGATCATCAGGAAGTTGAAGAACTTGCGCATCGTAAAGATCCATCCCTGCACCGAATCCATGGAAGGGTTGAATAGCTGGACGAAAAGAAACCCGATATACACAAGATAGATGTACGTAATGGGATTACCGGAGTATAACCACAGGCGTTCTTTCTGAACGGTCTTTTTCAGGTAAATACCGAGAAAGGTCACCGCGATCAGCACATCCACCGCGATGCCCATTGGTAATGCATCGTTGGTGATCCGCTTGATGTAGAACACGAAGAAGCCGATAACGGTGGTAAGGAAAAAACCGAGCTTGGTATTGAACAGGCAGATACCGGCGGCCGTTATGCCGAGCAGGCCGCCGATGATCCCGAAACCGATCAGTTCGTTCTTGTTGACAAGGAACCCGATGGCAACCGCGCTGAGGGTCATCAGCAGGTACGCCAGGGGCCTGTTCAGGAACTTCGCGCCGGCGAAGGCATTTTCGTTATGGATTGTCAGTCTGGCCATCTCTGCGGGTTCAGAAAAATATTGTTTTAAGGAACAGGAAGATCATCGTGAACGCCAGGAAAGCGGTTACCATCGCTGCCATGATCTTGTCATTGGAAAATTTATCATTCTCTTTCATACGCTGTCAGTTTAATTTATTCAAAGCGGAGAATTTTTCCCCGAGTGCTGCGATACAGTTTTCCCAGGTATGGGACAATGCAAATTGTTTCCTTTGCCCGCCCAGGCTGCTTCCGTTATTTTGTTCTTCCAGCGCGGCATCGATCGCTTCCACATACGGCCCGGCCCCGTTGCACAGGTAAACATAATCTTCAAACATGCGCATGGCCTCTGTATCTGTTGCCACTACCGGTTTGCCAAAGAAAAGGTATTCGTCGATCTTCCGCGGATAATTGCCGATGGTCATTTCATTGACAGCCTGGGGATTCAGGCATACGTCAAACTGGCTGATGTAATCTCCGAGCATGCCGGCTGGTTTGCTGCCGAGGAAATGGACATTAGGCAGTTGATGAAGCTTGCTTGCGCTGAACGTTCCATCTTCCGGGCCAACGAGCACGATGCTGTACGCAGGCTTCGCCAATGCGATATGTTCGATCAGGCCGATATCCAGCCTGCTGGAGATCAGGGCGCCCACGTAACCGATCAACGGGCGGGGCAGTTGCCTGAGGTCTTCCGGCATTGCGGGCGGCACAGCGGGAACTGTTCCGAACTCGCAGCCCTGGCCTATATCATACGAATGATCGTTGTATTGCCTGGCATACCGTGCAAGGAAAGCGGAGTTTGCAGCCACCATGGTCGCTTTGGCCATCAGCTGCCTTTCAAGCCGCACGCCATGCCGTTTAAAATAGGGCTGGCTGGTGAGATTATCCCTGATGTAATAGATCGTTTCGGTAACGCCGTTCAATAATTCCGGCAGGTAGAATGCCCTGAAGAAATCATTATCGATGAAAAGAAGCGGGTTGCTGAAGCCCAGCCTGGCCGCCGCGCTGTTGATCTCCCGCGCCAGCCGTTTGTTGTTCATGCGGTTCAGCAGGTCGAACAGGAAAGGGAAGGGCACCTTGTTGATGGACTCAAGCACGGTGCGGGGGTCCAGCGTATACAACGAGCTGGTTACTGCCTGGAGGTCCATTGTTTCACCTTTCAGGCTGCTTTTCCTTCTTTGCGTTTTAGCGTCGTTGCCGGCCCGCAGCGCGGTGATCCGGTCCAGCGCCCTGTTTACATACAAGACCTTATTATGGCGGGAAAGCTCCAGGGCCATGTTCTTGCAATTGCTGCCGATCCCGATATCCCAGGGTTGCAGGCCCACCACGATGATATGACGGTTCCTGATCATTTGGCGACGGGTTTAAGCATAAAACGTTGTTTCAGGATGCGGATCATTTCGGGGTAAAACCGGAACATATATTTCCAGACGTTCACCGGGTTTATTTTCAGTTTGCGGATCAGTATCACCTGGGTGATAATGAGGCAAACGCCGTAAGAAAGCATGCTGCCATACGCCGCGCCCATTACACCGGTAAGACGGCTGAGCGTGACGCAGCTTACGATATTAAAAGCCGCCGTAAAGGTGATGACGATAAAATTCACTTTTGGCTGGCCGATAGAATCCATGATAGTGCCGAATTGTTTGATGAAGGGGAGGAACAGGCCGTAAAAGATGGTGACCTGCAGGATGGCTGCCGCTTCTGCATATTCTTTTCCCGCAATAATGGAGAGTACCAGTTTGGGAAGCAGCATGATCACGAGGCTGGCTGGTACAGCTAATGCCAGGATGACGCCTACCGCTTTTTCATAATAGTATTTAACGCCTTCAAGATTCCCCGATTCCATCATCCTGGCGCTTTTCGGGAAAAGGATGTCTCCCAGCACCTGCGAAGGCACGTCCACCAGGTTGGAAATGCGGATGCAAACCCCATACAGCGCCACCGCGGAAGTGGAAACCATGGAAGCCACGACAACCTGGTCGGTATTCCTGAAAATGCTGGAACTGATATTTGTTCCGAACACGTATTTGCCGAAATGCCAGAGTTTCTTTACCCATGCCCGTGAAAAACTCAAACCGGCATGAAGGAATTTCCGCGCAAAAACAAAGGATACGATGGCGCCTGCGGCAATGCCTGCGTTATAGTACCATACGAGGTTGACGAGACTGATCTCTCGGGCGGTCAGCAGGTGCAGCACGATCAATAAAAAAGATAATCCCTGGCGAAGGCTGTAAGCCCAGAAGATGCCCCTGAAGTCTGCATGTGCGTTTTGCAGCCATTCAAAATGAGAGAAGGGGATAAGGAGCAGCAGGCCGGGTAAAAAGATGTAAATGATCTGTGAAAGCTCCGGGGCGTTCAGCATAGCGCCCGCAGGATAAATAAAAGCAGCCAGCAGCACGCCAATCAGCAGGGTGACGGCGGCATTGATGGCGAGAGCGGCAGACTGGATGCCGGGGTGTTCCTCATGGCTGTGGCTGTTGATATATTTGATCACGGAGTTTTTGATCAGCGACTGCCTGATAATTTCTATGATCCCTGCAAACAGCAGGAAAAGATTCCAGACGCCCATTTCGGATTTGGTAAGAGAACGGGTGAGCACCAAAACGCTGCCGATGCCGAAAAGCAACACGGCGGCTTTTTGCAATCCGCTGTAAATGCCGGATTTCAGCCAGTAGGTGTATTTTGGTGTGCTCATTTTATTCGTTTCCATCTAATTAAATCAGTTCATTGCCGCTTTTGCATCCGGCCTTTCGAGGCTGTAAAGCCACCACAGCCCGGCCCGCATGGCCAGCTGGTACATCAGCACCGGCACGGTTACGGCAAACAGCAGGCATACGATCAGCAACGCCGGGAGATACGTGACGCCCAGCACTTTCACCATCACCATGCGTACGGCGGAAGCCACCAGCACATGCGACACGTAGATGTAAAGGGAATGATATCCCGCCACCCGCAATAGTTTCAACCGGTCGTATTTCTGCAGGATGAAAGAGATGCTGATCATAAACGCGCAGCCGCACAGCGCAATGAGGCCAAAAAGGAGCGGCTGGTGCTCTTCCACATATAATGCGCTGTTGTGGTCAAGGTTGGTCAGCAGGAAGTAGAGCTGCCCCGCGGCAAAGAAAGGCAGCAGGCCCAGCATGAGCTTCCAGGAACTGAACAGCTTGAAATTCGCGTTGTCCAGTATCTTGCCGGCCACCAGTTCGCCGATCGCAAAGAACATGTAATAATGCAGGATGTCATAGATAAACCCAAGGTCGATATGACGGATGGCCACGTAGCTGGAAGCCATGTACATAGCGCCTCCCAGCAGCAGCTGATGCCAGGCGTTGAAGCGGAGTTTCTCCCGCATAATGATATACAGCACGGTGACGTTGAAAAGCGCGTAGAGGTACCAGAACTGGTCTATCCGCCTCGGGAAGGCCAGGATATAGGCGTAGTCCACCCATCCGCGGTCCGCATTCACATAGCCGCTCAGCAGTATCTGAATGGTGATCTGCAACGCCGACCACAACAGGTAAGGATACAGCAGGATATTCACTTTGTTCAGGATCAGCCCCTTCATTTTTCTCTTCGCCAGGCTTTTCGCGATAAAAATGCCGGAAAGGATAAAGAACAGCGGCATCCTGAAGCTGTAGAAAATGATATTGGCATTTTCCAGCCACTGGAATTTTGAGTCATCCACACCGGAGCGCGTGATACCTTCAAAAATATGACGGTAGAGCACCAGGATGATGGCGATCCCCCGCGCATAGTCTATCCAGGCGAGCCGGTTGCTCTGTACTGTTAGTCCTGGCAGCTGCCTGCTCATCAGATATCGATATTTTCGTGTTCAACCATATTCAGCACAGCGCCGCTGAATTTCCCGTTAAGGCTTGCGAGGAACTCGATACTCTCCTTGTCCGTCTGCTTTACGCTGGACTTGGCGGATACCACCGCTATGATCGTTTCTGCGTATTTCATCAGCTCCTTGGTGTCTGACCGTTTGTTGAGCGGCGCGCCTTCCATGAGAATAAAGTCGTACCTGGTTTTGAGGATGTCCATGTGATCCAGCAGGTTGCCTGGCTTCAGTATCTCATCCGGGGTGTATTCTCCTCCCTGACAGCCAATGATATCCACGTTGGGAATGCCGGTGGCGCTTATCAGCGTCTGGAGCTGATTTTCCAATGCGGCGGTCTTAGCAGTATGAAACTGCTCCAGTGTAGGCGATGCTTCAAACTCCGCAGTGAGCGTGTTGTGCGGGAAATGCGTATCAATGATCAGCACTTTTTTATGGCTGAGGCTCAGGCTGTGGGCCAGGGCAACGATGATGGCAGACTTGCCTTCGCCGGACCTTGCGCTGGTAAACAGGAACACCTGCTTGCCGCTGTTGTCTATTTCATAGCGCAGCTTGCGGAGCAGCTGGCGGAACACGGCATTGCCTTCTTTAGGGCTTTCTTCCTGGAAGATGTTCTCAAAAGTGATCTTTTTCAGGTTGATGTTGTTCACCACGCCCAGCAGCCGCAGGTCTGTGATCCGCTGGAATTGCGACGGCGTTTTGATGGACAGGTCGATATATTCCATGAAGATGATCACGATACAGCAGAACACGAACATAGACATGCCGGAAAGTGCCAGTATGATCAGCCTTTTGGAAGGCTCGGGCTCTACGGCGGGCTGGCCGTACAGCAGCTGGCGGAAGTTGTCCATCGGCGCGATCTTGTTGTTCAGTGCCGCGTCGTAACGGGTCTTCACTGCTTCATATTCCTGCTGCGCCAGCTCTACCTCTTTCTGCAGGGCAAGGTTATTGGCATTCCTGGATGCGGCTGCGCCAATGCTGGAGTTCAGCTGGCGGATCTTCTGCTCGTAATCCTGGATATTCCTTTCCGCACTCTTGATCTGCAGTTCCAGTTCGCTCTTTTTCTGGGTAAGGTCGGCCTGCGAAGTACCGGAAGAAGCAGGGGAGGCCGAAGCGAGAGACAGCAGCTTGTTCTTGTATTCTGTTTTTTTCTGCTGGTATTTATTGAACAGTTCGGTGTTGTTGGAGCCTTTGGACAGATACTCGTTGTATGCATCGTTCATCTGTGCTTTCGCTACGCTCAGCTCATTACTCAGGGCCTTGGCGGCAGATGCGTTCTGGGTGGTCGTTTTTTCGATCTCCGACAGCTTGCCGCTAAGCTGCTGCAGGGCAAGAACAGCACTGTTATAGATGCTCTTTTCGTCCGCCAGGCGGTTTTCGAAATTACTTACCTGTTCCAGCTTGCTGGAACTTTCAACGGACACGTCCATGGTGCCCATTGTTTTAATATTGCCGATCTTGAGGTCCAGCTCCTCTCTCTTCTGATCCACCAGCTTTTTCAGTGTTTCTATGTTCTGTACGGTCTGCTGGTTGCGGGAAGATTCATGGTTCCTGAAAAATTCCGTCACGATCTGGTTCACGATGTAGGCAGACAGCTCGGGGTTTACAGAACGGTAGGTGACGTCAATAAAGTCCGTACGCTGTACCCTGCCGGCGTAGAGCACGTAACGGAGGGTCTCAAGATCATATTTGAAGAGTTTCAGCAGCTCAAGTATCTTCCTGTCTTCAGGATCGTAGGAGCTAAGCAGCTTTTCCTCGTTGTAGTGTTTGGTAAGCACTTCAATGACCTTCGCCCGGTTCATGGTGCTGTATGCGGCCTCTTTTTTGTTTTCGGCGGTAAGGTTCCTGAATTCCTTCCCGGGGTTCTGCAGGTCGTGCAGCAGGAGGCTATAAGAGGTCATGCTCAGCACGCGGGGGGATTTGAGTGATTCGATCACGTTGCTGAACTTGGAATCAATTTCGTAGATGTTAAAGCTCTCGTCTTTCAGCTTCACCTGCTCGGTGCTGGTAAATCCCGTTGCGATCTGCGCGGTGGATTTATAAAGCATCTCCTGTTTCATGGTTAGCAGGAAAGCGGCTGCTACGGCCATCAGTGTGCTGAGCAGGATCAGCCACTTTCTCTTCATCAATGCCTTAAACAAATAAATCAGATCCATATTCTCTCTTTCATTAAAGTGTAAAATAATCTAATCTGAGTAGCCCGAAAAAATCCGGTGTTGAGCCGGATTTTTTCGGTAACAAACCTTAAATCTCGTCTGAAGGTGCTACTTGCTCTTCACTATTTTTATGGTTTTAACCACTTTATTTCCGTCTACAAGGCTCAGCACGTACAATCCGCCCGGGATGGCCTGTGCTCCAAGATCAAGCGTAACCCTGTGATTACCTGCCGGGAGTTTGCCAAGCATCTTCGTATACAGCACCCTTCCGCTAACATCTGATACATTGATCAGGAGGTTGTTGGAGTTGCCGCTGGCGGTCACATCCAGGTTCACGGTGTTCACGAACGGATTCGGGTAAGCCCTGGTCAGCTCAAGATTGGCCGGTGTTGCGGCTCCCGTGTTGAAGTTTCCGCGCGCCATCACCAGCGACGGGTCAAGCTCGCTTCCTTCCGGAGTGTAAGACTGGATCACCAGTGCGCCGATGTAGCCGTAGATGGAGGTACCGCCGTTGGTTACGGAGATCAGCACTTCGCCGTTCTGGTCGGGCGATACGTCGTTGATCTGTACGGTGTTGCTGATATTGTACCCTGCGTTCAGCGATACTGTCGTTGTACCGATAGTGTAGTTGGACGTTCTGTCTCCGCTACCGTCGCGGCTTGCAAAGAATACGAAGTTGTATTTCTTGGCGAGGTTCAGACCCTTGATCTTCAGTTCTGCGGTCTGGCCAGCGTCTACCCAGTAAGTGCTGCTGATCACGTTGTCAGGATAGATACCGGAGTTGTTGCCGGTATTCATGCCGAACGGATTGTCGCCGGTGAACGCTTTCTGGATCACCATGGTCATACCGGTGTTGTCGTTGTTGTCATCTTTCAGGTTCGGGAATTCAAGGCCCTGTGCAGGAGGATTGTTCGTGTTGTTCCACGGTGCGCCTGCGGGGTTGAATACGTTCATGTTGATGTACACTGCATTCCTGAAAGTGGCGGCAGATGCAACATTGCTGAAGTCAGACTGAACAGCGCCTTTCAGTGCCCTTACTTTATAGTAGTAGCGTGAATCTACTGCCAGGCCATTGTCCGTATAGGTGTTTACGTTATTGCCTACGCTACCCAGCAGGCTGAAGTTGCTGTTGTCTGTTGAGCGCCATACTTCAAAACCGGTCTCGTTGTTGGAGTTGTCCATCCAGGTAAGCTGAATGCTGGTCTTGGATTTGGCCTGTGCTTTGGCATTGGCCGGCGCCAGCGGGGTACCGTCGTCCAGGTAGTATTGCAGCACGATAGCGTTGATGTAGCCGTATTGCGCGCCGGTGGCTTTATGCACGGTGAACTCGATGTTACCGGAAGCATCTGCGGCAATGCCGTTGATCTTAACGGTGTTGGTGCTGTTGTTGGCAGCGTTCAGGGTCACTGAAGATGCGCCTACGGTGAATACTGTGTTCTTGTTGTCGTTGCCCTGGCGGCTGTTGAAGAACGTAATGTTGTAGCGGTAATTGGCCGGCAGGTTAGACAGCCTGATCCTTCTCGCCGTAGCCTCGCTGGTGTAGTAGTTGGTGGCTATCACGTTGTCCGGGTATACGCCGGAGTTGTTGCCGGTGGTAGCGCCTACTGCGTTGGTGCCGGTAAAGGCGTCCAGCAGCTGTATCCTGATGCCGCTCAGCGTGCCGGTTTCGTCTGCCAGGTTGGCGATAGCCGCGTTGGCGCCGGGGTAGCTGTTGAAGTTATTCCAGGGTGCATCTGCAGAGGGCGACTGGTTAAAGTTCACGTATACAGATGTCACGTTCTTGTCGCGGATCTGGATGGTGAACGTCCTGGTGGTGCTGCCGCCCTGGTTGTCGGTAGCCACTACGTTGATGTTGGCATATTTGCCCACATCGCCTGCGGCCGGTGTGATGCTGATGCTGCCGGTACCGTCGCCGTTGTCTGTCAGGTGGGCGAAAGAGGGCAGGTTGGTGGATTTCAGGGTGAGCACATCGCCGGCATCGTCTTTAGCCACCAGGTTGATGGTAAACGTTTCGTTGTTCTTGATCAATACATTGGCAATGCTGTCCAGCTTCGGATTGTTGTTGCCGGTCTGGATGCCCAGGGTATCGGTATATGCGGAAGCGCCATGGTCGTTGATAGCCCTTACAGCATAGAAGTACTGTTTATTAGCCTTGGCAGACGTATCCAGGTAGCTTGCAGCATTAGCGTTACCCAATGCCGGGTTCAGCAGTGTATACGGGCCCGCAACGGTCGTGGCGGAGCGGTATACTTCGTATGCGGTTTCGTTGAACGCCACGTCTTTCCAGGTTACGTTCACACCATTGCTGGTGGAAGCGAGCGCCAGGTTGGCCGGTTTGGCGGGAGCGTTGCCGTCGTCATAATTCACCTGTATCACCAGCGCATTGAGGTAAGAATATACGGAACCGGTGCCATTCTTCAGGTTCACCACGATCTCATTGTTGGCATCGGGTGAAATGTTGTTGATGGAAACGGTATTCGTTTTATTGTTCGCAGTCTGGAGAGACACGGTGGTAGCGCCAACGGTATAGTTGGTCATCCTGTTGTCGCTCACATCGCCGCGTGCGCCGAAGAAAGTAAGATTGTATTTGCTGGTGCTGTTAAGGCCAACCAGCTTGAAGGTCTGCTGCGTGGTGTTGGACCAGTAGGCAGTTTTCATCACGTTGTCCGGGTACACGCCGGAGTTATTGCCGGTGGTGGTGCCAAAGTAGTTGGAACCATTGCCCAGCGCCTGCCATGCGCTTACAATACTGATGCCTACCGTGGTGGCCACGTTGTTCTGGTCTTTCAGGTTTGCAAACAGGTCGTTCTGAACAGGCTGTTTATTGGTATTGTTCCACGGAGCGGCAGCCGGGTAAGAGCCATCTGTGAAGTTCACATAGATGGAGCGGCTCGGGTTCACGTCGGTCACGGTGATCGTGAATGTTTTGCTGTCGATACCGCCGCGGCCGTCGTTGGCTTCTATGGTTACATTGTAAGTGCCGGCGTCAATGAAGGTCGGAGCCACATTGATCTGGGCGCTGTTGCCGTTCGGCGTCAGCGTAGCGAAGCCGGGCAGGCCCTGGGCGCTCCACTGTACTGTTTCACCTGCATTGGCGTCGGTAGCGGAAAGGTTTACAACCTGTGACGCGTTTTCGTTAACGGATACGTTAGACACTGCGCCGATCACCGGGCTGTAATTGTCGTTCACCGTCAGGTTGAATGAGGTGGACACGCTGCCGCCGTGCTGGTCTGCCGCCGTAACAGTGATATTGTTATATACGCCTTCATGCGCCATTGTAGGATTGAAGGTGAGCGTAGCAGTGCCGGGCGCGGTGCTGAAAGTGCCGAAAGCTGCGGGAACATTGGCCGAAGTGATGGTCAGGTTCTCACCGTCTGCATCAGTTGCAGTCAGGTTCAGCACCAGCTGTGTGCCATACCTTACGGAACGGTTGCTAAGCTGTGTGAGCACCGGTACATTGTTCAGGGTAGGAGTACCGGCTGTGTTGCTGAATACAGAGCTGCCGCCCTCATTCTTCGCCAGCACTTTGTAGAAATACTGAACATTGGCAAACAACGCGGTATCGGTGTAAGTGCCCTGTGCAGTTGCATTGGCGCCTACTGTTGCAAACAACCTGAAGTTATTGGCATCGTTCACGGAACGGTGTATCTCGAACTGGGTTTCGTTATTAGAATTGTCTGCCCAGGTGAGCTTGATCTGGCTGGAGCTGAGCGCCGTGGCCGCAAGGGTTGTAGGCGCTACAGGAGCCGGGGGCATTGCCTGCGTAGTGGCGAACATCTTCTTGTTGATAAACACGCTGTCGGGAATAACACGCTTGGTGATGCCGGGGCCTGCATACCGGGTGGTAAGCGACTGGCTGCCGTTCTTCGCGAAGAATGTTACATGGAACTGGTACCTGCCCACAGCGAGTGTCTTGGTGCCGGATCTTTCGGTCGCATTCTGCACGAAGTTATTATTCACCACCACATTGGATTCATTGAAATCGCCGATATACAGCTTGCTTCCATCATCTGATGTGGTATAGAAAGTATACGTGCCTGCAACAGGAATATTAATATAGCCGGAGAACTTCAGGGCGAAATAATCATCCCTGTCCCTTACGCCCAGGTTTACATTCGGTGTAAGACCGGTAATAACTGGTGTAAGCGAATTGAAGTCAGGCAATGAATTCTGCGAGGTGGGTATCGCGTAAACACCGTAATGCAGGGCGCCGCTTTCAGAAGGGCTGAAGCCGGAACCGCCGTATTTGTTGATGGCCTGTACGCGGTAGTAGTAGGTGGTCTGCGCAGTCAGGTTGCTGTCCAGGTAAGACACCTTGTTGGCAGCGGTGGTCGCTATGATGGTGTACTCGCCGGACTGGCTGGTGGAACGGTATATCTCGAAACCGCTTTCATTATTGCTGCTGTCTGCCCAGGTGAGCTGTATTTTATTATAAGACAGCGCAGTGGCCAGGATATTACCCGGAGCTTTAGGCAACGGGCCGCCGGGGGTGACAACATCCCTGAAATATTCAGCGGGTATTACCTGGGCGCTGGTCACACCGTGCGCGGTGTTTTTCCAGGACACGGTGCAGCTTTCGCCACCACCCTGTTCAAAGAACGCAATGGCGATCTTGTGCATGCCCGCGGTCAGGGTAACAGTACCCTCGCGGCTCTGAGAGCCGTGCAGGCCATCGTTATTCACCAACGGGGTGGCGCTGGCATTGTAATCCGTATCGATCCACAATTTGCTGCCGTCATCTGAAGTAGTGATGAAGGTATAGCTGCCTGTTACCGGGATGCGGATCATCCCTTCCCAAACGATACCGAAGTTATCGTTCTGGTTTCTTACGCTGATGTCTACAGTGGGGGAGTTGCCGGTCTTAACAGGCGTGAGCGTGTTGAAGTTCGGCAATGTAGACCATGTACCGTTGTATACCCTGTAGTTAAGGCCATTAGCTACAGCCTTGCTGCTTACCTGGTTGCTCCTGGGAGAAATATTACCGGCAAGGTCGCGGGCTTTCACCACGAAAGTGTAAAGAGAATCTTTATTCAGGTTAAATACTGTGAAATCTGATTCATCTGGTTCTACGGTGTACGACTTGATGCCGTTCACAAAAATGTCATATTTGAAAATGCCCACATCATCGAAGGAAGGGCCCCATGACAGTGAAACCGAAGAAGCGCTGGTACCGGTGATCTTCAGGTTGGTAGGAGCAGTGGGCGCGTTTGCATCCACCTGGGTGGTGGCAGTGGCTTCATTGCTCAGTGTAGCCGCGGCCGTATTATTTACAGCCCTCAGTACATAGAAGTATTTAGTATTGGGAGCCAGCCCTTCGTTGGTGAAGGAAGTGGCGTTGGGAGCGGTTATTTTCACCAGCTCGTACGGGCCGCCGGCAGCGCCGGAGCGGTAGATCTCGTAGCCGGTTTCGTTATAAACGGCATTCGGGTTATCCGTCCAGTCGAGGGTGATAGCTACTTTTGAAATGGCCGTTGCAGTGAGCCCTGAAGCAGGCGCCGGCGGGTTGGGGCCATTGGCGGGTATTACCGTGAAAGGAGCAGAGAAGGCGCTGGAGCAGCCGAATTGCTCGGTCACGTTTGCCTGGTACTGGCCGGTAGTAGAAGCAGTGAGCGTTCTGCTGGTGCCCAGGGTTTCAGTGGAACCCACTTTTTGCCAGAGGTAAGAAGTATAACCTTCGGGCAGGCTCAATGTAACATAGTTTTTACCGTCGGTAGCGGGCAATACTTTACTCATCAATCCTTCGATGGTGATGGGAGGCGTTTGCGTTGCCGCTTTTATTTTCACGACCACGGGGGTAGGAGACCAGGGGGACCATTCGGTGCCTCTTTTGATCCTTGCATCGTAGGTACCGAGTGAGGTAACTGTCAGCTCGTGACCGTTTGCACCGGGTATTACTACACCGTCTTTCCGCCATTCATACCCGTCGAATCCGGATGTGAGGCCCAGAATAACGTTTACGGTCTCGCCGGGGCAAAATTCGTTATGCCCGCTGCGGGGCCAGGGGTTAGCTTTATGTTGCCTGTTCAGGAACGGCCAGAAGTCGGTATTATCCCAGGCCCTGTTCCAGATACCGTGCCCGCCATCGGGGTAAAGCGTCTGTTTTACATTCGAACCGATCGCCAGCGCAGCGTCAACTACAGCCTGCGTGGTGTTGGGGTGCGGGTTGTTGTCCAGCCCGCCCTGGAAGATCCACATGGGAATGTACTGAAATACATTTACCTGGTCCCTGTAAGCGATAGAGCAGCCGCTGATAGGCAGGAAACCTGCTATCACCTTGGGATACCTGAACATGAATTCCCATGTTTCAGTACCGCCTGCGGAAAGGCCGTTTACAAATATCCTGTTCTCGTCCAGCTTATTGTTCTCGATCAGCTCATCCAGTATCTGTTTGATAAAATCGTACTGGGGATTGCCGAAGAAGCCTGTTGTGCTTTGCGGAACAAGGATAAAGCCGTCGAACTTGCCGTTATCCACGGCTGCGCAGAACTTGCCGCCGCCATGGTAAAGGGAATATTCGTTGTCATAAATGCCACCGGATTCACCGCGGCCATGCAGGAAGATCATGAGTGGATATTTCTTTCCATCATTTACACCTTGCTGATAGGTTTTAGGGAATTTCAAACGAAAGGGCATCCCGCTCAGGTAGTAAGCCTTGTAGGAGTCTTTGTTGGTGAAATTTACTGCGCTGCGCGGGGTTCTTACCCACTTTGCGATAGTGCCCCAGGCTGGAGTTTCCGGGGGATTATTGGGGTCATAATTGATTACATTATCCCCTGAATTGAACACCTGCGCAAGGCCATCGTGGAAGCAGCCCAGGCAGAAAAGAAGGATAAATAAGTAAAATTTACGCATATGGTAAGTGTTTCAGTTATAAACCGATTTTGCTTACCCAGCAAAGAGTTGAAAATAGTTTTAATTCCACTCAATACTGAGTGGCTTTTCATGAGAGGATGGTCAAAAATAAATTGTGCAGGCTTTAAATGAGGATAAGGTTGGGGTATACTTTTCAGAATGTAAAAGTATATCTTTTTTTTAATCGCGCAATAATTTTTAGGCAATTAACAAATAATTTAAATATATACTGTAAGCTATGCTTCTTTTACAGCTGTTTCCGGGCTGCGTTTGCGCGGTCCGTGCAGGTAATAGCCAATGAACGTGTATCTCACCAGCCAATGATAGCTGAAAAGCCCTACCAGTAAGGTGATAGCAATACTGATAAAAAATTTTCCCGGTCCCCAGACCGTTGTTTTTCCCAGCCATGGTTCCACCGCGTTCAGGATGCCTACATGCACCAGGTAGATCCAGTAGGAAGAATCTGATAAATAACGCAGGGATGGTTTTTCGGCATTCACCCAGCGCAGGAATATACCCATCACCCCGGTTACCAGCAGTATGGTAGCCGCGGTGGCCAAAACCTTTATTGATATTACCGGCATCTGTATGTGCTTAGCTCCTTCAGCCAGACCCAGGTAAACCGCAATGGCGGCGCCTGTAAGCGCAAGCGCCAATGAATATTTTTTCAACGGCGGGAAAAATTCTTTCATGCCTGCATGCAGCACCCAGCCTGCATAGAAGAAGCATCCGTAGTACAGCAGGTACGACAGTCGCGGTACTAACCCTGGCGCATATTGTATGAACGGCGTATCAAAAAGCAGCAATGTCAGGAAAGATAATACTGCAAGTACTGCAAGCGCTGCGGCAGCATGCATCCGGAACATCACCAGCCGCGCCGGGCCACTGTACCTGCGTATCAGGGGCCAGCACCATTTTACCATAGCGAGGCCGGCCAGGTACATGATCATCAGGTAATAAAGGAACCACAGGTGCAACGGGCCCCGCCAGATAATAATATCCCTGAAAATGGCGGCTGCATCGGCGCCGGTGAAGTGTGCCCCGCCTTCGGTTACACGCTCGTAAACGCCCGGCAGGTAAGTAAGCGGCAATATAAAGATCAGGCCGGCTATGAAGGGGAGGAGAATGCGCTGTGCGCGGTGTTTCATGAAGGCAATAGCGCCGATCTTCTGGTATAGCAGCCTGAAAAAGAAACCCGCGATGAGGTAAAACAGCTGCATCCTGAAAATATGGATCAGGAAGTAAGTCAGGTCGAAAGCAATATTACTATAGGAAGGGTCATGGTAAAAGCCCGGGAAATCCTTTACTGTAAAGGGCATAGCGGCATGCAGCGCAACGCCGAGGAACATGGCGAGCGCCCTTAGCGCGTCCATGCTGTAAATGCGGGCCTGGTTGCCGCCGTTGCGGGTAGGTGAATGTGTCATATACGCTGGGTGGCAGGCGCTCTTTCAGCTTTTACCCATACGGCGGACTGCCGTTTTCTGATAAAGCGGAAAAAGCCATGGAACACTGCCAGGTTCATAAATGAAAAATAAAAAGGAATATACAGCAGCTTTACTTTCCTTTTCCTGAGCGCCAGCAGGTAACCCAGCGCAGATGCGGCATAGAAGCATATTTGCAGGATCAGCAGGAGTGTGTAGACGCCGCCTGCCTGCTGCGCAACCAATATTATGTTCGCAACAAGCACCAGTACGAGGCTCAGCGGGGCCAGCGTCCAGCGGAGCACGCGGTGGCCCGTATACTGGAAAGAAAGCAGCCCGTACCGGAAGATGTTCAGCAGCGGGGCCAGCATTACGATAGACTGGAAGCCGCCTGCCGCAATGCGGACCTTTCTTTTGTATTCTTCCGGGATAGACGCGGAAGGCGCTTCCATCGCATATGCCCCGGGCTCGTAGGCAATACGGTACCCGCTCATATTGGCACGGAGGGATATAATAAAATCATCCAGGATCACTTCGGGTTCTACCGGCCTGTAAAGCTCCCTGCGGATGGAGAAAAGCTCGCCGGCGGCGCCTACTACGGAATAAAGCGCCGCGTCTATCCGTTTCAGCGCGGATTCATATTTCCAGTACACGCCTTCCGTGCTTTCGGCGCCGTTGCCGGCCATTACTTTCTTTTCCCCGGCTACGCCGCCGGTAAGCGGATCGCTGTAATGGCGGGTAATATTAATAATAGCATCCCTGTTCAGGAGGGTATTGGCATCGCAGAAAATAACAACGGGAGCGGTTACCTGCTCCATCGCGCGGTTGAGCGCAGCTGTTTTACCACGGCGGGCCGGCTCATGCAATAGTTGTATAGAAGGGTACTCCCGGATAATGTCCGGCGTACCGTCAGTAGAGCCGTCGGTAATAAATATAATATCCAGCAGGTCCGGGGGATAATTCAGCGCCAGGGTATTCTCTATCTTCCCGCGTATCACGGCCGCCTCGTTATAGGCGGCGATCACCAGCGCAACAGGTGGTGTGAAAGAAGGGAGAGGCTTTGCCGGACCGGAAAGCAGCCGTTTGATCTTTACCAGTATCCATGAAAGGATACCGTATCCTATGTAGCTGAAAAAGAGGATAAATAGTCCTGAAAACAATATCGTCTTGGTAATGCTCATGTATAAGGCGGGGTAAATCAGGAGGCAAGTTATAAAACAATTTTGAAACCATTTTAAAACTACCGGTATCCCGGGAACGTTTCTCCTCCGTTTACGAATGATATTACGCCATTCACAGGAAAAATATGCTCGCTTGCCAAAATCCAGGTATTAAAAATAAATAATTATTATACTTTTACGCTCGGTTGCAAACAGATAAGGGGTTTATACCTGGATTTAGCAACGGGATAAGTACGGAAAATTATTTTTCTTGTTGCATTCCGAAAAATTCGAGTAAATTTACCCTGTTTTTAACCAGCACTACAACTTAGCCATCTCCTCTGAAATTCTTCATTAACTATTAGTATGGTTTACTGACTGCCTGACTCCCTGCGATCGTTTCGCGCGTCGGAAGGCAACGGCCCATATGACTGTTTTCAACCTATCCCCTGGAAAATCAAAGATGACCGTTAACCGCTTATGCATCTGTAGAAAATCAAACCGGATGTTTACGGCAATGGTTTAAAAGTTAGTCTTTAATTTTCTAAACATAGAACGATGAAGAAATTAGTACTTGTAGTAGATGATAGTCCCGCGCTGAGGTTGTTACTGGAGGCGATGCTGCAGAAAAAATACAGGGTGGTTGCCGCGGGCGATGGTTTGAGTGCGCTGATGTGGTTGAATAATGGTAATACGCCAGACCTGATCATCACAGATATACAAATGCCCCAGATGGACGGCTGGGAACTTACCGGCGTGCTGAATGAGAATCTTCTTTACAATGACATCCCGGTAATGGTAGTAACCGGTACCCAGGTAGAAGACATGGCGCTGGTGCCTTCCAACGTGGTAAAGATCATCCAGAAACCGTTTGACCCGACAAATCTTGTGAGTTTGGTAGATATGAAGTTGAATACATTACCTATTGAAGCTGTTTCATGATCCATTGTGACGGCATATTTATAGCACCTATTAAATCGAATCGGCATGATGTCAATTTTAACAGTACCTGTACCAGATTCGTTAAAAACCGGACCCCGAATCCTAAACATCTCCAGAAGCGCGACACAATCCTACATTCTTTGCATCGGCAACAATGCTTTCCTGCATGAAGTAGCCGGCAGATGCGAAGAGAGGATACTCGTTGCACAACATCACCAGGCTGCCCGCTCCATTTTGAGGGAGCAGCTAATGCTGGACCGGAAACCCGTTTTCGTGATCTGCAATCTAAGCGCAGGCATGGATCCGCGTACTTATTTAACGCTGGTCCGCTCATTTAACGAAACGCGGGACACACCTTTTTTTGTGTACACAGAAACCCTTGATGCAAAGAAGAAACAGGAATTGAGAAGTGTGGGAGGAATAGACCAGGTGTTTACCGCAGGGTTCAGCGCTGATGTTTTCTTCAGCAAGGTGAAAGCCACGAAAAAGATCAAAGAGCTTGCAAAAAGCTCCAGGCAGAAGGAAGTACGTTCCTTCAACCTGGGCGGCATGCTCAATTATTGTTTAAAAAGGACTTTGGATATTTCCATAGCAGCCACGGGATTACTGGTTGCCAGCCCATTATTGCTGGCTATCGCCGCGTTCATCAAACTGGAGAGCCGCGGCCCCGTTTTTTATATATCCAAACGGGCAGGCCAGGGCTACAAGATCTTTAAATTCTATAAGTTCCGGACGATGGTAGCCGGGGCAGACAAGCAGGTGAGCCAGATGAGCCACCTGAACCAGTATGAGGCCAACAGCACAGGCCCTGTGTTTTTTAAAGTGAGCAACGATCCGAGGGTAACCCGTTTCGGCGCTTTCCTCCGTAATACCAGCCTCGACGAAATACCCCAGCTGCTGAATGTGATCCTGGGCGATATGTCGCTGGTTGGCAACCGGCCGCTTCCGTTATACGAAGCTGCGTCGCTCACAACGGATTCTTATGCAGGCCGCTTCCTGGCGCCGGCTGGCCTTACAGGTCTCTGGCAGATCAAAAAAAGAGGCAGCAAGGAAATGAGCGTGGATGAGCGCATCAGGCTGGATATAGAATATGCGGAAAAACATTCCGTGATGTTTGATATGTGGATACTGGCGAATACGCCCACAGCCCTGCTGCAAAAGGATAATGTATAGCCGTACAGACGAACGTTAGCCGCCAAGAACAGATTTAATATACAACCGAGTACAATGAATAACAAGTTAGAAAAGCAGGCCGCCCCGCTGGTTTCGATCATTGCATTGAACTATAACCAGACGGCAGTGACCTGCGAATTCCTGGAAACTACTAAAAACCTCACTTACAGGAACTTTGAAACCATTGTTGTGGATAATGGCTCTGCAACAGACCCCAGTGCGCAGATCGAAGCGGGGAATTACCCTAACCTTAAACTGATAATAAGCCCGGTGAACCTCGGTTTTACGGGCGGCAACAACCTGGGCATGCAACATGCCTCAGGCGATTATGTTTTTATTGTCAACAACGATACGGAGATGACGCCCGACCTCCTGGAACAGCTGCTGGCGCCCTTTGAAGAAGACGCTTCCATCGGCGTGGTATGCCCCAAGATCAGGTTCTATCATCATCCCAACGTGATACAGTATGCAGGTTTTCTCCCGATGAACCTGCTTACCGGCCGTACATGGGCGGTTGGCAGCAAAGAGGAAGACAATGGTCAGCACAATGTATCAGGTCCCACATCCTGCGCGCACGGCGCAGCTATGATGGTAAAACGTGAAGTGATCGAAAAAGTAGGGCGCTTCGCGGATAAGTTCTTTATCTATTATGAAGAGTCCGATTGGTCTGCCAGGATATTAAAGGCAGGATATAAAATATATTATGCCGCACAGGGATTGATATACCATAAGGAATCCATTACGATGGGAAAGGAAAGTCCGCTGAAAGTGTACTTCCACACCCGTAACCGGATCCTGTACATGCGCAGGAATACCAATAAAAGACAGCTTACGGTATTCCTGCTCTTTTTCAGTTTCCTGACGCTGCCTAAAGCTGTAGCTTCCTATACGCTCAAAGGGCAGTTCAGGCATCTGAAGTCTTTCCTCAAAGGCACCTTCTGGAACCTGACCAATTCGAGCTATTCACCTGTTTAAAAAATAAAAATCATCAGTATGACGAAAATAGTTTCCCTTGTTACCGGTGGCGCCGGGTTTATCGGCTCCCATGTAGTAAAACACTGCCTCGCGCTGGGCCATGAAGTAGTAGTGCTCGACGATCTCAGCGGCGGCTTTGAAGACCATATTCCCGAAGGCGCCATCTTCGTGCAGGGCTCTGTTTCCGACGAAGTAATGGTAACCAGCCTGTTCGAACAGTATAAGTTCACCTACGTTTACCACCTCGCAGCATACGCCGCGGAAGGGCTGTCCCACTTCATCCGCCGCTTCAACTATAACAACAATTTGATCGGCAGCATCAATCTTATTAACGAATCGGTGAAACATAAAGTGAAATGTTTCGTATTCACTTCTTCCATCGCAGTATACGGCGCCGGCCAGCTGCCTATGCGCGAGGATATGGTGCCCATGCCGGAAGATCCTTACGGTGTTTCCAAATATGCCGTGGAGCTTGATCTGAAAGCGGCCCACGAAATGTTCGGCCTGAATTATATCGTGTTCCGCCCGCACAATGTGTACGGCGAAAACCAGAATATTGGCGACAAATACCGCAACGTGATCGGCATTTTTATGAACCAGATCATGCAGGGCCTGCCCCTGACCATTTTCGGCGATGGCGAGCAAACCCGCGCTTTCAGCTATATAGACGATGTGGCCATTCCCATTGCGCACAGTGTGAACACGCCTGCGGCTTACAACGAAGTGTTTAATATCGGTGCAGACAAGCCTTATACGGTTAACGAGCTGGCGAAAGTAGTCGGCGGCATCTTCGGCGTAACGCCGGATATCAAATACCTGGCGGCGCGTAACGAAGTGATGCATGCTTATTCCGACCACTCCAAAGCGCACCGCGTTTTCGGCGAAGGCGCCGGTATCAGCCTCCAGGAAGGCATTGAGCGGATGGGCACCTGGGCCAAAAAGGTCGGCGCACGCAAGAGCAAAGAGTTCGGGGAGATCGAGATATATGAAAAGCTGCCGCAGGGTTGGGAAAGAAAAGTTGAGGAACCCGTAGCAGCAACAGCAGGCTGATGGCAACGTTCAGGAAAATAAGAGTATTGCAGGCTATCCGGCAGGGCCAGATAGGCGGCGGCGAGTCTCACGTGCTGAGCCTTGTTTCCGCGTTGGATAAAGAACGTTTTGAACCGGTGGTGCTTTCGTTCACGGACGGCCCGATGATAGACCGGCTGAATGAAATGGAAATACCCAATCACGTGATCAGTTCCGCTAAACCGTTTGATCCTGCCTGTATCAGCAAGGTAAGCGCTTTGCTGAAACAAGAGCGTATCAATATGGTGCATGCGCACGGAACCCGGGCGGCCAGCAACCTTTTCCTGCCCGCCCGGCTGAATGGCTGCCCGATGATCTATACTATTCACGGATGGTCTTTTCACCAGGACCAGCCTTTTTTCAAAAAACATCTCCGGATATTGTCTGAGCGGATGCTCACGGGCCTCGCAAAGAAGAATATCTCTGTATCCGCCAGCAACCGCGAAACCGGTGTAAAGCATTTCCCCGGCTTCCGTTCAGCGGTGATCAACAACGGCATCAACCTGGACCATTTTAACCCTCACAGGAAAATGAAGGACCTCCGGGAGGAACTGGGCATACCTGCTTCCCATACCGTTGCCGGTTACATTGCGCGGATCACCCTGCAAAAAGATCCGCTCACGCTCATACGGGCCTTCAGTAAAGTATTGCAGCACACCAGCAATATCACCCTGCTGGTGGTGGGAGACGGGGATATGAAACAGGAAACCGTTGATCTCGCGGGCTCGCTTGGTATTGCACAGCACGTACGTTTCCTGCCTTTCAGGACAGATGTGCCGGAAATGCTGAAAGCGGTTGATATCTTTTGCCTGCCTTCTCTTTGGGAAGGGATGCCGATCGGCCTGCTGGAAGCGATGGCCATGGCAAAGGCTGTGATCGTGACCGCGGTGGACGGGTCGCGCGAGATTGTGCAACACATGCAGAACGGCCTGGTCGTACCGGTAAAAGACCCCGAAGCGCTCGCCGCAGCCATTACGCAGCTGCACCGCGACGTCCCGCTGCGGGGCCGTTTACAGGCAGCCGCTGCAGCTACCGTCAGCCGCGAATACAGTGTCGAAAAAATGGCGCGGCAGGTGGAAGGGATCTATGAAGGGATTATACAAACTCAACAACGCTTTAACATTCATGAACCGAATCACATATGAATATAACCGTCTGGCAGACCGCAAACGGCTCGACTTCATTGCAGAAGCCGTGCGAAGCAGGTTTTCGGACAAGGCCCGTATACTGGACGTGGGCTGTGGCAACGGCGTGATCAGCCGCCACCTTGGCCGGATGGGCTACAACGTGCTGGGAATAGACGTCAGCGCCGGCGCCATAGAAAAGGCCAGGCAGCTGAATAACATGGAAAATGTGAAGTTTGAAGTGCTCAGCGCGGAACAATTAGTAGCGGATGGCCAAACCTTCGACGCCGTGATCTGCAGCGAAGTGCTCGAACATTTATCCTTTCCTTCAGCCCTCCTGAAGGTACTGCATCAATCCATCAAGCCAGACGGCATACTGATCGTAACCGTTCCCAACGGCGCCGGCCCCCGCGAATTGCTTGTTACGAGGCCGGTGCTCAAAATGCGCGAGAAAAACGGTTTTGTCTGGAAAATGGTGCAGAAAGTGAAAAGCAGCCTGGGATACAACGGCACTACCGTTCAGTCTGCCGCCAGCAACCTGGATCACATCCAGTTCTTTAAAAGAAGCGATCTCCGGCAGCTGTCTGAAGAAAACAATTTCAGGATAACCGGGTTTGGCAAAGCCAATTTCATTGAAGACGTATTCCCTTTTTCCTTTGTGACCAAAAGGGTGCCCGCTTTACAATGGCTGGATTGCAAAATAGCCGACCTGCTGCCATACCAGTTCACCGGCGGTTTCTTTACTGTGTGGGAAAAAATTAAATGATGTATACAGCGCTCCTCACTATATTGATTATCATCCAGGTAATCGTTGCTTTTTACCTGCTGCAGCCTACGTTGTTGCTGCTTGTTTATACAGTTAAAAAAATCCTGGGTCTCAGCAGGCCCGAAGTGAAGGTAGAAAATGCGCAAACGGTTTCCCCGCGCAGCTTTGCAGCTATCATTACCGCGCATAAAAGCCTCGCCCTGGTACCTCCGCTGGTAGATTCGCTGCTGAAGCAGCGCTATGATAACTACGTGATCTATGTGGTGGCCGATGCCTGTGAAGACGATCCGCTGACTTACGATCACCCGAAAGTGCAGCTGCTGCGCCCCGCCACCCGCCTGAACGCCAAGATCAGGTCCATAGACTATGCCATCAACCATTTCGTGCAGCCGCACGATGTGCTGGTGATATTTGATTCAGACAACCTGGCGCATCCCGACTACCTGCAGGTGCTTGATCAATACTTCAGCCAGGGACACAGGGCGGTGCAAACGAACCTTCAACCCAAAAATACGGATACGCTCTACGCCCGCCTGGATGCGGCCGGCAACCTGTACAACAACTTTTCCGACCGCCTTATGCGCAGGGAGCTGGGGCTTTCCTCGAACATCTGGGGCCTGGGCATTGCCATGGAAACCAGCCTGTACAAGGAGATCATTTACCAGCATTTCCTCGGCGGGTTCGACAAAAAGATACAGGCAGATATTGTGAAGAAAATACCGCTGCTGGCCTATGCGCCGGAAGCGATGGTGTACGACGAAAAGATCGACAACGGCGCAGCGCTAGAAAAGCAGCGGACCCGCTGGATCAACGCCTATTTCAAATACTTCAAATACGGTTGGGATGTACTGGCAACAGGCCTCCGCAGGGGCAGCTTCAACCTGGCCTATTTCGGGATCAACCTGCTGCGCCCGCCTTTATTTATTTTGCTGGCCGCCGCATTTTTCCTCGCAGCGGTCAATCTTTTCATTTCCTTTGCCATGGCTGCTTTCTGGCTGGGAGTAGTAGTGGTGTTTGTAGCCTCCTTTTTTGTTATCGTATTATTGATGCAGCAGGAGAAAGGAATTTTTACTTCACTGTTCTACCTGCCTTTCTTCGTATTGCGGCAGGTAAAGGCGCTGCTGAAGATCAAGGCCGCCAACAAATCCTTCCTTCAAACAGACAATAACAAAGTGCTGTACATCGAGGACGTGCTCAAAAAACAACCTTTCCCCAAGATTTAATAGGCCATTTTTGCATTTTTAGCTAACTTTTGCTGCATGTAAAACCTTACAGTATGGCAGAAGAAACAGTAGAAGTGCGCCTGCTCACGGCAGAAGATTACCTCGACCTCAAAGAATCCATGGTATCCGCCTACCAGGACATGGCCGGGAGTTACTGGCGCGAAGGCACCATCCAGCGGCTGATCAGCCTGTTCCCCGACGGGCAGATAGCCGTAACCGTGAACGGGAAAGTGGTAGGTTGCGCCCTCGCGATCATCGTGGATTACGAGAAGTTTGGCGACGATCACACGTACGAGCAGATCACCGGGTTCTATACCTTCAACACCCACAATCCCAAAGGCGATACGCTTTACGGCATAGAAGTGTTCGTAAACCCTGAATACCGCGGCAGGCGCCTTGCCCGCAGGCTTTACGACGCCCGCAAAGCCCTCTGCGAAAACCTTAACCTGGAGGGCATCGTAGCCGGCGGCCGTATCCCGAATTATGAAAAGTATGCGGACCAGATAAGCCCGCGCGATTATATCGAAAAAGTACGGGACAAGGAGATCTACGATCCCACGCTCACTTTCCAGTTCAGCAACGATTTCATCGTCAAGAAAATACTGCGCAATTATCTCCCCCACGACCAGGCATCCAAAGGTTTTGCCACTTTGCTGCAGTGGTTCAACATCTATTACGAAAAGGACCGCGATACCATCCGTTACAACAAATCCACGGTACGTATCGGGCTGGTGCAGTGGCAGATGCGTGCCTACAGCGGCCTGGATGGCCTACTGCAGCAGGTGGAATTTTTCGTGGATGCGGTGAGCGATTACGAGGCGGACTTCGTGGTGTTCCCTGAATTCTTCAACGCGCCCATCATGATGGAGTTCAACGAACTGCTGCCCGGTGCTGCCATCAGGGGTTTGGCGAAATATACCGAACAGCTGCGGGAAGCATTCACGCGTTATGCCGTGAGCTATAATGTGAACATCATCACCGGCACAATGCCCATCGTGATAGACGATCACCTGTACAATATTTCCTATCTCTGCCGCCGGGACGGCACCTGGGAATCTTATACCAAGATACATCCGACACCCGCCGAAGTATACGCCTGGGGCATGAAAGGAGGCAACGAAGTGAAAGTGTTCGATACCGATTGCGGGAAAATAGGCATACAGATCTGCTATGACATTGAATTTCCCGAACTGGGCCGGCTCATGGCACAACAAGGCGTGCAGATCATTTTCGTGCCCTTCCTCACGGATACGCAGAACGGCTACAACCGCGTACGCTTCTGCGCGCAGGCGCGGGCGGTGGAAAACGAGTGTTACGTGGCCATTGCAGGCTGCGTAGGTAATCTTCCCCGCGTCACGAACATGGACCTGCAATACGCGCAGAGCGCCGTGCTCACACCGTCAGACTTTGCGTTTCCCGTAACAGGCATAAAGGCGGATGCCACGCCCAACACGGAAATGATCGTAGTGGCGGATGTGGACCTTGTGCTGCTGAAAGAGCTGCATGCATTTGGAAGTGTGCAGAACCTGAAGGACCTTCGCACTGATTTATATGAGGTAACGTCAAAGAAAAAATAGACCATGCATCAACACAACATTAACCTGGCATTGCAGATATTGCCGCAGGTACCGTCTGACCAGGTGTACGCCATCGTAGACGAAGCGATCGCCGTAATACAACAATCAGGCGTAAAATACCGGGTATGCCCTTTCGAAACGGTCATGGAAGGCCCTTACGATCAGTTGATGGACATCGTGAAACGTACGCAGGAAGTATGTTTCAAGGCAGGAGCGGGGCAATTGCTGGTGTATATCAAAATCCAGAACAACTCCGCCGGCCCGGTGACGATCGAGGATAAGACAGGGAAATATGACGGGTGAAAGAACGTCTTCAGAAGCTGTCCTTCCTTTCACGTCATTGCGAGGAGCAGCAGAGCCAAAGCGGGGGAGCGACCAGATTGCTTCGTCGCGCCACGCATACTAGTCCCGCTGCTCCTCGCAATGACGGACTTATCAATTCCCCCCGAAGACCCCGCCAAACACCAAATACGCCATACCCAGCGTGACCAGTATATTGAACGCCTGCGCAACGATAAAAGCCATTGCCGGGCGGCCGTTCTCCATTTTAAAAATGTCGGTGAACTTTGTTTCCAGGCCGATGCAGGCAAAAGCCACTGCGAAGAAACAGGTTTGCAGGTCCTTGATATTGCCTTTTATTTCCTTTACTAACGTTGGCGATAATACGAAAGAGAACAGCAGCGATACTACGATGAAACCCAGTACGAACTTCGGGAAACGGTCCCAGATAGTGCGGAGACCGGGTTTGGGCTGGTTCGTTTCTTTCTTGGAATACGTCCACCAAACGGAGATCAGGAATGCGGCGATGCCCAGCAATACGTTCTGCGAAAACTTCACGAGCGTAGCATATTTAAGCGCTTCTTCGCCGAGCATGGTGCCCGCGGCCACTACGGCCCCGGAAGTATCGATCGTGCCGCCCAGCCATGCGCCGGCTACTTCAGGCGGCATGTCCATCCATATGGCGATGTAAGGCATAAAGATCATCATGGGAATGGCCACGATCAGCACCAGCGAGATCACGTGCGATAATTTTTTATTGTCGCCTTCAATAGCGCCGGAAGTGGCTATGGCAGCGGATACGCCACAGATAGACACCGCGCTGGAGATCATCATCCTGAATTCATCATCCAGCCTGAACTGTTTGCAAAGCCAGAAAGTGAAATACCATACGGTGAACACGACTACCACAGATTGCAGAACGCCCAGCCCGCCACCTTTCACCAGCTCCTGGAATATAATGCCCGAACCCAGCAGCACCAGGCCCGTTTTGATGAACAATTCCGTTTGCAGCACGGGCTTCATCCACCCAGGCACGCCCAGCACATTGCTGATGAAAAGCCCCAGCAGCAGGCTGAACAGCACGATCTCGATACCCAGGTCTTTCACCTTTACATTGCCCGTGATCACCTGCGCGAACATGGAAATGGCCATGACAGCCAGCAGGCCGGTGGCAAGGTGAATGGTGATCTTTTTGCCGCCCAGCAGGAACGCGATGACGAGGCTGCCCAATACCCAGAGGTAGAGCACGCCCATTTTTGCAAGGTTGGCGCCGTCTGTAAGTCTTGCCACGAGCGAATCGCCGCTGTTCCAGTCGAATTTGGGCATGGAGGGGCGCAGGCCGATGCAGATCAGTAAAATGGCGGCAAACGCAAGGATCACGGCGATCCAGTCTTCATGCAGTGGTTTTCTTTGAGTAGTCATCTGATTTTAATGGTTAATGGAAGAAAATATACCCGATGATGATCGCGGCCACAATGCCTACAAAGTCGGCGATCAGCCCGCAGGTAAGGGCATAACGTGTTTTTTTGATATTCACGGAGCCGAAATATACGGCAAGAATGTAGAATGTTGTTTCGGTAGAGCCCTGCAGGATGCAGGCCAGGCGGCCCACGAAGGAATCGGGACCGTAGTTCTGCGGCAGCATCAGTTCAGCCATGATAGCCCTTGCTCCGCCGCCGCTGAAGATCTTCATGATACCGACAGGCAACGCAGGTACAAAATCCGTATTAAAGCCCAGCCAGCCGAAAAAAGCGCCGATACCGTTATTAATGAAATCCATGCAGCCGGTGGCGCGGAATACCGCGATACCCACGATGATGGCCACCAGGTAAGGAATGATCATCACCACGGTGGTGAAACCCTCCTTGGCGCCGTCAATGAACGCTTCATACACATTGATCTTCTTTTTCATGCCCAGCAGCAGGAAGGAAACGATCACGGTGAAGATGAGCAAACCGCCTACCATCGCGGTGTTGGTGGCAATCTGCTGGGGCGGCATGTCTTTCATCCAGCTGTAAAAACCGAATAAAATAAGGAGGAAACCGCCCACGAACACGAACACCGGCAGCCTGAACAGGTTGATGCGCTGGTAAAGGGCCACGGCGATCATACCGGATATAAAGGAGATAAAGGTGCCGATCATGGTAGGGATGAAGATATCTGCCGGGTTGGCTGAGCCGGCGGCCAGGCGCAGGGCCATCACGGAAGTGGGGATGATGGTGATGCCGGCGGTATTCAGCACCAGGAACATGATCTGGGCATTGGTGGCGGTGTCTTTCTGCGGGTTCAGGTCCTGGAGTTCTTTCATGGCCTTGAGTCCCATAGGCGTGGCCGCATTGTCCAGCCCGAGGGCGTTGGCGGAGAAGTTCAGCACAATGCTGCCCATGGCCGGGTCTTTTTTAGGGATGCCGGGAAACAGTTTGGAAAACAGCGGGTTTACGAAACGGGCAAATATCTCGATCATACCGGCCCTTTCACCCACTTTCATGATGCCCAGCCAGAAGGTCATGGTGCCGGTGAGGCCAATGGCAAGCTCGGCGCTGCTTTTACCGCTTTCGAACAGGCTGGTGACCATCTTCCCGAAGATCTCCGTATTCCCGAAAAAGATCAGCTGCCCCAGGGCCACAATGAACGATATCACAAAGAAGCCTATCCAGACGTAGTTTAAAGCCATAAATGTGTTGTGGTTGAAATAATAAGGCAAAATACACAATTCGCCATATCAATATAGAAAAATTATTACCTGTAAATCCTTCTAAACATTCATGATCTGTCATTCCTATTTTCGCTATACTTTCACTATCTTTGCGCAAATTTTTGAGAAAATGGCTTTGCAAGCAGGAATTGTAGGATTACCGAACGTAGGAAAGTCCACTTTGTTTAACGCGGTTTCCAACAGCGCGAAAGCGGAAGCCAGCAACTACCGCTTTTGTACGATCGAGCCGAATGTAGGGCTGGTAGATGTGCCTGACGAGCGGATCGCCAAGCTGGAAGAGCTGGTGAAACCCAACCGTACCGTACCTACTACGATCGAGTTCGTTGATATTGCCGGCCTTGTAAAAGGCGCCAGCAAAGGAGACGGGCTGGGCAACAAGTTCCTCGGCAATATCCGCGAGGTGGACGCCATTGTGCATGTGATCCGCTGTTTTGAAGACGAAAACATCCTCCGCGACGAAGGGGCCATCAATCCCGTAGCCGATAAGGAGATCATTGATACCGAATTACAGCTGAAAGACCTGGAAAGCGTTGAAAAGAAAATAGCCCGCACCGAAAAAATGGCCAAAACCGGCGGCGACGCCAAGGCTAAAGCCGAATTTGAAGTGCTGAAACGCTGCAAGGAATTCCTGGAACAGGGGAAGAACATCCGCGAGATGGGCCTCAGCAAAGAAGAAGCGGTGGCCGTGGCAGACCTTTTCCTGCTGACTGCCAAACCCGTGCTGTATGTAGCGAATGTAGACGAAGCTTCCCTGCATACCGGCAACAAGTATTCCAAAGCGCTGGAAGAAGCCGTGAAGGCCGAAAGAGCCGAAGTGATCGTGATGAACAACTCCATCGAAGCGCAGATCTCCGAGCTGGAAGATCCGGCAGACAAAGAACTGTTCTTTTCCGAATACGGCCTCAAAGAGCCTGGCCTGAACCGCCTGATTCGCTCTGCCTACAAGCTGCTGGACCTGATCACCTACTTTACGGCAGGTGTGCAGGAAGTGCGCGCCTGGACCATCCACAAAGGCTGGAAAGCCCCGCAGGCTGCCAGCGTGATCCACACTGATTTTGAAAAAGGTTTCATCAAAGCGGAAGTGATCGCTTATGATGACTATGTAAAATATGGCTCCGAAGCTGCAGCCCGCGACAATGGCCGCCTGCGCATCGAAGGCAAGGAGTACGTTGTGAACGACGGCGATGTGATGCATTTCCGCTTCAACGTGTAAGCCAAAGATACCCATGAGCAATCATGAGGGTTACAACAAATCAGAAGGCCCCGGTGTAAAACCGGGGCCTTCGCTATTATATATTATGGCAAAGAAAATGACTACCGTAACAGCTCGTCGAAGGTCAGGCTGATGTAATAAATGCCGCCGATCATCGGGTTGCCGTAAGAGGTGTTGTAATAGTGATTCAGCAGGTTGGAGCCGCCCAGCTTGATGGTGGCCTTGGCGGTCGGGATCCTGTAGCTGATCTGCGCGTCCAGCGTGCTGAATGCGGGGATGTCGCCCACGGCGAAAGTGGAATTCCAGAGGTAAGTATCCTGCCAGCGGTAGCTGATGTTGAACCCGATGTTCTTGTACACGTTCCGGTTACCAAAGCCAAGGTTGGCGCGGTATTTCGGGGTATTGAAGTCGTTGTACAGGCTCACGGGTTTCTTCGTCATATCGTTGTAGGAAATGTTGCCGCTGATGTTCCAGGTGCCCACCACGTAATCCAGGCCGAGCGCCCATCCCTGGGTCACTACCTGCTCGGGGTTATTGTCCACGGTGGAGAATATCCTCGGCGTGGCCAGCCCGGCGGGCGTTCCGTCGGAGCTTTGAATGAGCACGATGGTATTGATGAAGTCTTTGTAGCTGTTGTAATAATAATAAGCGTCTATCAGCAACCTGTTCTTTATCAGGCCACGGTAGCCCACTTCATAGGCCTGTACCCGTTCCGGCTTGAATTCGGTGGGTGTGTACTGCTGCAGGTCCGCCGGGTTGCCGGTTTGCTGGAAACGCTGGAAGCTGGCCTGTGTATAACCTTTGTTATTATACAGGTTGTATTTGCTGAGTAGTTCCGGCAGGCCGCCTATCTGCCGGGTGTTGGCCCTCACTTCCAGGTCGATGTACTGGTTTTGTGTGGTGGGGTTGCGGAAACCGGTCTGGTAGGAGAGACGGATATTGTTGTCTTTCGCTACGGTGAACACACCTGCAAACCTTGGCGTGAAGCGGCCTTCGAAGTTCTCGTTCTTATCATAGCGCATAGAGGCCGTCAGTTTGATGCGGTCGTTCACCAGTTTTTTGCCTACCTGGAGGAACGCGCCGTATTCATCTATCTTGATATCGCGGTTGGCGTCGTCGAAGATGGTGCCGCCGGAGTTCAGGTCGTAGCGGCGGTAGGTAGCGCCGGCCTGCAGCTCGAATATCTTAATAAGATGGCTGAAATTATACATGCCCTCGTAATGGTAGAGGTTGGTCTTATCGTCGAACCGCGCGCCGTTCTTACCTGCGCCCACGCCAATGTACTTATTGGAAATGGTATCCTTCGCTGTCTGGAACTGCGGGGAGCCTGGCATAAAACGTCCCTGGTCCGCCGCGGCCCTTGCTGCGGCATGCGCCGCCGCATCGCTGGCGCCTGCGCCTCTCGCGCCTACATAGTTGCCCACATACTGCGGGAACCATGTGGTGCTGGGCTTCCAGCCTTCGTTGATGAGCGAAGCCAGCGCAGTGGCATTGTAGGCTTCGCCGGAACGTTCCTGCGTGGTATAGCCGCGCAGGAAGAAATTTTTGCCTTTCAGTTCCAGTTTATATTGGCCGAGGTTGAAGTTGCGCAGGGAATACCTGTCTGTACCGGTGTACACGCTGGTACCCTGACCCCAGTTGCCCTGCACGATGGCTTCCAGCTCGGAATTGAAACGGTAGTGGAATGCTGCGCCGGTGCGGAGGCTTTTGGTATCGTAGTCTACAAGGTCCTGCTCGCGGTAACCTGTGCGGGATACGCTCTGGTTGGGAATAACGCCGCCCTGCAGGCCCAGGAAAAAGGGTCTTACATTGGGGTTGGTGGTCTGGAAATTAAGGATCTCTGCCTGGGTAGGCGGCCGGCCCGCCATCTGGGTGAATTGCTGGATGAAGGCGTTGGTGCCTACATTCACGGCGGATTGCGCCACGCTGCGCATGTTGGCATTGATCTCATCGCCATATACGTTTACACCATCGTAGTTCGGGTCAGAATTATGATTGAAACCTGCTTTTTTGCTGAGGTTCAGGCGGTCGAAGTTGGTGGAATCCGCTGCCCACCAGTCATTGGCCTGCAGGTAACCCACAGTTACCTTGAAGGCGAACTTGCCGAAGGACTTGGCATACCGGGCGTTGATCTCCGGGATGAAGCCTGCGGAGCCCCTGGCGGAGGGGCCTACGTTATTCATGGCGGCTTTCAGCTGGAGGCTGAGGCCCTGGTAGTCATACGGATTTTTGCTGGTCATCAGCAGCGTACCGTTGATGCCGCCCGCGCCATAAAGGGCGGAAGCCGCACCGGGCAAGAGTTCTACGCTTTCCACGTCAAGATCGGAGATGCCTACGATGTTGCCCACGGAGAAGTTGAGGCCGGGGGCCTGGTTGTCCATCCCGTCTATGAACTGGTTGAAGCGGGTATTGCCGTTGGCGTTGAAGCCGCGGGTGGTGATGGAGCGGAAGGTCAGGCTCTGTACGCTGCTTTCCACGCCTTTGAAATTCGTGATGGCGTCGTAGAAGCTGAGGGTGGGGGTTTCTTTGATCGCCCGGGTGCTCAGCTTTTCGATGGACACGGGCGATTCCATGATGCTCTCTGTTACGCGGCTGGCGGATACCACCACTTCCTGGCCGAGGATCTCGGTGGAGGCCAGCTGTACGTTCACATTGGCGGATGCGTCCTGCACGGTAATCTCCTGCGTTTTGAAGCCTACGTAGGTGAACACGAGCGTCAATGGCAGGGAGCGGGTAGTTTTAACGGTAAATTCCCCGTTGTTGTTGGTGACTGCCCCGGTGGCCGCGCCTTTCACGGACACGGTTACGCCCGGCATAGCCTGGCTGGTGGATGAATTAACAACCGTTCCGGAAATGGTGTGCTGGGTTTGGCCATAAGTTAATTGCGCAAGCAGCAGGAACAACGCAATGAGCCACCCATGCTTTTGTCGAGTTAATTTCATAAAGTGAGAATTTGATGATAGGATCGGCAGTCTTTTGGATTAAGTAATTGTTGAGTTTTTAAGGATTAAACGTGTACAGGTTTTGGTTGTTGATCAGTTGTATTTTATGAAGAGAAGTTAAGGAATTTTTAGAATACCAACAATTTTTCTATTAAAGAATAGGCTAATACTTGATGCGTTGGCGCCGGTTGCAAAAAGCGTATGCCGTACGCTCACAGAATGGCGGTGGTGGAGAACTTCACGATAAAAGGCTTAAGTCTGCTCCAGGAATGCAGCCAGTATCCGCCCGATCTTTTCGAATTCGATCAGGAAGCCATCGTGGCCGTAGGGGGAATCGATCTCGTGGTACACGGTATTGTGCATATGCTCCGCCAGCAGGAGCTGTTCTTCGGGCGGGCAGAGGATGTCGCTGGTAATGCCGATCAGCAGGGTTTTCTGCTCTATCTGGCGCAGGGTAGTGGCTATATCGGCATGGCGGCCGCGGGCAATGTTGTGGCTGTCCATCGCTTTGGTGAGCAGCCAGTAGCTCTGGGCGTTAAAACGTTTCACCAGTTTTTCGCCCTGGTATTCAATATAGGAGGATGCCCTGAAATGATCTGTTTTTTCTTTATCGGGATCGGTTTGGGTGGCCATGAAGGTTTGATAGTTCCGGTAAGTGAGCATGCCAATGGCCCTTGCAGCCTTCAGGCCCGCCGCCCCGGCGTCTTTGCGGGGCAGCTCCCAGGTGCTGTCTGCTTCAATGGCCAGTCTCTGGGAAGTATGTACGGCAATGCCCCAGGCGCTTTCTGCCGCACCGGTGCATAGCAGGAACAGCCTGCCGATGCGCTCAGGCTCCATCAGCGCCCATTCCAGCACTTGGTAGCCGCCCATGGAGCCGCCTACCAGCAGGTGGATGTGATCAATATTAAGATGTTTGCGGAGCAGGATGTGCGCATGCACAATATCGCGGATGGTGACCTGCGGGAAATCGCGGTACCAGCGCTGGCCATCGTAAGTATCGCCTTCGTCGTTCAGCTCTGCGGTATTGTACCCGGGGAGCAGTTCCTGCAGCACGGCGTCCTTCTTCTTTTTAGGGTATCCGGCGGAGCGGTTCACGGAAAGCGGCCCGGAGCTTCCGTAGCAGGAACCCAGGATATTGGCGCAGACAATAAAATACCTGGAAGGGTCTATTACGCGGCCTTCGCCGACAAGACCCTGCCACCAGTCCGCCACGTCCGAATTGGCGGTCAGTGCATGGCAGATCCATACGACATTATCGGCATGTTTGTTCAGGGTGCCGTAAGTATGAAAAGCTATATCGATACCGGGTAAAACCTCCCCGGACTCCAATGTAAACGGCTGGTTGCTATGATAGGTCTGCACTGACAACGCTATTCAAAAAATTTCCCAAACTTACAAAACCCTTCCCGGTTTTCCTATCCGCTTTTACGAACGCTATTTGTCACCTCACTGTTATTACAGGTAAAGAATTATCTTTGTTTGTCAGGTTTACTCCTAATTTTGTATAAAATATCAGCATCAAATATGAAGATCGCTTTAAAACGTATAGACGACGGGTTTAACATGGAAGCGGTGGACGAGCAGGGCCACAAGGTATTAATGGATTCCTCCGTGGAGAACGGCGGCAAGAATAACGGCGTGCGCCCCATGCAGATGTTGATCATGGGCCTCGGTGGCTGTTCCGCCATCGACGTGGTGATGATCCTGAAGAAACAGCGCCAGGAGATCACGGATTTCCGTATTGAAATAGAAGCCGAACGCGAAAAGGGGAAAGAACCGTCCCTTTGGGAAAAAGCGCATGTCATATTCCATCTCAGCGGCAATATTGATGCAGATAAAGCGGCCCGCGCCGTGGAACTCTCCATGAACAAATATTGCTCCGTTGCCGAAACGCTTCGCCAGGGTAAAACCAGCCTTACCTGGGAAGTAAAACTTAATTCATGATTTAAGGCCTGATCCAGGCCTGATCTTAAGCCATACAATGAAGAGAGAGAACAAAACGACCTGGCATGCGGAAACGCAGGCCGTCAGGATACAATCTGAAAGGACATCGCATATGGAGCACAGCGGCCCGCTGTACCTTACCTCCAGCTTTTGTTACGACGATGCGGAAGCCATGCGCGCCGCTTTCGCGGACGAAACGGACGCGTTTATCTACTCCCGTTTCAGCAATCCTACCGTGGATGAGTTCATAGACCGTATGCGCGCGCTGGAAGGCGCTGAAGCCGGCTTTGCCACCGCTTCGGGCATGAGCGCCGTGTTCGCCAGCTTCATGGCTTTTCTCAAAACGGGAGACCACCTGGTGAGCTCATCTTCCATTTTCGGCTCCACCCATACGGTGATCACGAAATTCCTTCCCAAATGGGGAATTGAACATTCTTACTTCGATCTCACCAAACCTGAGACCGTTGAGGCCCTCATAAAGCCTAATACAAAAATGATCTTCGTGGAAACGCCTTCCAATCCCGGGCTCGACCTGGTGGACCTGGAAGCGCTGGCGCAGATCGCGAAAAAACACAAGGTGATCCTGAACGTGGACAACTGTTTTGCCACGCCCGCCCTGCAAAAGCCTATTGCGCTGGGGGTAGACCTGGTAACGCATTCCGCCACCAAGTGGATCGACGGGCAGGGCCGCGTGCTGGGAGGAATCGTATTGGGCCGCCAGGAACTGGTAGACGAGGTGTATGCCTTTTGCCGCAGCACGGGTCCCAGCATGAGCCCTTTCAACGCCTGGGTACTGAGCCGCAGCCTCGAAACCCTGCACGTGCGCATGGAACGCCATTCAGCCAGCGCGCTGAAACTGGCGCAGGCGCTGGAAATCAATGGCAACCTGGAATGGGTGAAATATCCCTTCCTGCCCAGCCATCCGCAATATGCCATCGCCCAAAAACAAATGACCGCGGGCGGCGGTATCGTTTGTTTTGAATTGAAAGGCGGGCTGGAAAGGGGCCGCCGTTTCCTGGACAAGCTGGAACTGCTGAGCCTTACGGCCAACCTGGGCGACAGCCGCAGCATCGCTTCCCACCCGGCCAGCACCACCCACGCGAAACTGAGCGAAGCGGAAAGGCAGAACGTGGGCATCACGCCCGGCCTGATCCGGATCTCCGTAGGGCTGGAGCATATCAGCGATATCATCCACGACATAGAACAGGCGCTGGAAAACAGCAAATAACCACGGTTGTTCCATATATTTCACCGTTTCACAACGAAGTGATGCGGGTTAATTGCGAAGAATACCTTAATTTTCTTCCTGATTACCCTGCATCACTTTTTTAATTTGCGCATATGCGTTTTGTACTTGCTCTGATCCTCACTGTTATACTCGGTTACATCCTCGGGCTCTTCCTGGACTGGTGGAGCATCGCCCTGGCGGCATTCATCGTGGCCCTTTTCTGGCAGCAATCCCCCGGCCGCGCCTTCGGCAGCGGTTTCCTCGCGGTATTCCTGCTCTGGGGCGTGCTGGCCCTGGTGATAGATGTGCGGAACGGGCATATCCTCTCCACCCGCATGAGCGAGCTGATCCTGAAAACGGGCCTGCCCCTGGCCATGATCCTCATCACCAGCGTGATCGGCGGGCTCGTAGGCGGCGTAAGCGCCCTGTCTGCCAGCGTTTTAAGGCCGGTGAAAAGATCCAAATAATGATACTCTGTTAAAATTGCCCTAAAACATACGTTAACCCTATGACGTTTGTTTGTATCTGTTATTTTTGATACATGACGAAATATCTACCCTTATCCATTTTATTCCTGTTTACCTTACCCGCTCAAGCCACTTTGATCCGTGGCAAAATTGCCAACAACAAAGGCGAAATGCTTCCCTTTGCCACCGTGATGATCAAAGGCACCACGCAGGGCACCACGGCTAATGCTGAAGGCCTTTACCAGCTGGACGTTCCGCAGGGCAGCCACGTGATCGTTTGCCAATATATGGGCTACCGCAAAGAAGAAAAGTCCATACAGGCCGGCAATACCACGCTGGAGCTGAATTTCGTGCTGCAGCCCCTGAGCTTGCAGATAAAAGAAGTGGTGGTCAGGTCAGGCGGGGAAGACCCTGCTTACGCCATCATCCGCCAGGCTATTAAAAAACGTTCTTTTTACCAGTCCCAGGTAAAGAACTACACCGTGGAATCATACATTAAAATGCTGGCCAAGCTCCGCAAGATGCCCAAACGCATTTTCGGGCAAAAGATCGATACGGACGACGTGGGGGTCGATTCCACCGGCAAAGGCATCGTATCCCTTTCCGAATCCGTTACCCGGATCGCTTACCGCGCGCCGGATACCAAGCTGGAAGTGGTTTCCAGCAGGCAGAGCGGGGGAGGGCTGGGTTTCAGCATCCCTACCATCATCAGTTTTTATGACAACAACGTGGAAGCCGTGGCCTCCGAACTGGGGCCGCGCGGCTTTATTTCGCCTATTTCAGAGAACGCGTTGTTCTATTATAAATACAGGCTGGAAGGCACTTTCATGGATGATAACAAACTGGTGAATAAGATAAAAGTAATTCCCCGCCGCAAATATGAGCCGGTGTTTTCCGGTTACATTTTTATTACGGAAGATGACTGGCGCATTCACAGCACAGACCTGATGCTTACCAAGGAATACCAATTGGAACTGATGGACACGCTGGCGATCAGGCAAACGCATGTACCGGTGAATGCAGAGGTTTGGCGTACCAAAGACCAGGTGGTGTACGTGGCCACCAAGCTCTTCGGCTTCGATGTGGTGGCCAACTCCGTGAATGTTTATTCCAATTATAACCTGAAACCCGTTTTCCCGAAAGGATATTTCAACAAAGTGATCATGAAATATGAAAAGGATGCGGAGTTCAGGGGGATCCATTACTGGGACAGTATCCGCCCGGTGCCATTGGAAGAAGAGGAACAAAAGGATTACCGCGTGAAGGACAGCACTGCCAAAGCCCGCCGTGATTCCGCCAGGTCTAACTATCACCTGGACTCCCTCAGGCGCAAACCGCAGCCGGTTAAACTGGAGAATGTGCTGCTCCAGGGCTGGGGGCATACCTGGTATTTCAGAAGAGACACGACGATCGCGGCGCACCGCTTCAATATGGGCTCGCTCATTAAAGGCCTGAGCTACAACACAGTGGAGGGCGCTTCTTTGTATATCACGCCAGGCGTCACTTTCAGCCTGCCGAAGAATAAAGCGCTGATATGGCAGAACAATATCCGCTACGGTTTCACCAATACTCACCTGAACGCCTATACGTCGTTTACCTATGCCGGCAGCGGGCAGGGCGAATATGGTACCGGCAACTCGTGGACCATCGCGGGCGGCAAACGCATCAGCCAGTTCAACCGCGGCGAGCCGATCGGCCCCATTATGAACTCGTTATACACGCTGCTGCTGAAAGAGAATTACATGAAGCTGTATGAAAACTGGTTCGGCAGTCTCAGTTTTTACCGCAACTTCCAGCGCACCGTTTCCTTCAATATCAGCGCCAATTACGAGAGCCGCATACCGTTGGAGAATGCGGAGGATTTTGTGCTGTTCAAGAACAGTAAAAAGACCTTCACGCCCAACCATCCGCAGGAGCTGGCAAATATTCCCTTCAACCGCGAGGAAGTGATCACCGTGGGCGGCAGCGTCAGCTTCCAGCCGGGGCAGCGCTTCATCGAATACCCTAACCGCAGGGTAGGCATGGGCAGCAAGTATCCCACCTTCACAGCCAGCTACCGCAAAGGTTTCCTGGATGCCGACTTCGATAAATGGAACATCGGCGTGAGCGATAACATGAATTTCAAATTGTTCGGCGAGCTGCGTTATCATTTCACAGGAGGCGGTTTCCTGAATGATAATAAAGTGAGCATTCCCGATATGCAACACTTCAATGGCAACCAGACCTTCCTGAATATCCGCTACCTGAACAGTTTCCAGCTGGCGCCGTATTACCAGTACAGCACCACGGCCAAATTGTACGGCACTGCCAACGTGGAGCATCACTTTAATGGATTGCTCACCAACCGCATCCCGCTGTTTAACCGGCTGAAATGGCACCTGGTAGCGGGCTCCAACGCTTTCTATGTGAACAGGGATAACAACTACGTGGAAGTATTTGCCGGGCTGGAGAATATCTTCAAAGCCATCAGGGTGGATGTGGTGGCCGGTTACCAAAGCCAGGCGGATACGCGCATCGGCATCAGGGTAGGTTTTGGGGGAATACTCGGCGGGGCGTTCAAATTTGAATAGGTATTTAAAAAAGGAATGCCGGAGGGATTGTATATCAGCCTCCGGCATTTTTATTTTCATTCAACTTGAATTTATTCTTTCTTTAAAGAAGCATCTCTTCTGCGCCTGCGTTTGTTGAACAGCATCAGGCCTTTATCGATCCCTTTCCGCAGCTCGGCCTGCGTTTCTTCCGGCAGCGCCAGCACTTCTTTACATTCAGCGCTGCAACAGCCATTGTATGCCGCGGCGCATTTTTCGCATTGGATAAATAACAGGTGACAGCCTTCGTTGGCACAGTTGGTATGCGTATCACAGGGCGCGCCGCATTGGTGGCACTGGCTGATGATATCGTCGGAGATGCGCTCGCCCAGGCGGTCGTCGAACACGAAGTTCTTGCCCCTGAACTTATTGGGCAAGCCCAGCTCGCGCGCTTTGTTCGTATATTCAATGATCCCGCCTTCGAGGTGGAATACATTTTTGAAACCGGCATGCAGCATATAAGCCGAGGCTTTTTCGCAACGGATACCGCCGGTGCAGTACATGATGATGTTCTTTTCTTTCTGGTCCTTCATCATATCCACCGCCATGGGCAGCTGTTCGCGGAAGGTATCGGAGGGCACTTCCAGCGCTTTGTCGAAATGGCCTACCTCGTATTCGTAGTGGTTGCGCATGTCTATCACCACGGTGTCCGGGTCGTCAGTGAGGCGGTTAAACTCCTTGGCATTTACGTAGCGGCCGCGGTTGCCCATGTCGAAAGTGGGATCGGTGATACCGTCTGCCACGATCTTGTCCCGCACTTTGATCTTTAAAACCCAGAAAGACTTGCCGTTGTCGTCTACGGCGATGTTCAGGCGGATGCCTTTTAAGAAAGAGATGGAATCCAGGTGTTGCCGGAACGCCTCAAAATGTTGTTCGGGGATGCTTACCTGTGCATTAATACCCTCATGCGCTACGTATATCCGTCCGAAGACCCGGAGCTGGTCGAGGGCCTGGTAGAGCCCGTCGCGGAATGCCTTGGGGTCTGCAATTTTGGCGTACTGGTAAAAGGAAACAGTAACGCGTTTGAATGTTTCTTCCGCCAGCTTTTGCTTCAGCTCTGTGGCGGACAACCTGTTATGTAAAACCATGTTTGAATTTTAAGGACCAACGCCGGTGGAACAAAATTCCTGTCATAGCACATCTGTGTTATGACGCCCGCAAATTTACGATATTTTTTTTGAGCAGGATTGCCCTGGGCAGAAAAGTCCTGGAAATCAAAACACATAAATCAATTAATTCATTTATAGTTGTTCACCATACGGCCCCTCATTAACAAAAATGGCACGCTTTTGGAAATTAGGGTATCAGAGCAGAGAAAGGCCCCCGTGAGGACAGTAAAACAGTAACCCTAAAAAGCACCTATATGAATATGTATACGTATTACGTGATCGCCGCCATTGTTGCCCTTTGGTTGTACCGGCTGGCAGCTTATCATTTCGGAGCAAACGCGAATGAGAACGAAAAAGCCAAAAGTTCAGAAGCAAGAAGCAGGAGAAGAGGCAGCCGGTATTGACGGACATTATTATGCCATTGGCAAGCAAAGAAGCTGTCCGGCAAAGCGCCGGGCGGCTTTTTATCTTTTCAGAAACCGGTTGTGCAGTATTTTTTCCATCACCTCGTCTTTGAGGTTGCGGCTGATGGGGATGTGATGCCCGGCCATGATCACCTCGTTCCCTTCAATGCTTTCAATTTTGTCCAGCGCCACGATGAACGATTTGTGCACCTTCAGGAAGCGGTCTGCCGGGAGGTATTCTTCCACCCCTTTGAATGTCAGGTAAGTAATGTATTTCCGCGCCGGGGTATGAATAGCCACATAGTTCTGCAAAGCCTCGGCAAACAGTACCTCTGCCAGGGCGATCTTTTCCAGCTTGTTATCGCATTTTATAAAGAAATACTCCGCTGTTTCCTTTTTCAGCGCGGCTTTGGCCTTGTTCACGGCTTTCAGGAAACGTTCGAAGGAAACGGGTTTCAGGAGATAATCGAACACATCCAGCTCAAAACTTTCCACGGCATAGTCCGCATAGGCGGTGGTAAGTATCACCAGCGGGCGCTGTGGCAGGGTGCGCAGCAGTTCCAGCCCGGTCATGCGCGGCATCTGGATGTCCAGGAAAAGGATATCTACCTGCTCATTATGCAGCAGGTCCGCCGCTTTTACGGCGGAATCGCATTCCCCGGCCAATTCCAGGAAACTGACATCGGAAATGTATTCCTTCAGCCCTTTGCGGGCCAGCGGCTCATCGTCCACTACCAGGCAACGGAGGTTCATATGCGGAATTTAAAGGTTCATAATACCTGGAGCGTTAAGGTCACTGAATAGGCGTCCGGCTCCGTGCGGATCACCAGTGAATGTTTGCCGTTGTACAGCAGTTCCAGCCTGCGCTTCACATTGCTCAGCCCGATGCCGCCATTGCCCGTGGCGGGTTTGGGCTCGCGGGTATTGTGCACGCGGAAGCGGAACTCCCCGTTTTCCCGCTCCATATTAATATGGATGGAATTGGCGGACCGGTGCGAAACGTGCTTGAAGGCGTTTTCCACGAAAGGGATTAGCAGCAGCGGCGCTATGGTAAAGTCTTTCACAGCAGGGCTGTGCTCAAATACAATGTCGTACTGCTCTCCATGCCGCAGCCGCTGGATGGCCACGTAGCTGCGGAGGTACTGGATCTCCCGCCCGATGTCTACCCGTTCGGTATTGCATTCGTACAGCTGGTAGCGCAGCAGTTCGGAGAACTGCATAAGCGTGTCCCGCGCAGTGCGGTTGTCTTTATCTATGAGGAAATAAATGGTATTAAGCGAATTGAACAGCGAATGCGGGTTGATCTGCGAGCGGAGGAACTGCAGTTCCTGCTCGGCGCCCGCGCGCAGTGCGCTTTGCAGGCGGTGCAGCGTCCTGATCTGGTCTATATAGAATTTAATACCCGCCGCAGCGCCCACCATAAAAAATAAGGGGATGTATACGTCATACAGTTGTGCATTGAGCGTGGCATTGGGCCAGTGGGTGATGGTGGAGGCGTAGGGCAGGAGTATCAGGTTCAGCACCTTGATGACAATGAAGCCGGTAACCGCCACCAGCGCGGTAAAGCTGAAGAAAAAGGCGACATATTTTTTAGTGTAAAGGTATTTCGGGATCAGCACGTAATTGGTGAAATAAACCGCTCCCGCCAGCGACAGCACCTTCAGCAGCCCTGCCAGTACGGTAGGCGTGAGGTCCGGGTAATCGTCTATCCGCAATGTGATCCACACCACAAAGAAAGCGACCCAGAACAAAATATGATGGAGCCGCCAGCTGTAGATCTTTTTCAGGAGGTTCATACCGTAATTTAAATGTACGGCATTTGCTGGATACCTGGATTACATGAAAAGCCGGTTTGGCTTGACGAACGGGCGCTTCCTCCCAATAAAACGACGGTCTGCAAAGTAACCGTTTACTTTGCAGACCGTCATTCATGGTTTGCCGTTGCTATACTATTCGCTCCAAAATTGGCCGCTTATGGGAAAATATATTTCGCCTCGCCTCCGAAGCTCCCGTTTGTGGTGCCGGTATTCGTTTTTGAATCCACCACCACGTTGTCTACCAGCACTTCTATCTTAATGCTGCCGGGGCCGCCGGTAACGGCGGTGATCCCTACATATTCGTATTGGTTCACGGTCCTTTTAAATGTCCTGGTGACCGGAAATGCTGCGTTCTGTTCTACTGTCAGGCCGCCGGATTCGTTGAACCAGTCGATGCGGCATTGGGTCATGCTGCCGGATACTTTGGTTACTTTGTAGGTGACGGTTACTTCTTTGGGATACCCGGATGGTGTGGGGTCGGGGTCATTATCCTTGCTGCAGGAAACAAACAAACCGGCAGCCAATAAAAACAATACTGCAAGGCTCCACCGCTGCTTTCTTAATACTGAAAAGTTCATATGCTTTGTTTTGTTTAAACGCTTGGTTTCGTTCAACAAAACTATGCCCGCCGGCGGGAGGCGGCAATACCATGGCAACGGTATGCCGGCCTACCAGATTGATGGTATATTTCAGATCAATGCGTAGTCTATGGCCGCTTTGATAAGAGCGGCGGCATTGTTCACTTTCAGCTTTTGCATGATGTTTTTCCGGTGGGTTTCGGCGGTAAGGGTGCTGATGCCAAGCTGGGCGGCTATTTCGGGATTGGTGAGACCTTTGGCGATCAGCTGCAGCACGTCTTTTTCACGGCGGGTGAGGCGGGGCAGCTCCGGCAGGCCGCGCCCGTCTGTGCTGGCAATGGCTTGCTGCACATCCGGACCCAGTACGATCTGGTGATCCAGCACGCGGTGGATGGCATCCATCAGTTCGCGGGAAGATGTATTTTTTAAGATGTAGCCGTTGGTGCCGTTCTGCAGCATCTGCAGAATGAAAGTACGGTCGCTGAAAGCGCTCAGGGCAAGGATCTTCACGGATTTATCCAGCTTGCGGATGCGCTGGCAGAGCTCTATGCCGCTGATGTCAGGCAGGTTGATGTCCAGCAGTATCACATCCACGCTGTTCTGCTCAAGGTAAGCCATCGCTTCCTGCCCGAGGGAATAGCTGCCTGCCAGCTCTATCTCCGGCTGGTCCTGCATCAACGACCGGATGCCTTCCAGCATCAGCACATGGTCTTCAACTATAAGCAGCGATATCGGGTGCGGTTTCCTGTACATGGATGTCTATATTTACGGTAGTGCCTACGCCGGGTGTGGATTGTATGTCCAGCCGGCCTTTCAGGTAATCAACGCGCGCCCTGACGCTTTGCAGGCCGATGCCGTCAGCAGGGGAAAGCGAGCCCTGGTCAAATCCTTTGCCGTCGTCTTCTACAATAACGGAAAGTTCTTCGCCCCTTTGCAGGCATTGTACGAGAATGTTGCGCGCGCCGCTGTGCTTCAGGGCATTGCCCAGCAATTCCTGCACGAGGCGGTAGATCATGATCTGCTGCGATTGCGGAATATCCCCGCGCAGGTCGAATGCCTGGAATACGATTGCGGCGCCATTGTGCTGCAGGCTTTCGCAAAGGTCTTTCAAAGCCGCTTCCAGCCCGAATTTCAACAGGGCCTCCGGCATCATGTTGTGCGCAATGCGGCGCAGCTCGCGCGTGGCGCCATCCAGCTGGGTGATGATCTGTTTCATTTGTGCATCATTCGGAGTGGCGCTGTCCGCCAGGTCCGCCGCTTTCACGCGGATGCTGGCCATGGTGCCGCCCAGGCCGTCGTGCAGGTCGCGGGCAAGCCGCCGGCGCTCCTGTTCCTGGCCTTCGAGCATCGCGGAAAAATGCTGGATGCGCTGGGCCTGCTTCATATTTTCCAGCTCCTGCCGCTGCAATTGCTCCCTTTGCGCAGCCAGGCGATGCTTGTTGCGGTAAATGATAAAAATGATCAGTGCGACCAACAGGGCCACGATCAATCCTGCCAGCAGCAAGGCGTTGTAGGCGCGGCTGCGTTGCAGCACAAGCTGCTGCTGCCTGCTGTTGCCTTCCAGCTCCAGTATCTTCTTTTCTTTCTCCGAAGCCTGGTATTTCATTTCCAGGTTGTGCAGCTGTACTTTGCTTTCTTCTCTCTTCACGCTGTCGCCCAGGTGATTATACTCCCGCAGGTAACGCAGCGCTGCGGCGTAGTTATGCGTTTTTTCTTCCAGCTTCGACAAGATATTCAGCCCGTGAAGGATGTTGGCTTGCCAGTTAATACCGCGTGAGATGGACATATATTCCTGCATCACCTTTCTCGCCTCCGCATAACGCCCCCGGGCCTGGTACACTTCATTGAGCGATTCCAGCGCGTTTGTCCTGCTGAGAGGCAGGGCATTGCTAGGGCTTTTAACCTGGAGTGCCCGGAGATAGGCCTTTTCAGCCTCGGGGTAATTTTTTGTTTTGAAATGGTATTGACCAAGGGCTACTTCGTATTCTTCCTCAAGCCGCGGGTCTGAATGATCAATGATCTTATCGGCCTTATCCAGGTACCTGCGCATGGCTTCGAGGCTGTCCAGGTTCATTGCGCAATACGTGATGATGAGGTATGCCTCCGTCAGCTGGGCGGAAGGTCTTTTTTCGTGCAGGGCAATGCTTTTCTGCAGGTAGCTGTATGCCTTTTTATATTGCTCGCCGTTGTAGAATTTTACCCCCACGTTGAAGCTGGCCACAGCCAGCGCCAGCGTGTCTTTTACCCGCTCCAGCATAGGAATGATGCTGAGTGTCATTTCCAGTTCTTTTTCCACCTGCCCCTTTACGCCATAAACAGCGGCGAGATTCCCTGTCAGCTTAGCCCTTAAATGCAATACTGGCAGGCCGGAATCTTTCCCGATGGCATCAAGGCCTTCCTGGTATTGAATTCCCGCTGCTTCGTAATTATCGTAATAATGATAGACCCTGCCCGTTACAAACCTCGCCTGCGCTACGCCTGCATTTGGGCCATGTTTTGTGTATATGGCCAGCGCCTGTGCCGCCGCCTGCATGGCCCCGGCTGAATCAGCCGCCCGCAGGGCTTCGGTAAGCCGTATCAGCTGCCTTGCCTTTACTGTATCTACCCGCTCCGCAGCGATCAGCCGGCGCAGGCTGTCTGCATTGAGGGGCGGGGTTTGCGCCATGCAAATGTTGCACAGCAGCAGCAACAGCACAGCCAGGGATGCTTTATTAAATAATGTCGTCATGGATATGTGCGAAAAAATAAAGATAGTGAAAAAGCCCGGGCGGGGGTGTCATAAAAAAAGGCGGCCCTGTGGCCACCCTTTTATAAAAAGTTGAAAAATGGTATCGTTTATCCCTGCATTTTCTCTTCCAGCTCCATTACCTTTTCGAACACGGTTTCATAATCTGAGTTGAGCTTTGCAAGGTCTGCATTCATCTTTTTATAAGCGTCTTCCGTAGTACGGAATTTATCTTTATGCGCATAAATTTCCGGGTCCGCCATATCGGTTTCCAGCTGCTTCAGCTTTTCCTTCACCCCCGCGATCTGCTGCTCCAGTTGCTGGAACTGCCGCTGCTGCTTTTGTAGCTCTTTCTGCAGATCCTTGTCTATGGCGGTTTTGGGAGCAGCTTGTTGTTTAGCGGGCTGCGGCTGGGCTACCGGAGTGCTTTTTTTTTCCGGTTTGGGCGGAGCCGCCGCCAGTGCCTGGCGTTTCTTCCATTCTTCCCATTCGGTATAAGTGCCTTTGAATTCTTTGATCTCCCCGTCCACGATCTCCCAGATCTTGTTGGCGGTCCTGGACACGAAATAACGGTCGTGGCTTACCAGCACCAGGCTGCCTTCATATTTGCCAAGCGCGTCTATGAGCATTTCCACGGAATTGATGTCCAGGTGGTTGGTCGGTTCGTCCAGCAGCAGGAAGTTCGCCTGGCTGATGATCACCTTGCCCAGTGCCACACGCGCTTTTTCGCCACCGGAAAGGATGCGCACTTTTTTAAATACATCGTCGCCCTGGAACAGGAAACAGCCGAGCAGTGAGCGCAATTCCATTTCGGTTTTGCCGCTGCCGCAGCTTTTCAGCTCTTCGAGTATCTCGTTGTCAAGGTGCAGGGCCTCCAGCTGGTGCTGTGCGTAAAAGCTGGTCACCACGTTGTGCCCCGGCACGCGTTCGCCTTCCATAGGCTCGGTGCCCGCGATCACGCGCAGCAGGGTGGATTTTCCTTTACCGTTCGCACCGATGAGGGCTATCTTGTCGCCGCGGTTGATCTCCGCGGAAGCGTTCTTCAATATTTCGAGTTTGCCGAAAGCTTTGCTCACGCCATTAAGGGTGCAGAGTATCTTCCCGGGCATTTTGTCTACGGAAAAGTTCATCCTGATCTTGGCCGGCCCGCCGTCTACCTGCTCCACGCGCTCCAGCTTGTCCAGCCTTTTGGCGATACTCTGCGCCTGCGCGGCTTTGGAGGCTTTGGCTTTGAAACGTTCGATAAAACGTTCCTGCTGACGGATATAGTCCTGCTGGTTTTCATACGCGCGCTGCTGCAATTCACGGCGCAGCACTTTTTCTTCTTCGTAGTCGGAATAATTGCCGGCATAATGGTGCAGCTGTTGCTGGTAGAGCTCTACCACCTTGTTCACCATTTTATCGAGGAAAAAGCGGTCGTGGCTCACGATGATCACGGCGCCGTTGTAGTTGCTGAGGTATTTTTCCAGCCATTCGATAGAGGGGAGGTCCAGGTGGTTGGTCGGTTCGTCGAGCATGAGCACATCCGGCTGCTGGAGGATGAGCTTGGCCAGCAGCACGCGCATGCGCCAGCCGCCGGAAAACTGGTTGTAAGGACGCTCCAGGTCAGCGGTGCTGAAACCCAGCCCTTCCAGTACGGTGGCGGTTTTGTGGCGGATATTGTACCCGTCGAGTGTGTCAAATTCATGCAGCTTGTCCGCATACTCATGCAGCAGCGCATCGTCCTGCGAATGCTCCAGCTTGGCGGTCAGCTCTTCCAGCTCTTTTTCCACTTTCAGGGCCTGCTCAAAGGCGGTCATGCCTACGGACAGGATGGAATTTTCCGTTTCAAAGCTCAGCAGGTCCTGGTTGAAGAACCCGATGCTAAGGTTCTTGATCTTGTTGATGCTGCCTTTGGAAATGGTATATTCCCCGTTGATGATGCGGAGAAGGGTGGATTTGCCGGTACCGTTCAGGCCGATAAGGCCCACGCGGTCTCCGGGAATGATGTGCCAGGAAGAATCCTCTATAATGGTTCTTGCGCCGAATTCAAATGTGATGTCCTGCAGGGCGATGAGCATACCTAATTGCTATTAAACCCGCAAAGATAGTATATTTTTTGGTCCTATATTTGAGGCAAAAAGCACCGCATGAAAATCAGGCAATATTTATGGATCATCGCAGCCGGCGCGGCCCTTGCGGCCTGCCAGCAGGGCGCCCGGCAGGAGGGAACGGGGGAAGACAGCGTTTTTCAGGCCAATACGCTGCAGGCGCCTTTCACGGATGAGTATTACGACTCGCTGAAAACGACCATGACGGCCTATTACCAGCTGAGCAACGCCCTGGTAAAAGGCGACACCCTGGCGGCGGACATTGCGGCGGCGGCGCTGAAATATCATGTAGACAGCCTGCCGGTGGGCCGTTTGGGCATCGACAGCAGCCGCGCGGCAGCGCTGGCGGTGAGCACCGGCAATATTTCCGCTGAACTTTCAGGCCTGATCATCGACAAAGGCGGGCTGGACAGCCGGCGGTCTTCTTTCCAGATGGTGAGCGACCAGCTGTACGACCTGCTGCAGACCACCGGTTTTAAAGGCAATACCGTGTACCGCCAGCATTGCCCCATGGCGTTCGGCAACCGTGGCGCGCACTGGCTGAGCGATACCACTGAAGTGGTGAATCCATATTTCGGCGATGAAATGCTCCATTGCGGTTCCGTGACCGATACCCTGCATTTCCAGTAAACGTATCAGCAGTAACGCTAATTTACTTTTCCGATAAATCCAGCGGCGCCGGCAACAAAACGCCGGCGCTGCGCGTATATACCATATCGATACTGAAAAACCTGTAACATGACCCGCGCTGCCGCAAAGATCATTCTTTTCGTATATGCATGGCTGTTGGCCAATCAAACATATGCCCAGCAAGGGTATACGGTAAGCGGTTACGTGCGGGACAGTACCAGCGGCGAATCCCTCATCGGCGCGAGCATCGGCATCAAAGGCACTTCAAAGGGCGTGCAGACCAATACCTACGGCTTTTTCGCCATCACGCTTCCCGCGGGGGAGCATACGCTTGTTTTTACCTATATCGGTTACGAGGCGCAGGAGCGGGCCGTGAAAGCCGGGACAGACCGGAATGTGACCGCTTTGCTGGTGCCAAAGTCTTTCCAGGCGCGTGAAGTGGTGATCACAGACCGGCGCAGGGACGAGAATGTGAAGAACACCGATATGGGAAAGGTGGAGCTGACCACCGAACAGATGAAAAAACTGCCCGCGCTCATGGGCGAAACCGACCCGCTGAAAGTGCTGCAGCTGTTGCCTGGCGTGCAGGCAGCGGGGGAGGGCAATGCAGGCTTTTACGTAAGAGGGGGCGGGCCGGACCAGAACCTCATCCTGCTGGACGAAGCACCTGTTTACAACACAGGCCACCTTTTCGGATTTTTTTCCATCTTCAATGCGGACGCCATCAAGAACGTTACGCTCATCAAAGGCGGCATGCCCGCGAATTACGGCGGAAGGCTTTCTTCCGTGGTGGACGTAACGATGAAGGACGGCAATAACCAGCGCTGGCAGGCTGAAGGCGGTATTGGCGCCATCGCGTCGCGGCTAAGCATACAGGGGCCTTTGCAGAAAGACAGATCCAGTTTTATGATCTCCGCCCGCCGCACGTATGCCGATGTGCTGGCAAAGCCCTTCGTGCGCAAAAGCAGTTCGTTTTACGGGTCGGGCTATTATTTCTATGATCTCAATGCAAAGGCCAATTACCAGTTCTCTCCCAAAGACCGCGTTTTCCTGAGCGGCTACCTCGGCCGCGACGTGTTCCGTTTCCGGAATGCGGACAGGAGCTTTGAAGCGCACATCCCCTGGGGCAACAACACGGGTACGCTGCGCTGGAACCACGTGTTCAGCAAAAAGCTGTTTTCCAACACCTCGCTCATCTACAACGATTATAAATTCTCCTTCGGTGCTTTCAACGAGGGTTTCATGATCCAGCTCAATTCCGGCATCCGCGATCTGAATGCCAAGCTGGATTTCGATTATTTCCTGAACCTGAAGCATCACATCAAATTCGGCGGCAACTACATTTACCACACGTTTACGCCCAGTTCCGTTTCCGGCAGGCAGGACACCACCGTGTTCCGGCCGGATAACGCCGCCCGCAAATATGCCCACGAAGCAGCGTTGTACATCCAGGACGACTGGGAGATCAGCCCCCGCCTGAAAGTCAACATAGGACTGCGTTACAGCGGCTTCCGGCAGATCGGTCCATATACGCGCTACACCCGCGACCGCGATGGCAACAAGCTGGACAGCACCGTGTACCGCCGCGGGCAGGAAGTGCGCAGCTACGGTGGGCCGGAACCCAGGCTGCTGCTGCGTTACGCCTGGAACGACAGGGAATCCGTAAAGGCGTCCGTTGCGCGCAACAACCAATACATCCACCTGGTGACCAATGCCGGCAGCACCTTGCCAACAGACATCTGGGTGCCCAGCACATATTTGGTGAAGCCGCAGTTCAGCTGGCAATACTCAGCAGGTTATTTCCGGAATTTCGCGGACAATAGCTGGGAAGCCTCGCTGGAAGCCTATTACAAGGATATGCGCAACCAGGTGGAATACCGCGAAGGATATACGCCTTCCTTAAAAGATCCTGAAGATGAGTTTGTATTCGGCAAAGGATATGCCTATGGAGCGGAGCTGTTCATTCACAAAATAAAAGGGAAGCTCACCGGCTGGATCGGTTACACCCTGGCGTGGACCTGGCGGCAGTTCCCGGACCTGAACGGCGGCAAACGTTTTCCCGCGAAGTACGACCGCCGCCACGACCTGGCCGTGGTAGCCAGTTACGAGCGCAACGCCCGCTGGACGTTCTCCGGCGTGTTCATTTTCGGCACCGGCAATACGACCACCTTACCGGAAAAGTTCTATTTCCTGGATGGCGTGCTGATGCAGGAATACGGCGCGCTGAACAGCTATCGTATGAAACCCTATCACCGGCTGGACCTTTCCGCCGTTTACACGCCCAAAAAGAAAAAGCCGGAACGCAAATTCACCAGCAGCTGGGCGTTTTCCATTTATAACACCTACAGCCGCATGAACCCGTATTTCATCTACTTCGACCAAACGGGGAACGTGCTGGACGGCAACCTGGAGATCAAAGCGAAGCAGGTGTCGCTTTTTCCCATTATCCCTTCCATCACCTGGAACTTCAGGCTGTAAAGGCTTGCAGGTATTTATCAATGTATTCCTGTTTCTTTTTGAGCTTGTATTGCATAATAAACCGCGGGTGCTCCAGGGGAATAATGCGGTCGAAGAACTTTTCCTTTTCGTTGAGGCGGAGGATGAAGTCTGCATTCTTGCCCGTGCCGAGGCAGTAACCGACCGTTCTGTCTATCCCGAAAGCCAGCTGTTTGCGCAGGTTCTCCAGCATAAAATCATACACAGCATCGGTGAGGGCTTTGCTGTCGTAATAATTATAGTTCACCACTTTTCCGCCGGGCTTGTCTACCGTAAAACCCAGCGGGCTCATGGCGCCGATGTAAAAATCCCTGTAAAACGCGGCGGGGCCGCCATAAGCGGCGATCATATCGTATACATACACGCTGCTCACCTCGTAGCTCGGGGGGCCGGGGAATTTAATGCCGCAGGGATCTTCCAGCCGTTTGGAGTCCGTGAAAGGCACGCCGGTAAGCGCTGCGCCGAAGCGGCCGGGGTTGATGCCGATGATCATCCGGCGGGTATGGTGGTCGTGGTAGAATTTATGGTAGAACTGTTTCATCACGTCCACCACCATGGGCTGTTCAGCGAAAGGGTTCATGATATTCACGCCCGGCGGAAGTTTGCCGGCATAGTGCAGGTGAGTGTTGAAGTAGATAATTTTATCAGCGAAAGTTTGCATCTTCAAAAATACCGAACCGCCGCGAAATATGGATGACCGCCAATAATCTCCGGGGCGGCCTTGGATTTTAAATTAAAACTTGTACTTTAGTTACGTTGAAGACGTCAGTGTGCGGCCCGGCTCCAGAATTCCATGTTAGAGATTTAACTTGTTCCACGTGCTCATGAATAAATATCCCGGGTATGAAAACTGACAAGACCTACCTGAATACATTATGGCAGAGAATATCCACGGAAAGCGACCAGCGGGCGTTCGAGGAGTTGTTCCATCACTGCTACCAGCGCCTGGTGCGGTTTGCCGTGGAATATGTGCAGAGCCATGAGTCTGCAGAAGAGATCGTATCCGATATTTTCCTGAAGCTCTGGGCGGGAAGGGAAACTTACCGGGATGTGCAGAACATCGAAAAATATCTTTTTACCGCCGTCCGCAACCAGTCGCTCAATCACCTCCGCAAGTTCTCCGCTTTCAGGGTGGTGAGCACCGACAATCCCGAACAGCTTAATATCGTTTATACCCACGACCCCTACAAAGCTTCCGAGTGGAAGGAGCTGCTTTCCCGGCTGGACAATGCCGTGGAAATGCTGCCGCCCAAGCGGCGCAGGATATTCCGCCTCGTGCGCGAAGAAGGTTTTAAACCCCGCGAGGTGGCCGAGATCATGAATATTTCGCCGCGCACAGTGGAAACGCAGTTGTTTAAGGCTGTGAAAACCCTGCATGCCGTACTGCAGCCGTATTTGTCCGCCCGGCAGAAAACATTCCCCACAGCCGCGGATACTGCGGCGTTGCTTTCTCTTTTACTGGCCGCTTCGGCTATTTAAGCCCGTCATTGCGTGGAGCGGTAGCGCCAAAGCGGGAGGGGCGACGAAGCAATCTCCAACGCCGGCTTATTTTTATTTTTTTTCCTTGAGTACGTAGACCGGTCACTTTTACGTGTCTTGTAATAAACGAGCGCAAACGCGGCTTTTATGCAAACGCACAAAGAACGGTATTTATGGCTGCTTTCCAGGAAGCTTTCCGGCGGCATCACCGAAGAGGAAAAGGAGGAACTGGAATCCCTGGTCAGGGCAGACCCGCAGCTCCGCAAGGAAGCGGAGGCCATGCAGGTATTCTGGGGGCACGACGGCAGGCAGAACGATGAAGATACCAAAACGGCCTTCGAACATCTCAAAGCCCGGATGCACGCCACAGACCCGCAGATGTGGCCGGAAGAAACCACCGGCCGGTCGGGCAAAGGATGGCGCAAATACCTGCTGCGTGCGGCGGCGGCCGTATTTTTTTTGGCGGCGGCCGGGTATATTATAAAGGCCTCCGGCCTGCTGCCTGGCGACGGGAGCGGGTTGCGGGCGGATTACAATGTGCGTGGCACACGCTCGCATATCAAACTGGCAGACGGAACTACGGTATGGCTGAATTCGGACAGTGAGCTGAAATATCCCATGCGCTTCAAAGGCGCTACCAGGGAGGTCTACCTGAGAGGGGAAGCTTTTTTTGACGTTGCCAAAGATGCATCGAAACCTTTTATCGTACATACGGAAACCATGCATGTGAATGTACTGGGCACCAGCTTCAACATCAAAGCCTATCCGGAAGACAGCGCCAGCGAAGCCACGCTGATCACGGGAGAAGTAATGGTGGAGCTGAAAAACAGCCCGGAAAAGAAGATCAGGCTGCGGCCGGCGGAAAAGCTGGTAGTGCCCAACAAGCCGGATTCCCTGCGGGAAGCTTCCGCCGGCGCCGCGCCGGTTATTATGAAACCAACGTATTTTCTGAAAGCAGACAGCGCCATTATTGAAACAGCCTGGGTAGATAACCGCCTGATCTTCCAGGATGAATCCTTCGACCGCCTCGCATCGAGAATGGAGCGCTGGTATAACGTAACCATCCATTTCGAGAATGCCTCCATCCAGCACCTGCGCTTCACCGGCATTTTCGGGAAAGAACAGCTGGAACAGGCGCTCAGGGCGCTCCAGCTCACAGAACATTTTAATTACAGGATAACAGACGACACCGTTATTATTTATTAAACGATCACCAAAATCAATGGCCTATTGACCAGCGAATAAAAAAACGGGAAATGTTGAAGCCATTCCCCGTTCATTAGCCTTTAATGGGAAACAGTCACTGTGAAGGGTTGGCTGTTTCCGGATATTTAATCAACTAATTCTATACAAGTTATGAAAAAAAAGCATTTAGTGCATGCTTGCAGTCCACCGCATGCGCTAATAAAGGTATGCCTGATTATGAAACTAGCCTTTAGCCTTCTCCTGCTCTCGTTTTTACATGTTTCCGGTGCCGTTCACTCGCAGGAAAAAGTTACCCTTAACATACAGTCTGCCGACCTTCGGAAAGTGCTGATGATGATTGAGGCGCAAACCAAGTATCACTTTATTTTCAGTGAACGCAAGGTGATCACCGACCGGAAGATAGACCTGTCGGTGAAAGAAGAGACCGTGTTCAAAGTGCTGGAAACCGTGCTGCCGATGGCTAACCTGGAATACAGGCTGCTGGAAGGCAACCTGATCGCCATTACTACCAAAGGCGAAACAGGAAGCCCCGCTGTCAAAAAAGATGTGCGCGGTACGGTAACCGATACTACCGGCATGCCGCTGCCCGGCGTCACCATTTCCGTGAAAAGCGCGCCCAGCATAGGTACTACTACAGACCTCAACGGGAAATATGTACTGGATATTCCAGACGGCGCCACCGTGCTGGTGTACAGCATGATCGGCTACGACCGCCAGGAGATCCCTATCAGCGGCCGCGACGTGATCAACGTGCAGCTGGCCATCGCTTCCAGCCAGCTGGAAGAAACAGTGATCGTGGGTTTCGGCACGCAAAAGAAAAGGGAAGTGGTAGGCGCAGTGACCACCATCAATCCCAAAGAGCTGAAAGTGCCTTCCAGCAACCTCACTACCGCGCTGGCCGGCAAGCTGGCCGGCGTGATCGCCTACCAGCGCAGCGGCGAGCCGGGGGCAGACAATGCTGATTTCTTCATCCGCGGCGTGACCACCTTCGGTTACAAAAAAGACCCGCTGATATTGATAGATGGTGTCGAAACCACCACCACAGACCTCGCGCGGCTTACGGTAGACGATATCGCGAGCTTCTCCATCCTGAAAGACGCCACGTCTACCGCGCTCTACGGCGCCAGGGGCGCTAACGGCGTGATCCTTATCACCACCAAGGAAGGTGTGGAAGGCAAAGCCCGCGTATCTGTCAGGATAGAAAATTCCAATTCGGCGCCCACGAAAAACGTGGAGCTGGCAGACCCGGTCACCTACATGCGCCTGGGCAACGAAGCCGTGCTCACCCGCGACCCGCTGGGCCAGCTGCCGTATTCCGAAGCCAAGATAGACAATACAGTGGCCGGCAAAAATCCTTACGTATACCCGGCTACAGACTGGCGCAGCGAGCTGTTCAAACAATCTACCATGAACCAGCGCGCCAACTTCAATGTATCCGGCGGCGGCAAAGTAGCCCGCTATTACCTGGCCGCAGCCGCGAACCGGGACAATGGCATGCTGAAAGTTGATAAACGCAATAATTTCAATAACAACATCCGGCTGAATACCTACTCCCTCCGCACGAACGTCAATATCAACCTCACCAAATCCACTGAAGTGGGCGTCCGCCTCTCCGGCGTATTCGACGACTACAATGGCCCGCTGGACGGGGGCACCAGCATGTATAAAAAAGTGGTGCAGTCCAACCCGGTGCTGTTTCCCGCCTATTACCCTGTGGACGATGCACACCAGTACGTGCAGCATATCATGTTCGGCAACGCCGGGAACACGGGCAATTACATCAACCCGTATGCGGATATGGTGAAGGGTTACAGGGAATACACCCGTTCCAAATTACAGGCACAGTTCGAGGTGAAGCAGAACCTTGCCTTCATCACAGAAGGGCTGAACCTGCATGCACTGTTCAACACTTCCCGCGCGTCTTACTTCGACGTTTCCCGCTTCTACAATCCTTTCTGGTACACCGTTTCCAGCTACGATAAATATGCGGACCAGTATACCCTCACCATGCTGAACCCCAATACCGGCACGGAGTACCTGAACTACGACGAGGGCGAAAAGAACATCACCTCCAACACTTACCTGCAGGCTACAGCCAATTACAACCGCACTTTCGGCGACAAACATAATGTGAGCGGCATGCTGGTGTTCCTGATGAACAACAACGTAGCCGCCAACGCAGGGTCGTTGCAGCTTTCGCTGCCGAGGAGGAACATCGGCCTTTCCGGCCGCCTCACTTATGCTTACGACCAGCGTTATTTCTTTGAATATGATTTCGGGTACAATGGTACCGAAAGATTTTACGAAGCCCAGCGTTTCGGTTTCTTCCCCTCAGTGGGCGCCGCCTGGCTGGTGTCTGCCGAGAAATGGTTCAAGCCTTTGCTGAATACCGTGAGCAACCTGAAGCTGCGCGCCACCTATGGACTCGTGGGCAACGACGCCATCGGCGACGAAAAATCCCGCTTCCTGTACCTGGCCGATGTGAATATGAACGATGGTTTCCGCAGCATGTCGTTCGGCACCGATTTCGCTTACACCCGGCCGGGTATTTTTATCAACCGCTACGGCAACAACGAGATCACCTGGGAAACTGCGAAGAAGACCAACTGGGGCGTTGAAGTGGGGCTGTTCAATAAAATCAACATCCTGCTGGATATCTATACCGAAGAAAGAAATAATATCCTCATGAGCAGGGCTTCCATTCCCGTTACCATGGGGGTGCTCAATAACGCGGACGTGCAGGCGAACCTGGGCGAGGCTTCCGGCAAAGGATTCGACCTCTCTGTAGATTACAGCCACAGCTTCAACACGAACCTCTGGCTGCAGGCCCGCGGCAACTTCACGTATGCTACCAGCAAGATCAAGGTTTTCGAAGAACCGGATTATGTAGAGAAATATCTTTCCCGTGTGGGCTACCCGGCTTCCCAGCAATGGGGGTACATCGCCGAGCGCCTGTTCGGCGACGATGCGGAAGTGGCTAACTCGCCGCTGCAGGGCTTTGGCGAATACAAAGCGGGAGACATCAAATACCATGATGTGAACGGCGACGGGCAGATCACCACGCGCGACAGGGTGCCCATCGGCTATCCCACCACGCCGGAGATCGTGTACGGCTTCGGTTTTTCCCTGGGGTATAAGAACTTCGACGTGTCCGCTTTCTTCCAGGGCCTCGCAAGGGAATCGTTCTGGATAGACGCCGATTCCACTGCGCCCTTCGTGAACGAACGTGCATTACTGCAGGCCTATGCAGACGACCACTGGTCGGAAAGCAGCCGCGACCTCTATGCCATCTGGCCCCGCCTCAGCGCCCGGCCTGTTGCCAACAACACCCAGCGGAGCACCTGGTTCATGCGCAACGGGGCTTTCCTGCGCCTGAAGACCGTGGAGATAGGCTACAGCATTCCGCCTGCGGTGCTGCGCCGATACAACATAGACCGCATCCGCATTTACGCCAGCGGCGTCAATCTCCTTACGCTCAGTAAATTCAAGATGTGGGATGTTGAAATGGGCGGCAATGGCCTCGGCTATCCCGTCCAGCGGGTCCTGAACGCAGGCGCGCAAGTTTCTTTCTGAACCAGATTTTTAAAGGCATCTGCTTGAAAAAATAAAACTGTTATGAAAATGTTTAAAAAGTGGCTGATCGTATTTTTCGGGCCTTTCCTCTTCTCCTGTAACTACCTGGACATTGTGCCGGACAACATAGCTACAGTGGATCATATATTCCGCATGCGCAGCACGGCGGAGCAATACCTGTTCACCATGTACAACTACCTGCCCAATTATGTGGATGCATACAACTACCACGTGTTCCTGGGCGGGGATGAGCTCTGGGCCAACGACTACAATGTTGGCCAACCGGCCCCGGCATGGCAGATCGCGAAAGGTTTCCAGAACATAGTGAACCCTTACTCCAACTACTGGGGCGGCGCCAACGGCGGCCGCGGCATGTTCGTCGCCATCCGCGACTGTAATACCTTCCTGGAGAATATCCACAAGGTACCGGACATGGACGATTATGAAAAGAACCGCTGGGCGGCGGAGGCTTTGTTCCTGAAAGCTTATTTTCATTTTTACCTTTTCCGCATGTATGGCCCTATTCCGCTGATTGAAAAGAACCTGCCCATTACCAGCAGTACGGAAGAGGTGAAAGTGAGCCAGATGCCAGTGGATTCCTGCGTAAATTTTATTGCCCGCCTGCTGGACGAAGCAGCGGTGAACCTGCCGGAGCGCATCCTGAATGAAGCTACCGAAAACGGCCGCGTCACCAGGTCTGCCGCAAAGGCCCTGAAGGCCCGGCTGCTGGTAACCGCCGCCAGCCCGCTGTTCAACGGTAATCCCGATTACGGCGCGTATACCGGGAAAGACGGTGTTCAATTGTTCAGTAAAACGTACGACGCCGCAAAATGGGAACGCGCCGCTATCGCCTGCAAAGAAGCGATAGAAGAATGCCATGCAGCCGGCCACCAGCTGTATTATTTCAATCCCGCTTTCCTGCCTTTCCCCGGATCCGCCGAAACGATCACGGAAATGAGTGTGCGAAACGCGCTGTGCGAAAAATTCAATAAAGAGGTGATCTGGACCAGCACCGCCAACAGGGCCACCACGCTGCAACGCGAGAACCTGCCGCGCCTCTATTCCGGCGATAAACAAAGCACCACGCTCTCTTCCTTCGGCGTGCCGATGAAAGTGGCTGAACAATTCTATACCAAAAACGGTGTGCCCATTTCAGAAGACGTGAACTGGAACTACAACACCCGCTACGGGACAAGAAACGCCACCACCGCGGATAAGCTCCGCCTCAAGCCCAACTATACCACCGCCAATCTCAACTTCGACCGGGAAGTGCGCTTCTACGCCAGTCTTGGTTTCGACGGCGCGCGCTGGTTCGGGCAAGGCCGGTTCAACGACGAAGAGCCGGTGTACATGGAAGCCAAGCTCGGCCAGATCGCCAACAACCACGCCTGGGCATATTCCATGACCGGTTACTGGGCTAAGAAGCTGGTGAACCCGCAATCCGTTTCTTCCGCTACCGAGATCACCATACAATCATATCCCTGGCCAGTGATAAGGCTGGCGGACATTTACCTGCTGTATGCCGAAGCGCTCAACGAATGGCAGGGGCCCAGCGCGGAAGCGTACCAGTGGATAGACCTGGTAAGGAAAAGAGCAGGGCTGCAGGACGTGGAAACATCCTGGCAGCAATTCTCCAAAAATCCCGGCGCGCCTGCCAGCAAAACGGGCCTGCGCAAGATCATCCACCAGGAAAGGCTCATCGAGCTTGCCTTTGAAGGGCAGCGTTTCTGGGACCTGCGCCGCTGGAAAGAAGCTGAGGCAGTGCTGAACCAGCCTATCACCGGCTGGAATGTGTTTGGCAAAACCGCGCCCGATTATTACCAGCTGAAATACATCTACACCCAGGTGTTCCGCAAAAAAGACTACCTCTGGCCGGTTCGCGAGGAAGACCTGATCGAAAACAAAAATCTCGTGCAAAGCCCCGGCTGGTAAGTTTTTTACGTTCATCAAACGACAACACAATGCGTAATTATTTTCTCTGCATAATAATCTTCCTCCTCGCAGCAGGCTGTAAAGAGGAAAAAATGGAACCGCTCACCAAAGGCGGCAATGCTCCCGGCCCCGTTACCAACGTGACCGCGGAAGCCCAACCGGGTAAGGTAGTGCTCAAATACAACATTCCCGGCGAACCGGAACTGCTGTACATCAAGGCTGTGTATGAAACGCGCCCCGGCAATAAAATGGAAACGATCGCCACTTTTTATAACAACAGCATGACGCTGGAAGGCTTTGGCGATACGGAAGAAAGAGAAGTGAAACTTTATTCCGTAAGCCGCTCCGAAGCAGCCTCCGAGCCCGTGATCATAAAGGTGCGCCCGCTTAAGCCGCCGGTGCAGTCCGTATTCGAATCGCTGGATTTTGTAGGTGATTTCGGCGGCATTACCGCTACATTCGTCAATGAAGATTCCGCCAATGTCGCCATCGGTGTGGTATCGCGGGATGCGAACGGCGAGGCGGTGCAGGCTGATATGTATTACACCAACCAGGAAGCGGGGGAGTTCTCCGTGCGCGGGTTCGGCGCTACAGAGCAGTGGTTCGGGCTGTACGTGCGCGACCGCTGGCTGAATTATTCAGATACCGTCTGGAAACAGCTTACGCCGCTCTTTGAAGAGCAGCTGGATAAAAAACTGTTCCGCGCCCTGAAACTTCCTACAGATGCGGCCACCTTCGGCTCCGGCAAACTGGAAAATCTCTGGAACAACAAAATAGCCGGCGGCTCCGGTTCGTCAGACACCTGGTTCCGCTCCGCCAACGGCTCGGGCATACCGCACTGGGTAACATTCGACATGGGCGTGACCGCCAAGCTGAGCCGCTTCTCTGAGATCCCGCGCGGCGCAATGGACGAACCAAACCTGCTCTACAGCTCCGGCGACCCGCAGCTGTACGAGATATGGGGAACAGATAACTACAATCCCGACGGCAGCTTCACCGGCTGGACCAAACTCATGGACTGCGAAGTGGTGAAACCCTCCGGCCTGCCCGTGGGCGTGAATTCCAACGAAGACCTGCTGCGCGCGCAGGAAGGCCACCAGTTCAAATTCCCGCCGGGCCTGCCGCCTGTCCGTTACCTGCGCATCAAACTGGTGCAGACCTTCGGCAATGCGGATTATTTCTGGATGGCAGAACTCACGTTCTTCGGCGAAAAACAGTAAAACCATTAAACCTGGAAAAATGAAACGGAATCGATTATATACAGGCTTGTTGCTGGCAGCAGGATTATACCTCGCGGCCTGCAATAAAGCAGATGAAGATTACAAGGATTTTGTGCCGGACGGGGAAAAAGTGTACCCCGGCAAGGTGGAAGAACTGGAAGCCAGTCCCGGCAAGAACCGCATCATGCTGGCATGGCTGCTGAAAACAGACCCGCGCATCGTGAAGTGCCGGATTTACTGGAATCGTAAAAAGGATTCCGCCGACGTAACCGTGAAGCGCACCAATGGCGTGGATACCATTAGCGCCGTACTGAACAACATGACGGAAGGACCTTATCTTTTTGAAGTGTATACCTACAATGCACAAGGCAACCAATCCATCAAAACAGAAGTGAATGGCGATGTGTACGGCGACTTCTACGAAAGCAACCTGCAGAACCGCGGTCTGAAAAAAGCAGCTATCGTGAACGGCACTACCAAACTGGAATGGGACGAGCCGGACCCGCGCTCGCCTGGCGTGAGGCTCACATTCCTGGATGAAGGCGGAGAAACGCACAGCATCACCGTACTGCCCGATGAAAACATGACCGTTCTGAATATTATTCCCAAAACAGGTACAATGGAATTCAAAACCTTGTATCTTCCGGTGGCGAACGCGATAGACACGTTTGCCGCGCCTGTTGTAAAAGTGAATCTATAGACCAGAAAACATAACCCGTGCAAAGAAGGACATTCCTGTATACCGCCGCCCTGGGCGCCCTCGCCGGGGCGGCGGGCATTCCGGCCCTGGCAAAAGGGCAGGAGGCCGGCTACACCGTGATCAACGCCGGCATTGGCGGCAACAATACCGTAGACCTGCTGCAGCGCATAGACCGCGATTGCCTCGCCCATCAGCCGGAACTGACCGTGCTGATGATCGGCACGAACGACATGAACAGCAAGAAATACGTGCCGTTGGAGCAATACCGCAGCAACCTTGCCACGCTCATTGGAAAGATACAGGCAAAAAAGAGCAAAGTGCTGCTGATGACCATCTGCCCGTTCATCGAAGAATTCCTGCTCACCCGCCACAACCGCGAACATTACGGCTCGGAAGGGCCGTCTGGCAGGAGAGCGGCGGTGAACAAAACCATCCGTGAGCTGGCGGCGCAGTACAATACAGCGCTCCTGGACCTCGGCGCGCTGTTCGACAAAGCCGGGAAGATCGGCACCGGCAAAGATTCCCTGCTTCAGAACGTGGAGAATTCCAACAAAACGGACGGCGTGCATCCTACCATGGAAGGCTATCGTTTTATTGGCCTGGCTGTATATGATTTCATCGTATACAACCGCCTGCCGCAGCAGCGTATCGTTTGCTTCGGCGACAGCATCACCGTGGGAGACGGCGGCGTGGAGAAGAATAGCTACCCGGCTGTGCTGAAAAGATTACTCTCGTAAAACATCGCAACATTCATCAACAGATAGTCATTCATGAAGTGTAAAATCTTAATCTCCGCTACGGCGCTCTTTTTCAGCCTGCAAACGGCAAAGGCCCAGCATAAGGTGGACGTATGTGTTTACGGCGGCAGCTCCGCCGGTGTAATAGCCGCCTACACCGCGCAAAAAGCCGGGCGTACGGTGTTGCTGGTGGAACCCGGCGCTTACCTCGGAGGTCTTACCACCGGCGGGCTCGGGTATACAGACATCGGTAACAAATACGCCATCCGCGGGCTGTCCCTGGAATTTTACCGGCAGATCGGCCGGCATTACGGCAAGTTTGAACAATGGGTGTTTGAACCACATGTGGCAGACAGCCTGTTCCAGGACTATGTGAAAAAAGGCGGCTTCCCCGTGCTGTACAAGCACAGGCTCACTACAGCCAGCACCAGCAACGGCGCTATCAAAGAGATCAAACTGAACGCAGGCGGCAAAACGGTGACCGTATCTGCAAAAATTTTCATCGACTGCACCTACGAAGGCGATCTGATGGCCAAAGCCGGCGTCAGCTATACCGTTGGCCGCGAAAGCAACGACGTGTACAACGAAACCTGGAACGGCGTACAGCTGCTGGACGGCCACCAGTTCCCCGACGGCGTGGATCCTTACAAGGTGCCCGGCGACCCGAACAGCGGGCTGCTCTGGGGGATCACTCCCTTCCCGCTGGCGCAGAAAGGCAGCGGCGACAAAAAAGTACAGGCCTACAACTACCGCATCTGCCTCACGAACGATCCCAACAATATGGTGCCCATCACGCAGCCGGATAACTATGATCCTTCCCGCTATGAGCTGCTGGCAAGGCTTTTCAAGGCACAGCCCAATAGGGTGACGCTGAGCGATTATTTCATCTGGAGCCGCATGCCCAATAATAAAACGGACATCAACAACCGGAACGGATTTTCTACCGATATGATCGGGATGAACTACGATTATGCTGAAGCGGATTACGAAACCCGGGAAAAGATCATCAAGCAGCACGAGGATTACACCAAAGGCCTGCTGTACTTCTGCGCTACGGACCGCCGCGTACCCGTGCCCATGCAGGAAGAGATCAAAAAATGGGGATACCCGAAAGATGAATACGTCAACAACGGCCACTGGTCGCCGCAGCTATATGTACGCGAAGCCCGCCGCATGAAAGGCGCTTACATCATGACCCAGGCCAACTGCACCGGGGAAGAAGTGGTGACAGACGGCGTAGGCATGGCCGCTTATACCATGGATTCCCACAACACCCAGCGCCTGGTGATCCATAAAGACGGCAAGGATATGGTGAAGAATGAAGGGAACGTGGAAGTAGGCGGTTTCCCGCCGTATCCTGTTTCGTACCGCGCGCTGATACCGAAAGAAGGCGAGTGCAGCAACCTGCTGGTACCCGTTTGCCTTTCCGCCAGCCACATTGCATACGGCTCTATCCGCATGGAACCCGTATTTATGGCATTAGGCCAAGCCACAGCCGTAGCGGCGGACCTTGCGATCGCCAAAAACATTCCCGTACAAAAAGTAGACGCCGCGCAGGTGAGCAGCATACTGGCCCGTAACCCGCTGGCAGACGGCCGCCAGGGCGATATACTTATGGATAATGCCACCGCTTCCATCCAAAAGGAAGGCGAATGGAAAACCGTGAAAGGCAGTGGAAGTTATGGTACGGATATGCTCGCAGCAGAGAAGAACGCGAAAGCCATTTTCAGGCCGGAGATCGCGAAAACAGGCGATTACACAGTGTACCTGTATTACCCGCGGCTGAAGAACAATGCAGCCGTTACGAACGTAAAAGTAGTAAGCGGTAAAAAAGAACAACTGGTGCCGGTGAAAGCTGACGATGTGAAAGTAGTAGGCCAAACCTCCGGCGAATGGGTGAAGCTTGGTACTTTCAATATCGAGAAAGGGAATGAAGCTTACGTGGAGATTTCCGCGGGTAGCAGCGGGGAAGGGCTTGTGGTAGCGGATGCTGTGATATTTGTGCCGGAGAAGAGATGATTATTTCTATATGAAAAAATAGCCCTCGCAGAATGCGGGGGCTTTTTCGTTACTTCTTTTGAGTACGACCACTTTAAATTAGTTTGGCACTATTTTCTGGTTCTTCTTCAAAATAAAATTGGATAAAATGGGAGCATTCAACATTCTTGAGGCGATGGTGGTTTGTATCAATTGCGGCCATACATATGAAGGCAGGATTCAATATAAATTTGGGAACACGTTTCAGTATCATTATAAGATCGGCGATAAGATCAGATGGGGCGGTAATGATAAGGGCATTCCTGGCCTGGCCAGGGTCAGAGCTTATGGTATTGTGGAAACAATATGCCCTAATTGCCTTGAAGACACTGAGAATCTGTATGACGTTATTATTGAAAAAGATGTCATTACCGGGATAAATAAAATGGTGGACATGTCTGATTATTTAGAGGGCGATAGCGAAGGGAATTACATTGATCTCAGTAATTATCCGTTATAAACAATCCCCCAGATCAAACAATTCATGATCGTATACACTATTAATACCTTACTGATCACGTTGCTGCTGCGCATCATCTTCTTCGTTACCGGGCCTTCATCTGATTGATATTCGGGGGACCATCTCAGCGTGAAAACAGCTAAAACAATCTGCGGAACATCATACCCGCGCCGGAAATCTTCAAATTCCTCTTTTTCGATCCTGATATAGATTATGATATTCAAATAAAAATGTATACTAAAAACAACCACCCATCCCCAATAAAACCAATTGCTATAATCAGCCAGGAAGTCCCTCATATTTCATAAGTATTATACTTAATAATAAGAAAAATCCGGGGAGGAATTCCCTTTCCGTTAACCCATCCGCCCCATTCATTAATCCGCTAACCACTGCAAGCCGCCTCCGCCGCATCTTTGCTGCGTTAAAATTTTTCACCCCCAAAACACTACAATGAAAACGTTATTGAAAAAAACACTGTTGGTATCCATAACAGTTGTCGCAGCAAGTTCCTGTATCAAGGATAAAGCACCAAATCCCGTGAAAAAGTTCAACCCTGCAACGTTTAAGGAAGAACTGAAGAAGAATATTTCCAAGCTCGCTATTACCCAGCCCCGTGGCTATTCCTTCGTGATCAGCCAGAATGGGCGCCTGGCAGACACCTGCTCTATGGGCATCGCCTCCTTTTCATCCGCCGCAGGCGCCAAGATCGGCGGTAACCTTATGCACCCGGATAAAGAGACGAATGTGGCCAGCGTCACCAAAACCTTTACTGCCGTGGCTGTCATAAAGCTGATGGAAAAGAACAACATCAAGCTGGATGACGCGATCGGCCAGTGGCTGCCGAAATATTTTAACGCCGTACAGCCGGTGAAGGACATCACTTTCCGCCAGCTGCTTACGCACCGCTCCGGGATTTCCCAGAGCGCCGGCAAAATTGAATTCATCAAACAAATGGCGCTCAACGGGCTGGATAATCCCGCCAAGCCGAAGAAATACGCCAATATGAACTTCGCGCTGTTCCGTGTAATGATCCCTTACATGATCAACAAAACAGCCGCGCAGCAGGTGGAAGCCAGCCTGGTACCGGGGCAAACCGCGACGTTCGAAAACTGGCTGAGCATACAATACGTTAAATATCTCCAGGAAAATATCTTCACGCCCATCGGTATCACCGAAGCGCTTTGCAAGCCCGGACCGGATTGCGCACAGGCCCTGGGTGAAGGCGAAAGCACCGCCGCATACACGCACTTCGACTGGACGCAGGAGTCCGGCGGCGGCGGGTATTACCTTTCCACGATGGAGATGGCGCGTTTTATGGCTTTCCTTGGCAATACAGAGAAACTGCTCACTAATGAACAGCGTGAGATGATGGATAAGAACTTCCTGGGCTGGGATACCGAAGACAGCTTCATGACCGGCCACGGGCAGAGCTATGGGAAAGACGGCGCCCTGCAATGGGGAGCGCCCGGCATGCAGACGCTGGTGGTGAAATACCCCGGCAACATAGAACTCAGCATATCCGTAACCTCCTGGCCCGGCGACGATTTCCGGAACCTGGCAGAAGCTGCGATGTTTGCTTATAACGATAGTTGGGAATAGGGGAGGCGCAATCCTCCACGAGAATGGGATATTCAGGCGCAGGCCGTACGTATTTGGGCGTACGGCCTTTTTTATGTTACCTGAATTGAAAAGATATACTAGATTTAGATCAACGTTGATCCACTTATTATGGCAGGAAAAATGCAGCTCAACCTCACCCATCACCAACATTTCCCCGGCATCCCCAGCGCCAGCGGTCTTGCTTTTTACAAAGAGCATTACTACATCGTTGGCGACGATGCCACGCGTTTATTCATTCTCAACGCAGACCTCACACCGGCGGACCAGTTGCTGATACCCGGCCATGATCCCACCACGACCGGCCGCATACCCAAGCCCGTGAAAAAGGATTGGGAAAGCCTCAGTACCATACAAACCAATGGCCGCACGGCATTACTGGCACTGGGTTCCGGCTCCCTGAGCCCGCACCGGGATGCGGCACTGCTCTTTTTTCCTGATACGCAAAACATGGAAATAAAAGATCTCAGCGCTTTTTATAAACGATTAAGTGATATCGGGGAACTGAATATTGAAGCTGCCACGGAAATGGGAGAGTGCCTGCTGCTGGGTAACCGTGGCCACATGGGCAGGCCTGAGAACCTGCTGGTGTTGGCGAATACGCAAGAGATATGGCAGCAAGCGGGAAAGCCGCACGTCTGCCGCCTGCAACTGCCGCGGGAAACAGGTTTTTCGGGTATTTCAGGACTGGCATGGTACCCCGAAAAGGACTGGCTCTTTTTCACCACGTCCACGGAAGAAACCGCCAGCACTTACCTCGACGGCAAAATAGGAGAGAGCCGCATCGGCATTATAAAAAACGCCACCACAGCCCTGCGGCAGACCGAAGCCTCCCCGGATGAATGGTTCCCGCTGGAAAAAGTGCACCCCGTTTTCAAAGGCCAAAAGATTGAGTCGATCTGCCTGCGCGGAGAGGCCGATTGGCAGGAAATTACACTGGTAGCGGATAACGACGATGGCGGCAGCCATCTTTTCAGGCTGCGCGCCACGCTTTAAAGAGTTTAATAGAAGAACTGCTCCGATACGATCTGCCCGTCTCTCACTTCGTACAGCATGATCTGGTGGATCTGTATCCTTCCGTGCGGCCGCACAGTTATATCTTTTTTCCTTACTACCGCGAAATGATTGCCGCTCACCAATGGCTCGGAGGTAAACAAGCTGTGCACCGCTTCTATCCGCGATACAAATTCCTCGCCCTTTTTGCGGACATCCGCTTTGCCTTCCGCATACCCGAAATAAGGAGAACCGGCCGGGTCTATGCTTTTCACGTTGTCCGCAAAAAATTCGTCCTGTATCTCGAACCATTTTTCTTGCTGTGCCAGTTCATTGAACCGGTCGGCTACTTCCCGGGTGCCGGGTACTTTTTTATGAGTTGTCATATAGTGCTGATTTTTATTGGAATTGATTGCTAAGCCGGTACGCCTTTGCCTGTGGTGATTAGTTGGGACAGACTTTGGTGCAGGAACCTGTTCCAGCCTTTCACGCAGTCCTCATAGTCTGGCAGTCCCGGCACCATGCCGATGTGCGTGAAATGGATGGCCGCCCCATTTTTTTCAGCGGAGATCACAAACCTGATCCTGGTATCTATCCATTCGCTGACATTGCTGTCTGTAACATGCCAGACAACTGTTTTACCGGGAACGGATTCCGCGACTTTGTGCGTAATGAAGACCTTTCCGAAACGAACGGTAAATACATCGCCCACTTCCTGTGACTGGCCTTCTATGGCCGTCCACCATTCACTGACATTGTTGATGGCCCTGAATACCGCTTCCGGCGTTTTATCAACCTGCAGGGTCGTTGCTATATCTTGTGCTGCCATTGCTGGGTATTTTAAGTGTTTGTAGATTTTCCAATACAAAACTATCGCCCGGGCAGCACTCTGAAGGGGTGTAGAACAGACTTTGTAGCGGGCTGATTTGGACAGTGGGTTAATGGTTGAAATCTTTTTTGATCTTCAGCAGGAAATCCTTCACCGGGAAAAACAGGTTCTTCTTCCCGCGTGTGCGCATTTCGAGCAATCCCTGGTCTGCCAGTCCTGCGAGGTCCGTACGGGCTGTCTGGTTGCTTACGCCATACCGGTTCTGTACCTGCTGCACGGAAAAATACATGTCCTGGTCCTGGATAAGTTCTTGTACGATGAGCACCTGCCGTTCGTTGAAAGTGCTTTCCCGGAGCAGTACCAATGCCCGCTTTTTTTCTTCTGCTTTACGGTACAGGTATTTCTTCAGGTCATCCAGCGCAGCGGCCATGGATTTGAGGTTGTATAGCAGGAAATAGGTGAGGTCGTTGTCGTCCAGTTCCGTATGCAGATAGGCTTTGGCGTATTGTGCTTTAGAATTCAGCAGGATCCTGGAGAGCGGCATGTATTCGATCAGCCAATATTCTTTTTTGACCAGGTACCAGTAAAAGAGTGTGCGGGCCGTTCTGCCGTTGCCGTCTGCAAAAGGGTGGATATAACCCAGCATGAAATGCAGGAAAATAGCTTTCAGGACGGGGTGGAAAAAGAAGGATTGTTTTTCTTCATCATTGGCAAAACGGCAAAGGTCTTCCATCAGCTGCTCCAGCTGGCCGTGAGCGGGAGGGGAGTACATGGTATGGCCCGTTTGCGCATCTACGACTTTTACTTCGTCATCTTTCCGGAAAGCGCCTTCCGCAGAACGTTCGGGCAACGTGCGGCGGGTGATGAGCGCGTGCAGCGTACGGATATTGGCAGGGGTTACAGCTTCATCCTTATGCGCCAGTATCCACTTCATGGCTTCATAATTGTTCAGGATCATCTGCTCAGACGTGTTGCGCGGTTTCCGGCTGGTTTCGAGCATTTCCTTTGCCACCTTGCGGGTGGTAACGGAGCCCTCCAACTGGCTGGAGGCAATGGCTTCTTCCATGAGGGAACTGATGAGGTAACGTTCCCTGTCTTCGGCGGCAATAATGCTTTCCCCCTGGAAAGCGCCTCCCAGGCTGAGATCGAAGGCATGAAGATAATTCAGCAGCACGGAAGGCGCGCCGAGCTGGAAGCTGAAACCTTCCAGGGATGAGAAATGGAATCTTTTATTGCTGATGCGGATGGATTTGACGGCGGCCCAAAGCCGTTTTTCGTCCATATCCCAGTCTTTGGCTGTGTATTTCCATTTATCGAAGTAGGGATATTTGTTTTCATTGATGTCCAGCAGGTCCTGGAACCGCGCTTTGCCGCCCAGTTCGTCCATCACGCTGCGGGAGCTGATCCTGCCGGTATATGGCGGCCGTTCGGGTACTTTCATAATATCTCCTAATTTTTATAAAGTTAGGAGATATTTGGAATAAAAACGATTTCCACCCACCGCCGCCCCATCACAGTCAAATTACCTTATTTCACCATCCGTAAATACCGGCAATTGTGAGAGCAATTTTGTAATTTCGCATGCATTTTATTTACGAACAGGATTTATGATCAACATTACATTCCCGGATGGCGCAGTCAGGCAGTACGAGCAAGGTATTACAGCACTGGACATTGCTAAATCCATCAGCGAAGGGCTCGCCCGAAAAGTATTGGCGGCAAAAGTAAACGGACAGGTGATAGACGCTACCCGCCCCATCACCCACGATGCAACCCTCCAGCTCCTTACCTGGACAGATGCAGACGGAAAAGCCACCATGTGGCACTCTTCCGCCCACCTCATGGCGGAAGCGCTGGAAGCCCTGTACCCGGGAGTGAAGTTCGGCTACGGCCCCCCGCTGGAGAACGGCGGTTTTTTCTATGATGTGGACCTTGACGGCCGTGCTATCTCCGATGAGGAACTGCGCAAGCTGGAAGCCAAAATGGCCGAACTGGCCAAACTGAACAGCGTATACGTGCGCAAAGACGTGTCCAAGGCCGACGCCATCAAGTATTTCACCGAAAAAGGCGATCCTTACAAGATAGACCTGCTCCAGAAGCTGGAAGACGGGTCCATCACCTTCTATACCCAGGGCAACTTCACCGACCTCTGCCGCGGGCCTCACATCCCCAGCACCGGTTTCATAAAAGCCGTGAAGCTGACCAATATTGCCGGCGCATACTGGCAGGGCAATGAGAACAACAAGATGCTCACCCGCATCTATGGCATCACTTTCCCTTCCCAAAAGGAACTGGACGAGTATCTGGCCCTCATCGAGGAAGCCAAAAAGCGCGACCACCGCAAGCTGGGCAAGGAACTGGAACTGTTTGCCTTCTCCGAGAAAGTAGGCCTCGGCCTGCCGCTGTGGCTGCCCAAAGGCGCCATGCTGCGCGAACGCCTGCAGAACTTCCTGCAGAAAGCGCAGATAGAGAGCGGGTATCTGCCCGTGGTAACACCGCACATCGGCAGCAAACAGCTGTATGTGACCAGCGGCCATTACGAGAAATACGGTAAAGACAGCTTTCAGCCCATCCATACGCCGGAAGAAGGGGAGGAATTCATGCTTAAACCCATGAACTGCCCCCATCACTGCGAGATCTATAAAACCTCTCCCAAGAGCTATAAAGACCTGCCGGTACGCTTTGCCGAGTTTGGCACCGTTTACCGCTACGAGCAGCACGGGGAGCTGCATGGCCTTACCCGCGTGCGCGGCTTTACCCAGGACGATGCGCACCTTTTCTGCCGGCCCGACCAGGTGAAAGAAGAGTTCGAAAAGGTGATAGACCTGGTGCTGTATGTATTCAACAGCCTGAGTTTCACCGATTTTACGGCACAGATCTCGCTGAGGGACCAGGAAGACCGCAGCAAATACATCGGTTCGGAAGAGAACTGGAAAATAGCCGAACAGGCGATCATCGATTCCGCTGCGGAAAAAGGGCTCAAAACCGTGATAGAATACGGGGAAGCGGCTTTTTACGGCCCCAAGCTGGATTTCATGGTGAAAGACGCCCTGGGCCGCAAATGGCAGCTGGGCACCATCCAGGTGGATTACAACCTGCCGGAGCGCTTTGAGCTGGAATATATCGGGGCAGACAACAAGCCGCACCGCCCGGTGATGATCCACCGCGCGCCTTTTGGCAGCATGGAGCGGTTTATTGCCGTACTGATAGAGCATTGCGCCGGGAAATTCCCCCTGTGGCTCACACCCACACAGGTGAAAATCCTGCCCATCAGCGACAAGTTCCTGCCCTATACAGAAAAAGTAGCAGAATTGCTAAAAAAAGCGGAAATTCGCGCTGAAATTGATGACAGGAACGAAAAGATCGGCAAGAAGATACGAGAAGCGGAATTAGCAAAAATACCCTATATGCTGGTGGTAGGTGAAAAAGAAGAAGCGGAAGGAAAGGTGTCCGTGCGCAGGCAGGCAAAAGGGGACCTGGGCGCGATGAGCATCGAAGAGTTCAGCAGGATAGTAGGTGAGGAAGTGATCAATCGCAAACCTTTTGAATGATCCGTTTGTTTTTATAAAACAATTTTAACCATTGCAATGGCTTGCCGGTTTAAAATTTAAAGTCCACCGTCAGCGCCATTATTTTTATCTAACAATTCAACATTTTAATGCAACAAGGACCAAGACCAAATTTTAACAACCGGGGCAGAAACCCCAATTTCAGAAGAGAACAACAGCAGGAGCATCGTACCAACCGTATGATCCGTGTACCCGAAGTGAGGCTGGTGGGCGACAACGTGGAACCGGGCATTTACAGGACCGATGAAGCGTTGCGCATGGCTGAAGACCAGGCGCTCGACCTGGTGGAGATCTCCCCCAACGCAGCCCCTCCCGTTTGCCGCATCATCGACTATAATAAATTCCTTTACGAGAAGAAGAAGAAGGAAAAGGAAATGAAGGCCAACGCTCATAAGAGCGAGGTGAAAGAGATCCGTTTTACGCCTAATACAGACGATCACGACTTTGATTTCAAAGCCAAACACGCCGAAAAATTCCTCAAAGAAGGCAATAAAGTAAAAACATACGTGCAGTTCAAAGGCCGCGCCATCATGTTCAAGGAACGTGGTGAGCTCATCCTGCTGAAATTCGCCGAACGCCTTGCGGAAGTAGGCGCCCTGGAAGGGATGCCGCTCATGGAAGGTAAACGTATGATCGCCATCTTCGCACCCAAATCCGCGAAGAAAAAGCCGGCCGGCGCTCCCAAGGAACCAAGGGAAAACACCGGCGAACCGCAGGCTCCACGTCCGCAACAGCCCCGCGAAGAGCAGCCCCAGGCAGCTCCCGTGCGCAGGCCTATCGAGATAAAATACGCGAAGCCGCCCGCGCCTAAAACACCCGCCCCGGACGATAAACCGGCAGACAACGGCGGCAACTAAGTTTTAAGTGTTATTTCGAAATAGATTTCAATAAAAGCCCGGGTGGTTACCCGGGCTTTTTTATGCGTTCATATGAGCGCTCTTCCGCTACCGCTTTTCGCGGGAAGACCGTGCTTTCCCGTTGAAATCAAGGGCCAGTGCCACCCAGTAATTGAAGGCCGCCGCCGGCCGGATGATGTCCTCTCCGACGTGCACGTATCCTTTGTATTCCCGGCCGCCCATGATCACTGTGCTGCCTCCCCGGCCTTTAGCTTCTTCGTGCAAAGCAGGGTCTATACGGCACATCATCCTGCCTTCGCCTGCGTTGAGGCACATTTTGCCGTTTACCATAAAGGCGATGCCGCCGAACATCTTTTTTTCTTCCACCCGTGGTAAATGCGCCAGCGCCTGCCGTATCCTTCCCGCTAATTTTTCATTGTAGGCCATGGGTCATGGTTTCGGTGTGTTCTTATCGAATGTAAGCGTATCGAACCATATCGACAGCGAAGCCAGCTTCCCGTTCCGGGCCTTCCAGATCTCCGCCACATCGCCGTTGATGTTTGCGCCGTTAGGAAAGGTGAAGTCGTAGTTACCGATCACGCAGGCATTTTCACCCTCAACGATCATTTCTTTCACATGCATACGCCGGAACGCGCGCGAGAATCTTTTAATGACCTCGATGTAAGCTGCCTTTCCCGCCAGGGGCACGTTTTGGGTCATATCGCCGCCGATAAAGGTAAAGTCATCTGCAATCACGGATTCCCATCCTTCCTTGCGGACGAAACCTTCGTAGTAAATGTCAAGCAGTTGTTTTGTTGTGTTTGCCATTTTCAAGGTTTTTAAGATTAGTTATCTTTGTTATTGCAATTTGCAAGTACTAAGTTAATAAGTTATTTCAAATTGCAAGTACTTTTCAAAAACAACCGTATGGAAAAAACCAGGTCAGATTGCCCTATCAGCTGTTCGCTCGACGTTTTTGGGGATAAATGGTCGCTGCTGATCATCAGGGATGTGATGCTCCGTGGGAAGGCCTCTTACAGCGAATTCCTGGAGTCTGAAGAAAGGATAGCCACGAATATCCTGGCCAACAGGCTGAGCGTACTGGAAGCGGAAGGCATCCTGCTCAAACAGGTATCCCCGGCCAACCGGTCCAAGTTCATTTACAGCCTTACGCCCAAAGGGATAGACCTGCTGCCGATCGTGATCGAGATCATGGATTGGGGCGCCAAATACAACGCCAACTGCCCGCGCAGGGAACTGGGGAAAAAGATCAAAAAAGATAAAGCGGCAGTGGTGAAGGAATATTACCGGAAATTGAAGGAACAATTCCGTTAAGTTACTTTCCCGTTTTTCAGCGCGGCCAGCTCCTTCAGCGTTTTCATCCCGCGGCTGCGGATGCCGGGTGTGGCTCCTTCGCGCAGATGGTCTTCTATCAGCATTACGATCTCGTTCCGGATATCCGGGTATATTTTGGCCAGGCGGCCGAGAATGGTCATGGAAAAAGCTTTCACGGCCACCGTCTCTTTGGGATCTTCCAGGAACTGGAAACAAAAGTTCATCACTGGCCCCTGCAGGTCTTCCGGGACGGGCATATCGCGCAGGATGCGCACCACGTTGCGCTTTACCGCCACGGGTATGCCGGGGTGCCCCATGCGGTCCACCATAGCGGCCAGGTGCGGCGCCATCAACCGGGGATGTTTATCGCCTACATAGCTCAGTATCCAGGCGGCGCGCTGCACTACGCGGTATTCGTCGTGCAGGAAAAGGTCCACTAGTTGCGCCAGGCGTTTGGGATTGCCGCCCACCCAGGCTGCAAGGGCTTCAGTGTGTTCCTTCGAATTTTCACGAAGTATTTCATCACGCAGTTCCATAGTGCTAAGATAAAAAAGAGCGGCCACAATGGACCGCTCTTTGGTTATTAAACCGCACTGGAAAGATCACTGTACGATGAGCGCGGAAACATGCGGCACCAGCGTGCCTTTTCCGCCTTTGTAACCGCGGGCAAAGAACGTATAGATACGCTGGTTGCCTGTTGCGATGGAACGGGGGCCGGAGAGCACCGCGCCGTTAGGCCCGCTGCCGGCTTCGCGGATATAATACTGGAAGGTGCCGTTGCTGATGTTCACATAAGGCGTTACCGTTTTGTAAGCAACGTTCGCCGCAACCAGGGTAGTGCCCTGGTAAAAATCGACAGCCGGTACATTCGGCATAAGGTTCAGGAATTTGACGCGCGAAAGGCTGTCCGGCGGAGTAGTATCATCTTCTACCATTACGCCGGTGGCATTAGGTACAGAATCCGTAATGAACAAGGTGTACCGCTTATTGGCCTGCAACGATTGGGAAAAACTGAATACAGCCACAGAATCCACGTCTGTGCCTGCTTTTGGCACACTTACATCCACATTGGTTTCGCCTTGCGGGATATTCAGGTAATCGCTGTTGTTGGAACCGCCTGTGTTAAGCCCGCCGCCGGGGAAAGGAGTGGCGTAGCTTACGATGCCGCTCATGCGCTGGCCGTTCACTTTTATTTGTACACCCTGGTTGGTAATACTGGGCGTGAAGATGCCCACTTTCAACCTCACCATGTTGTCCACATACGTGCGCGCGGTGATGTTGAACTCATTCTTCTTACAGGCCGCCAAAATGCTTGTGGCTGCCACTATTCCGATGATATATAATGCTTTCATAAATAGACAGGTTTAATTAAGGGAGCATAAACCACACAGGTTTGGTATGATAGTTTCCTTCCAGTGCGCCAATACGGGCCAGCTCTTCCAGGTTCCATACGTACTCGGAATTGTACCTGGGCCGTGCCCTGGATACCAGCAGGCCATTGTTTTGGGACGATAAGGGAGCGGGCGGCACAAAGCCTTTGTAAACCACCTGGCCGTTGCGCGGATCGGGAATGGCGCCGTAATAGAACCTGCGCAGGTCCACCCATGTTTCAGTGAAGCCCCAGCCCCATAAGGCAATGTATTTCTGCAGCATGATGTCTGCCAGCGTAAGGTCCGCTTCTGTGCGTTTCACATTAGGGGAATTCAGGTAAATGGCCCGCGCAGTGTTTGAAATGGGCTGCCCGTTGTACAGCACGTTGTTGTTGCGGGGAAGGTTAGACCTGTTGATGAAATCGAAATGAGCGTTGATGCCTTTCGTGTATGCATCCAATGCAGTAGCATTGTCGCCCATGCGGTAAGCGGCTTCGGCTTTGATGAACTGTATCTCGGCGTAGGTCATAACCGGCGATACGGCTTTGTCCTTGAAAAGGAACTTACCTGCATTGGGCGTAAATACGGATGCGCTGGGATTTTGATATAAGCTGTCGCCCCAAAGGTTGGCCGCTCTTTTACGGGCGTTGGCCGCGCCGGTACCATTAGGGTCGCCCATGCCGGGATCTACGCCGCGGTAGCCGCCGTTGCCATTCGTGGTATCCTGGCCGGCAGACAGCATGTGGCTGATGCGCGGGTCGCGGTTTTCGTATATACTGGTGTCCCCGGCCAGGATAGTACCGTCAAGCAGCTGCACAATAAAGTTGCTTTGCCTGTAATTGGTGAGGTTGTTCCTGTAAGGGCCGAAGAAATTACTGTCGTCATTCTTGCTGGCATCATGGGGCACCAGGAAGTCGTCTGAAACGTCAGACAGAGATTGATTACAGAATTCGATCACTTTCGCCGGGTCGTAAATGGCTTTGTTGGAAAGATGGTTGTAATTCCTGGCCAATATGCCATACACGAATTTGATCCATTTCTGCCGGTCGCCGCCTAAAGAGTAGTCACCGCGGCTCAGTGGTTTATTGGAAGGGTTGAGGTCTGTCCGGTTCAGGTAGAACAGCGCTGAATCGCACCATACGCGCACGCCGTTGTACACCGTATCCTGCCCGTCGAATTTGAACAAAGCGGTGTTCTCTTTAAATGCTTCGGTGAAGATGATCTCTCCATGATGATCGGTGCAGCTCTGGAACATAAAGGCCTGCAATGCATAAGCTGCGCCCACGTAATCCCACTGGCCTTTTTCACGGCCTACGTTGATAATATAACGAAGGTTCTGGCCCAACCCGAAATAGGTCTGCCGCCAAACGTCGCCGTTGGCATCGCTGCCGCCGGTATAGCCCATCCTGTCCCAGTTCACATCCGCCGAGAGCGTGCTGGATGACGTCAGCCAGTTCTGAACATAGCGGCCAACATACCTTGCGTCGTATTGAATGCCGCGTGGGATACCGGCCAGCTGGGTCGGGAATACAGAAGCGGGATCCGGGTTCTGGGGGGTATCCGGGTCGCTGTTTACGTCCAGCCACTTTTTACAGCCGGCAAGGGTTACCAGCAATAAGTATAGTATGATGAATATCCTTTTCATGGTTTAGTTTTTAGGTCTTAGAACTGCACTTTGATACCGAAGTTGATACCCCTGGGCGTAGACAATGAACCGAAGTCGATGCCGGCCCCGCCGTAGCCGCGGTTGGCGGCAGTATTGGCGTTCACTGCGGGATCGGCCCCGGTGTAGTTGGTGATAATGAACAGGTCTGTTCCAGTCATGAACACGGATGCGTTGGTGATCAGCTTCTGCCTTGCCAGCAGGGTGCGCGGCAGGCGGTACATCAGTGTTACGTCACGCAGGCGCATCCAGTCTACAGACTCAATGAAATCCGCTTCTGTGGCCACGGTGGAGCCCCAGTAATCGGTCCTGTAATAGGGGTTGATCGCGATATTGTTGGGCGTGGGTTTGGAAGTTTCTTCCAGTCCGTCTGCCAATACGCCTTCTATCACAAACTGCTGCTCCCTGTTCAACGTGCGTTTGCTGAGGCCGGCAAGGTAGAGGTAATATTCGTTGCCGTTGAAAACGTCGCCGCCACGGCGGAAGTCCAGGTTGAAGCTCAGGCTCCAGTCTTTGTACGTGAATTCGTTGATAAGCCCCACTTTGAAATCAGGCTGGCGGTCGCCCACGATCACGAAATCGCCGGAAGAAACAGGCAGGCCCGATGATGGATTAATGAGCAACTTGCCCTGGCTGTTGCGGCGCAGGCTGTAACCGCTAAGGTTGCCGGTGAACGCACCTTTGTATGCCTGCGAGCGCAGGTTGCCGAACACCCAGGTGTCTGAATCATAATAAGTGGGCAGGCCGGCCGGCATCTCCAGTATCTGGCCCCTGTTGCGGTCGAAGTTGGCCAGCACGTGCCAGCGGAATTTGCTGGTTTGTATGGGATCGCCGGAAAGCTGTATCTCAATTCCACGATTTTCCACCAGGCCGCCGTTCAGGTATTTGATTACATAACCGGTACCGTAGCTGGCACGGGCGGAAAGTATCTGGTTGCTGCTGCGCAGGGAATACCTTGTAATGTCGATCCCCAGCCTGTTCTCGAAGAACTTCAATTCGGCGCCGAACTCGAAGTTCTTTGTTTTCTCAGGCACCAGCCCCTGGTTGTTGCCGGTAAAACCGAAAGCGTAACCACCGCCAGTGGTGATCTGCGACTGCATCGTATAGTCGATTACGTAAGGCGTGGCTGGTCCTTTACCGGTGGTGGCGTAGGAGATGCGCGCCTTCCCGTAGCTGAGCCATTTCCAGTCCTTCAGCAGGTCGGAGAACACGAAGCTCAGGCCCGCGGCCCCATAGTTGAAGAAGGGATCTTTATCTACGAAGCGGCTCATGAAAGTAGAGTTGCCCTCCCGGGAACCTGCCAGGGATAAGTATAACAGACGGTTCCAGCTTACCTCATAGTTGCCGAAGAGACGTGTTTTGCGGATGTTGCTGTAAGTAAGCTTCGCATCACGGCTCAGCGGTTCGGTGTTGTTGATGGAGATGAACTCAGGCTCGTAGAAACGTTCGCCTTTGTAGGCATCTATCTGCGTGGTGAAATCGTCGAACGCAAAACCAACGGTGAGGATGTTGCCGAATTTCCCGAAAGTCTTATTCGCAGTGCCGCGCAGGATGCCGGAGAAGTTGCGCGTCATGATGTCCTGCCCGGAAAGGAAGCCGTTGCTGGCAAAACCGTAACGGGATTGCGGGTGTGTCATGAAGTAACCGTCTGTCGTGTAAATATCCGCGCTGCCGATGCCGCTGAAGGTGAGCCAGTCTGCCGGGTTGAGGTTCAGCTGCACGTTGCCGGTAAAACGCTCGGTATGGTCGTTGGAAAGGTTTTTATTCACGTCCCAAAAGGGGTTGTCGAACTCGGTGTTGTAAGCCACGCCTCGCAAGGTCTTGCGGCTGCCGTCCGGGTTCATGTAGTCCCGTACATCTTCGTCCACAGGCCAGGTAAGCAGCGTCAGGAAGTAGCTGCCCGCGCCTTTGGAACCTTTATCTGTGGTGGAGTTGGTATAGGTAAAAGAAGCATTCATATCAAACAGCGGGCTTACCTTAGCGGAGCCGGAAAGCCGCACGGTACCGCGGTTGAAGGAGGTATTAGGCACTACGCCTTTCTGGTCCAGGTAGCTGGAAGAAAGCCGGAATGTGTATTTCTCGTTGCCGCCATCCACGGTGAGGCTGTGCCTTTGCTGGAAGCCTTTCTGGAAAAATGCATCGAAGTTGTCGTAGAAGGTGACAGTATCGAGGTCATATTTTGGCCCGAAGAAAGCGCTCATCTGCCCGAATGAAAAGGGATTCACGGTGGCGTTGGGATCGGCAACCCCGTTCAGCCCGCGGCTGTAGGTGGTTTGCACTTCCGGGAACATGTATACGTCTTCTATACGGAAGTTATTGTCGTAGGTAACGGCCGCTCTGCCTGCGCGCCCCCTGCGGGTGGTGATGAGGATGGCGCCGGAAGCCCCGTCTGACCCGTAGAGCGCTGCCGCTTCGGGGCCTTTCAGCACAGTGATATTTTCAATGTCTTCTGGATTCAGGTCCATGGCGCGGTTGCCGTAGTCTGAGTTGCGGTTGGCAAAGGATACGCTCTGGCCGCTGATGAGGGCTTCCTGGTTCAGCGTCTGGTTGTCGAACGGCACACCATCTACCACGAACAGCGGCTGGTTGTTGCCGCCAATGGAGGTAGCCCCGCGGAGTATGATCTGCGAAGACGACCCGGGCGCACCGGAAGTGCCGGTAACGGTAGCGCCCGCAATGCGGCCCGCAAGGCCGTTGATAAAGTTTTCGCGTTGCGTCTGCGCCACGTCAGCGCCATCTACCTTTTGTACGGAAGAGGCAAGGGAGCGGGGATCCTTGGAAATGTTGTAAGCCGTTTTCACGAACTCCTGCAGGTTCTTCCTGTCCACGCTCAGCTCCACATGGATCGTGTTGCTGCTGCCCACGGTAATGTTGCGGGGCACATAGCCGATGTAGCTGAATACCAGTACCTGGCCGGGATTGGCCGCAATACCATAGTTTCCGTTGGCGTCGGTGGCCACGCCGGTACTGGTGCCCTGTATGCGCACCGTTACCCCGGGCAGGGGCTGCCTGTCTTCAGCAGCCGTTACGGTGCCACGCACCATGTTCTGTGCCTGTACGGCAGGAATGATCCCCAGTAATAATAGGAAGAGGAATAGACTTCTCATCATAAAGAACGAGATTTTGGTGATGGAATAAAAGCGATGCCTGTTACTAAAAAAACGGATGCAAGGCATACAACGCGGCCTGTTGCCGGGATATGCCCTGAGCAATGATTTAATTCACGGGAGCGCCATGTCTGGATTTGATTGCTACGCTTGAATTTAGATTTTCGATTACTGCCTGTTGACAATTAGATTTCGATTACTTGTTTGACCCGGTATAGCTGAATTTTAAATGCTGTCAGTGATCCATGTCTTTTCGGATAGCGGTTCTTTCCTGGAACGGTTTAGATTTTGATCAAAACTGAAACAATGTAAAAGGGGCGCCGGATCAATGCGTAAACTAATTTAATCAATTTTAACCGAATAAAAAACCCGGCGCAACTGGTATCGCAACACATTTTACCGTTTCTTTGCTCCTGTTACCAACAAATCTAAACTTGATAAGAAAAGAACTGCGGATCATCCTGCTTTCCCTGGGAATCAGCCTGCTGTTGACGGTTGCCAAGTTTGTGGCTTACTTTTTCACGCATTCCGTAGCCATTCTTTCCGATGCGCTTGAATCCATCATCAACGTAGTGGCGGGCGGCTTTGCCTGTTACAGCATTTACCTGACCGGCAAACCGAAAGACGAGAACCATCCCTATGGCCACGGCAAGGTGGAATTCTTTTCCATCGGCTTCGAAGGCGCCATGATCTTTATCGCGGGCATTCTGATCCTTTTTAAGGCCGGCCAGTATTTCATTTTACAGCCGGCGCTGGAAAAGATAGACCAGGGCATCTGGCTCATTACCGGCACTTCAGTGGCCAACTTCCTGCTGGGGCTGTACCTGGTACGGAGCGGCCGGAAGCTCAATTCCATCACCCTCAACGGCAACGGCCAGCATATCCTTACAGACGCCTACAGCTCCGTGGCCCTCATCATCGCCTTGTTCATCATCCACTATACCGGCCTCCGCTGGCTGGACCCCGCCGTATCCGTAGCCATGGCCATCCTCATCCTCCGCAAAGGCTACCAGCTCATGCGGCAGTCTATCTCAGGGCTCATGGATGAAACGGATATGAAAGTGGTGGACCAGGTGATCGGCATCCTGAACCGGCACCGCCGCGAACATCCCAACTGGATAGACGTGCACAATATGCGCGTGCAGCAGTATGGCAACAATTATCATATAGATTGCCACGTAACCCTGCCGTATTACCTGGAGCTGACCCTTGTGCATGAGGAGGTCAAGGCCATGGAAGAGCTTGTAAATAAAGAACTGGAGGGTCATGAAGTGGAATTCTTCATCCATGTGGACCCCTGCATTCCCAGCAGCTGCCCCCATTGCACCCTGGAAGAATGCCCGGTACGCCAGCACCCTTTCAGCCACACCATCGAATGGACGCGGGAAAACGTGCTGCCCAACCGCAGGCATACCGCATGACGCCGTTTATAAGACAAACAAGTCTCCCTTAACCGTTACTCCCTTTCCCCGGTTATTTCATTTTTTCCTAGATTAGCAGATTATGCAAAGGATCCTGATCGTGGAAGATGAAGTAAAAGTGGCCAACGCCGTGAAAATGGGGCTGGAAGAAAATGGCTTCGAGGTAGACGTGGCCTACGACGGCCGCATCGGCAAAGGCCTGGCAGCCAGCCAGGACTACGACCTGGTGATACTCGACCTTAACCTGCCCCACCACAACGGCTACGAGATCTGCGAAGTGATCCGCCGCCGCAACAACAAAGTGCCCGTTATCATGCTCACCGCCCTCGGCGGCATGGACGACAAAATGCAGGCCTTTGAACTGGGGGCGGACGATTACCTGGTGAAACCCTTCGATTTCCGGGAACTGCTGGCCCGCATCCGCGTATTCCTCAAGCGCGCCGGGGCCGACGTTTCCGCCGCGCAACGCTACAAGCTCATGATCGCGGACCTGGAGATAGACCGGGAGCGGAAAGAAGTGAGCCGCGCCGGGAAAAAGATACCCCTTACCGCCAAGGAATTCCAGCTACTGGAGCTGCTCGCCCTGCACAAAGGAAAAGTGATCTCCAAGCTCACCATCGCGGAAAAGGTCTGGAATATCGATTTTGATACAGGCACCAACGTGATAGAGGTATATATGAACTTCCTCCGCAAAAAAATAGACAAGGACTTTGAACTGAAGCTGCTCCATACCAAAACAGGGATGGGGTATTATATTTCGGAAGACCAATAGCGCCCGGTTTGAATATCAAGTACAAAATAGCCGTCTATTATACGCTGTCTGCCGCAGTGCTGCTGATCGCATTCGCCGTGCTGGCCTACTACTTTTCTTCGGAAAGCAGGCGCGCAGAGTACCAGGACCGGCTGGAATACCGCGCCCGCTCCATTGGCAGCGTGATCATCGAGAACGATCATGTGCAGATCAACCTGCTGCGCAAGCTTGATAAGACCACTTTCCAGGACCTTTACCGCGAAACCATCCTCGTATACAACGAGCGCTACGACCTGCTCTACACCAATATGCGCGACACCGCGGTGCGCACGCCCAAGCACCTGCTGGATTACATCAAAGAGCATAAGTATTACATACACAACGACAGCAACGGCGAAACGGCCGGTATTTATTATACGGAAGACAATGTATCCGTACTCGTGATCGTGTCTTCCTTCGACAAATACGGTTTCCAGAACCTGCAGAACCTCAGCCGCATCCTCGTGATAGAACTGCTCGTGGCCGTGGTGCTGCTGGTGGGAGTGGGGTACTTCTTCGCGAAAAAGATGGTGCAGCCGATAGACAGCCTCGTGCAGCAGGTAGATTCCATCAATGCCAACAACCTGCAGGACGTAAAGGTGGACGTAAAAGGCAAGGACGAAATAGCCCAGCTGGGCGCCAACTTCAATACCATGCTGCAGCGGCTCAGCCATAGTTTCGACCTGCAGAAGAGCTTCGTGAGCAATGCCTCCCACGAGCTGAGAACCCCGCTGGCGGCCATTATCAGCCAGCTGCAGGTGGCGCTTGCCAAAGACCGGACGGGAGCGGAATATGCAGTGGTGCTGCATTCCGTACTGGAAGACGCGCAAAGTTTATCCGACCTGTCTAACGGTTTGCTGCAGCTCGCGCAATCGGAGCTGAACCGGCAGGAATTTGTATTCACGCCCGTGCGGGTAGACGAATTGCTTTGGGAAACCAGCGAGCAGGTACGCGAAAAAAGAAAACCTAACGGGAAAGTGGAGATACAGTTCCTGCGCGAGCCCGAGCTGGAAACCTATCTCACCAGCAACGGCAACGAAACGCTGCTGAAAGTGCTTTTCCTCAACCTGCTGGACAATGCCTGCAAATTCTCCGCAGACCAGTCTGCCTGGGTTACGATCGACTTCAACGACAAGTATATCATCGTGCATGTAAAAGACCAGGGGATGGGCATACCGGCGGATGAGCAGGGCCGCGTGTTTGAGCCTTTCTTTCGCGGCAGCAACGGTCAAACAGTGAGAGGGCACGGGCTGGGGCTGTCTATCTGCAAAAAGATCGTGGAGCTGCATGAAGGGCGGCTGAGTTTGTTTTCCATACCTGGCGAAGGTTCTACCTTTACTGTGCAGTTGCTGCACGTGTAGGGCGACAAACCCCGTCATTACGAGGAACAGCATAGCCAAAACGGGCGCGCGGCCACGCACTTGCGCTCTGCTTCCCGCAATGATGACACCTCTTATTTTAATCCTTTTTTAAGCCGCCTTAAAGCCCCCTTTAATTCCCGGTTTGGAGCTTTGTATTCAAATGAAACAGCTCCGGCTCATATTATTCGTTCTTCTATCAACAAAAGCACTGGCACAGGATGCACAGCCGCTTACGCTCCCGGAAGCGGAAAAACAATTCCTGCAAAACAACCTGCTGCTGCTGGCGCAGCGCTACCATGTGGATGCGGATGAAGCGCTGGTAGAGCAGGCCCGTAAATGGAACAATCCCTCTTTTTCGACCACCCTGGGCTTCGGCACCCTCAACAAGGTGCAGCCCTTCAATATAGGCAGCGGCGGACAGTTTGAAGGCAATATAGACCAGCTGATCTTACTGGCAGGCAAAAGGAACAAACAGGTACAACTGGCACAATGGAATGCAGCCTCGTCCGCCGCCGCCTTTAATGAACTGATGCGCACCCTGCGCCTGCAGCTGCGCAGCAGCTACTACCAATTATACTTCCTGAAAGAAACCGAAAAAACACTCCGCGAACAGCTGGGCAATCTCCAGAAAATATTAGACGCATACCGCGAAGCAGACAGCAAAGGCAGTGTGGCGCATGCTGACGTGATCCGCCTGCAGGCCCTGCAGGTAGGCATTTCAAATGATTATACCGATCTGCGGCAGCAGGAGCTCGCTGCTTCGCTGAACCTGCAAACCTTGTTGGGAAGTCCGCTCCCGGTTACACCAGTGGTGGGTGGTGATGTGCTGCAGCAATATACAATAGGGTCATACACGCTGCAGTCGCTCACCGACACCGCCCTGGCTAACCGGCCGGACCTTGCACTGGCGGGCAACCAGCTGCAAATGGCCCGTGTGAACTACAAGCTGCAAAAAGCCCTGGCAGTACCAGACCTGCACCTGGGCGCTACTTACGACAAAAACGGCAGCTACGCCGCTAATTTCGTCGGGCTCACCCTGGGCATAGACCTCCCGCTCTGGAACCGCAACAAAGGCAATATCAAAGCGGCCGCCGGCGAAATGAAAGCACAGGACGCACTTTTTCAACAGCAACGCCTCAACGTAAGCGCAGAAGTGGCTAACGCCCTGGAAAAGATCCGGTTCCTGGAAAATGGCTCCGGCTGGCCCGATCTCAAATCCTTCAACACCGAATACGAACAGCTGATCGCCGAAGTAGCCGCCAACTTCCGCAAGGGCAATATTTCCCTGCTCCAGTTCATCGACTACTTCAACAGCTACAGCGATCACGTAAAACATACCAATAAGTTCCTGAACGACCGCGTGCTGGCCTACGAGGAGCTGAATTACACCACCGGCACGCAATTATTCAACACCGTGAATTAACCGTTTTGACAATGAGAACATTTGCACTTCCCCTTGCGCTTATCGCTGCGCTCGCCACCTGGTCGGGCTGCAAACATACGCAGGCGGAAGCCGCGGAAGCCGCCACCTTCGTGCTCAGCGATACCATGCTGGCCTCAATAAAAATAGATACCACCGTGATCAAACCCGTCGAAAACGAGCTGCGCCTCTCCGGCAAAGTAACGCCGGACATGAGCAAGGTGCTCAAGCTCTACCCGCTGGTGAGCGGCTACGTGAAAGACATCAAAGTGCAGCTCGGCGATTACGTAAAAAAAGGGCAGGTGCTGGCGGTGATCCAGAGCGGCGAAATAGCCGATTACGACAAGCAGCTGGCACAGGCGCGTACAGACCTCGCCGTGGCGGAAAAAGGGCTGAAAGTAGCGCAGGACCTCTACAAAAGCCAGCTCTCCACCGAAAAGGACGTCGTGAATGCCGAAGGCGAAGTGAACAAAGCCCAGGCTGAGATCGCCCGGCTCAATGAGCTGCTGCTGATCTACCGCAAAGGCAGCGGTTCCACTTCCATCGTAACGGCGCCTATCAGCGGTTACGTGATAGAAAAGAACATCAACAACGGCATGGAGCTGCGGGCAGACAACAGCCAGCATATGTTCACCATCTCCGAGCTGGACGATGTGTGGATCATGGCCAACGTGTTCGAGACAGACATCGCCCGCGTGAAAGAAGGATATCCTGCGGATATTTCCACCATCAGCTACCCGGATAAGGTTTTCCATGGACGGATAGACAAAGTCTACAACGTGCTGGACCCGGAAACGAAAACCATGCAGGTGCGCATCCGGCTGGACAATGAAGGCATGCTGCTGAAGCCCGAGATGTTTGCCTCCGTATTGCTGCGGTATAGCGAAGGCACTGAAATGCCCGCCATTCCCAGCTCTGCCGTCATTTTCGACAAAGGGAAAAATTTCGTGATGGTGTTCCGGGACAAATTCAATGTAGACACACGGGAAATAAAAGTAGCCAAGGCCCTGAACGAAACATCGTACATCAGCCGCGGGCTGCAGCCCGGCGAAAAGATCATTTCCCGCAACCAGTTATTGATATACGACGCGCTGAACGACTAACAGGATATGAACCGATTCATCAGAAATATTGTAGGCTTTTCGCTCAGGAACAAATTCTTCGTGTTCTTCATGCTGGCAGTGCTGAGCATCGGCGGGGTAGTGGCTTTCCTGCATACGCCCATCGAAGCATTCCCCGACGTGACCAACACGCAGATCGTGATCGTGACCGAATGGAACGGGCGCAGCGCGGAAGAAGTGGAACGGTTCGTGACCACGCCCATCGAAATATCCATGAACGGGGTGCAGCGTAAGACCAGCGTGCGGTCCATTTCTATGTTCGGGCTTTCCGTGATCAAGATCATATTCGAGGACGATGTGGATGATTTCTTCGCGCGGCAGCAGGTGAGCAATATGTTGCGCAACGTGAGCCTGCCGGAATCCGTGGAGCCTGAAGTGCAGCCGCCTTACGGGCCTACAGGCGAAGTGTTCCGCTACTGGCTTAAAAGCGATCATCGCGACAGCCGGGGGCTGCTCACTTATCAGAACTGGGTGATAGACCGCCAGCTGCGCAGCGTGCCCGGCGTGGCCGATGTGGTGGCCTTCGGCGGGCAGGAAAAAATATACGAGATCACGGCGGATCCTGTACGCCTCGCGAAATACAACATCACGCCGCTGGAGCTTTACGAGGCCGCCAGCAAGAGCAACATCAACGTGGGCGGCGATGTGATCGAAAAGAACGGGCAGGCGTATGTTGTGCGGGGCATCGGGCTGCTGGATAACATCAAAGATATTGAGAACATCATCGTAGAGAACATAGACGGCACGCCCATACTCGTCAAGAACGTAGCCGAAGTGCGGGAAACCTCCGCGCCAAGGGTAGGGCAGGCGGGGCTTGACGGCAACGATGATATCGTGGAAGGAATCGTAGTGATGCGCAAAGGAGAGAACCCGCATGAAGTGCTGGGGCGCATCAAAGACAAAGTAGCCGAACTGAACGGGAAAGTGCTGCCGTCGGACATTAAAATGGTCACCTTTTACGACCGCGACGTGCTGATGAGTTATTGCACCAAAACAGTCATGCATAACCTGCTGGAAGGGATCATCTTCGTGACCGTGATCGTATTCCTTTTCATGGCAGACTGGAGAACCACGGTGATCGTGGGCATCATCATACCGCTGTCGCTGTTATTTGCCTTCATTTGCCTGAAGCTGAAGGGGATGAGCGCCAACCTGCTGTCTATGGGCGCCATCGACTTCGGGATCATAATAGACGGCGCGGTGGTGATGGTGGAGGGCATCTTCGTAATGCTGGACCATAAGGCCAAACATTTCGGGATGGAACGCTTTAACCGGCTCGCCAAGATGGGCTGGATCAAAAAGACGGGCGGCGAGCTGGGTAAAGCGGTATTTTTCTCCAAACTCATCATCATTATTTCATTGCTGCCCATCTTCTCTTTCCAGAAAGTGGAAGGCAAAATGTTCTCACCGCTGGCCTGGACGCTGGGTTTCGCCCTGCTGGGCGCCCTGCTGTTCACGCTCACGCTGGTGCCGGTCCTTACATCCATCCTGCTTAAAAAGAACGTACGCGAAAAGCACAACCCCGTGGTGAATTTCTTTCACCGCATCGTGATGAAAGGTTTCAACTGGACGTATGCCAGGAAGAGGCTCAGCCTGCTCATCGCCATTTTATTCATGGGAGTTAGTTTCGCCTCCGCCCGGTTTCTCGGCTCAGAATTCCTGCCCCAGCTCAATGAGGGGGCATTATGGGTGGAGGCGAAGCTGCCCATGAGCATGAGCCTCAACGAAACCGTGAAATTCGTGCACAAGTTCCGGCAGGAGCTGGCCAGCTTCCCCGAAGTGAACGGCGTGCTGTCGCAAACCGGCCGCTCCAACGACGGCACCGATCCTTCCGGTTTTTATTATGTGCAATGCCAGGTGAACCTGAAGCCGAAAGAAGAATGGAAACGGAAGATCACCATGGACCAGCTCGTCGAAGAAATGGACAAACGGCTGAAACAATACCAGGGCGTAGGTTACAACTATTCCCAACCGATCATCGACAACGTGGCCGAAGCCGTGGCCGGCATCAACGCCAGCAATGCGGTGAAGATCTATGGGGACGACCTGGAGGAGCTGGACAAGCTCGCCAACCAGGTGATAGCCCGTATCGAAGGCGTGCCCGGCATTAAAGATGTCGGCATCCTGCGCAACGTAGGCCAGCCAGAAATGAGCGTGCACCTTGAAGAACAGAAAATGGCGCTGTACGGCGTAAAGACCGCTGACGCACAGGCCGTCATCGAAATGGCTATCGGCGGAAAGACCGCCACGCAGCTCTATGAAGGCGAACGCAAGTTCGACGTGCGCATCCGCTACGATCAGCAATCGCGCAAAGATGAAGAAGACCTCCGCAACCTGATGGTGCCCGCCATGAATGGCAACCGCATCCCGCTGAAGGAGATCGCCACCATCCAGACCGTTACGGGGCCGGCATTCATTTACCGCGATAATACCAAACGTTTCATCGGCGTAAAATTCTCCGTCCGCGACCGCGACCTGGGCAGCACCATTGCCGAAGCGCAGGAAAAAGTGAACAATGGCGTGAAGCTTCCTAAGGGCTACTCCATCGGCTGGACGGGCGAATTCGAGAACCAGGTGCGCGCCACGCAGCGGCTGGGGCAGGTAGTGCCGGTGAGCCTGGTGGCTATTTTCATCATCCTGTTCATCATGATGGGCAGCGTAAAAGACGCGGGGCTGATCTTGCTGAACGTGCCCTTCGCGCTGATCGGCGGCATACTGGCGCTGCATGTAACAGGTATCAACTTCGGCATTTCAGCGGGAGTGGGCTTCATTGCCCTGTTCGGGATATGCATCCAGAATGGCGTGATCCTCATCTCGGTATTTCACAAAAACCTTCAATTAAAAATGCCGCTGAACGACGCGATAAGAATGGGAGTGGAGGAACGCATCAGGCCGGTGGTGATGACCGCGCTGATGGCCGCCATCGGTCTGATACCGGCAGCCGTCAGCACCGGCATCGGTTCCGAAACACAAAAGCCGCTGGCAGTAGTAGTGATAGGAGGGCTGGTAACCGCTACGGTGCTCACGCTGCTCATTTTCCCGCTGATATTTTACAGCGCATACAGGAATACATCGAAGAAGCTAATACTTACCATTAACAATTAAAACAAGTAAAAATGAAAAAGATCATGTTTCTGATGGCCGCCGCAATGATCACCTTTGGTGGCATCACCGCAGCAAATGCACAGGTAAAACCCGTTGCAAAAACAGAACAAAAAGCTGAGAAAAAAGAACATAAGGCAGAAAAGAAAGCCGAGCATCATCACGCTAAAAAACACGAAGCGAAAAAGGAAACGCCGGCTAAGCAATAGACAGGTTACAGGTTTTAGTTCGCATAAATAGGTTGATAGAATGGTCATGAAACAGCTCGTTTCATGCATTAATCCTCTCCGCCCTGCCGTAAACGAGAAAACGCAGGGCGGATTTTTTTCATCATGCTCAATGAGACAGCGCAAGTTCCTGCGTCCAGTGGTTGCGCACCCGCGCGATGCCGGTTTCTTTCAGCGCCGGGTCCATCATCGCCATGCAGTGCGTTTTGCTGCCCATCCATCCGTCTACGACAGACTTCTCATTGAGTATCCCCAAAGCAATATTTTCGGCATAGGCTTTCCAGTTGTATCCCATCCTGCGGATGCGGTCGCCGCCGCTGCTGCCGTTGAGGCCGGTATGGCTCATGTAAACGCTGTCGTTCATTTCCTTGCTGTGCAGCCAGGCCGCCTTTTCCAGCTTGATATTCCAGGCCAGCGGCGGTGCGGGAGGCATCCATGTACCGCCACAGTTGCAGCCTTTTGCGCGGTATGCATTCACGAGTGAAAGCATGTTCGCGCTGTCTACCCGGGGAGTCATAGTGAAGGCGCTGTCTTTATACGCGAGAGACAACTTGGCGCCGTCTTTGGCGGGAACGTATTCTTCAAGCGGTTCTTTAGAGCAGGCGCAAAGGAGGGCCAGGCATGCTGCTGCGCATGCAAGTGTCAGATTTTTCATAACAATACTTTTTAGCTCCGCCCGGAGGCGATGTGAATAATGGGCTGCTATGGGGCATGAGGAAAACAGCCGGCCCGCAGACTGCGGCCGTGAAGATTCCGACATGCTATGCCACTGGCAGCAATGATGGAATGTAAATCGGGAGAGAAGACCGGGGAATAAAGTTTGTCGGTGTAACAGCGGTCGCCCAAAAGGGCTGGTCATCTAATGCAGTAAAGCTATTCTTCAATCTGACACAAAAATACACCCCTGCGGACCCCGTTTCAATGACCGCAGTCAACGTTTTGCATGATCGTCAGGAGCAGGCCGGGATGACCGGCGTTATATTATTCTTCTCCTGCCTCTTCTCCATCGCTATGCCCGATGATCTCGCGAAGCGGTTTCACGGCCTGGTAAATGCCGCGGTTGTAGCGGTTTCCGAGGATGATGACGGTCGCGGAATCTTTTATAAAGCGGTAGAAAACAGTGTTGTTGCCATGCCACCAGCCGTTGTGGTAGATGATCTTCCGGGTACTGTCAGGATAAACGAGCAGGCGCCAGCCGAGGCCATAGTTGCGGATGCCGGGCTTTTCATTGCTATAGGGAGTAAATGCTTCTTTGAGTGTTTCGGGCTTGAAGAGCTTGCCGGAATACAGCGCCTGGTCCCATTTGAGCATATCCTGGGCGGTGGAATAAATGCCTTTATCGCCTACGGAGCCGTCAAAACTATTGTCCGGCTCGGGCCGCCAGCTGGAAAGGTGGCTGATGGTCTGGTGCGGGCGGGGCGTTTTTGAAGGGTCCGCCACGAAAGTGTTGTTCATTTCAAGCGGGGTGAAGAAGGTCTGCTGGAGGTAATCCGCATACTTCTGACCGCTCACTTTTTCGATGATGGCGCCGAGGATAAGGTAATTGGTATTGCAATAATTAAAATGCCTGTCCGGCGGGTACTGCGCTTTAGGCTTATGCACCGTCATCAGGCTGATCACTTCTTCATTGGTCAGGAAGTGCGATTTGTCTTTGATGAGGCTGTCGCAGAAATAAAGGTAATTGGGCAGGCCGCTGCGGTGGTTCAGCAGCATGCGTATCGTAATGCCGGGATACGGGAAATCAGGGTAATAATGCTGGATGGAATCTTCCAGCCCCAGTTTCCCTTTTTCCAGCAGGCTCAAAACAGCCATGCCGGTAAAGGTCTTGGACACGGAGGCCAGCTGGAACATCGAACTGTCTGTTACCGGGGTTTTGTTGGCATGGTTTTCCAGCCCCTGGTAATGTTCATATAAGATCACGCCCTTTTTGGCCACCAGCACAGCGCCGCTGAAAGAGGAGGCTGAAAGGCGGGTGCGCACGAGCTCAGCCACTTCACGGCTGATGCGTTTGTTGCGCGGATCGTTGAGGACGGCTTTTTCTTCTTCGGCTGACAGCCCGACGGTATAGACAGAAGTTGATTTTGCAGAAGCGTTTTTTTCTTTGTTCCGGTGAGCTGAGCTGCTGTTGCACGCGGAATAAAAAAGTGTACTGGCAGATATGGCCAGTAATACAATTGCCTTCGAACGGTTCATTTAGTGCTTGCTGATAAGTATATTTAAAATCAGATTGTTAGCAATTTTCATGCCCTTTATACGGCTGAAGGGTGGAAATTATTTAAAAAAGACCAACGAAGACCCTTCTTTTTTCACCAATCTCTAATTTGCCGGGGGTCTTATTTGATTTCTGATCAAACTAGGCTAGGTTTGCGGTGAATTTAATGACAAAACCCCTGCTATAATTGTCAGGTTATTGTCATTGAACCGAAATATACCAGCACCATGAGCCAAAGAAAATTAACGAGTTATCCGAAAGAGAAGATCAACATCCTTTTATTGGAGAACATTAGTGATGCCGCGGTGGCGGAGTTCAAAGAAGCGGGGTATGTGAACACCCGTAAAATTACAGGCGCCCTCAGTGAGGCGGACCTGATCAGGGAAGTGAAAGATGTTCATTTACTGGGCATCCGGTCCAAAACCCAGGTAACCTCGGCTGTACTGGCCGCAGCCAACAAGCTCCAGGGGATCGGCTGCTTCTGTATCGGCACTAACCAGGTGGACCTTAAAAGCGCCACTGAGCATGGGGTAGCCGTATTCAACGCCCCTTATTCCAACACCCGTTCGGTTGCCGAGCTGGTGATCGGCCTGTCGATCATGCTGATCCGCCGTATTCCTGATAAGAACACGGCAGCCCACCAGGGAACCTGGATGAAAGAAGCTACCGGTAGTTACGAGCTGCGCGGTAAGACCATCGGCATCGTGGGTTATGGCAACATCGGCAGCCAGGTGAGCGTGCTGGCGGAAGCACTGGGCATGAACGTGCTGTATTATGATGTGGAAACAAAACTTCCCATGGGTAATGCCGTTCAGATCAGGACTTTGAAAGACCTTTTCAAACAATCAGATATCATTTCCCTGCACGTGCCTTCCAACAAGAGCACTATGGATATGATCAATAAAGACACGCTGAAACATGTGAAAAAAGGCGCTATTTTCCTGAACTATGCACGCGGGGAAGTAGTGGTACTGGAAGATCTGAAGGAAGCGCTTGAAAAAGGCCAGCTGTCCGGCGCGGCGATAGACGTGTTCCCGGTGGAACCCGAAAAGAACGGCGCTGCTTTCACCACGCCGCTGCAAAAACTGCCCAACGTGATCCTGACCCCGCACATCGGCGGCAGCACGGAAGAGGCCCAGCACAACATCGGGCTGGATGTAAGCAGCAAAATGCTGAATTACCTGGAAAAAGGCGCTTCATTCGGTTCACATACCGTTCCTGCGCTGAGCGTGCCGGCTATTGAGAATACCCACCGCATCCTGCACATCCACCGCAACGTGCCGGGGGTATTGTCTGAGATCAACAGCGCTTTATCCGGCAAGAACATCAACATCCTGGGCCAGTACTTAAAAACCAACGACCAGATCGGTTACGTGGTGCTGGATGTGGATTCCAAGCTTTCAGCGGAAGCTTTTGCGCTGTTGAAAGAAGTGAACCATACTATCAAGACGAGAATGTTGTATTGATATTTTCAACAATATAAAAAGCCTCTCCGGATCATGGAGAGGCTTTTTTAATGCTATATTATCCACGGACCAGGTCCGGATCAAGTCCACGTCAACCCCGCCGTTCTTCAGACTCCATGCGGCATTCCTTTCTTTGCTGATCGATGGTAATAGCGCCTAATATGCTATCAGCCTGCATTATTTTGTTATCCCGCTAAATCTGCTGAGCTTTGCCCTTCAAACGACCGATCGAAATATGACCAAATTGCTGAAACTGGAAGAAGCAGCCATGTTTGTGCTGGCCATGCTGATGTTTGAACAACAGTGCACCATTTCCTGGTGGTGGTTCTGGGGCTGCCTGCTGCTGCCGGATCTCAGCATGCTGGGTTACCTGGCCAACGCACGTGCGGGAGCTTATGTTTACAATTTTTTCCATCATAAAGGAGTGGCTTTACTGATCTACTTCGCAGGCACCTGGTTCCAGGTGGAGCCGCTCACTTTTGCAGGTATCATATTGTTCGCCCATTCTTCCATGGACCGTGTTTTCGGCTACGGCCTCAAACTGGTGACCGGCTTCCAGGATACCCACCTGGGGCGCATAGGGAAAAATAAATAACCGGGATTACGGCACTACCGTGATCGTATCGCGGTACCAGATGTCATTATACCGGAAGAATTTCAAATAATGAGTGCCGGCAGTTGCAAAAGTATGCATCAGGCTCTTGGTTTCATACCTTATCTCTTTCGTGCAGTTGGGGTGTTCCGGCCTGAGGCACCATACTCTTACCATTAATGTATCCGCTTCTTTCCAGGTTTCAAAGGAATCAAACGAGCTGCAGCTGACTGGCAGGGCAAATCTTACATCTATCTTGAAAGGTTTGCCAGCCTGGGCGGGCTCTGCTGATTGTGTGAAAGCAACATTGCCTGTATCCTTTACCATCGTGATGGGATCAGGATCATCGCTGCAGGAAACAGCCAACAGCGATACAGCAGTCATAAGCATAAGCATGTACAGTTTCATAATAATTGATATTTGGTTGAAAAAAAATCTCCCTAGTTGACTACTACGGTATCCCGGTGTACGCTGCCTTCAGGCTCTCCCTGGCCGGGACCCACCCATTTGATGTAATAAGTGCCGGGCTTTGTATATTCTTTGGTGAAGGTCGTAGTGAGCGCGGGAAGGTTATCCGTGCAGAAAGCGTTTGCCGGATAACGGGCCACCACTTTCATTACCAGCGTATCTTTCTGCCACGAGGACGAAAAGGAATCGAACGCACCGCAGCCATTGAAAACGATAAATGTCACCTTCATTTTAATCGTGTAGGGGTGGCCGCCGTCCAGCCGTTCGGTGTTCACCACCGGGCTGAAATCCTTGGTGAACTTACCGCCATCTTTATTTTTTTTGCAGGACGAGGACGCCAGCAGCACAGCCGCGGCTATGAGGTACATTTTCATACTGTCCGTTTCGGGTTAAAACGGGGTGGTATAATAAAAAGTTACAATCTGCCCAAAAAACAGAGGCCGCTCAAACGAGCGGCCTCTTCCAGTGAAAGAATCGGTTTCCTGTTTACCGGGTAGCTATCTTACAACGGTCACGTCGCCTTTGATGATGAAGGCCGGGCCGTTTGTCACTTTTTTATAGGTGAGCCACCATACAAAGGTTCCTACATCTACCGGGCGGCCTTTGTAAGTGCCGTCCCAGCCCTGGTACTGGTCTTTGCTGATGTATACCATTTCACCCCAGCGGTTGAAGATGCGCAGTTCATAGTCGTACATCGGGCCTCTTACCACGGGGCGGAACAGGTCGTTGTTCCCGTCTCCGTTCGGCGAGAAGGCGTTCGGCACTTCAGGCTTGCTGTCGCACTCTTTCACGTCGATGGTGATCTCGTCTGTCGTACTGCCGCAATCGTTGAACACTGTCACGCTGTAGGTGCCCGGCAGCGTTACTTCGATGGTGGCGGTAGTGGCGCCGGTGCTCCACCTGTAAGCCGTAGCGTTGGTCGCGTTGGTCTTCAGGATGTGGCGGCGGCCTTTACAGATGATGGTATCGTTGCCCAGGTTCACCGTCGGCGGGCCTGCAATGGTCACGCGGATGCTGTCTTCCTGGTACCTGTCGCAATAGCGGTCCAGTATGCCCAGTTTGTACACACCGCCGGTGCTGATGCTCTTCACAGGGTTCAGGTCTCCGTCGTTCCAGCGGTAGACGCCTGCATCAGGATGGCGTGCGTCTATGATGATGCTTCCGCCGGGGCACATGATGCGGTCTGGTCCGAGGTCGAAGGTCATGTTCGGGCGTTCTGCCACTCTCACGGATTCCCTCACCACGCAATTGTCCCTGTACACGGCCACTGAGTAAGTACCGGCCCTGCTTACGAGGATGGAGTTGCCCATTTCGCCGGTGCCCCACTGGATGCGTCCTGCATTCGTGTTTACGGTCAGCATGACGGTCTGGCCCGGGCAGATAGTGGTATCCCTGCTCAGCGTGATATCCGGCGGCGGGTTCACGGTTACATTGATGGTATCGATCGTGATGCAGCCGTTTTTGATCACCTGTACCCAGAAGCGTTCCTGTGTGCTCACATTGATGCTCGGCGTAGTGGCCCCGGTGCTCCAGAAGTAGCTGGAAGCGCCTTCCACGGTGGCGTTGAGCGTAACGCTCTGGCCGCGGCAGATGGTGGTGTCGGGGAGGTTTATCAGCGGCATCGGGATTACATCTACTTCTATCGAATCGGTGGCTGTACACATGCCGTTGCTTACGGTTACGCTGTACTTGCCGGCCTGTGTTACCCTGATGCGCTGGGTGGTCTCGCCGGTGCTCCAGGTGATGCTGTAGCCGAAGTTGGCCGGGCCTGCATCGAGTACCATACCGTTACCGCCGCAGAGGCTGGTGTCTTTGCCAAGGTTCACTACCGGCATGGCCACGTAATTGATGGTGTAGGTCATGGTGTCTGACACACAACCGGTCACACCGTCGCGTACGATGAAGGAAGCTGTGGTGGCGCCGTTCACGTTGAACCTCGGGTTGCCGGATGTGATCGGTACCTGTACTGCATTGGCAGGAGTTACACCTACCAGTGTGTATACCGGCCTGTTCACATTACCGCGCGTTCTGAGGGTGATGAACGGAGTAGTGCTGCAGTTGGTGAATACTTCCGCTTCAAGCTCAGGTTTCGGGCAAGGCATCACGATGATGCGCTGTATCACGTCCTGGGCTGCATTGCCGCACTGGTCTGTAATGCTCCACCTCCTGGTGATGGTGTAGCCGTTGCAGAGGTCCGGCGTATACGGATCCACGGTGTATTTCACTTTTTTCGGGAAGCTGGCGTCACAGTTGTCTGTGGCGTTCAGTTCTATCATGGTTGCCGGTACCGGTTCGCCACAGGTAAGCGTGATGTCTGCCGGCGGCGTTTCGATCACAGGTCTTGTAGTGTCCCTTACCGTGATCACCTGGCGCATTATGGAGGTGTTACCGCATTCGTCTTTGGCCGTCCAGGTGTAGATCAGGCGGTAGTTGCTGGTGCAAGTGCCCGGGATGTTCTCACGCTGCTGGTTGAAGGTTACGCTTACCGCGCCCGGCATGCTGCAATTGTCTGATGCAGTGATGCTGATGGGTGAGGGGATCGCATCGCAGCTCACCATCGTGTCTGCAGGGGCTGCCATGTTAAATACCGGCCTGGTGGTATCTATCACGGTGATCACCTGTGTGGCGGTGGCTGTATTGCCGCACTCGTCGCGGGCGATCCACGTGCGGGTGAGCCTGTAGTTGTTAATGCAATCGCCGGACAGTTGCATTCTCCTGAAGCTATACGTTACGGTAACGTTGTTGCCTGAACAGTTGTCTGTAGCGGTCATTGCAGGCGCGGCAGGTACGGCGTCGCAGTTTACGGTGATGTTGGTAGGCGGCTGCATGGTGAATACCGGTGCAGTTTTGTCTTCCACGGTCACTGTCTGCCTTATGGTGGTGCTGTTGCCGCATTCGTCGGTCACGGTCCAGGTGCGGATAAGGCGGTAGTTGTTTGCACAGGCGCCAGGGATGTTCTCGCGCACCTCGTTCTTCACGATGTTCAGCATGCTCACGGGTGAACAGTTGTCTGTCGCTGCCAGGTCCGGCTGCACGGGTATCGCGTCGCACGGAACGGTGATGTTGGCAGGGGCGGAAGTGGTGAACACAGGGGCCGTAGTGTCCCGGACGGTGATGATCTGTTCAACGGTCCTGCTGTTGCCGCACTCGTCTGTTGCCGTCCAGGTGCGTACCAGGCGGTAGTTGTTCGCGCAGGCGCCGGCTATGTTTTCGCGGCGTTCTGCTTTCACGATACGTACGCTGGCAGCCGGGCTGCAATTATCCATGGCCGTCAGGTCCGGCTGTGCAGGGATGGCGCTGCATTCCACGGTGACGTTGGCCGGTGTGCTCATGGTGAAGACCGGCGCTGTGCGGTCTGTTACCGTCAGTACCTGCCTTACCGCGGTGCTATTGCCACATTCGTCGGTGGCCGTCCAGGTGCGGATGAGGCGGTAGTTGTTTGCACAGGCGCCCGGGATGTTCTCGCGCACTTCGTTCTTCACGACGGTTACGCGGTCAGACGGTGTGCAGTTATCGGTCACGCTCAGGTCCGGCATTACCGGGATGGCGTCGCATTCTACGGTAGCATCTGCCGGTACGGACACGGTGAAGGTGGGCCTTGTGGTATCCTGTACGGTCAGCGTCTGTGTTACCACCCTGGCGTTGCCACATTCGTCTGTTGCAGTCCAGGTGCGGATCAGGCGGTAGTTGCTCATGCAGGCGCCCGGTATGTCTTCACGGCGTTCTGCTTTCACGATACGGATGTTGTTAGTGGCAGAACAGTTGTCTGTGGCGGTCAGGTTCGGCTGCGCGGGGATGTTGTTGCAATCCACGGTAGCATCTGCCGGTACAGGCATGGTGAATGTTGGTGCAGTGGTATCTGTTACCGTGATCACCTGCGTTACGGTGGCGCTGTTACCGCATTCGTCTGTCGCTGTCCAGGTGCGCACCAGGCGGTAGTTGTTCGCACAGGTTGCGCCAGGTATTTCTTCCCTGCGCTCGGCACGGGTGATGGTCACGCCGGCGGACGGGCTGCAGTTGTCGGTAGCGGTCAGCTGCGGCTGTGCCGGGATGGCATTACATTCCACGGTTACGTTCACTGGTACCGGCAGGGTGAATACCGGCCTGGTGGTATCCTGAACGGTCACGATCTGTGTGCCGGTAGTGGTATTGCCACATTCGTCAACGGCGGTCCAGGTGCGGATCAGGCGGTAATTGTTCACACATGCGCCGGCGATGTTCTGGCGGATTTCATTCCTGGTCACGGTTACGTTGGCAGCAGGACTGCAATTATCCGTGGCAGTCAGCACCGGTTGCGTCGGGATGGCGTCGCAATTCACGGTGATGTTCGCAGGGATCGGCATGGTGAATACGGGTTTGGTGGTATCCTGTACGGTGATCAGCTGTATCACGCGGGTGATGTTGCCGCATCCGTCGTTGGCAGTCCAGGTGCGCAGCAGCCTGTAATTGTTGGCGCAGGCGCCGGGTATATCCACGTGTTGTTCATCGTAAGTAATGCTTACAGTGGATGCGCAATTGTCTCTTGCGGTCATTACCGGCGCGGTTGGGATAGCGTCGCAGTTCACAGTGGTGTCGCGCGGGATCACGGTAGTGAATACCGGTTTGGTGCGGTCTGCCACTATGATGGTCTGCGTGAGGGTGGTGACGTTGCCACACACGTCTGTTGCGGTCCAGGTGCGGATCAGGCGGTAAGTGTTGGCGCAGGTGCTGTCTATCCTTTGCTGTGCTTTGGTGATGCTCACAATGCCGGAGCAGTTGTCCGTAGCGGCCAGGTCAGGTTGTGCAGGCACTGCGTCGCACTCAATGGTGATGTTCGCAGGGGCCGGGGTGGTGAACACCGGCGGCCTTGTATCCTGTACGGTGATGGTTTGTACGGCGGTAGTAAAGTTGCCGCACTCGTCGGTCGCTGTCCAGGTTCTGCGGAGCAGGTAATTATTCACACAAGCGCCCGGGATATTTACGCGTGTTTCGTTGAAGGTGATAGTGATCCTGTTGGCCGCGCTGCAATTGTCTCTTGCAGTCATTGCCGGCACTGCAGGGATGTTGTCACATTCTACCGTTACGTTGGCCGGGATGGCAGACGTGAACACAGGTGCTGTACGGTCTACCACGGTGATGGTCTGTGTTACGGTCGCGGCGTTGTTACATTCATCCAGCGCTGTCCACGTGCGGATCAGCAGGTAGTTGTTCGCGCAGGCGCCGGGTATGTTCTGCCTGATCTCGTTCTTCAGTATCCTGATGGTGTTGGCAGGGCTGCAATTGTCGGTAGCAGCCAGGTCGGGCATCGTCGGGATGGCGTTACATTCCACGGTCACGTTGGCCGGCGCAGCGGTGGTGAATACCGGCGGCCTTGTATCCTGTACCGTGATGGTTTGCGTTACCGTAGCCTGGTTGCCGCATTCGTCGCGGGCTGTCCAGGTGCGGATCAGCAGGTAGTTGTTCACGCAGGCATTGGGAATGTTCTGACGCACTTCGCTCTTCGTAACGGTCACGTTTGCGGCAGGGCTGCAATTGTCTGTAGCGCTCAGATCCGGCATTACGGGGATGGCGTTACATTCTACGGTTACGTTGGCTGGAGCTGAAGTGGTGAACCTCGGCCTGGTGGTATCCTGCACGGTAATGGTCTGTGTTACCACGGTCTGGTTGCCGCACTCGTCGCGGGCGGTCCACGTGCGGATGAGGCGGTAGTTGTTCACGCAGGCGCCCGGGATGTTCTGGCGAACTTCGTTCCTGGTCACGGTTACGTTGGCAGCGGGGCTGCAATTGTCCGTGGCGGTCAGGTTCGGCTGCGCCGGGATGGCGTCGCAGTTCACTGTGGTATTAGCCGGGGCGGGTGTGGTAAATACCGGCCTGGTCGTATCCTGGACGGTCAGGAGCTGGGTGAGCACAGTGGTGTTGCCACACTGATCTACCGCTGTCCAGGTTCTGCGGAGCTGGTAGTTATTGATACAGGCGCCGGGGATATTGATCCTGGTTTCAGCTTTGGTGATGGTGATCGTTGTAGCGGGACTGCAATTATCTGTGGCTGCCAGATCCGGCTGTGCGGGGATGGCGTCGCAGTTCACTGTGGTATTGGCCGGGGCTGCGGTGGTGAACACCGGCCTGGTAGTATCCTGTACGGTGACGATCTGGGTCAATACGGTGGTATTGCCGCACTGATCTACCGCTGTCCAGGTTCTGCGGAGCTGGTAGTTGTTGATACAAGCGCCGGGGATATTGATCCTGGTTTCAGCTTTGGTTATAGTGATCCCTGCTGCAGGACTGCAATTGTCCGTAGCGGCCAGGTTAGGCTGTACCGGAACAGCGTTACAGTTCACGGTGGTATCACGCGGAGCCGGGGTGGTGAATACCGGCCTTGTGGTATCCTGCACAGTGATAATCTGTGTCAGCACGGTGGTGTTGCCACACTGGTCACGGGCAGTCCAGGTTCTGCGCAGGCGGTAATTGTTTACACATGCGCCGGCGATGTTCTCACGCACTTCATTTCTTGTTACCGCCACGTTCGCGCCGGTACTGCAGTTATCGGTAGCATTGATGACCGGTTGTACGGGGATGGCATTACAATTCACAGTGGTATCGCGCGGGGCAGGAGCGGAGAATACCGGCCTGGTGGTATCCTGTACAGTGATGATCTGCGTCAGCACAGTGGTGTTACCACACTGGTCACGGGCGGTCCAGGTTCTGCGCAGGCGGTAATTGTTTACACATGCGCCGGCGATGTTCTCACGCACTTCATTTCTTGTTACCGCCACGTTCGCGCCGGTACTGCAGTTATCGGTAGCATTGATGACCGGTTGTACGGGGATGGCATTACAATTCACAGTGGTCTCGCGCGGGGCAGGAGCGGAGAATACCGGCCTGGTGGTATCCTGTACAGTGATGATCTGCGTCAGCACAGTGGTGTTACCACACTGGTCACGGGCGGTCCAGGTTCTGCGCAGGCGGTAATTGTTTACACATGCGCCCGCGATGTTCTCACGTACTTCGTTTCTTGTTATCGTCACGTTGGCGCCGGTACTGCAGTTATCGGTAGCGTTGATGACCGGTTGTACCGGGATGGCATTACAGTTCACGGTGGTGTCGCGCGGGGCAGGAGCAGAGAATACCGGCCTGGTGGTATCCTGTACAGTGATGATCTGCGTCAGCACGGTGGTGTTGCCACACTGGTCACGGGCAGTCCAGGTTCTGCGCAGGCGGTAATTGTTTACACATGCGCCCGCGATGTTCTCACGTACTTCGTTTCTTGTTATCGTCACGTTGGCGCCGGTACTGCAGTTATCGGTAGCGTTGATGACCGGTTGTACCGGGATGGCATTACAGTTCACGGTGGTGTCGCGCGGGGCAGGAGCAGAGAATACCGGCCTGGTGGTATCCTGTACAGTGATGATCTGCGTCAGCACGGTGGTGTTGCCACACTGGTCACGGGCGGTCCAGGTTCTGCGCAGGCGGTAATTGTTTACACATGCGCCCGCGATGTTCTCACGTACTTCGTTTCTTGTTATCGTCACGTTGGCGCCGGTACTGCAGTTATCGGTAGCGTTGATGACCGGTTGTACCGGGATGGCATTACAGTTCACGGTGGTGTCGCGCGGGGCAGGAGCAGAGAATACCGGCCTGGTGGTATCCTGTACAGTGATGATCTGCGTCAGCACGGTGGTGTTGCCACACTGGTCACGGGCGGTCCAGGTTCTGCGCAGGCGGTAGTTGTTTACGCATGCGCCGGCGATGTTCTCGCGTACTTCATTTCTTGTTACCACCACGTTAGCGCCGGTGCTACAGTTGTCGGTAGCGTTGATGACCGGTTGTACCGGGATGGCGTTACAATTCACAGTGGTGTCGCGCGGAGCGGCGGTTGCAAAGGACGGTTTAGTCGTATCCTGTACGGTCACGATCTGTGTCAGCACGGTCGTGTTACCACACTGGTCAACAGCGGTCCAGGTTCTGCGAAGGCGATAGTTGTTCACGCATGCACCTGTGATGTTCTCACGTACTTCGTTTCTTGTTATCACCACGTTGGCACCGGTGCTACAGTTATCGGTAGCGTTGATGACCGGTTGTACGGGGATAGCATTACAATTTACGGTGGTGTCGCGCGGAGCGGGAGCTGCGAATGCCGGCCTGGTCGTATCCTGTACGGTCACGATCTGTGTCAGCACAGTCGTGTTACCACATTGGTCAACAGCGGTCCAGGTTCTGCGCAGGCGATAGTTATTTACACAAGCACCAGCAATATTTTCACGCACTTCGTTTCTTGTTATCACCACGTTGGCGCCAGTGCTGCAGTTGTCTGTAGCGTTGATAACCGGCTGCACGGGGATAGCATTACAATTTACTGTGGTGTCGCGCGGAGCGGGAGCTGCGAATGCCGGCCTGGTAGTATCCTGAACAGTCACGATTTGCGTCAGCACGGTCGTGTTACCACACTGGTCAACAGCGGTCCAGGTTCTGCGCAGGCGGTAGTTATTCACGCATGCGCCGGCGATATTCTCACGTACTTCGTTTCGTGTCACTACCACGTTGGCACCGGTGCTACAGTTATCGGTAGCATTAATGACAGGTTGTACGGGGATGGCATTACAGTTCACGGTTGTGTCCCGCGGGGCAGGAGCGGAGAATGCCGGCCTGGTAGTATCCTGAACTGTGATGATCTGGCGCACAGAATCGATATTGCCACAAGCATCACGGGCAGTCCATACCCTGAACAGACGGTAATTGTTTATACAAGCACCCGGAGCAGACTCACGGCGTTCATTGAAGCTCACCGTTACCAGAGTAGCACTGCAATTATCAGTAGCTGTTAACAGCGGCGGAACAGCCGGGACNTCCCTGCGCTCATTGAAGCTCACCGTTACAAGAGCAGCACTGCAATTGTCCGTAGCCGTCAGTAAAGGCGGCACCGGAGGAATGGCATCACAATTCACAAGCACATTGGCCGGAGCAGGAACTGTGAAGGTCGGCCTGGTGGTATCCTGTACGGTGATGATCTGACGCACAGAATCAATATTGCCACAAGCATCTCTGGCAGTCCACACACGGAACAGGCGGTAATTGTTTATACAAGCACCCGGTGCGGACTCACGGCGTTCATTGAAGCTTACTACCACTAAAGCAGCACTGCAATTATCCGTTGCCGTTAACAGCGGCGGAACAGCCGGGATGGCGTTACAATTTACGGTGATGTTCGCCGGAGCAGGAACTGTGAAGGTCGGCCTGGTGGTATCCTGTACGGTGATGATCTGACGCACAGAATCAATATTGCCACAAGCATCTCTGGCAGTCCACACACGGAACAGGCGGTAATTGTTGATACAAGCACCCGGTGCGGACTCACGGCGTTCATTGAAGCTTACTACCACTAAAGCAGCACTGCAATTATCCGTTNTGTGGTGTCGCGCGGAGCGGGAGCTGCGAATGCCGGCCTGGTAGTATCCTGAACAGTCACGATTTGCGTCAGCACGGTCGTGTTACCACACTGGTCAACAGCGGTCCAGGTTCTGCGCAGGCGGTAGTTATTCACGCATGCGCCGGCGATATTCTCACGTACTTCGTTTCGTGTCACTACCACGTTGGCACCGGTGCTACAGTTATCGGTAGCATTAATGACAGGTTGTACGGGGATGGCATTACAGTTCACGGTTGTGTCCCGCGGGGCAGGAGCGGAGAATGCCGGCCTGGTAGTATCCTGAACTGTGATGATCTGGCGCACAGAATCGATATTGCCACAAGCATCACGGGCAGTCCATACCCTGAACAGACGGTAATTGTTTATACAAGCACCCGGAGCAGACTCACGGCGTTCATTGAAGCTCACCGTTACCAGAGTAGCACTGCAATTATCAGTAGCTGTTAACAGCGGCGGAACAGCCGGGACAGCGTTACAATTTACGGTGATGTTCGCCGGAGCAGGAACTGTGAAGGTCGGCCTGGTGGTATCCTGCACAGTGATGATCTGACGAACGGAGTCAATATTACCACAAGCATCACGGGCTGTCCATACACGGAACAGACGGTAATTGTTTACNAAGCACCCGGAGCAGACTCACGGCGTTCATTGAAGCTCACCGTTACCAGAGTAGCACTGCAATTATCAGTAGCTGTTAACAGCGGCGGAACAGCCGGGACAGCGTTACAATTTACGGTGATGTTCGCCGGAGCAGGAACTGTGAAGGTCGGCCAGGTGGTATCCTGCACAGTGATGATCTGACGCACAGAATCAATATTACCACAAGCATCACGGGCTGTCCATACACGGAACAGACGGTAATTGTTTATACAAGCACCCGGAGCAGACTCCCGGCGTTCATTGAAGCTAACAGGTACCAGAGTAGCACTGCAATTATCAGTAGCTGTTAACAGCGGCGGAACAGCCGGGATGGCGTTACAATTTACGGTGATGTTCGCCGGAGCAGGAACTGTGAAGGTCGGCCTGGTGGTATCCTGCACAGTGATGATCTGACGAACGGAGTCAATATTACCACAAGCATCACGGGCTGTCCATACACGGAACAGACGGTAATTGTTTACACAAGCACCCGGAGCAGATTCCCTGCGCTCATTGAAGCTCACCGTTACAAGTGCAGCACTGCAATTGTCCGTAGCCGTCAGTAAAGGCGGCACCGGAGGAATGGCATCACAATTCACAAGCACATTGGCTGGCGGAGCGACCGTGAACGTGGGCCTGGTGGTATCTTGTACTGTAATTATCTGGCGCACAGAATCAATATTGCCACAAGCATCACGGGCTGTCCATACCCTGAACAGACGGTAATTGTTTATACAAGCACCTGGAGCAGACTCACGGCGTTCATTGAAGCTAACAGGTACCAGAGTAGCACTGCAATTATCAGTAGCTGTTAACAGCGGCGGAACAGCCGGGACAGCGTTACAATTTACGGTGATGTTCGCCGGAGCAGGAACTGTGAAGGTCGGCCTGGTGGTATCCTGCACAGTGATGATCTGACGCACAGAATCAATATTACCACAAGCATCACGGGCAGTCCACACGCGGAACAGGCGGTAATTATTTATACAAGCACCCGGTGCGGACTCACGGCGTTCATTGAAGCTTACTACCACCAGGGCAGCACTGCAATTATCCGTTGCTGTTAACAGCGGCGGAACAGCGGGGATAGCATCACAATTTACAAGCACATTGGCTGGCGGAGCGACCGTGAAGGTCGGCCTGGTAGTATCCTGCACAGTAATGATCTGACGAACGGAGTCAATATTACCACAAGCATCACGGGCTGTCCATACACGGAACAGACGATAGTTATTTATACAAGCACCCGGAGCAGACTCACGGCGTTCATTGAAGCTCACCGTTACAAGAGCAGCACTGCAATTATCAGTAGCTGTTAACAGCGGCGGAACAGCTGGGATAGCGTTACAATTTACGGTAATGTTCGCCGGAGCAGGAACTGTGAACGTGGGCCTGGTGGTATCCTGCACAGTAATGATCTGACGAACAGAGTCAATATTACCACAAGCATCACGGGCTGTCCACACACGGAACAGACGATAGTTATTTATACAAGCACCCGGAGCGGACTCACGGCGTTCATTGAAGCTCACCGTTACAAGAGCAGCACTGCAATTATCAGTAGCCGTTAACAGCGGCGGAACAGCCGGGATGGCGTTACAATTTACGGTGATGTTCGCCGGAGCAGGAACTGTGAAGGTCGGCCTGGTGGTATCCTGGACAGTAATGATCTGACGAACGGAGTCAATATTACCACAAGCATCACGGGCTGTCCATACACGGAACAGACGGTAATTGTTTACACAAGCACCCGGAGCAGATTCCCTGCGCTCATTGAAGCTCACCGTTACAAGTGCAGCACTGCAATTGTCCGTAGCCGTCAGTAAAGGCGGCACCGGAGGAATGGCATCACAATTCACAAGCACATTGGCTGGCGGAGCGACCGTGAACGTGGGCCTGGTGGTATCTTGTACTGTAATTATCTGGCGCACAGAATCAATATTGCCACAAGCATCACGGGCTGTCCATACCCTGAACAGACGGTAATTGTTTATACAAGCACCTGGAGCAGACTCACGGCGTTCATTGAAGCTTACTACCACCAGAGCAGCACTGCAATTGTCCGTAGCCGTCAGTAAAGGTGGCACCGGAGGAATAGCATCACAATTTACAAGCACATTGGCTGGCGGAGCGACCGTGAAGGTCGGCCTGGTAGTATCCTGCACAGTAATGATCTGACGAACGGAGTCAATATTGCCACAAGCATCACGGGCTGTCCACACACGGAACAGACGATAGTTATTTATACAAGCACCCGGATCANTCTGACGCACAGAATCAATATTGCCACAAGCATCTCTGGCAGTCCATACACGGAACAGACGGTAATTATTTATACAAGCACCTGGAGCGGACTCACGACGTTCATTGAAGCTCACCGTTACAAGAGCAGCACTGCAATTGTCAGTAGCCGTTAACAGCGGCGGAACAGCTGGGATAGCGTTACAATTTACGGTAATGTTCGCCGGAGCAGGAACTGTGAACGTGGGCCTGGTGGTATCCTGCACAGTAATGATCTGACGAACAGAGTCAATATTACCACAAGCATCACGGGCTGTCCATACACGGAACAGACGATAGTTATTTATACAAGCACCCGGAGCAGACTCACGGCGTTCATTGAAGCTTACTACCACCAGGGCAGCACTGCAATTATCCGTTGCTGTTAACAGCGGCGGAACAGCGGGGATAGCATCACAATTTACAAGCACATTGGCTGGCGGAGCGACCGTGAAGATCGGTCTGGTGNTGTTAACAGCGGCGGAACAGCTGGGATAGCGTTACAATTTACGGTAATGTTCGCCGGAGCAGGAACTGTGAACGTGGGCCTGGTGGTATCCTGCACAGTAATGATCTGACGAACAGAGTCAATATTACCACAAGCATCACGGGCTGTCCACACACGGAACAGACGATAGTTATTTATACAAGCACCCGGAGCGGACTCACGGCGTTCATTGAAGCTCACCGTTACAAGAGCAGCACTGCAATTATCAGTAGCCGTCAGTAAAGGTGGCACCGGAGGAATGGCATCACAATTCACAAGCACATTGGATGGCGGAGCTACCGTGAACGTCGGCCTGGTCGTATCCTGCACAGCAATGATCTGACGAACGGAGTCAACATTGCCACAAGCATCTCTGGCAGTCCACACGCGGAACAGGCGGTAATTATTTATACAAGCACCCGGAGCGGATTCCCTCCGCTCATTAAAGCTCACCGTTACGAGAGCAGCACTACAATTATCAGTAGCCGTCAGTAAAGGCGGAACAGCCGGAATAGCATCACAATTCACAAGCACATTGGCTGGCGGAGCGACCGTGAACGTGGGCCTGGTCGTATCCTGCACAGTAATGATCTGACGAACGGAGTCAACATTGCCACAAGCATCTCTGGCAGTCCACACGCGGAACAGACGGTAATTATTTATACAAGCACCCGGTGCGGATTCACGGCGCTCATTAAAGCTCACCGTTACAAGAGCAGCGCTACAATTATCAGTTGCCGTCAGTAAAGGCGGCACCGGAGGAATGGCATCACAATTTACAAGCACATTGGCTGGCGGAGCAACGGTGAAAGTCGGCCTGGTCGTATCCTGCACAGTAATGATCTGACGCACAGAATCAATATTGCCACAAGCATCACGGGCTGTCCATACCCTGAACAGGCGGTAATTATTTATACAAGCACCCGGAGCGGACTCACGGCGCTCATTGAAGCTTACTACCACCAGGGCAGCGCTACAATTATCCGTTGCTGTTAACAGCGGCGGAACAGCGGGGATAGCATCACAATTTACAAGCACATTGGCTGGCGGAGCAACGGTGAACGTCGGCCTGGTCGTATCCTGTACTGTGATGATCTGACGCACAGAATCAATATTGCCACATGCATCACGGGCAGTCCATACACGGAACAGACGGTAATTATTTATACAAGCACCTGGAGCGGACTCACGGCGTTCATTGAAGCTCACCGTTACAAGAGCAGCACTGCAATTGTCAGTAGCCGTTAACAGCGGCGGAACAGCTGGGATAGCGTTACAATTTACGGTAATGTTCGCCGGAGCAGGAACTGTGAACGTGGGCCTGGTGGTATCCTGCACAGTAATGATCTGACGAACAGAGTCAATATTACCACAAGCATCACGGGCTGTCCACACACGGAACAGACGATAGTTATTTATACAAGCACCCGGAGCGGACTCACGGCGTTCATTGAAGCTCACCGTTACAAGAGCAGCACTGCAATTATCAGTAGCCGTCAGTAAAGGTGGCACCGGAGGAATGGCATCACAATTCACAAGCACATTGGATGGCGGAGCTACCGTGAACGTCGGCCTGGTCGTATCCTGCACAGCAATGATCTGACGAACGGAGTCAACATTGCCACAAGCATCTCTGGCAGTCCACACGCGGAACAGGCGGTAATTATTTATACAAGCACCCGGAGCAGATTCCCTCCGCTCATTAAAGCTCACCGTTACGAGAGCAGCACTACAATTATCAGTAGCCGTCAGTAAAGGCGGAACAGCCGGAATAGCATCACAATTCACAAGCACATTGGCTGGCGGAGCGACCGTGAACGTGGGCCTGGTCGTATCCTGCACAGTAATGATCTGACGAACGGAGTCAATATTACCACAAGCATCACGGGCTGTCCAAACCCGGAACAGACGGTAATTGTTTATACAAGCACCCGGAGCGGACTCACGGCGTTCATTGAAGCTCACCGTTACAAGAGCAGCACTGCAATTATCAGTAGCTGTTAACAGCGGCGGAACAGCCGGGATAGCGTTACAATTTACAGTAATGTTCGCCGGAGCAGGAACTGTGAACGTCGGCCTGGTGGTATCCTGCACAGTGATGATCTGACGAACGGAGTCAATATTACCACAAGCATCACGGGCTGTCCACACCCGGAACAGACGATAGTTATTTATACAAGCACCCGGAGCGGACTCACGGCGTTCGTTGAAGCTTACTACCACCAGGGCAGCGCTACAATTATCAGTAGCCGTCAGTAAAGGCGGCACCGGAGGAATGGCATCACAATTC
>NZ_JAWLKY010000006.1:0-305913 GCF_039655965.1 Chitinophaga sp. YIM B06452 | reverse complement strand
GTACCGCCAGCCCGGTGAAGGTAACCACGACCGATTACATCGGCGGCCTGGTCTACCAGCAGGACAGCCTGCAGTTTGCCAGCCATGAAGAAGGCCGTATCCGGGCCGTGTATGCGACGGGCCAGCCGGTGCAGTACAGCTATGATTACTTCCTCAAGGACCACCTGGGCAACGTCCGCACGGTGCTGACCACCGGGGAGCAGGAAACGGCCACTTACCTGGCCAGCATGGAAACGGAGACGGCGGCCAAAGAAACCGCCCTGTTCAGCAACATCGAGGCGACCAGGACAGACAAACCCACGGGTTACCCGCAGGATGCCACTACGGAGCAGAACAGCTTCGTGGCTAAACTGAACGCCAACAACCCGGATAAAAAGATCGGTCCCAGCCTGGTGCTCAAAGTGATGGCGGGGGATACGATCCAGCTGGGGGCTAAAGCCTTCTATAAATCACAACAGACCCCGCAAAACAAACAGACGGCCCCGCCGCAGGATATGCTCAGTGCGCTGATCAGCGCCTTCGGTGGTGGCCAGACTCCGGGCCAGCAAGGCCACGGGGCGGGCGTCAACGGGACCACGAACAACACCCCTTTCAACAATGACTTCAACAATGCCTACCAGCGGCTCAAGGACAAGGACAACGAAGCCACCAACCCCGGGCGGCCGAAAGCCTACCTGAATTTTGTGCTGTTCGATGAACAGTTTAACTTGGTGGAGGGCAACAGTGGGGTGAAACAGGTGCAGGCCACGCCGGATGCGTTGCAGACGCTGGCGCAGGGCAAGATGGTGATGGAGAAAAGCGGCTTTTTGTATGTATACACCAGCAATGAAAGCCCGCAGGATGTGTTCTTTGATAATGTAGTGGTGATGAGTACCCCCGGACCAGTGCTGGAGGAGACGCATTATTATCCGTACGGGCTCACCATGAGCGGGATATCGACTAAGGCCGTGGGCAAGCTCGAAAATAAACGTGGCTATAATGGCAATGAGCTGCAGAATAAGGAATTTAGCAATGGCAGTGGCTTAGAGCTGTATGATTTTAATGCAAGAACATATGATCAGCAGATAGGAAGATTTTTGCAGGTTGATCCGATGACGGAACTTTATCAGGAGCATTTATCTCCTTATCATTATTCATATAACAATCCGGTTACCTATGGTGATCCTGATGGGAAAATACCTGTTGCACCATTAATTTACTGGGCTGTAACTGCGGGAGCCGATTATCTTGTTGCTTCAGGCGCAGCGGCAGGTGTAACAATGGTTGTAGTTCAAGCTTATGATAAGTATATTGAACCTGCTATACAGAATGGTAGTATTCCGGTTGTACCAGCCTCTGCAATGCCGCATATGCCACCGGTTACACTAGATTATGGTACGGCACGGAAAAATCAGGTAAAGAGTGAAGCTGCTGACGCCAAGCCTGCACCTCAATCGTCTGATCTTCCCGGAAATGTTGCGCTAAAAGACGCTTTAAAAGGGAATACAACAAAACCGAAACAAGGGATTATTTACGAAGTTCCAGGTTCAAGCACGAAGAGTGGTAAACCCTATATAGGTCGTCATAATAAGCCTGATCCTAAAACAAGGAGTTCTTCGGACGGAAGGCCGAGAAAGGATGCAAAAGTTGTCGACAAGTATGATGAAAAAAATGTGGAAGAGGGAAAATATAGAGAACAAAAAGCAATGGATGAAAGAGGGGGTGTTGATAAGTTGGATAATAAAAGGAATGAGGTTAATCCTGAAAAAATGAAAGAACTTGAGAAAAAATATGGAGATGGAAAATGATCTTAAAAAGAAAGTAGTTGATTTTTGGAATTATTTTTTTCTAATAGAGGAAAAACTTACTGAAACAGAAATCGATGAAAAAATATTGGATGAGTTAGATTCTAGAGTCTTAGCATTAGGAGAATTTACATGGGAAATCGGACCTGGAAAGGTAAAAGAATATTCATTTGTAATATCACCAGCAGGTAACAAGGAGTTGCTAACCGTCTCCAGGGAAATTATAGAAAGTGCCCCTGAAAACTCCAAATGGGAATTTTATCCTGCGGTGCAAATTAAGGATTGGGATTTCTTTTTCAGTTTTTATTCAATGAACGGTGATAAAATCGAACTTGATGCTTCGGGGTGGGAATATGTTCTTCTAGAATATCCAGATCATACTTTTGAAATTATACTAAAAGCAGAGAATTTGGTGGGATTTTCAGAGGATGATAAAATTATTGCCTCGGAGATAGTTTTAGATGGAGCGATTGGTGAGGAGGTAAGAATTGATAAGATAAGCTATATAGAAGTTGTAGATGTATTTGAATCCGAATATTTGAAAAAAGCAAGCTCCATCAGAAATATTGAAAAGCATTCCAGAAAAATTGGATTGATTAGTTGATGCCCAATTTCTCAAGCAATAACTAAATTATATACCTAATTTTCAACAATTCCACCCTTGCTATGCATTAAAATTTTTACCCCAAAAGGCTGACGCCATGAAAAAGGAAGAGGTTAGGTTAGACTTGTACGTAAATATCTTGAAAATCTTAAAAAATGCAAACAATTGATTTAACTGATATGAAACTTTTCGAGTTCCAGCTTGTTTTTGAAGCGGGGCATAGAATTGTTGACTTGCATAACGACTATAAATGTGAGAATATAGCATATGATTTTTCGAAACAAACCTTAAAGTGTGATTTTAAAGGCGAAAGCAATGTTCGCCTAGAATTTAACGGTGCTATTGTTAAGCAGATGAATCTCATCCTTAAAAGGACGGAAGATTCGAGTACGCTTAATAGCTTTTATCGTGGTCGTTTTGAAGAAAATGGGACATTACTTGAGTATTCGAAAGATGGTAAAGGATATTACTATCTAGAATTTGAAGATGGAGATTCGTTGGAGTTACATGCCACTAAGGTCATTTTGTCGGTAAATAACGTAAGCGGAGAAAACTGAAGAAAAGAGACAAAAAAATATCGGAAATGCGACATATGAAGAAGTTACGTCTCCCATTCAACCAGTAAATAATTTACCTATCTCCGGTCAAAACGGATAATTTGTAAAACTATGGATAGCGCTAATTTTAACTTTGATTATCTTATTTCATTTATCCGAAATGAAATACTTGGAGAAGGTGATGAAGCCATTATTGTGAACCGTGATACGTCTCTGGAGCGCGATTTAGGCTTATCAGGAATTGATGCGGAGAAATTTATTCTCAAGTTTGCACAGACCTTTAACGTGGATATTCATGATTTCAATATCGATGAATATTTTGAGCCTGAGTTTGAATTCAAGCAAAAGCATAGAAATAATTTTACAGTAAGTAAACTAGAGGAGTCAATACGATTAGGCTACCTCAGATAGCCTTATCACCAGCCAAGCCTCCTCCAGATTATTAGTTAAATCAAAGCTTCCCGGTCTATGAAAAAACTATTATTGTTTTCAGTGATAATGCTCCACCTCGATGCGTGGGCTCAAAAGCTGCCCACTATTGTTCCGCCTTCCCCTCAAAGCAAAGTATTTCAACGTTATGGCGATTTTCCCGTCAATCATAGCACGGGAATCCCAGATATTTCCATTCCATTGTATACTGTCAGGTCCGGCGAGCTGGAGATGCCTGTGGTGCTTCGTTATCATGCGTCCGGGATTAAACCGAATGATCCGGATATGAGCAATATCGGAGCCGGATGGACGCTTGATGTGGGCGGGTTGATATCACGAACGGTCGAGGGGCGCGCTGACGAGCTTTTTCGAAGACCAACCCCGTTTTTATCAGCCTTGGAGATCAACCAGGACGATTATAATCATATTTTATATTTGACTGATATCCTGACGAATCGGAATTATGACGTGCAATATGACAGGTTTTCATATTCCTTCGGAGGAAAGAATGGCAATTTTGCGATAGAAGACGACGGTTCCGGTAATTTTACAGCCCACCTTTACCCGTATCTTCCGTATAAAGTGAATGTAGCAACGGGCGCGCCAACAAGCAGTACTTATTACCGTTCTATTACCGGTATAGATATCACGGACGATAATGGGAATGTATACCAGTTTGGATATAACAATGTCGAAAAGGCGATCGTAAGCGCGGATGTGGCGCCTACCGGCTGGTTCCTGGAGAAGATCAGGAATGCCAACGCATCGAGGGAGATAACTGTGGAATACGAGGCCATACCCTCATTCACAATAACTACATTGAACAGAACGATGGAATTACGGACCGATCCTGCGGGAGACAACGGGATCAATGTATCCGATATCCGCTGCGACCAAATGCCTTCGGCTGGTGTATATGGTTATTGTGACGTCCAGGGAAGCGCCATTAACTATGAAACCAAAAGCATTAAAAAGGTCTTGTTTGCCGAGGGATCGCTCGTTTTTAATCTCAGTTCATCCAAGCGGCTCGTAGAGAGCATTGTCGTGTACAATAAAGCCAACGAGGTTATACGGACAATCACCTTCAACCGTGATCTTTTCCCTGGCAGCAGTACTTTTAACCGGTTGAATGCCGTGGTCATTACCGGGAAGACGGCTGGAGCCAGCGAGGAATATACTTTCACTTACAATTTGCAACATCCGGTTGCGGATAACCAATGCCTGCTGGATCAGTGGGGTTATTGCCGGGGGGAATCAACGAACCCCAACCTCTGCATGCAACGTACGGTTCAGTACATTACACATGCTTACGGCATGTTTCCGTCGGGTACTGTGATGACGGGCGTTGTGGGGGATGCTGTTTTTACCCCGAATGAAGACTATATGAAGCGTTATGTACTGGAAAAGATCCGCTTCCCTACTGGTGGAACCGCTGAGTTCCGGTATGAAGCGAAAAGATACCTTTCAGGACAAACTACAGAAATAGGCGGTGGCTTGAGAATAAAAGAGATCATTTCCAGTGACGGCGTTTCAGAACCGGTTACCAAAAGCTATGAGTATGAACCCGGCCTGGCAGAACATTCATTGACTGATCCGTCGAACTTTACCTCGTGCTCGTTTACGATCCTTCAACAATGTTACTCTACGGGTACTACTCCAATTTACTATAGTTTCAGGAACAGGGTATTGAGTAACGGATGGAATGGTTTACTCGGAAGCAACAATGTTACCTATGGTAAGGTGACCGAATATATAGGAACGTCATCAAATAATACAGGGAAAAATGTATACACGTACAGTTATGAAAATTCGGACGATGTAGGTCCAACAAGCATGTCTGGACCTATGGTAGGTGCATATGTGCCCAGCAATTATAAACGATCATACAAAAACTGGGGGAATGGATTATTAACAAAAAAGGAAGTATTCCGTAACAATGGAGGAAGTTACCTGATAATCGAAGATGCCAGTTATGACTACGATTTTGTGAATATTAAAACGCTAAATGGATTATATGTCTCCCAGGTTGTAAGCTACAACGGGTATTCTAATAGTCCCACGGGGGCATATAGTGCGCGGAACGACTTATCCACTAATGTATTAATCTCTAAATCCCGGTTGCCATTCGGAACGAGCATCAATAATCAAAGTATCGTAACCGGGGCGTATTATCTCAAGAATACGGTGGAGAACAAGTATGAGGGAGGAGTGACATCAACAATTACCACCACTTACAGTTATGGCAATTCCACTCATTATTATCCCACGAGTATCGAACAGACTTTGAGTAACGGAGAAAGCAAAGTAAAGACGATGGCTTATGTGGATGAGTTTGCCGGCACCGCGCCCTATACACAAATGAAGAACCTCAATATCGTTGCGCCGGCGATTGAAACAAAAACTTTCCTGCGCAATAGCGGAGGTATTGACAGGCAAATCGGTACCGAAAGAATAAACTATGCCGATTTGGGCGGCAACCTGATTAAACCGGCTAACCAGCAGTTCGCCCTTTTGGCACAGACGCCGGAAAACAGAGTCGAATTTTCAAAATACGACCAGTTCGGCAATATCCTGGAGATGTCGAAAACAAACGATGTAAAACTTGCATTCATTTGGAGATACAATAACTCATATCCGGTGGCGCAGATTACAAATGCAACGGAAAGTGATGTATTCTATACTTCATTTGAGGAAGGAGACGGTAATAGCGCAGCCGGCGACAGCAAGACCGGGCTTTACTCCAAAACAGGCGGGTATTCCCTGGCGGTGACTGGTCTTTCTACCGGCAATTACCGTCTTTCTTACTGGCAAAAGTCTGGTTCGGTCTGGAGTTTCCAACAATCTGTGCATACCGTTGTAGGTGGTACGTTTATCATGAGTTTATCCGGTCAGGTAGACGAAGTACGTTTTCATCCGGATAAAGCGCAAATGACTACATTCACTTACGATCCGTTAATTGGGATGACTTCCCAGATGGAAGTAAACGGCCGGAGTACCCATTATGAATACGATGAATTAGGAAGGCTGAAAATTATCCGGGATGAGAACGGGCAGATCATAAAGGTGTTTGACTATAAGATGCAGCAATCCTATTGAGGCTCCGGTTGGTGCAAGTTTGGGGCGCGGGTTGCGTTTGATAGCTCGCGCCAATAACCAGCCTGCCGAACGGTAGCCCAATAACATCTTTCACATCCCCCTCAAAACCCCAGCAAATCCCTCAGCGCCTTCACCGGCGTGGTCAGCTTCACGATCATTTGCTGCTGCGAAAAAACAACCCCATTCTCCCCCTGCACATTCGCCACTACCGGAACGGTAGAAGAAACAACGCCCGCCAGGTTGCCATACTGATCCAATATAGGCGCCCCGCTCGATCCAATGCCGTAATCGGCGGTTATCTCCATCCTGATGGGAGGCTTGCCCTGCGGGTTGTATCCCACGGCCGTCTGCTGGCTGGAAACAGTGACGTTGCTGGCTACCATGCCTTTGCTGAAATAGTAGAAAAAGCCCTGTGGATGGGAAATGCAATATACCGGCGCGCCTACCTGCGCGGGCCTGCCGGGTGGAATGGGGGAGAGCCTCGCGCCCCGGGTGGCCACGCCGAAAACTGCCAGGTCGTTGTTTTGCGAATAGGCCAGCAGGCGGTCTGCGAAATAGATCTCCCCGCCGAGCGTTGTGACGCAGTACATGCCGTCACGGTGGTCCGCATTTTTTTTATCGCCGAGAATGTCTTTGAAAACATGGTAATTGGTCACGCATACGCCGTTTTCGCTGATGGGGAAAGCGGTGCCGAGGAAATCGATATGGAGGTTCTTCGAAGCGTCCGCGCTTCGCCATATCCTGCCGATCACCAGTACGCTGTTCTTCCTCCGCTCGTAAATATCTTCGTCGCGCAGCAATCTTGCGCCCGGCGCCGCAGTGCGGATCGTTCCGGCGGGCGGGGCTTCGTCTGTGAGCTTTGCGGCCATCTGCTCCAGGTCCGCCGCAGTTAAGGGCTTGAAGCCGGTTTGCAGCATGGAGTCCGCTTTTTTTAATATGACGGTAAACAATTGCGGGTAGTCTATATACATCTGCGGGTTTTGCCCGGCGGCGCTGATGGCCATGCAGGACAATACGCCTGCTATCATGCCAATTCTTTTGAACATATCTTATTGTTATGGGTGTTTATGCAGCAATTCCAAAATGCCTTCATTCCTGATGATCATCATGCCCTGCCTGTCTTCCGTAATGCCTTCCTGCAACCGGTACGTATAACGGGGATAAGGCCCGTCCATCACCGTGGGCATGTATACGAACCGGATGTTGGGATGCCCCTGCAGCGCCGTGCCTACTTCAACGATGTGCGTGGAAATAACGAACAGGCAGTCGCGGTAATCCGCGAACCCTTCGGTAACGGCCAGCGTGCCGTCGTAGGCGTCCTTTACATTGGTGCCTTTAAACAGCTCGTCAAACATCAGCAGGAGTTTTTTCCCGGCGGCCGCGGCTTCGGCGGCCTGTTTCACCCTCACCACTTCCGCGTAAAAATGACTATACCCCAGGCCGATGTTATCAGACACATTGATGGAAGAATACATCCCTTCCCTGACGGAAAAAAGCATGTTGACGGCCGCTACGGGAAACCCCATATGCGCCAGGTACAGCCCTGCGCCGATAGATTTCATCAGGGTGGATTTGCCGGCCATGTTGGCGCCCGTCAGGAACAGGACGTTGCTGTTCCTGCCAAGGGCAATATAATTGCCAACGGCGCTTTCGATGCAGGGGTGGCGAAGGTTTTCGGCGGAGAGAATGCTCTTCGTATCGTCTGCCGCTATAGCGTAGCTGAAGCCGCGGCTGCAGGCAACGCCCGATACGGCAATATATACGTCCAGCTCATAGATGAAGGACAGGATGTCTTCAACCTCCCGGTGAAGAACGGTTTTCAGCAGGTGATTGTAATAGGCGATCGTTTTTACAGGAAGATCTTTATAGATGTCGATATTCCGCAGCCGTTCGATACGTTTGTCCTCCAAACGCGCATGGATCCCGCTGATGCGTTTTTCGTATGGATGGTTGGCGCGGGGAATGGCGGAAACGAACGCATGGCAGCGGTTGAGCGTGATGATGGTGGCCTGCAGCCCCTGCACATTCTTTTTATAACGCTCGTCGCGCGTAATGGCAGCCAGCCATTTTTTCGCCATCGTGCCGGCAAAAACGAGGGCGGCGTTGTTGACGCCATGCACGTCCAGGTATTCCCGCATGAGGCCCACCTGCTGAACGTCGAAGGGAAAGTCGAGCTGCGATTCTTGGAAGAACCGGAAAACGGCGCTGCGCTGGTTGATCTCAGCGGCATTGGTCAGCGGGTGACGGAACATGTCGTCCAGCAGCTGTTCGCCGCCTCTTGTCTTTACCCGGTTAAAGAGATGGTAAACGGAGTCTTTCCGGAATTTACCCAGCAGGTTCAGCTCATCCAGGGTCTGTTTATCTATACTGAATGCCATGTTGTTCATTTTTTTTACCGTGCTTTAAAATATCAAGGATGCCTTCGTTCCGGATGATGATCATGCCATGCCGGTCGTCTGTAATGCCTTCTTCCAGCTTGTAGGTATATTCAGGCGTATGCCCTTTCATGCGGGTGGGGAGGAACAGGAAACGGATGTTGCTGCAGGCCCTGAGGGCTTCGCCCGCTTCCATGATGTGCGATGAAATAATGAATAAGCTGTTGTGATGCGCTGCAAACCCTTTGGTGACGGCTATTGTAGCCTCCTCCGCATCTTTCACATTGGTGCCGCGGAACAGCTCGTCGAAGAGCACAAACAGGGCTTTGCTGGCATGCAGCTCCGCCGCTATTTTCTTGACCCGCATCACTTCGGCGTAAAAATGACTGGCGCCGATGCCCAGGTTGTCCGGCAGGTTGACGGTGGTATAAAGGCCGTCCATGACGGAGAACTCCATGCTGGCCGCCGCTACCGGGAACCCCATATGCGCGAGGTATAACGCAGTGCTCAACGCGCGCAGGAAGGTGGATTTGCCGGCCATATTGGCGCCGGTCAGGAACACTACGTTGCGGCCCGCATCCAGTGCTATGTTGTTCCCGACAGGCGCTGTTAATGCGGGGTGGTAAACGCCTTCAGCCTTCAGGATGCATGGCTCGCGGTTGTGCGCGTTCGCAAAAACGAACCGGCGCTCCACGGCGGTTTTGGCAACGGACATGTATACATCCAGGCGGTAGATATAACCGAGGAGTGTTTCCACTTTGTTCCTGCCGCTGAACCTGAACAGCGCATCGTAGGCCGTGGTGGCGGCATACGACATCCTGCCGGTTTGCGCGCCTTCCTTCAGGGCCGGCGCAAAAGCGGGGTCTGCCAGCAAACCGGCGATGGCATTACGTTCCGTGGCATATTCGTAAATGCCGGCTATTTCGTTTTTATTGATAAAATCTACGGTGAGATTGATCAGCGCGATGATAGACGACACGCCGTTTTGTATCTCCTTTTCGCTCAGCGGGGCCTGGTGGTCGCCGCTGGAGAGGTATTTCTCGGCCATGTCCAGCAGCGAGGCGTTGTACGGGAAGGGGATATGCAGGTGCGAAAAATGACGGATCACGCTGCTGCGCTGGTTGATCTGCCCACGGTCTGCCAGCGGCCCGCGGAACATCTCCTGCAAAAGGGCCTCGCCGCCGCGGGTATGCACCTGGTTGTAGATATCGTAAATGCCCCGGGCATTGTGGCGCCCGAATATCTCCAGGTCTGCGATGGTCTGTTCGTCTGTTTGTAAATACATGGCAATTATTTTCGTTTTCTCCGGATTAATACGATGAGGCAGGCCAGGAGCAGCAGCCCGGGCAATATCCATATGTAGGCCACCTGCAGGGCCTTTGCCGTTGGGCCGGTGATCCTGAGGAAGACGTCTTTAGGCAAAGGCCTCGGCGTATATACCGGGAACCGGTTGTAGCAAAGCCAGCTGTAGACAGACAGGGCAGCGGATGCATTTTTGTCGGTCCTGACGTTGCTGGCATAGTCCGCATCGCCGGACACGATGATGCGCTGCTCTTTGCCGCCCGCCTGCCTCATCAGCTGCGCCATCGTTGAAAAGGAATTTTCTTTCAGGTCTCCTTCGCTGCTGTTGAAAGCAGGCAGGGTCGAATCCGCGACTACCGGGCCGGCCCTGAGCCAGGTGGCGCCTGGAATGGTCGCCGCCAGGGGCCGGGCTGTATACGTCGTACTGTCGCCGAACGCGAGCGCGGTAGCACCAGGCATCAATATGCCCGCTGAATCATTGGCAGGATTATTCCTGACGACAATGGGAGCCATCACGCCGGGCCCCAGGGCGTTGCTCTGGTGAACGCTGATGGTGTCCGTCCCGGCGTCTTTGGCGGTAGCATGCCTGTCAGCCGCGGCAAGCGAGGCCACCCGGTAGCCGGAAAATATCTTGTCCGGCGTTTCCTGGGAATCGGGTTGTACGAGTTGCCCGTTCATCAGTTGTATGCCAAGCTGTTCCAGTACGGGGTTCAATACCTGCTGCTTACCCGGTTCGCCGGCAATCAGCATGTTGCCGCCGCGCGCCAGGTAGTGCTGCAACTTTCCCCTGGCAACGGGCCCCAGCTCCACTTTCGGGTCGGCCAATACAACGGCGGTGGCGCTCTCGGGGATGTATTGCGTGGAAAGATGGATGGTATCTACGTTAAACCCGGTATTGATCAAAGCGCCCCTCGATCCTTTCAGCGCGGTGAGCGCAGCGTACTCCCGTTCGCCGGTCTTATAGATGCTGCGTTCCAGGTTGCCGGTGGTAAAGTACACCTCCGGTATCGGGGCGCCAGTTAACCGTTTCAGCGCCGCGATCATATTGGTTTCGTCCGGCCAGAAAAGCGGGTCCGGGTAGGTACGGAGCAAAGCGGTGCGGCCTTTGTACTTAAGCTGCATGATCAGCCGGTAACGCTCCGGTTCCAGGTCAATTTCTTTCCTGACCTGCGCTGGCGGCCGGAACATGGAAAAGTCTGCATCCGCAAGGTCGGCCGTCTCTTCGGCGATCTCGGGAATGCTTTTGCCGGGATAGGAATTGAGCAGCCGCCCGCCGTCGGCCGCTGTCGTATAGTCGTAATAGTAAACGTACCGGAAACGTATACCCGGCTTAAACCGGAGGTATTTTTCCCAGAAGTCGAGATAGACTGCGTTGCGGCTTTCCGGGAGGCCTGCGCCAACCCCATCGCCGAGGAGATTGGTGTAAAGGGTCACTTCCAGCGTGCTGTCGCCCAATTCGTGCAGGGCTGCCTGCGTACGCGGGTGTATGGTGTTCTTTTTATCGGCGGTAGTGTCCCAGTAAGCGGTCAGCGCGGGCCTTGAAGAAATATATCCCAACACCAGCACGATGGCCAGCGTAACGGCATACCTTGTTGCCCGCACATGCCATGGGCTGCTTTCTCTGCCTGCCTTCAGCTTAAAGATGGTAAAGGCGATGAACATGCAGGCCACTGCCAGGAAATAGATGACATCTTTACTGGTGATCAGCCCCAGCACCATCTTAATGGTCCGGTTCTGGAGGGAAAGCGAATAGGCCAGGTCGCGGACAACGTCGTATTGCTGCCACCAGCCGCCGATCCGGCTAAGCAGGAACAGCATGGCAAATGTGCCCACGCACGACACTACCTGGTAGCTGCTGAGGCTCGACATAAATAAACCGAGCGCGGAATAAGTGCATACCAGCAGGTAAAACCCGAGCGCAGCGGAGAGCAGCATGCCGTAATCAACCTGTTTGATGCTGCAGATGCCGGTGACGATAAAAATGCCGACGATCAGCACCAGTATCAGGTTGAACAGCATGATGCCGAGGTATTTGCCGAATACCATCCGGCGCAGGCTTACGGGCGACGAGTATAGCAGCTTGATCGTTCCGTTGTTCAGCTCCCGGCTGATGAGCCCCATGGTGAGCAAAGGGATAAAAATATACAGGTTCCCGATCACGCTGCCGAAGGCCCCGCTTTTCAGGAATATCTTGACCGTCAGCGAATCACGGTCGCCGGTGAAGGAAGGGTCGTTCGCTATCATCACGTCCTGCGCGTTGGCGATAGTATATAATACTTCCGAAAAATAAAAGGCGCATTGAACCAGGAACACGATCATCGCGAACCACGCAATAGGAGAAAAGAACAGGTACCGGAACTCATTTTTGGCGATCTTAAAGACGGTGTTCATGCAATTTGATTTTTGGTGATCATTTCCTTTGCCTTCTGACTAACAGTATTGAACCGGATAAAAGGAGCAGCCCCGGGAATACCCAGCAGAAGAGGGTTCGCTGTATCCTGGCATTGCCAACGCTGGTCAGCAGCCGGTTGTCTTTTGGAACGGGAGCGGGCGTGTAAACAGGGAATTCGTTGTAGCATAGCCAGCTGTAAATGCCCAGTATCCATTCGGGGTGCGCGTAATGCTTGCTCAGCCTGAAGTTGCTGGCAATGTCCGCATCACTGCTAACAATGATGCGTTGCTCCTTATTCCCGCGCTGCCGTATTAATTGAACAGCTGCGGGAAATGCGGCCAATTTCACATCCCCCTCCCCGGGATCGAATGTGGGCGCAACGGAATCGGTGACGAGCTTTCCGGCTTTGGACCATGCGAGGCCGGGCAGCGTCATCAGCAAAGGTTTTACTGTAAACCCGCTGTCGGCGCTGTATGCCAGGCCCGTTGCGCCGGGCAGTACGGTGGTCAGGCTGTCGTTGTAAACCCTGTTCGACCACATACGTCCGTACAGGCTGAGGAAAAATTCTTCCGCCAGCCGGAAGCTCGGCAGCGTGAAGTATACGCCCACCTTATCGGGCGTTTCGTCGTAGGTGGGCTGCACCAGTTGCCCGTTCATCAATGCCACACCCATGCTTTTTAATACGGGGTTTACCACAGCCTGTTTGCCGGGCTCGCCCAATATGAACATATTGCCGCCGCGGCCGGTATACTGCCTGAGCTTTTCCAGCACGGGCGCGCTGAACGCAATTTTCGGATCAGCCAATACGAGGAGGTCCGCATCGGCCGGCACGTCCTGCTCCTGCAAATTCAGGGTGTCCACATCAAAGCCGGTATTGATCAGCGATCCCCTGGAAGCCCCCAGGGTAGTGAGGATGGCGTATTCCCGTTCTCCGCCCTTGTAAGCATTCCTCTCCAGTTGGCCGGTCACAAAATATACCTTCGGTATATGCGCTTCCAGCAGGCGTTGCAGCGCAGCGTTGATATTTTGCTCGTTAGGCCATAGTATCGGGTCGTCGTAAGTGCGCAGCAGCGTGGTGCGGCCTTTATATTTCAGCTGTACGACCAGCGCGTAATCTTCTGCATGCAGGTCGATCAGCTTGCGCATTTCGCCGGGCGGCCTGAACAGGGCTGAATCCACCTGCGAGATTTTGGCCACCAGCCCGGCAATCTGCTGCAGGCTTTTTCCCGGGAACTTCTCATACCAGAAGGTGTCTCCATCCGGCACATCGTAATAGTATTCGTATGTAAACCGGATGTCAGGCTTGAACCGCTGGTATTGTTCCCACAGCCCGGTGAGATAGGCATTCCGCATGCGCGGAAAGCCTGCGTTGGCGCGTGCCCCCAGCAGGTTGACATACAATGTCACTTCCAGGGGCGCGCCTGCTGTTTTGGCCAGTATGGCGCGTGTGCGCGGGTGAATGGTATGTGATTCCCGGGCGGTGGTATCGAAGTAGGCCACCCAGCCCGGCCTTGAACCGGCATAACCCAGCAGTATCCCGGCCATGGCCACGGCAAGGCACAACCCGGTTGTTTTATACCAGGGGCGGGAGCTGCGGCCCGCATGCAGCCTGATGATGGTGAAGCTGATGAAGATGCCGGTAATGATCAGGAAGTAGAGGATGTCTTTGGAAGTGATCAGGCCGGTCAGCATTTTTTCAGCACGCCCGGTAATGGCCGCAAAATAGGTCAGGTCCCTGATGAGGTCGTATTGCTGCCAGATGCTGCCGATGATGTTCAATACAAAAAGCAGGGCAAAGCAGGAAATGGCGGATACGATCTGGTATTGCGTGAGGCTCGACATAAATACGCCGATGGCCGTCAATGCGCACATCAGCAGGAAAAAGCCCAGCATGGCCGAGAGCAGCGGGCCATAGTCGAGCGCCCGCAAATTGAAAAAACCGATGGCGATGAAAATGCCGATGATCGCGATCAGCACCAGCGAGTAAATGATAATGGCAAGATATTTCCCCCATACAATGCTGCTCAGCTTCACAGGAGAGGAATACAGCAGCCTGACGGCGCCGCTGTTGAATTCCCTGCTGATGATGCCCATGGTGAGCAGGGGGATGAACAGGTAGACATTGGAAAGAATCGCGGAAAAGAAGCTCCCGGGCCTCCAATATATGCCTTCCGTAGTGGATTCCACCACCCAGTATTCCATATGCGGCCTGTTGGTAAAAAAGCTCCCCATTTTTGACCATTCGTAGATGGTGCTGGTATAAAAATAGGCGCACATGATCATGAAGATGAAAGCGAGGAACCATGCTATAGGGGAATAGAACAGGTTACGCAATTCGTTTTTGGCGATCTTGAGTATGATGCTCATCAGTTTTTATTTTTAGTTGGATGCGAAGGCTTTGCCTTATTGCGGGGATTGGGAGGAAAGCTGCTTGAAGATATCGTCGAGCAGGCCTTTTTCGAAGCTAAGCTCGCGGAGCTGCCAGCCGTTTGCTATGCTGGCCGCCGCCAGCCTTTCGGATATCTGTTTATCCCCTTCGAAGTAAACGCGCACCCGCCGGTCTGCCAGGAATTCCACCTGTGTAACGCCTTTGATGTTCAGCAACTCGGTCCGGGAAGGGGGATTATCCAGCAGCAGGAGGATGGAGTGCGACTGCGAGTAGTTGTTGAACGCTTCCATGCTGTCTGAAAAAACCACTCTCCCTGATTCGATCATGATGATCTCCCGGCAAAGCAGGTTGATCTCCGACAGGATGTGCGACGATAAAAGCACGGTATGCTCCCGGCCGATCTCCCTGATCAGCTTTCGCGCTTCGATCAGCTGGTTGGGGTCCAGCCCGTTGGTCGGCTCGTCCAGCACCACCAGCTTCGGCTTGTGGATGATGGCCTGCGCGATGCCCACCCGTTGCCGGTATCCGCCGGAAAGGTTGCGGATCAAACGTGAGCTGAAATGCGCAATGCCGCAACGTTCTTTCACTTCCCGGACGGCTCGCCCGGTCTCCGTTTTCGGCATCAGGCGAAGGTCCGCGCAATAAGTAAGGTATTCGTCTACCGTGAGGTCGGTATACAACGGCAGCGTTTGCGGCAGGAACCCGATCTCTTTTTTCGCCGCTTCGGGGTTTTCACGCAGATCGATGTTGTTCACCAGCACGCGGCCTTCCGTTTGGCTGAGGGTGCCGCATATGATGTTCATAGTGGTAGACTTCCCCGCGCCGTTAGACCCCACCAGCCCGATGATGCCGGTTTGCGATATCTCGATGTTGATGTCGCGTATGGCCCATGTGCTGCTGTATTTATGGGATAGGTGCTCTGTTCTCAGGATCATGATGTGTTATGTTTGATGATGGAATGCAGGTTCCCTTTCAGACGGGTTGCCCCGCCTGGCACGTGACATGCAAAAAAATGTTACCGGTAGATCCCGGCCCGCGGAAGGCGGCCGGAAGTAGAAATGCTGATAACTTTTTTCTCAGGAAAGTCTCTGCTTATTACTTGCTTTATATTATATAAATCCTTTTGGGAGGCAGTTGTATTACCATTCCTGAAAATAAAGTTGTTCAGCACAAAAAGCAGGCAGAAAGCGGAGAGGCCCACAAAATGTTCCCTGATGAAATGCAGCGCTCTTGAAAGATGCACTTTCACGGTGTTGGGAGAGAGGTTGAGATGATCTGCTATCTCGCCGCGGCGCATGCCATTTTCGCGGCTCAGCCGGTACACCGCCTGCTGCTGCGCCGGCAGCCGGCTGAAGATGTCATGCAGCATTTCATCATTTTCCTTGCTGATCAAAAGCTCGTCCACTCCTTCGCTGTATCCCTCTTTGACCCGTACGAGCGAGTGCGCCGCTTCCAGCTGCCTGGATTCTTTTTTCAGGTGTTTGTAGGCAAGGTGAGACACTACTTTGTACAACCAGCCCCCAAGGTTTTGCGGAACCACTTCTTCGCGCTTCTGCCAAAGCCTGAGAAAGGCTTCCTGTACAATATCTTCCGCCGCAGGCCTGTTCCTCGTGATCTTCATCGCTACCAGGAACAAGGCAGCGGAGTGGGCTTGCACCACTTCGGAAAATGCGGTTTCGTTGGCCGGTAAAACAATGTCTCGCGCGTTCATGAATGCTGTTAATTAATTATTGATCAGTAGAACAGATTTTGTATCGTCCGCATTGGCTACCATGGCAAGCGTGCAATTACGGTACCGCCATTTGTTCACCGGGTCGAAAGGGTCGGACGAAGAATTTTTGCCGATGCCTTCGGCAGTATAGCTGCAAAGCAGCTCGCCGGTGGCGGCGTCCCTGAATTCGAAAGTATAGCTGCTGACCGCGGCCGTGGCAGCGTAGTTTTTGAATGCGGATACCTGCTTGTACAACAACCGGCTTATTTCACTGCCGCCGGGCTGGCCGGCGAGGTTGACGCTGACGGGAGAGCTGCCCTGTACAAGGTTTACGAACCGGATGCCCGTGGCGCTGTCTGTCGGTGGATGGTAAGGCGGAAGGTCATGCGTCATGAATGTATCCGGCGCATGAACGGTGCCTGTTACAAACAGGCTGCGGATGGCGCCCACGGGCAGTTCCAGCTCAAGCAGCAGCAACGGCTTGTCTTTAGGCAGCGTGTCCGGGTAGTTGTACAACGCGAGTGTTTGCCGGCCCTGGCGGGAGGTTACCTGGTAGTTCGGCTGGAAGGTATTAAAGGCCAGCTGCAGCGCATTGATGTAATGATTCGGCAGCGAAGCGGTTCCGCTGAAATTAGGCACAAGGCTGCTGCTGCCCTTTACGGTATTGATGATCGTGAGGGAAGCCGTGCCGGGAGGATCGATGTCATTTTTGCGGCAGGAGATGACCAGCAGCCACGAGAGCGCCGTGATGGTATGGAGTATGATCCGTTGTTGCATGACAGACTTTTTCATTAGTAACCCGGGTTTTGTTTGATGTTGGGTGAGAGCGAAATATCGGCCGGCGGCACCGGGTACAATAGCTGGTGGTCGCCCGCCCATGGCTGCTTTAGCGGGATGGCGGATAATGCGGCTCTTGCTTTCCCCGTCCGTTTCAGGTTGAACCAGCGGAAGCCCCATTCGCAGAAAAGCTCCGTCTGCCACTCGCGGGCCACTGCATCGAGCAGCGCTGGTTGTGTGAGATTGCCCGGGAGGTCAGGCAGGCCGGCCCTCCTGCGGAGGATGTTGAGGTCGCCCACTGCCTGCGCAACGCCGCCGCCCGCATTGTGCGCCGCGGCTTCCGCCCTGACCAGGTATTGCTCTGCCAGGCGCAGCACCATGTACAGTTCAGTAGGCGTGCCGCCCGGCACGTCGTTATAATCGCCTGTCTGGTACTTGCTCACATAATATAACCGTTGATGGGTGGTATAGTCTACGATACTGTCTACCCACACCCTGCGCCTGGCGTCGCCGGGCTCGAAGGCCTGCAGCAGCTGGGGCGAAGGATTATAGCTGACGTACCCGGTATCTGTTCCGTCAAAGCGGGCGTTCGGCACGAGCAGCAACCCGTCCGGCGTTGCATTGGAAGCGGAGTTGCTGACCTGCTGGTCCAGTTGCCAGATAGCCTCGCGGCTGGCCGCGAGGAATATATTGCGCAGATCGGTTTCCAATGCGAACAGCGATGAATGATCGATCACTTCCGTTGCCATCGCGGCAGCGGCGGAGTAGTCGCCGGTAAACAACGCGACCCTCGCCAGCAGCGCGGTAGCAGCCCATTTGTTGGCGCGTACGCGCCGGCCGCCAGCGGCGCCGAAGTCTTCAGGCAGCGCGGCCCGGGCGTCTTCAAGGTCCTTTACGATCTGTTTATAGACCTCGCTTTGCGGGCTGCGGCTCCTGACCACTTCCGTGTTGTACCGCGTACTCAGCACGATGGGTACGTCGCCGTAAAAGTTGACCAGGTAGAAATAACAGAACGCCCTGATGAATTGGGCTTCCGCCGTGATCGTGGCCCGCACGTTGTCGTGCAGCAGGCCCGACTTTGATGCGGCGATGCCTTCTATCACGGCATTGGCATTATAGATCACGTTGTAAGCCGACGACCAGGCAATGTCCGTCGGGCTGTTAAGCGAACCCGCGGTGCCGGTTACAATGATGTGATTGGCGTTGATCTTAAACAGCTCAGGGCTGCCGGACTGCCCCTGGAAAATGGTCAGCTCGTCGGAAGAAAGCGCGCCGAACAGGGTGGCGGCGCCGCAGCTGAAACCTTTGGTCATTGTGCCGTTGGACGACAACAGGCTGAGGTAAACGCCGTTCATCGCCGCATTCGCAAGCTGATCCGTACTGAAGGCCACGCTGGTGGGTATCCTGTCTGTCGGCTCGGAAATAGAGATCAGCCCGTCGCAGGCGGATAAAAAGAAAGTGAATAATATCAACACATTTTTTTTCATAGCAACCCCGTTTAAAAATGATAACTGAACCTTACCGTGTAAAGGCTCGATGTTGGCATGCCGATAATATCAGACACCTGCGGCTCAATGCCTTTGTACGGTGAAAGGGTGAAGAGATTGTGGGCAGACAGGTGAACCCTGAGGTCTTTGAGCAATATCTTCTTTCCCCATGCTTCCGGCAGGGGATAGGAGAGGTTTACATTGTTCAGCCGCAGGTAAGAGGCGTCTGCAAACGCGAGATCGGATGCCCCGACGTACGCCCAGGGATTATCCGCATTTGAGCTGGCAGTAGCGGCAGGGTAAATGGCAATGTCGCCCGGTTTCTGCCAGCGTTGACCCACCAGCGCTGCAGAGTAGGGGATATTCTGGTTGAACTGCCCGGCCCTGGCTGCAAACATGTAGAAAAGATTGTACGCCTTCTGTTTCCTGAAAGTGAAATCGATGCTGAAATCGAGTTTCCCGAAGTTGCCGCTGAGCCCAAAGCCCCCGTCGAATTGGGGTTGCAGGTCGATGGCAATGCCCCGGTCGTCGCTGCCGGGCGTTGATACGGTCTGGCCATTGTTGGTGATGGCGCCGTCGTGGTTGAAGTCCTGGAACGCGGCTTTTCCCGTTTGCGGATCTACGCCGATGTAATGATACACATACATCGTATTAATGGATCTTCCCACCTGGTATTGGCCCGCATAAGGCGTTTTATCGATGTTCGGGAAGTCGATCAGCTTATTCCGGTTGGCGCTGATGCTTAGCCTGGCAGACAATGAAAATTTCTTGCCGCTCACCAGCTGTGCCACGAGCATGCCGTCCCATCCGCTGTTCTGCATCAACATCGGCACGTTCGTCAGTATCGTAGTGATCTCTGCATTGTTGATGAAACCCGGGGTGGGGTAAGCCGTCAGCTGGTTAGACACCCTGTTCCTGTAAAAAGAAACATCCAGCGTCACCCTGTCGTCCAGCACGCCTATTTTTACGGCGCCTTCAAGCTTCCGGTTGTCTTCCCACCTGTATTGCTGGCTGGGGCGCACGGAGGGCGACAGCGCCATTTGCCCGTTGTAGCCGCCCAAACCGGCGTAGTTCTGTATTTTCCACAGTTCGAGATATTGGTAGTCGGGTATGTTGTCTGAACCGGTGAGGCCATAGCTGCCCCTGAACTTCAGGAAACTGATAAAAGATGGCAGCGCTTGCGCCAGCCACTTTTCTTCCGAGGCTATCCACGCGAGGCCTGCCGAACCGAAGCTGCCGTATTTATTATCCGGCCCGAATTTGGAAGAGCCCTGCCGGCTGCCATTCAGGTTGATGATGTATTTATCCTGCCAGTTGTAATTGATCCCTGCCACGAAGCTGGCATTTTTTGCTTTCGCTGAAGCCGTATTGGCCTGAACGATGCCGGCATTATCTATCGATCTGAGCAGGAGGTCGTTTTCATAGTTCCCGCCGTAGAGATTGGTGCCGTTGGTGGCAACTGCCTGTTCCGTGGCTCCCAGCAATAACTGCAGCCTGCCTTTCCCGATCCTGGTGCTATAAGTGGCCTGTGGATTGATGTTCCAGCTTGCATTTTGTGTAGTGCTGAAATTGGCGCTTCCTTTCAGGTTATTTTGAAACGGGTTCTGCGAGGCAATGGTATAATAGTAATTCGTGGAGTTGTACCCGAAATTATATCCCAGCACTGCGCTCAATACCAGCCCTTTGAAAGGCTTATACTCCAGGCTGAGCGCGCTGGACAGGAAAGTAGTGGCCTGCGGGTTGGCAGGAGCAAGGTTCTGCCCGAAAGGATACAGCGAGAGTTGCCCGTTGGCATTCCATTCCGCCCAGTTAGGATTGCCGTTTGAATCAAACGCCGGCGGGGCATTGGGGGCCAGGAACGGGTTGGAGACCGGCTGCACCACGTTTACATAGTTGTAGGAAAAATTCGCGGAGAGGTTCGCCGAAAACTTTTGATCAGTGGTGGCGGTGTGAATATTGCTCGCCACGGTGAGCCGGTCCGTAGCGCCGGATATGGCGGTGCTGTTGGTTTCGCGGTCGTAGCTTGCGCTGACCAGGAAAGTGGCTTGTTCGCTTCCCCCGGAAAGCGAGGCTGACGCTCCGAGCTTGGTGACCCGGTTGCCCAGCAGCGTTCTTTGCCAGTCGGTCTGCCGGGTGGTATCCCAAAGCATGAGGTCCGGCGCATTGGAGATCGTAGGCGTCAGGCCGTCGTTTTTCAGCGCTTCGCGCCGCAGCTGGAGGTATTCGGAGGTGCTCAGCATCCTGATGCGCCGGGAGGTGGTCCCAAAGCTCAATACCGGCGGGTCGATGTTAAAGTTGAACCGGAGCTTGCCGGGCTTCGCTTTTTTCGTGGTGATCAATATCACGCCGTTGCTGCCCCGCGCGCCGTAAATAGCGGTGGCATCGGCGTCTTTCAGTATTTCTATGCTTTCGATGTCTTTCGGGTTGATGTTGAACAGCGGGCTTTGACCGTTTGTAGTGGTCATGCTTGGATAGGAATAGTTGATGCTTTGAATGAGGCCGGTGGATGTGCGGTTGAAGGTATTGCCCAGCGAAAGCACCGTCAGCGGCGTACCGTCTATCACATACAGCGGGTCGGCCGGTATGGCCGTGTTCAATGAATTGAGTCCGCGGATCTCTATTTTAACCGGGGCGCTGGCGAAGCCGTTGGTAGGGGTCACGGTCATGCCGGGCACCCTTCCTTCAAGCGCCATGAGCGGGTTCATGACGGGTTGTTTTTCAATTTCCTTCGCGGTGATCTTCGTGATGTTGCCGGTGATGAAACGTTCGCTGCTTTTGGTGTATCCCTGCAGGATCACCTCGTCCAGCCGGTTGGTGGCGCCGTTGAGCATCACGAGGATCTCCGTTTGCCCTGAAACGCCTACCTGCTGCGGCGTATAGCCGAGGTAAGTGACCGTCAGCACATCGTCCGGCAACACGTTCTTTAAACTGAAGCGGCCATTGACGTCTGTAATAGCGCCCTGCTTTGTACGCTGCACCACCACGCTGGCGCCGTCCAGTATTTTGTTCTCCAGGTTCATCACTACCCCCGATACGCTGAACGCCCCGCCCGGTACGGCTGGCTTCCCGGGTGTTGCAGGGAAGATGGTAATGGTCGCGTTCATGATGTGATACTGGAAAGGCTTCCCTGCAAGGCACTTGTCTATGGCCAGTGCGAGCGGCGCATTTTTCAGGTCGAGAGACACAGGGCCGATCTGCTTCACCCAGTCTTCCTTGCAAACGTAGTTGAACCCCGTTTGCGCCCTTATTTTTTTGAGCACTTTTTCTATCGAAACATTCTTCTCTGAAATAGTGACATTTTGTGCAGAGGCCCTTGTTCCGGCCATCAATGTGGCGGCCGTTAAAAAAAAGACAAGGCGCGTGCGGTCAAGGCGTTTCCGCCAGGTGAACATTCTCATGTGCTTTGGTTGATCAGGTTGGATAAACCGCCTGTGCCGGCGGCAATTAGCTTATCGTATTGGTTGATTATTGCCGGACGATGATGGTTCCCCTTTCCGGTCCTTTTTCTAAAGTGAAATGAACGCCGCTGGTCAGCTCAAGGCTTTTCAGCACGGTGGCGAGGTCGGTGCTCCTGTTCATCACTCCCACGATAGAGGCCTGCGGTTTCCCGCCTTCGTACCGCACGTCCACATTATACCACCGGCTCACCTGGTTCATGACGGTGGCAAGGTCCAGGTTGTTGAAATTGAATGTGCCGCTTTTCCAGGCCACGGCATCTTCGGCATTTTCAGGCGTGGTCACCGATATGGCAGGAGCGTTCTCCCCAAACCGTGCCTGCTGGCCGGGTTTGAGCAACACGCTTTCAGCATCCTTCATCAGCCTGATCTTCCCTTCCAGCAGCGTGGCATGATGTATGGCGTCTGCCGGATAAGCGCTGACGTTAAAATGAGTGCCCAGCACTTCTACTACAGCGCCGTTGGCCTCTACTTTGAAAGGTTTCCGCGGGTTGCGGGCCACTTCAAAATAGGCCTCGCCGCTGATGGATACCCTCCGCTCGCTGCCCGTGAAAGCTACCGGGAAGGTGATGGTGGAAGCGGCATTCAGCCAGACGGCCGTGCCATCGGAAAGCATTACTTTATATTCCCCGCCGTTAGGTGTTTGGATGGTATTGTATTCGTCTGCCTGGCCGGCGATGGACCAGCTGTCTGCTTCCCGGTAGGCAACCTGGCCTTCTTCCGTTTTGCTGACCGTGGCGCCTGCCTGCCGCGCCAGCTGCCCGTTTGCGGCACTGTCCAGCACAATAGTGGCGCCATTGGCGAGCGTTAACACCGCTTTATTGGTATTGCCCGGCACTACATTAAATGCGACGGGAGCGGTTTCTTTCGGGCCGCCGCCTTCCCGGAAGAACAGGTACCCGAGCGCGCCTGTGAGCACGAGCAGGCAGGCCGCGGCGGCATACTTTGCCCAGGGGCGCATCCGGTGAACAGGTTTGTTGTAATGAAGCGCAGGAATGGCGGAGGAGAGCCTGGCGTATACGGTATCTATGACCTGCTGCTGCCGCTCGCGCGGCAAAACGGCGGCGGGTGCGGCGGGCGCATCGTCGAGCAATTGCTGCCAGGTGTGCTGTACATCCGGGTCGTCTGCATACACGGAAAGCCTGTTGAGCGTTTGCTCATCGCCGGCCCCGTTGAGCCATTGCTCAAACAAAAGGCGCAGTTCGTTTTCTTTTTCAGCGGGCGTCATGTACATAATACGCTGCTTGTGCAAAAAGTAACTACTGCCGGCATAAATTTTTTTTTAGCTGAACAGCCAGGCCAGCAGTAAAGCCCCCGCCAGGTCAGACCGCCTGGCCGCCATTTCCCGGAGGCTTTGGGTGGCTTTTACAAGGTGATTGTTAACGGTGGTCCGGGAAATGTTCAATAATTGGCCGACCTCTTCATGGGATTTCTGCTCCAGCTTGCAGAGCTTAAACACCAGCCGGCGCTGGGGCGGAAGCTGTTCGATTGCATTGTTCAGCCACGCGGTGTTCTCTTTCCAGAACATCCAGCGCTCAATGGTTTCCTGGCTTTCCGCACTGGCTTTCAGTAAGGTGTCTACCAGCTCCTGGTTCCGCTTCGCCTTCCTGAAGAGACTTATAACGAGGTTATTGGATATCTTGAATAAAAAAGCGCCAAACGATTTATCAGGGTCTATCTCCGCCCGCTTCTGCCAGATAATGGAAAAAACGTCCTGCAGGATATCCGCCGCCAGGTCTTCGGATTTCAGCACGCTGACCAGTTTGGCAAGAACGCGGGGGCTATAGTAGTAATAAATGGCATGAAAAGCCTCCGCATCTCCTTCCGATAGGCGTTGGACGTATACTTTCTCATGTGCCGGATCAAAACCAGATGACATACCAGATATTATTTGTGCGGCCTCCGTTCAGGCTTTTGGTTGAAATTGCTGCCGGTGTAAAAAGCAGTTGTTGATGAAGGAAATCCGTTGAAATGTGCAACGGCAATTCATATATGAAAATATGAAATCGCCCCCCTGAGCGTATAAAATTACAAATTTCCTGAAATAAAGACAGTCGTTGCAAAAACAGGCAGGGATGGTTAAGATAAACTAATGCGCTATGCCGTACTTCAATAAAAGGCCACGCGATGTGGTCTTTTTTCTTTGCGTATGTTAAAAGATGCGGTTATATTTAGACAATAATGCTGACGCTGAACAAACTGAGGATCTTCAAACAATACGCCGGCGATCTGGATGCCCTGCGGCACGCAAACAGCGCAGACAAAGACGCCATTACCAGCCACGACTGGTTCGTGATCGGCAACCTGCTGCAGGACATCAGGCTGGTGAACCGCAGCCTCGCTTCCGAAGCGTATGCCGGCAGGGTAGAAGAAGCGCTGGAAGGCGCCTGCGACAACCAGGCGACTATTGATGAATTGAGGAAAATGGCGGAGTAAAAAAAACGCGAAGGAAAATAATATAGCAAAAAAAGGAGGCAATGCAAATTGCCTCCTTTTTCGTAAAAGACTAATTAATATATCAAAGCTTCCTGATCCATATATTCCTGTAACTCACCAAATCCCCATGGTCCTGCAAGGCAAGCGGCAGCGCGCCGTGTTTTTCGTAGAACGGTTTGCCGATGTACAGGGTCTTGCCTTTCAGCTCGGTATTGTTCTGCACCAGTACGCCGTTGTGCAATACAGTCACGCGTGCGGGCGATTTCAGGGTGCCGTCGTCGTTGAAGCGGGGCGCCGTCCAGATCACGTCGTAGGTTTGCCATTCGCCGGGTTTTTTGCAGGCGTTCACGAGCGGGATGGCCTGTTTGTAAAGACTGCCGGCCTGGCCGTTTACGTACGTTTTGTTGTTGTAATTGTCCAGCACCTGCAGCTCGTAATTGGATTGCAGGAAAATGCCGCTGTTGCCGCGGCCCTGGCTTTCGCCTTTCACTACTTCGGGCGACCGCCACTCGATATGCAGCTGGAAATCTTCGAATGACTCTTTCGTTTTGATGCCGCCTTTACCCGGGGCTACGGTCATGGCGCCGTCTTTCAGCGTCCAGGGCGCGTTCCCGCCGTCTTTGTCGGATACCCATTTAGAGAGGCCGCTGCCGTCGAACAGCACGATGGCGTCTGAAGGGGCGGTGTTGGTAGCGGTGCCGGGAGTGATCACGGCGGGCACGGGTTCCCATACTTCAGTGTCTGCGGGTTTCGCCTGCTGGGCGGATGCGTGGAATGCGGGCGCGGCCAGTGCCGTGCAGATCAACAGAGATTTGATACGATGCATGTTTCTTTTATTTAGGAAGTTTATAGTTGTTGTGATATTCCGGCGTGATGTATTTGTTGGCGTCTTTGCTGGTGAATTTGCCCTGCGCCGCTTCCCAGTACACTTTTTCGCCGGTGCGGAAGGCAATGTTGCCCATCTGCGCATTCACGGCCACGTTCGCGCCCGTTTTGATATCGCACTTCAGGTCCGCCATGTTGCGGCTTTTGATCACGTCCAGGAAATTCCGGGTGTGCTTCACCAGCCCGTTGTCTGACGCTTTAACGCGCGGTACGGCTTCCATTTTATCTTTTTCGGGTATCACTTCCCAACCGCCGCGGTCCAGCACCAGGGTACCGTTGTTGCCTACAAAAGCAATGCCATGCGTGCGCCCGTAAGGGCCGCCGTCTATGCCGGTGGCGTGTTCCCATTGCATATTGAAACCGTCGAACTGGTAAATGGCGGTGAGCGTATCAGGTGTTTCCGCCGCATCGTCAGGGTAAGCGAATTTTCCACCGGATGCCACGACAGACACGGGGTTGGAAGCTTTCATGCCATACAGCGCATAGTCGATGAGGTGCACGCCCCAGTCGGTCATCAGGCCGCCTGCATAATCCCAGTACCAGCGGAAATTGAAGTGGAAGCGGTTGGGGTCGAAGGGGCGCTTCGCGGCAGGGCCCAGCCATGCTTCGTAGTTCACGCCTGCCGGCGGTGTGGTGATGTTTTGTTTAGGGATGGATTTCATCCAGCCCATGTACGCCCATACTTTCACGAGGCGCACATTCCCGAGCTTGCCGGAATGCACGAAGGCGATAGCGTCGTTGAAATGCTGCATGCTGCGCTGCCACTGGCCTACCTGCACCACGCGGTTGTGGCGCTCCTGCGCGGCCATCATGGCGCGGCATTCGGCGATGGAATTACCGATGGGCTTTTCAACATACACGTCTTTACCGGCGGAGCAGGCGTCTGTCATCTGCAGGCAATGCCAGTGGTCCGGCGTGCCGATCACCACGGCGTCTATGTCTTTATTTTCGAGCAGCTTGCGGTAATCGGTATAAAGCTGCACTTTGATATTTTTCTGGGCCAGTTCGGCGGCGCGTTTGTTCAGCACGTTCTCGTCTACATCGCAAAGCGCAACGCAATTGGTTTCGGCGTGATTCAGCAGGCCGTTCAGGTCGCTGAAACCCATGCCGTTCACACCGATCACTGCAACATTCACGCGGTCGCTGGGGGCTATGGCGCGGAGCGCGGAGGGGAAAAGGGCGGAGCCGGCAAGGAAAGCGGAGGTGTTTTGGAGGAAGTTCCTTCTGTGCATAATTTTTCACTGTTTTTTTGACGTGGAGAATAAGTGTTACTCTGACAAGATAAAAAATTCCTTTTACATACAAGTGCTTCTTTAAAACGGAAAAGGAGCGGATTGACCGCTCCTTTTTTCTCAATATGATTGATCTGTATTACAATTCCTCCTCTTCCTCCGGGTCAGTGGAAGTGCTGAAATTCATCATGGTACCCAGCAGGTCGGAGAAGCGGGTTTCTTTTTCCAGCGTCTTTTTGCTGAGCAGGCTGTAGGCGGAAAGGCCGTGCAGCACCATTTCCATCATCAGCAGCGATTCCTGTTTGTTCGCCTGGGGGAAAAGCTGCTTCACCAGCTCGGGCAGGCCCGTTACTTTGGTGAGGGCGGCTTCATATTGTTTGTCTGTCGTATCCTGCAGCAGCTGGAGGGAATTCCCCTGGTCGAACCACTGGATAACAGGGCGGTACGGGTTGGTATCCGCCGCGCCGGCCTTCCTTTTCTTGAAAGTGTCCGGGTTAGGGAAATACTGCGCGAAAAGAGTGCGCAGGCTCTTTTCAAGGAGGTTCAGCGCCACCTGCAGCGGCCCTTCCTGCTCGCCTTCGTATACCAGCTCTATTTTGCCGGTAATGCCGGGAATAATGCCCTGCAGGTCGTTAATGCGCACGAAGGTACTTTTCTCTTTGTTGAGGATGGCCCTGCGCTCCGCGGCGCTCACGGCGTTCTCGAACGCGGCGATGGTGAGGCGGGCGGAGACGCCGCTCTTTTTGTCCACGTATTCGCTGCCCCGCGCTTCAAACGCCACCTGCTCGATGATCCTTTTCACGATGTCGGGCATCTTCACCACGTCCTGCTGTTCGGCATGGATGGCGGCTTCCTGTTCGGTGATGAGCAGGGAGTTCTCCAGCGTTTTGGGATAGTGCGTGATGATCTGGCTTTCTATGCGGTCCTTCAGCGGCGTTACGATGGCGCCGCGGTTGGTGTAGTCCTCGGGGTTGGCGGTGAATACGAACAGCATATCCAGCGGCATCCTTACTTTAAAGCCGCGTATCTGTATATCACCTTCCTGCAAAATGTTGAAGAGCGCCACCTGGATGCGCGCCTGCAGGTCCGGCAGCTCGTTGATCACGAATATGCCGCGGTTGCTGCGCGGGATGATGCCGAAGTGGATCACCCGTTCGTCTGCATAACTGAGCTTTTCATTGGCCGCCTTGATGGGGTCCACGTCGCCGATGAGGTCGGCTACAGACACGTCGGGCGTGGCCAGCTTTTCGCCGTAGCGCGCTTCGCGGCCGATCCATTCAATGGGCGTTTTGTCTCCCATCTCGGCCACCAGGTCGCGCGCATAGCGGCTGAGCGGGGCAAAGGGATTGTCGTTCACTTCAGAGCCCGCCACGATTGGGATGAATTCATCCAGCAGGTCCGTCATCTGCCGCGCCATGCGCGTTTTGGCCTGGCCGCGCAGGCCGAGGAAGAGGATATTGTGACGGGAAAGCAGCGCCCTTTCGGTATCCGGTATCACGGTATCGTCGTAGCCGATAATGCCGGGAAAGGTGGTCTCCTTCCTTTTGAGTTTGGCAATGAGGTTCTGCCGGAGCTCTTCCTTTACAGACCTGTGTACATAGCCGCTTTTTTTAAGTTCGCCGAGCGTCCTGATCTTTTCCATTTGCTTATAACTTTTTCCTTTTTCCGCTTTCAAAATCATGGAACAGGAACTGTCCCAGGTGATCTGTGCCTGAAAAAAATGCTTTACCGTTGTTGGTTTCTGTGAATTCGTTGACAAATTGCTGCAGCCACGGGTCCGTAGCCACCATAAAAGTGGTGATGGGTATTTTGAGCTTCTTGCACTGGGCGGCCAGGTTGAGCGTACGGTTGAGTATCTTCCTGTCCAGCCCGAAGCTGTTCTTGTAATATTGTTTGCCCTGTTTGAGGCAGGTAGGTTTCCCATCCGTGATCATAAAGATCTGCTTGTTGGGATTGCGCCGCCGCCGCAGGATGTCCATCGCCAGTTCCAGCCCCGCCACGGTGTTGGTGTGGAAGGGGCCGACCTGCAGGTAGGGGAGGTCCTTGATCTCGATCTGCCAGGCGTCGTTGCCGAACACGATGATGTCCAGCGTGTCTTTCGGGTAACGGGTGGTGATCAGCTCGCTGAGGGCCATGGCTACTTTTTTGGCGGGAGTGATGCGGTCTTCTCCGTAAAGGATCATGGAGTGGGAGATGTCTATCATCAGCGCGGTGGAGGTCTGCGTCTTGAAATCCGTTTCCCGGATCTCCAGGTCGTCCTGCTGCATGCTGAATGCTTCTATGCCGTGGTTGATCTGCGCGTTGCGGATGGAAGCGGTCATGTCTATCTGTTCCAGCGCGTCGCCAAATGCATAGGGCCGCGTTTCGGCGTTCAGCTCGTCGCCCTGCCCGGATTTGCGGATGTTGTGATCGCCTACGCCGGATTTTTTCAGTTTGCCGAATATCTCTTCCAGCGCGCGTTTGCGGATGGTCTGCTCCGTTTTGGAAGTAATGGCGAAAGTGCCTTCCTCCTCGTTGTCACGGATGTATCCTTTGTCTTTCAGGTCCTGTATAAAATCCCCGATGCCATATTCGTTGTTGGTAAGCTGGTATTCTTTGTCCAGCTCGGTGAGCCATTGGAGGGCTTCGCCTACGTCACCGCTGGTGTAGGTGAGCAGTTGGGTGAAAATGTCCAGTAACTTATCAAATGGCGACTGACTGTTTTCGGAAGGATCATACCTGGAGAAAATAAAGCCTTTCATATCTTCACCGAAATTACGTAAAAAGTAAATACAGCACCGTTTGTCACGGCGGTGTTGCAAAATCCGGAAAAGGCTGTTATTTTTCGTGTCAGAAGTACATTTTAAGAAAAAGCTAAATTTTAAAATACACGTCTATGAGAACATTACGGAAAGGCCTGCTGACACTCGGTATGGCTGCGTTGGTGTACGCGATGCCTGCCGCTGCGCAGAAAAAGGAAGCAAAGCTGGGCTGGAAACTGGGCGCCCAGGCCTATTCTTTCAACCGTTTCACCCTGGCCGAAGCGCTGGACAAGCTGGATTCCTGCGGGTTGCAGTTTGTGGAATGTTACCCCGGGCAAACCATCGGGGGCAGCATTGAAGGCAAAATGGACTTCAAAATGGATGCCGCCAAACAACAGGAAGTGAAGAACCTCCTGAAATCAAAGAAAAAGACCCTCGTGGCCTTCGGCGTAGTGAGCCCCCGCAGCGAAGCGGACTGGAAACAGCTGTTCGATTTCGCCAAAGCGATGAACATCCAGATCATCACCTCCGAGCCCCGTGTGGAAGACCTGGACATCGTGTCCAAACTGGCGGATGAGTACAAGATCAAAGTGGCCATCCACGACCACCCGAAACCGAGCCATTACTGGCACCCTGACAGTGTGACCGCCGCCATGAAAGGCCGCAGCCAATACATCGGCGCCTGTGCGGACATCGGCCACTGGGTGCGCTCCGGCCTCGATCCCGTTGAGTGCATGAAAACGCTGAACGGCCGCATTTACAGCCTGCATTTCAAAGACCTCAACGAAAAAAGCCGCCAGGCCCACGACGTGATCTGGGGCACCGGCGTAAGCAACGTAGAGGCCGTGCTGCAGGAGCTGAAAGCGCAGAAATTCAAAGGACTGATCTCCGCTGAATACGAGCACAACTGGTTCAACAGTGTGCCCGAGATCACCCAGAGCGTGAAGAACGTGCGGGGGATGATCGAAAAATTATAGGAAATTAACAGGAGAAAAGCGCCGGGAGGAAACTTCCGGCGTTTTTTGTTGCCCGTGGAATAGCGTATATTTCATGCTTAAATGTGCATACAGTGGAGAGCATCATCCCGGTAAAAAATAAGATACAGGCCGGCAACCATATCAAAGCGGAGGCGTTCCGGAAAGATACCCGGAAAACGGAGCCGCATAAGCATAAACAATATTTCGAGATCATACTCCTCACCGGCGGCGCGGGCTTCCACTGGATAGACGGCGTGCAGTACGCGATCCGGCCCAATGTGCTGTTCTTCATTTCGCAAGACCAGGTGCATCACTGGGACATCTCCGCCGAACCGGAAGGGTATGTGCTGATCCTTAAAAGCTCGTTTGCCGAAAAAAGTTTCGATGCCGAATTGAAGATGCTGCTGCAACGCGTCGGCGGGCTTGCCTGTCTGTACCTGGAAGAAACTGCCAGTATCCTGCAGCTGTTTGAGTTGCTGGCCAGGGAAAACATGGCCTCCTCAGATATGGCTTTCCATTTAAAAGAAGGGCTGGTAAAGGCCCTGGTGGCCAAGATACTCGACAGTGCCGGCTTGCCGGCTTTCCCATCACCGGCCCGCGGCGATCTTTATCATTCCTTCATCGGGCTGCTATTGCCTAAACCCGCTAAAATGACGGTCGCACATTTCGCAGCGATGCTTAATACCACGCCGCAGAACCTGAACGCCGCATGCCGGAAAGCGGTGAACCAGCCGGCGGCAGACGTTATATCGGAGCACGTTATGAGCGAAGCCAGGCGGCTGCTGCGGTTTACCAATAAGACCGTTTCCGAGGTCTCTCTCTTCCTGAATTTCAGCGATCCCTCGCATTTCGTGAAATTCTTCAAGCGCCACTCCGGCCAAACGCCCCTGGTATACCGCGACGCTTCATAAATACCATAACATTTTCAAAAATACCAGGAAACCCTAGTAAATTAGTATACTTTTAAACCCTGACATGCGGGATGATCCCGTGTTAATTAATCAGAGCCAATCATGTTGCTGCCGAAAATCATCTGCTCAGCCGGTTTTTTATTGTTCCTCCCGTATGCGCTTGCCGCCCAGCAAAGACCGTTATCTATTACAGAAGCTGTTGCCGCCGCCACGCAGGCGCCGCGCCTGGCGGTGCTCAGGGAGCAAAGCAATGCATCCATGGCCGGCGTAAGCCAGGTAAAGAATACCCTGGTGCCGGAACTGACGGCCGGGTACCAGGCCGGTTATGCCACCTACAACAATATCACGGGCATGAGTTATCCCGGCCTGTTCCTGCCGATCAGCGGCCCGCCTTCCGCGGGTAATACGTACGACGGGGTGCCGGGCACGGCGCTTACCGCGCTCCTGAAATGGGAACCTCTCACTTTCGGGCAGCGGCAGGCAGCGGCAGAGAAGGCTTCCAGCCAGTACCAGCTGGCCGTCAGCCAATACAATGAAGCGCTTTTCCGGCAGCAATACAGCGTCATCTCCGCTTATCTCGACGGGGTTTATCTTTTGACCCTGATGAAAAGTTACCGGGCAAATATCGAACGCACGCAAACCGGGCTGGGCCAGTCGCTGGTGCTGGCCAGGGAAGGGCTGCGGCCGGGCATAGATACCGTCCAGTTCCAGTCCGCGCTGGCGCAGGCCGAAACCGACCTGCTCACGCTGGAGCTGCGTTATTATGAGCAGCTGGCGGAGATCGTGCGCCTGACCGGTTTGCCCGCCGGCGCCCGCGATATTTCCCTGACCGACACTGCTTTTATCGGGAGGCTGCCGCAATGGCTGCATTCGCAGGCGCAGGGCACGCATCCTGCTATTAAGGTCTCAGAGTTCAGGCTGGAAGCGGGAAAAGCGGCGTTAAAGGAAGTGCAGCGCGAATGGCGGCCCCGATTCGACGTATGGGCCAATGCTTATGCCCGCGGTTCGGGCGTGGCGGCGGATGGAACGGTCACAAAAGCGGACGGCTGGTCGCTCACGCGCAGGAATTATGGAGCAGGCGTACAACTCAGCTTTCCCATCCTCGGGTTTACCCAGCAGAGCATCCGGAAAAAACAATACCGCTCCCTGCTTCGCGCGGATGAAGCGCAGCTGGAACAAACGAAGCTGGACCTGAAGGTGCAGATGGAAACGGCACAGCTGCACTACGACCAGAACGGCCTCATTGCCCGCAAGGCCTTCCAGCAGGCAGCCGCGGCGCAGCTCGCATTCGACGGCCTGAAAATAAGCTACGAAAGCGGCCTGGTCGATTACACACGGCTGATGCAGGGACAGTTTGAATTGCTGCGGTCTGAAGCCTTGCAGGCAGGCGCCGTGCTTAAGCTTTGGCGCTCCGTGCTGGACATGGCCGTTGCGCAGGGCAGCCTCGATTTATTTACCAATACTTTGAAATAAATAATAGCGGATGACACCGGGCATAATAAATTTCCCGCAAGGAAACATGCAAGGTTCCATCCGGCCTTTAAAAGAAAACTATTAGCGGATGAAACTAATTACTGCGGCCTTACGGCATCCCGTGACCATATTGGTGTCCGTGATCGCGATCTTCTTCTTTTCCTTCCTTTCCATCCGCAATGCGAAAGTGGATATCTTCCCGAAGCTCGGGCTGCCGGTGGTATATGTGGCACAGCCTTACGGCGGTTTGTCGCCCGAGCAGATGGAAGGTTTCGTGACCTCTTATTACGAATATCATTTCCTTTATATCACCGGCGTGAAGTATGTGGAATCGAAGAGCATACAGGGCGCTGCCATCATCAAGATCGAATTCAACGAAGGAACGGACATGGCCCAGGCCATGGCTGAAGTGGTGGGATACGTGAACCGCTCGCGCGCGTTTATGCCGCCGGGCACGGTGCCGCCGTTTGTGACCCGTTTCGACGCCGGCAGCGTGCCTGTCGGGCAACTGGTGTTCAGCTCCGAATCGCGTTCGCTCAGTGAGATATCGGACCTGGCGCTGTTCCGCGTAAGACCCATGTTCTCCACGCTTCCCGGCGTTTCCGCGCCGCCGCCTTTTGGCGGGAACCAAAAAACGGTGCTGGTAACGGTAGACCCTGAAAAGATCCGCAGCCATAATCTCACGCCGGACCAGGTGGTGCAGTCGCTCGTGAAATTCAACAGCATTTCTCCCGCCGGCAACCTGCGCATCGGCGATACCGCTTATATCACCCCGCAGAACAGTATGATCGAAACGCTGGAAGACCTCCAGAATACGCCGCTGCAGCTTGGCGCCGGGCCCGCCGTATATGTGAAGGACATTGCCAGCGTGAGCATGGGTGCAGACGTAACCACCAGTTATGCGCTGATCAACGGCAAACGTTCCGTGTACATTCCTGTTACAAAAAGAGCCGACGCGTCTACCTGGGAAGTGGTGCAGCGCGTAAAAGCCGCATTGCCGGACATGCAGGCCGCTATTCCTGAAGATATCAAAGTAACATACGCATTCGATCAATCCGGTTATGTAGTGAACTCGCTGAAGAGCCTGCTGTTTGAAGGCGGCCTCGGCGCTATCCTTACAGGCCTGATGGTATTGCTTTTCCTGGGAGACAGGCGCAGCGCGGTGATAGTGATCCTCACCATACCGCTGGCACTGCTCAGCTCCGCCACGATGCTGTACCTCACCGGGCAAACGGTGAATATCATGACACTGGGCGGGCTTGCATTATCTGTAGGCATACTGGTGGATGAAGCCACCGTAACGGTTGAAAATATCCACCGGCACCTGGAGCTGGGCAAAAGCAAAGCCCGCGCGGTGCTGGACGCATGCCGCGAGATCGCCGGTCCGAAGTTGTTGATATTGCTGAGCATCCTCGCGGTGTTTGTACCCGCGTTCTTTATGAACGGCGTGCCAAAGGCTATGTTCCTCCCGCTGTCGCTCGCAGTGGCTTTTGCGATGATCGCTTCGTTTTTGCTTTCGCAAACGTTCGTGCCGGTGCTGGCCAGCAGGATATTGAAAGATCATGTGAGCGTTCAGAAAGAAGGTTGGTTTGAAAGGATAAAAACACGCTACCGGTCCGCCGGGCAAAGGATGCATGCGGGCGCAGGATTGGTTTCCACGTTGTTCCTCGTTATTTCTGCAGGGCTGGCTGTGCTGTTGTACCTGGCAACAGGTACGGAATTATTTCCCCGGTCAGACAGCGGGCAGGCCCAGGTTCGCCTGCGCCTCCCCGTGGGTACACGCTTCGAGCGAACGGAAGATGCAACGCGCAGGCTCCTGGCATTGTCTGACAGCATTGTAGGAAAGAACAATACCGAGATCAGCTCTGCATTCGTCGGCACGCAGCCTTCCAGCTACCCCGTGAATTACATCCACCTGTGGACGGGCGGCCCGCATGAATCTGTGACCCGCATCAAGCTGAAGCGGGGCGTCATGTCCATTGCCAATTATAAAGAATCGCTGCGCGCCGCCGTGGAAAAGGAAATGCCGGCGGCAAAAATATCTTTTGAACCGGGCGATATCGTGGAGCAGGTATTGAACCTCGGAAGCACCAATCCCATAGAGATCGCAGTAACGAACAGGAATCTTGCCGAAGGCCGGAAAACCGCGCAGCGGCTGCTGCAGGAGCTCAAAAAAATTCCCTCCGTGCGCGACCTCCAGGTGAGCACGCCGCTGGACTACCCGGCCATCAGGCTGGAAGTAGACCGCGTAAAGGCAGGCCAGCTGGGCATTACAAGTGAGCAGATCGCAAGGTCTGTTACCACGGCCACCTCTTCCAGCCGCTTCACGTCGCCCAGCTACTGGCTGGATAAAGCCACCGGCACAGCTTACCAGATACAGGTGCAATACCCTGAATACCGTATGAACAACACCACGCAGCTGGAAGCGATCCCTGTTTCCGGCGGCCAGGGCAATACGCATTACCTCAGCGAGATTGCTTCCTGGAAACCCATGGCAGTGCCCGGGGAATATGACCGGCTCAACCAGCAGCGGTATATCACCATCACCGGGAATGTGCAGGGGCAGGACCTTGGCGGTGTTTTTAAAGAAGTGGAAAAAACGATCACCTCGCTCGGAAAATTACCCACAGGCACCAAAGTGGCCATGCGCGGGCAACCTTTATTATTACAGCAAACGCTGGACAGCCTGCGGGCAGGCCTGCTGGTGGCTGTGGTGGCTATCTTCCTGCTGATGGCGGTCTATTTCCAGTCGTTCCGGGTGGCTTTGTCTATCCTCTCCGTAGTGCCCGCGGTAATAGCGGGTTCGCTGCTGCTGCTGTTCGTAACGGGGCATTCGCTGAACATTCAATCCTACATGGGAGCCATCATGGCGGTAGGCGTGGCCATTGCCAACGCGGTGCTGTATGTGACAAATGCGGAGCAGCAAAGAAAGCAGCACATCGAAGGCGCCAATATGCACGCGGCGGAAGCGAGGCTCCGGCCGATATTGATGACGGGCTTTGCGATGATCGCGGGCATGATCCCGATGTCGCTGGGCATTGGCGAAGGCGGTGACCAAACGGCCCCGCTGGGTATCGCGGTGATAGGCGGCCTGTTGTTTTCCACTATCAGCGTGCTGTTTTTCCTCCCGCATGTGTACCAGTTGGCAGCGGGCCGGCGGAAATATCGATCCGTTTCATTAGATCCTGAAGACGAGAACAGTATTACTTATGATAAACAATAGTATGCGATCCTTTTACATCATAGCATCCTGCGCGGTGCTTGCTGCCTGCGGCAACCAGGGCAAAGCGCCTGCGGAACAGGCCCCGGCGGGCGATACCGTCCAGGTATTTATCCTGAAAACGGACACTGCGCGCAAAACGGTGGAACTGCCCGCCGAACTGATACCTTATGAACATGCGGACCTTTACGGCAAAGTGCAGGGCTTCGTGAAAGCCATGCACGCCGACCTGGGCGACCAGGTAAAGAAAGGGCAGACCCTGGCGGTGATCGAAGCGCCGGAGGTCAACAGCCGCTACGCTGAATCCGAAGCCGCACTGCAATCCGCCAGGGCGAAATGGCTCTCCAGCCGCGATAATTTTGAACGGCTTAACAGGGCCTCCCAGGCCAAAACACCAGGCATTGTAGCGCCGGTAGACCTGGAAAGGAGCCGCCAGCAAATGCTGGCAGACAGCGCATCGTTCCAGGCAGCTTCCAAACAGGCACAGTCTTACAAAGCGGTTTCCGGTTACCTTCACATCACTGCGCCTTTCAACGGCATCGTCACGTCCAGGAATGCGGATCCCGGCGCACTGGCAGGGCCCAACACGGTTCTGCTGACGGTTCAGAACAACAACACCCTGCGTTTACGTGTAGCCGTGCCTGAGATTTACGTCAGCACCATGACGAAGCTGAAAGAAGCAGGCATCCGCGTGGACGCTTATCCTACAAAACAATTCAAAGCCGCCCTCACCCGCAAGTCCGGCGCCATAGACCCGAACACAAGAACAGAAACCTGGGAGTTTATGGTAGACAACAGCCGGCACGAGCTGAAAGCAGGTTCTTTCGCTTACGTAAAGATCCCGATGGAGCGGGAAGGCGCTTCACTCGTGGTGCCTGCCACAGCCATCGCCACCACGCAGGAGAAAAAATTCGTGATCAGGGTAAAAGAAGGGAAAGCGCAATGGGTAGACGTTCGCCAGGGCATGACGCTTGATAAGGGAATCGAGGTTTTCGGCGACCTGCAGCCCGGCGATACACTGCTGGTGAAAGGAACGGACGAACGGAAACCTGGATCGGAGGCGTTTTGGAAGGTGAAATAAATGCCGTCAGCATTAATATAACAAAAGCCCCGGCAGTTCGGATTGCCGGGGCTTTATTATGCTTTTGATAACAATTACTTATTACTGTCCTGCGCAGGCTGCGGTACAGGCACTGTACTGATCTGGCCGCTGCCTACTTCGTTGCGGCGGCTGGTATCGGCGCCGAGGTCTGTTTTCCATTGTTTCAGCATCAGCATGAAACGTTCTGCACGCTGCGCATCGTCCTGCAGGTCGTTGGTAAACTTGTTGGCCGGCAGGGCACGGTAGTAGCGCATCTGCTGCTCCAGGTCCTTGATGATCTGGCCGGAGATCTCCTCCGCTTTTTTGTTGTTGCCTGCGATGTAATATGCGTATACAATTTCCATGCTCCACAGGTTGTGCATATTACCGGGGGAGGTCATGGCGTAAGGCATATTGCCGGGCAGGAACACGGAATCCTGGCGGCTCAGCAGTTTGAGCGCTTTTTCTTTATCGCCTTCTTTCACCAGCGCTACGCTCGCTTTGGTATAAGCGTTGCGGATGGTTTGCAGCATGCGGCGGTTAGGCTCGTCGAAGTACACGCCTTCGATGTTCACGCTGCCGTATACGAACTTGTTCATGAGGTTTTCGTACATGCGGCGGGTGTTCACCTGGTCGTTCAGGCCGGGCAGCATTTCGTCTGAGGGCAGCCTGCGCGTGGGTACAAGGCGGTAGGTCAGGCCTTCCACGGAGAGGTATTCGTTGAAGCCAAGGTCTACCGGCCCGGTGAAATAGATCGGGCGTTTGAACGCGTTGGTGGCGATGATGTCGTACACGGCCAGGTCGTTCTTGTAGATCACGTCTTTCGGCACTTCAAACGGCACCTGCGGCGCAATGCGGCCGCTGTCCCGTATATCCACGGTGCCGTTCTTCACAGCCTCGGTAGCGTCTACGGGTATAAAGAGGCGTTTGGAAGGCAGGTAGTTCACGAACTCGCCGTTCTGCAGCTGCACTTTGGCGGCCGGGTTGTCTTCACCCAGGAAGGTGATCACTTCCTTGAGGTTATAGAAGCGGTCCTGCGGTACTTTGCCGCCGTCGTAGTGCATCACGTAGTTGCGGTTCTCACCGCGGTATTTGTCTGCGCTGAGCGTCATGGCAATGGCCGGGCTCTTGTTGGTGGCTTTGGTCTGTTGTTCGATGTACCAGTCCACACCCAGCAGGCTCAGGTTGATCACCCTGATATCCGGGCGGATGCCTTCCACTTCCTGGGCGTACCACAGCGGGTAGGTGTCGTTGTCGCCTACGGTGAACAGGATGGCGTTCGGTGCGCAGGATTCAAGGTAGTCGCGGGCAACATCCCTTGCCAGCACTTTCTTGGAACGGTCGTGGTCATCCCAGCCCTGCTGCGCCATGAGCACGGGCGCTCCCAGCATGCACAGCACGCCGGCTATTACGCCGGGTTTGGGCAGTTTGGGCGCTTTTTTCAGGAAGAACTGGTAGAGGCTCAGCACGCTCAGGCCGATCCAGATGGCGAAGGCGTAGAAGGAGCCCACATAGGCGTAATCACGTTCGCGGGGCTGGTTGCCGGCCTGGTTAAGGTATAATACGATGGCAAAACCGGTGAAGAAAAAGAGCACGCCTACAATGAGCGCGTCTTTCTTATGACGGTTGTAATGGAAAAGGAAACCGATGATGCCGAGAATGAGCGGCAGGAAGAAGAAGGTGTTGTGCGCCTTGTTGTTCTTCAGGCTGTCCGGCATCATGCTCTGGTCGCCGTAGAGGAAGTTGTCTATGAAAGAGATACCGGAAACGGTGTTGCCGTCTCTCGGGTTGCCGAAGCCCTGTGTATCGTTCTGGCGGCCCACGAAGTTCCAGCCGAAGTAACGCAGGTACATGAAGCCGACCTGGTAACGTACAAAGAAGCTGATATTGTCTCCAAAGGTAGGCGCTTCGCCGTCTCTCAGGCCGAGGTTCGCTTTATAGAAATCGGCATGCCCCTGGTCGTTGCTGGCGTCCCACACGCGGGGGAACAGCATCATGTCTTTGGGATTGTAAACAGGTACCTGTTTTTTGCCGACTACAATGTATTCCTTGTTGCCGCGGGCGTAGATGTTCCCTTTCTCCTCATATTTTTCAGGGCGCGCGGTAAACACCTGGCCGTAGAGCAGCGGGAAGTCACCGTATTGTTCGCGGCCGAGGTAACCCACGAGAGACACGGGATTGTCCACATTATACATGTCCACGGTGGGGTTCGCGGAGGAGCGGATCATGGTGGTCACGTAAGTGGAGTAACCCATGAGCACGAAGAATATGCAGGAGTTGATCAGCTGCACGGAACGTTTCATGCCTGCGCCGCTCAGCTCCACCCCGAACAGTTTCAGGAGATAGGGGATGAACAGTACGCCGGCGCCGATCACGAAGCGCAGCACGCGCATGCCGCCGCTGTCGCCGTCGGCAAATGCCGGGAAGATGATCAGGGAGGCGATGATGATCAGCGGCGCGTAGAGGCCGATCTTGCCGGGTTTGAAATAACCGTATACCAGCAGCGCGATGATGGCCAGGAAATAGAAGGTGAAACCGGAGAAGAACGGCAGGCCGAGGCTGTTCACGAAGAACACGTCCATCATGCCGGATACTTTAATGGTATCCTGTATGATGAATTTCTGCACCAGGCCGGTGATCACGCAGCCGAGCACGAATGCCCAGAATGCGCCTTTTACGGATACGTTTTTGCCGCGTTTGAAGTAATAAATGAGCACCATCGCGGGGATGGTGAGCAGGTTCAGCAGGTGGACGCCGATGGAAAGCCCCATCATGTAAGCGATGAAGATGATCCAGCGGTCGCCGTATTTGGTATCTGCTTCGTGCTCCCATTTCAGCATGGCCCAGAAAACGAGGGCGGTGAAGAGGGATGACATGGCGTATACCTCGCCTTCCACGGCGGAGAACCAGAAAGAATCGGAAAAAGTATAAGCAAGCGCACCTACCGCGCCGGCAGCCATTACTACATGGACCTGCTTTTGGGTGAGCTGTTCGCCGTCCTTGCTGAAAATGCGGCGGGCAAAGTGCGTGATGGTCCAGAATAAGAACAGGATCGTGAAACCGCTGGCCAGGGCACTCATGATGTTGATGCCGAGCGAAGCCTCGGAAGGTTTGAAAGGCAGCGTGAAAATACGGCCCAGCAATACAAACAGGGGGGCACCGGGGGGGTGGGGCACCTGTACTTTATAGGCCGCGGAAATGAACTCCCCGCAATCCCACAGGCTTCCCGTGGCTTCCATGGTCATTAAATAGACAGTACAGGCAATAATACACACTATCCAGCCCGTAATGTTATTAATCCGGTTAAAATACATAAGGTTGTTTTAGATAATTCCGACAAAAATAGAAAAAGTAACCAATTAAGCTAATGTGAGCAATAGTTTTAACTTTTTATAAATACTTTAACTTTTTACTGGGCTTTTTATTGCAACAGGGGCGTTTTATCATCCAGGCTCCAGGCCTCGGGTTTGCCTGTAAACCAGCCTTTAATGCCCGCCCATACCTCCGCAAACAAAGGGGAGTGGCGGTAATGGTCCAGGGACTCCGGCCCGTCCCAGATGCTGTACGTGAAATAAACGCCGGCATGGCTGCGGTCTTTCCACAATTCCAGGTGGCTGCAGCCGGGGTAATGGCGGATGGCTTCCTGTCTTTCAGCAAAAAGGGCCTCAAAGTCGGTTCCCCGTTCGGGGGCCATGGTAAGTTTCACAATGCGGATCATTATTCAAACAGGATTCTGACGGTTTGATAGAAGGAGAGCTGCTGGTAAGCGCCCTGCTGCAGCTGGTCGCGCCGGAAGCCCTGCAGGCCGAACAGCCCGGCGGCGTTTCCCTTGTTCACGGCAATTTCGAGGTAACCCGCAGAATTGAACAGCGCCAGCTTCTGGCCCTCGGGCACGTCCGCATACGTTTCACTGATCTGCGTGATCATTTCATCGCGGCGGAACATGATGGCGAATTTGCGGTTCCTGCGCTGCTCGTCGAACTGCCCGCGGGTGATGTTCACCACTACGTTCTCAAAATTATCGATATGCAATATCTGCCCTTCGATATAATCTTCCCCGGTAAGGGGCTGCAGGTTGTTTTTGACGGTGATCTCCGTGGTGAGCGTGCCCGTTTCGGAGAGGGCGGCGCCCTTGGTGAGGCGGGCCAGGGCTCTGGCCATCACGGCCACCATGTTGAGCGTATTGCGGCTTTCAGCCGGGTCCAGCGGGATGCGGTATACTTCCGCGGGCATTTCCCCGGCTATCATGGTGAGCAGGCCATTGTCCGCACAGAGGATGAACTGGTTGTTGTGGCGGCCGATCAGCAGGTAATCCGTTTTGCGGTCGAACAGGTTGTTGAGCACCAGGTGATAGGTTCCTTCCGGGAAGTAACGGAAGGCGCTGCGGCAAATGTAGGTGGCCTGCGGCAGGTTGAAGGGGGAAATGTGATGGGAAATGTCCACCACCTGTGCATCCGCGCAGTGTTGCAGCAACAGCCCTTTGATGGAGCCTGCCAGGTAATCCTGCAAACCAATGTCAGATGTCAGTGTGATGATGGGCATATGTTATAAAGCCGGAGCTGTAAACCACAGGGGTGTTGTAAATCCTGTGCAAAGAAAATCAATTATTCAGTGTAAACGTGCAAAAGAGCGATAAAAAAAGGGATGTATAACAAAATGAGGACCAGTTTTCAGGCTTCGAGGGGGGAGCCGGGCTCTTTCCTGAAATGGTTGAACACCAGCCTGTCTGCCCAGGCGGGAAACAGCCTGCTGAGCAGCACGGTGAGCTTGCCCTGCGTAGTGAGTATCAGTGTGCGCTTCCGCTGGATGATGGCGCGCAGCGTATGGCGGGCCACATCTTCGGGGCTCATCAGCTGGTCTTCTTTGAGCGGGGTCTCTTTCTGGGAATGCCCGGTTTTATCGAGCGCGGTATTGCGGATATTGGAGGCGGTAAACCCGGGGCATACCCACATCACGTTAACGCCTGTATGGAGATTTTCGGTGCGGAGGGCTTCCAGGAAACCCTGCATGGCAAACTTGGAAGCGGAATAACCGGTACGCCCCGGCAGGCCGCGGTATCCGGCGATGGAAGACACGCCCACGATGGTGCCTTTGTTGGCGGTGATGGAAGGAAGGGCGAATTTGGTGCAGTACACAGCGCCCCAGAAATTGATGTCCATCAGGGATTTGAGCACATCGGGACCGGTGTCTTTAAAAAGGGCGCGCATGCTGATGCCTGCGTTGTTCACCAGCACGTCTATTTTGCCGAAGCGGTTCAGCGCACTGTCTATGAACGCTTTGCATTCTTCCTCGCGGCTTACGTCTGCCACGAAGGTGTGCAGCGCATCGCTGCCTGCCTCCGCCGCCAGGGCTTCCAGGGCTTCCCGGTTGCGGGCGCACACGGAAACGCTGGCGCCTGCCTGCAAAAAAGCAATGGCGAGGGCCCTTCCGATGCCGGAAGAAGCGCCCGTGATAACGACAGAATTATGCTGGAATACGCTTTGCATCCCGCAAAAATAATGTGAAGCACCCCAATAGAAAAATTTATTGCAGGCTAAAAAAACATAGCCTGCAATAAAAATTATCCAAAGCGGGTCAATGGGCGTGCCCTTCTTCGCCGCTGTTCATCATTTTTGCCATCAGGTCGTTGGCGCCTTTCACGGCAAACCGGGCATTGGCGGGCGTTCCATCGGGCAATATCACTTCCGTGTACCCGTTGCCGCTTACTCCCGCAGCCACTTCCAGGCGTTTGAAATGATTGGGCTCTTCCATGGCCATGAACACGTAGTATTTATCGCCTTCCATCACGATGGCATCATCCGGCAGGGATGGCACTTCCGCTGCGCCGGTTTCCACCCAGGCTTTGAGGTAGGTGCCGGGCATCATTTCCTTGTCTTCCCGGTCCAGGTGGCAATGCACGCGGATGGTGCGGTCGCTGTCTATCTCCCGGCCAATGAGATGGATGGTGGCGGTGCGCTCGGCGGTTTCGTTAGACAATACAAAGCGCACCCTGCGGCCGATCTTCAGGCGGGGTATGTCTTTCTCGAACACGGTCAGCTCTGCATGCAGGTGCTCCGTATCTACTATCTCGAACATGGGCTCGTTGGCATTCACAAACTTCCCGATGTTGGCGTTCACCTTCGTCACATAGCCGCTGATGGGCGCTATCACGGGGATGGCGCGGATGATGATGCCTTTTTCGAGGTTCGCGATGCTGATATTCATGAGCAGCAGCTTCTGGCGAAGCCCTTCCATGCGCACTTTGAGGGTACGGTGGTCCGCTTCTGTTTTCTGAAGGGTCTTTTTCGCGGTCACGTTCTCGCGGCTCAGTTCCTGCTGCCTTTCCAGCTCCTGGTCCAGGAAGCCGAGCTGCGCCTTTGCTTCAAGGTAATCCTGCTGCAACTGGATGTAATCGGGATGTTCCATTTCCGCGATCACCTGTCCTTTTTTTACCCAGTAGCCTTCCAGCAACTGGGTGTTGCGGAGGATGCCGCCGAAGGGCGTGGAAATGCTGAGCATCTGTTGCGGCGGCACGTCCAGCATGCCGTTCACTTTAATGGAGCCGCTGAGGGAACGTTTTTCGGCGGCGGCGGTTTGCAGGCCGGTGGTTTTGGCCTGCGCGGCGGTCAGCTCCACGACGGTTTCTTCATGATGTGCTTCAGCGGCCGTGCTGTCGGCCCCGGAAGGTTTAGACGCATTGCCGCAGGAAACAAGCGCGGCGGCGGAAAATATGATCAGTAATCTTTGCATGTCTATTCAGGTTTGTTGCCGGCCAGGTATTGCAGGTGCAGGATACGCTGGTTGTAATTGTTGATCGTTTCAAGATGCTGCTGCTGCACGTTCATGGAAGTGCGCAGGCTTTGCAGGTATTCCACATACCCGATCTCCCCGTTGGCGTAGGCTTTGCCGGCGTGACTGATCATGAGGTCCGTCTGCGGCAGCAGGGAGGTTTCGTAGTATTGAAGGGATTCCCTGTATTTAAGGGTTTCCTGGAGGCTTTCGTTATACATGCCGGCATAGTTCTGCTGCTGCTGCTCGTAGCGGAAAGCGGCTGCCTGCCGGTGCATGCCCGCGGCTTTGATCTTCGCGGCCTGGGGTTTGAACCACAATGGAATGGAAAGCCCGGCTTCCAGCCCGTTGAAGCGGTTGCCGGAGGTGGCCAGCGGCATGCCGGAAGCGTTCACCGGCGTGCCATTGAGCGTTTGCGTAAAAAAGCCGATGGAAATATCGGGCAGGAGGCGGTTCTTTTCGACCTTCTGTTGTTTGTCCGCTATCACGGCCTGTTGCCGGTACCAGAGCAGGCCCGGGTTCTGTGCTACGGCAGCCGAGTCTGCGGCAGTCATATCCAGCGCGCGCAGCGGCTCTTCCTGCACGTTCACAGGCGAGCCTGCATGCATGAGCGTTTGCAGGCGCGTCAGGTACAGGTGCACGTCTGCCTTTACCTGTTGCAGCTGTGTGCGCAGCTGTTGCTGCTGGTTCTGGGCGGAGGTTTGCTCCAGCAGGTTGCTTTCGCCGGTGCGCAGCTTTACGCCGGCGGCTTTTACGAAACGCGCATACACTGTGTCCTGCTCTTCCAGCTTGTGTTGCAGCGCCAGCAGGTATTGCAGCTGGTACCAGGCGCTTTTCACCTGGAAGATGAGATTGTTCTTGTCTGAAGCCAGCTGCAGCTCGCTGCTTTTCACGCTTTCCCCGGCAAGACTGCCTTGCGCACCCAGCAGGGTGGGGAAGGGGATCTTTTGTGATATGCTGATATTGTTATCATTTTTCACGTAGCTGTTGTACTGGCCGTATTGAAGGCTAAGGTCCGCTTTGGCAATCTCCGGGGCAGCTGCGCGCAGCTGGCGGCTTGTGTTCACATCCATCTGCGCGGCCTGTATGCCGCGGTTCTGCTGGACGGCAGCGCTGATGCACTCCGGCAGACTGAGCGGTTTTTCCTGCGCGCCGGCGGAGAACGGAAAGGCCAGCAATGGCAATAACATCAACTTATTCATATGGCCTGTTTTTGATCTGATCTTTTCGAAATACAAATAGAATACGGGCAGCACCAGCAAAGTGAGCAGGGTGGAGGTAACCAGCCCGCCGATCACCACGGTGGCGAGCGGTTTCTGCACTTCCGCGCCCGCGCCGCCGGAAAGCGCCATGGGCAAAAAGCCCAGCGATGCCACGGAAGCGGTCATGAGCACGGGCCGCAGCCTTAGCCGCGTTCCTTCCAGCACTATTTTTTCCAGGTCTGTCATGCCTTCTTTTTTTAACCGGTTAAACTCCGCGATCAGCACAATGCCGTTCAGCACCGCCACGCCAAAGAGCGCAATGAATCCCACGCCCGCTGAAATGCTGAAAGGCATGCCGCGCAGCACGAGGGCAAACACGCCGCCGATGGCAGCCATGGGAATGGCGGTGAAAATGAGCAGGGATTGTTTTACGGAACCGAACGTGAAGAATAGCAGCAGGAAAATGAGCGCCAGCGCGATGGGCACGGCCACGGATAAACGCTGCTGCGCTTCCTGCAGGTTCTCGAACTGCCCGCCATAGGTGATGAAATACCCCGGCGGCAGCTTGATGCCGCGTTCTATTTTTTCCTGCACTTCTTTTACGACGCTGGCAATATCCCGCCCGCGCACGTTAAAACCTACGATGATCCTGCGTTTGGCGGCTTCGCGCTGTATCTGGTTGGGGCCGGGTGAATAGGTGATCTCCGCCAGCTGGTCCAGCGGCACCTGGCGCCCGTCGGGCGTGCTTACGAATACGTTCTGCACGTCGCTGATGTTTTCGCGGCTGGTTTGGGAAAAACGCACCACGAGGTCGTACCGCTTTTCGCCTTCGTATACCTGCCCGGCGCTTTGCCCGGCAAATGCTGCGTTGAGCGCCTGGTTGGCCGCCGCCACACTCAGGCCGTATTTGGCCAGCTGTGCACGGTTGAGGCGCACCACGATCTGCGGCAGGCCGGTGATCTTTTCCAGGTAAAGGTCTTTGGCGCCTTCTGTTCCACCGGCGATCCTGCCCACCTGTTCGCTAAGCGCGGTGAGGGTTTGCAGGTCTTCGCCGAATATCTTCACGCCTACATCCTGCCGTACGCCGGAAATAAGCTCGTTGAAGCGGAGCTGGATGGGCTGGGAGAACCCGAAGCTCACGCCTGGTATGCTTTCCAGCGTTTCCTGCATTTTGCTGACCATTTCTTCCCGGGTGGAAGCGGAGGTCCATTCGGATTTGTCCTTCATCACGATCATTACGTCTACAGACTCCATAGGCATCGGGTCTGTCGGTATTTCGGCGGATCCGATCTTACCCACTACTTCTTTTACTTCCGGGTATTCTTTGAGCAGCAGCTGCGAGGCGAGATTGATCTTGTCTATCGATTCCGAAAGAGAACGGCCGGTGCTGAGGCGCATTTCGATGGCAAGGTCTCCCTCTTCCAGCGTGGGTATGAACTCGCCGCCTAAACGAAAAAAGGTGATGATGGCTGCGGCAAACAGCAGCAGGGATACCAGGGTGGTCAGCATTTTCCTGCGCAGCGTGCCGTGTATAACGGGGCTATATATACGCTGCAGCCAGTCCATCATCCTGTCGGAGAAGTTTCGCTTATGCTCCACGTTCTTGCTGAGGAACAGCGCACTCATCATCGGCACATAGGTGAGCGATAAAATGAACGCGCCCAGGATGGCGAAGCTCACGGTTTGCGCCATGGGTCTGAACATTTTCCCTTCGATGCCTACGAGGGCAAGGATGGGCAGGTATACAATGAGGATGATGATCTCCCCGAAAGCCGCGGCATTCCTGATCTTGCTGGCGGAGCTGTATACTTCTTCGTCCATTTGTTTTTGCGTAAGCCTTTTCAGCGGGCTGAGGCCCAGGTGATGCATGGTAGCTTCCACGATGATCACCGCGCCGTCCACGATCAGCCCGAAGTCGATGGCGCCGAGGCTCATCAGGTTGCCGGATACGCCGAATACGTTCATCAGGCTGATGGCGAAGAGCATCGCCAGCGGGATCACGGAGGCTACGATGAGCCCTGCGCGCAGGTTGCCGAGGAATACGACCAGCACGAAGATCACGATCAGCGCGCCTTCTATGAGGTTTTTGCTGACAGTGCCGAGGGCGCGGCCGACGAGATCGCTGCGGTTGAGGTATACTTCCAGCTCCACGCCTTCAGGCAGTGATTTGCGGATCTGCGCGATCCGTTTTTCCACGGCTTTCACGACGGTGCTGGCATTTTCATTTTTGAGCATCATCACGATGCCGCCAACGGCTTCGCCGCTCTTTTTACCGTCTGCATGCGTGAGCGCGCCATAACGGATGGCTTCGCCGAAACGCACTTCCGCAACGTCGCGCACGAGTACGGGAAAACCTTGCGAAGTGCGGGAAACGACGATCATGCCGATGTCTTCCAGCGAACCGATAAGGCCCTCGCTGCGGATGAAATAAGTGTTGGGCTTTTTATCGATGTATGCGCCGCCGGTGTTCTGGTTATTGTTTTCCAGCGCGGTAAACACGTCGTTGATACCAATGTGGTAACTGGCCAGCTTGTCAGGGTCCAGGGCTATCTCATATTGTTTCAGCCTGCCGCCAAAGCTGTTCACCTCCGCCACGCCGGGTGTGCCCAGCAATTGCTGGCGCACCAGCCAGTCCTGTATGCTACGCAGCTCCATCGCGTCGTACTTCGATTCGAAGCCGGGCTTTGGATGCAGCACGTACTGGTAAATTTCACCCAGGCCGGTGGAAATGGGCGATACCTCGGGGTCGCCGATGCCCGGCGGAATGCGGCTGAGGGCTTCGCCCAGCTTTTCGTTCACCTGCTGGCGCGCCCAGTAAATGTCCACATCGTCGTGGAAAATAACGGTCACTACGGAAAGGCCGAAGCGGGAAATAGAGCGGATCTCTTTCAGCTCTGGAATAACGGCCATGGTTTGCTCCACGGGAAAGGTGATGAGCCGTTCCACCTCCTGCGGCGCAAGGGAAGGGCTTTGCGTGATCACCTGCACCTGGTTGTTGGTAATGTCCGGCACGGCGTCTACCGGCAGGCGGGTGAGGGAATACACGCCCCAGGCTATCAATGCCAGGGTCATCAGCCCGATGATCAATTTATTTTGTATTGAGAACCGGATGATCTTATTCAACATTATCTAAAACTGGATTTAACGGCGCATACGCACGCTATACAGCGTATGGCCATATACGTTAAAATGGGTTGGTCTGCATTAAATGATCACCGGGAAAACCGGGGTGGCTGCCAGGGAATGGCGGTAAAGTCGGCCGCCGGGGGACAGATATACATATCCGGGATCACCGCAAGGGTCACGGGCCGGGGAAAGAATACGGAAGTAACGGGAAGCGTGATGGTCACCGCGCAGCAGTAGCAGGTGCAGAAAGGCGAGCACAGGTCCACGCCGGCTTCCTGTTCTGTAACGGGTATGTGAAGGTAAGCCATGGTCTCCTTCCCGGAATCGTCATGCACATGCCCGTCCGCGCAGGGCGTGCCTGAACAGAGAATGATCCATATGCTTAACAGGAAGCAGAGCGCTTTCATACCTGCGAAGGTAGTTAAACCTGCCGGCCCCGCATAATGTATTTTTACAAACGGGTTGCAAAAAGGACCGGTTTTTGTTGCTCATATCCCTGTACAAACGCGGATCTATATGTTACAGGACTTCGTAGTGAACAAAACCATAGACATTGCCGCCCCGGTGCCTGAAGTGTGGAAATTCATCACCACCCCGGCGGGTATGAAACAATATCTTTTCGGTACAAATGCCATCAGCGACTGGAAAGTGGGCAGCCTCATCCGGTTCACCGGGGAATGGGAAGGGAAGCCTTATGAAGACAAAGGCACGATCGAAGTGATGGACGAGAACGAGGTATTTGAGTATACCTACTACAGCGCTTTCAGCGGCGTACCGGACCAGTCGGAGAACTATACGCTGGTGCGTATGGAGCTGGAGCCTATTGAAACGGGCACCCGGCTGACGGTGAAACACAGCAATTTCCCGAGCGAGACCGCCTACCAGAACAATGAAAAACATTGGGAGCTGGTGCTGGACACTATCAAAGAAAAAACCGAGAAAGCCGCCGGTTAAGGCATTTGCAGGCATGCTTTGATCTTCCCGCGGATAAATGCTTCCTCCCCCGGAGAAGGCTTGCCCCATAACGCTTTGCGGTAATGCTGCAATGCAAGGTGATTGTTGTTCCCGTCCGCATAAATGCGCGCCAGGCTGCAATGCAGCAGGTGGTGATGTTTCATGAAAGGCTCTTGTGCCAGTTCGTCCAGCATATGCAAAGCTGCTTTCGTTTGCCCTGCGAAATGCAGGGCCACGGCCTGGTTCAGCCTCACGAAAGGAGAGGGGGCCATTTCATGCAATTGCGCATAGAGGTTCGCGATCTGCTGCCAGGGCGTTTGCGCAAAGCCTGGCGCAACGGCATGCAGGTAGGCGACGGACGCTTCGATGATGTAGGTGGACGGCGCGGGCACGGTGCTGGCCTGTTTCAGGTAGTCCGTCGCCACCGCGATCATATCACGGTTCCACAGCTGCCTTTGTTGTTTTTCAAGCTCCAGCAGTTCCCCGGCCTCGTTCGTGCGCGTTTCCCAGCGGGAGAGCTGGAAAAGCATCAGCGCATACAGCGCTTTGGCGTCGGGCACGGAAACCCTGGCGCGGCGGATCACTTCGCGGGTAAGGCTGAGCGCGTCCTCGCAGAGGCGTTCTTCCCTGATCTTCCATCCTTCGGTGAACACGACATACAATACTTTCAGCGCAAGGTCCACCTTGCCTGCGCTCCACCATACAAACCCGCTCCTGAAAGCGATATCACCGCTTCTGAGCTGCTGGCGCTGGCGGTAGATGATCTTCGAGATATTGTCCGCTTCCGTGCCCAGCAGTTCCGCGATCTGCTGCATCTGCAGGCCGAATACATAGCGCAGCGCGGTAACGAGCTGTACTTTGGCGGTGAAGCGCGGGTGCATGCAGGCAAACAGGAGGCGCAGCAGGTGGAGGTCGCCGTCTTCGCTGGTTGCGGCCGCCACGGGATCGGCGGGCAGGTGCTCCAGCGGCACGTGGCCCTGGCGGCGCAGCCTGAAGCGCGAAGCCTGGTTGCGGATGGTGGCGTAGAGCCATGCTTCCGGTTTTTCGGGCAGGGTTGTGCGCCAGGCCGCAGAGGCCGCGGTAAAGGCTTCCTGCACCAGGTCTTCCGCATCGGAAAGCTGGAGGCTGCTGTAGCGCAGCAGCAGGTGGCTCACCATTTTCCCGAAATGTGCGCGGTAGAGCTGCTGCAGGAGCCCGGTCAATTGCATCGCATCATGTTCACTCATGTACCATCAAAGGTCTTACTTCTATCGCTATTTCTTCGTCTATCACGGAAGGGCAGGAGGCAGCAAGGGCGGCGGCTTCTTCCAGGCTCCCGGCCTGAATGAGCATATAGCCGGTAACGCTTTCGCGCGATTCGGCGAAAGGCCCGTCTGTAGCGATATGCGCCTTCTTCACATACCTTACGTCCGCTTCCAGCGGCTCGCCGCCCAACAGGTTGCCAGAACCGGCGAGCTGTTCCGCCCAGCGGGTCATCTTGGCGATGTCTGCCTGCAATTCGGCTTCGGTCATGTTCTTTACGCGCTCCAGGTCTTCCCGGATCAATAACAGGAACTTTTTCATGGTGTGTCTGTTTTTTAAATATAGTACCATCCGCAACAAAAATCCGGACACGGCCGCGCAGTTTTTTTCTTACCGGCTGGTTACCAGTGCGCCTGCCTCCTTAACACAGAGATAATGTGCCTCGTTAAGCATATTTAATAGTTTTAAACGCTGAAACGATGTTCGAGTATACGATTTTGCTTTTCGGCAATGTTATTTTCGCAATATCGGTTTATTTTGTATGGAAAGCAGGGGGTACACTTGACGCTTATGGTTTAGCGATGTATCTTTCCCTTCAACATACCTCTATACACCGGGGTTGAAAAATCCCTGAAGCCTAACGTCACGAACTAAAAATTCTCATTTTTTATTTAAAAAGAAACTAAACCACGGTACATGAAAAGTATTTACTAAAACGATTTTGCAGAGCGAACCATTCCACAGAACAGATCATATTCCGGTTCCCGTTGAGAAGCATATTTTAAGGCCTGACCTATGCGTGATTTGTATGACCCTATAACCGGAATTTTTTTGTAAACCTCGGAACTAACAGCAGGTTCTCATTTACCGGCTTCTTGTTAGCAATCGATTGCTGCCCCCTGCAGGGCAACGACATTGCATAACCGCAATGCTTGCGCATCAGCGGAACAGGGAGCGTTATGCCTGCCCGTCCCTCCGGCAGGCCGAAAAGTATTTTGCCCGCAGTTCATCGCAATTGCGGGAAAGGGAATGCCATGACCAATACAATCCATGATTATGACGTATATCTACTCACGCCAGCGTAAAAGGCTGGTCCTGCTGCTTGGCCTGCTAGGGCTGGGAACAGGCGCCGCCGCGCAACAAAAGCTCTACAAGAAGCCTCCCGCCGCCGAAACCGGCAGCGAAGCCACCAACAGGCTGAAGCAGCTGCCTGTTTCCGCAAGGGATACCATCGGCTACCTGCGGTACAACGAAATGATGCTCCGTACTAACGGCGCCGCCTCTACGCTCAATCTTGACGAAGTGAAAAAACTGCCTTACAACAGCCTGCACCAGATGCTGCTGGGCAGGGTCACCGGCGCGGATGTGAGGATCCCCAGCGCCGAGCCCGGCAAGCGCAGCGCGCTGTTCATCCGCGGCGCCTCAGGCCTGCTGCTGAAGAATGGGGACCTGTTCGGCGCGCAGCCGTTGTACGTGGTAGATGGCGTTCCGCTGATAAACGACCATGCTTTCGCGTACGACATCCAGCGTTTCGACTTCAACCGGCTGGGCTCTGAAATAGACCCGCTGGTGTTCCTGGATATGAACGATATGTACAAGGTGGAAGTGCTGAAAGACTTTGCTGCCAGCGCCCGCTACGGCCCGTTTGCCAGCAACGGCGTGGTGAATATCAGTACCCGCGGCCCGCGCACGGGAGAGCTGAGGGTGGAAGTGAACGGGTATGCCGGTATCATGATGAAACCGGTGGCAGACGTGATCAACGGCCGCTGGGAGCGCGATTTCCGCCTGCCGTTTTACGATAAATACGCCACCGCCGAACAATACCGCAGCTTCCCCGCTTACCTGGCCGATTCCACCAACGCGCAGTATTACGGGAACGCAGACTGGGACGAAGCGTATTACCGCTATGGCTGGACCACCGGCCTGCAGGCGGCAGTGAGCGGCGGCAACAGGCTCGCCAGCTTCCGCTTCAGCGTCGGCGAAGCATCGCAGCAGAATGCGGACAAAACTTCCATGCGCAGGTACAGCGTAAACTTCGGGATCAACATCACGCCGGTAAAACGCCTGGAATGGAGCACCTTCATCAATGCAGGCATGGTCAACCGCAAGCGCAACAACTCCCTGCGCGACCGTATGGGCGACGAAGATTACATTCTCAATCTTGAAAGGCCGCCTTCCCCCAACAAAGCTTTGCTCGAAGAATACTACGGCTACCTCGAAAAAGGCCGCGACCGCAACCGCAACACGAGCATCCGCGTGCTGAACAATCTCAGCTATAACCTTGCTACAGGCCTTACATTCAGCTCCCGCTTCTCTATCGATTACGGGCAGAACTTCCGCGATCTTTTTATACCCCGCACGGTGAACGACGGCAACAGCTTCGTGTCCAACTTCGACGGTATTCAAAGCCGCATGGTGCTCGATAATTCGCTGGAATACATCCGCACGCTGGGTAAGATGCACAAGTTCACCATTACAGCCGGGCAATACGGCCAATGGGATCAATGGCGCTATATCTACGGCAAAGCATACCGCGGCAAAAGTGATTACATACAAATATACCAGCCGGGCATAGACCTGTCACCCGAAGGCGGCTCGCACAACCTGCGTTTTACCGCCAACTTTAAAGACCGGATAAAAGCAAACCTGGCTTCGTTTTACGGGAATATCCAGTACGACCTGGCCAGCAAATATTCCCTGAGGCTGTACCTCCGCTACGACGGCAGTTCCAACGTGAACCCGGACAAACGCTGGCGGATGTTCCCCACGCTTTCCGCTGCCTGGCAGATGAAAGAAGAAAAATTCCTGAAAGATTCCAGGCTGATCAGCAACATGCGCCTGCGCCTCAGCGCGGGCCGCATAGGCAAGGCCTACCAGCTGGATTATTACAAAGGCGGCCCCATCTACAACGTGGAAGCAGGCTGGGAAGGAACGCCCAATATGGCCACCTACAACGCTTTTCCCATCCTGAACGCAGCCTACGAAACCGGGTATATCTCGCCGGGCCTTGGCTGGGCGTATACCGATCAGCTCAATGCGGGCCTGGATGTTGGCGTGCTGAAAGACCGTGTTACTTTTTCGGTGGACGTGTACAGCAAAACAGACAGGGACCTGCTGATGAAAGTGCCCGTAGTGGAAGAGCTGGGTTATTCCGGCGTGGTGAAGAACGGGATGGACATCCGCAACTACGGCGGGGAGCTGACCGTGGATGTGGCCGTGATCCGCAACAAGAACTTCGCCTGGTCTACCGCGTTGAACGCATCCGCCAATAAAACCAAGCTGCTCGCGCTGCCTGACGGCGCGCAGGACGTGGTGCTGGGCAACCGCCGCTTCATGGTGGGCAAGCCGGTGGATAAATACTGGCTGCTGATCAACGACGGCATTTACAATTCCGCATCAGAAATACCGCAGGGAAGAAGCTACCAGGGCCTGCCCATGAAGGTGGGAGATCCCAACTGGCGCGACGTTAACGGCGACAATACGATAGACGATAAAGACCGCGTGATCAGCGGCACGCATAATCCTGCCGTGCAGGGCGGCTGGGCCAACACATTGCGCTACAGGCAGCTGGAGCTGAACATGCTGTTTGCCTACGCCTTCGGCCGCAAGCTCATCAACGAAGCGCTGGCGCAGCGTTTCGATTTTGTGAACCGCGAAGGTGCGGACGCCGTTGCGGGTATCAAGGAAGTGTTTTACTGGAGCGAACCCGAAGGAGACCTGGACCGCATCCCGAAATATAATCCCTGGAGCCCCGTGCAGGCATACCAGCCCAACCAGACGCTTTTCCTGGAAGAAGCCTCTTTTGTGCGCCTGCGCTCGCTTACGCTGACCTATAACTTCAGCCCCAAATGGATCGCGAAGAACGATATCCGCCAGCTGAGGGTATACGTTACCGGAAACAACCTGCTCACCTGGACGCGTTACAGCGGCGGCGACCCCGAGGCTTTCGACTATTTCGGGTATGACCAGGGCGGCTACAACTGGCCGCAGCCAAAGAGCTTCACACTCGGATTCAACCTTCAGTTCTAATGCTTAAAAACGATCTTATGCGATATATATCGATAGGCGCGCTGCTTTGTGTGATGGCAACCGCCTCGCTCTCCTGCAAAAAAATGCTGGATATCGATTCCACCCGCGCCGTCAGCGAGGAGAACATGTGGAAGACGAAAAACGATGCCTGGGCCGGCAGCTTCGCCTGCTACGGACTGTTACGCGCCGCCATGCTGAATGAAAATGCCCATTGGGCCTATGGCGAAATGCGCGCAGGCGATTTTACCGTGACCAAACGGGGCGACCTGAAGGCGCTGCGCCAGAACGAGCTTACGGCCAACTACGCTGCAATGGACAGCTGGCGCGATTACCGGCGCTTTTACGCCGCCATTGCGCAGTGCAACCTCGCCATACAGAAGCTGCCGCTCATTCCCGCGATGGACAACCGCTATTCAAAATCCGAAATGGAGCTGGACCTTGCGCAGGTACGCTTTGTGCGCGCATTCATCTACTACTACATCGTGCGCATCTGGGGCGACGTTCCGCTGGTCACCGAATATACCAACGGCGAGTTTAAACCCGTTGCCAGGGAGTCGCAGGAGAAAGTGCTGGAGTTTGCTTATAGCGAAGCAGAACAGGCCTTCCAGAAACTGCCCTGGGCCTACGACGGCAAATGGCCGGAAGCGCCCGGCAACTACCGCGGCCAGGGGCTCAGCCACTGGAAAAGCATACTGGCCACCAAAGGCTCCGCATTGTGCCTGCAGGCGCATATCAAAACATGGATGAAAGATTATGCCGCGGCGTTGCCGCTGATCCAGAAGATACTGGACAACCAGGCACTCGCTCCATACGGGTACGTAACGCTGGCCAACCTCGTAGGCACCAGCACCTTCCGCGGCCGCGTCAACGAAAACATCTTCCAGATAGACATGAACCTGGACCATGCGGAAATATCCACCACCGGCCACATCGAATACTGGACGCTGCGCGCGCCCGACGTGCCCAAGCAGGAAGCGGAGATATTCGTTACCAAAGACAGCATCCTCAACATCTATCCCGATGTAACGGACGAACGCGGCAGGCTGTTTTTCACAGACCTGGGCAGCATGCAGCCTATGTTCTACAAGATCAAAATGCTGGACGCTTCGCTGCGCAACCCCACGCTGCGTTTCTTTAACTCCTGCGTGGTGCTGTTCCGCTACGAAGAACTGATACTGCTCCAGATAGAATGCCTGGCCCGCACCGGTGATGAAGGCGCCGCGCTCACCAAGCTCAACGACTGGCGCAACAGGCGCACGCTCGTTAAGCTGCCGGCCGGCACCAGCGGAGAAGAACTGCTGGATGCAGTGCTGGAAGAACGCCGCCGGGAGCTGATCGGGGAAGGCTGGCGCTGGTACGACCTGGTGAGCTTCGGCAAGATACCGAAGTATACCAACCTCACAGAAAGCGACGTGGAGAAAGGCGCAGCCTACTGGCCGCTGTCTAAGACCGCGCTCTCCCTGAATCCTCTTCTTCAACAAAATGAATTCTGGAAATAATCACCGCGTATGAAAACGACTTCGTTCTCCAAAATACTGCTGGCCGCCTGCGTAACGCTTTCCGCGGCAGGCTGCGCCGAAAAGAGTGAATACCGCAACATGCAGCCGGTACGTGAAGTGAAGAGCAACACCTATGACTTCATCAAAAGCGCCAACCACGGCGGGCTGTACGATTCATTGCTGTACATCCTCGATAAAACGGGATTGGCGGAAAAACTGAAAACAGGGAAAACAACCTTCTTTGTTCCGCAGGACTTTTCCATCAACGCCGCCATGTACAACCTTAACTTCACCCGCGAAAAACGCGGCGACCCCGGCAACTGGACCATAGACAGCGTAAGCACCGGCATTTGGGACACCCTGCTTACCCGTTATATGATCAATGGCGAATACAATCTCGATTCCCTCCGCTTCGCAGACGGCGTGAACCTCGTAACGCCCTATGGATACGAGATGAACGGGAAAGCCATTACCACCACCGCATCCGGCATAGAAGCCGGCGGGTCGATGGTGATACAATACAGCGACAAGAACAATTCCCGCATCATCAAGAACTGGGTAATGACCACCACAGAAGCCGCCAATCTCAAAACCAGCACAGGCATGGTGCATATGCTGGAACCCAAGCACATCTTCGGTTTCTCTTCTTTCGTAGACAAAGTGTACCCGCCCCGCATGACGCCCTTCCTCGGCAAGCCCATTTCCATTCCCGGCCATATAGAGATCGGGTATTTCGACATCGGCGGCCAGGGCGTGGCTTATTACGATGTGGACCCCGCGGTCAACAAAGGCGCCCCGGACTTCCGGAAGGCAGAAGGGGTAGACATCGACGTGTGCTCGGATGGCGGGCTGTATAATATCGGCGCCACCAACCCGAACGAATGGCTCAAGTACACGGTGAAAGTGGAGCATACCGGCATGTATGCCGTATTTGCCAAAGTAGCTTCCCCGAATTCAGACGGCGTTTTCCATATTGAAAAAGACGGGGTGGACATCACCGGCCCGCTGAAGTCGCCCAAAACAGGGAACTACCAGTCCTGGACTGTTGTGAAAGCCAATGATGTATTATTGACAGAAGGCACATACGTATTCACTTATTACGAAGAATCAGGCGGTTTCAACGGCGGCCGTTTCGGCTTCCTGCCGCGCTTCCGCGTGCCTTACAACGGCCAGCCCGTTAACGTGCCGGGCACCGTGATGGCCACTGAATTCGATTACGGCGATAACATGTGTAACGATGCGGACGCCTACAATAAAGGCAGCGCAAGGCACCTGCACCGCGTGTTTGAAGGAACCGATACAGAAGCCACCAACGAAGCGCCGGGTTCCTACCACATTTCGCATGTGGCGGTAGGTGAATGGGCGGTCTATTCCATCAACGTCACCAAAGCCGGCAATTACCGCATACAGGCGCGCGTGGCTTCTACCAACGCCACAGGCCGCATGCACCTGGAGATAGACGGCGTGAACGTTTCCGGTGAAATGGCAACGCTCAACACCGGTTCCTACCAGACGTTCACCAATGTATCGAGCCCGGTTATCCATCTCACCGAAGGTCAGCACGACTTTAAGTTCGTCGCGGAAAAGACAGGGTTCAATCTTTCAAAATTCATATTCGTGGCTTTATAATCAACTTATATGCGATCAACATCTCCCAATATAAAACAACCTGCGCGGCGCCTGCTGGCATGGGCCATGCTGGGCCTGGTGGCGGCGGTTTCAGGCTGCTATAAGGAACTGCTTCCTGAAGAGCAGGACCACTTCAGCAAAGACATGAACTATACCGTGGAGTCTTTCCTGCCCAACCTCGGTAAAACAAACGTGTTCATCAACGTATTCAACGCGGATTTTTCCACCCAGCCGCTGGATTTCTCAATTGAGAACCCGCGTTATGGCGATAAATCGCCCGCAAACTTCCTGCTGGATTCCGTGGACACACGGCAGTGGAAAACCTGGTACGCCGGCAACGAAGCCTCCATCCAGGAAATAGAGAATAAAATGTACACCATTAAGCGCCCGATCCTCGACATCAGACCGAATTCCGGTGAGATCATTTTCTGGAACGTGGATTCAAACAAAGTACGCTACGGCAAATATTACTTCGATGTAAGGGTAAAAAACAAAGCGGGAGAACGCGTGTTCTCCGGCCTGCTGCTGGATGTGCGCCGCCCCAGGCCCTATGAGCCTTACATCTACGACGATGCGACCGGCCTGCAAAAAGGCCTCACCGCTGGCGGCATCGTAAAGCCCACCGGCGTGGTTAACTTTATGGACGAACTGCTGCGCCCGATTCCCAAAGACAGCGTGGACGTATATTTCGTGAAAGAAGGCACGGCAAAGAATTCTATTTCCTTCAAATTCTACAACAAGGATTCCGCCATTATTCCGCTCACGAAGTTCAACTTCCAGCAATGGGACAGCCTGTTCTATTTCAGCAAAATGGCCGGATCCCGCGTGCGCTTCGGGTTTAACCGCCAGATGAATGCAGACAGCACCAAGGTCACCTTCGACATCACCAATCCCTTCCCTGTATTGTCGCAGGTAAGTGGCGGGCTGGACGTTGCTTCCATTGCCTTCAACTTCACCCGCATTTCGTTCGGCCGCCGCATCAGCGGCGGGCTGGGGCTGGATTTTTCCATCAACGAACCAGGCGAGTGGACCGCGATCGTAAAGTTCAGGGTCACGCCGAAATTCAGCGACGATTGACCTGCAACCATTCACACAAAAAATTCATTGCACATGAATAAAAGATATTTCCGCATATCGATGTTTTGTACGGCGCTGATGCTGGTTTTCGGCATAGCTTCCGCGCAGCAGAAGATCACAGTAAAGGGCAGGGTAACAGACGCACAGTCGCACGCCGGCATCCCCGGGGTGAGCATTGTAGACGTTACCGCCAAAAAAGGGATCGCGGTCACCGACCCCAACGGTAACTACCAGATCACCATCGAAGCAGACAAGACGCTGCTGTTCCGCTTCATTGGCTACGAAGACAAGACCGTGAAAGCCAAAGCAGAGCTGAATGTACAAATGGCGCCTTCCGAAAAATTCCTGAAAGAATCCGTGATCGTGGGCTACCAGACGCGCAAAAAAGAAACCGTGACAGGTTCCGTTACGGTCATATCCGGCAAAGACCTGCAGAACGTGCCGGTATCCAACCTGGAGCAGCTGCTCCAGGGTAAGGTGGCGGGGATGAACATCCAGAACAATACCGGCGCGCCCGGTTTTGGCGGTACCGTATCCATCCGCGGCATTTCGCAGCTGAACGTTTCCGGCAGCGGTGACGAGGCTTTCCTTTCCAACTCCAACCCATTGCTGGTGATAGACAATGTGCCGGTAGACTACGACGGCGGCATAGACCAATCCATGCTGCAACCCGGCGCCGCCACCGGCCCGCTGGCACTGCTGCCGCCTGAAGACATCGAATCCATCGAAGTGTTCAAAGATGCGCAGGCAGCTTCCCTCTACGGTTCCCGCGGGGCCAACGGCGTGATCGTGATCACGACCAAACGCGGAAACTCCGAAGTGCCTATCATCAGCACCAACAACAGCGTGTTCATCAACTTCCCGCCGCCATTGCGGCCGGTATTGGGCGGCAGCAACGAAAGGGATTTCAGGGTATTCACCATCCTGAATTACAGCGAATACGATTTCCTGGCAAAAGAGTTCCTCGACAGGGCGCAATTCCTGACAGACAGTCTCAACGGCTTCTACAATAACAGCACAGACTGGCAGGGGCTCTTTTACCAGCGCACCACCAATACCAACAATAACCTGCAGATCAGCGGGGGGAATGTAAAGATGAACTACAAGGCCAACCTGGCCTACCAGATGAACCAGGGCGTGATCAAGAACACAGGCTTCAACAAATACAGCATGAACCTGCAGCTCAACATCCAGCCCAATACCCGCCTTCGCATCAGCGGCCAATTGTTTGGCGCAATGGGGCAGAAGCAGCGCGGCAACGGGGGCGGGCTTACCGGCAACGGCGCGGGCAACGCCTTCTCCAGCTCACTGCTGCCCGGGCCTTCCCACTTCCTTGAATTCCCCGAGCTGAGGGCATACCTCGAAAACGTGGACGATAACAATACCGTGAATATCCGCAGCTACCTCAGCATAGACTACGAGATACTCCGCGGCCTGCGCCTTACCTCCGCCACTTCCTACGATTATTACACCGATACCAGGGACCGCTTCAACCGCGCCTTTTCCAACAATAACCAAACGATGGTGTACGGCTATGTAAGCCGCCGCGGCGAGCTGAACACCCGCAACGGCTTTGCTTACAACTTCAGCACCAACGAAGCCAACGTGGAAAAAGGACACAACATCCTGGTAAGCCTTTTCGCCGAAACCAATATCAAGGAGAGGGAAGACCACATCCGTGAGATGCGGAACGGCCCCAGCGACTTCTACTGGGGCCCGCGCGGCTATTCCCCGAGGTTCTATCCCGGCAACCACTGGAACGATCTGAACGGGCGCAATACCAACGGTACTTCCGCCAGCCAGATCTATCACGCCGTTTCATGGGCGGGCTTTGTTTCCTATAACTTTCATACCAAGTACAACATCGACCTTTCTTACCGGGCAGACGGCAACTCCAGCTCCGGCACGGCCAGCAGGTATGCCATCAATCCCTCCGTGGGCGTGCGGTACAACTTCACCAAAGAACCCATTTTCGAAAACCTGAACTTCATCGATTACGGCTCCATCAGGGCGTCTTACGGCGTGAACAGCCGCCCGGCATCCACGCAGGTCAATTCACTGGGCCTCTACCAGGTGTACGCCGACTATAACAACATGAACGCCATCGCGCCGGACTTCGGCGTCATGCCGAACCCTTTCCTTGAATCAGAAAAAGCGTACCAATACAATGGAGGCATAGACCTGAGCTTTTTCAAAGGGAGGCTGAGCTTTAACTATGATACCTATTTCAAGAAATCGTACAACATCCTGCAGGACCAACAGCTGACCGACGTAACAGGGTACAAAAAGATACAGGTGAACGGCGGCGGTATCGTGAACTATGGTCATGAACTGGCAATCAGCATCAGGCCCATTGCCTCCACCAAGCCGCAGGGCTTCCAGTGGAGCCTCAACCTGAACGGGGCCATTGCGCGCGGCGTGCTTACCGAGCTGCCCGGCGGGCTGCAGTTCTCCCGGTTCGACGACGGCGCACCCTTCTACATGGACCTTGCCCGCAAAGTAGGCCGCAACCCGATCAGCAACTACCTCTACGAAACACAGGGCATCTACCAGAACGACAGCGATGTGCCCGTGGATCCCATCCGCGGCGTGCGCTACAAAACCGGGCGCGGCAACGGCACATCCTACTTCCAGGCGGGAGACCCGATGTGGCGGGATGTGAATGGGGATTATTTCCTGGACGACAAAGACGACAACGTGATCGCAGGCAACCCCGAGCCCGGCGTTACCGGCGGTTTTTCCAACACCTGGAGCTATAAGAACTTTTCACTGAATGTCTTCTGCTCCTACGTGATCAACCGTACGATCATCAACACGGCTATGGCATCGCGCCTCATGAAGCTCACAGAGCCTTACAACATCACTTACTCCGGCGCGGGCGGCGGTTCCGTGAACATCTACGACCTCAGCCGGCTCGATTACTGGCAGTACCCCGGCGATGTGGCGAAATACCCGAACGTGTACTACATCTGGCGCAACGGCAGGATACAGCCTTTCCGCGTAGACCAGACCCTGTTCCAGGAAGACGGTTCTTACTTCAAGATCAACCAGATCACCATGGGCTATAACTTCAGGGATTTCGGGTTTATGAAAAGGCTCAAAATGCGCACACTGAGAGCATATGCCACGCTCTTCAACGTAGCCGTGTTCTCCAGCTATTCAGGCCCCAACCCCGAAGCGGTGAGCCAGCTGGGCAGGGACAATATCAACGGGTACCCGCCGGCGCGCAGCTTCACCGCAGGCATATCAGCAGAGTTTTAACCAGAAAAATGCACACCATGAAAAAATGGCCGATCATACTTTTAACAACATTCATAATTGGGGCAGGGCTTAGCGCCTGCAACAAGTTCCTGGACGTGAATCCCAACGACCGGTTTACAGGAGCGGACTACTGGAAAACGCCGGAAGACGCACAAATGGGTGTAACAGCAGCCTACAGCATTTTGCGGAACAGGTATGCCAGCTGCATCCAGTACGCCTTCGGCGATCTCAGGCCCGGCAACTTCAACATGTTCAAGAAAACCAATTTTGCCGCGCTGGCCGCGAATGACCTCCGCGGAGGGGGGCTGACGGATCAGGACGGCGCCAACAGGCCGCGCGAGAGATGGAACGAATGGTGGGAATCTATTGCTACCGCCAATCTTTGCATTGCCCGCATCGATGAAATGAAGTCTAACCAGATCAGTCCCGCGGAGAAAGCGCGGCTGATGGGAGAAGCGCGCTTCGTCCGCTGCTTCAACTATTACATGCTCGTGCTGCAGTACGGCGATGTGCCACTGCAGTGGGATCCGTACGATATAGAACTGAAACCCAGGATGGACATGCTCCGCATATTCGACACCTGCATCAGCGATCTCAGGATTGCCGCCGCGGACCTGCCTGTTACTTACAACGACCCCACGTACCGTGCTGTAAGAGCCACCAGGGGCGCGGCGCTTACATTGATGGCGCATATGTACATGTGGCAGGCGGGTTTCGACGCAGCCAACGCACAGGCGTTGTACCGCAAAGCCGCGGATGCATGCAAAGAAGCAATGGACCTGAATATCTACCGCCTGATGCCTTATGGCCCCGAAGCCTTTAAAGAGATATTCAAAGGCCGTTCCGAAGAAGGCATCTGGGAGATATCGATGGATGCGAACTATGGCAACATCATGAACAACTTCATTTCACAATGGGTGCTTCACCAGCCGATACTGGCTTCCAGCGGCTCTTTATACGGCGGCCTGGGAAGCGAGATCACCATTAAGAAAGAATACCTGGATTACATGTACACCCCCGGCGAGCCGGACGCGCGTTTCACCTTGTGGTTCGACGATCCGTATTCCACCGTGAACCCGCAATCGCAGATGTTCCTGAAGTTTTCCAGCATACCCGACCCCGCCGTACGTTCGTTTGACGCGAACATTATCATCTTCCGGTATGCAGACCTGTTGCTGCTGCGCGCAGAAGCACTGTCTTACCTCGGCACCGAAGATGCAACGGCCATCGAGCTGCTGAACGAAGTGCGCAGGAGAGCGGAAGCGGAGGATTATACCGGCGCAGGCGGCAAACCCTTGCAGGACGCCATATTCAGGGAACGCGTAAAAGAACTGTGGGGCGAAGGCCACCGCTGGTACGACCTGGTGCGTACCGGCCGCGTAAAGGATTTCACGCAATGCGAGAACTTCCTTTCCGACGACCAGTTTGAACGCGGGGCATGGACCTGGCCCATTCCCAACACCGCCATCCGCAGCAATCCATTGATCACACAAAATCCTTACTGGGCACAATAGTGCGCATAAAACAAACGCGTATGAAAAAGATAATAAAGCGCTTGCTGGTATTGATCTGTGGCCTGGCCATGCTGCAAGCCTGCTCCAAAGACGATTATTATGTGGACGGCGGCCTTGCCGACCCTGTATATAACGGTACCATCTACAATTACCTCGAAGAAAAGAAGCTTTACTTCGATACCATCAAACATATCGTGGACCTTGCGGGCCTGAAGGATATGTTCAGCAACGATACCATCACTTTTTTCGCGCCAACGGACGATGCCGTTAAACAGGCGATGCTGGCGATCAATGCCGTCCGCTGGTCGCTGGACCAGGATTCCGTGCATATAGACGATATAGGGCAGGAGGTATGGCGGAAATTCCTGGGCATGTATATCATGGAAGGAAAACGCGTGGCAGGCTCCTTTCCCCGTGTGAACCCCGACAACATCAGCGCCTTTCCCGGTATCAACTACGTGATGCTGGACGGGTATATCCTTAATATCGGGCTCGTATATACGAATTACAACGGCGTGGAAGCCGTTGGCCCGCGGCTGCTGCAGCTCACAGATATCACGTTCGACCCGTCCAATTTCAGGAACAATCCCTACGTGATGATCGCATCCTCTGATATTCAGCCGAAGAACGGGGTGATACATGCCCTGAAGAACAATCACCTGCTCGGTTTCAGGGGAGGCGAGTTTTTGCGCGTGGCGCTGGATTATTTAAATACCAAAGAATAATGCACATGAAAAGAGCGATATATCAATACTTTGCATGCGCCCTGGCAGGCATGGCGCTGCTGGCGGCCTGTAAAAAGGAAACCGTGAACAGCAGCGGCAAAAGCCCCTATGGCGATCCTGTGCTGCCTTCCATCGTGTTTGCTGAAAACGCCATTGACCCCGGTAAAGGCGCCGTGAACGATGAAATAGTGATAAAAGGAACCGGGTTCCGCGCGCTGAAAGACAAGCTGGAGATGCAGTTCAACGGCATTGCCGCCAGGATACTGGAAGTGACGGACAGCAGCGTACGCCTGCAGGTGCCTGAAATGGCCAGCTCCGGGCCGGTGAACGCCAAACTGGGACAGGAATTCTACTTCGGCCCATTTTTCCGGGTATTAGGCCCCATGCAGATGGATACTGTCTACCCCAGCGTACGCGGCGCCGACCGCACCGTGAATGCCATCATTCCCGTGGGCGACAACAAATACCTGGTAGGCGGCGCTTTCACCAACTTCGACCAGGCCAATATTGCCGGGGGCACCAACAGGGTAGCCCGCGTGAACGCCGATGGCACCCTCGACAGATCGTTCACCTACGGGCATTTCACCGGGCCAACCGGCAGCGTGAATGCCATGCTGTACCTGCCTTCAGAGCAGAAGTACCTGGTGGCGGGGTCTTTCAACCGTTATTCCAGGATAGAGCATGTTTATTCCATCGCCCGCCTGAATTTTAACGGAACGATGGACAGTTCGCTGGTAAGCCTTCCCTCGCAGTTTGTGGCAACCCGCTCTTCGCTGATGGGCGGCGTTCGCGGTAATATCACGAATATGCACCTGCAGGCAGACGGGAAGATCATCATCACGGGGAGCTTTCGTTATTACGTAAAGCCTGATTACAACCTGGTATCTGTCGTAACCGGCGCAGATTCCCTGCACCTCGATTCCACGGCGGTGAATTACATTGCCCGCCTTCATCCCGATGGAAGCCTTGATTCTTCCTATCATTACGACCTTGTGAACCACCGCGGCCGCGAGACCGTGAACGGGTACATTGCCCGTTCCATCCTGCAGCCCGATGGCAAACTGGTGATCGTGGGCAACTTTACCAAATACAACAACCAGACCGTAACGCGCATTGCACGCCTCAATACGGACGGCTCGCTGGATAATTCCTTCAACCCCGGCGCCGGCGCGGATATTGCGATACAGGATGTGGTGCTGCAGCCTGATGGCAAGCTGCTGATAGCGGGAGGTTTCAACCGTTATAACGGGGTAAAGGCGATGCGCGCGGCGAGGCTGATGCCCAACGGCGACCTGGATATGACCTTCAGCATAGGCGATGGGCCCGATGGCTCGCTCTTCCGCGTAGGCCTCGTGCCCGACGCCAATGGCGCCATCATCCTGTCCGGCAACTTCCGCAAGTTTGCAGGGGTGCCGAGGAATAACTTTGTTACCGTAAATGCAGACGGCAGCCTGCATAAGACCTATAACAGCAACGGCGGCATTACGCTGAATATCGATGCGGACCTGGGTGGTGTGAATTGCATTACCCCGATGCAGGGAGGAACAAAGGCGCTGTTGCTGGGCGGCAGCTTTACTGTGTTTGATTACCGTACGGCCAACCGTATCATAAAATTGAAATACGAGTAAACCTGTTTATGAGAGCACTAAAAAAGGCCATAAGAAATCTTATGGCCTTTTATTTTGTCTGTTTGGATTGGGTCTGTAGTTGCGGCGTTTCCCGTTCTTGGGTTTGCCTTTCCCGCCCCCGCCTCCATGACCGCCGCCGGAGCCGCGGAATTTCGGCTGGTATTCGGGCACAGGGCCGAGTTCCTGCGGTACGGCCGCTTTGCTAACGGGGTGGCCCAGCAATTGCTCAATGCGGGCGAAACGGCCCTGTTCCTTGGGACTGATAAAGGTATACGCGGTACCGTCGGTAGCGGCCCTTGCCGTACGGCCAATGCGGTGGATGTAGTCCTCCCCGTCGTTGGGCACATCGTAATTGATCACCAGGTCTATGTCCTCGATATCGATGCCGCGGCTCAGGATGTCTGTCGCCACGAGGATATTCAGTTTTTTATTCTTGAAGTTCAGCAGCGTCTGCTCGCGCGCGGCCTGCTCCAGGTCAGAGTGTATCTCGTCTACGGAGAACTTTGCGCGTTTCAGCACATGGGTGAGCTGCTTCACATTCTGCTTGCGGGAACAGAAAACGATCACGCTTTCCTTCTGCCGGCTGCCGAGGATATGCTTTGCCAGCGGCACTTTCTGCTCTTCGTGCACTACAAACGCTTCCTGTTTGATCCTTTCCGGCGGCTTGGAAATGGCAATGTTCACCTGTTCCGGGTTGTTGAGGATCTTCAGCGCCAGCCTGCGCATCTTTTCAGGCATGGTAGCGGAAAAGAGCAGCGTCTGCCGGTCTTTCGGGAGGAAAGAGATGATCTTTTCAATGTCGTCGTGAAAACCCATGTCCAGCATACGGTCCGCCTCGTCGAGCACGAGGTATTTGAGGCCTTCCAGCTTCACGTAGCCCATGTTCAGGTGGGCGATCATGCGGCCGGGGGTGCAGATCACAATGTCTGCCCCGGAGGAGAGCGCTTTTTTCTCGGTAGCGAAAGAAGCGCCGTCGCCACCGCCATAAACAGCAATGGAGCTGATATTGGTGAAGTAAGACATTCCTTCCAGCGCCTGTGCGATCTGTACGGCCAGCTCCCTGGTGGGAACGATGATCATGGAATTGATCTGGTGCGCGTCGTGCGTATGTGTAAGGAGGTTCTGAATAGTGGGGAGCAGAAAGGCGGCGGTTTTGCCGGTTCCCGTTTGCGCAGAGGCGATGAGGTCCCTGCCGGATAATATTATGGGGATTACTTGCTCCTGTACTGGTGTAGCGGTTGTATAGCCCATCGCATCTATGCCATCCAGTAAATCGTCGTCAAAATCAAATTCGTGAAAATACAATGTATATATACTTTTGTTAATATAGGTAATATGTAAAGATAACGATAATCTGGCACTGGCGGGCAGGTTTCTGGATTTTCAGCCGGCGCCGGGCATTCGTATGTGCTTTTACGTGAGTGGCTGTTCTGGCGGAAAACCTGGACCGGAGAAGGTTTGAGGGCGGCATGCATTGCCGGCGGGGCAGGGGAGGAATGGCAAAGCCGGCGCTGTCGTGGCAACCGGCTTTCTTTACCAGGATAGACCAGGACCTGCATTAAGGCTGGGCCTTCAGCTGGGCGGCCGCTTCAGCAAGCCTCATTTTCTGCCGGGCCACTCTCCTGCCGCGGAAAAAGAGGTAGAGGTTGAGGAAAAGCATGATGCCGAGGTAGATGCAATACCCGCCGATCTTGGTGCTCAGCAGTTCCAACATGGTGCGCGTCTGGCTGATGTCTGTTCCGATCTTCATGATATAAAAGGCGCAGCCCAGGTTGAGCAGGTAAAACCCTGTTTCGAAAAGACGGTTGGTAGCCGCGGCTATATCGGTTTTGCCGCCGAAAATATCGAGCATGAACACCTTGCTGTTCCTGAACAGGATGTGCGCCACATACCAGGTAAGCACAATAACAACGGGGAGATAAATGAGATAGGCGAGGAAGTTGAAAGTTGTTTGCATGATACTGCATTTTATAAATGAGTGAATGTATTTTTCCTTTTACTGAAAACATAGATCGCCGCCATATTGCAATAATGGATCAATGAAAGCGTGAGGATGATGCGGGCCGTCATCCGTGTAATGCTCTCCAGCAGCGCAGTATAGGTTGTGATGGTTTCCCAGGTGCTGATCATAAGCGCGGCATATCCCAGGTTGAGCAGGTAATACCCGATGAGCAGGATGCGGTTGATCGCGTCTGTGACCGCAACGTCCTGCCGCATAAGATCAAGGATAAAGAGCCTGCCGTTGCTGTAGAACCGCCTGCCCACCCATATGGTAATGAAACCGGTGATGATGAAATAGATGAGATAAGCCAGCGTGTTCATAGGTTGCTGTTTGATGATACAAATCTATTGTAAAGTTTTGAAGTTTCAAAACATTCTGAAAGATAAATATTTTAAAACTCCGTTTCCCGTATGTTTTTATCCGTTTTGCGTACCTGCCGGCAGCTGGGCGTAGCCGATCTTTGCGGCGACAAAATGAATCTGACATGAATAAGTTGACCCCATTGTTTACCGGGCTGATATTTATAACGCTGCTGCTCACCGCCTGCAGCAAACGGATCGAAAAGGCCAGCCCGGCCCCGGACGGGATCACTGCCCTTCAATATGCAAAAACACTCCCCGGCGCTTCAGCGAATATACCCGTTGGCGCGGATTACAGGCTGCCCAAAGGCGTCAGCGTATGGCGCAATGAAATAAAAGGATACGATTACCGCAGCTGCGAATGCCGGGCAGACCAGGCGCATTGCGCCATCGGCGCGGGAGAGCTGGTACGCCTTTGCCTGCGCCTGCGCAATCATACGGCAGCGCCCGTAACGGTAGCGCTGCCTGCAGGCCTCATTTTCATCTCGGAGAATAAGGCCACGCAAAACGGCCTGCTGGTGCGCAGCGAAATCCTCACGATCCCTGCGAACACTACTGTGGCATATAACCTGGCGCTGTTTTGCCTGAACGCAGACCGTAAAGTGACGGTTTCGGGCGACCGCTACCGTATCGGGCCCGTAGCGCAGGACGCCGCACTGGCGGCCGTGATGCTGGCCCTTGGTGAAAAAGCGCTTGCAGACGAACATAGTAAAGCCGTGGCCCAGGAAGCCATCTGGGAGGCGGCGAAAGGAAATGCGCTGACCGCAGCGCAGCATAGCAGGATCGCACAGCTTCCCCATAGATAGTGCGCGTCCGGGTATTTGAAATGGCAGGGGCCGTCTTCGCGGGAAGGCGGCCTCTTTTTTGAAGAAAAAGGGAAGAGGAATAACGGTAATGATCCGCCAGTTGCTCTTATATGGGTAACAAGCTTATCATTCAACCAAAATCATTCCCCAATGCCTCGAATGCTACATATCCTGCTGCTTTGCGGCCTGCTGCCACTGGCAACCTCCGCGCAAAAGTCCCCCAAAAGGGAGCTGCGCGGCGCCTGGGTGGCCACTTTCACCGGCATAGACTGGCCGAACAGGACGCAAACGCCCGCCCAGCAGAGGGCAGCCTTTATCACCATCGCAAACCATCACAAGGCCACCGGCATGAACGTATTGTATGTGCAAATGCGCAGTCAATGCGACGCCATGTACCCCAGCGCCATCGAGCCCTGGAGCGCGGACCTTACGGGCCGCCAGGGCCTTGCGCCCGCCGAGCCCTGGGACCCTATGGCTTTTGCTATCGAAGAATGCCATAAGCGGGGTATGGAATTCCACGCCTGGCTGAACCCTTACCGTGCGGCGAGCAACAGCGCGAACATCCCGAACTTCGCGGAGAACCACGTGACCCGGGCGCATCCCGAATGGCTGCTGAGCCAGGGCATCCTGCGGGTGCTGGACCCCGGCCTGCCCGAAGTGCGCGATCATATCATGAGCGTGATCACGGACATCGTGCAACGTTATGATGTGGACGGCATTCATTTCGACGATTATTTTTATCCTCCCGCCGCGCCGGCCGGTACTGTGCCGTATAACGACGATTCCACCTTCGCGCTCTACCCGCGTGGCTTCACCGTAAAGGCAGACTGGCGGAGGGACAACGTGAACCTGCTGATACAGCGCGCCTACGACAGCATCAAAACCATCAAGCCCTGGGTGAAATTCGGTGTAAGCCCTTCCGGCATTTACCGCAACAGCACCAATCCAGCTATCGGCACACCTACCTCGGGACTGGAACATTACACCACGCTGTTTGCAGACACGCGCCGGTGGCTCCAGGAAGGCTGGGTGGACTACATCATGCCGCAGGTATACTGGTGGATCGGGCAGCCGGGAGCGAACTACGGGGCCATTGTTCCCTGGTGGAACAACCAGGCGAACGGCCGTCATATCTACATCGGGCTTGCCGGGTATAAAGTGGGCGACCTGGCGCAGGGCGCCGCCTGGCAGGATTCCACGCAGATACCGCGGCAGCTGAGGATGAACCGCGACAGCGCCCATGCCAATATTTTCGGGCAATCCGTTTATAATACGAACAGCCTGCGCAATAACCGCAAGAACTTCCGCGATTCCCTGCGCCTGCATTTTTACGCGCGGCCTGCATTGCTGCCGGCCATGCCCTGGAGAGACAGCATCGCGCCCATAGCGCCGGAAGGGGTCAGCGCAAACCCCGCGGGCGACGATGTACAGCTGAGCTGGTCGCATACCGGCGACGCTGCAGACCAGCTGAACCGCGCCCGGCAATTCGTGATCTACCGCTCCGAAAACCCGGTGGTGAATACGGAAGCGGCAGAGAACATACTCGCAGTTACAGACACTGCATCCACTTCTTTCACCGACACCACTGCATTGCCCAATACCACATATTACTACACTGTTACCGCGCTTGACCGGTATCATAACGAAAGCGTTGTTTCGAATCTTTCCGCCAACCTGCCGCCGGAAATACTTTGCCCGGGAGACCAGCAGCTGAACGGGGATTCGGACTGCTCGGCCGTTCTGCCGGACTATCGTTCCCTGGCGATCATCAGCAATCCGGCAGGCGTGAGCCTGGCGCAGTATCCCGCGCCCGGCAGCAGGGTGGGGCACAGCAGCCCGGTGCAGATCATCGCCACCAATGCAGGCGGCAGGTCAGACACTTGTACCTTCAGTATCCAACTGCGCGATACCGTACCGCCGCAGATATCGGAAATAGCGGTGAGCCCGGCCATCCTGCCCGTTCCGGACAACAGGCTGCATACGGTGAACCTGCAATACAGCGTAACAGACTGCAACACGGTGAGCAATAGGGTCACCGTCGCCAGCAACGAGACCGATTATGGCGCGCCGGATTGGGAGATCGTGAACGATCATACCGTGAAGCTGCGCGCAACGCGTAACCCGCTTGGCAATGGCAGGTTCTACACCATCACGGTTACGTCAACGGATGCATCAGGCAATACAAGCACTGCCACCGCGCAGGTGCTGGTGCCCGGCAACAAGCCCTGGACGCATGGCGACGGCCTTGCCGTGACAGCGCTGCCCAACCCGGCCTTCCACCAGTTTGCAGTGGTGATGACCAGCAAACACCCGCAACCGATCACGCTGAGAGTGTACAACAGCAGCGGTGCATTGGTTGAAACCCGCGGCAGCATTGCGCCTAACACAACCATCCTGCTGGGCGGCAATTACAACGCCGGCACTTATTACCTGGAGATCATCCAGGGCAACAGGCGCCAGGTATTGAAAGTGATGAAGCTCGGGCATTAAACGAACCATTTGATAACCTAAGCACCACAGGGCCGTTTGCACATGCAGCGGCCCTGTTTTAATTACCGATATAACAACGTATCTTCCGGGAGTATGCGTTTTACCCGTCGTGAAATAGGCGTGGCATTGTTTGCCGCCTTCACCAGCTTCTCTGCTTATACCGCCATCTTTGCATTCCGCAAAGCCTTCAATGTAGGGGCTTTCGGCGGGCATACGCTTTTCGGGCTGGATTATAAAACAGTACTGGTGGCCACGCAGGTGTTCGGGTATATGCTGAGTAAGTTCTACGGCATCCGGTTTATTTCGGGCATGAAACGCGTGAACAGGCATTGGCTGATACTGGCGTTAGTAGGCGTTTCGTGGCTGGCCTGGCTTTTATTTGCATTCATTCCCCCGCCGTATAATTTCTGGTGCCTGTTCCTGAACGGCTTCCCGCTGGGCATGTTGTGGGGCGTGGTGTTTTCGTACGTGGAAGGAAGAAGGACCACGGACCTGATCAGCGCCGCGCTGGCAGTGAGTTTCATATTCGCATCGGGCCTTGCTAAAAGCACGGCGCAATGGGTGATGAACGCATGGGGCGTGAGCGAATATCAAATGCCTTTTGTAGTGGGCTGCGTGTTTATGCCGGCCCTGCTCATTTTCGTGTTCCTGCTGGAAAAGATACCGCCGCCAACGGAAGCGGACAAATTGCAGCGCATGGACCGGCAACCGATGTCCGGCGCGGAACGCAGCGCTTTGCTGAAGCGGTTCTGGCCGGGGCTTTCATTGCTGGTGCTTATCTATATCCTGGTAACGATCCTGCGCGAGGTGCGCGACAGCTTCATGGCCGATATGTGGCGGGATTCCGGGACAGTGTTCGAACCGGGCGTGTTTGCGCAGACGGAAACGGTCATTTCGCTGGTGATACTGGTGGTGATAGCCGCGATGATATGGCTGCAGCACAATTTCACGGCCTTCATGCTCACGCAGTGGATCATGCTGGCGGGTTTTGCACTGGCGCTTACGGCAACCTTCCTGCACGGCAGCGGCCACACGGCCATGTTCACCTGGATGCTGCTCACCGGCCTGGGGCTTTACATGGTCTACATCCCATTCAACAGCATCCTCTTCGACCGCTTCATTGCCGCGTTCCGTTTTGCCGGCAACGTAGGTTTCCTGATATACCTCGCGGATTCTTTCGGCTATCTCGGCAGCGTGGGCGTAATGCTGGCCAAATCTGTTTTCCGGGTGAAGGCCAACTGGCTGGACTTCTACATGCAGCTCGTGATCATTACCGGTTTCACCGGGCTGGCAGGCACTGTGCTGAGCATGCTGTATTTCAGGCGGAAGCACCGCCGCTACTTACAGCAGCCAGATCAGCAGTAAGGTGATCAGCGCCGGGAGCGCCTGCACGAAGAAGATCTTTTTGCTGGCGGTGAATGCGCCGTAAATGCCGGCAATGGCTACGCAGACGAGGAAGAACACGGCCACATGCTGCTGCCAGGCCGGGTCGCTGATGAGCAGGCTCCATACCAGGCCCGCGGCCAGGAAACCGTTGTACAGGCCCTGGTTGGCCGCCAGTACTTTTGTAGGCTTGAAAAGGTTTTCGGGGATGGTCTTGAAGATCTTCGGCGCGCGGGTGGTCCAGGCGAACATTTCGAGATACAGGAAATAAAAATGCAGCAGGGCGATGAGCCCGATAAGCGCGAGGATGAAGGCGGACAATGTCATAGTGCGATCTTTACTTCAATATAATGGAAACCGGCGGGAATTGTTCAGAATCGGACAGGGCCTGTATTGTAACCGGACATATTTTCGCATTTAAAGCCTTTCTTTTCATTCAGTATCAATCAATTGTATTTTTGACCTGCTTTTTGATAAGGGGAAGTAACTGTATAAATCCCGCCATTATGTTTTATAACTACCTCAAGATCGCTTTACGCTCTTTAAACAGGAAGCTCTCTTTCACTCTTTTGAATGTGGCCGGCCTGGCGGTGGGCATTGCGGCAGCGCTGCTCATATTCGTGGTGATAAGGCATGAGCTGAGTTATGAGGACTTCCATTCAAAGAAAGACCGCATCTACCGCGTGGCTTCCCGGGCGGTCAGCCGCAGCAACGGCGAAATGGTGACGATGAGCGGCGGCGTGCCCCTGATTTTGCCGCAAACTTTCCGCAACGATTTCCCGCAGTTCGAAAAAGTGGCGGCGGTATGGTATCTCGGCCAGGGGCAGATCTACATTCCCGGGAAGAACGGGCATGACGAGAAACGTTTCCTGGAATCAGAAAGCAGCCTGATATGGGCAGAACCCAACCTTTTCGGCATATTCGATTATACCTGGCTGGCGGGCAACGCCAGCGCGCTGGAGAGGCCCAATACCACGGTGATCAGCGAAAGCATAGCCCGCAAATATTTCGGAGGGACGAATGAGGCCATGGGACGCACAATTCAACTGTTCTCCTATCGCATACCTTTTGAAGTGACCGGCGTGTATAAAGACCCCCCAAACAATACGGACCTCCGCATGAAGATCGTATTTTCCTATTCCACCTTTATCGGGAGCACGAAGTTCACTTCCGAGGAATGGAGGAATATCAGCGGCAACTCCGTTTGTTATGTGCTGATGCGGGAAGGGCAGCCGGCAGAGGCCGTACAGCGGCAGCTTCCTGCATTCGTAAAAAAATATTATAACGAAGACGCAAGAAACACGCCCAATACTACTGAATTGATATTACAACCGCTGAAAGAGATCCATACCAGTAAGCTATTAGGGCCTTTTTACGGTACGAAATTCACCCGCCGCGAGCTGTTCACCATTTCGATGATCGGCGTGTTCCTGCTCGTGGTGGCCTGCATCAACTTCATCAACCTGGCTACCGCTTTGTCTGTTAACCGCGCGAAAGAAATAGGCGTGCGCAAAGTGCTGGGCAGCAACCGCTGGCAGCTGATGCGGCAATTCCTTCATGAAACGGCTTTTGTTACGTTCTTTTCCATCATGCTGGCCCTGTTGATAGCCGCGGCAGTATTACCCGGTTTGCAAAGGCTTATCGATACACCGGTGGACATCGCATGGGGAAGCACGATCCTGTTCCTCTTCCTGCTGGGCATTGTAGTAACGCTGCTGGCTGGTTTTTACCCGGCTATGGTAGTGGCGGGATTCAATCCGCTGGCGGCTTTGAAGAATCGGATCAGTGCCCGCAGTATTGGCGGCATTTCGCTGCGGCGGGGTTTGGTGGTGGTGCAGTTCGTGATCGCGCAGCTGCTGGTGATCGGTACGCTGGTAGCCATCCAGCAGATGAAATTCTTCCGCGAAAAACCCATCGGGTTCGACAAAGAATCCGTGCTCATGGTGGAGCTGCCGAGCGACAGTGCGCTGGCTGCCAGGTACCCGGTGCTCCGCGAAAAGATGAAAGCCATACCCGGCGTGGAGGCTGCTACATTTTGCATGGAAGCGCCGTCTGCTTCATGGTTCTGGGGAGCGGAATTTTTCTTCAACAACAAAACGGAGATGGAACCTTTTATGGTCGCCCGCCAGTTTGGCGATACAGCATATCTCCATACTTTCGGCATACCCGTTGTGGCAGGCCGTCAGCCTTTCTACAGTGATACCGTGCGTGAAGTGCTCGTCAACGAAACATTCGTGAAAAAAATGAGCCTGCCCAACAACGAGGCCGTGCTGGGCAAACGCCTTTCTTTCCACCAGCAAAAGAACCTGGAGATCGTAGGCGTGGTAAAGGATTACAACAATCAATCCCTCCGCGACGAGATCACGCCTTTGGTCATCACATTAGACAACAAAACGATCGCGTTCATGGCGCTGCGCCTTCGCCCGCAGGATATGCCTAAAACGCTGGCCCGCATTGAAAAGGAATTCACGGGCCTGTATCCCACTTACCTGTATGATGTAAAATTCCTGGACCAGCGGATCGGCAACTATTACAAAGCTGAAGCGCAAACCGCGCTGCTGTTCAGGGTGTTCGCCGTGCTGGCTATTTTTATATCCTGTCTTGGTTTATACGGTCTCGTATCTTTCATGGCGGTGCAAAAGCAGAAAGAAGTGGGCATCCGCAAGGTGCTGGGCGCTTCTGTGCAAAACATCGTGCTGCTCTTTTCAAAAGAGTTCACCCTGCTGATCGGCGTCGCTTTCCTGATCGCCGCGCCGCTGGGGTATTACCTGATGAATACATGGCTGGAAAGTTTCCATTTCCATATCACGATCGGGTGGGGCGTTTTCGTACTGGCGGTGGGGTTGTCTGTGCTTATTGCCTGGATTTCCGTGGGTTATAAGGCACTCCGCGCTGCATTGGCCAACCCGGTGAAAAGCCTGCGGGCGGAATAGGAGGCCGGTCAGGGTCGGGCAGACGCAGATTTCAAATTGAAAAACAATACTTTGGAAGAGGAATGCGGCGGTTGGGAGAAAAAATGCAGGGCGGTAAGAATACCGCCCTCAAAATTTTTAACCATATCCTATGAAAAACCAATACAAAGATATACCCGGTGGATATTCCCGTATATGATTTTCCGTGAAAGGATAGTTTTGTCTCGTAAACGATACCAGATATACAATTACAGGTATAGGGCTACTTTAGTGTCTTTTTGCCAAAAAACCTCTTTTTAGGGCTCTTTGCCGGTACCAGCGCGGCAATGGCTTCCGCCGCCTCAATAGACCTGTCCGCCTCTATCAGGCTGGCGCCCTTTTCTATAATAGACTGATAGGCAGCGGCTCTCTCCGTGGCGCCGGGCAGTTTATCGTAGGTGGGCGCGGTGGAGATCATGCACATTACCCCCCGTTTGTTGAGGTTGGCGTACAGCGGGGCCAGCTCCGGCTTGTTGTCCGGCCCAACGTAGGCCATGATGTGCGTCCAGGGGATGTTGGCCTGTTCGTATTCTTCCAGGGCCTTCTGCGTTTTCACAAATGCCTCGAACACGATCTCCGGGTTCCGGTCGTGGTACCATTTGGCCTCTTGGGCGCTGTGAACGGTTACCATTACATGCCCTTCCGCTTTATGTTTTTTAATGATAGCGGCCGTCATTTCAAACGGCACGTCCTTTTTATCCAGTATCAGCACGGTTTTGCCTTTGGCCCACCGGATGGCTTCTTCCAGTGTGGGGATGCGGAAGCTGGTCACATTACCCTCCACGTCTTTCAGGTACAGCTGCTTCAGTTCTGCAAGCGTATAGTCGCCTACTTTGCCTTTGCCGGTGGTGGTGCGTTCCAGCGTGGCGTCGTGCATGAGCACGATGGCACTGTCTTTGGTGAGGCGCGGGTCTATCTCGAACGTAGCGGGCGTGTGGCGCAGGGTGTTTTCAAACGCTTCGATGCTGTTTTCAGGAAAACCTTTGTTCACGCCGCCGCGGTGGCCGCTGATGAAGGGAACATCCTTGCCGGTGTAGGCGAAAAAGCTGCGCAGCTCTTTGGCGTTGCGGATGTTGAGCACGTTGATGGTGTTTTGCGCATTGGCCAGCAGCGCGCCGCAGAGGAGGGCGCTGCCGAGGAGTATCTTTTTCATTTCGTGGATCAGAATTTTGAATTCAGATGTTGTAAGGTGAACTGGCCCAGTTCGTCGATGGTGAACATGGTGACGGCAGCATTATCCTGCACGAGCATACGGTAGTTCTTCAGCGGCATGCCCAGCTTGTGTGCGAGGTAAAGCCTGTTCACGCCGTTGTGCGCCGCTACGAGGATATTGCCGTTCTTATGTTTGCGGGCGATATCTGTAAAAAAGGCATCCACGCGGGCTACGATCTCTTTGCCGGATTCGCCGGTACCGCCCGCTTTGTGCGTGGCGGGGTCTTTCATCCAGTTGTCCCAGAGCTGCGCGTTCTCCGCGATGAATTCTTCTTTTGTTTTCTTTTCCCAGGCTCCGAAATCCGCTTCGATCAGCCGCTGGTCCTTGATCACATGCACGCCGGAGGCAATATTGGCCGTCATAAAGGCACGCTCCAGCGGGGAGGAGTACACGCCGTCGAATGTAATGTCTTTCAGCTGATCTTTTACCAGTTCCGCCTGCTGTATGCCTTTGGCTGTCAAAGGAATGTCTGACCGGCCGCAATAGCGGTTATTGTCTGCATTCCAGGCCGTTTGGCCATGGCGGAGTAAATAAATATTAAGCATATCCTTTTTCTTTCAATGCATGGATGAAACGGTGGTAGTTATTTTCATAGGCCGCTGCCAGTGCGGGCTGCGGCGATACGGTCTTTTCTGTTTGCGTCATGGCCGCGGCTGCTTCGCGGAGTGACTTAAAGTGCGTACGGGAGGCTGCGAGGATGGCTGCGCCTGCCGCGCCGGTCACTTCTTTCATTTTATGCACGGGCCTGTTCAGCACGTTGGCGCGGATGGTGAGCCAGGCGTCGCTGTTGCTGGCGCCGCCTGCGGTGTATACGGCATTTACTTTTTCACCGGAAAGCTGCTCTATCACTTCATAGGCCAGCCTTTCCACGTACGCCACGCCTTCCATGCCGGCAGTGAAACGCTCTGCGCCGGCCAGCCCGGGCGTTTCAAAGCCCTGCGCCTGCGGGGCGATGAAAGGAAAACGCTCGCCCTGCTGCATCAGGGGGTAAAACAGGTGCTGCGTGGGCAGGAGCTTTGCCGCTGCTTCGTTGAGCAGGGCAAGGTCCGTTCCGAACAGCCGGGTTACCCAGTCTGCCCCTGTATTGCTGGCGCCACCCGGCATCCAGAAGCCTTCGGGGTGGCGGTGATTGTATAATCTTCCCTGCGGGTCCTCCACGGCATTTTGCGTGACGCCCTTTACCACGAGGGTAGTACCGATGGTCGTGTTCCAGGTACCGGGGTTTACTGCGCCTGATGCGATCTGCGAGGCGCAGCCGTCCGTCATGCCGGCCACTATGGTCACATTGCCGTTCAGGCCTTTGATGGCTGCTGTTGCAGGCCCCACGGGCGTTCCGGAGGGAACGACAGTTTGCAGCCACTCCCTGCGGAGCGGCAATTTATCCCAAATATATTCCGGCCAGCGTTCCGTTCGCACATCGTAACCGGATTTTAACACATTGGTAAAATCAGTGACGTCGTACCGTCCTGATAATTTGCCGATGATATAATCCGCCGCGTGGATGAACAGGTGGATGTCTCCCGCTTTTTCCGGGAACCGGCGCAGGAACCAGAGCATTTTAGGCAGGCCGCTGCTGGTGTTGAAGGCAGTATAGCCGTCCGGGTTATGCAGGGTTGCGGCTGTTTTGCAGATCGCGCCTTCTTCCGCCTGCCTGCTATCGCTGTACATGATAGCGGGGTGAAGCGGCTCGTTGTTTTTGTTGATGGGAATGATGGTGCCGGAAGTGGAGGTGACGGAAATGGCTACTAAGCCCGCCGCGGCTTTGTTTTCCAGCACCTGTTCCAGCACGCGGGTGCAGGCCTGCCACCAGGTTTCGGGTGATTGTTCTTCACGCGAATGGGCATTGAGCGGGAAATGCTCTTCCGCTGAGACCAGTACATTACCGGAAACATCGGCCAGCACGGCGCGGGCGCCTTGTGTGCCTACATCCAGGCCTATAAATGTGTGCATATCGTTCATGGGTTGCATGCCGGAAGCGGTCCGGTCAGTTCATATTCCGGAAATAACCCCGTGTTTTTTCCCACTCGGCATACAATGCGGCAAAATGCGCTTCATCCTGCGGGTGCACGGTTTCCGTGGTTTCATTCATCTGTACGTCCAGCTGCAGCGCCTGGTTGCAGATCAGCGCGCCGCCTACGGCGGAAGATTGCTGGAATTCGTGCCGCAGCTTTACTTTTTTGCCGGTGAGGTTGGCAATGAGCTGACGCAGCACCCTGCTTTGCAGTCCGCCGCCGCAACCCCAGATGTAGTCAGGCTTATGACCGGCCACTTCGGCGAGTATACGGTAGTTCTTAGCAATGGAACAGGCGATATCCAGGATGGTGGCCCATACGAAGGAACCGCGGGTGAGCAGGTGCGACACGGGCGCCGGGAAGATAAACCCGCCGCGGGTGAGCGACACTTCTTCGTCTGCCAGCAGCGAACCAAGCGAGGCCATGCAGAAGGTATGTTTGTTTTCCGCGAGCTCTTTTTCGATGACGTCGTATCCTTCGTTGGGATAGAAGATCTCTTTCAGCCGCTGGTAGTTGAGGCCTGTCACGCCGGCGTTCGCTTCAAACACAAAGCGCCCTGGCTCAATGTCGCGGCTCGTCCAGGTGCGTTCTTCATTATCCAGTGTATACGTTCCCGTTATTTTCACGATGGGCGTGGTGGTGCCGGATACGATCACCATATCGTCTACCGCCGGGCGCGTGCTTTTGATGGCCAGCTGCGTATCGCCGCCGCCTACGATCACTTTTGTATCGGCCGGGATGCCCAGCGCGCCTGCCACATCAGCTTTCACGTTGCCCAGCACTGCGCCGGAAGCGGCGATGGGCGGGAGGAGGGAAGCGTGCAGGTTAAAGGCGCTGCACAGGCCGGCAGACCATTCCATGCGGTCCACGTCATACAGCAATGTTTCCGAAGCCTGTGAGTGCTCGTAACGGGCTACGCCGCTGAACTGGTATTCTATCCAGTTGCTGATGCTGAGGAATGACGCAGTTTGCGCCCAGATATCAGGCCTGCGCTCGCGGATGCCCACCAGCTTCATGGCGGAGAAAAGGGAAGTAGGGTAGCGGCCGGTGAGCTGGTAGATGCGGCTCTTGTCCTGCATGATGTGTTCCCATTCCCTTCCGCGATGGTCGATGTTGGGCAGGCCGGTCAGGGACTGGCCGTCCTTTCCCAGCAAAACGATGCCTTCGCGCTGGCTGGTGGCGGTGATGGCCTTTACAGAGGCGGCCGGCACTTTCGCCAGTACTTCGCGGGCCAGGCGCAGCACCTGCTGCCAGAGCTGCACGGGCTCGAAATACAGCGCATCGGGATAAAGCGGGTCCTTATGATACACGATGTCTTCCCGGGCTACGCCCAGCACCTGGCCCTGCGGCGAAGCCGCGGCTACGCGCACGTTGCCGGTGCCAATGTCCACGATAATGTATGCTTGCTGATCAGTCATTCACTTTCATTGTAAGTATGTCCCTGTTAGCCAGTTCCCTGACCTTTTTATCTCCACCGGCGAACCACGCGGTGAGCGCTTTGTTCATGATCTCCACATGATGGTCTTCCACTTCAAAGGTCGCCCCTGCAATATGCGGCGTGGCGATCACATGCGGCTGGTCGATGATGCGGTAATCCACTTCATCGGGCGGCTCATGGTCGAACACGTCGAGGATGGCGCCGCGGATGGCGTTTGTTTCCAGCGCCTCCAGGAGGTCTTCCCGTTTTACCACGGCAGCGCGCGCCGTATTTACGAAGATGGCGTCTTTTTTCATCTTTTTCAAAAGACGGCTGCCGATCATACCGGTGGTTTCGGGGGTAACGGGGAGGTGAACGGATACAATGTCGCAATCCGAAAATATTTCTTCAATGCTGCACTGCTTATAAGCCGGGTCGTGCTCCTGCACGTACGGATCGTAAAACCGGATCTCACAGGGATAGTTGCGCACCATGCCCGCGATCAGCTGGCCAATGGCGCCGAAGCCCACCATGCCGATGGTTTTGCCGGCCAGCTCGCCGCCTTTGAAGTGCAGGTACGAATCATGCGCGCCTTCCTGCCAGTTGCGGCCTTTCAGCCAATTAATGCCGGGAATGGTATTGCGCAGCAGCATAATGACGGTGGAGATGAACATTTCAGCCACCGCCTGCGCATTGCGGGCCGGCGTGAAAAACACGGGGATGCCCAGCTGCGTAGCCTTCGAAACCGCTACGTTCGACGGGGTGCCGCGGCATACGCCGATAAATTGCAGTTGCGGGAAAGCCGCGATCACATTCGCCGTAACATGGTCGTGCTCCGTGATCAGCGCTTCAGCGGCAGATTCTTCCAGCAGCGCTATCAGCTCGCTTTCGTAATAAGCCCGGCCATGCGGCTTCCAGGGCCGGTAAACGACCTCTCCGAACAATTGTTCAATTTCCCTGATCCCCTTCTCGTTGTAAGGAGCTGTGATCAAAATTCTCATGCTAAATGGTTTGTAATTTTTCTTCTGGTTGAAGGGTATGGTGTAATGTTTTTGCGTTATCCGGCAGCGTGATGAACTTCGTGATGATGGCGCTGATCACATACAGTACGGCCAGTATCCAGATCACGCCTTCGTTGCCGACAAGGCCGATGAACAGGCCCACGATAGCCGGCCCGACGAACACAGGCAAACCTGCACCCAGGTTGAGGATGGCCATGGCCGCGCCTTTATCTTTTTTCACGAGGGAGGGCACCAGCGCGGTGAGCGGCACGTAACCCGCCAGCAGCGCGCCCCAGAGGATGCCTGCGCCCATCACCATCCAGTAATTGTTTTCCCAGATCTGCGGGGCGTAATAAAATAATAAGGTGCTTACCGCGCAGCCCACGCCGCCGAACCACATGATGGTATTGCGCCAGCCGAAGCGGTCGCCCACGAAACCGAATATAAGGTTGAAGATGATGTTGGACGTGAAGATGGTGCCCCAGATGGTGAGCCATTCCGTAGTATCGAAGCCATGCTCGGCCATATACATGGGGAGGAACACGGGGAAGGCGAACTGCGCCGTGGTGTTGATGATGCGCACAATGCCGCCCAGCAACACTTTCGGTTCTTCTTTTACGATGGTGAGGCCTTTTACCAGTTCCTGCAGTTTAGAGCCGCCGGCAGATTGGCTTTCCGCCTTGCTGCGATTGAGCAGGAGAGCAAATACTGCGCCCAGCAGGGCCCAGAAGAGCGAGGTCCATAAGGTATTGAGGTGGCCGAACTCCGTGATGGCCCAGCTGGAATAATAAGCACCCAGCACGTTCAGCCCGCCGGTGAATACGAACCAGAACCATCCCACGGCGCGGCCCAGCTGTTGCTGCGGCGCGCTGTAGGCGATCCATACCAGGAAGGTGTAGGCAAACAGCGGGTATCCGAAGCCGCGCAGGGCGTAGGTGAGCAGCATGACAGGGACGTTCAGCTCAGGCATGCCGAAGCCTACAAAACCAACGGTGCCGAGGCAATAGAGGAGGAGGCCGAGCGCCATAGTGCGTTTTACGCCGAGGCCTTCAGCCAGCACGCCGGAAAACCAGGCGGAGATGGCAATGGTGATGCCATATACAGTGAATAAAGTTGCGGATTGTTGCACGGTCATCCCGTGGTCTACGAGGTAAGGGCTGAGCCAGCCTTGTTCAATACCATCGCCCATCATGAAGATCATAACGCCGATGTATCCCCATAATAACTGGCGTGGAATGCCTGCTTTTTCGAAGGTGGTCATGTTAAATTTGTTAATTCGTGGAATGAAATGAAGCTGAATTAAAAGTAGAAATTAAACTTTATTAAACAAAATTAAATTAAAATAAAGTCAATATTAATTTAGTGTTAAACCTGCCAATAGAGATGTTTAAGCTAATTTTTTACCCCTGAAGCATTGAACCTTACGCCAATAATATATTACTTTTGATGAAAGGTATTTAAACATTAGTAAAGCCGATTCCACATGAACATTACCGAGAGGCACCAATTGATCCTGCAAAAGCTGCAGGAGAACGGAAAGGTGGATATACAGGAACTGAGCGATTCCCTCCAGGTTTCGGGGGTTACGATCCGGAAAGACCTGAAGCTGCTGGAAGAAAAAAAGCTGCTCTACCGTACCAAAGGCGGCGGCAGCACCCAGAACCCCTACACGATCGAGCGCCCGATCAATGAAAAGGAATTCATTAAAATGGAGGAAAAGAAGCGCATCGCGAAAGCCGCGGTGGAGCTGATCGGGCAGAACGATTCCATTATCATAGGTTCCGGCACCACGGTATTTGAACTGACCCGGGTGCTGCATCCCAATAAACATATCACGGTGATCACCCCCGCGCTGAAAGTGGCGCTGGAACTGTGCAACCGGCCTCATATAGACGTGCTCCAGATCGGCGGGCTCATTCACCAAAGTTCTTCCGCCGCAGCCGGCTCCTTCGCGGAACGTTTGCTGGACGATATTTCCTGCGGCGTATTGTTTGTAGGCGTAGACGGCATCGATCCGGAATTCGGCCTTTCCATCACCAACCTCGCGGAAGCCAGCCTTAATATGAAAATGATCAGCCTGGCCCAGACCGTTGTGGTCATGGCAGACAGCTCCAAGTTCGACCGCCGCGGCATCGGCCGCATCTGCAGCCTGGAACAGGTGGATTACATTATTACAGACGGGATGGTAAACGGCGAAACCGTCAAAATGCTGGCTGAGAGAGGCGTGAAGGTGATCATCGCGGAGTAGCGGAGTATTCCAACATTCCGTACCTTCATCACCTGTATGAGCATGAAACGACCAAGCAGAAAACCCGGCGAACCCGACGTGAGTTTCAGGGAACGGATGGCTGCCCTCCGCAACCTGCCTGCCTTCTTTAAGCTGGTCTGGCAAACGAGCCCCTGGCTTGCCGTCTGGAACATTCTCCTGCGCGCCGCGCAATCCGCCACGCCGCTGGCTCTTCTGTACGTCGGCAAACTTATTATAGATGAAGTCGTGAAAATGACGCAGCAGAAGGGCGACCTGTCTTACCAGTACCTCTGGGAGCTGGTAGCGCTGGAATTCGGGCTGGTGATCATTTCCGGGGCATTGGGCCGCGCGATCTCGATGCTGGACAATATGCTGGGCGAACAGGTGGCCAACCACACTTCCGTGCGCATCATGCAGCACGCCGCCACGCTGGACCTGGACCAGTTCGAGGATTCCAACTTTTACGATAAGCTCGAGCGCGCCCGCCAACAGACTGTTGGCCGCACCATCCTGCTCAGCCAGGTGATGACGCAGGTGCAGGATATCGTGACTATGATCTTCCTAGCCGCGGGCCTCCTCACTTTCAGCCCCTGGCTCATCCTGCTGCTGTTTGTAGCCGTGATCCCGGCGTTTTTGTCCGAAACGCATTTCAACGATCAATTCTATGCGCTCGCCTGGGGGCAAACCTCAGACAGGCGGGAGCTGGATTACATCCGCTTCCTCGGCGCCAGCGACGAGTCCGTGAAGGAGGTGAAAATATTCAATCTCAGCAATTACCTCGTGGAAAGGTTCAAGCGCCTTTCCGATAAATTTTATAAGGACAAACTTGACCTGTCTGTCCGCTACAACATCTGGGCGGTGATATTCGCCATCATTGGCAGCGCCGGTTATTATGCGGCCTACGTGATCATCATCCTGCGCACCGTGCAGGGACAGCTGTCCATCGGCGACCTGGCCTTCCTCGGCGGATCGTTCCGCCAGCTGCGCGGCCTGCTGGAAGGCGTGCTCATGCGCTTTACCAGCGTAACGCAGGGCGCCATTTACCTGCGCGACCTGTTCGAGTTCTTCGAAATTTCCCCGCGCATCACGCAGCCCTCCAAAGCAAGGCCTTTCCCCAAACCGATCCTGGAAGGTTTTACATTTGAAAATGTCGGGTTCAAATACCTGCATGCTGAAAGATGGGCCAACCGGCATCTCAATTTCACGCTGCATGCCGGCGAAAAACTGGCGCTGGTAGGGGAGAACGGCGCGGGAAAAACCACCCTCGTGAAATTACTGGCACGGCTATACGATCCTACCGAAGGGCGTATTCTTTTGGATGGTCATGATCTGAAGGAGTACGACCTTGCAGAGCTGCGGATGCAGGTGGGGGTTATATTCCAGGACTTCCAGCGTTACCAGATGACGCTCAGCCAGAACATCGCCGTAGGCAATATCGCGGAGATCGCCAATCCTACGCTCATCGAAAACGCCGCGCAGAAAAGCATGGCCGACGAACTGACGGACCGTTTGCCCGGTAAGTACGAACAGATGCTGGGCAGGCGTTTCAACAACGGCATAGAGCTTTCCGGCGGCGAATGGCAGAAGATAGCGCTGGCCCGGGCTTACATGAAGAATGCGCAGCTGCTGATACTGGACGAACCTACCGCCGCGCTGGATGCGCGCGCTGAATATGAGGTCTTCCTGCGTTTCGCAGACCTTACCCGCGGCAAATCCGCCGTGCTGATATCGCACCGCTTCTCCACCGTGCGGATGGCGGACCGTATACTGGTGCTGGAAAAAGGCGAGCTGCTGGAAATAGGGAGCCACGATGAGCTGCTGGCGAAGAACGGGCGTTATGCGGAGCTTTTCCATTTACAGGCGCAGGGTTACCGCTAAGATTTCCGTCACTGGCGGGTAAAATCCCCCGGCCTGACGAGGATCATTTCCCGGGAAACATTTCCGGCGTAGTATTGCGGCATGGAAAAAAATCCCGCTCCCGCTATCAAACGGTTCAAGATCATCGCCCTGCTGGAAGGCATTTCCTTCCTGGTGCTGCTGTTCATCGCCATGCCGCTGAAATATTTTGCGGACCAGCCCTGGATGACGAAGCAGGTAGGCATGGCCCACGGCTTGCTGTTTGTACTGTATGTGATCCTGGTGATTGAAGTGAAGATCGCGCTGGACTGGTCCTTTCGCAAGACCTTCATCGCGCTTGCCGCATCCATCGTGCCTTTCGGCACTTTCTACATCAACGATAAATGGATGGCCCGTAAATAATATATCTAATATTTTTAACCCCTTGTAACTTCCGGCAGCGCAGCGCCGTTTAACTCCCATATACCCTAAACTACATCCTTATGCTGCGACTGTTCACCCTTTTTATGCTCGTCGTCACGCTCTTTTCAGCCTGCGACCGTTTTGACTTTGGTTTTAACGACCGCAATGCGGACCGTGCCGGTTACCGCGAAGTTGGCGAAGTGCAGGCCTGGGTGCCTGTATATGTAAAGAACGATGATGCCAGTCTCGACGTTTCCGTGAAAGATAAACGCCCCACGGAAGAAGGCGGGAAAATTTTTGCGCTGGGCAACAGGCTTTTCCAGGTAGAAACCGGTGTGGGCCTGCACATCATTGATTATTCGGACAAGACGAAGCCTGTGAAAGTAGGCTTCCTCAACATCCCCGGTTGCCAGGAAGTGGCGCTGAAAGGGAATTCCGTGTACACGAATTCTTTTGAGGACATGCTGGTGCTGGACCTGTCCACCTTCCCCGATGTGAAGATCAAAAGCAGGCTGCCCAACATTTTCCCGGAAATGAAATATCCCCGCCCGCCCGCCACCGGTACGTATTACGTATGCCCGGACGTGAGCAAGGGCCGCGTCTCCCACTGGAAACAGGAAACCGTTCTTAACCCTCAATGCATGAACTGATGAAAATACGTTTACTCCTTATATGCGGCCTGGTTGCTGCACTGGTAGCCGGCTGCGCCAAGCAGGACGGCAGCTCGCCCACCAACGAATTCGCCAACGGTTCCGGCAAAGGCGGTTCCATGGCCCGTTTCGCAATATCCGGCAATTACCTGTACGTGGTGAACAATACCAGCCTGCTGGTATATGATATCAGCAATCCCGCGGAAACCGTCCAGAAATCAATAGTATCGGTAGGCTGGCAGATAGAGACGATCTTCCCATACGACGATAAGCTGTTCATCGGTTCCTCCACCGGTCTCTTCATCTACGAACTGAAAGACCCCACGAAACCCAGCAGGCTGGGTGCTGTAGCTCACTTCCGCGCCTGCGATCCGGTAGTGACACAAGGCAACACCGCCTACCTTACCTTAAGGGGCAACGGTTTCTGCGGCAGCCCGAACAATGCGCTGATGGTGTATGACGTGACGAATCCCACGCAGCCAGTACTGAAGAATCAATTGCCGCTGAAAGGCCCTTACGGCCTGGGCGTTCACCGCGATGCGCTGTATGTGTGCGACGGCGACTCCGGCATGGTGGTGTACAACGTAAGCCGGCCGCTGTTTCCCGAAGCAATAAAGACTATCAAAGACGGCAGCACTTTCCTGGACGTGATCCCGTACAATGATGTCCTGATCGTATACGTAAAAGGCGGCGTGCGATTCTTTGACATCAGCACGCCGCTCAACCCGGTATTGTTATCTGAAATGATGAACTAGCACTGCTTATTGTATTCTTCCATTTCGTCTGCGCTGGGCCCGTAGCTGCCCGGGATGGGCACGTCCAGCAGGCGGAGGAACACGCCCAGCTGCGCGCGGTGGTGCACCGTCTGGCAGAAGGTCATCCTGATGTTCTCTGATTTGGGAAGCACGCTGAAGATCTCTTCGCCGGCGCGCATGGTCCAGGGTTTGGAGAACTGGCTTTCATCCGCGTTCTTAAGGGCGTTGTATCCTTCCTGGTACGATTTCTCGAAAAGTTCCAGCAGGTCTTTGGCGCTGTTCACCGGGGGAGCCACGTAAGGGTCGCCGGCAAAATCCAGTTCGTCTTTTTCCACGATAATGGAAAGCCATCCGGGTATCTCTGCAATGTGTGTGGCCAGTGCGCGGATGTCCATGCTTTTGGGATGGGGGCGGAAGTCCAGCTTGTTATCCGGTATCTGCGCCAGCATTTTACGGGTGGTTTGCGCTTCGTGTTCCATTTCATGGAGCAATTCGGTGATAGTAGCCATAGTAGTACGTTTTTGGTTTATGATACAAAGATGGGGGCGGGGTTTGACAGCCTTATGTCAGCAGTGTTTGAAAATATTCCGTAGATTTAGAGAAATACGTGAAAATGAGATTCATCGCCAGTATATTCTTCGCCGCAACGGCATTTTTGGCAGCCTGTAATTCCGGCGGCACTCCAGGTACTTCTGATACTTCCGATACCTCTGCTCAGCAGCAGGCGGATAAAACACGGCAAATGGCGCAGGCAGGCGCAGCCTGTTACCAGAAAGTGGTGGGTAAGGATACATTTTATTTACAGCTGATCGTGGAAGATGAAAAGGTGAATGGTGTGCTGGATTATAACTTCTTCGAAAAAGATAAAAATACGGGGCTGATAGACGGCTCCATCAACGACAATATCCTCCGCGCCACTTATCACTTCCAGAGCGAAGGCCAGAAAAGCGACCGGCCGGTGGTGTTCAAGGTAATGGGCGAACAGGCGTATGAAGCCCTGGCAGACAGTTTCGACGCCAACGGTGTGCCCGTGTTCAACAGCGACAACAGTTTGCTGAAATTCGAGCCGCAGCCCTACAAGAAAGTGGATTGTAAATAACGCCTACAGCGGGCAGTTCTCATGATAATTCACCAGGCGGATGGGAGTATGCTCCATTTCGAACCCGTCGTAGGTGCGCAGCACTTCATCCAGTACCGCATTGATCTCTTCGGGCATATCCAGCGTTACCAGCCTGCTGCGGAATTCTTTGATGCCCGGTAATCCTTTCAAATAATTCAGGTAATGCCTGCGCATGGCGTAAATGCCGCTGTGCGGGCCTTTCCACTGCAGTGATTTTTGCAGGTGCTGTTTGCAGACGGCCACGCGTTCGGCTACGGTAGGCGCAGCCAGCATTTCGCCGGTATTGAGGTAATGGCGTATTTCCCGGAATATCCAGGGGTAACCAATGGCGGCGCGGCCGATCATGATACCATCTACCCCGTACCTGTTCTTATATTCCAGCGCTTTCTGCGGGCTGTCTATATCGCCGTTGCCGAAAATGGGGATGTGGATGCGCGGGTTGTTCTTCACTTTGGCGATGAGGCTCCAGTCGGCTTCGCCTTTATACATCTGGCAACGGGTGCGGCCGTGGATGGTGAGGGCTTTCACGCCAACGTCCTGCAGCCTTTCCGCTACTTCTTCAATGTTTTTGGTGCTGTCGTCCCAACCCAGGCGGGTCTTTACCGTTACGGGCAGGGAAGTGCTTTTTACGCAGGCTTCCGTAAGGCGGGTCATCAGCTGTATGTCCTTCAGCACGCCCGATCCGGCGCCTTTGGCTACAATGCCTTTTACGGGGCAGCCAAAGTTGATGTCCAGCAGTTCGGGTTGGGTAACATCCACTATTTTGGCGGCCAGGGAAAGGCGTTCTTCATCGCCGCCGAATATCTGGATGCCGACGGGTCTTTCCTCGTCGAAAATATCCAGCTTTTTGCGGCATTTAATGGCATCGCGGATCAGGCCTTCACTGGAAATGAATTCCGTATACATGAGGTCTGCCCCGCTGGCTTTGCATACCACCCTGAAGGGAGGATCGCTTACGTCCTCCATGGGCGCCAGCAGCAGTGGGAAATCCGGCAGCGATATGTGGTCTATTTTTACCATTTGCGGTGGCAAAGGTACGGTAAAATCGGGAGGAACGGGCCTAGTACTGGTTCCTGCCCTTTTCCTGCGGGTAGAGGGTGCGCACAACGTCGCTCTGGAAGTATTTTTTCGTGTCGATGTTCAGCGCGGACAGCCTGCCGGTAAAAGCGGCCCCGGTGTCCACATTCCAGACATTAGCGGCTTTCATGGGCTCCGATATTCCGTAGTTGATAGTGGGCGTGTGGCCGATGAAGATCTCGGAGAAGAGGCGGAGCCGTTTAGGGAAGCGGAGATCGGTCTTCCTGATGCGGGGATTGAGGCCCACGGCCATTTCCCAAAGGGTACGGTCCCACATGTAATTCTTTTCATACCGCTCAAAATCAGGCCCGTGCAGCGATGCGAAGCCGGCATGGATAAAGAGGCGGTTCTGCTCGTCGATATGGTATTTGAGCATGCGGCTGTAGAAGTCCAGGTGTCGCGTCCTTTCGGCGTCGCTGAGCGGTTCGTAGCTTTCTACAGTGGAAATGCCGCCGTGGAAGAGCCAGACGTTATCCGGTTTTTCGCCTGCCAGCCAGGATTCGCACCAGGCGTCGTGGTTGCCTTTCAGGAAGATGCAGTCGCATTGCTGCTCAAGTTCCATCAGGTAGCTGATCACCCCGGCAGACTGGCTCCAGCCGTCCACGTAATCTCCCAGGAAAATCAGCTTGTCGCCGGGCTGCGGGTTTATCTTCGCAATTATCTGTTGCAGCGCCAGCAGGGCGCCGTGAATATCGCCGATCGCATATGTTCTTGCCATGACGGCGTGAAATTAATCATTTAATGAGAGAAGTCTCATTTTAAGGGCGTCAGCAAGGAGTACACGAAAGAATCCAGCCACTTGCCGTCATAGAATTCCGCTTCGTGGAAATGCGCTTCCTTTACGAAATTCATTTTTTGGAGAAGCTTTTCCGAAGCTGTATTCTCCGGGGCTAAGACCGCCTCAATAGAATGCAGCTTCATGGTATGGAACCCGTAATGCAGCATGGCTTCCAGCGCCTCGGCCATGATCCCTTTGCCATGCCAGCCATCGTGCAGCATGTAGCCTATTTCGCCGCGGTAATGCTCCGGCTTCATCCGGAAAAAACCAATGGTGCCGATCAGCCTGTCCACGCCTTTTTCCGTAATGGCCAAATTGATGCCGTCATTACGGTCTGCGAGGCCATAGTACATCTCGATGAGAGCAACGGCTTCCTCCCGCGTGTGAAGTAAGGGACGGGGAATATACCGCATCAGCTCCGGGTTGGAGCGGAGATACAACATTTCATTGGCATCGGATGCACGCAATTTCCTTAACACCAGCCTGCTGGTCGTCAAATCGGGGAAAGAGGAGAATTGTAAGTTGAGCATGTACCGAAAATACGGTAAATCATGCTTCCAGGGCCAGCTCTTTTTTATAGTTGGTAAAATTCTTCCCGGAGGCATTTTTAAAGTACTTTGAAAAATGCGATTTGTCCTCAAACCCGAGGTGATAGGCGATCTCCTTCATGGAATAATTCTCCCGCCGCAGGGCCAGCAGCTTGGCTTCTGATATCACACGCCGGCGGATGTGCTCGCTGGCAGTGATGCCCGTGATGTCTTTGAGCGTGGTGTTCAGATGGTTGGAAGTGACATGCAGCTTTTCCGCGTAATGCGTTACTTTTTTTAGCGCGGTATACTGCTGGTCCAGCAGCTGGAGGAATTGCCGCACCAGGCCGGTTTTGCGGGAAGCGCTCCAGCTTTGCTGCTGGTGATGTACGGAGCGGCTGATGTGGCGCACGATGATCTTGAGGTAATCGCGGATAATGTCTAACCGGTAATGCCTTTCGGATTCATATTCAGCCCTGATCTTTTGCAGGATCAGCTCCACTTCCTGTTTTACGGGACTGTCTACAAGAATGGCGGACGACATATGCTCCGCGCCGAACATAGACAGTTCGTGCACGAGCGGTATGTGCTGGATGAATTCATGGGTGAAGGAATACACCTGGCCCTGGGATTCTTCGGATATCTCCACCCTGCCCGGGGTGGGATTATGGAGGAAAAACAGGCTGTCGCCGCCTGTTTCCACGAGCTTATTCTGCTCGTAATAAGCGCCTGCGCCATTGGCGATATGGATGATCCTCAGCTCATGGTCCTTCTGGGGAGCGGCGCAGGCTGAGCGGATAGACTGGATGCGGAACGGTACATTGTTCATCTGTAGCATATACTGGGTTTTATAGACCTTATAGTGCGAGCAGTATGCCATTTTGGGGATGAACAGCCGTAATCCGCCACGGTAAGGATATACAGCCGAATATTATAACTACTGGGCAGTCTTAAAACTCCGAAATTTCCGGAGTTTGCAACGAAATTGCGGGAATATTTCAGTGGAGGTCCCTGCGGGAGATGCCGAGTTTTTCCATCCTGGATTCGAGGGTGGTGGGTTTTACGCGGAGGATGGCAGCCGCGCCGTTTTTCCCGCGCACTTTGCCGTTGGCCTGGCGGAGGATAGAGAGCAGGTATTCCCTTTCGGTTTGCTGCTGCGCCAGCTTCAGGTCCTGCAGGTTAGTGATCACGGAAGGGGTGGAGTGTAGCAGGTTGTTCAGCGGTTTGGGCAGTTCCAGCGGGCTTTTGCCGTCGCTGAGGATGGCGGCCTGGGTGATGATGTTCTCCAGTTCCCGGATATTGCCGGGCCAGTGGAAGGTTTCCAGCGCGCTCATCATCTGCGGCGATATGCCGGGAAATGGTTTCCCCAGGCGTTTGGCGGCGAGCAGCGCGAAGTGCGTGGCCAGCGGCGGTATGTCTGAAAGGCGTTCGCGCAGGGGCGGCAGGGTGATGGGGAAAACGTTGAGGCGGTAATAGAGGTCCAGCCTGAATTCCCCGTTGCTCACGGCTTTTTCGAGGTCGCGGTGCGTAGCGGCGATCACGCGCACATTCAGCGGGATGGGTGTATTGCTGCCCAGCGGTTCTATTTCTTTTTCCTGCAGCACGCGCAGCAGCCGCGATTGCAGCTCATGCGGCATTTCGCCGATCTCGTCCAGGAAAATGCTGCCGCCCTGCGCCTGTTCGAATTTTCCTGTCCTGCGGGAAGCCGCGCCTGTAAAGGCGCCGCTTTCGTAGCCGAATAGTTCCGATTCAATAAGGTCCGGCGGGATGGATGCGCAGTTGACCCGCACGAAAGGCCCGTTGCGGTGTTGGGAGAGGCGGTGCACAGCCGTGGCCACCAGTTCCTTGCCGGTGCCGCTTTCACCCAGCAGCAGCACGGTGGTATCCTGCGGGGCCACGCGTTCAACGAGATCGAATACACGCAGCAGGGAAGGGTGGGAGCCAATGATAGCCCCGAAGCGGCCATCCTGCGGGATGTCTGGCAATGCGGTCTCTTCCGCGCAGGCGAGATATTCCAGAAGCGGAACGAGCCCTTGCAGCAATGTCAGCTGCTCCTGCGTGTAGGCTTCGGCGTTACGGCTGTATAAACTGAAGGCGGTATTGCCCACGGGCAACACAAGTGAAGCGTTCAGGCCATGCAGCTCAGCGAGTTTTTTGATCCAGGGCGTTTTCTGCGCGGCGGCTTTGAATTTCGTTCCATGTAAGATCAATGCTGAAGCGGGTTTCCGGGGCCAGGGCCATTTCATGCCCGTCATTATGGCAAAAGCGTCCGGGTCAATCACCTGGTATTCATCCCGCCCGATGCGCAGGAAACCGCGATGGTCTACCAGGCAATAATCGAATGGCACGGCGGTTTGAATGGCCCTCACCAGTTGCAGCAGGTTGCGCTGCGGGTGAGCCATGAGCCCGATCAGCGCCTGTTGCAGGCGGATCGCCTGCTGGGCCTGCGTGTTCAGCAGAAGATAGTCTGAAGACTGATCTGCGGGAAAGCTTCCCCTGAAAGCGGAAACGGTATAGCCAGCCTGCTCAAGCAGCGTTTGCAGCTGGTTGTTGTCCGTTGCGGGCAGTTGTATCTTTTGCGGAGTGGCGGCCATGCGGCGATCGGTTTAGTTGGTAAGATATCTCTTCTTGAAATCACGCGGGTTTTCCCCGTTCATTTTGGTGAACAGCTTCGTGAAATAAGAAAGCTGCTCAAAGCCCGTGGCAAAGCAGGCTTCACTCACCGTCTGCCCTTGCAGCAGGAGGTTCTTCGCCTGGTTGATGCGGCAGTGGTTCACAAAATCGGTGAAGGTCATGCCTGTATTTTTTTTGAAGTACCGGCAAAAAGCGGCGGTGGTCATGTGCACCTGCCGGGCGATCTCGTTCACATCGGGCTTCTGGTGGAAGTTTGCGTCGATGTATTGGTAGATGACGGCCATGCGGCTGTCTTTATGCTGCTGGTCCGCCCGGTCGTTGAGCTGCACCACTTCTTTGCTGGTGGCCATAACCTGGAAGATCTCCAGCAGGCAGATCAGCTGCCCGAAATGTTCCAGCTGCTGCATGTGTTTCAGTTTGGCGGCGATCGTGATCTTGGTAAGGCCGGTAAACGACAGCCCGTATTTGGCGCGGCCGAAAAGCTCTTTGATGGCCGATAGCTCCGGCGCGTTGAGGAATGCGTCTCCCAGGAAATCTTCCTTCAGCTGCACCACGATCTGGTTGATCTCGCGCCCCAGCCCATAATCAAAGTTGAGATGCGGCACGTCCGGGCCGATAAAGATCAGGTCGTTGTCGACGTAATTCGAGATATGCTGGCCTACATGCCGTGTGCCGGAACCGCCTTCCACGTATACGATCTCGTACTCCGGGTGGAAGTGCCAGTAAAAGTTCTTTTTGAAGCAGGAAGCGTTCAGCTTGAAGGATTTCCCCTTGTCAGGGAGGATCTCTTCGAATTGCAGGTTGCTCATAACGGTACAAAATTACAGCAATTCGAGTCAATGTAGTACAAATATTGATCACTCCAGAGCAAAAAGGGCGATTAGGGATATAATAATTTTGCAGATCATGCAGATAGCTTATTCACCTGCGCTGAGGCCGCAAAGAGTTTACCGGATCGCACTGAGCATCTTCTTTTTCATCCAGGGCATTGTATTTGCCAGCTGGGCCAACCGCATACCTGATTTTAAAAGCAAGTTCCAGCTGAACGACGCAGAGCTGGGCTCGCTGTTGTTCGCATTGCCTGCCGGGCAACTGGCAGGGATGGGACTTTCCGGTTACCTGGTTTCCCGCTTCGGGAGCCGGGGAGTGCTCATGGTCGCGGCGTTCCTGTATCCTTCTTCTTTACTGTTGCTGGGCCTGGCGCCCAATACCATCATGCTGGCGGCGGCGCTGGGATTGTTCGGGCTGTGCGCCAACCTGATGAATATTTCAGCCAACACGCAGGCCGTAGGTGTGGAAGCGCTTTACCGCAGAAGCATCATGGCCAGCTTCCACGGGCTCTGGAGCCTGGCCGGCTTAACCGGCGGACTGATCGCGCAGTGGATGGTGGTGGGGCATCAAAGCCCTTTTTTGCATTTCTGTTTTATCGTCAGCCTGTCTGTGATACTCGCCATGCTCAGCGGCTCCTTCCTGCTGCCGCGCGATGCGGCGCGGAGCGCGGGCAAGGCCAATATCTGGGTGAAGCCGGACAGGAATATCATTCTCCTGGGGCTGATCACTTTTGCCTGCATGATCTGTGAAGGCGCGATGTTCGAATGGACGGGCGTTTACTTCAACCAGGTGATACATGCGCCGGTGGAATACAGCCGCATGGGTTTCATTGCTTTTATGAGCACCATGGCGGGCGGCAGGCTTACGGCGGATTATTTCATTACGAAGTTCGGCGTGAAACGCATGCTGCAGGCCAGCGGCCTGATCATCCTCACGGGTTTGATGACGGCGGTGATTTTCCCTACGCTCACGACTGCTACTACAGGTTTTTTGATAACAGGGCTTGGAGTTGCGGCGGTAGTTCCCTTATCTTTCAGCCTTGCCGGCAGGTCAAAAAAGATCCCGCCGGGTGTGGCGCTGGCCATGGTATCGTCCATTGGCTTCTTTGGTTTTTTACTGGGACCACCACTGATCGGGTTTATCGCGGAGGGGTATGGACTTCGTTGGTCCTTCACCGTGATAGCGATATTGGGGCTGGGCACTACCTTGCTGGCCGGCAGCATTAAAACGGACGAATAAACGGACACATGGACCAGGCCAGGAAAGCGCGATTTTCCATTGCATTATTTTTCTTCATTTCAGGGTTGGGTTTTTCCACCTGGGCAAGCCGCATTGCGGACATACAGCACCGCCTGCGGCTGAACGAAGCAGAGCTGGGCAGCGTGCTGTTCGCTTTGCCGCTGGGGTTGATGATCACCATGCCCATCACCGGCGTGCTGTTGCAACGGCATAGCAGCAACCGGATCATGTTCGCGGGCGCGCTGGCTTTTAATGCCATGCTGGGCTGTCTTGGTTTCGTAACGGAGGTATGGCAACTGGTGATCGGGTTGTTTTGTTTCGGCGCTTCGCGCAACCTGCTCAATATTTCCATGAACGCGCAATCGGTGGGCGTGCAGTCGTTGTACGAGCGTTCCATCATCACTACTTTTCACGGCATATGGAGTGTGGCGGGTTTCAGCGGGGCGGGGCTTTACTGGCTGATGGTGCGTTTCCATATCGGTACCAACTGGCATTTCCTGGGAGTGGGCGCGCTGCTGGTGATATTGGGTTTCTTTGCGTACCCCGGCAGTCTTGAACAGCCGCCGGCGCCCACGGGCAGGAAGTTTGCGCTGCCTGACAAGACGTTGCTGAAATACGGGCTGATCTGTTTTGCGGTGATGAGCTGCGAAGGCATGATGTACGACTGGAGCAGTATTTACTTTGCGAAAGCGGTGAATGCTTCGCGGGAAGTGGTGCCGCTGGGTTTTGCCGTGTACATGGTGGCCATGGCGGCGGGGCGGTTTGGTGGCGACAGGGTGGTGCACCAGTTCGGCGTGCCTGCGATGATCAAATACAGTGGCATGCTGATCTGCTGCGGATTGTTGCTGGCCGCGGCGTTGCCTGTGCCGGTAACCGCGGGCCTGGGCTTTATGATGATCGGTTTTGGCGTGTCGTGCGTGGTACCCCTGGTGTTCAGCATGGCCGGCAAATCAAAAACGATGGCAAACGGGCCGGCGATCGCGGCGGTGAGCACGGTAGGTTACCTGGGTTTCCTGCTGGTGCCGCCGCTGGTGGGGTTCGTGGCGGAAGCGTTTAGTCTTCGCTGGGCGTTCGGACTGATGGCGGGTTGCGGCGTGGCCATCACTTACCTGATCCTGCAGGCGAAGCGGGAAGAGGCAGCTTCAGCAGCCTGAAAAAAGTTTCTTCATTCATTTCCTTTATACAACCGGAGGGCAGACCGTCCAGCTCCATATCTTCAATCGCCACGCGGATCAGCCGCCTGCAGGGGTGGCCGATGGCTGCGACCATTTTCCGTACCTGCCGGAACTTTCCTTCAAAGATCGTGATGCTCAGCCAGGTGTGCGGAACATCCCACTCCACTTCTCCTTCACGCTGCGGCAGGCCCGTAGGAGCGGGGACGATGTGCGCTTCGCAGGGCGGCGTGGTATAATATTCTTCTCCTGAGATGCGGATGCGCACGCCGTTGCGCAGCTGCTGCAGTTTTTCATTGCTGACATGATTCTTGACCATGACGTGGTATGTCCGGCTATGCGGCTCTTTCCCTTCGAACAGCAGGCGTGTGACCTGTTTGTTGGTCGTGAGCAGCAGCAATCCTTCCGAGGTATAATCCAGCCGTCCCACGGCATGCGTTCCTTCCGGGAAATCGAATGTCAGTTCTCCTATCAGCCGGCCGCTCTTTTCGTTCCCTTTGAACTGGGAAAGCATATTGTAAGGTTTATTCAGCAGAAAGTAACGGTGCATGATGCAAGGTAAACACTAATGTTAAGTTATTATCAATTCTATATGAATAAAAGGTCTGGTACGGTTAATATAACTTAATTGCAACCGTTCATTCAACCGTTGCGAACTCCTTTTTATGCTTAATAACCCATTGCCCGCTAAATTCCAGATGCGGTTCCTTGTTTCAGGCGAACCGGCAGAGGACATCCGGGCCTCCACTGAAATCCCGCTGCAGTACCGCCCTTACCTGCATCCCTTTGCCGCCGCTGTGATAGAAGAAAGTGCGGGAGTGGATATCATTTACCAGGTATCACAAACAGATGGATTTGTGATCTGCAATTATCTTTTTTTTCCAGGGGAAGATGTGGTGATAGAGCCGTATGTAACGCATACCGTCACTTCGTTGCAATTCATGATGAAAGGCAGCATCCGTTGCGAGATGGCCGGGCAGGGAACGATATGGTTCAGGGCGGGGCAGTTTGGTTTTTTACAGGCAGCCAACGGCCAGTTCCGCGGCTGGCTGGAGAAAGGAGCGGTGTACGAGGTATTCCACATCTACCTCGGCGGCGAGCAACTGGCGCACCTGGCGCCGCATTCACCGCTGATCGCTGAATTGCGGCGGCATTCGGAAGAGAGCAGGACAGCGTACTTCCTGCCGTCGTCGTCTATTATGACCAGCCGTTTTTACGAACAGATAAGAGAGATCCGGGGAATGCCGCCTGCACAGCCTTTGCGGGATTTTACGATGCCCGCACATGTTACGTTGCTGCTAAGCGGCGCGCTGACCACTGAAGAAATACCGCAGCAGCGGGATGACGATCATACCCTGTTTGCCGCCATCAGGGCCTATATACAGAACAACCTGGCGAAAGAGTTAGGCAACAGCGAGCTGGCATCTGATTATTGCATTAGTGTATCCAAACTAAAATATGGTTTTAAGCGGATCTACAACGAATCGTTGCAGGCACATGTAAAACGTTCGCGGCTTGAAAGGGCGAAGGACTTGATAAGCGCCACTGCGCTACCTTTGCAGCGGATCGCCCAAATGGTAGGCTACGCGGACTATGGCAATTTTTCGAGGAGATATCACGCCTATTTCGGTCATCCCCCGAGTGCACTAAAGAGACAATAAAAATGTCTGAACAGCTATTTTATCTTATTGTTAATTGTAGGAATTTTATAAGGAAGACACAGAGCGTTTAACCCGAAGAGCCAGAAAACAGACAGGAAATCCCATTCCCGACACGCAGTTTTGCCGCGCTGCGCAGCGGGTGAGCTATTGACCGACCCTTTTACTTTTAAACCATCGCTAATCCATGACCACAGACACGCTGGAGCGTTTGCAGCGCCTTGACTATCTTATCCGTACCAAGTCCACCGGAACACCATCAAAGCTGGCAGAGCGGCTGGGGATCTCCGAACGCTGCATTTACAAATATCTTAACCTGATGAAGGATTTCGGCGCGCCGATCAAGTTTTCGAACGCGCGCCAAAGTTACTATTACGACGAGGACGGATCGTTCATTGTAAATTTTTCTTTCAGAAAAGCGGCCAGTTCCGTGGTCGCGTTTTTTCTCATGTTTAATGCTTAAGATATGCCAGAAGAACAAAGCGTAAGCCTGCACGAAGGCTCAGTTGCCGTGGTACCGCAAAAGGCGGAAAAAAAGGGGGGCAAACGGATCGGTTATTATTATATTATTCTGAAAAGTTTAAAGGAAAGCAGGAAGAACGATGTGGTGAAATGTATCTACATTAAAGGCCTTACAAACTTTGGGTTATGTGTTATCAAAGAGGGCTCGCAGGGGGATACAAAGGATAAGCACGGGCGGGACATTCAGGATAGGCTTAAGTGGCAACGGGAACTGCATGAGCGGTTGGCGAAGAAAGTGAGGATGCCGAAGTTGCTGGGGAGTTTTGAGGAAAATGGGAATTATTATTTGGTAATGGAATATATTAAAGGAAAACCATTACATAGCATTATCCGCAGAAAAAAAGACCTGCCGAAATCACTGCGTAACGGTGAGGTTGACGGCATACAGATGCTCCGGTATCTGGAGCAGATGGTGCATGTCGTGAGAGATTTGCACGAAAACGGCATAGTTCACCGGGATGTTACCATTAATAATTTTATGGTCATGCCTAATGATAAGATCGCCGTTATAGACATGGAGCTTAGCTATTCACTTACAGATCAGTATCCTGATCCTCCGTTTACCCTTGGTACCTTTGGATATATGTCACCCGAACAGGAACAAACAGCGACGCCTACCGTCAAAGAAGACATTTTCGCGGTAGGAGCGATTCTATTGCATGCATGGACGGGTATATCCCCCTATAAATTTGCTGGTATGCCAATGGAGGACTTGGAGCAAGCGGTGCCTTTTTTTGTTGAAGAAGAAAATATTGCATCCATCATTTTGCAATGTATGAACAAAGATGCCAATATGCGTCCCTCACCTGAAACGATTATACAGGTGCTGAAAAAAAACAGGCAAGAAAAAGAGAGGGAGTTTATCAGGCCGTTGCCAGAGAGACATACCTTGCCAGCTGATCTATCCAGAGAGTTGCTGGATAGAGGTATACAAGCGCTAGGTGAATCTGTGCTTGCTGATAAGGAACAAGGGTGGTTTGCTGAACATTTATCGCAACCTGCTGAACATACAAATGATATTAAAAAGGCGTGGTATGCCAGCTTTGGTCGTGGTGTGTCCGGAGTGCTTTATTTCCTGGCGAGGGCCAATGCCGCAGGATATGATGTTTCCAGGACAGCTGCACCAGTTGAGCAGGGGATTGAGCTGATCCGAAAAAAATATACAGGTGATCGGATAGGACAGACTAATAGTGGATTGCATTTCGGTTCTGATGGCATTGCTATGGCGCTTGCTGAATGTCACCGGCTGGGTTTCCTGGGAAAAGACCAGGTTATGAAAGAGGAGTGGCCGCAGTTATTATCTCAAAATACAGAGGATTTTGGATTGATTGGGGGAATGGCGGGACAGGGGATTGCGAACCTGGCTTGTGCAGGTATACTGGAAGGTACGAGGGAAAAATACTTTGCGGAAGAATTGATAAAGGCTCAGCAGGCCGATGGCAGCTGGATAATGGGCAAGACACGCCCGACTTTTCATTTTCTGAACGGGCAGGCTGGTGTAATTTATTTTCTACTTAGGTATAGCGCTTATGCAGGCAGCAAGGATGCGAGGGAAGGCGCCGTAAAAGGAATTCGTCACCTTATTTCGAAAGCGGGGTATTATGGTTCAGGAAGAGGGCTTACATGGAAAGGTACACGGCGGGAACATTCATCGGATCACTGGTGGTGTGAGGGATCACCGGGTATTGCATTGATGTTCCTGAAAGCTTATGAGTTGCTGGGAGATCCGCTTTATGCTACCTGGGCAGGTAAAGCGCTTGCAGGTCATGACGAGCGGTCTCTATGGGGAGGATTGAGTTTGTGTCATGGTGTTGCCGGTTTGGGTGAGGTGTACCTGGAGGCTGCAAATGTATTAAAAGAAGAGCAATGGAGAAATAAAGCCTGGGATTGCTTGCAGGTTATTTTGCACTCTCGCCGCCTGACCTCGAAAGGAGCGGCGTATTGGTTTGTTGAAAAGGAAAGACGGCCGGTAGCGAATATAATGGTAGGGAATACCGGTATTCTGCATTTTTTATTGCGATATCAGCAAACTAATGAATTCGGTTTCCCGGGCCTTTAAGTACATCTTTTAACTTCAGTGGATAGCAAGGCGAAAGAAATATTGCCTTGTCTGCATCTACGGTATAATTACCAATAGCGCTCCGGTTCCGTTTCTGACATCGTTATATCCCAACAATCGGCAGAGAGAGAATTGCTACCTACTACCCATCCGCTGGTAGATGACAGGAATGGGGAGATAATATCATTTCCGGTCTGCGTGTAGGAGCAGTTAAGAATGTCTCCTCCCCATGGTTCCCGACATGTACGGTCGAAAGAAAAGCCTGTTGAAAAGGTCATATGGCCATTAAGGATCAGTTGGCCCGCAGCCGTGGTTTTTTTTGAAGGTATCAAGGTTGCTGCGACGGCAGACGCGGCAAATAATACGATACTAAGGATTGAATTCTTTTTCATAAGTATAAGTAATTAAATAAGCGTTGCTATTCCTAACTGACCGTTCTCCATTAGTAAATGCCCTTTATCGTCCTTGATCAAAATGGGAGATTCGCAATAATGACGTGCGGATTTATTCTGTTCAGAAATAATGACCTTTCCCGTATTGGCTTCTGCAATTACCAGAATGGGCACTTGTAAGGTTCTATGGATAAAAGCAAGATCGCTGTCGCTTATTCTGGTTAATGGGAGCTGTAATATATTCAATACCCCTTCCGGGAATCTTTTTCCAGGAAACTTTGGAAGAAAATCCCGGCTTTCCTGCGGAAGGTTACATTGCAGTATCGCCATATCGCCGATTTGTTCCAGGATATTTTTAGTTAGCAGCCACCGGTACAATTCATTGTTCCCATCAAAAAGGATCGCATATTTATGGGTGGAACGGCTATTTCTTGCTGCATAATCTGGCTGCAGGGAGCGCCATGCACCCTGACTGTTTGCCAATTCGGAAGGGCCGGGAAGAAAGTGAAGATATCCTCCCCGTTTTACAGCTTTTGACTCCATGGCATAGATCAACCACAGCAGAGCAACGCTTTCCGGAGAACCATCAAGGCAATTTCCCGTAACAATTACATGTCCATCCCCAAAGATCCAGTTAAAGGATTCATCCACGATGCCACAACGCAACATGGTGCCCATCATATCCCCGAAACTGCCAGAACTTCCATTCAACAACAATATCCTGGCTCTTGGATGATAAACACCGGATTCTTTGATCAGCTCTTTTTTCAGGCGGATGGAAAATGTTGTTTTTAAAGCGGCCGGTATCGGCGATTGCAACGCAATTTTAACGGTTCCAGGCATTTTATTTGGATTTTGGACGGTAACCTCTGAAAAATTCACTCAAATCCTCCTTGACAGTGGCTGGCAAGGCAGAAATTTTCCTGTAGACATTACCGGAAGAGGTATAATAAAACGCAGGATTGCTGTGATAGAGCTCAAAATCCCCTGCTTTATCCACACTGTCAATAAACATTACCCCTGGAATTTCAGGGATTTGCTTATGTCCGGCATTCTTAAAAAAATGTTTTATATACTTCTGACCACCCTTTAAGGAAAGAATGATATAATGTCCTTTCGGCACTCTTTCTTTGAATTGGATAATGCTGTCCAATGCTTTATCTCTGCAGGAGGGGCAGGAAGCCTGAAGCGGCAGAACCATAAACGCAAGTGAATCCGCCGTCAGTACTGAATCCGGAACAAGTTTGGCCAATTGATAATAGGTGTCTTTCTGACGTTGTGAGTCCTGGACCAGCGTATCATTATTCGGAGGGGCGACTGTCGCCTTACATGCAAAAATCAATGGCAGGGCATATTGAAATAATCTTTTCATTTTACTTGATGCTTATGTGGTTTTCCTGGTATTCCAGGCGGCGGAATGAATACTGGTTTTCTACGGGAGACATTACCTGGGCGTAAAGTTTGCCGTCGGGTGTAGCGAACATCCTGTGCAGTTCAATACCATTCTCAAAATCAGATTCTCCTATGATCTGGAAGTTTTTGTCAAATATGATCAAACGATAAGGCCTGGCGTATTTTTTTGCATTGAAATCTGCCTCTGAAATAGCAGGCTTGGCAACACGGAGATATCTTTCATGGTATGGATCGTAAAATATAGAACCGTATGAATCTGAAATCATGTAGATCCTGCCTTCCTCTTTAACATCATTGACGTCTTCTTTTTTGGAATCTTTGACTGGTTTAATCTGGTATTGGCTTTTAGCAAAATAAGCATGGTGATAATCTTTCAGGTCGGTTTCATAAAGCAGTGTATCCGTGGCAAAACTTACGACAAAACGGCCTTCCTTGTTCATGCAATAGCTGTGTTTGTTGAGTTTTCCGACATAATAGTGATCCGTGTAGGTATCAGGAAGATGGTAGTATCGGGTGACTTTATCAGTTTTAAGATCTACCGACCATAACAGTTTCCAGGAACGCAGGGCTGATTTTGAGCCGTTTCTTGTAGCTGGTGTTACGGAAATGAAAACAGTATCATTTTTCAGGTAAAGTGAATTTTCGGTAGAAATACGCCCTTTCCCCTGGTTTTCCTCACTGATGAACGGAACTTTCCTAATGTGCTTCCCAGCGCTATCAAGCATATAGAATGCATCTCTTGTAGTAACAAAAATGCTGTCGTAATTGTGGAAATAAGCTGAATTAACGGAATTCGGTTTGAAAAATCGCTGCAGGTCGATTCTGTCTGCCTGGTGATTAGATGGATAATCGTAAAGTATAATACTTGCAGACATCTGTTCGAAAAAAGCGATGTAAGTTTTTCCGTTGAATTGGCGTACACTCCAGGATTCCAGGTCGCTGAACGATTCTTCATCCGCCAGGAAATTAATAGTGTCCTGAGTAGCAATAATATTATAGGAATGATAAGCAGGTTGCGGATAATACAATTGCGGTTCCGGGTTGCCATGTTTGCATGCGATGATGAACAACATTATAAATATACTCGGTATGAAGGCTTTCATATTTAAACAATGGTGATTGATGTACGATAATAACATATTATACGCATTCAGGAATAGGGAATACCGTTCCAGTTTTGAAACGTTATTCCCTATGTATTTTTCATTGATCGCGGTGATCAACTTCGATTAAGGAAGAGTCGGCTCGGTTGCGCTGAGTGTAACCGCCAGTTGGGTACCGGTGATAGAATGGCTATCTACTACGTTAGCGCTCGTTGAGGAGAATCCGACATTGAGATTGTTATTGCCGGTCCGTGTATAGGAGCAGTTCAACGCATCACCTGTTTGAGGAGCACGACAGGTTCTGTCTGGTTGATTGCCTGTAGACTGGGTCAGGTGGCCGTTGCCTGCCACTTGGCCAGCGGCATTTGTTTTTTGGGCTGGAATAAAGGCTGCGGTGATTGCGGAAACTGCCAGCAGGGACAAGCCGAGAATTGAATACTTCTTCATGATTAATAGTTTTTGGGTTTTGGAATATTGTGAATCAATGGCCATTGTGATTTAACTCAAAATTAAAATAGCCCACTGTACATTTCGTACAGTAGGCTATTCTTATATGGCAATTATTTGGCTGCGATGATATTGCAGCATTGAATTTACAGGTGATTATTTACGGGCAAGGTGGTTCTGTGAAAGTGAATGTAAATGCCAGCTGGGTAACAGAGCCGGAATTGCTCCCGACTACATTTGCACTGGTTGAAGAGAACCCTACATTGAGATTGTTATTGCCAGTCAGCGTATAGGTGCAATTCAATACATCGCCTGGGTGAGGAGCACGGCAAGTTTCATCGGGCTGATTGCCGGTAGACATAGTCAGGTGACCTGGGCAGCGTTGTTGCTTGATAGCTTTAGTTTTTGAAATTGGGACTAGGGCTGCGGTAACTATTGAAGCCGCCAAAAGTGGCAAGCCGAGCATTGAGTACTTATTCATAATTAATGGTTTTTAGTTTAAGAATTATTCCGAATCAGATGTCAAGGCGATCGGGAGCCGCCTCGAACCTGTAGGAGGGTTCAGTTTCGGTATAGGTAATCAATGGCCTGTCAAAGCTAATGGAGTTACTGCCCACTACATTAGCAGTAGTTGAGGAAAACTGAGGGTTAGGATTGTTATTGCCGGTTTGTGAATAGGAACAGTTTAATACATCGCCAGTTAGTGGGGCGCGGCAGGTTCTACCGGGTTGATTGGCGGTAGACTGGGTCATGTGACCATTGCCAACCAGTTTACTAGCAGTATTATACTTTTTAGCGGGGATGAAAGCTGCAGTGACCGCGGAGACTGTTAGCAGGGTTAAGCCGAGTATTGAATACTTTTTTATGATTAATGGCTTTGGGTTTACGGAATATTATTTGCAGTACAAAATTAAAAGAGCCTGCTGTACATTTTGTACAGCAGGCTCTTTTATACAGCAGCGCATTTCGCTACGATATTATTGCAGTGGCTCCTTGTTCCCGTTGAACAAGGCCCTATACAAATTAGTGCCTTCTATTATCAATCCTTCACTGTCGCCGCTGGCGTGGTGTGTATCAGTATTGATCACCTTACCATCAAAAAAACTCACAATATCCTGGACTATGGTATGACCTGTTATGATCCTCTTTACCTTATATAATTGTAAAGTATTATCTATTATGGCCAATTCTACTTCCGGGGTGGAGCTGCTATTGTAATAGCCCCTGTACCAATACGGCGCTACTTGGCTGTTAGCAAGTGTTAGAGCCGGCTTCTTGTTTTCTGCGCTTATTGGCAGGGAATTCAAAATTGAATGATGCAACTCGTTCAGTCTTATAACGGGCAGTTCCAATGCGTTTACTTCTGCGCTGATTCCGCCATGGACTATCAGGTTGTCGCCGATTTTTTCCATAATATTTTTACTCCTGAGCCATTGTCCAAGTACGCTTTGGCCGCTGAGAAGGTCACTGTATTCCCTTTTGAACATCCTGGCGCTTATAAAATAGTCCCTTGAAACATAGCTATACTCTCCTGTCATATTCATTATTTCATGATTGCCAAGTATAAAATGAACGTATCCCCCGGCCTTTTCCGCCTTTTCTTCCAGGGAATAGGCCAGCCACAGACATTGGGTGACCTCCTTGCCCCTGTCCATCATGTCTCCCGTTATAACAAGGTGCCCGTCTCCATACGTCCAGTTGTATGCTGTATCTATTATTTTGTGATTAATAAGGAATTCCCTGAAGCTTTCAAAATTCCCTTCAAGATCTGAAAGCACCAGCATCTTTGAAGGCTGCTGGTACAAAGCCGGAGGAGGCACGGCAGCGCTTCTGATAGGAATGGTAAAATGGTGTCCGCTGTTAGTTAGAACGGCTTGTTCAGGAACTTTGGTGTTGACCAGTGTATCGATAGCAGCGGAGGCGTTACGAATGTTGTACACGAAAGCTGTATCATTTTGATAAAAAACGTAGGGTCCATCATTCAGGAAGAGTTTTTTGTCATTCGGGTTGTTTTTTTTGTCATTTGAACTGATTTTTCTGTCATTCGGACCAAGCGCAAAGTATCTGTCAAGAAAACGGAGCCGTGCTGAGTCCGTATTGCTGATCTTGAATTTTTTTATGTACATGTATGGAGCGAATATATTGGCATGGTATCCCCCTTTAGGATATAACAGCATGGACAGTAGACTGTCCGGTCCCTTGTCCAGTATATTTAAATCACGATGATCGCCGCTATGTGGAGCATACCATTGATGTATGTTAGCATCTTTTTTCATTTTTCGTACCTGTTTCCGCCATTCTTCGAAAGTACCTTTCCCAGAAACGGCAGCGAATATTATTTCTTTTTTGTGGCCATATTTTTTGTAGGCACTCTGAAAAAAATGGTTATCCGCCAACTTTCCTCTTTCGCTGAAATGAAATAGGAAAATTTTGTCGCCATGATCGGCTCCTTTAATCTGGTTTCCGTTTTCATCGAGGAGAAGGAAATCTGTGAACATTCCCCCGCTGGAACTTTCCAAAGCATAAGCTGCTAAGCCTTTCTGGATGATGGATTTATACTCCGAGGAACTCAGGGTGGGATAGATTTTTTCTGCCAGATCACCGGCTAGTTTGGTATTGCCCCCATGTGCTGCCCGGCTGAACAGAAAGTAAGTCTTAAGTTGGTCTGTGAGTCGTCCTTCGGTCGTGCTGTCGATCAGGTCGAAGATATTAAGGTAGTTGCTGTAGGGATCCTCATACAAAGCCGTGTTTTCACGATCATCTATATCATTTTCAACCAGATTGATGGTCGCAAAAACACGGTAAAGTTGTTCAAGGTTAGGCAACTCCTTCTTACTGCTGAGAAGCCATTTGAGATTGTCGTTATAAATCTCAGAATAGTACATTTTTTTAAGCTCGACTTGTGTAAGACCATATTTCTCTTTATCAAGGCCAACAGTGAAAAATTTTCCATGCCTTTCGTTCTCTATAGAAGCGATCATGGCAGCTTTTACAATATCCCATACCGGTGAAGGATATTCGGATGAATATTGGGCAATTGACTGGTAAAGTATCTTAGACTTTTTATCCAGATACTCATTCCATGCCCTCATTTCTCCTATATTAGTCGGATCAGCATATTTTTTTGGACTTGGTAGTGCAAGTTGATCGAACTTTGGATAGAGTTCTTTGTAAAAGAAATCGTAAGTCCGGCTTCCTGGCCCTGACACCTGTATTCCATTTTTATCTGCCTTTATCGCCACCTCGTCTCCCGGCATCAAGAACATAAAACGGAAGTATCCGCCTTTCTCCATTTGAATATTTACGATTGTAACGGAATTTGCATTGATGGTAAGATCTTTTTTTGTAGGCAGTTTGTAATATTCGACAGATCCATCCGTTCCGGGCAGGTACTCCAACGTATAAGGGTCATAATACTGGATACGTAAAGAGTCATCGGCATCGGTTGCGGATAGTCTCAGCTGGATCTTGATCGGTTTTTCATGAGCAGGAGTAGAGGCGAATATCGGTAAGCCACATAGCAGTATCGCCAATATTGGATACAATGATTTCATATTCTATTGGATGGTTTAATGATCGATTCAATGCTGTTAATATCCGGGATTCTGTATAACCCCTGGCTTTGCCACGTCCTGCAGAGGAAGGGGGGGGACCGCCTTTTCATTCGGGTACGGCAGGCGGCTGGCCTCGGGAACGGCCGGATCTGTTCTGACAATGTCTTGCTTCCAGCGAAGAACATCAAACAGACGGTCCCCTTCAAAGGCCAGTTCTTTCCTGCGCTCTTTCCTGATAGCATCCCGCAGCTGGTCGCCGGTCAGCTGTAATGGTGCGGCGGCAGGATTTGCTCTTTGAATGATCAAATTGAGATAATGCTTTGCGCTATCTTCCTTTTGCAGGTGAAAACAAGCCTCAGCGGCATTGAGATACATTTCAGAGCAGCGGATCAATGGTTTGAAGTAAGACAATGAGGCAGGGCTGACATCGCTGACTGCACCGCCGGCATATTTGTTTACTTTCCAGCCACTACTCGACGTAGTCACCCATTTGGCCCTTACGTCCTGGCTGTCTTCTGCAATGATACCGGCAACGTCGGCCGTGGCGACGAACTGTGTAACAAGTTGGTAATACAGGTTAGAGAATAGTCCACCTATACTGTATCCCAAAGTTTTGCTTGCCATAGGTACAAGCAGGAAAAAGGACTCATTTTGAGATGGATTGGTTTTTCGGAAGATTTCATCCGGGTAGCCGTTTGCTATTGTCAGAAGCGGCGTTTTTTCTATGGAGACCTGTGCCTGGCGCAAAGCGGATTCGTAGTCTCCTTTGTACAGGTATACTTTTGAAAGCAACGCGACTGCCAGTTTCCGGTTCATTAGCATTAGGTTGTCGGAGTTTTCAGGCAGTAGCTTGATGGCCTGTTCCAGGTCTTCCAGGATATGCTGATATACTTCCGCAACCGTCGCCCTTCCGTTTACAGGAGCATATATGTCAGACGAAGAAGTGTAAACAACACCAGGATGCCGTCCATCAGCAGTAAAATTGTATGGCTGGGCGAAAAGATTGACAAGCATAAAGTAGGAATATGCTCTGAAAGTAAGTGCTACGCCGAGTACTCTGTCTGCCTTCGGGGGGTCTTCCTTTGCAAATTCGGGCGTTTTTTCAATTACATAGTTGCTGTTGACGATAAGCTTGTAGAAGACATATGATAAGCCATTAATGTTTAGTGATGTCGCGCCAGGCTCCGCTGTTTTGTCATCGGATATCTGTGTCCAGCTATACATCCTCAAGAAATTGGACGAGCCCGTCACTGGTTTGATATTGTCGGCGGCGAGCTCAGGGTATATGTCTGTATAGGTACCATATCCACTGCTCAGCATTGGATATAAGCCGAGCATTAGTTGTTCGCAAGCCTTCAGGTCTTTAACATAACTTTCTCTTGGTAGTACGTTTTGCGGAGGAGCGTCGAGAAAAGATTTTCCGCAGGCAGCCACGGTAGCAGAAAAAACAACCGCAGCAAATATATTGGATGTGTGAATTTTTTTCATGCTATTTTTTTTAAAAGGATAGATTAACACCAATCGAATATGTTTTTGAGTTTGGATAGGCAAAACCGCCTACGCCTCCAGGGTTTACGATATCCGGATCCACGTCGTCGGCCCTTGACCAGAGCGCGATATTGTTGGCCTGTGCGTATAGATTGACCGTTTCTAGTTTCGCTTTAGAAAGCCAGGAATGCGGTAGCTGCCAGACGAATTTCAAATTTTGGAAGCGGATATAATCCGACTTTTGAAGGTATCTCGTGGAGTTCAGGTAACCAGGGTTAGTATTATTCAATTTCCTGATAGGATTGGCTGCATGGTCACCAGGTTTTTGCCATCTGTCCAGTGCTGTAACCGGCACATTATGATAGGGATATAATCCGTCATCAAGCAACAGGCTGTTAAGATTGTTGTAAAAATGTCCGCCGTACTGGTAATAGAACATGGCCTGCAATTCGAAGTTTTTCCAACCAATGGTACTGGTTACGCTACCGAATCCATTCGGCTGTGATTTTCCGACAAATTGTTTGACAGCCTTGTTGTAATCTCCTGTGGGCTTCATGGAGGCGTCATACCAAAGGGGCTGTCCGTTTTCAGGATCTACTCCCACCCATATAGGAAGGTAGAAACTGTTCATTTCCCTTCCTTCTTCGTTAGATACGATATCGGATACAGAATACACGTTTTTATTCGCTTTGACCAGCTTATTGCTGTTTTTACTCCAGTTTCCCCGCAGGTTCAGGCGGAAGTTTTTTTCTTGTATTACTTGGCCAGCCACGCTAATTTCAAGGCCGCTGTTGCGAATGTCGCCAATGTTTTCCGTAACGCCGGCGTATCCAGCAAAGCTCGGCAGAACGATGCGATAAAGCAGATCCTTGGTATATTTATAGTACAAATCCACATCAGCGGTAACTCTGCTGTTAAAGAACGCAGTCTGCAAACCGGCGTTCCATTGGCTGGTTTTTTCCCATTTGATATAAGGGTTTCCTGGCGTACCCCTATTCCAAACAACAGGCTCGTTTAAATACAGCGTTCTACTCAATAAATTATATTTCAATAAAGGGTTAACTGCAGCTGCATTTCCCGCCAGGCCAATGCTCCCCCTGAGCTTGAAAAAATTTACAATGTGCCCGACAGGACGCATGAACGGTTCTTCGCTGACAATCCACGCACTACCTAGCGACCAGTAATTCCCGAAAGGATTGGCATCGCCAAAAACTGACGCTCCATCGCGCCGCCAACTACCTGATAGATAATATTTTTTCCTATAGTCATAATTCAGCAATACGAATTGCGAAAGTGTGGTGTTTTTGCCCGTTACACTGGTGGCATTGTCTATAATATACTCCGGGTTTGAAACGTCTGTGTAATATGGATTAGTAGTGTTACCATAGGCGCCTTTAGCTACGATATTTGTTATTTTATTGCTCCTGATCTGCGCCTCCTGGCCTGCAAGTATATCAACATGATGCTGAAGCCCGATTTGCGTTTGATATTTTAGGATATTGATCCAGAGAATATTGGCATTTCGTGTATTGAGATCCTCGATTTTTCCACCCGGGGGATAGTCCAGCCTGGGGTCCAGGCGTTCTTTATTCTCAGTCTGCATAAAGTCAACACCCAGTTGTGTATTGAAATTGAAATGACGAAGAAAGGAAACATCCGCATTTACTGTGGTCAGACCCCTGAAAGCGATTGTTTTGTTGAAGTTGTAATCCACTTCCATTGCAGGGTTGGGTTGCCTGGAGTTGTAATAATTTCCCCACTCATAAATATTGAAATATTGACCATCAGCTTTGCGGACAGGAAGGAGTGGGGAAAGAACGTCGGTGGAAGGAGCTCCGGCATAAGGCCCCTCTGACTGATAACCCGCTTCCTGGACATTGTAGGAAAGCATAGAACTCATCCCGAATTTGAGCCAATCAGCCACCTTGTTGTCTAAGTTGAAACGTACAGATGCTCTTTCGTACCCGGTTTTTTTGACTATACCATTCTGCTTGGTATACTCAAAGTTAATATAGTAAGTTTGCGCCGGTGTGCCACCGCTAATAGATAAGTTGTTAGACAAGGTGATCGCCGGGTTCCTGTATATCTCTCGCTTCCAGTCGGGTTGTGCATAAAAGCTGGTATCATTCCCGGACACCTGGTAAGGAAATTTTTTATAAAGGTCGGATGTTATGGCCTCGTCGGTCCATCCAATCGGATCGGTATTCCTATATGTTTCGTACAACAGTTCGAGATACTCGGTCTGATTAAGCATTTTGGGGATAGACGACGGGCGTATAGCTGCATCTGTTTGATGGCTGAAGACAAACCTGGGTTTGCCTACGCGTCCTCTTTTTGTGGTTACAAGAATCACGCCGTTACTTGCCTTTGACCCATAAAGAGCGATAGCGGCAGCATCCTTGAGAACGGAAATTTCCGCGATGTCGTCTGGGTTGATCTGTGCAAGTGGATTGGATAACGGAGTAAACGCATTGTCCGCACCCATCCTGGTGAAGGTTTCCTGGGTTACTTGCATCCCATCCACTACGACCAACGGATTCCTCACAGAGGAACCTCCCAATACTTCTGTTCCTGTAGATATCCCACGAACGATCATATTGCTCAGTCCGGCGCCAGGCTGGCCCGTGCCCCCCGAAATACGCATACCGGGTACGAGGCCCTGAAGACTCTTATCGAACGAGCGGTTCGGCAAGGACTTAATATCCGAACCTTTAACGGTACTAACGGCACCGGTTACACTCCGTTTTGTGGAGGTGCCATAAGCCACTACAACTGTTTCGTCGAGGTTACTAATACTGGGTTTCAGGTAAAAGACTGTACTGACTTCTGTTCCCAGGGTTTTTTCTTCGGGTTCAAAACCTGTATATCTTGCCTGGATAACCAGTTGTTTTACAGGAACGTTCATAATGGAAAAACTGCCTGTGCCCGATGTGGTAGTCCCGATATTGGTCCCTTTGATCTGCACCGTCGCACCCGGCAGCGGCTGTCCGTCCTTATCCAACACGGAGCCACTCACGGTGCGAAACAGGGACTCTTTGGTTTCTTTGTTTTCTTTAGGCTTCACAGCGGCTGCTTTCAGCACGATCGCCTTATCCATGATCGTCCAGCTGATGCCGCGGCTTTCCATCAGCGTTTCGAGTACATCCTCCAGTTTTGCATTGGTCACTGTGATACTCACAGGATCATTCACCCGGAGGCTCCCCGCCGCACTGTACATGAAATACAATCCCGTCTGCTTTTCAATGTCTTTCATTACACGCTTTAATGCTACCTGCTCTGCTTTCAATGTCACTTTAAAATCGAATTGATGACCATTTGCGCTGGTGGATAAATGCAGGAATAACACCATCCACAGCATTGCGAATCTTCGCAATGATAGAACAGGATACTGTTTCATAGATTTTTTGTTAAACGTTAGTTAAGGTTGCTGGTTCAATTACATTCACAATCACTGCGTTCGCAGTTTATTTAAAGACATTGAAACAGTATCGTCGGGTGAAGAGCGGAATGTAAAGGAATTGTTATGGCTTGAAAAAGCCTTTAACAACGGGCTGACAGCAGCAATCTTAAAGCCGGGGTGAACGGGCTGTGTAAAGGAATTGTTGCGGTTTGAAAAAACTTGTGGGGAAAACAACAGGCGCGTAAAAAATAAATAATTCCAATTAATTGTTATCTTCGCCACAGCATCATCCTTCCGGTTTAGCTAACCTTTTTCTCCATCATTAAGTAATCTTTATCTTTTTCCATGCAGCACTTTATGTGGGCAGGTTGAATTTATTTTGCCGCGTGGGTTGATTCATACTTTAGCATGACATCAGATCAACAAATGAATTTACTGGAAAGGCTGAAAGCCGGCGACAGCGAGGCTTTCGATGAAGTGTACATCTCTTACCGCAAATGGCTCTGGATCGCCGCCCTCGGCATACTCCAAAATGAAGCCGATGCGGAAGAAGTCGTACAGGAATTCTTTATCGAATTCTGGCAACGAATGGAACAACGGCAGTTTGATGACATCCAGCACCTGAAGAACTATCTCTTCATCAGCGTCCGCAACCGCTGCCTCAACAAACTCCAGCGCGATAAAGTCACGCGCAAACGCAACGAACAAATGTTGCAACATGCAGAACTGGCCGTGTCTTACAACCAGCTGGAAAATTCCGAACTACAGCAACAACTCAGGGAAGCCATCGCCAAACTGCCGCCCATCCGGTCGAAGGTCTTTAAAATGGGCTACCTGTTCAACTATACCCGCCGGCAGATCGCCGCCATACTCAACGTCAGCGAAGAAACCGTTAAAAAACACATGATACTGGCCTTGAAAGACCTGCGGCTCTCACTAAAGAACCGCAATGAGTGACCATTTTCACATTTTTGACCATCCGCCGGCTTCCTTTCTCTCAAAAACCGGGACGGGCCATTCACCCATACTCCCTTAAATCTTGTCTTTAATATATTATGAACATTCCGGAAGAAGAGCATATTTTCCAATTGATGAGCGAAAAACTGGCCGGCATTATATCGCCGGAAGATGACGCCCGTCTTTCCCACCTGCTGGAAACCGACCCGCAAACACGGGCCGCATGGGAAGAATATCGTTCCCGTTTCCCGAAGGAACACCTGGATAATCATTTCGCCGCGGCAGAGCAGATCAGCTGGAAACCGCTTCCCCCCCGCAGGAAAATATTCAAATGGCAATACGCCGCCGCGGCAGCCGCCATCGCCATCGGCGTATTCATGCTGCTGCCCGGGCGCGGCCCGCTCCCTGAAACCACCGCCCCAACAGGCGGGATCCGCCTTACCCTGGCAGACGGGAAGCAGCTCAGCCCGGGCCTGCCCGCATCCTCCACGCAAAAAGGATTCAGCCTTCAGAAAGACAGCCTCCTCGTAGCCACAGACGCACCCGCGCCCGGCGGCTACAACGAGCTGGAAGTGCCTACCGGCATGGATTACCGCGTCAAGCTGCCAGACGGTTCCGTCGTTTGGCTGAACGCCGCTTCCAGGCTCACTTTTCCCTTCGCATTCACCGGCCCTGAAAGAAGAGTGACCATTCACGGCGAAGCTTTTTTTGAAGTAGCGCCGGACCCCGGCCATCCCTTCATCGTGGAAACACCCAACGGAAGGGTAGAAGTGCTGGGCACCAGCTTCAACGTGAACAGCTACGACAGCAGCAAAGTAAAAGTATCCCTTCTCACCGGCGCCGTACAGGTGCGCCAGGGCGAACAGTCCCTGCTCCTGAAACCCGGCCGCCAGGCCGTGATCTCCAGCACCGGCAGCCTCCGGGAAACACCCTTCGCGGAAGAACAAACCCTCAGTTGGCGCAAAGGCTGGTTCTGGTTCGAAGATACCCGCCTGGCAGACATCAGCGGCGTGATCAGCCGCTGGTACGGCGTAGCCGTGAAAATGGACAGCGAAGATGTGGCCCAACAGGTGTTCACCGGCCGGCTGGACAAAAGCACCGCGCTCAAAGTATTCCTCGAACAGCTGAAGTCCACCACCGTGATCGATTATTATTTCGATGACGACGGCACATTGCATTTCAAATAAGTTCCCCTTATGATAACACCAGGCAGGCCGCAGGAATGCGCCTGCCTTTTTATTGCCGTCATTTTTATCCCCGCTGGTTGGTAAATCCTGCCATTTTCCCCCGTCTGTATAATTGATTTTGAGACGCAAATCCTTGTATCTGCGCATTGCAAAGGATTGCATTGTGGATTTCCTTTACCATCCGTAACAAAATCGTTTTAGCAAACAAAACATTTTATATTTTACCGCAACTATGGTACACAGATCGAAAAAAAGCAAACCGGGCCGGTCATGGATCGGCTTTTTGTATGCATGCGGCGCAGGCCTGGCTCTCAGCCAGACCGCGGCGGCACAGTCCGCCCAATGGCCCTTGCAGGATTTATCCGCCTTCAGGCAGCCAGGCAGCAGCTGGCAGCTCGCGTCAGACGTACAGGCACGCCTGGGTAAACCCAACGTGCTCGAAACCGCCAAAGGCGCCGGCGTTCTTGTAAACCTCCCCGGTAAAAAGCAGCACGGGCAGGACCTCTTCACCAGCCAGGAATTTGGCGACATAGACCTGGAGCTGGATTACATGATGGCGGAAGGTTCCAACTCCGGCATCTACTTCCAGGGCCGCTACGAACTGCAGCTGCTGGACAGCTGGGGCGTTGCCAATCCCCGCCCGGGCGACAACGGCGGCATCTACGAACGCTGGGACGACAGCAAACCCGAAGGCCAGCAAGGCTACCAGGGCTACGCCCCGCGCCAGAACGCCAGCAAGGCTCCCGGCCTCTGGCAGCACCTGAAAGTATCCTTCCAGGCGCCCCGCTTCGACGCTTCCGGCAATAAGATTGAAAACGCCCGCATCATCCGCGCAGAGCTGAACGGCGTGCTCATCCACGAAAACGTAGTGCTGCAGGGCCCCACCCGCGGCTCCATTGGCGGCGGCGACGAAAAAGCAGCCGGTCCGCTCCGCATACAGGGCGATCACGGCGCGGTGGCCTTCCGCAATATTTCCATCCGCGAATTCAAAACACCCCGCCCTGAACTTTCCGGGCTGCATTACAGCGTGTTCGGCGGGCAGTATACCAAAGACCTGTTCCTCACCGCCAAACCGCAGGCAACAGGCGATTCCAAAGTATTGACAGCCAACGCAGGCCCCTCATTCAAAGAGTACGTACTGAAATACGCCGGTACGCTCAATGTCAAAGAAGCGGGCGAATACACCCTCGGCCTCGGCATGCAGGGCGGCGAGGGATTCATCAAAGTAAACGGCAAGAACGTTACTGAATTCGGTCGGAACCGCGGCAAAGTACAGCTGCCCGCAGGGGAAACGCCCATCGAGATCGTGTATGCCCGCAGCGGCGAATGGGGCAGCCCTTCGCTGGGTCTCGTCATCTCCGGCCCCGGCGTGCGTGACTTCTACACCGGCGACGCGATTACACCCGACGATACGGACCCGATCATGGTAACCGCGGACCAGAACACCATTCTCCGCAGCTTTATCGACCTGCCGGGCCAGCAGAAAGTAGTACATGCGGTATCTGTAGGCAGCCCTGAAAAAGTGCATTACACCTATGATATGGATAAAGGCATGCTGGTGCAGGTATGGCGCGGCAGCTTCCTGGAAACCACGCCCATGTGGCACGAGCGGGGCAACGGCACCGCGCGTCCGCAGGGAGCCATCCAGCGTTTCGGCACGCCGTTCTTTACACTCGGCAGGCTCGCTTCCCAGCAGGATGCATGGAACGCGGATTCCACCGGCAGCGGCTACCGTCCCAAAGGTTATGTGCTGGATGAAAAAGACCGGCCCACTTTCCGTTACCAGATCCACGGCAGCACCGTTACCGATGCCATCCGCGTGTTCGAAGACGGCCATGGCCTCAGCCGCGAACTGACCGTTTCGGCGCCAGCGGCTGATCTCTATGCCAAACTCGCAGAAGGCGCGCAGATCGAAGCGCTGGATAAAGACCTGTACCTGGTGGATGGAAAGGCCTGGTACCTGCAACTGCAGGACGCAGGCGGCGCCAAACCCATCGTGCGCGATGCGGCAGGCAAAAAAGAGCTGATCATCCCCGTGAAAGGCAAGCTGAGCTATTCCATCCTTTTCTAACCAACTTTACTGACAGACACCAGCATGAAAAATATCATAAAGAAAGCGGCGATGTACCTGTTGCCGCTCATTACACAACTACCGGCACAGGCGCAGGAAACGCCCAAGGAAGAAGATTATTTCAGGATCATGAAGATGAGCGCGCCGGAAGGCACCCTGCTGGAAGTAGGCGGTTTGACCGTGCTGCCTAATGGCGATCTGGGTGTGGCTACACGCCGCGGCGACGTGTTCATCGTCGAAAACCCAACCAGCCGCAGGCCTTTCTTCCGCAAATTTGCCAGCGGCCTGCATGAGATATTGGGTCTTGCCTACAAGAATGGTTCTCTTTACTGCGCGCAGCGCGGCGAGCTTACCCGCCTGGAAGACACGAATATGGACGGCAGGGCCGACGTCTATGAAACTGTATACGCATGGCCTATTTCAGGCCACTACCACGAATACAGCTTCGGCCCGAAGCTGGCGCCCGACGGATCGTTTTTCGTATCCGGCAACGTGGCGTTCGGCAACGAGGAATGGTGGCGCGGTGAAAGCCGTGTACCCTGGCGCGGCTGGATGATGCACATCTCGGCAGACGGTTCCACCCTGGAACCCTGGGCTACCGGCATGCGCTCTCCCTGCGGCCTCGGCATGATCAACGGCGAACTGTTCTACTCCGAGAACCAGGGCGACTGGATGGGTTCCGGCGGCGTATGGCAGGTGAAGAAAGGCGACTTCGTTGGCCACCCTGCGGGCCTCCGCTGGACCAGCATGCCTAACTCACCGCTGAAGCTCACGGAAGAGGACGTATATGCCCAGGTGGACCAGCGCAGAACGCGCAACGCCGAAGGCCGCGCCATTAAACCGGAGAACGTGGTGGACGAAAAATTCAAGACCATGTACGAAGTGAAAAAAGCAATACCGCAGCTGAAAACGCCCGCAGTATGGCTGCCGCACGGCGTGCTGGGTATTTCCAACTCGGAGATCCTTCCCATCCCTGAAGGTGCTTTCGGCCCCTTCGCCGGCCAGGTGCTGGTGGGAGACCAGGGCCAGAGCAAGATCATGCGTGTAGTGATGGAAAAAGTGAACGGCGAATACCAGGGCGTTGCATTCGACTTCCGCAGCGGCTTCCAGAGCGGCGTATTGCGCATGGCCTGGGGCAACGATGGTTCGCTGTTCGTAGGTGAAACCAACCGCGGCTGGGGCTCCGCCGGCGATGCGAACGAAGGCCTGCAGCGCCTGGTATGGAACAACCGCATCCCGTTCGAAATGCAGACGGTGAAAGCAATGCCGGACGGCTTCGAGATCGAGTTCACCCTGCCGGTGGATAAAAAATCTGCTGAAGACCTCGCTTCTTATTCCGTGGAAAGTTTTATCTACAAATATCACCCGGTGTATGGCAGCCCTACCGTGAACACCGAAAAATGCAATGTAAAAGGCGTGAAAGTGTCTGACGACGGCCTGAAAGTACGTATCATCGTAGACAACCTGCGCCGGTACTACATCCACAACATCACGCTGGAAGGCGTGCGTGCCCGTGACCAGTTCTATTCACTGGTGCATCCTTCAGGATATTATACCCTGAACAATATCCCCGAAGGCCCGAAGCTGGCCATGAGCGAGGTAAGCACGCGCAATTCCGTCGCTGAAACAAAAGCAGCGGAAGAAGCCGCCGCAAAAGCAGCAGCTGCCAAAGCCAGGACCACAGCAGGCAAAACCGCCGCCGCCAAACCTGCGGAAACCGCTGCCAAAGCTGCTCCCAAAGTGGCTACCTTTGAAGAAGTAAAGCCGCTGCTCGCGAAATATACCTGCAGCGCCTGCCACAATGCAGAGAAAAAACAGGTAGGCCCGGCATTTAAGGACATTGCCAAAAAGAAATACACCAACGAAATGATGGTGAAGCTGATCTATAATCCCAATCCTGAAAACTGGCCGGGCTACGCAACCGAAATGCCGCCCATGCCGCAGGTGCCGAAAAGCGATGCGCTGAAGATCGCCGGATGGATCAACTCCCTGAAGTAAGCGTTGCATATTATGTTTTAAAAAATCCCGGTCACATGTGGCCGGGATTTTTTTATTTCCCCACAGCTCCCGCCGCCGCTGCATTTTCAGCGCAGCGAAAAAATATTTTGGAAAATTTTCACCTTTTTTCCTGAAAATCTTGTCTTTAATTAAAGATACATTCACAATACGCATTTGTTATTTATCCCGGAAACACCGCTCCAGATTTTTTCTCCGTTTAGCACACGTATGAATAGGATTATTAAGCTTTAAAATTTAAAAATGAAAAGCCAATCATTACCTGTGCACGACATGTGGATCGATGAATGCGAACAGCGGAAAACCATTCCTGTAGCCACCATGCCTGCCGACCTCCTCAAAGGGCTGCTCAGATGTTCGAAAGTGGAATATGAAGAGAACAAATGTTGCAGGATAGTCACCCAACAGGTCCCGCTGGATGTTTTTTCACTCTGGCTGCAAACGGTGTACCCGAAAAAAAACATGTTGCTCAGGCCGCAAACGCCTTTCCGCAACATTATTCTCCATGTGATGCTCGGCAGCGACGTGGTCACGATGATCAGGTCCGGCGAAACCGTATGCCTCGGCAGCGGCTTCATGGATATGTTTAATCTTACCCGTTACCCGAACGAAGCACCTTTGCAGAAAGACCAGGGTTTCCTCAGCCTGCATATCAACATCCAGCCAAAAAAAGTAAAAGAACTGGTGAAGTGGTTCCCGGAGCTTGCCGGGCTGAAGGATAAAAAGATCATGAAAGTGGACGGGAAGGTAAATAAAACCTCACTCCGGCTAAACGAAGTGAGCTGGCCCATAGTGCTCGACATCCTTACCTGCCGCTACATCGGAGAGGCCGCGGATGTTTATCTTCGCCGCCACTCCGTCAACCTGCTGCTGCTGTTCGAAAGAATGGTGGACAAGCCGGATCATGGCCTTTCCGAACGGAACCGTAAAAAAGTGGAGGAATGTTTCGATTTCCTGAAGGACCATTACGTTGACCAGCATACCGTAAAACAAATGGCTGAGCGTTTCAGGCTCAACGCCCGGGTGTTGCATGAAGGTTTCCAGGCGATGTTCGGCTGCACCATCAGGCAGTTCCAGCTGGACCAGCGGTTACGCAGGGCTTACCGTTACATGATGGAAACAAGGACTCCTTTCGGGATGGTCGCCGTGAAAACCGGTTTCAAAAGCGCGCGCAGCTTAAGGAACACTTTCTGGGGATATTACAAATGCGATCCCATATTACTCATGAGAGCGCAGTAAGCCGGGATTGCTATCAAGACAGTTTTTCACCGCTATTGAATGATGAGAACATATTTATATCGTTTTCAGCCGGCATAATCCTGCAGTAATGAACTGAGCATGCGGTGGAAATGATGCGTGCCCTGCTCGCGGGTAACGGAATACCGTCCATGGCCGTAAAAGCGCGAACGGACGCCCTTTTGCACGGTTTCCACGATGGCTTCGTCTTCCATTTCCACGGTATGCAGGTTGGAACCCGCGCCTGTATTGTACAGCTGGTCTTTCCACACGTAGGTCAGGAACGTTACTTTGCAGGTGCCGGTGGTCAAAGGTTTTACGATGTTGATGCTCAGGCCCCAGGGGTAGAAGTTGAACATCATGTTCGGAAAGACGTAGAAATAATAAGCGGCCACTTTTTTCCCATGATCAGGCGAGGAGGGAGGCAGATCGAAACAATCCTCTTCGTCTTTCGCTAAGCCCAGCTGCAGGTTGCTCCAGGGGAACAACTCGGTCGTGTAATTCCCGTAATCGATCACCGCATTCAGGCCCGCATGCACAAAGGGAATATGAAAACCTTCGAGGTAGTTCTCACAATACAGCGCCCAATTGGCTTTGATGAAATAATATTTTGTCAGCTCGGGCCGGTAAACAAATTCATCGATGGGCATCCAGCTGATGCGCGCCATCATATCCCGGAAATAAGGGAGATGATCACTACCGGGTTGCAGGGAGGAGAACAGCATGGAGCCCCAGCGGAAGAGCGGCAATTCAGCAAGATCATCCTGCGGGGAAGGAAAGTCTTTTACCCCGCTGAACTCCGGCATGCTCTGGAACTGGCCATTGAGGCGGAATACGCGGCCATGATAGCGGCAGCGCAGCTGGGAAAGCTTGCAGGGTTCATTCACGATAATGGCGCCGCGATGGGTGCAAACGTTGCTGAGGCAGCGGATGGTGGATTGCTGGTCTTTCGTAAGCACCAGCGGCTCTTCCATGAACTGCTCCATGAACGTGAAAGGGTGGCAGTACCCCGGATCACGCAGCAGGCCCGCATCTCCCACGTATTGCCAGGATGGGCCGAAGATGCGTTGCCTGGTGAATTCGAACACAGCCGGGTTGTTGTAAAAATCAGTATGTATCGTTTTAGCCTTAGATATATCCGGATCAACAAAAAAGATTGACATAACGCCCGATTTACACAGGAATTTAAGGAATTCTCCGCTCAGTTGCCGGAATATTTTGGACTTAGGGATTTGGATTTTTGTGCGGTGAAATAAAAAGTATAGTGGCTATACACACTTGTTTTTGCTGATAGGAAAAACCGTTCATTGCGAGGAGCTGCAGAGCTTAAGTCGGGATAGCCAAGCAAGTAAAAGATCGTCATTGCGAGAAGCAGCAGAGCCAAAGCGGGGCGCGACGAAGCAATCTCTTGTATTGGATTGATATACGCCAATGTTGGGAGATTGCTTCGTCGCGCCCCGCACAAAACCCTCGCTGCTTTTCGCAATGACGGACTTCTTTCGCAACAACAGGCTTCTTACCGCTTCAATCCTAATTTCCTGTACACCAGCCAGCCCAGCGCGCCGAAAATAAATGCCGGCCAGATGCTGAGGAAAAAGAGGAGCACCGTCCTGAAAAATTCCGCGCCACGGTTCAGCGCCACAACAGCGGCAGTAGCCAGCGGCGGGCGTTGCAGCCGTTCGGGGTTCAGTACAATCTGTATGTCTGCCACTTCGGGCTGGAACAGCTCTACCGTGATGGTAGAATACAGCACCTTTTCATCAATAGCCATGTTGTTGATCGTACGGTCTATCACTTCATCTTTTTTCGCGTCTTCATAACGCGTGATGTCCAGCTCTTTTTCAGGTTTGGTGTGATCCTTTTTCCGTACGGGCGTTTCGTCGGCTTTGTTGTGCAGCTGGTTGCGGAGATAATCCAGCGTAACGTCTGTGTCTTTCAGCAAACGGTGGCTGATGAGGCTGGCAGAAGAAGTAAGCGCGCTCACTACCGTGTCCATGTAAGGCGCGGGTACCTTCAGCGTGAGGCTGGCCACTGGCGTGTAACGCGTTACCTGCTTCAGCGAATCAGCGGAATAGGCGAACTCGTGGGATGAGTTTTGTTCATTCCTGATGAGGCTTTCCACTACAACGCCGTTCAGGGAAGCAACCAGCTTTTCAACGCCCGCGGCGGCGCTCACCACATCGCTTACCCGGCAGCGGAGCTCTGCCGTTTTGATGCGCTTGCGCGCTTCGGGAGGCGCCGGCGATGCGGCGGTGGTACTGTCTGCATAGGCTTCGGATCTGTTTTCGGAAGATGCCTTGAAATTGATGTTGCCCGCATTGGAACAGGCATAGAGGGTCAGTATGGGAATGAGTACCCACAGCGTGGAAGAACTGCGCATAAGAATAGATTTCCTGTTGATACGCAGTTCCCGGAAAAGTAACCTTAGCAAAATGTTAAAGTGCGGCGCGCGGCATCAGCTCAAATGTCCGGGCCAGCAGCCGGAAAGATTCCATCCGCTCTTCCGCGTTCTCAGACATGGTGCTGATCACGATCTCGTTCACACCATATTCCGCGCACATCTTTTCAATTTTCTCTTTCATTTGCTTCGGTGTGCCGCATATCATTCTCCCGCGGTTGTAATTCACGCGCAACTGTTCGTCCGGCATGTATTCGATCTCCGCGATCTCCTCGTAAGGGGGGAGGGGCGTATCTCTTCCGCGCTCGATGTTGAGGATGCGGTAGTCCATGATGGTCTGCCACCTGTCTACAAGCTCTTCACTTTCAGAACAGAACCCGAAGATACCCACGTTGGCCAGCGGTGTGGCGAGTGAAAGCGAAGGCCTGAAGCGTTCGCGGTAATGCGCTACGGTTTCGGGGCCGCCGTTGGGATTGATGAACTGCGCGAAAGAGAGCGCCGTGCCGAAATGCGCCGCGATGTTGGCGCTGCCCCCGCTGGAGGTGAGCAGCCACATGGGAGGCGCGGTAGAGGCCTGCGGAAGGGCTTTTACTTTTTCGTAAATACTGCCGGGAGGCGCATTGTCTGTCAGGAAATGCTGGAGGTCAACGATCTGCTGCACGAAGTCCTGTTCGCTGAAGGTGTTCTGCGGGTTCAGCAGGCGGGCTGTAAGCCGGTCCCCGCCCGGCGCGCGGCCGATGCCAAGGTCTATCCGCCCGGGGAACAATGCTTCCAGCATCCTGAAATTCTCCGCTACTTTAAGCGAACTGTGGTTGGGCAGCATGATGCCCGCCGCGCCGAGGCGGATCCGCTGCGTTTCCGCGCCCAGGTAGGCCATCAGCACTTCCGGCGTGGTGCCGGCTATATTGGCGATATTATGATGCTCAGACACCCAGAAGCGTTCGTATCCGAGACTATCCGTCAGTTGCGCGAGAGCTTTGGTTTCCAGCAGGGTTTCCCTTGTGTTGCTGCCGTTTCGTACTACAGACTGGTCCAGCACACTTAATTTTATCTTACTCATCTATATAAAGATACGAAAGCCGGAAATAAACGTATAAACACCACTTGATTTGCTGGTTTCATGAATTTAATTAGATTTACAGTTATTACACATGTCATAAAACGGCAGGTCAAACCAAAATCAAAGGATCGTTATGGGTAGCAATCTATCCGGCAAGGAACTGCTGGAACGGATGAAACGGGGAGACGAAGATGCATTTACCTCGGTTTACCGTCAGTATCACCCTTCGCTTTATGTATATATTCTGCGTTATTGCAAGATACCTTCCCTCGCGGAGGACCTTGTGCATGACGTCTTCCTGAAGATATGGGAGATCAGGGGGAGGATAGATCCCGAACGCCCTTTCACCGCTTACCTTTACAAGATCGCCCGCAACCATGTATTCAAGACCCTGCAGAAAGTGGCCACAGACCGCGTGCTGCGGGAGCAGGTATTGGCGCAGCTGAACGGCGGCGAAGCCGTGCAGCCCGGACAGCTGGATACCAAAGAATACGACCGCCTTTTCCACGAAGCCCTCAACCATATGCCGCCCCAGCGGCTCAACGTGTTCCGCCTCTGCCGCCAGGAAGGCCGCAGCTACGACGAAGCGGCGGAGATACTCGGTATTTCCCGCAACGCCGTCAAGAAACACATGGTGCTCAGCATGCGTTTTATCCACGATTACGTGTTCCGTTATGGCGGCGTGACCCTCACCATTCTCTTCCTGCAAAAAAATATTTTTTAAGAGGGGTACCCTCGGGGAATATTCCCGGATATTATAACAGGTACACATGAAACTGTACCGTTAGTATGCCACATTCCACGGATCCACACGAGAAACTGCTGCAGCAATACCTGGATGGAAAATGTACGCCCGAAGAGGCGCAGGCATTGATGTCCTGGCTGCAGACCACCGGCCATCACCGGGCGCTTCTGCGTAAGATGCAGGAAGAATTCCCCGAAATACTCGCCAGCGAACCTGTTATAGACCAGGAGATCAGCGACCGCATGGAGGCGCGCCTCCTGCAGCAGATCAGTGCGCCCCGCATGCTGCGCATGCGCAACCGCCGCATCTGGCTGGCCGCCGCTTCCGCATTGGTGTTGCTGGCCGCAGGCGCTATGTACCTGTTCTCCCCGAAGCAGGATCAATCTGCCCCGCTTGCTTCTAACCATACACCCGTTGCACCCAAAGATATTGCGCCCGGCAGCGCCAAAGCTGTGCTCACCCTGGCAGACGGCAGTACCGTTACGCTGGACAGTGCGGGCAACCAGGTGATCCACCAGGGGCAAACGCTGGTACAGCTGCAGAACGGGCAGCTGGAATACGACGCAGACAACATCGGCCAGGCTGCAGGTTACAACATATTATCAGTGCCGCGCGGCGGACAGTTTACCATCGTATTGCCCGATGGCAGCCGCGTATGGCTTAATTCCGCTTCCAAATTGCGTTATCCCACCGCATTCACCGGCGAGCAGCGCCTGGTGGAGCTGGAAGGGCAGGGGTATTTTGAAGTGCGTAAAGACGCGCAGCATCCCTTTATCGTAAAAACCAAAACACTGGATGTGGAAGTACTGGGCACAGGCTTCGACGTAATGGCGTACCCGGACGAGAAATCTATGAACACCACGCTGGTGGAAGGGGCCGTGAGAGTGAAAGACGTGATGCTGAAACCAGGCCAGCAGGCGAGGATGGAATATTCCACCGGCTGCATTTATGTGGCGCCCGCGGATATACAGCAGGTGATAGCCTGGAAGACCGGTTTCTTTGAATTCGATAACGCGAACCTGGCAGACATCATGCGCCAGGCATCCCGCTGGTACGACATCGACATCGATATGAACATTACCAGCGTCAACCAGAACAAAGCCTACGGCGGGCGTATCAGCCGCAACCTCCCGCTTTCCGAACTTTTGAATATGCTAGAGGCCAACGGGGCCCGGTTTAACCTTCAGGGCCGCAAACTGATCGTACAATAGATTGGCAGGCAGGCTGTGACAACAATGATTATCCACGTACCATAAACTAAACTAAACACACTCGTTATGAAAAGATCCACTACAAGCTAACCGGCATTGACCCATAAAAAAACCGGAAGCGCTTGCAACACTCCCGGAAATAGGATGGGTTATACCGACATCAGTCTTCAGAACTTATATCTCGTAATTCCCAAACACTACAAAAGTATGAAATTTAACTTTAGTGGCGGAGATTCCTTTGCCTGGAACTCAGCCCCGTTTTACAACGCTCTCGCCGGTTTTTTCCGGGCCGGTAAGAAGCGGGACGCATTCAGTAAATTCTACTTGGTTATGAAACTCACCACCTTTTTGCTGCTCGTAGCTTGCCTGCAAATCAGCGCAAAAGGCTTCTCGCAGCAGATCACGCTTAAGGAAAGGAATGCTCCGCTGAAAAAAGTGCTGAAAGAAATTGCGCGCCAGGCAGGGATCTCGATCGTATACGACGAAAGCCTGCTGGCTAAAACGAGCAGGGTCAATATTGATATAAAGGACATGCCCGTAAAGCAGGCTATGAACATGCTCCTGCTGAACCAGCCGGTTTCTTTTACCATCGAAGGGCAGAAGATCGTTATCCAGCCTATGTCTCCAGACCTCAGGTCACTTGCCGCCGATACCGCCATCACTGTATCGGGCCGTGTGACCAATGAAACGGGAGAGCCCCTCCCGGGCGCTACCGTGCGCATCAACGGCACCAATACCGGTACCTCCACCGATGGCGACGGCCGGTATACGCTCAAAGTGCCCAACAAAAATGCGGTGCTGGTATTCAGCATCCTGGGTTATTCCTCCAAAACGCAGGCCGTTGGCGGCTCTACGCTCAACGTGCAGCTGGGCCTCTCTGAAACCTCCCTCACCGAAACGGTAGTGGTAGGTTACGGTACCCAGAAAAAGGCCGTGGTAACGGGCGCTATCTCCAGCGTCCGCGCCAAAGACCTGGAAGGCATGCCCATCAACCGCATCGAGCAGGCGCTGCAGGGCCGCACCGCGGGCGTTACCATCGCCTCCAACTCCGGTCAGCCCGGCTCCGCCGCTACCGTTCGCGTGCGCGGTATCACTACATTCAACAACAACGATCCGCTGTGGGTGATAGACGGCGTAGTGGTGGATAACGGCGGCATCGGCTACCTGAACCAGAACGACATCGAATCCATCCAGGTGCTGAAAGACGCCGCCTCCCAGGCCATCTACGGCGCCCGTGCCGCTTCCGGCGTAATACTGGTGACCACTAAAAAAGGGAAGGCCGGCAAGCTGACCATCAGCTACAATGGCTACTACGGCACTTCGCAGCCTGCCCGCAAGCTGGACATGCTGAATGCCACAGAATATGCCACCCTGCGCAACGAACAATCCGTGAACGGCGGCGGAGCGCCTGTGTTTGCAGACCCTGCTTCCTACGGAAAGGGTACAGACTGGCAGGCTACCATCTTCAACAACAGCGCCAAACGTATGAACCACGAGCTGAGCATCAGCGGCGGCGGCGAAAAATCCACTTTCTATACTTCCTTCGGTTACCTGGACCAGGAAGGCATTGTAGCCACAGAAATTTCCCGTTACAAACGTTTCAACCTCCGGCTCAATTCCACTTACAAGATCACTCCCTGGCTCACCTTCGGCGAAAACATCGGCTATGCGTATGATAAATCCATAGGCCTGGGCAATACCAACAGCGAATTCGGCGGCCCCCTCAGTTCCGCCATCAACCTTGATCCCATCACGCCGGTAGTGGAAACAGATCCTGCTAAGCTGGCGGGCGTGCCTTATGCGGGCAATGAAGCCAAACTGAGAAGGGATGCGCAGGGCAATCCATATGGAATTTCCACGATCGTTGGCCAGGAAATGACCAACCCGCTGGCGTATATTTCCACGCGCCTCGGCAACTACAGCTGGAGCCACAACGCAGTAGGCAACGTTTACCTGGAGGCCGAACCCATCAAAGGCCTGCGCCTACGGTCTACCATGGGTTCCAAGATCGCTTTCTGGGGCAGCGAGACCTTCACGCCGCTGTTCTTCCTCAACAGCTCCAACAACCCGGCCAATAACTCGTTCCAGCGCAGTAACAACTCCGTGTTCAACTACAACTTCGAAAACACGCTTTCGTATTCCAAAGACATCAACGCGCACAGCTTTACCGTGCTGCTGGGCCAGGGCGCTTACATGGAGAACCGTAGCCGCATGACCACCGTTACTTTCCAGAACGTGCCTGCGCAGACTTTCAAAGAAGCGTCCCTCAACTATAAAGTGACCAATCCCAACCGCCTTTCAGACGGCAGCGAAGGAGTGGAGCACACCATCGCATCGCTCTTCGCCCGCGTCAACTATGCTTACGACGAAAAATATCTCGTGGAAGGCATCATCCGCCGCGATGGTTCCAGCCGTTTCGGCGCGAACAATAAGTACGGCGTGTTCCCGTCCTTCTCGCTAGGCTGGGTGCCCACCAAAGAGACATTCTGGCCGCAGAACCAGGTGGTGGACATGCTGAAGCTCCGCGGCGGTTACGGCGTAGTGGGCAACGATAATATCGGCGACGGCCGTTTCCTCGCCACCATCGGCAGCGGCCGCAACTATACGCTCACCAATTCAGACCTGGCCGAAGCCGGTTCCAGCCCCAATGCCCCGGCCAACCCGGACCTGCGGTGGGAGGAAACAAGGCAGTCCAACATCGGTTTCGAAGCATTGCTCTTCAAGAATTTCACGGTAGAGTTCGACTGGTTCAAAAAACTGTCCAAAGACATCCTCATGTACCCGGACATTCCCTGGTACACAGGCGCTGCAGGCAACCCGGCAGACAATGTGGGCAGCATGGAAAACAAAGGCCTGGAGCTGGCCCTGGGTTACCGCAAGAACCTGGGCGAATTTGAATTCAGCCTGAACGGCAACGTGAGCTACACCAAAAACAAGGTTACTTTCATCGGCGACGATGTGAAGTTCATTACCGTGGGCCAGGCGTCGTTCCAGACCATGAGCGCCATCACCCGCACCGAGGTAGGCCAGCCGTTCAACGCGTTCTACATGTTCAAGACCATGGGCGTTTTCCAGAACCAGGCTGAAATTGACGCATATGTGAACAAGGACGGCAAGAAGATACAACCCAATGCCAAGCCCGGCGATTTCCGCTGGCACGACCGCAACGGCGACGGCGCTATCACCGACACCGACCGCGATTACATCGGCAACCCGACGCCCAACTGGATGTATGGCATGACGCTGAACGCCGCCTACAAAGGTTTCGACCTGGTGGTGTTTGCACAGGGCGCCGCCGGCAACCAGATATTCCAGGGCCTGCGCAGGCTCGACATCATGACGGCCAACTGGCAGCGTAAAGCGCTCGGCCGCTGGACCGGCGAAGGTTCCACCAACAGCTACCCCCGCCTTTCCAGCAAAGACGATAACAAGAACTTCACCAACCCTTCCGAATTCTACCTGGAAGACGGCGACTACTGGCGCCTGAAAGTGCTGCAGATCGGTTACACCCTTCCTGCGCGCCTCGTGAACAAAGCAGGGTTTGAGCGTGTGCGCGTGCACGTTATGAGCGAGAACCTCATCACATTCACCAGGTATACCGGCTACGATCCCGAGATCGGCGGCGGCGTGCTCAGCATCGACCGCGGTATTTATCCGCAGGCGCGCACATTCATGGTTGGCCTGAACTTCACCTATTAATGATTAAAAGCTGATGAAAATGAAACAAAAATATTTCCCGATCATATGCGCGCTGGCAGGTGTCACATTTTTCAGCGCCTGCAAAGAAAGCTTCCTGGAACCCGACCTGAAAGGAACGGACCTGGAGACGAATTTTTACAAAAATGAAGCGCAGGCACGCCAGGGCCTGGTAGCGATCTACGATGTGGTAGGCTGGCAGGGCAACGGTTACGTAACCCGCGAAGGCATGGCCAACGCAGCCAGCGACGACCAGCGGGCAGGCGGCGGCGGCCCCAGCGACATCAACGACCTGCAGGTGGTCACCAAATGGACGCTCACCGCTGAGATCGGCCCTCATAACGAGCTCTGGCGCAAAGGTTTCGCCGGCGTGTTCCGCGCGAACAAGCTGCTGGAAAAGCTTCCCGAAGTGCCCATGAATGAAGCCACCAAAGCGCGTTTCGCCGCGGAAGCCAAATTCCTGCGCGGTTATTTTTACTTCGACCTGCTGCGCATGTTCAAGAACATACCGCTGATCACCAAACCGGTTACCACCGCTGAAATGCGCGACGTACTGCAGGCGCCGCCGGCCGATGTGTGGAAACAGATCGAAGACGATATCAAGGCCGCCATTGCAGAGCCTACCATGCCGGACCGCATCCTGGGCAGCGTAGACAGGGGCCGTGTAACCAAAGGTACCGCGCATGCCATGCTCGGTAAAGTATACCTCTACCAGAAAAAATGGGCGGAAGCCGCGGCAGAGCTGGCGCTGGTGAATGGCGCCATACCCGGGCAGCCCAGCCCGACCTACGGTTACCAGCTGCTGCCTAACTTCGCGGATCTCTTCAAATCCAAACCTGAATTCAAATACAACAGCGAATCCGTATTCGAGATCGGTTATTCTTCCCAATCCAACGGCGGCTGGGGCTGCGTATCCTGTACGGAAGGCAATGTGCTCAATATCCTCGTAGGGCCCCGCGGCTACAATCCCAAACCCGGCGCGCCCGATTACGTTTCCGGCTGGAGCTTCCTCGTGTTCACCAAAGAATTCTACGATTTCATCCATTTCGACCCCCGCTTCAAATACACCGTGGCGGATGTGGACAGCCTTGAGAAAAACGGTTTTGCCACCTACGAAAAAGGCCACGACAATACCGGCTACTTCCTGGAAAAATTCGCAGGCCGCCAGTCTAACAGGCCCGCCAGCGGCACCATGGAGCTGAACTTCCCGCAGAACAAATACGACATCCGCCTGGCGGATACCTACCTGATGGAAGCCGAAGCGCTGGTAATGAGCGGCCAGGGCGGCGGTCCCGGCACGCGCGCCTATGCGCTGATGAATGCTGTGCGCGCCAGGGTTGGCGTTGGCCCGAGAGACGCGACCATCGACAATATTTTTGAAGAACGAAGGCTGGAGTTTGCCGGCGAAGGCATCAGGTTCTTCGACCTGATCCGTTCAGGCAGGGCAACGGCGGCGCTTGCCAGCCGCGGCTTCGACCCGAACAGGCACTACGTATTCCCGATCCCTTTCCACGAGCTGCAAAACACCAAGATGGAGCAGAACAAGGAGTGGGGCGGCAGCAAGTAATTCATCAAAAAAAATGTACCTAATGAAACCGATCATATATATCGCAGCAGCCGTGCTGCTGCTCGCATCCTGCACGCCGGATTCAGAGAACCTGACACTGGGAGCCAAACCCAACGCAAGTTTCACCGCAACGTTGCTGGCTGCCAATCCCAATAAAGTGGCCTTGCAGAATACCACCACCGGCGCATTCTCTTACACCTGGTACAACGGCGGCGCAAACCCCGTGTCCTGGAAAAAAACAGATACGCTCACCTTCAGCAAAAAAGGGGAGTACACCATTTCGCTGGTAGCTTACGGCGCGGGCGGTTCCTCTTCTGTTTCACAGAAAGTGACCATCGCGCAGGATATGGCGGGAACGGACATCCTGAAGGGCGGCAACATGGAACCCGGCGCGGAAGCGCACTGGACCATTCTTAACACCGGCGGGCCGCAAACATCCATTACCTTCACCGGCGGAAAGCTTAAATTCGTGAACCAGCCCGGCGGCAGCAATGGCGCTATTTACCAGGAACTGACCGTGAAAAAGGATGTGACCTACACCTTCTCCGGCATCGTGAAGGGCGGCGGCGCAGCTGAAACCTGGTTCGAAGTGATCTTCGGCACCACGCCTCCCGCACAGGGCAGCGATTACTCCGGCAACAAATGGAACTCCATCAATACCTGGGCCGGCTGCGGCATCGCGGATTTTGAGGGAGACCTGGCGGTGATCGGCTGCGACGGCACCGGCAAAGACAAAGGCGGCAAGATCTCCTTTACCACCGCAGGTAAAGTGTATATGCTGATCAAAGGAGGATGCACCGGCGCAGGCACTTTCGGCCCCAACGGCATCACCATCGACGATGTTAAGTTCATTGAAGAAGCACAATAGTTCACCCATGCAGGGCCGGTTACGCCCGGCCCTGCATAATTTTTTTTCCTGCCCGATATGAAAACGATCAATTACATCCCGGTACTGCTGCTGGGGCTCAACATCCTTGCGTGTGGTGGAAAAAAGGACGATCCCACACCGCCGCCGTATATCCCGCCTACGGTGATAGACAAAGGCTGGACGTTCGAAACCACTCCCATGTGGGCGGATGAGTTCAACTACACCGGCCTGCCCGATAATGCCAAATGGGGCTACGATACAGGCGGCGGAGGTTGGGGCAACAACGAGCTGCAATTTTACACTTCCCGCGAAGAGAACGCTTCCGTGGGCAACGGCCTGTTAACCATTACTGCAAAGAAAGAAACTTACCAGAACAGGAATTACACCAGCACCCGCCTCATTTCCAAAGGCAAAGGCGATTTCCTGTACGGCCGCTTTGAAGTGAAAGCCAAACTGCCGGAAGGCAAAGGCACCTGGCCTGCCATCTGGATGCTGCCTACGGAATGGGCTTACGGCGACTGGCCCAAATCCGGTGAGATAGACATCATGGAGCATGTCGGTTACGATCCCAATATGGTGCACATCAGCGTGCATACCGAAGCATACAATCATTCCATCAACACGCAGAAAACTGCCAAACGCACGGTAAACAAGGCGATGGAAGAGTTTCATCTCTACCGCGTGGACTGGACGCCCTATGCCATCCGCGGGTATATAGACGACCAGCTGCTGTTCACTTTCGTGAATGAAGCCAAAGGTTCCGCCGCCTGGCCCTTCGACAAAAAATTCCATTTCCTGCTCAACATCGCTGTAGGCGGCAACTGGGGCGGCGTGCAGGGTGTGGACGATACCGTTTTTCCCGCTAAAATGGAAATAGACTACGTGCGTGTTTATAAAATGATCGACAAATGATACAAGGCATAAAACTGACCGTACTCGCCTGCCTGCTGGGGATCGCCAGCTGCAAGGGCGGCGGGAAGAACAATGACAATCCGGGACCGGGAGAACCGAAACCCGTTAAATCCGACGTGGCGTTCTGGCTCACGAACGGCGACGGGTCGGTGCTGTTCAAACAGCAGCAAACACCGCTCGTGTTCTCCGGCGCGCTCAACCAATACCCGGTGATCACGGTAGACGACAGTAAAACCTACCAGGAAATAGACGGCTTCGGCTACACGCTCACCGGCGGCAGCGCCACGCTCATCAACGGTTTGGCGACGGACAAAAAAGAAGCATTGCTCAACGAGCTGTTCCGCTGGGACAGTACTTTCATCGGCGTGAGTTACCTCCGCATCAGCATCGGCGCATCGGACCTGAGCGCGGCGCCTTTCAGCTACAACGATCTGCCGGCGGGGCAAACGGACCCCACGCTCCAGCATTTCAGCATAGACATGGAAAAGACGGACCTGGTACCCATCCTCAAAAAGATCATCGCCATCAACCCGTCCATCAAGATACTGGGTTCTCCCTGGAGCCCGCCTACCTGGATGAAAACGAACAACAATTCCAAGGGCGGCAAGCTCAAGCCCGAGTATTACAGCGTATATGCGCAATACTTCGTGAAATACGTGCAGGCCATGAAGGCGGAAGGCATTACGATAGACGCCATCACGATCCAGAATGAGCCGCTGCACCCGGGCAACAATCCCAGCATGGAAATGCAGGCCGCCGAACAGGCAGACTTCATTAAAAACCACCTGGGGCCCGCTTTTAAAGCTGCCAACATTACGACCAGGATCATCATCTACGATCATAATGCAGACCGTCCTGATTATCCTGTAACGATCCTCAACGATCCCGAAGCCAGTAAATACGTGGATGGCACTGCGTTCCACCTGTACGGCGGCAGCATCACCGCTTTGACGCCCCTGCATAACGCTTACCCGGACAAGCACCTGTATTTTACAGAGCAATGGGTAGGCGGCCCCGGGAACTTCCCGGCCGATCTGTCGTGGCATGTAAGCCAGCTAATAATTGGCGCAACGCGCAACTGGTGCCGCAATGTACTGGAATGGAACCTTGCCGCCACGGCTGATTACAAGCCGCATACTATAGGCGGCTGCACCTCCTGCCTGGGCGCGGTCACTATCGGCAGCGACTATACGCGGAACGTGGCGTATTACATCATCGCGCATGCCTCGAAGTTTGTAAGGCCCGGCTCTGTGCGCATCGATTCCAACATTGAGGCGCCGTTGCAGAACGTGGCGTTCAAAACGCCGGACGGGAAAAAGGTGCTGATCGTACTGAATAGCGGTACTACCGCGCAATCCTTCAACATCAAATACAACGGCAAAACCGTTACTCCCCAGCTCGCGGCGGGCGCGGTGGGCACCTTTGTATGGTGATGCTGATCAAACATGCGTGTTTAGTAGGTTCAATAAATGGTAACGAAAGCCGGGCAGCAATTTGCTCCCGGTTTTTCCTCTGAACTTTCCTTCGATTTGATAAAAAGGCCATGGCCGGGTTGGCTGCTACCCCCGGTGCTGCCTGCATTCATCGTTTTACCATGGTTTTGTTACGGGGCCGGTTGCTTCTGCAGCCGGCATTTTTATGCGTCAAAGGTTCAGCCAGTATACCAGTTTCAGCACCAGCGCCCGGTTCTTGACGTAATAAGGTTCGGGCAGGTAATTATCCGTATACACGATAAAAAGATCGGAGGCGGGGCGGTAACGCCACTGGAAGCGGGTATTGAGATTGATGTTCTTCAGTTGTTCATTGTATTGCATGAAGCCGGTAAAAAACAGTGTATTCGTCATCGTTACATCCAGGCGCGGCCCTACCAGCCAGAAGTCCTCGTTGCCCCAGGGCTTCGGCAGCTGCAGGTTGTTGTAAGTGGAGCTGAGCGCAATGCTCACATAAGGCTGGAAGCGGTACCCGAATTCGCCGCCCAGCGTAAGCCGCTGCCCGTCTGCATAATAGCCGCCGTAGCGGGCGGAAAGCGCGTAGGTGAAAAGGCTCTGCGGCTTGGATACATAATCCGCGCCGATGGTATTCCAGCTGTGTTTGGTGCCCGCTTCCAGGTAATGCAAGTTGTAGTTCAGCGGGTCGAAGGGTTGAAGCAGCCGGATGTAAGTGGTGCTGGCCCACACATTCAGCGTGTTGCGCGCGCGGAATACGAGGCCGTAGTTGAGCATCAGCTCATTGTCCGTCCGGTCCATTTTTTCCGTGTAGAAGTTGGAAGACGTAAGCTGCGGGCCATGGCTGAGCAACGGGCCTTTTTTCGGGAAGAAGAGGCGGGTAACCTGCGGCGCCAGCCTGATGAAACCGGTGCGGGGTACGTAGCCTACTTCGGCTTTGTAATTGCTGCCAACGTATTCGTGCTGCCAGCCTATGTTCCAGGTACGGCTGGTGTATTGCAGGTTGGCGGCATGCACGTAATCTTTGCCGCTGGCGCCGGGACTGAAAGACCGCAGCACCAGTGCCTTCCCGGTCCAGAAATTATTCGCTGAAGCCAGGTTGTATTCCAGCCCGAAGTTGCGGTTGAAGCGGGAATGGACGGGCTTGCCCGCTTCCACGTTATCAGGATCGTAATTGATGGATTCTTTGTTGATGAAAATAAAACCGACGTTGGACCGTGCAAACACCTTCCGCTGTAAAGCCGCCACGGTAAAGTTCTGCGCGGGCAGCGCTGTTTCGCCCTGGCTGCCGGTTTGCATGTTCATCAGCCCCATCCGCCAGTTCTTGTTCAGCTTGCCGCTCAGCCGCGCGCCGAAATGAATAGGCACGCCCAGGCCAATGCGGCGGGAGAAAAAAGGCCGGATGGTGGAATAGCCGAAGTTGGTGAACTGGTCGCCGTTTTCCAGGAAAAACTGCCGCCGCTCGGGGAAGAATAGTTCGAAACGGTCCAGGTTGGTCACTTGTTTGTCCACGTCTACCTGCGAGAAGTCCGGGTTTACGGTAAGGTCCAGGTTGAGCGAGGAAGTAACGGCGATCTTGGCGTCCAGCCCGGCGTCGCGGCGCCATTTTTCCGGTTTCCCGTTCGTATAGTCTTTATTGATGCCGCCCAGCACGTAGGGGATGAGGGAGATATTGGTACCCGGGTCCGGCGGCGGCACGTCCCACACCAGTACGCCGGTGTAGGCCAGCGATGCGGAAGGGAATTGCCGGGGCACGGGCGCCCAGCTGCTTTTTTCGGTGGTCTTCAGGTCGTTGCGCCCAAAATTGATGCCCCAGCGCGTGATCCCCTTTTTGTAACGGATGGTCTTGAAAGGGATAACGGCTTCAAACACCCACCTGTCCGGGTAATTTTTCACGGCGGAGCGCCATTTGTTGTCCCAGCTGAGGTCTACTTTCCCGCCTTCGTACATCAGCCCGTCCCACTGCGCCCCGGCAGCATTGGCGCCGAAGGAGAAACCGTTGGTCTGGTCGTCGAAAGGGTCCATGAAGAGGAGGAAGTTGTCGTTCTTGAGAAAAGCGAAATCCCGGCGCAGCGATTCCACCATGTAGGGCCCCGGAGCACCGTTGTAGTTGATCACGAGAAGGTAAATGTTCTGCTGGTCGTAGGTCATTTTCACATCCGTGCGCACTTTGGCAAAACTGGTATCCATGGGGAGGATCATGTAGAAGTCGGAAGCGGAGTCCGCATCCTGCCAGGCCTGTTCGTCCGCGATGCCGTCGATTTTCACGGCAGACGTGGCTTTACGCATATGTAACTGGTAGGCTTCGTTCTTTTTCTGTGCCGTTACAGAAAAAGTGATCAGGCAGAGCAGCAGGAAAATTGGTATTCTCAATTCAGATAAATTTCCGGGTTAGGCCGGTTAAAATACAAAAAAATGGGGCGGGTTGTAATACTTTGGGGAAAACAAAAAACCGGGCAACTAACCCGGAAGTTCTCTGCACGATTGCATCTTCACCTTCCTTCGTTAATTGACCGGCTTTACCGTTACTTCACATGTCTTTTTCAGACTCCTTACTGATAACACTCACACAACCATTCTGCCTCGTCTCATTTCAATCTGTCAACACTACTTTCCTTACTAAAATTCCTTTTTCTGCTGTATACTATTGTTTGTTTGCCCAGGTTCTTCTTCGGATCTACGGTTATATCTTGTATATCCTTGTTCCGCTTTGATAACACAAAAATAATGCGGCGCGGAATCGTGATCTATGATAATTATCATCCTTCTGTTTTGCAATTTATCATCATATGAGATGAAAAATAAAGCGAACAGATAATGAGTGTCAATTCAACACTCCAATAATTTATTATAAAAATATTTATCATGACTACGGTCTGGTTTTACATTGAAAATCAATGGTACGGGATAATAAATGTTGCAACATCTATCATGTTAGAATAATTACGATATTAAAGGTGAAAGTTGTTTTAACATTTTATTAGCGGATTTGCCGCTTAATTCGTGGCGGGCGAATTATGCAATTCGTTGAAAAAAAGCATCCCATACAAAACAGCGTAACTATGAAAATGATCAGCATGTCCGCAGCTATGTTTCTCACCATAGCGGCCGCGGCGCAGCAGCCGGTGTATACCCGCGCGGGCCTTGAGTCTGTAACGGTGTACCGCATCGGCGCGGAATTGAACCACAAGGCCAGGGTCACATTGCCGAAAGGAAGCAGCCAGGTCGTGATCCAGCAGGTGGCCAACGCGATAGATGAGAACAGCATCCAGGTGAGTGCAGGCAATAAGGTGACGGTGATGTCCGCGGGTTTTGCGCGTAATTTCCTGAAAGAGGAAGACCTGAAAAGCCCGGCGTACCTGAAGCTGGAAGACAGCCTGCAATCCGCCCGCCGCGAACTGGTGCGCACCCGCAATGCCCGCGCCGCAGAAGAGGGCACCATCGCGCTGCTGGAGAAGAACCAGAGCCTGAGCGGCGGCACAGCCGGCGGGCCCAGCGTGGCAGAACTGATGAAGCTGGCGGATTATTATAAAAAGCAGCAGGTGGAGTTGCGGAACAACATCGCGCTGCTGCAGGAAAAAGAGACCCGGCAATATGCTGCCGTCCAAAAGCTGGAAAAGCAGCTCCGGGAAATGAGCGAAGATCCAAATGCCAGCGGTGGCCAGTTGGTATTGCAGGTGATGTCTGAAAATGGCGGCCCCACGGACCTCTCGCTGAGCTACATCACCCCGGCCGCGCATTGGGGCGTGTATTATGACCTGAAAGCCGTAAGCACCAGCAGCCCGCTGCAATTGCTGTATAAAGCCAACGTGATGCAAAACACCGGCATAGACTGGAAAAAAGTGAAGCTCACGCTGAGCACGGGCAACCCCAGCCAAAGCGGCACCGCGCCGGTGCTGGATGCCTGGTTCCTGGCTTATGCGGAGCCGCTCATGATCCGGGGCCTTATGAATGATAAAAGGGCTTACCAGAACAGGATGCAGTCTATGAAACAATATGAAGTGCAACCGGCCGCTCCGCCAGCTCCACCGGCAGCCCTCGAAGCAGACGCCTCCGGCGTGGATCAATACACCAGCCAGAACGAACACCAGTTGAGCGCCACTTTCGAAATCGATATACCTTATGATGTGGCCAGCAACGGCAAGCAGCACAGCGTTACGCTCAAGGAATTCTCCCTGCCCGCATCTTACAAATATTACGCCGTGCCCAAAGCCGACGCGGATGCTTTCCTGGTGGCTGAAGTAACGGATTATGAAAAGCTGAGCCTGCTGCCCGGCGAAGCCAATATCATTTTCGAAGACATGTATGTCGGCAAATCCTTCATCGACCCCAACGCCACCACAGACACGCTGAACCTCAGCGTGGGCCGCGATAAGAAGGTGATCATCAAACGGGAGAAAATAACGGAGATGTCCGGCGTGAAATTCCTGGGCAACCAGAAGCGGCAGACCTTCACCTACGAGCTCAGGGTGCGCAACGCGAAGAAGGAACCGGTGAACCTGCTGCTGAAAGATCAATATCCCGTGTCTACAGACAAAAGCATGGAAATAGAACTGGTGGAAAGCGATGGCGCTGCCGTGAACACTGAAACTGGTGTGCTCACCTGGAAGCTGAACCTGGCGCCCGGCGAAACAAAAAAAGTGCGGCTGAGCTATACCGTGAAGTACCCGAAAGATAAGGTGATCGCGAATTTATAGTATGAAAAGGCCGGATGTACCCGGCCTTTTTCTATAGCTACCTGCTTAAATCCGATTTCAACCTGGTCAGTTCCCCCAGCAGCGCGGTTTCCCGCACAAGGTGCTCCTTGTTCAGTGTTTTCGCGATGCGTGCTATTTCGAAGTTGAGTGTTTCGATCTCCGTTCTCCGTTTGTTCCGGATATCCTGCAGGGTGGAGATCAGCTGCCCGTCGGATGATCTGCTGATGAGCAAAAGATTTTCCCTCACTTCGCCGGCTTCCAGCGAAATGCCTTTTTCCTGCGCAATGGCAATGCATTCCGCGATAACTCTCTCCGCTATCGCCAGCGCGCCCGTATCGCGGTGGAAGATGCCGTTATCAGTTTCCAGCAGCGGGCAGATTGAATTGAAGACGCTGTTGATAATGGCTTTTTTCCAGATGATGGGCTGGATGTTGTTTTCCGCCCTGAAACGGAAGCCTGTGCTATCCAATTGTTTTACCACTGCATCGGTTGTAGTGGCGCTGTTGCTGATGGCGCCTATAGGGGAGACGGACACCGGCTTAAAGCTGACCATGTTATCTTTCGTGAGTTGGCTGGTCACAAACAGTACGCAGCGGTAGATCTCGGGAAAACCGTTGTCGGCAAAAACCTGTTCAATGCCGAGGCCGTTTTGCAGGATAACGATGGGAGAACGGCCGGTCTTGCCTTTCAGCGTGGCGGCGAGCTGCACGTTGCCGTACGACTTGTTGGTCAGCACAACGATACCGTCCAGCTCCGCGAAGTTGCTGATGGTGCTCACTTCCACGTCTGCTTCCTGCACGGCCCCTTCCCGTACAACCTGTATCTTTTCCACGGCTGCCGGCTGGTTATCTACGCTGCCCCGCAGCAAGACCGCTTTTTTGTGATCGCCTGCCAGGGCCACCGCCAGCGCTTTGCCGACGGCTCCTGCGCCAATGATGTAGATCGTATCTTTCATTGTATTCGCTTATATGGTTTTGCAGCGGCGTTTTCCGGCACACGAAGCCGCACAGCCGGAACCCGTTTTGCTGGTAATGTTGAATGATAATGTGAATGAAGTAGAGGAGGTATCAGCAGGAAGCCCGGTTGGAGTGAATGACCCGGAAGGCTGTGTTTCAAATATACGCATTTGCCATACAAAACACATCCGATTTCGCAAATCCGGGATAAACGCGCATATTTGAAGACTTATGAAAATCATGATCACACCGGAAACGCCGGAAGACAAGTCGTCTATTTATTCCCTGAACGCCGCCGCATTTGGCCAGGAAAACGAAAGCAAACTGATAGACCTCCTGCGGGACAGTGAGCATTTTATACCCGCGCTAAGCCTCGTGGCCCGCTCGGAGAGCGGCGCGGTGGGTCATATTCTTTTTACCAAACTGAAGATCAAGGGGCTGGAAGGCGTAATGTACGATACGCTGGCGCTTGCGCCTATGGCGGTTCTACCGGCGCTGCAACATTTAGGGATCGGTTCGCAGCTGGTGCGCGAAGGACTGAAACGCGCGGCTGAACTGGGTTACGGCTCGGTGATCGTCTTGGGTCACCCGGGATATTATCCAAAGTTCGGATTCCTGCCTGCTTCCAAATGGGGCATCCGCACCAGCTACGAGGTGCCCGGTGAAGCGTTTATGGCGATAGAACTGAAGCCCGGCGGGCTGGAAGGAAGAGCCGGGCTGGTTGTTTATTCCAAAGAATTTGATGAAGTGTGACCCGTCCGGTCATTCCGGCTTTATCCCGAAAGACGCGGCCCGTTCAAACTTCGCGCCCCGCTTGAGGCCGGTGATCTCGCCCAGCGCATTCAGTGAATCGATTTTATAGAAATATTTGTATTGTACCCACACGCAGCTCCTGCGCACATACAGCGAGTCGTCGTCCGAAAAAACAATGTTTCCCGCCTGGTAATAACGCGCGTCGAATTGTATGTCCGTCGGGAATTTGCGGTCCATGAAAATATGCACCAGCCCGACATCCGCCGGGATCTTCACCCTGAAGCGGTCCAGCGAATCCGTCCACCGCAGGATATAACGGTAACGGCCCAACGTATCGGCCAGCGAATAAGTAAGCAGCTTCATCTCCGCCAGCGAATCCAGCAAAGGCTCCACGGCGCGGCTGCCGGCGGTAAGCAGGGAATCGGGGACGCTGATGACGGTATAGGGCAGGGGGCTGTCGTACCCGCGGATGGCGGCTTTGGCTTCTTCGCCGAGTAGCTGGTATTCTTTGCAGTCAGGAAGGTTGCAGGCGTTCAGGGTTGCGCCTATCAGCAAGGCACAGCAAACGATTCTCATCATTTCAGGGTATGGTTTGGTATCAAAAAGATACAACTATTTTATTGCCCCTGCTCAATGCAAACGAGTTTGCCGTCCATGGATGAGGCCAATACAAGCTTTTTGCCAACGGGCTGAACGGTATTGACGAGGCAGTTGGAGAATTTATGTTTCCATACCAGCTGCCCGTCTTTGCTGCTGAGCGCGTATATCACGCCGGATTGCCCGGCTGCGTAAAGTATGTTCCCTCTTTCATTCACGGGGCTGGGGCATATTTCATAACCCATTTCCACCGGCGACTTCCACAACAATTCCCTTTGCCCGCTCCGCGCATTCAGCGCAATGATATTGCCCTGCATGGTCTTGGCGTAAATGCGCAGGCTGTCTGCCGAAATGCCCATGGATTCCCGCACGGAATTGAGCGAATCCCTGTACCGCCATATTTCCCTGCCGGTTTCAGTATCCAGCACGGTCATGTATTTATCGGGAGACACCAGCCAGGCTCTGCCCTCGTATGCTACGGGCCACACGGCGGCGGGGGAAAACATGCGGTTGCTGGCGCCGTTGCTCCAGGTCCAGGCTTCACGGCCGGTAGATGCATCCAGTGCGTAGAATTGATTGCCCCAGGAGCCGAAGAGCACTTTGCCCTGGTATATGAAGGGTTTGGTTTCCACAAATCCTTTTATGCCGTCGTAGTCCCATTGCTGCCTGCCGGAGGGAATGTCCCATGCGCGGCAATGCCCGTCGGAACCCGCTACGATGGCCAGCCGGCCGTGCAGCGCGGCGGAAGAAACAATGGCTTTGCCGGTTTGTTGTTTCCAGGCCAGCTTGCCGTTTTTCAGATGCAGGCAATATACGAAGCCGTCTGTGCAAGGCACTACCACGTATTGACCGTATACGAGCGGCGTGGCGTATATTTTCCCGCCTGCGGCAAATTTCCAGCGGGGCTTGCCGGTCTGCAGGTCTGCCGCTTTAATATCCCCATTGGTATTGGTATAGATCACCATGCCACCGGCTGCGGCGAGGGCGCTGCCCATGTCGCCGGCTTCCTGTATGGTCCATTTTACTTTTATGGAAGGAAAGGAATCGTTCATCGCATAAGAGGGGCGGGGAGGGTTGGGTATCCAGGAATGCCCTTCCAGTGCCACTGTATGCCAGGCGGGAAGCGTTTCCCGGCCGGGTGTGCGCTCGTTGAAGGTAATGGCGCCGCCGGATACGCTGACGATGTTGTACCCGCCGGTGGCTGCTTTCGCACGGAGGTTGGAGCGGCACATCACGCCGGGGATGCCTTCCCAGCTGAAGGCTTTATTGGCATGACCGTGGCCGCAGATCATGGCTTTCACGTTGCGGCCGCGCAGGCGGTCCAGCACGTCGTACCAGTTATTGAGTCCTTCATCCTGTGGGTAATGATTAATATAGATCAGCGGCTGCTGCGGGTTCTTATATTTTTTTAATTGCCCGTCCAGCCAGACGATGTTTTCCCTGGGCACCTGGCCCGGGCCCATGCGCATGTTGGGGCCGCAGTTGGTGCCAATGAAAAGATAACCTTTGTGCTCAAAGCTGAAAGTTTCGTTGCCAAACACGGTGCGGAAGGAATTGCAGCCGCTCTCTGACCATTTGGTGTCATGGTTGCCGGGAATGATATACCAGGGCTTATTGAGCCGGCTGATGATGCTTTTCGCCAGCTGCAGCTCTTCATCGGAGCCGAATTCGGTCACATCCCCGGAGAAAACGACGAATTCGATCTGCGGCTGGAGGTTGATGTCGTTGACGGTCCTTTCCAGGTCTTCCTGCGCAGTTTGAACGCCTATATGCGTGTCCGTTACCAATGCAAAACGGAAGAGCGTATCCTGCGCGTGGCCACTCAGGGCCGGAAGAATGGCTATGAGGAAGAAAAGCAGCTTTTTCATTTGCCCAAGATACCGGTTAGATCCGGGAAATAAAAAGGCGGAAAGGGTAACGGTTATAGGAGGGGCGATTGTCTACCTGTACTCCTTGGGAGCAGTAATGTTCAGGCAAATGGCCCATATAAAATAGAACGTGTAGAATAAGTTTGTACCATCCCGCCAGATTGAGGTGGTGATAATGGCGGCTATGAGTAATATGGCGGCCATGCCGGCGGCAATGACGGCCTGTATGTTATCCTTTATTTTGCTCTTATTCAGCTTCGTATAGCTGGCGAGCGGCAGCAACAATGAGATGGACGTTATATAAATTTTAAGCATTGCCGGAATCAAGATTACCAGGTAGCATAGCAGTCCGGCGAGGCCGAAGATCAGGCAGCCGCCTGTTATCAGGGCAATAATGTTTTCTTTTTTGGTAAGCAGGTGTTTGCCGTCAGAATGGAACCGCATGGAAAGGAGCGCGATCGGAGGGTAAAGGACATCCAAAGAGAGTACAACGAGGTGTGTGAATAACAGTAATGTCTCGTATGGTATTATTCTGTCATTTTTCAGGCGGAAGAATATAATAGAAACAAGCGGCAGCAGGAAAAAAAGCGTACGGAGATTCCTGTTAAGCGCGGTAGGGCTTTGCAGCCAGTTTACATAGGCGCGTATAGCGCGGTAAGGCTGGGTTTGTTCACTGATCGCAATCTTTATGCCTGCCAGTGCGTAGTTATATGAAGGATGTATGCGAAGTGCTTCCCTGAAATGTGCCAGCGCTTCCCGGGGCTTTTTCTGTTCAAGCAGGCTCCAGCCTTTATTGGCATGTGAAAGTTCGTTTTCAGGATCAATACTTAAAGCATGCAGGATGGTGTTTTCTGCTTCGTCCCGGTAGTTCAGCCGCTCGTAGGCCATGTGCCGGGCATTTATGGCGATGGTATTTAAGGGATCGAGCTGGAGGGCTTTGTCGGCTATCTCAAGCGCTGTCTTGTAATTCCCTCTATAAATTGATATCAGCGCAAACAGTGCGAAGTGCGCAGCAAGGCGTGGGTTCAATGCCAATGCCGCTTTGATGTCGCTAGCAGCGGCATTGAAGTCATTTTTTTTATAATAAATGCGCGAACGTTGGTGGAACAAGCGGTCGTTTTCAGGGCGGAGCCCGATAGCTGTAGTGATTATGTTGAGGGCGGCTTCAGTTTCGCCAGCTTGCAGTTTTACCTCGGAAAACAGCTCCAATGCTTCGGCATTCAGCGGTTCCTGCTCCAGCAGTGCCTGGAGGGCAAGCCCGGCTTCGTTATATTTTTTGAGCTCTACCAGAACTGCAGCGCGCCGGTATAGGTTCTGTTCCATTATGTCATTCATTTATAATCTTCCCTCACCGGGCAGAATGAATCGATCAGCCGGCAATCTGTTACGGCATAACCGCCATGAGGCACGTTGGAAGGGATCAGCAGCACATCGTGCGCATGGAGGGTGTGTTTCACCCCGTCCAGCTCCATTTCGAATGTGCCGGAGAGCACGTACGACATCTGCTCGTGCGCGTGCTGGTGCACAGGCAGGGAAGAGCCGGCCCTGGCTTCCCAATAACCAAGGGTGTGTTTTTCGCCGTGCAGGAAACGGCCTGTAAAGCCCGGCACCACTTCGCGGGCGGGCAGGTCCTGGAATGATTGCGGGTTCATCGGTTGTTTTGTTTTATCGACATATAATTCACCACCCACTGGAAAACAATGATGCCCACCACGTAGGCGCCGGCAAAAATGTTGTAGGTCTGGTTCATAAAAGCGGTCGCGATACCCAGCACGCCGGCTATACCCAGCCCGATGGTGTAAATATTCATCATGCGCGGGTTGCGCGAAGGCAGCAGGCGCACGCTCAGCGGTATCATCATGGTAATGCCCACCACGGCTACCAATACCCAGGGATCCAGCCCGGTGAGCAGATAAGCAACTACTCCTGCAACTCCAACTAACAAACTGATAGCCACATGATTGGAGGCGGTTATTTCATTTTCATCAAGCAGGTGTTTGCCGTATGGATTGAAACGGAGGAACAGGTTGCTGAGCGGGGTGATGATCCAGGTGGAGAAGGCAAATGCCACCAGCAGGATGACCACCGGCATTACGTAGGGTTGCAGCGTGGGGTTGTGGTTGGCCAGGTAGTTCAATCCCCTGGTGGCTGCGTACAATCCCAATATCACGCCCCATTGGTATTTGGCGGTAAGGTTGCCCATGAAAAAAGCGAAGCGGAGGAAAATGCGGTATATCCAGTACCGTGCTTTCAACGCTTCCATCATGCCGGCCTGTGCGAGTTGGAGGTTAGGGTCTATGCGGAGCGCTTCGCGGAAATGTTTGAGCGCATCTTTGGGCGAGCCTTTTTCGAGCAGGCCCCAGCCGTAATTGGCGTGGGTGTAGGCATTATCCGGGTCGTGGCGGAAGGCGCCTTCGATGCCGGCAAAGGATTCTTCCTTGCGGTTCAGCTTCAGCAACGCAGTGCTTCGGGCATTGAGTGCGTAGATGTTCTCCGGGTCTATTTCAAGTGCTTGTTCAGATAACTGCAGCGCCTGCTCAAAACGTTTGCGGCTGTTCTGCATCATGGCGTACAGCGCGAAATAATCGGCGTCGTAAGGTTCCAGTTCTATGGCATGCGACAGGTCCTGCTCGGCAAGGTCATATTCTTCCTGCTGCAGGTAGATGCGCGCGCGCTGGTAAAACAGCCGGTCGTCTGCCGGGGCAATGCCGATGGCATGGTTGGCCAGCTGCATGGCAGACTGGAAATCGTCCAGCTGTATCTTCACTTCGCAGAACATGCTCAGGATGTCCGGGTTCTGCGGGTCCTGCGCCAGCAGGCCGCTGAGAATGGCCTGCGCCTCGCGGTATTTCTTCTGCTGCATTAAAAGGATCGCGCGTTGGAGCAACTGGTCGTGCATGCTATTTCTTGATTTTCAGGTAATGAAGGATATCGTCGTACAGGCCCGCATCGTTGGCATATAATGCGAAGTTCTTGGCAATGGAGAACCATTCACGGGTGCTCGCTTTATGTTTTTTCGCAGCGTTTTGCAGGTCTTTGGTCTTAAGAGGCAAAGGCATGCCTTCCAGGAAAGATGCTTCGAGTTTTTCTTCAATTGCCATGTCTATCACAGCCGCAATATCGGCCCCGGAGAACTCGGGAATGTTTTTGCTAATTCCCTCGTAATCAATTTCCTCAGTCGGCTTATCTTTTAATTTAATGCGGAGCATGGCCGCCCGTGCTTCCTGGTCCGGCGGCGGCACGAATATCATCCGGTCGAAGCGGCCGGGCCGCCTGAACGCGGGGTCCAGGTGCCAGGGAATATTGGTGGCGCCGAGTATCAGGATGCCGGTGTTGTCGTTCTCCACACCGTCCAGTTCCTGCAGGAACTGGTTGATGAGGTTCCGGCCGGCCGACTGTTTCATATCGGCGCGGCTTGCGCCGAGGGCGTCTATCTCGTCAAAGAAAAGCACACAGGGCGTGTGCTTGCGGGCGTATTCAAAAATGCGGTGCAGGTTCTTCTCGCTGTTGCCCAGCCACATGTCCAGGATGTCGTTTAGTCCCACGTTGATGAACTTTGCGTTCACCTGCCCGGCAGTTGCCTTGGCGATCATGGTCTTGCCGCAGCCGGGAGGACCGTACAGCAGGATGCTGCCGCCGATCTTTTTGCCGTAGGCCTTGTACAGTTCCGGGTGGCGCAGCGGTTGGATGATCTTGATCTCGATCTCCTTCTTCACCTGCTCCATGCCGCTCACATCAGAAAAATTCACGTCGGGCTTTTGCATGAACAGTGAAATCTCGTCTTCGCCGGCATCTTCGGAATATTCGGAAGCCTGCCCGCGCACGCGCAGCTGTGCGTCCAGCTCTTCGTCGGTGAAGTGCGGGTAATGGTCCAGGATACGCTGGTAGGTTTCGCGGGCATTGTCCCAGGCGTTCTCTTTGAGCGAAGAGCGGGTGTAGAGCACGAGCACGTCCAGGTTGTCCGGCTGCGATTTCAGCAGGTCTTCCAGGATCACGTTGCAGGTGGCGTATGCTTCTTTTCGGTAATACACTTTGGCAAGGCCGATCAGCGCTTTGTCGTTCTGCTCTATGCCCAGGGCTTCCAGGTATTCTTTTTCCGCTTCCTCCAACCGGTTCAGGTTAAACAGGGTTTCCGCCAGGTGAAGCCTCAACGGGATATTTTCGGGAGAGAACTTGAGGGCTTCTCTTAAGCTGTCTATCGTATTTTGTGTCATAGCAAAACTAAGATATCAAATTTATGAAGGATTGGATGGCTTAGATCAGCAGCACGTCTATCCGGTGCGCCATTACGATCTGCGAGGGCTCGGACCAGGAGAAGACGGTGAAATACCCGTCCTGCGAGGCTACCAGCGCCTGGGCATCCCGCTGGTCGTGCACGAACTGTGCCGCTGAAAGATGCCGCGTGCCGCCGATGCGCGAAGGGTGCATCAGCAGTGGTGTGCCGCCCACGATGGGCTCGGTCATCAGCACTTCTTCCACGGATGTGGAACTGACGGCCCGGGTGATCTTCGCGCCGAAAGCCAGCAGTTCCTGCTGGTTGTTGATCACGGTGGCGCCGTCTACTGCGGTAAGGCCCGTGATGTTTTCCACTTCGCGGCGCAGGGCGTTTTGCCAGTAGATCTCGCTGGTCACGTTGCTGTCCAGCTTCAGCAGGTCTGCCACGCCGGAAAACGCCGGGCTTACCGGGTATTGCAGCGGGTGGATCACGGATTCCTTCCAGCGGTCGTTGCCCGCGGGCGTTACGAGCAATATGCCGCCGCGTTTATGGGCGCGCATACTCACGGCGATCTGTATCAGCACATTGGTAGGGTCGTTCCACAGCGGCGAAGAACTGAGGCCGAGCAGCGACAGCAGCATGCCCGGGCAGTCTGCGTTCACGCCGCAATGTTCGTCCACCACTTTCACATTATCGCCCTGCAGCACGGCCACGTTGATGAACTTGCCCAGCCCTGCCACGCGGCGGTGCTTCACCACCAGCAGGCCCGGCTCGCTGACGTCCAGCACAAAACAGTAATTGGGCAGGTTGATGGTGGTGCCCCAGATATATAATTCTTCCCCTTCCTGCCATACGCCCACATGCACGCCGGCACGCTCCACGCCGGGCGCGAGCTTCGCCAGCACTTTCGGCGTGAGGGGAAGGCGCTGTTCGAACAACAAAGGTTTATTGGCCTGCGAAGGATGCAGGTAGGCGAGGGATATGCGGGTGGAAATGCCTTCTTCGCGGCGCAGGCTGGCCCAGAATGCCACGTCTATCATTTTTTCTATCACCGCTTTGCAGGGCACTGCTGCCAGTTCGTCTTCACTGTTGGCTTTGGCGGCAATAAGATGTTTCCGGAAATGCGCTTCTATCGTTCCCGCCACGTTATTGGCGGCATTATATGTAGTGCCGTTCTTCAAGTCCATATACTTCTCATTTCGTTGCTAATTTAGACTTTTTCGAACGCAAGTACGGGATTTGTTATATCTTGTCGTACAGCTGTGCCAGCTTTCATGACGAGATCACTTATCCTGTATATAATCTTATTGCACGCGTTTACAGGGGCTTATGCTCAAACCCAGCAGCCATACATCCTGAACGGCTCTGCTACCCAGCGGAATTGCAATTGCTATGTGCTCACGCCTGACCAGCAGAACCTGAGCGGCACCATCTGGAATAAAAATCTCATCGACCTTACGCAGTCATTCAATTATGTATTCGAGATCAACCTCGGTTGCAAAGACGGGCCGGGGGCGGACGGTATCGGTTTTATCCTGCAGACCAAAGGCACCAACCTGGGCGCCACCGGCCAGGGACTTGGTTTTAAAGGCATTTCCCCTTCGCTGGGGATATTGGTGGATACGTACCAGAACTCCGCGGAAAATGATCCTCCCTGGGACCATCTTTCTATACAAATGAACGGCGAAAGCAACCACCAGTTGCCCGGCGGAGACCTCGTAGCGCCGGTGATGTTGCGGGAGGGGAATGAAAACATCGAAGACTGCGCCTGGCACCTTTTCCGCGTGGAATGGAACGCCGTGACGCATACCATGAAAGTGAGCGTGGACAATGAGTTGAGGATCACCATGAACAAAGACCTGGTGGCAGACATCTTCGGCGGCAACCCGAAAGTGTACTGGGGGTTTGCCGGCTCCACCGGCGGCTCGTCCAACGTGCAGCAGTTCTGCGCCGCGCTGCATCCTTCCTTCAGTTTCGATGGCGGGCAGATCTTTTGCGACGGTACGCCGGTCACATTCAAAGACAATTCCAGCTCATTCGGTAACATTACCCGCTGGCGCTGGGATCTCGGGGACGGTACCATTCTCACCACGCCAACACCGCAGCCGCATTTATATGCGGAGGCCGGGAAGTACGAAGTAAAGCTGGTGATCGAAGATAACAGCGGCTGTATTTCAGATACCCTCAAAAATATCGTGACCATCGGCTCGTACCCTGAAGTGAAATTCGGGCCGCAGCCGCTTTGCCTCGGCGATCCGCTGCAGATGAGGGATTCCACTAAAGTGAAAGTGGGCACTGCCGCCAAATGGACCTGGGACTTCGGCGGCGGCCAGATTGCGCATACACAGCATCCCGTTGCGCCGTATACCGCTCCCGGCAATTATCCTGTACATCTTAAAGTGGAAACCGCTGAAGGCTGCGCCAGCGCGGCCACACAAGTGATGTCCGTTTTTTCTTCGCCGGAAGTGAGCGGCACAGGCAGGAATGCCTGCATCGGTGAGGATAACCTGTTCACCGCCACCAACCTTACGCCCGCGGTCGATATTGCGAAATGGTATTGGGTGATCAACGGGCAGGATACCCTGCGGCAGAAAGATGTGGCTTACCGTTTTCCCGCGGGCGGCAAATATTCCGCGAAGGTGCATGCCGTTTCGAAAGACGGATGCGTTGCCAAACCGGTGAGCATACAGGCAGGCGTTACCGACATCAACCTGCGCGCGGGCCGCGATACGCTCATAGCCCGCGGCCAGCCGCTGCAGCTCAATGCCCTGGCAGACGGGGAGGGGCTGCATTATCAATGGACGCCTTCCACCGGCCTCAACGATCCTTACATCAGCGATCCCGTAGCGGTGTTGCAGAAAGACCAATTGTATAACCTCATTGTCACTTCCTCCGAAGGCTGCCGCGAAGAAGACCAGCTGCTCGTGAAAGTATACGCCGGTCCTGAGTTCTACGTGCCCACCGGTTTCACCCCCAACCACGATGGCGTGAATGATTACTTCAGGGTGATTGCGCCGGGCGTGCCTAAAATGGACTTCCTCAGGGTCTGGGACCGCTGGGGCCGCCTTGTGTTCGAAACCTCCACGCTCTCCGCCACCTGGGACGGTACGCTCAAAGGCGATCCCGCGCCGGCCGGCACTTACGTATGGATGGTACAGGGCACGGATTACAGCGGCCGGCTTTTCAACCGTAAAGGTACTGTGACGCTGATCCGGTAAAATTGGCGCAGCTGCCTTAATTTTGCTGCATGCTTGCACTCAACAAAATCCATCACATCGCCATTATCTGCTCAGATTATGGGCGGTCCAAACAGTTTTACACAGAAGTGCTGGGTTTTACTATCAAAGCTGAAACCTATCGCGCCGCCCGCGATTCCTGGAAGCTGGACCTTGCGCTGAACGGGAATTACATCATCGAGTTGTTCTCATTTCCTTCGCCGCCGCCGCGCGTATCTTCGCCGGAAGCCCGCGGGTTGCGGCACCTGGCGTTTGAGGTGGATGATATGGAAAAGGCGGTAGCCGCCTTGCTGGAAAGCGGGGTAGTGCCGGAACCCGTGCGGGTCGATGAATTCACGGGGAAGAAATTCACTTTTTTCACAGACCCTGATGGCTTGCCGCTGGAGCTTTATGAAAAGTGAAGTCCTTAAGTTTAGCCGGACAATACTGTAAAAAAATAATAAAAAGAATAACGGAGGGCAGCAGCAACGATTCCGGCAGGAAGCCGCGGATCGTTTGCAACGCAGCGCTCAGCGTGTTGCGTACATACCCGTCCGAAAGGCCAAGCCGGGCGGCTATTTCTTTCGTGCTCATGCCTTTTTCCCGGCTCATTTCATAAATGGTCCTGCGCTGGGGCGGCATTGCCTGCAACGCGCGTTTCACTGCGTTCTGTATCTCCCTGACGGAAATGGTATAAAGTGCATGGTTGAAGCTGGCGCCATCCTGTTCGATGTTTTCCAGTTTGCTGTTGTACAGGAAAGTTTTGCGGAGATATTGCAGGCATTCGTGAATGGTGATCTTCCGGAGCCAGGCGCCGGGGTGTTGCACGTCTTTCAGCCGGTCCCTGTTCAGCCACAGCTTGATAAAGACCTCCTGCATGGCTTCCTGTTTGGCCACTTCGTCTTGCAGTATGCGCAGTGCGATCAGGGATAATGGGGTGGAATAGATGTTGAACAAGGTTGCAAAGGCGGCTTCGTCACCTTCCGCAATGTGCGAAAACAGTTCTCTGTCGTTGTATGTTTGGTTGAATGACAATGATCGTTTGTTCCCCGGAAATTCTCTCGCAAAGTATACTATTTTGCTGCAACTTTATAGTGCCTAACCAAAAGTTGCCAGGTAAAAAATGAATTATCCCGGCTGCATGCCTTGCCTGCAGTGCAACCGGGAGGAAACATATTACTTCAATAACACCTTCAGCTTGTCCTGTAACGCTTTCCCGCGAAGGTTCTTCCCGAGGATCTTCCCATCCGGGCCGATCAGGAAATTCTGCGGAATAGCGCGTACCATGTAAAGCCTTGAGGCTGCATTGTTCCAGCCTTGCAGGTCAGACACCTGTGTCCATGGCAGGCCGTCCTTTTCGATGGCTTCCAGCCATGCCGCTTTTTTACCCGGCTGGTCCAGCGAAACGCCCAGTATCGTGAAGTTCTTGTCTGCAAATGCGTGATAGGCCTCGACCAGGTTAGGATTTTCTGCCCTGCAGGGGCCGCACCACGAAGCCCAGAAATCCAGCAGCACATATTTGCCCCTGAAGTCAGACAGCTTCACCGGTTTGCCGTTCACATCGTTCTGGGTAAAATCGGGCGCCGGCGCGCCGTAGGACAGCAGGCCCTGGCCATACAGTTCTTCTGCAAATTTTTTCCCGGCCGGCGTACTGCGAAGGGCGGGAGACAGCGTTTTGAAAACAGGTTCAATGACTGGTACGTCCACATCTTTACCCGCTACTTCTATCAGGGTGGCCAGGCTGATGTACGAAGCGGGGTTTTGCCGGATGAAGACGTACTTCAGGGAATCGGTCACCGCGGATGCCATTTGAAATTGTTGTATCAATGAGTCCATGCGCTTTGGGTCCGGCGCGGCTCGGTATGCGGAATCGATCGTCCTGACCGTCCGCTCCATATGTGCCAGTACGGTCTGTTTATACCGCCTGTAGTCGCTGTTCACAGGGCCTCCCTTGACCGTTGCATCTTTTATGGTATTGGCGCCGGTGACGGTAATATTGCCTTTCTCCAGGTAGAGGTCGATAGCGTCAGCGGTCTTTTCCCAGGTTGTGGAACCTTGCCTGCCGTGATCAATGAGCACGTGCACCAGCGAAGGCTCATCCAGCTGTCCGCTGAACCGGAAGCTGCCATTGTGGAAAACCGCGGAGTCGAGCACCCGCTGGTTGGTCCAGCCCCATGACTTGATTATATATGCTTTGGCAGGCGTTTTTGCTTTGTTGAGTTTGATCGTCAATGAATAACCGCCGGATTGGGAAAATACCAGTCCCGGCGTGAGCATGGCTGCTATCAGGAAAATTCTTTTCATAAAAAGGTTTAATAACAGGATGGCGGGTTTAAGCCATCCTGCTGGGTGTATTCGGTTATTGAAGGTATCCCGGGTTGGGTTCCAGGTTTGGATTTTGCAGCAGGTCATTAGGCGGGATCGGCCAATAAGCCATATAGCTTTTCCAGGTGGTGGGCTTGGTGGGTGCTACTGTAGCCATCACCGCATCGATGGCGCCGATCCGCTTCAGGTCAAAGAAACGGTGGCCGCCTTCTGTGAACAGTTCGGTCTGCCTTTCTTTCATGATGGCGGCGAGCAAACTGGCCTGGCTGCCTGCCGGCAATTCCCCCAGGCCTGCGCGCAGCCGCACGGCATTCACATCGTCTGCCGCGTTACTTTTATTTTGCATGGCCCTGGCTTCCGCGCGGATGAGATATTGTTCTGCAAGCCGCAGCATGACCTGGTATTCCGCGTTGTTGGCCGGTGATTTGAATTTAGCGGGGAAGCGGTATACGGTTTCCGGGCTGGTGGCCACGGTAGGGGTGCGGACCCATTCGCTGAAACGCGCGTCTCCCGGCTCAAAGGCGTTGATGAGATGGTTGCTCAGGGCAGCGTATACAAAGGATGAATTGGGACCCTGCGGCGGTGTGATGGTCGCAGGCATACCGTTATTGTAGAATGCATATTCATATGCAGGCTTCGGGCTGCCGGGAGCCAGCGCCCAGATGGTTTCTTTGCTGTTGGCAAGGAACACGCTGCTGAGCGGTACCATGTCATAGTTGGTGTTGTTGATCAGCTCAGTAGCCTGCGCTTCCGCGTTGGCCCATTCTTTCGCATACAGGTAAGCTCTTGCCAGCAGGGCGGTCGCCGCTGCTTTGTTCGGGCGAAGCCGGTTGTTCGTGCTGACGCCGTAACCATTCCTGTACTCATTGCTTAAAAGGGACTGCGCTATTTTGAGATCGGCGATGATCTGTTTGTACACGTCCGCTTCCGGGGCGCGGAACAGGCGGTTGTTGACCGCATAATCGTTCGTCAGCGCCAGTGGCACGGGGCCGTAAATATTTACGAGGTAGCAATAAAAATAAGCCCGCAGGAAATAACACTCGCCCAGCCATTGGTCTTTGTAAGCAAGCTTGCCTTTGCTGGTGTTGATGCCCTCGATGGCGGTATTGATGGTGAAAAGCTTTTTGTATATATCTGACCAGTGGCCGCTTTGCCCGCTCTGGATGGCATTTTTATAGAACACGTCCGCAAAATTGCCGCTGACCAGCGCTCTCAGTTCGTCTGTGTACAGGCTCATCGTATAACCGATGTTGGCATTGGCTGATCCAGCGAAAGCCCCGCTGTTGTTCATGGTCAGGTAAACCCCCGTTACCACGGTAGATACCATGTTGTCGCTGGAATAAACGTCCGTCGCCGCAATGGTATTGGCCGGCAGCTGGGTGCCGTCCAGGTATTTTTCGCAACTGCTTAGTAAAGCAATGGCGAGAAGCAGGTATGTTGAAGAAGATCTTATTTTCATTTTGATACATTAAAGTGTCACATTAATTCCCGCGGTAAATACGCGCAAAGGCGGGATCACAGCAGCATTCATGTTTTCCGGGTCAAGCCCGTCGAACTTTGAAATGGTCAGCAGGTTCTGGCCCTGCAGGTAAACCGACATATTTTTGAGACGCAGCATTTTGTTGAATTCCGGGCTGAAAGCATAGCGGAGGCTCACATTCTGCAGGCGTGCGTAGGTGGCGTTGCTGTAAGCGCCTGTGCTTTTCTGGAACAGCCAGTGCCGGAATATGTTGGTCAGGTCGGTGCTCACCCTGGGAATGTCGGTTACATCGCCCGGTTTTTGCCAGCGGTCCAGCCACATGGTAGAACCGTTCAGGCCGTACATCCCGAAGGGAAAGCCCACCTGGCCAAGAAGATTTTTGCCGGTACGGTTAGTGAAATTGAAGGTGAAGTCCAGCGTCAGCTGTTTGTACGTGAAGGAATTCTGCAGCCCGCCAAAGTACTTCGGCGCCAGGTCTATGAATTCCGTTTTATCCGCCTGCTCCAGTCCTGACATGAAATCGTCTGTTTTACCTTTCGCATCGGTGAAGCTGTAGTACCCCGTCTCGGGATTGATGCCGTTGTATTTGTAAAGCAATACACCGGTAACAGGTTTGTGCAGTACCAGGTCCGGATTCTTTCCGGTATGTGACGGCAATCTCAGCAGCTTGCTTTTCGGTATTGAAATGTTGAAGCTGCTTGACCATGTGAAATTTTTGCTTTTGATAATGGTCGATCTCAGGCTGATCTCCATACCGCTGGTCTGGATCAGCGCATCGGAATTAAGCGTATAGCCGCCGTAGCCGGTAACGCTCGATAAGGGCTGATCCAGCAGTTGGTTGCCCGCGCGATTCAGGTAATAGCTGAAATCGGTGGTGAGCCTGTCGTTGAAGAATCCCAATTCCAGGCCGGCTTCCGAGTTGAAGTTACGTTCCCAGTTCAGCTGGGGATTGGGAAGCGAGTTGGGTGTTAGCCCCGCGCTGCCGTCGTAAGTGCCGCCGATCACGCCATAGGTGCCGAGATACCGGAAATCGCCGATGGCGTCACCGCCCACCACGCCGCTGCTTACCCTCAACTTGCCGAAGCTGAGCCAGGACAGGTTGTCTTTGACCAGTTTTTCTTCGCTGAAGATCCAGGCCAGCGCTGCAGAGCCAAAGTTCCCGATACGGCGGCCCGGCCCGAATTTGGTAGAGCCGTCGCGCCGCGTATTGATGTCAAGGATATATTTATCGTCCCACACAAATTTCAGGATGCCATACATGCCGATCGAGCGGTATTCAGTGAGGTTGTAATCGGTCGTCACCGATGACCCGACGGACGGGTTGTTCAGCAAGGCGTCTGAAGGAAAGCCTTTGCCGGTGATGTCGTTGAAATACGAAACCTGGTTGTTGAGCTCGCCGCCCAGTTTGATGCTGAGATCGCCCTTTTTGCCTACCAGCGTATTGAATTCTCCATAGGGAGAAATGGTGTAGGAGCGGTTGTTGTACTGATGGAGGATACCTACCGTTTGTGTGGCGGCCTGTGTATTCGAAGGGTTGAATACGGAAGTGGGGTAGCCGATCAGTTCTTTCCCGGTGAGAGTATTATACCCGAAAATGGTGCGCAGTGTTACTTTTTTAATGGGTCGGTACACCAGGGTAGCATTGGCCAGGAGGTTGTTCGTTACATTTTCGTACAGCCTGTTGGCGTTACTTGCCGTGCCGCTGCTGTTCGGGTCGTTGCCGATAGCTGCCCAGTTGATGCTGCCGTCCTCGTTATAGGGCTTGGGCGCATTGGGCGGCGTGAGTGCGCTGACGGAGAAATCATAAGGCACCATATCGTTTTTCGACGAGAGGTAGGTGCTGGTGATGGAGATGTTGAACTTGCCGTCATTCGTGCCCGTGTTCAGCGCGAACCGGAGCGAGCCGTCCCTGTTGGTGCCCCTGTGCCGCTGTATATTGCCCATATCGCGGAGGCTTCCGCTGATGAGGTAAGTGGTGTTCTGCGCGCCTCCGCTGTAAGAGAGATTGAGGTTGGTTGTAGCGGCGGCCTTCCCCATGAATTCCTTGCGCCAGTCGGTGTGCCGGTCAGCCGGCCAGGTGCCGTTCAGATCATTATCGCCGGCTGGTATAGCGAGATTGTCGTTTTTCAGCGCTTCGCGGCGCAGCATCAGGTATTGTTCGGTATTGAGCAGGGGAGGCGTGCGGCCGTTGACGGATACGCCGGTGTAGATATTGGCGTTGAAAGATTGCTGGGCAGACCGGGATCTCTTGGTAGTGATCAATATTACGCCATAAGCGCCGGAGGAGCCGTAGATGGCTGTGGCGTCCACATCTTTGAGCACATCGATGCTTTCAATATCGTTTGGATTGAGGTAGTTTAGGCCGCTGCCGCCTTGCAGGAAATCCTTCGTGCCATAGGCTGTATTGCTGGAAAGCGGCAGGGTGCCGCCGGGGTAACGTACGCCGTCCACGATGATCAGCGGCTGCGTGGCGCCGGTGATAAGATTGGCGGAGCCGCGCATTCTCACTTCGAAAGCGCCGCCGGGCTGACCGGTGACCTGTTGGATGAACAACCCGGGCACCTTGCCCTGCAGTGCTTCCAGCACGTTGTTTACCGGGTTTTTGGCGATCTCCTTTGATGTAATGGTGGTGATGTTGCCGGCGTTGAATCTTTTTGTCGTGGTGCCGTAGGCCGTTATCTGCACTTCATCCAGCGGCGAAGTGCTGGGGGCCAGCATAATAACGAGCGCGGAGGGGCTCGCAGAGACCAGTTTCGAAAGGCCGTCCCCAGGCTTGCCACCAGGCAGTACCTGGAAATTATCTTTTGTGAGGCGCAGGGAAAGCGGCGCAAAGCCGACGGCAGAAATTTTCAGCACATCGCCTTCATTGGCGTCGATGGAAAAAGTTCCGTTGGCGGCCGAAACGGCCCCTTTATTCGTTCCCGTGATCACCACGTTCACGCCCGCCAGGGGCTTGCCGTCAGCAGAGCGGATAAGACCCGTGACCGGGATAAATGCTTCAGTAGAATGGGCGGAAGGAGAAGCTGGGCGCTCAGTGGATACGGGAAGGTGTTTTCGTGAAACAAGAATGGTTTTACCCTGGATGACATATTCTACCGGCTGGTCTTTAAAAGTAACACCCAGCAGGTCCCGCAGGGGCAGGTCATGAACGGAAAGGCTTACGGGCTTTGTGCCGTCGAGCGCTCCTTTCTGGTTGAACAGCACATAGCCGGTCTGCTTTTTTATAGCGGTGAACACCTGCTTTAAGGTCAGGTCTTTCCCGGAAATAGTGACGGTTTGCGCCCGGCCGCTGGCATGGGCATGAATAAGAGCGGTGGTCAATAAAATGGCGGTTAATCGCATAACCCTGATGATTTTAGCCCGGCATCCCCGAAAGGAACGCCCGCATTCACCCGGGCGCACAGGTGGCCAATAGCAGTTTTTTTGCATAAATTGCAGCAGATTTGGTTGTTAATAAAATTGGTTGACAGACCGTTTTGGACCAGCTAAGTCTCTCCACCGTCACAGGCCTAAACTGTGGCGGTTTTTTTTAAGCCGGTCCCTTCGTATTAATTCATGACGATAAGTTTTCTGCCTTCGATGCGGAAATGTATGTCGGTTCTCTTCAGCATGACCAGCAGGCCGTTCAAAGGCACATCCCTGGTCATTTCCCCTTCAAATGCAATGTTTGGAACACCGTTTTCATACACCACCTCAATATCGTACCAGCGCTCCAGCTGGCGCATGATCTCTGCGAGCGGAACGCCTTCGAAATGGAACACGCCGTTCTTCCAGGCAACAGCCTGGTCGGTATCCGCATTTTTAATGACTTCTATCCCGGATGTTGACCGCGCTATCTGCGCCTGCTGGCCAGGTTGGAGGGTCACATCCCGGGAAACCGCCCCGGGAGCGGAAACGCGCACCGATCCTTCGAGCAGCGTGGTGGCGATAGCCTGTTCGTTTTCGTAAGCATTCAGGTTGAAGTGAGTGCCCAGCACTTCTATTTGCGCCCTGTTGGCAACACTTACCCTGAAGGGCATTTTCGCGTTCTTTGCCACTTCAAAATAGGCCTCACCGGCAACTTCCACTTTTCTTTCACTTCCCGAGAAAAAGGTGGGATACCGGATGGAGCTGGCTGCATTCAGCCATACCTGCGTGCCGTCAGGCAAGCTCACACGGAATTGCCTGCCTTTGGGCGTGGATATCGTATTGAAGGTAACTGCGTCGCCTAAGCTTTCAGCGGGATCATAAGCCAGTTGCCCGTTCGTCAATACTACGCGGGCGCCGTTCTGCTGAGCTACCAGGCCATTGCCCAGGCTGTCCAGCACCATTTCGGAGCCATCGGCCAAGGTAAGGATCGCGCCCTGGCTGCCTGGTTTTATCTCCACAGGCTTCACGGCCACCGCATCCTGGTTATCTTTTTTCTGGGCCGTCAGGAAGTAAATGCCCGCAGCAAGCAGCAGGACAACGGAAGCTGCGGCCCAGCTCCAGCGGCGCAGGTAACGGACGCGGGGAGCCGGCTTGTCGCTTTCCAGGGCTACCTGCAGCAAGGGCAGCAGTTCTTTATCCTGCGCGGCGTTTATGTCCAGCTCGCCTGCCAGCGCTTCAAACGCTGCCTGCAGGTCTTCCTGTTGCGCAGGGTCCTGCAACAGGCGCTGGAACTCAGCCTGTTCTGCTTCAGTCAGGCTTTTCCCCAGGTATTGCCTGACGAGGTGATATATACGTGTATGATCCATGGTCTATATAATAAGATGCGCGTGAAAATGACTTGTCACTATCAGTTTGTAAAAAAATCATTGTTGCCGGGGAAAAAGAATTATTCTGTGGAGCAGGGAAGGGAATGGTATGGTTTGAGTTCCCGGAAGAGATCAAAAATAACATCGAAGGAAATGATGTATGTGGATAATGGGGGTATTTATTGCAAGAAGCGGAGAAAAGCCCGTCATCCCGAGGTGCCGCAAGGGATTCTGTGTTGCGGAAAGCGCGACGAAGCAATCTCCCGCCAATATTAGGGTTACCTCCGTTCAATGAATGAGATTGCTTCGTCGCCCCTCCCGCTTTGGCTCGGCTGCTTCTCGCAATGAAGGGGTTTTAGCGTTTCGCCATCCCACCCACTTTGGCGCAGCTCCTCGCAATAAACATGCAATTAACTTGTGCCAGCCCCTGATACTGCTTATTTCAAAAAGATCATACCAGCCCCGCTCCCGGATGCTTCCACGGCTGACGGTAGGGCCTTTGCAACAAGCCCGTCGCTTCCCGGTCATTTAAAATAATGCGCTGCTTCGGGTCGTACACTACCGGCCTGCCGGTTTTCATGGAAATGTTCGCCAGTATGCAGCTTGCCGTGGAAATATGTCCGTCTTCAATGTCCGCTACCGGCCTGCCTTTGCTGGCAATAGCCTCCAGGAAATTGACCATATGCAGGCGCGTGGCGGGCGCTGCGTTCAGCTCAATGGCTTTCTCTGTTACGTCTTCAGGATACTTTTCTTTTTCATACACCACGTCTTTATGCACCGGCGTGCCGTTTTTGTCCTGCGGGATGAAATCGTAGCTCATGGTGCTGGCTTTCAGCGTGCCTTTTTCGCCATACAGCGTAAACGCCCAGGGATATTTGGGATCGGCGGGCGTGCCCCAGGTGCGGTGCTGCCATACGCAGTTGAGGCCGTCGTATTCGAATATGGCGGTTTGTGTATCGGGGATGTTCGATTTGCCTTCTTTCTGCACGTAGATGCCGCCGGTGGAACTGATGCGTTTGGGCCAGCCCAGTTGCAGCATCCAGCGCACGGTGTCCAGCATATGGATGCACATATCGCCGATGATGCCGTTGCCGTATTCGGAAAAGGTGCGCCACCAGCGGGTATGCGGCATACCGTCAAAGGGGCGGAGGGGAGCTGGGCCGGTCCACATTTCATAATCGAAATAATCGGGAACGGCTTGCAGCGGCGGGTTGCCGTTGGCGCGCATGTGATAGTAGCAGCACATTTCAACATGCGAGATCTTTCCCAGCAGTCCCGCATCTACGATATTTTTTTTCGCGTCTATCAGGTGCGGCGTGCTTTTGCGCTGGGTGCCCACCTGCACTACTTTGCCGTACTTCCGCGCAGCGGCCACCATGGCTTCGCCTTCCAGCACGTCTACGCTGATGGGTTTTTGCACGTACACGTTCGCGCCGGCTTTCAGCGCGTCTATGCATTGAAGGGCATGCCAGTGGTCGGGCGTGCCGATCAGCACGATGTCCAGTTCGTTCTCAGAAAGCAGCTTGCGGTAATCCCTGTACAGCTTCGGCACGGCGCCGCTTTTCTGCCTTTGCGACACCAGCGTTCCTGCTTCTGTAAGCAACTGGTTGTCTGCATCGCAGAGCGCCACTACATTCACCGGGGCCACCTGTATAAGGCGGAACAGGTCGCTTTTGCCATACCAGCCGGTGCCGATGAGCGCCACGCGTAAAGGTTTTGAAGGATGCAATACGTCCAGCGCGCTGGCGCCCAGCGCGGATAATACCAGGGATGCGGTAGCGCCTTTCAGGAAGTGGCGGCGGTTGATGGAGAACTGTGTCATGACCGTGGAATTGTGCAAGTTTTCAGATCAGCTAAAAATACAAAAAAAAGGCCGTCCCACAAGAGACGGCCCGCTTTGCTAACGTATATGCTAATCAACAATTTCGTCTGATGCGGGTATGTTCTTCTCAAACCCGACGTAACCCTTGTTCTGGTTGATCACGCCGTTGGGATTGGCCTGCAGCGACCTGGACGGCACCGGCCAGAACACATGGTACGGGCTGATGGTGAATTTATCGCCGTGATTGGTCACCACGCCGTCGCGGTAGAATGTATTTTTTTCTTTGATCCTGTCATAGAAAAAGTTGTTGTCTGAAAAGTTATCCATCTGGTAAGTCTTGCCGTTATAGGCAGCCTTGCCGGTCCTGGCAAAGATCAGCGCGATGCGGGTAAGCTCCGTTTTGCGGGGCTCTTCAAAGAACAGCTCGCGTGCCCGTTCGTCGAGAATGGTGCTGATATTTACTTCTGCGGCGGTAATGGGCGCCGCCTGGGCGCGCGTTCTCACTTCGTTGATATCGTTTGCCGCGAGGCCCAGTTGGTCTTTCCAGTAATAAGCCTCCGCGCGCAGCAGGTAGGTTTCGGCAAGACGGAATACGTACCAATCGGTATGCCCTCCCTGCATGGGAGAATTTTCCGTATCAGGAATGAAGATCTTGTAATGCGGCCAGCCGAACCAGCAGCGGATGGTATCGGTGCACAGCAGGCCGCCGGTGGCGTTGCGCAGCTGGAGGTTCTTCATATACCAGGCGTCGCTGGAATTTTTAAGCCCCATATCGTTGTACACGAGGTCTTCCATGTTCATCCAGTTACCTTTTTTATGGCGCAGGTCGTTGGTGTCTGACCAGATGTCGTACTGGCTGTAGTTGGTGGGCCTGCACCGGCCGATGCCCCTGCCGTAGAAGTTGCTCTGTATATATTCCGGGTTGGTGTTGTCGTTGGTTCCTTTTTTCCCGGAAGGCGTTGTGATGTTGGAGCCCCAGAACGGCACGGCCTGCCGCATGATGCGCATGCCGCCGTCGTAGCCGCCGTCGCCGAAGCGGTCGATGATCATGAACAGGCCTTCTTTATTTTCGCCGAGCGATTTGTTCTCAGGGCGGTGAAGGTCCCAGATCACATTCTTTTTGGTGGAGCCGAAAGGCTGGCGCATCAGGCTGTATTGCCCGCCGTTGATCAACGCGGTTGCGGACGCAATGGCATCGTCGAACCTGCCCAGCGCGAGATTCACTTTGGTGAGCAGGTGCAGGATGGCGCCTTTGGTCACCTCACCGCGGTTCACGTTGTCGCCCACCCAACCCTTGGCGGAATCCAGGTCTTTTTTGATGTATTCGAGGATCACGTCGCGTTTGGTGCTGAAGAAGTCGTTCTTAGGTTCGGTATGTTCCTTCATCACGGCCGGCACGTCGCCAAACTGCATACAGAGGCGGTAGTAGCGCATCGCGCGGTGGAAGTAGGCGGAGCCGAGTATGGCGTTCCTTTCGGCAGGACTGGAATACTTTGCGTTGTCTATCCTGGAGATCACGGTATTGGCGTATTTGATGCCTTTATAGCCTTCGCTCCAGTAATGGAAAATGCGCGCGCGGTCTGCGTTGTTCTCGTTCGCGAGGTCGGGCGTGATGAGCAGGTTGAGGTCCTGCGGCGGGCCGGATTTGTCGGTTACGCCATCCACCGTTACTTCGGAGAAAAGCATTTCGGTGAGGATGGGCGGATTGTCTCCGTAATATTCTATCCTGGCATTGCGCGCGCAGGCCACCAGCGCGGAGCGCATGGCTGCGGCGTCCACATAGGTGAGGTCCGGTTCGTAGAACGACAGCGGTTCGGGCTTCAGCCAGTCTTTGCCGCAGCTGCTGGTAACCATTACCGCGGCGCTTAGTATCGTGAAGAAAGTGATATGTTTTGTTCGGAATAGCATAACTCGGTTTTTTAAAGATCAGTTAAAGCGTTACGTTCAGGCCGAATGACCAGTTGCGCGCAGGCGGGTTGTTGTTGCCGTACACGTATTCGGCATCCCAGAAGTTCCAGTGCGGCTGGTAAATCCCGGCATTGCTCACGTTGGCAAACAGCTTGAAACTTTCGATGCCGTACCTGTTGATCAGCTTAGGGGGAATGGTGTACGCCAGTGCAATGGTGCTCAGGCGGATGAACGACGATTTGCGGTACACGTCGAAGCTGAGGCTGCCGTTGTTGGAGAAAAGCCTTGCTGCGTCGTTGATCGGGTTCTCCGGCGTCCAGTAAGGCATAATGTAGGAGTTCTGCCGGTCAATGAACCCGCTGTTGTTCTTCGCCATGTTGTAAGACGCCTGCTGGCCCCAGTTGGAGTAGAACATGAAGGAAAGGTCGAAGTTCCTGTAGGAGAAATCATTCCTGAATGTCCACTGGAAGCGGGGTGAGCGGTAACCGAGGAATTGGCGGTCGTCGTCGGTGAACTTGCCGTCGCCGTTCTTGTCCTCGAGTTTGAAGTCGCCGGGCTTTACGCCGAATTTGGCGGCTTCGGCGGCTTCGTTCGTTTGCCATACGCCAAGGATGCGCATGTCCCAGATCTCGTCCAGCTCGTGGCCGATGAACCAGCGGTTGGCGCGGTCGTCCAGCTCGCGGCGTTCTATCACTTTGCCGCTGGCGTCTTTGATGTCTACAGGACCGTAAAGGCTTAATATTTTATTCCTGTTCAGCGAGAAGTTGACGCTGCTTCTCCACTTGAAATTTTTCCGGTCAATGTTCACGCTGTTCAGGCTGAACTCAAAGCCTTTGTTCTGCACTTCGCCGAGGTTGTCCATTACGTTGAAGTACCCGGTAACGTCGGAGATGGTCTTGAGCACGAGCAGGTCTTTGGTGCGTTTGTCGTACACGTCCACGGAGCCGGTGAGCCTGTTCTTGAACACGCCGAAATCGAGGCCGAGGTTATAGGAAGTGCTTTTTTCCCATTTGAGGTCGGGGTTGGCCATGCGGTTGCCGTAGAGCTGCGATACCAGCACCAGCTGGCCGCTGGGCGTAATGTATTGATATTTGCCGGTGGCCAGGTCGCCCAGCGCCTGGTAGCGGCCTATTTCGCGGTTGCCGTTCACACCCCAGGATACACGCAGTTTACCGAAGTCGAGCCAGGGAAGGTTCACGAATTCCTCTTTCGAGAACACCCAGCCGAAACCCAACGCAGGGAAGTTCGCGCGCGGGTTGGAGGAACCGAAGGCGGAATAACCGTCCCTGCGGATGGATGCGGTGAGCAGGTACTTCTGTTTGAAGCCGTAGTTGAGGCGGGCCATCATCGCATCGCCGGTAGATACGGAGTCGAAGCTGGAGATCACGGGTTTGATGCCCGCGCCGATGTTGTGCCAGGTAAGGTTGTCGTTCGGGGCAAAGCCTTCATTTTCCATCTGGTTGCGCCAGTTCTGGTATTTCTCGGCGTTAAACAGCAGGGTGACGTCAAAGTCGTGGTCGCCGTAAGATTTCACCCAGCTCAGGATATTGTCCAACTGCCAGTTGTAGATGTTTTCCTGCCTCCTTACTGCGTAGCCGCCTCGGGCGGTGTAACGGAAATCTTTCGCGAGGTTGGCGTTGAAGTAACGCGCAAACTCGAAGTTGGGCGTGAAGTTCACCTGGTAGGAGAAACCATAGCCCAGGTTGCCTTTTAAATAAAGAGAGCCGAACAGGGTGTTGAATTTCTGCAGGCGGTTCTGGTATACGTTGTCCAGGAAAGGATTGGTGTTGTTGCCTACGTCGTCGTTGGGACTGTCGCGCAGGGTCACGCCATCGTCCTTGTATTTTTCGCCCCAGGGCGATGCGTTCACCATCTGCCCCCAGTTCACAGGCACCTGGCTTTCGTCGCGGTCTGCGAACTGCATGTTCAGGCCTACGGTGGCCCAGTCTGCGGCTTTCGCTTCGAGGTTGATGCGGGTGCGGAAGGTGGAGAATTTATCGCCTACAATAAAACCTTCGTTGTTGGTGTAGCCGGCGGAAATGTAATACGTCACCCGGTCGCCGCGGCCGCCCACGCTGATGGTATGGTCGTTGCGCAGGCCGTCCTGGAACATCTGGTTGTACCAGTTGGTCTGTTTGCCGGCTTTGTAGTTGCGCACTTCCACGGGCAGTATCTTCAGGCGGTTCAGCCAGATGTCCAGCGGGTCGCCCTGTGAGTTATCGTACGCTTTCCATTGTTCGATGGTGATATCGGAAGGCAAAGTGCGCGGATCGTCGAAGCGGTAGGGCTGCGCGTTGGCATTCACGCTTTTCATCACGTCTGTTCTCCATTTCACGAAACCCGGCCCGTCGTACAGCGGCTGGTCCATGGCCAGCGTGGAAAGCCCGATGTTGGAATTCAGCGTTACGGTGGGTTTGGCTTTGCTGCCGCGTTTGGTGGTGATGAGCACTACGCCCTTGGCGGATTTGGCGCCGTATACCGCCGCGGCGCTGGCGTCTTTTAATACGTCTATGGTCTGTATGTCGTTGGGATTGATGTCGCTGAGCGCGCCCGGGTAAATAACGCCATCGAGCACGAGCAGCGGGGAATAGCCTGCGCTAACGGACGAACGGCCGCGCACCACGAGGTCGCCGCCGCCTTTGGCGGAGTTGGAAGAGGTAACGGTAAGACCGGGAACATTGCCGCGGAGCGCATCCTGCACGCTGGAAGGGTTTTCATTCTCCAGTTGCGTTACTTTCACCTGGGCTACGGCGCCGGTTACATCGGCTTTTTTACGCGTGCCGTAACCTACCACCACCAGCTGGTCCAGCTCGGTAGCATTGTCTTTCAGGATGATATTCCACGAAGCCGTGGATGCCACGGGCACTTTGAGGGTCTGGTAACCGATGAAGGAAAATACCAGTACGCCGTTGTCCGGCACGTCTTTCAGTTCAAAATTCCCGTTCTCATCTGAGGAAGTTCCTTTGGTGGTGCCTTCCACTACCACGGTTACGCCCGGCAAAGCGCGGCCCGTCTGGTCTTTCACGGTTCCTTTCACCGTTTTTACGAACCTGGTGTGGAGAAGGCGGCTGGCATCATGATACCTGGCAAAGGCGGGATCACCGGCCATCAGCAGCATAAAGGTAAGCGCACAACAGCCCGAGGATAGCAATACAAGCTTGCTCCTGATACTAATTGTCATTTTGGATCAGTTTGTGGATTTAGAAATTGGAATCGATATGTGAGTGTGTGGAATCTTTGGAAATTTGATTGAACGCGGGTCGGATGCCAGTTTTTAACGTGAAATAATTGTGTTAGCTGTTACGAGGATTGTCGATTAGATTTCTTCTCTTCAAAGTGGAATTTTCACCAATTTAGTAATTGCAATCGATTTAATCCCGGCGATCATGGAAAAAATAGAGTTACAACGTTTGAAATAGATTTCGTATCATGCTATGCATAATGCAGGTTGCATGAAAAGAGGGGTCACCATAAAAGATATTGCCAAAAAGCTGAATATGTCAGTTTCCACCGTTTCGAAGGCGTTGAATAATGATGCATCCATCAGTATTTACACCAGCGAACGGGTAAAGGCGCTGGCCAAACAGCTGAACTATATTCCCAATGAAGCCGCGCGGCATTTTAAGCTCGCGAAATCATTCACGCTGGGGCTGATCATTCCCGATATACTGGACCAATATTATGCAGTGGCGGCAAACGGCGTGGAAGAAACCGCCGGGAAGCATGGTTACAACGTGATCCTCACGCAATCGCACGAAGATGAGCAGAAGGAAGAGAAGATCGTGGATGTGATGATCCGCAACCGGGTAGACGGGGTGATCGTTTCCATCACGAAGAACCGGGCAGACATGGCGCCGTTCCAGAAATTGCTGTCTATCGGCATTCCCGTGGTATGCGTGGGGCGGGAGCCTAAATCGGGCCAGTTCGATTATGTTTCTTCCAACAACCACGACGGCGGGATGATGGCCACGGAATTCCTCATAGGCAAAGGTCACCGTCATATTGCACACCTTATGGGCCCGGCGGGCATGCGCACCAGCCAGGCGCGCTTTGAAGGATATAAGCAGGCGCTGGCCAACCACGGCATCCCCTTCAGGGAAGAGCTGGTGGAAAGCGTGGATCTCACGCGCGCCGGCACTTTCAGCGCCATGAAACGCCTCATGCAGCTGCCGGAACCGCCAACGGCTATTGTCACTTTCAAAAACTACATTACGCTCGACGCGATAGATTACCTGAAAAAAAATCATCCCGCACTGGTAGACAAAGTACAGTTCACCGGCTTCGGCAACCTGCCCATCCTCCATCACCTCGATCACAAGCCACTGGCTTCCATCGAAGAAAGTTCCTTTGAAATGGGAGAAGAAGCGGCGCGTATTTTATTTGAGCGCATCGCGGAGGAAGATGACGGCGGGGAAATGGTGTACCGCAGCAGCCAGCTGCCTTGCAGGTTGGTGGTGCATGATGATGTAGAAGAGGATGCGAAGTGAAGGGATTTTTTCAGCGGTAGATCCAAAGCAGCACAGGCTTGCCGGACCGGTCCAGGTAAGGCTGGATAGTGGCAAAATACCGCGGGTTCAGCGTGGGGCAGCCGTCGCTGCGGCAAATGCCTTCGCGGGTTTCCACCATCGGTACGCAGGGGTGCCCGTGCAGCACCACAAACCTCTCAAAGGCGCGGGAATTGCTGGCGTCCAGCCCATGCAGCTTATACGCCGTTCCGAAACGGCCGCCGTATTTCCCGCCAATGCGGTATTTGCCGGGAGAGGAACATAAGCTGCCGGGCTCGTTGGAGAAAGGCACGGTTTCCATCCGGTAATCGGGCCCCTGGCCATGGCAAACGAGCGCTTCGCTCAGGGGCTTGTTCTTTTCAAGATCAAAAAATACGAAACGTTTATTGCCGGAAAACACCCCGAAGTCTATAAAACAGGCGTACCGCGTGCTGTAGCCGTTGCGGCGGGCGTATTCGCGCAGCTCTTTCACTTTGCGGCTGAGTTTTTGCATGCTCATGGAGGGCGGCTTTACCTCGGCAGGAATAGAAGGGAGCACCCGCGCCGGTTTTTTTTCTTTACAGGCGAAGAGGAAAAGGAGCAATACAGGGATGAAGTAATTCCGGAATGGCATAGCTTGATGATGCAAAATACTTTTCTTTCCACAAAAAAATACAGGCATGTTATACGAAGCGCAGGCAAGGGCTGAGATGGAAGTCTGGCAGATGAAGATGCAAAAGGCGCCGTCTTTTACAGACCGGCTCTCCAAAAATGTGCAAACCCGCATCAACCGCCTGATCCCGGAGAAAGTGCACGCCGCCATCACCGTAACCATCAAACAAATGGTAAGGGGCGTATTATACGGTTCCGCCTATACGGCGCCGAAAACGCCGGGTTTTGCTTCGTTCTTTGAACTGGAAGACGCCGTGCGCAGGCGGGTGGACGTATATAAAAAAACAGCCGCGGCAGAAGGCGGCGTTACCGGCGCGGGCGGCCTGCTGCTGGGCCTGGCCGATTTTCCCATCCTGCTAAGTATGAAGCTCAAGCTGCTTTTCGACATCGCCGCCTTTTACGGTTTCGATGTGAATGACTACAGGGAAAGGGTATACATCCTCAACATCTTCCAGCTGGCATTTAGCAGCCAGCAGCACCGGCGGAAAGTGTTTGAGCAGATCCGGGACTGGGACCGCAAAAGCAAAGAAATGCCGGAAGACATCAACGCTTTCGACTGGCTCAGCTTCCAGCAGGAATACCGTGACCATATAGACCTGGCCAAGCTCGGCCAGCTGCTGCCCGTGGTGGGCGCCGCCGTGGGCGTGGTGGTGAATTACCGGCTGGTGGAAAAGCTGGGCGTAACGGCGATGAATGCCTACCGCATGCGGCTACTTAAATAAACCTCACCGTTTTATTAATTCCCTGATATGCCCGAACTTTGGCGCAGGTATGAAAGTTTGTATTGCGGAAAAGCCCAGCGTAGCCAGGGATATTGCAGAAGTGCTGGGCGCCAAACAAAGGAAAGACGGTTATTATGAAGGCAACGGCTTCCAGGTGACGTGGACGTTCGGGCATTTCTGTACCCTCAAGGAGCCGCACGACTATTATGAATACTGGAAATACTGGCGGCTGGAAGACCTGCCCATGATCCCGCCTCACTTTGGCATCAAGCTGATCGAGAATGCGGGCGTGCAGAAGCAGTTCAAAGTGATCGAAGAACTGGTGAACCAGTCGGAAGAAGTGATCAACTGCGGCGACGCCGGGCAGGAAGGCGAGCTGATCCAGCGCTGGGTGCTGCTCAAAGCCAAATGTGCAGCCCCCGTTAAAAGGCTTTGGATATCGTCGCTCACCGAAGAAGCGATCCGCACCGGGTTCAGCCAGCTGCGCGAAAGCAGTCAATACGACAATCTCTATGCCGCCGGCAGCGCCCGTGCCATCGGCGACTGGCTGCTCGGCATGAATGCCACCCGGCTGTTCACCAAAAAATTCGCGCAGGGGAAAGCCGTGCTGTCCATCGGCCGGGTGCAAACGCCCACGCTGGCCATGATCGTGGCGCGGCAGAAAGAGATCAACGCGTTTGTATCCGCCGAATACTGGGAGCTGAAAACCATTTACAAAAAAGTGGAGTTCACTGCTACGATCGACCGCATCGTGCAACCGGAGCGTGCGGAGAAAGGATTGGCTTACCTGAAGGAACATCCTTTCGAGATCACTTCTTTCGAACGGAAAGAAGGCAAGGAAGGCAATCCCCGCCTGTTCGACCTCACCGCCCTGCAGGTGGAAGCCAATAAAAAATACGGCTACTCGGCAGACGATACGCTGAAACATATCCAGAACCTCTACGAGAAAAAACTCGTTACCTACCCGCGCGTAGATACCACGTACCTCTCTGAAGACCTGCATCCCAGGATAGAAGGCATCCTCAAAGACATGACGCCTTACGCCGGCCTCATTGCACCTATCCTGCAAAAGCCCATCCCCAAGCTCAAGTCTGTGTTCGACGACAAGAAGGTAACGGATCACCACGCCATCATTCCCACCGGCATGTACCCGGAAAACCTGCACCTGGACGAAAAACGCATTTACGACCTGGTGGCGCGCCGCTTCATTGCCGCGTTCTACCCGGAATGTAAGATATCCAACACGACCGTGCTGGGCAAGGTAGGCCAGGTGGAGTTCAAGGCAACGGGCAAGCAGGTGCTGGAGCCCGGCTGGAAAGAAGTGTATGCCAACGACGCGCCCGTGCAAAAGGAAGGAGAGGAACCGGAAGAAGGCGAAAAGATTTTACCGGTATTTGAGGTGGGGGAAAGCGGCCCGCATGAACCGCGTATTCACAAAGGAAAGACCACCCCGCCCAAACCCTATACGGAAGCCACTTTGCTGCGCGCCATGGAAACCGCCGGCAAGCAGGTGGAAGACGAGGAAATGCGCGAGCTGCTGAAAGACAATGGCATTGGCCGCCCCTCTACCCGGGCAAACATTATTGAAACCTTGTTCCGCAGAAAATATATCGAGAAGAAAAAGAAGAACATTTTCGCCACGCAAACCGGCATCGACCTGATAGACACCATCCAGAACGAACTGCTGAAAAGCCCTGAACTGACGGGTAACTGGGAACGCAAGCTGCGCCTGATCGAAAAAGGGGAGTATGCCATGGAAACCTTCAAGCAGGAGCTTATACAGATGGTGGTAGACCTCACGCAGGAAGTGAAGAGCAACACCGGCAAAGCCATTACCATCGCGCCGGAAGCGCCGCCGGTAAAAGAAGAGGAGCCGAAACCCAGGGCGCCGAAGAAACCGGTGGAGCTGGACAGCCTGCAATGCCCCAAATGCAAGGCCCACCCGGTAAAGAAAGGGAACACAGCTTACGGCTGCAGCAATTTCTCTGCCTGCGGGTTTAAAATTCCTTTCGAAATATTCGGCAAAAAACTCAGCGACAAACAGCTGGCAGACCTGCTTGTCAAAGGGAAAACCGGTAAGATCAAAGGCCTTAAGCTGGAAAACGGGGAAGTGGAAGGGAAGCTGGTGCTGGACGGAACTTTTGCGGTGACGGTGGAGAAAGGCTGAGAGGTCTTCAGATCCTTTTGTAATACAACACCGTGCCGGTAAGCCCGCCGTGCGGCTTCAGCGCAAAATCAGGGATAACGCCTGCTTTCCGGTAATTCATTTTTTCATACAATCCTGCCGCGCCTTCGTCTTCCGCGGTGTCCAGCGTCAGCAGCGTTTTGCCGCGTTCCGCGGCGATACTTTCCGCCGCGGTGAGCAGCGCGCGGGCAATGCCCTGGCCGCGGTATTTCACGCGCGTCATCATCTTCGCTATTTCCGCGCGGTGCGGTTGATTATCGGGGCAATCCAGCAAGAGTGTAACCGTTCCGGTTAGTTCGCCATCCTCGTATGCGCCGAGCACCACCCGTTCCCCGCGGTCTGCCGCGGCAAGGGAGGCTTCCCAGAATGCAAGGGCCTTTTCCCGCGGGAGCGGGTGCATAAAACTAACCGAGCCGCCACATGCGACGGTTTCGATGATAAGGTCTGCCAGGGCTGATACTACGGCGGGCTCGTTGCGGAGGGCTGTGATATGCATAAAATAAAATTCCGTCATTGCGAGGAGCAGTAGAGCCGAAGCGGGAGGGGCGACGAAGCAATCTCCTGCATTGGATTGATACACCCGGTATCTTGAGATTGCTTCGTCGCGCCTCCTGCCGCACAGAATTTCCCGTTGCTCCTCGCAATAACGGGCTGGTCTATAAATCATTTTCAAAACAACGCCGTCTGCACCACCACCGGTTTTTTCTTCGGCGGTGCGGGTTTCGGCGGTTCTATCAATTGCCCGGGAAATATCTGGTATACTTTCGATTCCGCGTAGCGCGACGCTACGGCCACTTCCACGTTGCCTGCGTGCGGGGAGAATGTTTCCAGCGCCAGCGCAGGATCGTTGTTGTCGCGGGAAAGGTGGGAAAGCAGCAGCACCTGCATGCCTTCGGGCCTGTGCTGCCTGAACAGCTCCAGCGCCTGTTGGTTGGAAAGATGCCCGTGGCCGCCACGGATGCGGTTTTTCAGGAAAATGGGGTAACGCCCTTTCTCCAGCATATCCGTATCATAATTCGCTTCCAGGAAAGCCGCATGGCATTGCCGGAAATGATGCACCAGTTGGTCGCAGCACCGGCCGATGTCTGTGAACACCCCGATGGTGACGCCGTTGCCGCTTACGAGGAAACTGTGCGGGTCGCTGGCATCGTGGTATTTGACGAACGCGGTTACCTGCAATTGCCCGATGGTAACGGGTTCCTGCGGTTTAAATACGATGCCTTCAAGCTGCATGCGGCTGTGGTGAAGGGTTTGCTCGGTAATATAAACGGGAAGGCGGTATTTTTTGGCCAGCATGGGCACACCGCTGATGTGATCTGTATGTTCGTGGGAGATGAAAATAGCTTTTACAGTGTCCATCTTCAGGCCAAGGCGCTTCATGCGGCGTTCGGTTTCGCGGCAGGAAATGCCCGCGTCTACCAGGATCGCTTCTTCGGCGTTCCCGATATAATAACAGTTCCCGTTACTGCCTGAATTTAAAGATGTGATGAACAACGACATGTACCTGCAAAGAAACAGATTTTAATTCACATCGTAGGGGATGGATACCAGCATTTCTATCCGGCCTTCCGGCAGGGCGGTAAGCTCGAATTTTCCTTCATGCAGCTCGGCCACGTAGGCGATCAGGCTGCAGATGCGCTGGTCCAGGAAAGCCTGGAGGCTCTCGTTGCTGATGCTGGAGATGGAGCTGGAAAGGGTGCGGTCGTTTGGGTTGGCTAGGTACACGCCTTTGAGGGTCACGGCGTCCTGCCCGAAAGTAATGTCCAGCCGGGGAGTTTCCTTCATGTCCGCATTGCGGTGCATGCGGAAAAGCAGGTTGAGGAGCAGTTGTTTCACCAGGAATTCATCCACATACGCCACTTCACGGTCGCTTTCCGTGCGGAAGTGGACCCAGCCGGCAAACAGCGGGGCATACCGCTCGTCTTCCACCTGGTTCTTCAGCAGCTTCACGATCTGTGTCGGCGCTCTTTTCGAAGTGAGGGACTTGTTGAGTATGTGCTGGATGATGCGCACATTCTGCAACAGGAATTCCAGTTCAATCACCTGCAGTTTGATCGCAGCGGCCTGCCGGTTGATCTTTTCCCCGCTTTTTTCCAGGCTGAACTGCCCTGATCCATATAGCTCAATCAATTCAACGCTGGATAAAATACCGGAAAGAATGGACCTGATTTCATGGAATACATCTTCGATAAGACCCTTATTTTCAGGAAATTTACTTGCTCCCGTAGAAGAAATCATTATGCAACCCTTGTTTTATGTATTCAGTTTTAAAAAGCCGCTAATATACGAACGGTTAACGTGTTTTTTAAAATTACAAATTTTTTAATTATAAGAGTTCATTTTTTATGACGCCGCCGCTCAATTTTGTAAGAACGGAAGCATCAGGCAATGGACGGCTCAGCACGTCCAGGTGCCGCTGGTGGTGGGCATCGGTACCGGTGAATTGCACCAGCCCCGCGTTCACCAGCTGCAGCGCCATTTTCTGCACTCGTGTGCCGTAATAGCCGTGAAGGGAAAGGATATTTACCTGCAGCAGCACGCCCGCTTCCTGCAGGTCGTAATAAAAATCGATGTCGCCATGCTGGTACATATATCGCTCCGGATGCGCCAGGATGGGCTCGTAGCCGGCCATTTTCAGGTTGAAGAAAACGGAGCGGTAATTGACGGGCAGCGCCACGAACGGGAACTCCACCAGCACATATTTCCCGTTGATGGTGAGCAGCGGCGTTTTATCTTCCAGCAGCGATTCAAAATAATCGTCCATGAGATATTCCGCCGCCGCATCCAGCTCCACGCTGATGCCGGCTTTTTCCACTTCGGCGCGCAGGGCGTCCAGCGCGGGGAGAATGGTGTCTGCATCGTTGTGCCAGATGCCGCTCATGATGTGCGGGGTGGTGATCAGTTTCGTATATCCCAGCCCGTTTAGCTGCCGTATCAGGGAAAGCGAATCGTCCATGGTCTTGGCGCCATCGTCTAACCCGGGCAACAGGTGGGAGTGCATGTCCTGCCGGTTCAAATCAAAATGCATTTTTTTCTCCTTTTATGGTGTTGGCCACCGTTAAGAAAATGATGCGCAGGTCCAGGTAAACAGACCAGTGCTCCATGTACCAGATATCGTGCTCCACGCGTTTGCGCAGCTGACTTTCTTCGGTGATCTCACCCCTGAAGCCGTTTACCTGCGCCCAGCCGCTGATGCCGGGTTTCAGATAGTGGCGGATCATGTACTGCTGTATGATGCGGGAATATTCTTCGGTATGTTTCAGCATGTGTGGGCGGGGGCCGATGATAGACATGTCGCCGGCCAGCACATTGAGGAACTGCGGGATCTCGTCCAGGTTGGTTTTGCGCAGGATCCGCCCGACGCGCGTAAAACGGCGGTCGTTGCGGGTGGCCTGCCTGTCGTTTGCCTCTTTGTTCACATACATGCTGCGCAGCTTCAGGCAGCGGAAGGTCTTATTGTTGCGGCCGGTGCGGTGCTGCACGAAAAATACCGGCCCCTTGGATTCAAGCCTGATCAGGATGGCCAGCAATGGAATGAGCCAGCTGAGCAGGAAAATGGTGACCAGTCCGCTGAAAAGCAGGTCGAACAAGCGTTTGCGGATCTGGTTGGCCAGGTCGTCCAGCGGTTCGGAGCGCAGGGAGATCACGGGAATGTTATTGAAATAATCCACGTAGATCTGCCGGTTCACAAACATCCTGAAGTCAGGCACGAACCTGAAGTGGATGAAATGCTGTTCTGCCTCGTACGCCAGCGTATAGAGGTAGGGGTTCTCTTCAGGCGACAGCGTGGAGTAGATCTCCCGGATGTTGTTGTCTTTCGCATACGGCACGCATTCCTTCAGCCCGCCAATCACGGGGTAGTAGGAGAGCTCGTTCACCTTGTTGTATTCTTCAAAGTATCCTTCAAACTTCAGGTTGCTTTTTTCGGTCACCAGGTTGTCCGCCAGTTTTTTGGACATTTCGTTGTACCCCAGTATCACCATTTTCCTTTCCACGTCCTTGCTTTTGAGGAGGGAATTGGTGACCCAGAAAAAAAGCAGCCGGTTCAGCACCACCATCACGGAAAAGAGGATGCAATACATGATGACGAAGAAACGGGAATACAGTTCGCCGTACAGGAAAAGGAACAGCAGCAGCATGAGCAGGTAGAACACGATGGCCTGCACGGTCTTCCGCGCCATCCTTTCGTAGCTCAGTTGCTGCGTGAGCGCGTAAATGCCGGTGGTGTACAGGCCGATGGCCCAGGCTACGTTGGATACGAGCAGGAAAGCGTCTGCCCCGGTATGTATCTGCAGGTCGTACTGGCGCAGGCCGAAGCCGGCCACGAAAAATATAGCGTTGAGCCAGATGAAATCCAGCACGATGATCTGTATGAGACTGATTTTAAGATAACGGCTTAACATAGTTGCTGATTACGGTTAACGACAATTTCTTCGAACCGGCCCATCACGCCGGAAATGGCCAGGTGCTCCGCGGCATAGGCGCGCGCGTTGCCGGTAATGCCGGCGCTTTCGCCGCTCACGGCCAGCGCCACGCCTTCGTTCAGCGCCTGCTGGTCTTCTGCGTTCACGAGGATGCCCATCTGGTATTTGTCTACCAGCGCATGCAGCCCGGAGCCCGGGTTGGCGGTAACGAGCGCAAGCCCGCCCACGGCCAGTATGGTGCTGAGTTTGGAAGGCATTACGAGGTCCGACGCGCCGGCTTTCTGGATCACTAAATGCACATCGGCCATATTGAGGAAACGGTTGAATTTTTCGAACGGCTGGATGGGATAGAAGATCACATTGGACAGTTCCAGCTGCGCAGCCATGGCTTCCAGCTTGGATTTGTAGGGCCCTGAGCCGCATACCACGAACTTCAGGTCCGGCCGGTTGCGCATGGCCTTAGCTGTATGCAAAATAGCTTCCAGCCCCTGCTTTTCGCCGATGGCGCCGGAATAGAGGATCACTTTATCTGTGGGCTGAAAACCGTATTCCTGCTTCAGTGCGGCCTTATCGTCTACGGGGAAGAACAGCGAAGTATCTACCCAGTTGGGGAAAAATTGCACACGCCCGGGTATTTTCTGGCCAATACGCTGCATCATGCCGTCGGAAATGCTGCTCACCACGTCCGCCCGCTTGAGGATGTACCGTTCCACGCCAAAAAGCATGTTGATGAGCTTATCCGAACGGATCATCTGCAGGTCGCGCGCGGCTTCTATCTGCAGGTCCTGGATGTGGTAGAGGAACTGCGCGCCGCGGAGCTTTTTGTATAGCACGGCCAGCAGCCCCAGCTGGAATGACGGCGCTACGGTGATCACCAGGTCATGTTTTTTGCCGGGGATGAGCTGCAATAATTTGAAGAACGCAGACATGGAAAACGACAGGTCGAGCAGCATGCGTTTTTTGCCGGTAGGCTGCGCGGGCACGTATTGCGGGCAGCGGTACACTTTCAGGTTGCCGCCGTGGCTCACTTCTTTTGTATACCAGCGTTTGTGGCGGTCGTACGGCTTTTGCACTTCCCACTGCGGGTAGTAAGGGTAGGAGGTGATCACGGTGCATTGATAGCCGTTCTCCACCAGCCAGTTGATCATTTCCCCGTTATATTTTCCGATCCCGGTGGGCTCAGGGGAGAAGTTCCCACCGATCAGCAATACTCTTTTAGGCATTTGTTTTCATCGTTCTTTTTCGCACAAAAGCGGCAGGATTGCCGGCGTAGATATGCCAGGGCTCCAGGTTTTTGGTGGCGACTGATTTTACGGTTAAAATGGAATGCGACCCGCAGGAAACACCCGGGCATACGATGGATTCAGCGCCGATCCACACGCCGTCGTCCAGTTTGATCTTGCCGAGGCGGTAAGGGAAATCGGCCTGGGTGTAGTCGTGGTTGCCGGTAAGCAGCAGCGCGCCCTGCGATACGCACACGTGGTTGCCGATGTGCACGTCTTCCAGGTTGTCTATCCACACGGATTCGCCGATCCAGCAATGGTCGCCGATGGTGAGGCGCCAGGGATTCTTGATCCGTACTTTGGTCTTGATCACGAGCCCTTTTCCCACCTTTGCGCCGAAAAGGCGCAGCAGGCGCGATTTGAAGCCGTAGGGCCAGGGAAAGGCGCTGTTCATGATATAATAATTCACGAAATACCAGCTGAGCACTTTCCATTTCGGGCCGGCCTTGTAAGCGCCGGTGTTGAATGCGGACAGATCGGTCGTCATTTCCATCAGATGGCAATGTTATAATCGGTTCTTAACAGTTCTATGAGCTTTTCCTTCCGGGTGTCGCCCTGGAGTTTCTCTTCAAATTCCTTCATGTTCACGTCTACCAGCAGGCGGTACCAGTAACCCTGCATGAAATGGAAGATGAAGCCTTTGTAACCGTCCAGGAAGCCGAAGCGGAGGAAGTAGCGGAAGAAGAAATACAGGCTGGCCCTGGCGCCGGGCGACAGGGAAGCGTATACTTTTTCTTTCAGGTAACGTTTGCGTTTGGCCTGCGAGCTTTCGTTCTGCAGCAGCCTGCCGTCGTTTTCCAGGAAGTGGTATTTGATGTTCAGCAGGTCCACCATTTCGCGGATGGCATAGTTGTTATGTTTGTTCACCCACCAGTGGATGGAGTTCAGGTTGTGGTCCACAATGTGCTCTTTCAGCATCATGGTGCCGTCGCCGGAGAGCACGATGTGCTCGTCCATCCAGCGCTGCTCTATGCTGCCCGCGCCGTTGCGCCAGATGCGCAGCAGGGTGTGCGGGTAGAAGCCGCCGTAGCGGATCCATTTGTCTTTGAACAGCACTTTCCGGCGGATGTAGATGCCGGTGATGTTACCCGGGATGTTGGCTTCGTTGATCTCCTTTACCAATGCGGGTTCCAGGTATTCGTCCGCATCCATGCGCATCACCCAGGGGTTCTGGATGCCGCAGTTGTCCAGCGCCCACTGGAACTGCACGGCGTAGTTCACCCATTTGTTGCGGAAGATGCGGGCGCCGAAAGATTCGGCGATGGCCACGGTATCGTCGGTAGATCCTGCGTCGATGATGCAGATGTCGTCGCTCACCTGCCGCATGCTTTCCAGGCAGCGGCCGATATGTTTTTGTTCGTTGAAGGTTAATATGATCACCGTGATCTTCATGACGCTTTCTTTTTGCCGGAGTGTTTGTACATGCTCACATAATCGGATGCCAGCCTGGATTCGTTGAAATCTTCCTGCACTTTCAGGATGGCCGCCGCGTTGATGCGCGCGCGGTCTTCATGGCTGTTGTAGGCGGTGATGAGCTTGTTCCGCACTTCTTCCACATCGCTGATGCCGGTTACCCAGCCCAGGTCGTTCCTTTTCACATAAGGCGCCAGGCCCACATGTTCACTCACCAGCACGGGCGTGCCCACTGCAAGACTTTCCAGCACCACCATCGCAAAATTTTCGTTGTGCGAGGTGAGCGCAAAAAGGTCGGAACCGGCCAGGAAGGCGAATTTCTCTTCTTTGTCCTTCCAGCCTGCCCATTCTACTTTATCCTCCAGGCCCAGTTGGGTAACGCGGGCGCGCAGTTCTTCAAGGTAAGCGGCATCGCCATCGCCGGCTATCTTCAGTACAAAGGGGAAATCTACCTTGGAAAGCGCCAGCAGCAATATGTCCAGCCCTTTTTTGGGATGGATGCGGGAGAAGAAGCTGATGGTGAAAACTTCGTTGGCTTTCCGCTCGTAGCTTCCCTCGGGCAGGCTCACGAGGTTGTAGATGATCTCGTTGTCCCATTTGCTGTTGATGCGCAGGCAGTCGTCGCGCTCCATGTCGGAGGTGGTATGCAGGTAAGTGCGGCGCAGCAGGTGCTTGCCGAGCATGTTGTGCAGTATTTTTTTGGAAAGTTTGTTTTTGTGGTTGAACACGAAGTCGCACAGCACGCCGCGCGGGCTCAGCACCGGGCGTATGCCCCTGATGGAGCAGATGAGCGAAGCGCCCATCACCAGGAAGTTCCACCAGCTGTGGATGTGCACGACGTCGTAATCGTTGGCGGTGGCCCAGGTGGTACTCCACAGGCTGGGTGATACATGCGTATGATCTTTGGTGATGCGGGGGAAATATTTTACTTCCACGCCGTTCACCACTTGTGTTTCTTTAACGGGTACATCCAGTTCTTGTTCGCCGTTGGCGGTGGTGGTGTACACCATCACGCGGTGCCCCAGGTTGGCCAGCCCTTCCGCCAGCTTCGATACGCTGATGATAGGGCCGCCGTAGATATAGGCTGGTTTGTATGAAGGGACGATAAACAGAATTTTCATGTCAGAATTTATTTCCTTTATAGGTTAACTTTTGATAGATGCCTTTGACGTTACGGGCTTTGGCGTATAGCTCGTAAATGTACCTGCGGAAGTTGGCGGCGGGCAGGTTCAGGTCCTGCAGCATCTGGTGATGTTCCGCCTGCATTTTGCCCGTAACGGATACGGAAAACGAACCGCCGTGCAAGCGGTATTCTCCCAGCGGCATGGGCACGTAACCTTTACGCACGGAAGGGTCCAGGCAAACGGTCAGCAGGAATTTGGAATCCGCCGAGTACTTGAGATTTTTATCGAACCCGCGGTGTTTGTCGTAAATGCGCCGCGTCCAGAAGGAGCTTTGCTGGGCGAACGGCACCCGGCGCAGCTGGCGGATGGCCTGGAAGCCAAGCGGCACGGCCTTGTAGGAAAAGATCACGGCGCCGTGTTCGTTGATGTAGTTCACATCGCCGTATACAAGGTCGCATTGCTGCTTTTCGAATTTGTCCACCACTTTTTCCAGGGTGTAAGGCAGCAGGCGGTCGTCCGCATTGATGTAACAGAGGTATTTGCCGGTAGCTTTGTCGAAACCCTTGCGCAGCGCGTCGTACATGCCTTCGTCCTTTTCGGAGATGACCACGTCTATCAGCCCGCGGTTGGCGGAAACGATCTCCATGGTCTTGTCTGTACTCGCCCCGTCTACCACGATGATCTCGAAATTGCGGTAGGTCTGGTTAAAGATGCTGTCCAGTGTTTCTTTGATGAATTCCTGCCCGTTGTATACCGGTATAACTATTGAGACCAGTGCTGACATATATTTTCTTTAATGGGTAATTGTCCTGAATTTTTTGATCGTCGCCGGGTTGCCCGCCACGATGGCGTACTCCGGCACGTCCTTCGTTACCACGGCGCCCGCCGCGATAATGGAATGCGAGCCGATGCGGACGCCGGGGAGGATGATCACCCGGGTGCCGATCCACACGTCGTTGCCGATCACCACCGGCCTGCGCGGCGTATTGCCCTGTTCGCGCATGGGAATGTCCGTCCGTTCAAAGTTGTGCCCCCCGGAAAGGATGGTCACTTCCGGGCCGAACATCACATCGTCGCCGATGATGGTATCGTTCCCGATCCAGCAATCTACGTTCAGCCCGCTGTAATTGCCGATCACCACGTTCTGCCCGCTGCCGAAGCGCACGTTGCGGCTCACTTTGATGTGTTTGCCGGCGCTGAGGAATATCCTGGAAGCCAGCCAGGTGCGGAAAGGCAGGGCCAGGCTGCCCAGCGGCCTCGGCGGGTCTGGCAGCCAGCTGGCGATGCTGTAGTAGAGGTACAGCAAAAAGCTTTTGTACAGCGATATGTTAGACCGTTTGAGGAAATACAGGGGATTGTCCCTGTACATTTTGACCTTTCCTGTTTTGGCGTCTATCTTCTCCTGGAATAACTGTTCTGTTGTCATGGATCAAAGGATTTAAGCATGGATAGGTATATTGTCGTAAGCCGGGTCTTCTTCTTCGACCTCGTTTACCAGCGCGTAATAATTATTCATAATGATCGCGGTCAGCCCCGGGATGTACAGGCGCAGGTGCTGGAAGGGGGAGAAGAGGAAGGTCCAGATCAGCCCGATGAATATCAGCACCAGCACGGGGTACAGCGCGAGGTTCTGCCCGTTGCGGATAATGTACAGACCCATTTTCACCACCTGCCAGAAGAGGTACAGCACCGCCAGGAAACCGCCAAGCCCCCAGTTCACCCAGGCGCCCATCAGCACGGAGTGGCTGGGCACCAGGATGGTACGGCTTTTCACACGCTCGGTATTCAGCTCCGCGTCGTGGTACATCAGCAGGATCATGTAGTATTTTAAGGATTTGTCTTCCGCCCAGCTGCCATGCCCGAACAAAGGCTTGTCTGCAATGGCGGCGCCCGCGGCAAAGGTTTCCGCGCGGCCGGTCATCAGCAGCTCCAGCGGGTTGTAGGGATTGGCCAGCCGTTCTATCTGCGTGCGCGAGTGGTCGCCGCCTATTTCGCCGCTCAATACGGAGCGCACGTAAAAAGTATAAGCTACCTGGAACAGTACGGCAAATAATACAAAGAAGAAAATGATCTTCTGCCGGGAGATCTGCACGTTGTTGTTCATAAAATAGGTGATCACCGCGCCGATGAAGAAGATCACGCCGGTAGACCGGCTGTCGAATGCGAAGCAGAGCAGGCTGCAGCCGATGAGCACGGTGAGCGCCATTTTTATCTCGCCGCGTTTGTACAGCTGGTATAGCACCAGGTACATGGCCATGGTGAGGATGGGGGCGATCTTGAACTTGAAATAGCTCATGTCCGAGTCCACGATATCGTCTGTATAGATGATGTTCTTGATCATGGTCATGAACAGGAAGAACAGGATGGTGGAAGTATCGTTCAGTGTTTTGAAAAGCACGATGAACGACAGCAGGGCGATGATGGTGGCGGCCCATCCGCGCAGGTAGTTCTGCGGGGTGTTGCCCACCACGAGCAGGTCTGTCACCATTTGGAAGAACAGCAGCACGAGCAGGGCCACCAGTATCTTTTTGAGATAAGGATAGGTCTTCAGATCGTCCGGCCGGTAGGTGAAAGGCGCGGCCAGCAATATCAGCAGTTCGCTGAGCCAGAGCTGCCCCACGAGGTTCACCTTGATGGTGCTGAGCATGGTATACAGGAACACGCCTGCTTTTTTTATCGTCATTCTGCTGCCATTTGGTGAGTAACTACCGGCGCTTTCTGCGCGGCAAACCGGAGGATGTGCTCCAGCCGTTCGCGGTTCACACCAGCGCTGTATTCTTTCATGAAATCTTCCCGCAGCAAGCCTCCCAGCGGACCTTTCCCTGAAAAGGAATGTACCGCGTGGCGGAAGGAAGCGGGTGTGTTGGCCACAATGAAATTGTCGCTCAGCACGCCTTCTACGCCTTTGGAAGTGCCTATCACCGGGGTGCTGAGCGCCATGGCCTCCAGGCATTTGAGGCGGGTGCCGCTGCCATGCAGCAGGGGAATGAGCACCCCGGCTGATTGCGCGATGTATGGTTTGATGTCGGGCACTTTGCCGATGGCCTTGATGTTCTTCCATTCGGTGGCGCCCTTCAGCTGCTGCAATGCTTCTTTGGAATGGCGGCCTACGAGCCATAATTCGAATTTGTTCGCCAGCTCGTCGTTCCACACCTGGTCCACCAGCCACTTCAGCCCTTCGAAGTTCATGAACATGGAAAAGTTGGCGGTCATGGCCAGCCGGCGCGGGTTCCTTTCTTCCCGGAGGGCGTAATCGTTTTCATCCAGGAAGTTGGGAACCACGAATATTTTTTTCGGATCGATGAAGGCGGCGTGGTATTGCCTGTCGGGCTCGCTGACGGTCATGACCGCCGCGGCCTGCGGGAAATAGCGTTGTTCGTGCGTTCTTTCCAGGTTCACCAGCTGGCTGCGGCGTAGCTTCTGTACAAGGCCATGGGCGGGCTTTTGCTGTGTGTGCGCGGCCTGCGCGTTGTGGGTGCCCAGTATCACGGGTATCCGTGCGGCGCTGAACCAGGAAATATATTGCCCCACGAAACCATAGTCCAGGATCGCCACATCGATATTTGTAATACTGCTGATGTGGGCGAAAAGCTTTATCAGGGCGGGGTCCTGGCGGAAATAGAATTTTCCCGTCAGCCGTTCTGCCAGCGTCAGCGCCGGTTGCGTATACGTGTGGAATGTTACGCCGGGAATCGTGTATTCATCAAAGTTAACCTGCTCTTTATTGCCTATAATGGCATGAACGCTGTGCCCGAGGGAGGCCAGCGCTTTGAGCAGGTAACAGCTCCGGATCTTTTCCCCGCCGTTTTGCGGAAAGGGTGATATGGTGGTGAAGAATAGTATGTTCATGGTCAGTTTGCGTTTAATACCGGGCTTTTACGGGTGATCTTCGCCAGGGCCTTGCCGACCATGTCTGTCAGTTTCTGCAATTCATAGGGCGAAAGGCCGAAGAAGCGGATCAGCACTGCCAGCGACGCCACTGCGAGGCAGCCGGTGGCCAGCAGCCTCATAAATCCTTCTTCCATGGTGTAAGTAGGAATAAGGGCGATGCCGGCCGCGATGGAAACGGGCAGCAGCGAATGCCATACCACGTTCACCATAAAGCTGCGCATGGGTATGCCGGTCAGGCGTTTGGCCGCCAGCATACGGTATGCCGCGATCGCGCATTCTATCAGCAGGCTGAGCGTGAGCACGGCAGCGGGAGGGAAGCCTGCCCGCAACAGCAGGTATGCGCCGGGAATGTTGAGCAGCAGGAGGCTGAACAGCACGAGCTGGAAGGTCTTGATCCTCCCCACGGCCTGTACGGCCATCTGCAGGCCGCCGGAAAGCTGGTATACGAGCGATCCCGCAATGATCAGGCGGCAGAAGGCCACCGTATGGTCCGGGTAATTTTTTAACCAGATATGAAGGATATAAGGCATTTCGATAATGGCCGGTATGGCAAAGAAGCTCAGCAGGTAGAACGCGAATTTGCAGGCCATGAGGCTCAGCATCACCATGCGTTCGCGGTTGCCGCTGCCTTCGCTTTTCACGAGCTGCGGGTTCAGCGCCTGGAGCATGGTAACAGCGAAATAACTGAGCTGTGCATTCACCTGGTTGGCAATGGCGAATGCTGCATTGATCACGGTGCCGAAGAAAACGTTCAGCACCATGGCAATACCCTGGGTTTTGGCGATCACGCCGGAAGCGCCTACCATGGCCCAGCCGGAGTAGGAGAACATTTCCCGGAGCAAACCGCGGTCAAAATACTTCGCGCTGATGCGGCTTTCGGGGTAACGCGCGGTGCAATAGCTCCATTTAAAAAGCAGCAAAGCCACCAGCAGCAAGGCCAGCCCGGCGGAATAGATCACGAGCTTGTCTCCGCCCAGGTAAGCCAGGCTCACCGCGAGCCCTAACTTGATCACGGATTCCACGATGCCCATCACCGCCAGCAGCAGCATGTTCTCGTGGGTATTGATCATCGCGTCGTAAGGCACGGATACGATAGTGAAAAAGGCGCTGGCCGTCATGAAATGAAAAATGACGCGCGCGGCTCCCAGCCTTTCCGCCGGGATGTTCAACACATGGTTGAATAGATAAATGCCTGATAACTCCAGCAATCCGACCACGATTACGCTTATGAAGAGGTGCAGCCAGATGCCGGAGTTAAATGCTTTTTTGAGTTGAAGCAGGTTGCCGGAGCCGAGGAAAAACGACATATACCGCTGGGTGCTGAGCGTCATGGAGCTGTTCAAAAAGCTCAGCATGGCCACAATTCCCGCCACCAGGTTGAATATCCCGTAATCCACGGCTCCGAGGCCGTTCAATACAAGGCGCGTGGCATACAACGCGATCAGCATGGTGACCAGCATCTTGCCGTATAAGAACCCTGTATTTAAAACTACTCTGTTTGCTGCCTGCATTATTAACCCATCAGATGTTCAAATTGTGCAATGTCTTTTTTGCGGAACAGCTCCACGTCGGAGGCGACCATTTCGCGCACCAGCTCCTGCAGGTCGTATTTCGGTTCCCAGCCCAGCTTGGTCTTGGACTTAGTCGGGTCGCCAATGAGCAGGTCCACTTCAGTGGGGCGGAAATATTTGGGGTCCACCGCTACCACTTCCTTGCCGATGGGCAGGATGTATTCTTTATTGCGGCAGGCGGTCACCACTGCGGTCTCGTTCACGCCTTCACCGGTAAATTCGAGTTCAATGCCCAGCTCGTCGAAGGTCATGCGCACGAAGTCGCGCACGGGCGTGGTGATGCCGGTGGCGATCACGTAATCATCCGGCTGGTCCTGCTGGAGGATGCGCCACATGGCTTCCACGTAATCTTTTGCATGGCCCCAGTCGCGGCGTGCGTCCAGGTTGCCGAGATATAATTTATCCTGCAGGCCCAGCACGATGGCGGCGGCGGCGCGGGTGATCTTGCGGGTAACGAAGGTTTCGCCGCGCAGCGGGCTTTCGTGGTTGAAGAGAATGCCGTTGCAGGCGTACATGCCGTAGGCTTCACGGTAGTTCACGGTGATCCAGTAGGCGTAAAGTTTTGCCACGGCGTAAGGGCTGCGGGGATAGAAAGGCGTGCTTTCTTTCTGGGGCACTTCCTGTACAAGGCCGTATAGCTCTGAGGTGCTGGCCTGGTACACGCGGCATTTCTGTTCCATTTTCAGGATGCGCAGGGCTTCCAGGATGCGCAGCGTACCGATGCCGTCTGCATTGGCGGTGTATTCCGGCGTATCGAAGCTCACGCGCACATGGCTCATGGCGGCGAGGTTGTAAATTTCGTCGGGCTGTGTTTCCTGGATGATGCGGATGAGGTTGGTGCTGTCTGTCATATCGCCGTAGTGAAGGCGGAAGCGCACGTCCTGGCTGTGAGGGTCCTGGTAAAGATGGTCGATCCTTTCAGTATTGATAAGGGATGCGCGGCGTTTGATGCCATGTACCATGTATCCTTTCTCAAGGAGGAGTTCCGCGAGGTAAGCCCCGTCCTGTCCGTTCACGCCGGTTATTAAAGCTACTTTCATGTGATGCTGTTTTAATTATTTATATCGCGTTGATGAGGGAAAATTGTTTTTTGACGAAATCGCTGTAAGCCAGGTGGAGCCCGGTTTGCAGGTCTACGCTGTGTTTCCAGCCGAGGTTGTGCAGGCGGCTCACGTCCAGCAGTTTGCGGGGCGTGCCGTCCGGCTTGCTGCTGTCGAAAAGGATGTCTCCTTCATAATTGGTCACGGCCTTCACGGTTTCCGCCAGCTCACGGATGCTGAGGTCTTCGCCGGTGCCTACATTGATGGTCTCGGCGCCGTCGTAATGATGCATGAGATACACGCAGGCGTCTGCCAGGTCGTCGGCAAACAGGAATTCGCGTTTAGGCGTCCCCGTTCCCCAAACGGTCACGGAAGGCTTGCCCGCAGTGCGCGCTTCATGGAAGCGGCGGATGAGCGCCGGCAGCACGTGCGAATTTTCGGGATGGTAATTGTCGCCGATGCCGTACAGGTTGGTGGGCATTACGCTGATGAAGTTGCAGCCGTATTGCTGGCGGTAAGCCTCGCAAAGTTTGATGCCGGTTATTTTCGCAATGGCGTAGGGCTCATTGGTGGCTTCCAGCGGGCCGGTCAGCAGGCTGTCTTCCGTGATAGGCTGCGCCGCCATGCGGGGATAAATGCAGGAACTGCCGAGGAACATCAGCTTGTTCACTTTATTTTCGTACGCGGCATGTATAATGTTGGCAGCGATCATGAGGTTGTCGTACAGGAATTCCGCGCGGTAGGTATTGTTCGCATGAATACCGCCTACTTTCGCGGCGGCCAGGAACACGTAGTCCGGTTTTTCGGTGCGGAAAAATTCGTTGACGGCCTGCTGGTTGCGCAGGTCCAGTTCGCCTGATGTGCGCAGCAGGAGGTTCTGGTACCCAAGGGATATGAGTTTCTTTTTGATGGCGCCGCCTACCATGCCACGGTGCCCTGCGATATAGATCTTATCTGTTAACTTCATCCGTTAATATTTGTCTTTTTAAAGGTCGGATGGAATCTCGCATGAAGATGCTCGGTTTCATCCGTTAATATTTGTCTTTTTAAAGGTCGGATGGAATCTCGCATGAAGATGCTCGGTTTCATCCATTTGTTTTTTTGCTTTACAATAGTTCGGGACGGTTTTCTTTCACCCATTGGTGCAGCTGTTTCACATCCTGGCCTTTCCCTTTCTGCATCACGAGTATAGCCTCCGGGGTATCTACCACTACCATATTGTCAACTCCCACCAGGGCTACCAGCTTATTTTTTCCGATCACCATGCTGGTTTCGGGGTTGCTGTTGATGTATACGGCCTGGTCGTTGCTGTACCGGTAATGCTGTGCGAGCGCCTGGGTGAGGGCTTCGTAGCTGCCTACGTCGCTCCAGTCCATGTTGCTGGGCACTACTTTCACGCGGCTGCTTTTTTCCATCACGGCATAGTCGATGCTGTCTGCCGGGATGGCCTGCATTTTTTCCAGGGAAAGTTTGCCGGTATCCAGCCATTCTTTCGCGGCCACGGCTGCGGCGGCGTAGATCGCGGGGGCGTATTGTTCCAGCTCTTCGAGCATCACGGCAGCCCGTGCACAGAAGATGCCGCTGTTCCAGAGGTAGTCACCGCTTTGCAGCATTTTTTCTGCGTTGGCGGCATCCGGTTTTTCAACAAAACGTACCACGTCGTTGCCTTTGTACTGGATGTAACCGTAGCCGGTTTCAGGATAGGCGGGCTGCAGGCCGATGGTCACGAGGTTATCCTGCGCGGCGAGCTTGTATGCTGCCCTGATGGTTTCTTCGTAACGTTCCGGCGTGCCGATGAGATGGTCTGCGGGAGTGATCAGCAGTATTTCATTGGGGTCTGCCACAAAAGCCGCGAGGGCAATGGCTGCGGCGGTGTTACGGCCAACAGGTTCCGCGAGTATGGCAGGGCCTTTTGCCCCGGCGTCGGTTAGTTGTGTTATAATGTCGGCGGACTGTTCTTCATTTACGATAGCCGTAACTTCCGTGCAGGCAAACGTGTTGCGGAGAAAAGTGATCTGCAGCAGGCTCCGGCCGTCGAAGAGCGGCAGCAGCTGCTTGGGCGTACGGCGGTTGGAAAGGGGCCACAGGCGCGTACCGGCGCCGCCGCATAACAGGATATGATGCATGCTGTTTTAAATTGGTTCGGGTTAATGTCAGATTGCGGGTACCATCATTACTTCGTCTGCGGCAATGCTGGCCACCATATTGTAGCCCAGGCTGTTCAGTACCGCTTTCACGCGGTTCTTGCCCAGTTCCACGATACGGCCGCGGTGGTGCATCAGCGGGCCGGCGGTCACTTCCACCAGGTCGTTGTGCCGCAGCGGGAATTTCTCAAGGGAAACGTCTTTGTAATGACGAAGGAAACGTTGAATAAGCTCAATTTCATGGTCAGGGATCATGGCCGGCTTGCCCAGCCAGTACACGAAATTGATAATACCTTCCGTTTCACGCACCAGCTGCTTTTTGCTGTCTGGCACGCGCACAAAAACATAAGAGGAAAAAAGCGGCTCTTCCACTACTTTACGCCGGTCGCTCCACTGGCGGGCCACCTGGTTCAAGGGACAATAGCTTTCGATCTGTCTTCTTTCGAGAGCGGCTGCTACTTTCTTTTCCCATCGCGGCCTGGTGTACACGGCATACCAGGAGTTTGTTTCGTGTTGCATACGGTTAATTTTTACTGGTTAACGAATCACAATCGGGTTTTCATAACGGGGAACGTTAAAGGCAGGCGGTGTAGTAGGTTTGCATGGCTTCGCCACCTCAGTCACATGGACTACCAGTATTCGGTTTTTCAATAATTTCTTTTATCATCTAATATGTTAAGGCACTCTTGTGCTAAATATCGTTCTCGTCAGGTTTTTAAGAACCGGGAAATGAGCGAATCATTCCCCGGTACAGATCATATGTTACACCTTAAATATGCTCCTGATGAATTTCTTCTTCTTCTGCTGTTTGTTCAGCTCTTCCACGTAACCATAACCGTAGCTCTGCGTGCTTACGCCGCGCGGTTTCACGCCGTTGAACACGATGTTCAGCTTGCCTGCTTCGCGGCTGCGGTACAGTTCGTCTATCATCTTCAGGTGGATCCTCGGCGTTACCTGCTGCCTGATCACGTACAGCGTGGCGTCCGTGAAAGGTGCCAGCAGCCTGGCATCCGTTACTATGCCCACAGGGGCGGTATCTATTATTACATAATCGAACATTGTTTTCAGCGTGGTCAGCATTTCCTGCAAACGGCCGTTCAGTATCAACTCCGTCGGGTTGGGCGGAATTACGCCCGCGGGGAGGATGAACAGGTGGTCGTTGCCGGGCACGGCTTTCAGCATTTCAGGCAGCGGCGTTTTACCCACCAGGAAGTTGGTAATGCCCGGCTCCCTGGGAATGCCCAGCATCTTGCTGATCATGGGCTTGCGGAGGTCAAATTCCAGCAGCACCACTTTTTTGCGGATCAGCGAAAGACTGATGGCCAGGTTGATGGATATGAAGCTCTTGCCCTCGCCGGAAATGGAGGAGGTAACGAGCAGCGTTTTGTTGTCGCCGTTCACGCCGAGGTAGGAAAGGGAGGTCCTGAGCGAGCGGAACTGCTCTGCTACCAGGCTTCGCTTGCCGTCGGCTATTACCACAGATTCCTTGTTGTCGTCGTGCATGATCTCCGCCACGATCGGCGCATCGGTAGCTTTTTCTATGTCTGCGCGCTGTTCGATCTCGCGGTTCATCAGGTCCCTGAGGGTGATCACACCCGCTACGAAAGCGATGCCGATGCCGATGGCCAGGGCCAGTACGGTCATTCTTTTCGGGCTGAAGGGGAGGCCGGCTGATTGCGCGGCGTCCACGATGCGGCTGTCTGATATCGCCGCGGCGTACGCCAGGGCTGTTTCTTCCCGCTTCTGCAGCAGGAAGGTGTAAATGTTATTCTTGATGATCTGCTGGCGGCTTACTTCGAGCAAAGCTCTTTCTTTGCCGGGCACGCTGTGCAGCATGCCCATGAAGCGGCCGTTAGCGCTTTCGAGCTTTTCTTTACCGGCTTCCAGGTTGGAACGAAGGCTGTGTATGTTTTCCAGTATGCCGGGCTTCAGCTTGGCGATCTGGCGGTCCAGCGCGGTGATCACGGGACTGTTCTCGGCAGTGGTCTTCCGGAGCTTTTCACGCTCCATCTGGGCCTCGTTCAGCCGTGCGATCAGTTCCAGCAGCACCGGGTCTGTAAGACCAAGGGTAGCAGGCACTACGTTCTCTCCATCGTTTGTGCTGCTCACATATTTTTCAATAGACTCCAGCACGGAGAGCTGCATGTTGGCTTCGTTCAGCTTGGCGTCGTTTTCCTGCACGCTGGCAAGGAAGAGCTTGCTCTGCTCGCCGATATCCACGATGCCGGCGGAGGATTTGAATTGCTCTACCTGCCTTTCCACCTGGTTCAGCTCCCTGGTCACGATGCGGAGGCGTTCCTCTACAAAGCTCATGGTGCTGGCGGCCACGCGGTTCTTGTCTTCAATGGCGGCATGGTTGTACACGCGCACCAGCTCGTTCACAATGGCTTCGCCGCGGGTGGGACTTACGTCGTTATAGTCGAGTTTGATAACGGTGGCCATTTTGGAGACCGGTGTTACCTGGAGGTTTTTTAATAAGTTCTCTGCCGTTTTCTTTTCGCTGCTGATCTGCAGGTAAGCCTTGTGCTTCGGCATATGCGTGCCGGGCCTGGGCTTTATCACCATCCATCCCCAGCGGGTGCTTACGGTGTCGAAAATGGGGTAGGCCACATGGTCCAGCATCACGGTGCGGCGGGCTGAATCGTAGGATACGTCTACTTTTTCAACGACGCCGTCTTTTATTTTCCCGGGTTCCAGGAACACAAATTCAAGCGGCGCATATTTATAGCTAAGCACATCGCGCAGCTGGCCTTCTTCATACATTTCCCCGTACAGCTGCAGGTTGCGGGCCACCTGGGAGGCCAGGGTGCGGGAGCTGAGTATCTGCATCTCGTTCTCGATGTTCTTGTCTGAACCGAAAAGGTCGAGGCTGCTCAGCAGGTCCTGCTCGCCGAGTTGTTTGGATTCTTCCTTCACCAGCAAAGTGGCGGAAACTTTGTAAACAGGCGTAGCGTAACGCAGGTATGCAAATGCAGCAACGACGGCGGCGATCACTGCAAGTACAAAGAGGGGCCAGTGCGACAGATAACGGTACCTGATCAGCGCCAGCAGGTCTACCTGTTCCTGTGGCTGCATGCGTTTCTGCATGCCCGGTTGCTGGCCGTTCGGCCGTGTGATGTGCACGTTGTTGTTCATGTCTCTCGCGTTAATTGTTCACTATCAGCCTGTCCACCAGGATCACGACGAGGCTCAGCGCGCTGAGCACGATCGGAACTACAGTGTTTGCTTTGCTGGTGGTGGCTACTTTTGCTCTGGAAGGTTCCACATATACGATGTCATTAGGTTTCAGGTAAAAATAGGGGGAGCCCAGCATGCCTGCGTCGTTGAGGTTCAGCCTGCGCGTGGTTCTTACGCCGTCCTGTTCGCGGATCAGCAATACATTCTCTTTTTTGCCGTAGATGGTGATGTCGCCGGCCATGCCCAGCGCTTCAAGAATGGAGATCTTCTCGCTGGAAACATTCACAACAGTAGGGCGGGCCACTTCGCCGAGCACGGTTACGCGGTAATTGAGGAAGCGGATGCTTACCACCGGGTCTACCAGCAGCTTGCGGTCTACCAGCTGCCGGCGGATCGTGTCCGTCAGCGCGGTTTTGGTCAGGCCGTCGGCTTTAATGGCGCCCAGTACGGGCAGCTCGATGGTGCCTTGCTGGTTCACCAGGTAACCCGCGGCAGGATTGCCTCCGGCCGGCGCCACGCTTACGTTTCCGGTGGCTGTTGTAGTTGCGCCGGGAGAGTAAGTGTTGGGCAGGTTATACATCATCGCTTCCTGCGGGTTCGCAGCGCTGATGTTGATCTGGAGGATGTCATTCTTCTGGATGACGGGCTCGAAATCAACCTTCACGGCAGCGAGCGTGGTATCGTTCAGGTTATTGAAGTAGGCGGCTTGTTTGGTGTTTACGCAGGAGGCAAATAAAGCCGCGAGCGCAACGAATACTACGGTTTTTCTAAAGTATGGTTTAGGTCTCTCTCTCATCTGATCGGGTTTCGTTAAGATGTGATATATGATCACATTACAAAACTACCACAGATGCATTTTTTCAGAACTACTCACTATAGTATTAATACAGCAACAGGCATAAAACCCGTTACTCATTAAAGTAGTGATTCAATACAGGCTGTTGCTCCAGATCTTCGAGATAAGCTCGCTCTTGGATGCTACGTTCAGTTTCTGGTAGATCTTTTTCAGGTGCTGATTCACGGTAAACACAGTAACGAAGAGCTTTTCAGCCATCTCTTTGTAGGTATAACCTTCTTTGAGAAGATGCAGCAATTCGTATTCGCGTTTGGTGAGTTTGTCTTTCACGTATTCCAGCGGGTCTTTGCTTACGTGATCGATCAGCAGGTGCGCTGCTTTGGGAGAGAGGGTGCCGCCCTGGTTAATGGCGTCAAGGATGGAATGATATATTTCCATCAGCCGGCTGGTCTTAATGATATAACCCGCCGCGCCTTTCATGATGGATTCTATAACGTACTGTTTGCCATCATGCCCGGAAAGCACGATGATCTTGGCTTCCGGGTAAATGCGCTTCAGTTCGTCCATCCCTGAAATGCCCGATTCGCCGGGAAGGGAAATATCGAGTAATATGGCTTTAACATCCGGATCCTTGTACGGAAGAGCTTTGAACTCTTCCATGGAACGGCATGCAAAAACGACTTTGCACTCCTGGAAGTCCTCGAGGAACTCCTTGTAGTTATTAAGCTGAAAATGGTTGTCTTCAATAATTCCGATCGATATCATATTACGGGTAACATTATGCGATATGGTCTATAAAGGGTCTCTATATCAAATATAATTCCAATTTTCTTGCAATCAATTCAAAAACAGCATTAAATTATTAACAAGCATTCAATAACGCATTACTTACTTAAGTAAGTAATAAATAAAATTCATATTAGTTGTAGATTTATATAACCGAAATTTTCCACAATCGTAATAAAAAATGGAACGATCGTGTTAATTGCGGAATGCATTGACTATCTTGCTTATTCATACACCTGTGTGCAGTTACCATATCTGACCAACCCGGGAGACGGCTCCCGGACGTCCATGAAAACCTATATAGAAGACAATGAAGCCACAGCATTATATAAAAGTAACCCATTTGCTCAACGGGATAAAGGAACCCGTATTGATCATCGAGCCAACTGAAGGAATAGTCGAAAAGGCGAACAAGGCTGCGATAGATAAACTGGGGCTCTCCGTGACCGGCAAAACCCTGAACGTTCCGTTCAAAGAAGAATTTATGCTCGTCTCCAACAACGGTAGCGCCGAAGAGACCCATATTGGCTTCTCCGCCAATCGTATCAATATTGCACAAAAAGAATATATACTGGCCATCGGCAAAGCCTGCGACAGCGAACAGCAGCTTCGCGTACAGCTGCGCAACCTGGAACAGGAAAGGGCTTTGCAGGAAATGAAAACCAATTTCATTTCCATGACCTCGCACGAGTTCAGGACCCCGCTCACGGCCATCGCCGCGGCGGTAGACCTGCTGGAGACACGCATCAAGATGGACAGCATGATGAATGCCTTCTACCAGCAGAACATCCTGAAGATCTCCACCGAGGTATTTAACCTGAACACCATGCTGGACGAGATACTCACGCTCAGCAAGATCGTATCCAACAATTACGAAGTAAATAAAACACCGGTAAATGCGGTAAAGGTGATCGATTACCTGAACTACCAGTACTTTTCCGAAAGGAAAGATGAACGGAGGCTGGAAGTGAAGGTGGTGGGAGAGCCGCGCAAGATTCCGGTAGACAAGGACCAGTTTTCGAAAATACTGACTAACCTGATCAGTAATGCCTTTAAGTATTCCACTCATGAAAACCCGCAGATCAAACTGCATTATCACGCCCACAAGCTGGTGATCTCTATTTCCGACCATGGTATCGGCATCCCGCAGAAAGACATCCCGCACCTGTTCAATTCTTTTTACCGCGGCAGCAATGTTGACGGTATAGATGGCACGGGACTTGGACTGGCTATCGTGAAAACCTTCACGGAGATGAACGACGGAGAGATCAAGGTTACCAGCGAAAAGGGCAAAGGCACGAAATTCTCACTTACATTCAGGTATGCATGAACAGGACTATTTTATTGATTGAAGACAAACCCGCATTGACCGACACGCTGAAAACCTTGCTGGAACTGCATGAATTTAATGTGCTCACCGCCAGCAACGGCGAAGAAGGTGTGGCCCATGCCAGGCAGCACCATCCTGACCTCGTGATCAGCGACATTTTCATGCCGGTGATCAATGGTTACGAATTGCTGGAGATCTTTAAGAAAGACAGCCAGCTGCGGAACATCCCCGTATTGATGCTCACGGCCAAAACGGCTATCGAGGAGATCAACCTCGCCATGAAGAAGGGCGCGGCGGGTTATGTAACCAAACCCTTTTTATTCCGGAACCTGCACGCAACGATCACCAAGCTGATCCTATAACCCCAGGTTCCATTGTATGCCCAGCATACCGCCGGTATTGCCGCCGAAGTCCCCCCAATCGAAGGCAAGCCCGGCATTCACTGTTATTCCCTTTACCGGCGTGGGCCAGATGATCTCCTGCAACGTGTACCATTGCGTCATGGTGGAGGAAATGGGCTCCGGGTGGTAGTTGCCGAAGTTGCGGGTGAAAGTGAGCAGCGTGCGCGCTTTCAGTATCTGCGCAATATTGTATTTGGCGCCTACGTGCAGCCCCGTCACGCGGTTGTTGATGATGTTCCAGCCTTTTTTGATCACGGAATCCCTCGGGAGGTTCCAGTCGATGGGCTCTACGTCTTCAAAGTATTTGCTGCCGCGCGTGCGGTTGATGAACAGTGGTGTGCCGATGATGTTGCCGCGGTATTCCCAGCCGGTGAGATATACGCCGTTGTTGTAATAACTTTCGCGCACCCGCAGCGGCAGCCAGTCGTTCATTTTTTTGCTGTTGATGAACTCGATGGTGGCCTTTTCGAGGATAGGATCTTCTTTTTTGTTCACATAACTGAGGCCCAGCAGGCGGTCCGTATTCTTGATATCGATGTTCTGGCCGGTTTCGAACATGCTCTGGTTATACAGCAACAGTTTGATATCATCCGTTTCCCACTGGATGCCGCCTTCCAATACGCCGCGGTGGTCGCCGGGGCGGTTGGGCTGTATCTGGGTATTGATCACGGTGCCATCGTCTGCCACCTTGCCGGTCAGGATGTCCCAGTAATTGGAGAACGTATTCTTGATCGGCGGCAGGTCGAAGCGGTTGCCACCCCACACCGCGAAATGCTGGATGCCGCCGTACACTTTCAGGCGCTCCTTGCCGATGCGCAGGTACAGCATCTTTTCATGCAGGAACGCGCCTTTGATGTATTGCTGGTCGCCCATCCAGCCGTGGCTGAACTGGCCTTTCACCTGCACCCAGCCGTTGGTGAAGGGTATGTTCACGTAATCTTTCAGCGCAATGCTCACTTTCGGGATGGGCAAAGCGTTGCCGCTGATGCCCCAGGAACCCGAACTAAGCTCCGGATCGGCTTCGCCGCTCACTTCCTCGTACCTGCCCGCACGCAGCTCCAGGTTGCGGTAGCTGGCCTTTACATACCCTTCTTCGAAGAATGTTTCGGAGAAATGGTTGTTGTTGTAAAGGTTGAAACCGTATTTGATATAAAAGTCGCCGTTGACGTCCAGTGCATGGCTGTTGCGCAGCATGATGTGCGAGGAAAGGTCGGATTTTCGGTCGCTGATGGTACCGAAGCGTTTGGCGGTGAGCCAAAGCGGCTGGTACTCTTTCGATGCAACGGTGCCTGTAACGCCTGCCTGTACCTGCAATGAGTCGGTAAAGCGCGGAGTGCCGCCGAAGGGAACCTCAGGGCTCTTTTGGGCGAATACGGGCATGGAAAGGCCTATAAAGAATATGGTTATCGTAAGTCGCATAAGTTAACCTGCAAATTAGCGGTAACCCGGCGGCCCCAGGATACTTAAACTAGTACTTATGGCGGCAGGCGGCCTGAAAATGCTACTGAAAAGGGGAGGAAAGGGTGAAAACAGGCCCTGCTGTGGTTGTTTGCGGCTCTTATGCACTGCAGCCATACGGCTTTACCTGCCCGTTTGTTACAAGGCGTATCCGACCGTTACGCCGGCGCCTATGCCCTGCGACCATTTCGAGCGCTTGGAATCGTTGTCTTCGCCAGGGAATACCCCGTCCTGTTTCCACAGGTCAAAAACAGGGATGATAAGCTGCGGGCCCACACTGAATTTCCCGAAGTCTTTCTGGAGGCCGGCCTGCAGGGATGCGGAAAATCCGAAATACCGGCCGTTACGGACCGTATAATCGGTTTCAATCCCATACTGCTCTGCATTTTGCGCCCAATCGATGTGGTAATGCTGTGAGTAGGTGTAGTAATTGTTGAGATTAACCCCGGCATTGAATTGAAGGCCTTTGCCCAGCGGGAAGGTCCTTTCTGCGCCAACCGTGAGCAGCAGCGTGTTGTACCAGTATTTGTCTGTGTAGAAAAGTATCTTCAGGTCGCTGGGATAATTGATGTTCCTGGTATCTCCTTCACCGAAATTATTCTTATTCCGGAGTTTGTCGAAACCGTACCTGTAATACCCGGCGCCCACTTTCAGGAAGGTGTGCCTGAGCACCGGGAATTTATACGTGCCGTTAATACCCAAGCTGGTGCCGTTGATGGCTAATTCGTCAGGCTTCCTGTTATTGATCTCCGGGTATTTGTCAAACCGGACATACGGGGTGATCTCGATCTTCGGGCTTTCCTTTTGTGCGTAAGCGGGGCCGGATAAGGCGATGAGCAGGGTTGCGAAAAAGAGTTTTGTTTTCATGTAGCTGATTTTGGTACAGGTTAAAAAATGGCCGCAGGGAATGTATTTCCCGTGAGGTCAGCGCGCCTGTTGATTCGCCTGCATCAAAATCTGAGGAAGTAAAAAATCGAATGGTGATGTGAAGATATGACAATAAATCCAAATAACCAACTCAGCGCCGGTACAGCACTACGTCTTCCCCGCCGGCTTCGGCTTCCAGCACCTGGTCCTGCCAGTCAGCCGGCAGCGTAAAGATATTGGGAAGGCCGCCCAGCAATTCCAGCCAGCCGCTCATCTCGTCGGAAGCCTCAATGGTTTCACCGCTCACGGTGTCGAACACGAGGAAGGTGACCTCGCCGGGATAGGTGTATACCTTGTAGGCTGCAACGCGCGTCACATCGTCCCATTGCAGGGTATTGTCAATGTCCTCGTCGTATTTGACAGACAGCTGTTCTTCATCAAAATAAATATCCATCGGACGAAGTTATTCAATTGCGGCGGCAATTACGGCTGTTGAATTTTAACATTTTGTTTCCGGCGTTTCGGGGTAATTTTATCCTTCATCAAATAAAAAGGAGGTATTCATGCAATCTACAGGATATTCGTGGAAACCTTCGGTTGGTATCGCCTAACCGGGTTACTCCATACAAGAAAACTGTTTTAGACGCGGACGCGTCACAGGGTGTGCTTTCGGGCACACCCTTTTTTATGTCAGTATTGTCCCGCATCACTTCTGTACCCCCCCTGTATCAAATGTGATACAGACACGTACTAAAGTACCGTTATCCACGGGTTTGATACGGGGATAACTCAGGGTTGATATGTCTTTGCCAGGGGAAAGTAGTTATCTTACCTGCCCGTCCCCATACACCACCCATTTCTCCGTCACCAGCTTTTCCAGCGCAAAAGGCCCGCGGGCATGCAGTTTCTGGGTAGAGATGCCGATCTCGGCGCCCAGTCCGAACACGCCGCCGTCGGTGAACCGGGTGGATGCGTTCACATACACCGCCGCAGCGTCCACTTCCCGCAGGAACTGTTCGCTGAGCGCTTCATCGCGGCTTACGATGGCTTCGGAGTGGCGGGAAGAGAAGGTGCGGATATGCTCCAGCGCTTCTTCCGCGTTGTTCACCACTTTCACGGAACATTTAAAATCGAGGAACTCACGGCCGAAATCCTCCGGCTGCGCATGTTGCAATTGGGGATAGCCCGCAGCTTCGAGGATAGGGAATGCCTGCTCATCCGCGAATACTTCCACGTTGTAGGCGGAAAGGGCGGGGGAGAGCTGCGTGAGGAATGGCACTGCCACGGATTTGTCTACGATCACGGTATCCAGGGCGTTGCAGACGCTGGGGCGCGATACCTTGGCGTTGGTCACGATGCGCACGGCTTTACCGAGGTCTGCTGTACTTTCCACGTATGTATGGCAAACGCCGGCGCCGGTCTCGATCACCGGCACGCGGGAATGTTCGCGCACATGGTCTATCAGCTGCTGTGAACCGCGGGGAATGATGATGTCGATATATTTTACGGCGGTGAGCATTTCGGTGATCAGTGCACGGTCTGCAGGCAGCAGCACCACCGCGTCTTCCGCCACGCCGAATTCTTTCAGCGTTTCGCGGATGAGCGATACGAGGATGGTATTGGTATCAAATGCATCGGTGCCGCCGCGCAGCACGCAGGCGTTGCCGGAGCGGATGCAGAGCGCGGCAACATCCACCGTCACATTGGGCCGTGATTCGTAAATAACGCCCACCACGCCCAGCGGTACGGAGAGCTTGCGCACCAGCAGGCCGTTGTCCAGCTTTTTTTCTGACAGCACCTGGTTGGCCGGGTCCGGCAGGCGGGCAATGTCTTCGAGGCTCTCCGCCAGCGCAGCAATGCGCGCGGCATTGAGCAGGAGGCGGTCCTTTTTCGGATCGCTGTCTGCCATGCGGTCCAGGTCTTTTTTATTCTCGCGGATGATCGCTTCCGTATTATCTTTCAGGCGTATGGCGAGCTGGCGCAGCAGCGCCTGCTTGCGGGAATCTTCCGGCGATTTCACGGAGCGGGTGGCCAGTTGTGCTTTTTCAAGCAGTGGTATGATGGATTGCATGATGTTCTTTTTTACAATAAAACGATATCGTCTGCATGCGCCACTTCCAGGTTCTGGGTGCGGCCGCCGCCCAGCGAGTCAGACGATACCTTGGCCCTTGCCACGGCGATCACCTGCTCCTGCTCATTTACAATTTCGAATACTTCACCGCATTCAAATTTCTCCAGCACCTGTTTCACGCCTACGGCCAGCAGGCTGTGACGTTTTTCGAGGGCTTTGTGCGCGCCTTCGTCTACCTGCAGCCTGCCGGTTACGAGGCTGCCGCTGGCCAGCCATTTTTTGCGGGCGGGCATGCTGCAGGGCTGCGGAAGGCAGCGGGTGCCGGTTTTGCCGGCAGTGGCCAGCGCAATGCCATTGGGCGTGCTGATGCCGAAGATCACCACTTCGATGCCCATGCGGGTGGCCAGGCGCGTAAAGGTGAGCTTGGATACCATGCCGCCGAGGCCGAGGGAGGATTTTTTTGTGTCCGCCAGGCCCAGTGCACTTTCGTCTATCACCGGTATTTCCGGGACGATCTTTCCTTCTTTATCGAGCACGCCGCCCACAGAAGTGCTGAACAGCAGCTGCGACGCGCCGAAGCCCACGGCAATGAGCGTGGCCAGTTCGTCGTTGTCGGAGAATTTCAGCTCCAGGTCGCTCACCACGTCATTTTCATTCGCGATGGGGATGATGCCGCTGGCCCAAAGCTCTTCGTAGGTCTTTTTGAGCTGCAGGAACTGGTTGCGGCTGGAAAAATGCCTCCGCTCGCAAAGGCTTTGCGCAATGGGAATGCCGTATGCCGAAAAATAATGGGTGTACCGGTTGAGGAGTATCGGGTTGCCGATGGCGGCCGCAGCCTTGCGCTCACTGATGGAGCCGCTGTAGCCTTTCAGGTAACGTTTGCCGGCGGCCACTGCGCCAGACGATACGAGCACAATATTGTACTGGTTATGCACTGCGGATACCTGCTGCGCTATTTCCGCTATCACATTTTCGTTCAGCTCGCCGTTCTCACGTGTAATGGATGCCGTTCCGAACTTTATGACAAGGATGGGTTTGGTTGATGTTTTCATGCCGGCATAAAAATATTCAAACCAAGCCGCTTCTGCAAGCAGGAAGAAAGAACTAGGTCAATTGAGGGGAACGCTGGTCGAATGTGTCGAGGAACACGGCGATGCTTTTCGGGTCAAACCTGGGAAGCACCAGTTCATCGATCTTTACCAGCCCGTTCCTGATCTTCTCAAACAGGCGGAATTCGTAAAGCTTCGGCAGGCGGGAGCTGCGGACGGTTTTCCTGATCTGTTCCAACGCGGCTTTTCCTTCTCTCACGGTCAGGTAGTCAATGAAGCAAAGCGGGCCTTTCGGCGTGAAATACACTAGTCTCGATGCCATAATGTTTCTGTTTATCGTCGTTGAAGGAGAGTGAAAAGGTAACACTTTTGTGTGAGAAGCAACAATACCTTAACATTAATTTAAACTTTTAACCCCGATGGGTTAATACCCAGCAATTATGCTAATGCAGGTAGTTAGATTTGCTAAAAATATTAGTAAAAATGAAAGCTGTTAACCATCGGAATGGCCTCACGTTCTTTGCCGTTCAGCCCGCTGAAGAGACGCCTGTAGCTTATGTTTCAACCCCCGTAAAAGCCGGTTTTCCCTCGCCCGCGCAGGATTATGCCGAAGAAGATATCGACCTGGTGCACCTCCTGGGGATGGATAAGCCCTCCGTGTTCGTTGTGCGGGTAGACGGGCATTCGATGACGGACGCGCATGTGCCGGATAAGAGTTACCTCGTGGTAGACCGTTCCCTTAAACCCATGCCAAACGATATAGTGGTTGCCATCCTCAACGGCGAGTTTACCGTAAAAACCCTGGTAAAATCCACCTCCGGCTGGATGTTGTACCCTGAGAACGCGATGTATGACCCGATCGTGGTGAAGGACGGGGATAATTTCCAGGTTTGGGGAGTGGTGGCGCAGGTGGTGATAGACCGGCGCGAGATGCGGAAACGTTATTGAGCGCACATCATACAAAAGAGGCTGAACACCGCGTTCAGCCTCTTTTTTGTTTATCCGTTCCGTTTATTTCCTGATATGAGCAGCACTACGCCTACCACCGCAATAAGACCTCCGGCATATAGCGGCCAGCCTATCCATTTGTTTTCTTTCTTATTCACTTCCACCGGCCCAACGTCCAGCACTTCCTTTTCGGTGGTAACAGTAAAGCCGCGGATCAACACCATGATGATGCCGATAACGATCAGGATAATGCCCAGTGTTTTCATAAGCTGCATTTACCCGGAAGAGCGGCAATTAACATGCCACCGCGTTTTGGCGGAAAATTGGGGAAAAGGGAGTACAATATCAGCCTGAAATGCCCCTGATGGCGCGGTGATGGTCGGAGCTGATGACCTGGTAGGTGCGCGGCGTAATACCCTCTGTTTTTTTGAATACCCTGATGAAGTAGTTCACGTCGGAGAACCCGCACATATCGCTCACGCGGCTCACGCTGTGGCTGGTTTGGCTCAGCAGCTGCTTGGCCATGTTCACCCTTTCGCGGTTGATGTATTCCAGCGGGGTGATGCCGAATTGTTCGCGGAACCATTTGAAAAATATGTTGCGGCTCAGGTAGGCCTGTTTGCAGAGCGTATCTACGGCAATCTTTTCCGTGAGGTGTTCGCGGATATAATTCAGCACAAAATGCTGGCGGCTGTGATTGTTGCTGGTGCGGACTTCGGAGATCACCTGCTGCATGTGCTGGCTTTGCATGAGGCGGATGAGCAGTTCCTTCAGGTTCAGGTCCGCAAAGATGTTCTTCGTGGTTTCGCCGCTGCTGCAAATGCGGATGAGCTTGTTGATAAGGCCGGATATCTCGTCGTCGTTCTCGAAATGGTAGGTGTTGAACCGGAGCTTCCAACTGCTTTGTTCATCCGGGCTTTGGTAGTAATTATTGAGATAGTTGACCGTTTCGCGCACATATTGCCCGTCTACCGCCAGCGCGATGCACTGGGTGGGCGTTTCCATATCCGCATCGGGGAAGTCTATTTCCATGGGCTGGTTGGCGGGAAAGATCACCGTTTCGCCGGGCAGGTAGTCGAATGCCGGGCTGCCGGGGAGGTGCATTACCTTCCTGCCGCGCACCATGCTGGAAATGAGGAAATCGTTGAAGGAAAGCGGCACCCGGAAAGACCGTTCGTAGCATTCGTACACATTCAGCTCGCAGTTGTTGAGGTTAAACACACGGCGGTTCTCCACCAGCGTTCTGAGCTGCTTGGGAGGCGTAAGTTCAATCGGTTCCAGGAGACTTTTACGGGCCATAAGCGATCAACATATTACAAATTAAGAAATTTTCATTGTGTAGGCATAAAATCAGGTACGATTGTGCTACTAAAAAGTACAAATATTGATCGCCGGTACTATAAATCTGGTGAATTTAGCAGGAGAATGACGTTTGGAGAGCGGCCATAACCTATGAGAAACTGTCGCTCGGATTATCAATATAATAAGTGTTAATGTTCCGGGCAGTGGGGTGATAGCTGCTGCCCGGTAAGTTTTGCCCGGCAATGCTTGCCCGGCGGCTGAGGATTTTGGCGTAACTTGCGCCCTTCAGCAAAGTTTTTCAAAAATGGACGGACAATACCGCAAAGATATTTACCCTGGCCTGGAAGTGGGCATTATCCTGAAAAAGGATCAACGCAGCGGCAAAAAGACTTATGGGATCGTAAAGGATCTGCTCACCTCCGCGGCTTATCATTCCCGCGGCATCAAAGTGAGGCTGGAAGACGGGCAGATAGGCAGGGTCGCAGAAATTATCGGTTAAACGGAAGCTTATTATCTATTTATCTTTCATTGTTCTGTAACCGTGAAGCCGTCGGCAACTGCCGGCGGCTTTTCATTTGGATATATGCATACAGGCACAACAATTGCAGGTACACCAATATGAACACATTCCACATCACACACAACAACCATAACATTCCCGTGTACAGGGAAGAGGAAGACCTTTACGTTGTTACGCTGCCGGGGAAAACGCTCTACCTTTTGCGGAAAGAGGATAATGAGGGCGCCACCCACTGGTTCGAGGAAGGAGCGGATAATGAAACGCCTGAAATAAAAGAGATCGGCCTTGCGATCGAGCAGGCATTGATGAGCTCCGTTGAGAACGGAAAATAATCCGTTCCGCACAACCGGTCTTTCCCGGATGAAGGCATCTTTGCGGGATAATCCACTCACATATGCCTTTAGAATTTATTACCATTGAGGGCGCCCGGGAAAACAACCTCAAAAATGTTTCCCTGCGCATCCCGAAACGGGCTATCACTATTTTCACCGGCGTATCCGGCTCCGGGAAATCTTCTATCGTATTCGAAACCATTGCCACAGAAGCCAAACGGCAATTGCACGAAACCTTCACCGCCTTTATCCGGAATTTCCTGCCTCATTACGGCCAGCCCGATGCAGACGCCATCAGGGGACTTTCCACGGCCATCGTGGTAGACCAGAAGCGTATCGGCGGCAATTCCCGCTCCACGCTCGGCACCATTACAGACATCAGCCCGCTGCTGCGCCTGCTTTTTTCGCGTTACGGCGAACCCAGGGTGGGCACTGCTTCCAACGTTTTTTCCTTCAACGATCCCGCCGGTATGTGCCCTGAATGCCAGGGCGTGGGCCGCAAGCTGGGGCTTGACCTGGATAAGTTCCTGGACAGGTCCAGGAGCCTGAACGAAGGCGCTATTGTATTCCCCGTGTTTGCCGTGGGCACCTGGTATTGGAAGAATTATGCCTTCTCCGGTTTTTTTGATGTGGATAAAAAATTGGAAGATTACACCCCGGAAGAATGGGAGAAATTGGTATATGCCCCCACGGAAAAGTTTGAGCTGGAAACCGCATCAGGCCCGCTTAATATCACGTACGAAGGGCTGGCCGTGAAATTCGACCGGCTGTACATCAAAAAAGAAGGCAGCATGGCGGAGGTAACGGCCAAACGGGTGCAGCCTTTTATCACAGACGTGATCTGCCCGGCCTGCAAAGGCGCGCGGCTGAACGAAACTTCACTGTCCTCGAAAATACTGGGGCACAATATCGCGGAAATGGCTGCCATGCAGGTAGATGAGCTGGCGGAACTGCTGCGCACGATAGATGACCCTGTGGCCGTGCCCGTGGCAGCGGGGCTGCTGGAGCGTTTGCAGCACCTGGTGGATATCGGGCTGGATTATGTGAGCCTCGACCGCGAGACTGCCACGCTTTCCGGCGGCGAAAGCCAGCGTGTGAAAATGGTGCGGCATCTCAGCAGCAGCCTGGTGGATATGATGTACATCTTCGACGAGCCCAGCATCGGCCTGCATCCGCGGGATGTGCACCGGCTGAATAACCTGCTGCGGCTGTTGCGCGATAAGGGCAATACAGTGATCGTGGTGGAGCACGACCCCGCGGTGATCCGCATTGCAGATCACATTGTGGATGTGGGCCCTAAAGCGGGCGCCCATGGCGGCACCATCATGTACGAAGGAAATTTTGAAGGATTGCTGCAGGCGCCCACGCTCACCGGCCGGTTCATGCAGCAGCAGCTGCCCGTGAAAACCGCATTCCGCCAGCCTTCCGGGCATATCACCATCGGGCCGGCCTCGCTGCATAATGTGAAAGATATCAAAGTAGATATTCCCACCGGCGTGCTCACGGCCGTTACCGGCGTGGCGGGCTCCGGCAAAAGCACACTCATCAACCGCCTGCTGCCGCGCCAGTACCCGGATGTGGTGATGATAGACCAGGGCGCTGTAGGCGCTAATTCCCGCTCCAACCCGGCCACGTATTCCGGCATTATGGATATTATCCGCAAGCTGTTCAGCACAGAGAACAATGTGAGCGCATCGCTGTTCAGCTTCAATTCCGAAGGAGCCTGCGAGAACTGCAACGGGCAAGGCGTGATCTACACCGATCTCGCTTTTATGGAAGGCATCAAAACCACCTGTGAAAAATGCGAAGGCCGGCGCTTTCACGACGATGTGCTGCAATACCGCTACCAGGGCAAAAACATCAGCGAAGTGCTCACCATGACCATCGCCGAGGCGCTGGGTTTCTTCACCAGAAAAGAGCTGCGCAAAACCCTGCAGGCGCTGCACGACGTAGGGCTGGATTACCTCACGCTGGGCCAGCCGCTCAGCACCCTGTCTGGCGGCGAATGCCAGCGCCTGAAACTCGCGGGGGAGCTGCATAAGAAAGGCAGCATCTACATCATGGACGAACCTACAACAGGTCTGCATATGTCAGACATTGCGCACCTGCTGAAGATGATCAACCGCCTGGTAGACGCGGGCAACACCGTGATCGTGATAGAGCACAACCTGGACGTGGTGCGGAATGCGGATTGGGTGATAGATATGGGGCCGGAAGCGGGGCACAAGGGCGGGCAGGTCATTTTCCAGGGAACGCCGGCGGAATTGCTGGAAGCGGAACATTCGCTGACGGGGAAATTCCTGGCCCTGGAAGAGCATTGAAAATATATTTGCGTAACCAAAAGGTTTCTCTATATTTGTAACCGAAAGGTTACTTAATTGACCTGCACATCATCATGAGAAGGGACGTATTCCAGGCCATAGCGGATCCCACCCGCCGGGAGATCATCCAGCTGCTGGCGGCGAAGCCGCTGAACCTGAACGCAGTAGCGGAGAATTTCGACATCAGCCGCCCCGCGGTATCCAAGCACATCCGCATCCTTACGGAATGCGGGCTGGTAGCGATCCGGCAGCAGGGCAGGGAACGTTATTGTTATGCTGAACTGCAGGCGCTGAAACAGGTGAATGAATGGACGGACCAGTACCGCGCTTTCTGGAACAAAAAGCTGGACGCGCTGGGCGCTTTCCTGGAGAAGGAAGAACAGGCCGCGCGCAAAAAGAAAAAATAGCCCCGCTTAACTAAAATCTTGCTCATATGAAACATGAACCGCTTGTGATGGAGCGCACGTACAATGCGCCGCCAGCCAGGGTATGGGAAGCCATTACGGACCATGCAAAAATGAAGGAATGGTATTTTGAAATGTCCGGCTTCAAACCCGAAGCGGGCTTCGAATTCACTTTTCCCGGCCAGGGCCACGATGGCAAAGATTTCCTGCATCTCTGCACTGTTACGGAAGTAATACCGGGTAAAAAACTGGCGCATACCTGGAAGTACAAAGACCTTCCCGGCGAATCGCTGCTCACCTGGGAACTGTTCCCCGAAGGCAACGGCACCCGCGTGAAACTGACGCATGCAGGCCTGGAGACCTTCCCGCAGGCCGACCGCAATTTCTCCCGCGAAAGCTTCACTGGCGGCTGGACCGAAATATTGGGCAAGAACCTCAAAGAGTTCGTGGAAAAATAAACCGTCATTACCAAAAAACTCGTCATTGCGAGGAGCCGCAGAGCCAAAGCGGGAGGGCGACGAAGCAATCTCTTTCATTGGATTGATACACCCGGTATCTGGAGATTGCTTCGTCGCATCTCCAGTCGCAAAGAATTTCCCTGTGCTCCTCGCAATGACGGGCCTTTTCCGAACCGGTTATAATCATTTTAATGAACTACAGCCATATCATCTGCGTAAACGCCCCATTCGCCGCAACATCCCACACTTCCACCCGCACCCATTTCCTGCCGGCAAGGTTCACCGGCCAGCGGAATGCCTGCTTCCCGAAAGCCTGTGTGTGAGCCAGTTTCACCCGGTGGCGATATACTTTTTCACCGTCTCCCGAAACGATCTCTGCAAAACTGAGCGGGAAGGTCCAGTCCAGCTGCATGTTTACGGTGGCTTTCCCGGATGCGGGCACTTTCAATGTTTCGCCGGCCCCTTTGCCGTTGATGTTGAATGAAGGGATGAGGACCTCGCCCGTGGAAACAAAGAACCTTCCATGCCGGATGGCGTCTAAAACAGGCTGCCAGCCGTCGTCGTAGGCGGGCAGTTTGTCCAGCTGCAGGTAGTTCACATTCAGGTGGGCATACATTTCATTTTGATGGGTGATCGTAAAGATGTCCGCTTCGGCGATCACATGTTTTTTTAATCCCCAGTTGGCCATATCGTCCATCAGGTGAAGCACCCTTTTACTTAAGGTCTGCCATGAAAGGTCTGCTGGTATTGCTTTCCAGGCAGCGCCCATGTAGGTGTCTGATTTAAAGAATTCTTCATGCCGGTATTTGTCCGGGTAACCGGTGGAGGCCTTGGTCCTGGCATGCGCTACCCAGGCAAGACCATTTTCAAGTTCCAGCAGCTTCAGCATTTCCTGTTTATCGCCCACGTGATATACTTTGCCATACCCGGGCATTTCTGAAACAAACGGCACATCCGCTTTCCTGGACATGACCCAGTAAACAGGTTTCGGGAAAAAAGCCAGCTAGTGCCCGCCGTAAAAGTTATTGGCTTCTTCGCCCGGGAGCAAAAGAAAACTGCTGTCTGAAAGGCGGCGGGTTTGTTCGAATAAGGCATGCAGCTCCTTCAGCCTGGCCGTATCAGGACCTTTGGGATGCCCCGGGCCATGGAATTCCGCCAGTTTCACGATGTCCAGGCCGGCTTTTTTGAGCACATCCACAAACTCAGGTTTCTCCGGAACCGGTTTGCCGCTGAGCACTATCGAAGAAATAAATTCATTGTGAAAATGGCTGGCCATGGTCTTGTATCCCGGCAGGGGAGCGAAAGAATCGTCGTGCGTAAATTTCTTTACTGCTTCAAGCGCGCCGGCGGCGTTATCTGCGCTGATCAGGCAGAAAAAATTCAGCCGCTGCACGGTGCCGGGTGGAGCGTTGAACCAGGGTACATATCGTTTGTCGCCAATGGGGTCCTGCCTGATGCCGATGCCGGGATCGGGCACAAGGTCCAGGTAATTATTGCCGTACCAGGTAAACTTCAGGTTGAATGCTTCATCGAGCGGGTAAAAATATTGATGCGGGGCGGGGAATACAGCCAGGCTGCCTTTTTCATTTTCCCCGATGATCGTCCTGTACTTTACTTCAAGATCGCTGGCGGAAGTTTGCTGCGTGAGCTTCGCATATTGCATTTCATTTTTTACATCAGCCCAGCCGATGTTTTTCCAGTTGTCTTTTTTGCAGACGAGGCCTGCATCGTACAAAATGGCGGTAGAATCTTTCGTGGTTGAAACAACCGCGGCGATATTGAATAACGGGCTTCCGTTGTACAACGTGATCTCCAGGTGGCCATTGAATGATGCCGTTTTCATTTCACCGATCCGGATGATGGTGCGGGTACCTTCGCTGGATATTGCGGCGCTTCGTTTATTGAATTGCACCAGCTCCGTTGAATACGGCCGTGTGGGCACCTTGTCGAAAAACACGTCCCATCCGCCGCTGGAAGGGCTTAAGGTTCTTTTGCCGGTTCTCAGGATAAATACGGGATCGAGGTTGGAGGCAACTTCCGTGGATGTGTTGGCGCGGGTTAATTGTATGCTGCTGAACAATGGCCGGGCGCCGTCCAGGTCGAGGACCAACCTGCCTGTGCCGGAAGCGCCGGCGGGCCAGTTTACTGTAATGAGCTGTTTGTTCACGGCAACGGCTGCACCGTTTTTTTTGAAGCCGCTGAGATCTACCGGGTTTTGCGCTTTCAGGATTTGGCCGCAGGCCAGCAAAAGCAGGAAGGCGAGTTTTTTCATACAGGATAATATTGCCTGATAAGATAAAAGAATATCCTGGTTTTTCTGCTTTTAATTGATGAAAACATTATCGCGGGTGAGGTCGTAGAACAGGTTCTGCAGCTGGTGAAGGTGCAGCAGCGGGCGGCCGTAGGGCATGGGGCTGTTTTTGGAAAGCACGACAGGCTGGAATACGCCGGCTGTTTCGCGGATATAAACGCTGTCTTTATGCGTGTATTTGTACATGTATGTATCAGGGTCCTCTCCATATTCCTTTTCTCCGGGCAGGAAGCCGAATTGCAGCAGGTGATCGGCTTCCAGGGCAACGGGATGCACTTTTTCCAGCGGCAGCCTGCTTTTGGGCAGGCCTGAATTGTAGATATATCCTTCAAGCACGCCCTCCACGCGAAACCGCGTCTCGATCATATTGTAATCGTAATACCAGACAATGTTGCCAATGCGGATGTCGGTTTCGTCCATCATGACTGAAAAAATTATACTGTTTACCGGGCCTGCTGCATAATATGCCGCAGCTTCTCCGTGATCTCCGGGATAGTACCCAGCCCGTCTACCTGTGCCAGGGGTACAAGCGTTTCCAGGTAGCGGATGGCGGGCCTGGTCTCTTTTTCGAAGATACCGATCCTTTTGAGGTGCGTTTGCTCGTTGCGGTCATCGAGCCGGTCCGATGTTGCTGCTCTTTTTTTAGCGCGTTCCAGCAGCTCTTCCGCAGGCACGTTGATATTGACCGCGTGAGAAATGGAAAGCCCGTTCCGCTGCAGGATGCGCAGCAATGTATCTACCTGCGGGATGGTGCGCGGGTAGCCGTCGAGAATGATGCCTTTGTCTTGTTTATGTGCCAGCAGGATGTTTTCCAGCAGTTCTTCCATCACTTCGTCCGGTACCAGTTCGCCTTTTTCTTCGTATTGCTGCATGAGCCTGCCGATGGGCGTTTGCCGTGCCTTTTCTTCCCTGATAACATCGCCGGTGGAGATGTGCGTATAGCCAAGCTCAGCTTCCAGTATTTCGCATTGCGTGCCCTTGCCGGAATAGGGAGGGCCGGTGATCAAAAGAATGTCCATGCGATAAATTTACCCTTTATTTTCAAACGGAAAATGTGCAATATTGCAAACCGCAGTTTCTCTGCGTATACTCAGCATTCAAACACACAATATCATGCAGGCAATCATCGATGCAACGGAATCGTTCGTAAAACAGGCGCTCACAGGCGCGGAAGGCGGCCACGACTGGTGGCACATCTACAGGGTATGGCAACAGGCACGGCATATCGCAGCCAAAGAGCAGGTGGATATGCTCGTTGTGGAACTGGCCGCGCTCCTGCACGATATTGCGGATTCCAAATTCCATAACGGCGACGAACTCGTCGGGCCCGCCAAAGCAGCGGCTTTCCTGCAAACGCAACCCGTGCCCCAACACGTTACGGATCATGTGGTGAACATCGTCAAACATATTTCCTTCAAAGGCGGCAACAACGCCCGCGAATTCTATTCCCCGGAACTGGGCGTAGTGCAGGATGCAGACCGGCTGGACGCGCTGGGCGCCGTGGGCATTGCGCGCGCTTTCAACTACGGCGGCTTTAAGAACCGCGCTTTGTACGACCCTGCGATAGCGCCGCAGCTGAACATGACGAAAGAAGAATACAAACATTCCGCCGCACCCACTATCAATCATTTCTATGAGAAGCTGCTGCTGCTGAAAGACCGCATGAACACCGCCACCGGCAAGGCCCTGGCGGAAGAAAGGCATGCATTCATGGAAGCATACCTGCAGCAGTTTTACAGGGAATGGAACGGGGAGAGTTAGCGAAAACAACGCCTGCACATCCGCGAACGGCGTGCAGGCGTTTGAAAAATAAGCCAGGCGCTAAGCCTGCGCCATCTGCCGGCAATACTTTTTACGGTATTCCTGCGGCGTGAGCCCGGTCACTTTTTTGAATACGCTCCTGAAAGTTTTCAGATCGTTGTAACCCACGTCGTACATCAGCGTGCTGATGTTCTGCGCGTTTTGCTCCAGCGCTTTTTTGGCGGATTCGATCTTCACGCGCTGGAGGTATTCCAGCGGCGTGTTGTGGGTGGCGTTCTTGAACCGGCGGATGAAGTTCCGCTTGCTCATGCTGGTTTGTCCAGCAATCTGTTCAATGGATATGGGAAGATGGTAATTCTCTTCAATATATGACTGCGCGCGGAGTATCTCATCGTCCTCGTGGCGGCGCTGCCCCTGGAACACCAGGAAGTGGCTCTGGTTCATCCGGTCGATGTCTATGGAGAACATTTTACTGATCTGTATGCCAATGTCGCGGCTCACGAATTTCTCCACCAGGTACAGCACAAGGTTGAGCGAGGAAAAGGCGCCGCCGCTGGAATAAACGCCGTCGTCGTCCGTGATCACCCGGTCGCTGAGCACGCTGGCCTTGGGGTAACGTTGCTGCATGTCCTGGATGGCCATCCAGTGCGAGGTGCAGGTTTTACCGTTGAACATCCCGGCTTCCGCCAGGAAGTAGCTGCCCAGGCAAAGACTGGCCACTTCAGTGCCTATCTTTTGCATGTCGCTGATCCATTCAATAATGCCGCGGTTCTTTTGCAGCACAACGTCCGGCTGGCCGTGAAAGGCGGGCACGATGATCAGGTCCGTCTGCTTTACTTCTTCCATGGACTTGTAACAAAAGAAAAGGGCGGGAACATTCAGCTGGATGTGTTTGACCTTTTCACTGACCAGCTCCACTTTAAATGCCGGCTCCTTTCCTGCCATTCTGAGCAGCTGGTTGGCGCCTTCGAATACATCCAATACGCCCGCTACAGCTGAAAGAATGGCTTCTTCATAAATTACCAGAGATACTACTTTCATGGTGGTTTGTGCATTGATTACTGTAAATATAGACCAAAGAACTGGCACAAAAAGCCCCCCGGTATGGCATGAACTCCCAGTAGTTAAAGCCTCCCGGAAGCTAGGATTATACCCGTTCCCAAAGCCGTTTTTTTGAACTTTTCCCGCTATGGGAGCGCATCCGGGGTGGTGTGAAGGCATGTAGGGAAGGGGGTGATTGCGCCAAAGAAGTTTGTGTGCCGGCGCATTTGCCGCAACCGGACGGCCGGTGTATTAAAACCGGACATTCCCGCTTTCGGCGGCGATTCGCTGAATTGCATGCTGAATGAAACCGCGGTGAGGAAGATGGGGCTCAAAGAACCGGTCATTGGCACGAAGCTCGGCGATCATACCCTGGTGGGCGTGGTGAAAGATTTTGTGTATAACGATCCTTACGGGCTTCCAGGCCCTATGATCATTTATTACAATGGCGGCAGCACTGCTAATATTTTCGTGCGCATGACGGACGATGAAGGCTGGAAGCAACGCCTGGCACAAATTGAAGCTGCCGTCAAAAAACGTCACCCGGCGTATCCTTTCGAGTTCAGGTTTGTACAGGAAGAATACCAGCGCAAGTTTGAAGGTTTCAGAATGATGGGGCGGCTGGCCAGCGTTTTCGGCGGCATGGCCATTTTTATCGCCTGCATGGGCCTCTTTGCGCTGAGCGCTTTCGTAATAGAGTGGCGCACCCGCGAGATCGGTATACGGAAGGTGATGGGCGCCAGCGAATCAGGCATATGGATGATGCTTTCCGCAGACTTTATGAAACCGGTACTGCTGGCATTCCTGCTCGCGGCGCTGCTGGCTGCCTGGGTATTGCAGCTGGTGCTGGCGAAAATGGAATATCACATAACGCTCCGCTGGTGGATGTTTGCCCTGGCGGGTGGCCTGGCATTCGCAGTGTCGCTGGCTACCATCAGTTGGCAGGGCCTGAAGGCGGCTTTCAGGAACCCGGTGGATTCGCTGAAGGTGGAATGACGGAATAATTTTTCAATATTCCGGCAGCTGCTGACATAGGGCTGTCAAACCCCGGTGTTTACTTTGTATCAACAAACAAAAACAAATCACATGGCAAACACCACCGCAATTTCCGCGATCTCCGTTATTGATGCAGATATGCTGCTGGAACACTGGCAGGGCCACCGCAGGCTCACCCGTAAAGTGATCGAAGCTTTCCCCGAAAAAGAATTATACACCCATTCCATTGGCGGCATGCGTCCTTTCGCGGAGCTGGCCATGGAAATGCTAAAACTGGCGGCTGGTATCCACGGCGTTACCGGCGGGGCCTGGGATGAATGCAAACACTACAGCTGGTACGGGGAAGACTATACGCCCCCGGCTACCAAAGAGGAGCTGCTGGCGGCATGGGACGATGTAACGGCAGAACTGAACGACAACTGGAACAAGATCACGGCAGAACGTTTCCGGGAACGGGTAAACCCTTTCGGCAATGAAAGCTGGGGCGGGCCTGCATATTCGATCATCCAGTATTTTATTGACAATGAAATTCACCACCGCGGACAGGGATACGTATACCTGCGTTCGCTGGGCATTACGCCTCCCGGGTTCTGGGAAAGATGGTAAATAAAGGATATTTAAAAACCCCGGCATTGACCGGGGTTTTTTATGATGCCTGATGAGTCAATTTAGTTAAAGGCCTTCTTCGTAGAGGAAAAATGTCTCCGCTACATCCACTTCATAAGCCGGCGCGCTGCCGTCAGCCCGGAAATTAATATAAAAATAACCGTTCCTGTCTGTAGTGGCCTCGGTAGGTTCAGCAGGAAAAGAACTAAAAGGGATAAGGGAAATAATTTCATAGCGCAAAGTTTCCAGACCTTTCTAAAGTGATCCGGCAGCGGAAAAGTTACAGGCTTGTGCCGCGTCGTTTAAAATTGTACTTTAACTCCCCGTTGACCAATAAAACAGTTTATCATGCGTCTGTTACTGTCCATATTCCTGCTTTTTAGCCTGCACCTCAAGGCGCAGCCCGTGAAAGTGGCTGTTGCCGGCATTTCCCATGGCCATTCCGGCTGGATACTGGGCCGGGGAGATAAAGGGGATATTCAACTGGCGGGTATCTACGAGCCCGATACTGCGATGATACGGCAGACCATCCGCCGTTACAAGCTCCCGGAAAAGTTATTCTACACCAACCTCAACGCCATGCTCGACGCCGTAAAACCGGAAGCGGTACTGGCGTTCGGTTCCGTATACAGTCACCTCGAAGTAACCGAAGCCTGCGCCCCGCGCGGTATTCATGTGATGGTGGAAAAACCGATGGCTACCACACTGGCCCAGGCGTTGCGCATGGATTCGCTGGCTGCCAGGCATAACATCAAGCTGCTCACCAATTACGAGACCAGCTGGTATCCCTCCGTGGCAAAAGCTTTCCAGCTGGTGAACGACAGCGGTTATGCCGGCACCATCCGCAAAGTGGTGATCCACGACGGCCACCAGGGCCCGAAAGAGATCGGCTGCAGCCCTGAGTTCCTTGCCTGGCTTACCGACCCGGTGCTGAACGGCGGCGGCGCGCTGATAGATTTCGGGTGTTATGGCGCCAATATTATGACCACGCTTATGAAAGGCCAGAAACCCCTGGCAGTGACGGCCGTTACGCGGCAATACAAACCCGCCGTATATCCCAAAGTGGACGACGACGCTACCATCATCGTGGATTACCCGGACGCGCAATGCATTATACAGGCTTCGTGGAACTGGCCTTTTAACCGGAAAGACATGGAGGTGTACGGCGATAAAGGTTATATCTTTGCGCCCGACGCCAAAACCCTGGAGCTGAGAAATTCTCAGAAGAACGGGGCGGAAGAGCGCCGGGTTACGGCCAGCGATGTGAAAGTGTATGAAGATCCTTTCGTATACCTGGCAGCGGTAGTGCGGGGCAAAGAAACCGTGCCGCCCTTCGGTGTATATTCGCAGGAAAACAACCTGATGGTGGTACGTATCCTGGAAGCAGCCAGGGAATCGGCCCGCACGGGGAAAACGGTGGAACTGAAATAAAATACTGAAACCAGCTTACGGACGACAAGATGCCGCCTGTGCCCTGTGGGCACGGGATTTGGGGGTAATGTCCGGGTATTAACAATTCACCGCCTGAAATTGTAATAGTTAAGGTAAAATGCAGCCAATGGAATCCAACGATCAACCGGAGAAACCAGTCATTTCGAAGGGATTAGATACCTTCTTCATCAGCGTTCACGATATATTTCGGTTCATCAGCCGTTTTTTAAGGGAAGTGCTGCGCCCGCCGCTGGAAGTAAAGGAATTCATCCGCCAGTGTTTTATGGTGGGTTACAAATCGCTGGCCCTCATCAGCCTGACGGGATTTATCACCGGCCTGGTGTTCACCAAACAAAGCCGGCCGTCCCTTGCGGAATTCGGCGCTACTTCCTGGCTGCCTTCCCTCATTTCCATCGCGGTGATAAGAGCATTGGCGCCTTTGGTGACCGCGCTGATCTGCGCCGGTAAAGTAGGCTCGGGCATAGGAGCGGAGCTGGCTTCCATGAAAGTGACGGAACAGATAGACGCCATGGAAGTGTCTGCCATCAATCCTTTCAAATACCTGGTCGTAACCCGCATCATGGCCTGCACGGTATGCCTTCCGCTGCTGATGGCCTATACGGCGCTGGTGGGCATGATGGGATCTTTCCTGGACATTCACCTGAATGAGCAGACCAGCCTTACCGCGTTCTTCGCCAAAGCAATGGACGATATTTCTTTCCTTGACCTGTTTGCCTCGCTGTTCAAATCTATCGTTTTCGGTTTCACCATTGGCCTGGTGAGCTGCTACCAGGGCTACAATGCCACGCAGGGCACTACAGGCGTGGGAAAGGCGGCGAATACATCCGTTGTGGTGAGCATGTTCCTGATATTTATCGAAGAGGTTATTATCGTGCAGGTCGTCAATTCGATCCGCTAAACAGATATGAAATCATTTACGCCAGAAATAGACTACGACAATACGGTGATCTCCATCGGCGATCTCTACAAATCCTTCGGCGCCAACCACGTGCTGCGGGGTGTGGACCTGAAGCTACATAAAGGGGAAAATATCGTAGTGCTCGGCCGTTCCGGCACCGGCAAAAGCGTGCTGATCAAGATCATCGCCGGCCTGCTGAAGCCAGACGCCGGCACTGTGAACGTGCTGGGCCAGGAAGTGCCGGAACTGGGGCCTGTGGCCCTGCGCGAGCTGCGCATGAAAGTAGGCTTCTGCTTCCAGCACGGCGCGTTGTACGACAGCATGACGGTGGGCGAAAACCTCGCTTTCCCGCTCAAACGCAACGAGCCCGCGATGAAAGCCGAACAGCGCGATAAGCTGGTAGACATTGTGCTGGATGCCGTAGGACTTTCGCATACCATAGACCAGATGCCGGCGGAGCTTTCCGGCGGGCAGCGCAAGCGCATCGGCATTGGCCGCACGCTCATCCTGCGCCCGGAGATCATGTTGTACGACGAACCCACCGCCGGCCTCGATCCCATTACCTGCACCGAGATCAATAACCTGATCAACGAAGTGCAGCGCAGGTTCAAGACCAGCTCCATCATCATCACGCACGACCTCACCTGCGCCCGCGCCACCGGCGACGAAATAGCGGTGATGAAGGACGGGAAGTTCATCAGGAAAGGAGATTTCAACGAGGTTTTTTCCGACAACGACGAGCTGATCCGGGAATTTTATGATTATAACTTTACGCAATAAACCATGAAAGATCAAAGCAACAAAAGATCCGTAATAGTGGGCATTTTCGTGTTCGCAGGCCTGCTCATATTCGCAGCGGGCATACTGGTGCTGGGCGGCCAGAAAAAAACCTTCATGAGCTCATTGCAGGTGGTGGCCGTATTCCAGGACGTAGGCGGGCTTGCCAAGGGAAACAACGTGTGGTATTCCGGCGTAAAGGTCGGCACCATCAAAAGCATTACCTTTTCCGGCCCGCATGCCATTGCGGTAAGGATCAATATTGAAAAGAAAAGCCGCGATTTCATCCGCAAGGACGTGCGCGCGAAGATCAGTTCAGACGGGCTTGTCGGCAATAAGATCATCGCGCTCAACGGCGGAAGCCCGGAAGTGCCGGCCGTGGAAGACGGCGATACGATCATCGTGGAAACGAGCATCAGCACAGACGAGATCATGAACACCCTGCAGGTGAACAATAAAAGCCTGGTGGAGATCACCGGAAACCTGAAAGAGATCACGAAAAACATCCGCAACGGCCAGGGCACGCTGGGCAAGCTGATCGCAGACGATGCCGTGTACAGCAACCTGGAAGGCACGCTGGCCACGTTACAAAAAACGGCGGCCAACACCCAGCGCCTCACAGAAGGACTTGCCGCATACACCGCGCAGCTGAGGAATGAAGGTACACTGGCAAACGACCTGGTGACCGATACCGTCGTGTTTGCAAAACTCCGCTCCACCATGACGCAGCTGGAAGCTGTATCGCAGGGAATGGACAGCGTGGTGCTGAACCTGAAAGGCGCCAGCCAGGGCATCAATGAAAACCTGCGCAGCAACAATACGCCCGCCGGCGTGATCCTAAACGACGAACAAACCGGCGCATCCCTCAAACACACCATCGGCAATCTCGAAACCAGCTCCCAAAAGCTGGATGAGAACCTGGAGGCGTTGAAACATAACTTCCTCTTCCGCGGCTACTTCCGCAGGAAAGCAAAAGCCGAAGCCAAAGAGAAGGCAAGGCTGGAGAAGGAAGCGAAGAAGCAGCAATTGCCGTGATCGGCGGTACAAGCAAATAATTGAAGGCCGTCTCAGCTTGAGACGGCCTTCGTTTTTTCAGGAAGACCTTTTCCCGATCTTCAACCATGCAATAGCCAGCAATATCAACACTACGCCGCACCATTGCACCGCATCCAGCTGCTCGCCCAGCAATATGCCCGCAGCGATAACGGCCACGGGCAGCTCGGCCGTCATCACCACTGCGCTGACGCCCGCGCCAATGCGCGGAATGCCTTTGGCAAACAATACCGGCGGGATGATCGTGCCGAAAAGCGCCAGCAATACCGTCCATTTCCAAAGGCCATAGCCTGTAAACGGTTGCGTGGCAAGCGTGTGAAGATTCACCAGGCCAATGCCCAGCGTGGAGCCGGTCATGATCACCGCACTCTTGCGCAAAGGATGCAGCTCATTGCCGTAACGGCTGTTGGCCACCACGAAAACCGCATAGAGGAAAGCGGAGCCCAGCGCCAGCAGCACGCCGGTAAGCCAGCCTGCGGGATCGGCCGCCCCGGGCGTTTCTTTCAGCACGCCGCCTGCCAATACAGAGCCCGCCAGCACCAGCAAGGTAGATACAATTTGCAGCCAGCCGGGGCGCTGTTTGAACAGCAGCCAGTCCAGCAAAATGCCCATCCATACAAACTGCATCAGCAGTACAATGGCCAGCGATGCGGCAATGTAGCGCACTGAGAGGTAATACACGAAGGAAGTAAGGCCAATGGCCGCGCCAGTCCACAACAGGGGCCAGTTTACGCGGAAGCGTATCTTTTCGCGCAGCAGCACCAGCAGCCAGAGCACGGCCATGCCCAGCAGGGCTTGAGTGAAAGAGATCTCCGCGGCATGATAGCCTTCGCGGTACGCGAGTTTAACAATAGTAGAAAGTGCGCCGTAGCTGCAAGCTCCGGCAAACACCATGAGAATATATCGGGTCATTGAAAATCCGGTTGTTTGAACGCTTGAAAATATAGATCGCCAAAGTGAAGCGCAGGCGCAAACAACCAGGGCCAAACAGGCCCGGGGAGAGAGTTTCATCCTGTAGGGGGAAGAATGATCCGCTGGTTATCTGGCTTGCAGGATAACCGCAGGAGGAGGCGTGCTGGTAAGCATAGTATACATGGCAAAAAGATTATTCCACGCAATTTAGGAAATTGCAGCTACAAATAAAAGCTATGGAACCGATAACAATCAGGGAAGCGACGCTCAGCGACCTGGATATGCTGCTCACGTTCGAACAGGGCGTTATCGCCGCCGAGCGCCCGTTCGACCCCACCATCAAAGAAGGGAAAGTGCATTATTACGACATCGAAGCCATGATCCATGAGCCGCATATTTTGATCGTGGTGGCCGAGGCGGGTGGGAAGCTCATCGGCTCCGGTTACGCCCGCATTGAGGATGCAAAGCCTTTCCTGAAGCATGCGCAGCATGCCTATCTTGGTTTTATGTACGTGGTGCCTGAGTTCAGGGGGAAAGGGGTGAACAGCCTGATCGTCGGCAACCTGGTGGAATGGGCGCGCAAAAGAGGCATCAGGGAAGTGATCCTGGATGTTTACGATAATAACGGGCCCGCCGTCAGGGCGTATGAAAAAGCAGGTTTTATCCCGCACCTGCTGCAGATGCGGATGCCCATCTGACGTTTACTCCATCATGATCGCGGTTTTGTTGTATTTGTTGCGATATTCGACAGGGGAGAGGCCGGTCGTTTTTTTGAACACGGTGCGGAACGCCTTGTTGTCTGAATACCCCACATCATACATGATCTCGGTAATATTCTTGCGGCTGGTCTCGAAGCCTTTTTTGGCGGCTTCCACCTTTACCCGCTGGATATATTCGGATACGGTGTTGCAGGTCGCTTTTTTGAAGCGGCGCTCCAGGCTGCGGCGGCTGATGGCGAACTGCGCGGTCAGTTGGTCTACCGTGATCTTTTCCTGGTAATTTTCTTCGATAAAGGTCTGTATGGCCCGGATGGGATCGTCGTCGTGCTCTTTCTGCCCTTTGAACATCAGGAAAGCAGACTGGCTGTTGCGGTCTATCTCGATCGCGAAATATTTCGCGCACATGATCGCCATTTCGCGGTCCGTATACTTTTCCACGATATGCAGCAGCAGGTTCCAGAAAGAATTGGCGCCACCGCTGGAATAAATGCCCTGTTCGTCGGTAATGATCTGGTCGCTCACCAGGTTCACCTCGGGAAACATCCTGCGGAAGTCGTTCACGGAAAGCCAGTGCGTGGCGATCCGCCGGCCCTTTAACAAACCGGTGGACGCAAGCAGGAAGGCCCCTACGCACAAACTGGCCACCTCTGCGCCTTTCCCGTGCTGCCCGCGGATCCAGGGCAGGAAATCTTTGTTAATATCGATCACCTCTTCCATCACGCCGTTAACAGCGGGGATAATGATCAGGTCCGTTTTGGGCACTTCAGACACCACGGTATCGGGGCGCACGGTAAAGGCCTTGTCGTATACCTGGCCTTCTTCTGAAATACCCACCATCTGCACGTTGAAAAGCGCCGGCTTGTCGCGGCGCACCAGGAAATCGTTGCATTGTGTGAACATCCTGTAGGCGCCTTCAATACAGCCTAAAGCGGCAGCGCCCCGGGGTATGAGAATTGAGATGTGTTTCATTCCTTAACAGTTTATCTTTTAAAGGTCGAATGGAGCCTCGCTTAAAGCTCGGGTTCATGCTAACAGTTGTGTTTTACCTGTTCCAAAAATAATAATAAAAAGTTGTCGCATCATCCCCTGCAATTTGCCGTTTTTGCACCCCGTGCATTAACCCGGGCAGGATTACATTTGTACAGCAATCCGAAATAAAGCAAAATCCGCAACAATGGTTGAAGTATTTAAAACAAATGTGACCAGGCCTTTACTTGCAAAGCTGCTGGTAGGCATGATCAATGGCGAAATACCCGGCCACCGGGCCAATTTCGACCTGGAAGATTGCGACCGCATCCTCCGCGTGGTTTGCACGGAAGGGGATGTGCAATCTGCCCGCATCATCGAACTTTTGGCCGGTTTCGGTTGTTCTGCAAAGATACTGGACGACGAAGCCCCGCCCGCCCCACGGTTCTATTGCCTGGCGTCCGCCGGCCGCAGACAAGCTCGTTTTTAACTTCATCATAAAAACTTAACAAATGGCACAAGTAAGTCCTTATCTGAATTTCAAAGGCACCTGCGAAGAAGCGTTCAATTTTTACAAGTCCGTTTTCGGCGGTGAATTCATGAACGGCATCATGCGCTTCAGCAGTATACCTGAGCATGCACAGCATTGCAAGCCGGGAGAAGAAAACCTGGTAATGCACGTAGCACTCACCGTTCCCGGGGGCAGCGTCATCATGGGCAGCGACTTCCCCGATTCTTTCGGTGAGTTCAAGAGAGGAAACGACTTTTCGCTGGCTATCGCCGCCGAATCAGAGGCCGAAGCCAAAAAGCTGTTTGAATCACTGGGCGCCGGCGGTAAGGTAGATATGCCGCTGGACAAAGCTCCCTGGGGCGCATTGTTCGGTCAGCTGAAAGACCGCTTCGGCATTACCTGGGCAGTGAATTACCAGTATGAGCCCGTTCCCCAGAACTAAGAAAATCAAGCCCCGATCTGTCTGCAAAGGCTTCCGGCAACCGCCCGGAAGCCTTTGTTATTTTTATGCTTAATATTGTGTTGTAACAGCTAAAGAAACTATGGAATTAGGTATCAGCACGTTCGGCGAAGTAAGGCCCGAAGGCGTGGCAGGCGGGGCAACAGAATCGCACCTGAGAATGCAGGAACTGCTGGCGGAAGCAAAACTGGCGGACGAAACCGGCCTGGACGTATTCGCGCTCGGGGAACATCACCGCCCCGATTTTATCATATCCGCGCCGGAAGTGGCGCTGGCAGGCATTGCCACCATCACCAGGAATATCAGGCTCAGCAGCAGCGTTACCGTACTCAGCTCGGCCGATCCTGTGCGCACTTTCCAGAACTTCGCCACGCTCGACCTTTTGAGCAATGGCCGCGCGGAGATCATGGCCGGCAGGGGAAGCTTTACGGAATCGTTCCCGCTTTTCGGCTACAGTCTTGGTGATTACGACGCGCTGTTCATCGAAAAGCTGACCATGCTGCTGGAGATCAACCGGCAGGAAGTGATGAGCTGGAAAGGGAAGTACCGCGCGCCTTTCAGCAACCGCGGTATTTATCCAAGACCGCTGCAGCCTTCGCTGCCTATCTGGCTGGCCGCAGGGGGCACGCCCGCATCGGCCAAACGTGCAGGCAGGCTGAACCTCCCGCTTGTGCTGGCCATACTCGGCGGCAAACCCGCGCAGTTCGTGCCTTTCATCAACCTCTACCGCGAAGCCGCCGCCGAAGCGGGGCACGACCCGGCGACGCTGCAACTCGGCATCAATTCACAGTTTTACGTGGCGGATAGTTCAGACCAGGCGACGGATGAATTTTACCCTTCCTACGAAATACTCATGAACCGCGTAGGCCGCGAACGCGGCTGGCAGCCCATGACGCGCGAGCAGTTCGAATACCTCCGCCTGCCCGACGGGCCGCTGTTTGTAGGCAGCGTGCAGGAGATCACAGACAAGATCCTTTACCAGCATACATTGTTCAACCACACCCGCTTCCTGGCGCAGATCGTGAAGGGGTATATCCATCACGACAAAGTGCTGCACGCCATCAAACTGTTCGGCACACAGGTGGCACCCGCCGTAAGAGAGGCCCTGGGGCGCTGACAGCTTTTCCAGTTAAGGTTGTTTTTATTTTAACCCGGCTGTTTCCGTGCATATACTATCATTTTAATGATGCAATGGTATGATTTAACTTATTATGATTATAGTAAGGCCGGGGGTACTTTTGCAGATCATAAATCAACAATCGGATCATGCAACAAGTACAAACGGAAGTGGCTGCTGTTGCCCTTCCTTCTAAAACCCCCGCGGGTAAAGGAATACCGCCTGCGCTATGGGCGCTCACCATCAGCGCCTTCGCCATCGGCACTACTGAATTTGTGGCCGTAGGCATTCTACCGACCATTGCAGAAAGCCTGAACGTAAGCGTATCCGCCTCCGGCCTCCTGGTCAGCATTTATGCACTGGGCGTGGCCGTGGGTGGTCCTATATTGACCGTGCTCACCAGCAAAGTGCCGCGCAAGCCGCTGCTGGTGTCGCTCATGCTGTTGTTCGTAGCGGGGCACATCGCATCGGCCCTGGCGCCTGATTTCCTTTCACTGCTCACTGCCCGCTTTATTTCCGGCTTCGCGCATGCTGTGTTTTTCGGCGTAGGAGCAACAATCGCACCCACGTTGGTAGCGCCGGATAAAAAGGCTTCCGCCATCGCGATCATGTTCGCCGGGCTTACCATCGCCATTATCGTAGGCGTGCCGCTGGGCACATTTATCGGCCAGCATTTTGGCTGGCGCGCCACCTTCGGCGGTGTTGCCATACTGGGGCTCATTGGTCTTGCAGCCACCTGGGCACTGGTGCCGGACAAGATCAGCGCCGGCCCCGTGCTGCCGCTGAAAGAACAGCTGAAAGTGCTGCGCAATGCGGACGTGATGATCGTGCTGGCCATTACGGCCTTCGGTTATGGCGGCACCTTCGTAGTGTTTACCTACCTGGCCAGCTTGCTGGAGCATATTACCGGCTTTTCCGCGTCCTCCGTGGGTTTGCTGCTGCTGGTATATGGCGTGGCGATCGCTTTGGGTAATATGTGGGGCGGAAAGGTGAGCAATCACAACCCCGCTAAAGTATTGACCAGGATGTTCGTCGCACAGGCTGCGGCGCTCGTGCTGTTCACTTTCACGGCGCCGTTCCAGGTTCCCGCGGTGGTTACCTTATTCCTGATAGGCGGCCTTTCCTTCGCTACCGTACCGGGTTTGCAGCTATACGTGGTACAGCTGGCGCAGAAATACCTGCCGGGTACGGAAGGCATTGCATCGTCGTTGAATATTTCGGCTTTTAACCTGGGGATTGCGATCGGCGCATATGTGGGCGGCATAGTGGTGGATAGTCCGCTGGGGCTGGTATCCACGCCCTGGGTGGGCGCTTTGTTCGTATTGCTGGGCGCGGGGCTCACGGTATGGAGTTACCGGCGTAACCGGTAACATTTGCAGGACCGGGGATTTTTTATAACTTGCCCTCTCAAACAGGAAATGGTGTCTTCCTGACCCAACCGCTCTAAACAAGCTGATGGCGCCTGCAAATTCTACCGGCCTTGCCGGTGAAAAGTTATTTGTAGGTATGAAAAATCTCCTCCGCAACTTCGAACAAATCTTTGTAGCAAAACATCTGCTCTTCTGGACGCTGATAGCTGTTCCTGTAGCCCTGGCCGCGGGTTCCGCCGTTGCTTTATTCCTTTGGCTGCTGGACCTTGTGACCGTATTCCGCTGGCAGCATGAATGGCTACTTTACCTGCTGCCGCTGGCCGGTGTGGTCATTCATTTCCTGTACAAGCTTGCAGGGAAAAATGCCGAGGCCGGCAATAACCTCATCATGGACGAGATCCACCAGCCGGGAGGCGGCGTACCGGCGCGGATGGCGCCGCTAGTGCTGGCTACCACGCTTATCACACACCTGTTTGGCGGCTCGGCAGGAAGGGAGGGCACAGCGGTGCAGATGGGCGGCAGCCTTGCGCAATTGCTCGGCAGGTGGTTCAGGCTGAAACCGGGGGATATCCGCATCATCCTCATGATGGGCATTGCAGCGGGTTTTGGCGCAGTGTTCGGCACACCGCTCACCGGCGCTGTGTTTGCGCTGGAAGTGCTCGCCATCGGCCGTATTAAATACAATGCCTTGCTGCCCTGCCTTATGGCCAGCCTGTTTGCTGATATTGTCTGCAATGCCTGGGGCATTCATCATACGCATTACGATATTCAATTCCCCGCATCGCTGGATTACCTGCTGCTCCTGAAGGTGATCGTGGCCGGTGTGGCTTTTGGCCTGGCAGGCAACCTGTTTGCTGTTGCCACCCACCGGATAAAAAAGCTGGGGAACAGCGTTTTTAAGACACAGCAATGGCTGATGCCGGTAACAGGCGGTTGCGTGGTTATCCTGCTTTTTTTCCTTGCAGGAACGGGCGATTACCTGGGCCTGGGCGTTACGTCCAAAGACCCCGGCGGTATTTCCATCGTCAACGCTTTCCGTCCGGAAGGTGTAGCGGATTGGAGCTGGTTGTGGAAACTGGTGTTTACCGCTGTTACCCTCGGCATGGGCTTCAAAGGGGGAGAAGTGACGCCGCTGTTCTTCATCGGCGCTGCCCTTGGCCACACCATCGCGGTGTATACCGGCGCGCCGGTAGACTTGTTTGCCGGCCTTGGGTTTATTGCTGTGTTCGCGGGCGCCACCAATACGCCGATCGCCTGCACGTTGATGGGAGTTGAATTATTCGGCGCCGATCACGTGCTGTACTTCTCGGTGGCCTGTTTCACGGCTTATTATTTCAGCGGCCATGCAGGTATTTACGCGGCTCAGCGTACGGCTGTTTCCAAGCTGGGAGAGGAGTAGTAATACATTGAATGCCAGCCTTTAAGAATGCTTATGGCCAAGGTTGGCATAGTTTTGGCAATACCCCGTCCGGAAATAGTCCAATCTAAAAATTTTCGATCATGAAACAGTTATTAGCGGCAGCAGCGATCAGTGTATCACTCTTCGCCTGCCAGAGCAGGGCGGATAATGCAGCCGCCGTACAGGCGGCACGAAAAGCGGCGATCGATTCAATGAATACCGTGAACCAGGTGAATATGGCCAGGCAGCAGGCGATCGATTCCATGAAAGCAGTGAATGCAAAAGCCAGCCGTACGCGCAGCCATGCTTCTTCCGCAGGGAACGAGGTGGCAGCGGCGCCGGTAAGCAATACAACCACCGCACCCGCAGCACCGGCTAAAAAAGGCTGGAGCCATACCGCCAAAGGCGCAGTAGTGGGCGCAGGCGCGGGAGCCATCACCGGCGCTATCGTGAATAAGGACCGACTGAAAGGCGCGGCCATCGGTACGATCATCGGCGCAGGCATTGGTGCGGGCACCGGCGCTATCGTGGATCACCAGAAGAAAAAACAATCCGCCCAGTAACTACTGCGGTTTTAGTATAAATTAGTATAAAAAAGCGGGCGCTTCGCGAAGAGGCGCCCGCTTTTTGTTTTGCTGTTTGGCACGTTATTTTCGGCAGTGCCCGTATGAAAGCACCCTTATTTCGTATAGCCCTGGCCTTGTGCGCATTCGCCGCCTGCGCGCAGCCCGCATCGCAAAAAGCAGCGCGGGAAGATTCCGTTCAGCAACAGGCAGCCACACCCGCCGCGCCCGAAGCTTTGCTGGCGCCTGGTGAGCGTGCGGGCAAATTCCGGCTGGGCCAGGATATGGATTCCGTATTCTCGCTGCTGGGCAAGCCGGATGATGGCGACGCCGCCATGGGCAAAGCCTGGGGTATCTGGTACGGCACGGATACCATCGCGGTATATTCCACTTATGCAGACAGCAATATGAACCGCCGCGTAGCCCGCCAGATCGTGGTTTCAGGGGAAGGTTACAGAACAGTGAACGGCATCGGCCGCAATACGCCACTGGAAACCATCCGCGAAAACTTCCCCGCGCTGCAACCCGCCGCCACCTACGTAAGCGATACCCATGATACGCTTTGGGTATACGACGCCCAGGCCGCCGGCATCGCCTTCGATCTCCGGAAAAAGGACGGGCAACTGCTTTGCCATGCCGTCACGATCCACGACAAACAGGAGCCGGTGACGGCCACGTACCTCACTATTCATGCGGGTTGGAAGAAGTTGCCTTGACGCAAAGGAAAATGTATCAATGTTTCAGCGGCACCACCATGTTCCAGGTCTTATCCACCTCGTAAGGTCTCGGTCCGGAGCCGGTTGCGGCAAAGAGGTGTGTGGGTTTCCCGTTTTCGAACAGGAGGAAAGGTCTTTCGAAATTGGCCTGTTTCGTAGTAGTGCCGTCGTTCCAGCGGATGATGCGGGAATAGGCTTTCACGGGGTCGGAAAGTTTCCAGTCCACTCCATTTTTGGACGTGGCATGAATGCCTCCGCCTTCTTCGCCGCAAATATGCCCGAAGCGGTCTTTCATGATCAGCTCATAGTGATCGCCGGCATACCATACAAATGGATCTTCCACATCATTGTCCATTTTGTTTTTGCTATGGAATGAAAACACGGGATTGTCTGAAAGCCGCTCGTACGGCCCTTTGTAACTATGCCTGCTCATGGCTGCTCCCAGCAGCAACGGTGGGTCGTAATTCTTTGAAGAGGATTTATACATCAGGTAAATGCTGCCATCCGGCAATGCTACGGGAGAGGGATTGGAGGTGATGGAGGCATCCCATTTGCCGGGCCGCGGTTCGATCACGGGGCGGTCCAATCTTTTCCACGGACCGTAAACAGAGTCTGCAACGGCAACGCCTGCACGTTTATTCATCCAGGCGCGCTGGCCGCGGCCATCCGCCCACACATCGTCGCGGTTATTGGGAACGGGGAAGTCGTACACCGTGCCCATGTAATACAGCAGGTATTGTTTGCCGTATTGCAATATTCTCGGGTTATGCGTAGTATACCCGTCAAAGAAACCTTTGCCGCGCGCGGGAAGCACTACTTCTTCAAAAGTGTAAGGCCCCTCCGGTGTATCGGAAACAGCCCGCACGATCTGCGAATTGGTGACCCAGTTGCCGAAGCCCAGTTCCTTGGACCAACGGGAAGCGAACATATGATAACGCCCGTCTTCCCCCTTCACCACGCTGGGGTCCCACACCCAGTATCCCTCCATCATAAACCCGCCGTTTACCGGCGCTGGCAATATCTTGTCAGCAAACGCACCTTCCTGCCGGAGTGCAGCGGCGGTGGAGATCGCAGGTAATAACAATCCTGCGGATAATGTGCGGAGAAAATCCCTTCTTTCCATATTATCCAATATAGTCACGGGATTGTTAATTACAAACATCCGCATGAAGACTATTCGTAATCCTCATCATCTTTCGTAAACGACAGCCCCTGCTGCTGCAAAGCGGCTTTTAAGATATTGACCGCTTTAGGGCCTACGCCGTGCAGTTCCAGTAATTCCGCTTCGCTCACGCGGCTCACATCGTGCAGGGTGAGAAAGCCTTCAGCCTGTAAGGCCCTGTATGCGGGCTTCCCGATGCTTTCGGGAATTTTTACGCCCGGCGCTGTTTTGTGAGACGGTTTCATGAAGATCAGTTTTCAGAGAGCTGTTTCACCGCATCCAGGGCTTTGGGCCACATGCTGCTGAACATTTCACTGTATTCGTCCGTGATATCAGTGTAGATATGCAGTTCTGTTTTGCCGCCTGCATCTTTGAGCGTATAGGTTTCTTTTGCGCCGGCCCAGCCTCCTGCTTCGGCGGCTGAATAATCTTCTTTGCCGTTCATGATAGTGCCTTCGTGGGTGATCTCCATGTATTCATTGGGGATCGCATCACTGATGCCGGAGATCATGCCGTCGCCGTTGCTGTCCACGAAGCGTACTTTGCTGCCTTTTTTCCAGTCTGTTTCGGCGCGCGAGCCTTCGCTGAAAGCGCGGGTCCATTCAGGGTAAGTTTCATCGCCCCATAAAACATTCCATACTTTTTCCCGGGGCGCATTGATGGTGATGTTGAAAGTGAGTTGTTTCATAACAATGTGATTTGGATGAGCTACAAAGTTGACATACTTTTTTGAAACAAAAGGGGTTCGATCGCGACAAAATCGTAGGGCAATTTTGCCATGGCTGTTACAGGGTTTATTTATCGTAAATTGCTGTTGAACACCAAAACGAACCCGCACATGCAGTTTAAGAACCGTACCGTATTTATTACCGGCGCCAGCAGGGGCATCGGGGAGGCTATTGCCGTTAAGCTCGCCGCTGAAGGGGCGAATATCGCCATTGCAGCCAAGAGCGTCGTGGAAGACCCGCGGCTGGGCGGCACGATCTATTCTGCTGCCAAAGCGGTGGAAGCAGCGGGAGGGAAGGCCCTGGCGCTGCAGGCAGACATCCGGGATGAGGCCCAGGTGCAGGCAGCGGTTCAGCAGACCGCGGATCATTTCGGCGGCATCGATATCCTGATCAATAATGCTTCCGCCATCCAGCTCACCGGCACGGAGCAAACGCCCGCCAAACGTTTTGACCTGATGTATGATATCAATGTGCGTGGAACTTTCCTGGTTACCCAGCACTGCATTCCTTTCCTGAAAAAAGGCATCAACCCCCACATCCTCACGCTGTCGCCACCGGTGAACCTTGCGCCGCAGTGGATGGGCGCGCATGCGGCCTATACGGTGAGCAAATACAGCATGAGCATGTTCACGCTGGGATGGGCCGAAGAGCTGAAAGCCGCCGGCGTTGCCGCCAATTCGCTCTGGCCTGCCACCACGATCGCCACTGCGGCGGTGCGCAACCTGCTGGGCGGTGAAGCCTTAGTAAATATGAGCCGCAAGCCTGATATAGTAGCGGATGCCGTGTTCCATATCCTGAAACGTCCCGCGGCATCCTGCACGGGCAATAATTTCATCGATGAGGAAGTGTTGCGGTCCGAAGGGATCACGGACTTCAGCAGCTACGCGGTAGTGGCCGGCGGCAGGTTGCAGCCGGATTTGTTCCTGTAGGAATACGTGTGAAAAAATTATGAGCATCGGCGGCGCCGCACGGATTAATACGGTTTTAGCCTACCTTACAGCCTTAAATTATCTCCTATGCAGACCATCCTCGGGGCAGGCGGCGCTATCGGCGAACCGCTGGCGAAAGAGCTTAAGCAGTATACAGACCAGGTACGGCTCGTCAGCCGCAAACCGCAGAAAGTGAATGAAACAGACATCCTCCATCCCGCAGACCTCACCAGCCGCGGCGAAGTGTTCAAAGCAGTGGAAGGCTCGGACGTGGTCTACCTCGTCATTGGTTTCCCTTACGACATCAAGGTCTGGCAGAAAGAATGGCCCGCGCTGATGCGCAACACGATAGACGCCTGCAAACAATACAACGCCAAACTCGTTTTCTTCGACAACGTGTACATGTACGACGGCAGCGCCATCCCGCATATGACGGAAGAATCGCCCATTAACCCTTCCAGCAGAAAAGGAAAGGTAAGGGCTGCAATAGCGCAGATACTCATGGATGAAGTGAAACAGGGCGGCCTCACCGCACTGATAGCCCGCGCGGCGGATTTTTATGGTCCTGTGAAAGGTAACACCTCCGTGCTGAACGAAATGGTATACAAAAACCTCCTCAAAGGTAAACGGGCCAACTGGTTCGGCAGCGCCGATAAAAAACACAGCTACACTTACGTGCCCGATGCCGCCAAAGGCACGGCCATCCTGGGTAATACGCCCGACGCATACAACCAGGTATGGCACTTGCCCACCCATCCCAACGCGCTGACCGGCAGGGAATTCGTGGCGCTGTTCGGCAAACACATGAACAAACCCGCGAAAATATCCGTAGTGCCGCAATGGATGGCGGCGGCAATGGGCCTGTTCGTTCCCATCATGAAAGAGCTGGCGGAAATGATCTACCAATACGACCGCGATTATATTTTCGACAGCAGCAAGTTCAACACGCGGTTCGATTTCAAGCCGGTAGAATATGAAGCGGGGGTGCTGGATACGATCAGGAATGGATAAGGGCGCAAATCGAATTTGAGAAGGTCCGGGCGTTATAACCCCGGACCTTTTTATTTTCAACCGTAAGGAGTCCCGAAACGGATAATTTTAATGTGTATTGAAAATCAATTAAATAGAAGATATATCAAAAAGCCTCATACATATTTTTTTACCCATTATTAGAAGAAGTCCACATAAAATGCATAAAATCTGGATAAAATTTAAGAATTTCGGGGTTACGTTTTAAAATATACAAAATGAGCCAAGTACCCGCTACCTTATTTGACAAAGTATGGGATTCGCACGTAGTCAGGAAAATTGAAGACGGACCTGATGTATTCTTTATCGACCGGCATTTTATTCACGAGGTGACCAGCCCGGTTGCCTTCCTGGGATTGGAAAACCGCGGCGTGAAGGTGATGTTCCCTGAAAAGACATTTGCCACGGCAGATCACAATACGCCTACCATCAACCAGCATTTACCCGTACAGGACCCGCTTTCGGCCAACCAGCTGAAAGCCCTGGAAACCAATACCGCCAAATACGGCATTTCCCACTGGGGCCTCGGCAACCCGAAAAACGGCATCGTGCACGTAGTTGGGCCTGAGAACGGCATCACCCTGCCGGGCATGACCATCGTATGCGGCGACTCTCACACCTCCACCCATGGCGCTTTTGGCGCGATCGCATTTGGCATCGGCACCTCCGAGGTGGAAATGGTGCTTTCTTCCCAATGCATCATGCAGCCCAAGCCGAAGAAAATGCGCATTAACGTAAACGGCAAACTGGGCAAAGGTATTACGCCTAAAGACGTGACCCTTTACATCATTTCACAGCTCACCGCAGCCGGCGCCACCGGCTATTTCGTGGAGTATGCCGGTGAAGTGTTCGAAAATATGACCATGGAAGGTCGCATGACCGTGTGCAATATGAGCATCGAAATGGGCGCGCGCGGCGGTATCATCGCGCCGGATGAAACTACTTTCGCTTACATCAAAGGCCGCGAAAAAGCGCCGCAGGGAGCCGCCTGGGACAAAGCCCTCGCGTACTGGAAAACACTGAAAACAGAAGAAGGCGCCGCTTTCGATAAAGAATATACTTTCAATGCGGCAGACATTGAGCCGATGATCACTTACGGCACCAACCCGGGCATGGGCATGGGCATCACGCAGCACATCCCTACCGCGGAAGAAGGCGGCGGCAGCAAGGCCAGCTACGAAAAATCGCTCGAATACATGGGCTTCGCCGAAGAAGAAAGCATGATCGGCAAAAAAGTGGATTACGTATTCATCGGCAGCTGTACCAACGGCCGCATCGAAGACTTCCGCGCGTTTGCAGCCATCGTGAAAGGCCGTAAAAAAGCCGAGCACGTGACCGCATGGATCGTTCCCGGTTCCCATATCGTGGAGCAGCAGATCAAAGACGAGGGCATCCTGGACATCCTGACCGAAGCCGGCTTCCAGCTGCGCCAGCCCGGTTGCTCCGCCTGCCTGGCGATGAACGACGATAAAGTGCCCGCCGGCAAATACGCCGTCAGCACCAGCAACCGCAACTTCGAAGGAAGGCAGGGCCCCGGCTCACGCACCATGCTGGCCAGTCCGCTCGTAGCCGCAGCAGCAGCGGTAACCGGCGTAGTGACCGACCCACGCACCCTTATGGCTTAATTCTGAACAATTAAAAAAGACGCGAACAGCATACACAATGGCTTACGATAAATTCACGGTATTAAAGAGCACTGCAGTGCCTATGCCAATCGAAAATGTGGACACAGACCAGATCATTCCCGCCCGCTTCCTGAAAGCAACAGAGCGCAAGGGTTTCGGCGATAACCTCTTCCGCGACTGGCGTTATAACGGGGACGACTCACCGAAGAAAGACTTCGTGCTGAACAATCCCATCTATTCCGGCAAGATCCTCGTTGCAGGCAAGAACTTCGGCAGCGGCAGCAGCCGCGAGCACGCTGCATGGGCCATCTACGACTACGGTTTCCGTTGCGTGGTGTCCAGCTTTTTTGCAGACATCTTCAAGAACAACTCGCTGAACATCGGCATCCTGCCGGTGACCGTGAGCCCCGCTTTCCTGGACAAGATATTTACCGCGATAGAGGCAGACCCGAAAGCAGAGCTGGTCGTAGACCTGGAGAAACAGTCCATCACGATTGCAGCAACTGGCGAAAGCGAGCCGTTCGATATCAACAGCTACAAAAAACATAACCTCATGAACGGCTTCGATGATATCGATTATCTCCAGGCCATGAAGGGTGAGATACAGGCGTTTGCCGAAAAAAGCCTTTACTGATCATGTCAAATTCCCCGCGTTATATCGAGGTGATGGATACCACGCTCCGCGACGGCGAGCAAACCAGCGGGGTATCTTTCTCCCCGTCTGAAAAGCTGACCATCGCGCAGCTGCTGCTTACCGAAGTGAAGGTGGACCGGATAGAGATCGCCTCCGCCCGTGTATCAGACGGCGAATTTGCAGCCGTAAAAGCCATTACCAAATGGGCCAAACAACAGGGCCTGCTGCATAAAGTGGAAGTGCTCACCTTCGTGGACGGCGATGTGTCCGTACAATGGATGCAAAAGGCCGGCGCGAAAGTAATGAACCTGCTCACCAAAGGTTCGCTCAACCACCTTACACACCAGCTCAAAAAGAAGCCTGAGCAGCACTTCGCGGAGATCGCGGCAGTGATAACGCTGGCGAAGAAAAAGGGGCTGGAATGCAATGTGTACCTGGAAGACTGGAGCAACGGTATGCGCCATTCCCGCGAATACGTATGGCAATTCCTGGACTTCCTGCAAACACAGCCGGTGAAGCGCATCATGCTGCCGGATACCCTGGGCGTGCTCATACCCTCCGAAGTATATGCATACATTTCCGAAACAGTGCAGCGCTACCCGCAGCTGCATTTCGATTTCCATGCCCATAACGACTACGACCTCGGCACCGCCAACGTGCTGGAAGGCCTGAAAGCCGGCGCGCACGGTATTCACCTCACCATCAACGGCATGGGCGAACGGGCGGGCAACGCGCCGCTGGCGAGCGCCATTGCGGTGATGAACGACTTCCTGCCAACCGTTAAGACCGGCGTGGCGGAAAGCTCGCTCTACAGCGTGAGCAAGCTCGTGGAAACATTCTCCGGCTTCCGCATCCCGGCCAACAAGCCGGTGGTAGGAGAGAACGTGTTCACCCAAACGGCCGGCATACATGCGGACGGCGATAAAAAGAACAAGCTCTACTTCAGCGACCTGATGCCGGAACGCTTCGGCCGCCAGCGCAAATACGCGCTTGGCAAAACCAGCGGCAAGGCCAATATCGAGAACAACCTCGCACAGCTTGGTATCCAGCTGTCTGAGCCCGATCTTAAAAAGGTGACCCAGCGCATCATTGAGCTGGGCGACAAAAAAGAAGTGGTGACGCAGGCAGACCTTCCCTATATTATCTCCGATATTCTCGACAGCAATACCATCGAGGAGAAAGTGAAAATAGAGAACTATGTGCTGACCCATTCCAAAGCCTTCAAACCTTCTGCAACGCTGCGCATTTCCATCAAAGGCGAGCTGTTTGAAGAACATTCACAGGGCGACGGGCAATACGACGCTTTTATGAATGCGCTCAAAAAGATCTACAAGGCCCGCAAGCAGGAACTGCCGGCGCTGACGGATTATGCCGTGCGCATCCCGCCAGGTGGGAAGACCGACGCCCTCTGCGAAACCATCATCACCTGGCGCTACAACAACCGCGAGTTCAAGACCCGCGGGCTTGACAGCGATCAGACCGTGTCCGCCATCAAAGCGACGCAAAAAATGCTCAATCTCATCTAAGAACTTATTACCATCCACATCATCATGGCAACAAAACATATCCTTATTGTTCCGGGAGACGGAATCGGGCAGGAAGTAACGGCAGTCGGCAAAAAAGTGCTGGACAAGATCGCCGCGAAGTTCGGGCATACATTTACCTACGACGAAGCGCTGATCGGCCACGTGGCCATTGAAGCCACCGGCAACCCGCTGCCGGACGAGTCGCTGGAGAAAATGCGGAAAAGCGACGCCGTATTATTCGGCGCGGTTGGTCATCCGAAATACGACAACGATCCCTCCGCGAAAGTGCGCCCGGAACAGGGCCTGCTGAAAATGCGCAAAGAGCTGGGCCTCTATGCCAACCTTCGCCCCATCAAGCTGTTCGACGAGCTGCTGGGCGCTTCCAGCATCAAACCGGAGATACTGAAAGGCGCGGACATCCTGTTTTTCCGCGAGCTGACCGGCGACATTTATTTCGGTGAAAAAGGCCGCAAAAACAACGGGGATACGGCTTACGACATCGCGGAATACAGCCGCTATGAAGTGGAACGCATTGCCCGCAAAGCCTTTGAAGCAGCGCGTACCCGCCGCAAAAAACTTTGCTCCGTAGATAAAGCGAACGTGATCGAAACCTCGCGCCTCTGGCGGGAAGTGATCCAGAAGATCGCGCCCGAATATCCCGATGTGGAGGTAGAACATCAGTTCGTGGATGCAACCGCCATGCTGCTGATCAAAGACCCGCGCCGTTTTGACGTGGTGGTGACCGCGAACCTGTTTGGCGACATCCTGACGGACGAAGCTTCCCAGATCGCAGGCTCCATGGGCATGCTGGCTTCCGCATCCGTGGGAGACGGCACCGGCGTGTACGAGCCTATCCACGGTTCCGCGCACGACATCACCGGCAAAGGTGTGGCCAACCCGCTGGCGTCCATTCTTTCTGCTGCGTTGCTGCTGGATATCTCTTTCAGCATGAAGGCGGAATCAGAAGCGGTGATTGCCGCGGTGGACAAAGTATTGAAAGAAGGCTGGCGTACGCGGGATATTGCAGACAGCAATACCCCGGCGGATAAGATCCTGGGCACAGAAAGGATTGGCGGGGAAGTGCTGAAGTTCATTTAAGCATAACACGAATATTGGGTAAGGTACAGGCTGCGAGGCTTGTACCTTTTTTGTTTGATGTGGATTAGGGAAGTCCGTTATTGCAAGGAGCAGCGGGGCCAAAGCCGGAGGGGTCAACGAAGCACGGAAAGTCGTCATTGCGAGGAGCCGTAGAGCCAAAGCGGGAGGGGCGACGAAGCAATCTCCTGCGTTGAGATTGATATTTGCAATATTAGGAGATTGTTTCGTCGCACTTCCTGTTGCACAGAATTTCCTGCTGCTCCTCGCAATGACGGTTTTTTGAACTATATGACCTACATATTATTCCTCTTTTCGTTGGAGCGCTGATCATTTCAATCTTCAATACACCGAAACATCTACATTTTGAAATAGAAATTTGGCTTTTCAAATAAAGCAGTTTACATTTAATATGTAGAACATAACTACTTTACCCGAAAACCACGTTGTTATGAAGAATTCCATCTATCTGCTATCCTTCCTTTTCCTGCACGCAGCCTGTGCTAAAAAGACGACGAACCCGCAGGACAGCCTGCAATCATCCGCCGCCATCACATCCAAAGCTGAAGCAGCTGCTCTTGCCGCAACGCCTTATCACAACAGCCAGGTGCTGTTTAACGGCGGCAACGAAAGCATTTACCATTCTTTCAGAATCCCTTCCATCGTAAAGACCAAAAACGGGACCCTCATTGCCTTTGCCGAGGGCAGGCGCTGGAGCCCCAGCGATTGGGGGGATATCAATCTTGTGTTCAAACGTTCCTTCGACAATGGCAATACCTGGACCGCGCTGGGTGAAGTAGTGGGCAGCGGCAATGGTACCTGGGGCAATCCCACCGCCGTGTACGACTGGAACAAAGGCACGAATGGCCGCGTATGGCTTTTTATGAGCTGGAACGATGGTGACAAAACTTCCTGGAGCGACATCAAGGCCTGGGGCGACCGCCGCGTGTTTGCCTCCTACAGCGACGATCACGGCGCTACCTGGAGCACTCCGCAGGACATGAGCGCTGCATTGCTGCCATCCGGTTACACCTGGGATGCGATGGGCCCGGGCATCGGCATACAGACCACGCGGGGAAGCACCGCAGGCCGGTTGATCATCCCCGCCTACGGCCGCAACATTTACAGCGACAACAACGGCACCACCTGGCAATACCAACCGATACCGGGCGGAACAGACGAAGGCACCATCGTAGAGCGCATGGACGGTACTTTGCTGCGCAATGACAGGCCCGGCACCACCGAATGGAACGCCGCGAAGAGAAGGCGCAAATCCACCGGCAGCATTCCCGGCACCTTTTCCGCCTGGAGCGTGGATAATACATTGAACGATCCCAAATGCGAAGGCTCCATCATCCGCTACAACACAGACGCGCCGCACCGCATCATATTCCTCAATCCCAACCATACCTCGCAGCGCTGCAATATGACGGTGCGCATCAGCTACGACGATGGCGCCACCTGGCCCATCAGCCGCGCTATCTTCAACTGGAACACCTGCGACTATGCGCCCATCACCGTGGCCAAAGGCGGTTACAGCAGCATGATCAAAACCTCAGATTACGCGGTGGCGGCGCTGATAGAGATCAACGAAGATGTGCATGCAAGCTCCACCAGCAACAAGTCCATCGAATTCCACAAATTCAATCTTCCCTGGATCCTGAACGGCGCCACGGAGCCCTGATAAATTTTTTTCGATTCTACCTAGTAAGGCCGGCGGGCGCTTTTGCGCTTTGCCGGCTTTTTTCATGCTTGTCCAATTCCGGACGGCCCACTTTTCCTTCTCCAGTCATCAAACGCCATTTCCTTCCTTCGCCGCCGTTTTTACCTTTCATGTAAATAGGTAAGCATTTACATATATTTTCAATCGCTCCCCTTAATTTTGCCCTATCAACCGCCAAATAAGTATATTATGAAAAATATTCCCCGCCTTTTGTGTATTATTTTTATTTATGTAATTGCTTACGGAAATACAGCGCGCTCCCAATCCGTTCCGTCTCCTTCCGCCATAAAAGGAAGACTTATCACCAGCGAAGCACTCAAGGCCAGCGATGTGATCATCCAATTGCTGCATGCCCAGGGCGGGAAGCTCGTAAAGATCGAATACCCCAATGCAAAAGGCGAGTTTATGTTCGACAACATTCCCGCGGGCAGGTATATGATCATTACCCAAAGCATGGCATTTGCCAAATATGAATCCGCGCCCTTTGAGCACAGCAACGGCACAGACCTTGGCGCGATTGCGCTCAGCCCGGCCAGCACTACTTTGAAAGAAGCATCCGTTACCGCGGTGAAGCCTTTTGTACAGCAGCAGTACGATAAGACCGTGCTGAACGTGGCCGGTTCCATATCCGCCGCGGGAAGCACAGCGCTGGAAGTGCTGGAGAAAGCGCCCGGCATCACCATCGACCAGAATGATAACATTGCCATGCGCGGGCGGCAGGGCGTGCTGTTCATGATAGACGGCAAGCTGGTGCCCATGACCGGGCAGGACCTGGCCAATCTCCTGCGCGGCATGGCGGCCAACCAGATCGAGCGCATTGAGCTGATCACCAATCCATCCGCGAAATACGATGCATCCGGCAATTCGGGGATCATAGACATACGACTGAAAAAGGGGAGGAACAACGGCACCAACGGCAATGCCTCTCTCAGCCTCAGCCAGGGCGTGTATCCGAAGCTCAATCCCTCGCTCAGCATCAATCATAAAACGGGAAAACTGAACCTGTTCGGTTCCTACAATTACCTGTTCAGGCAGGATATGAACGACCTTACCATTTACCGCGATTTTTACAACGCGCAGGATGAAGTGACAGGCGGCAATAACTACGACAACTATTTCCGCTACAGTTTCAACAACCACAACGTGCGCATGGGAGCGGATTACAACCTCAACTCCCGTGTAACGCTGGGGCTGGTGGCCAGCGGTATTTTCACGCGCGGCAACATCGTATCCAGCAGCGAGGCGGAATCTTTCAACGGCCAGCAGCAACGGACCGGTTATTTCACCACGCTGGGCGACAACAGCCCCAAACGCAACAACAGCAGCATCAACTTCAATTATAAACATACCCTCGATACCAGCGGCGCAGAACTGACGGCAGACCTGGACTATGCCCGTTTCAAGGGCAACGAATTCCAGCATTACACCACATCCTATTACGATGTGGATCACGCGCCGAATCGCCCGCCCTACAAGCTTTTTGGCGACCTCAGCGGCAACCTCAGCATCAAATCCTTCAAAGCCGATTACACGCAGCTGATCAGGCCCATTGGAGTGAAAATGGAAGCCGGCATTAAAGGCAGCTGGGTAGAGTCTGACAACGACGTGCAGTTCTTCGACCGCAGTAACGGCAGCGATGTGCTGGACGTGAGCAAAAGCAACCGGTTCATTTACAAAGAGAACATCAATGCGGCCTATCTCAACGGCAGCCGTAAATGGCAGAAGCTCAGCCTGCAGCTGGGTTTGCGGCTGGAAAACACTAATGCCAAGGGCAACCAGGTAACCACCAAGGAGAACTTCGACCGGAACTACACGCAACTGTTCCCCAGCGGCTATGTGGGTTATGCTTTCTCGGACAAGCACGACCTGGGCCTGAGCCTCAGCAGGCGTATCAACCGGCCCAGCTACCGCCAGCTGAACCCCTTCAAGGTTTTCCTGGACCCGCTGACCTCTTCCGCCGGCAACCCTTTCCTGAACCCGGAGATCACGCATTCCTTCGAGCTTACTTACACACTGCTGCAGCGTTACACCGCCAAAGCGGGATACAGCCGAACGAAAGACAACATCCTCCAGGTGCTGAGCCCTGACACGGAGCCCAATACCGTACTGCAAACCGGCCGCAACCTCGCCAAATTCGACTACTACAGCCTGAACCTTGGCATTCCCGTTACCGCGGGCAAATGGCTCAGCAGCAGCAACAACCTGCTGGTGTATTACGGCGAATACAAAGGCAACCTGGTGAATACCGACCTGAGTGTAAGCCGTGTTACCTTCAACCTGAACTCCAGCAACACCATCACCCTGAACCCTAATACCAGCCTGGAACTCACGGGCAGCTACCAAAGCAAGGCCTACTACGGTTTTCTCGACATAGAGGATTACTGGAGCCTGACCGCCGGCGCGCAGCGGCAGCTGTGGAACAAAAAGGCTTCCATCAAGCTCAGCATCAGTGATATTTTCTTTACGAACTGGACGGACGCCGTGACCCGGCTTACCGGTTATGGCGAACATTTCATCCAGTACCGCGATTCGCGGGTGGCAACGCTGACCTTCAGCTATAAGTTTGGCAAAGCCCAGGGCGCCGCGCCAAGGAGAAGGACCGGCGGGGCGGAAGATGAAAAGCGCAGGGCAGGTTAAAAATTGAGTATTTTTAAACCATGAGCATAGTGAATCAACTTGAAGAACTGGCGCTGGCCACCCGGCTGAAAAGGCTGGCAGACCGGCTTTCCGCTGATGTGAGCAGGATATACAAAGAGTCTGACCTGGACTTTGAGGCCAAATGGTTCCTGATACTGGAGCTGCTGAGCCGCGAAAAAGTGCTGGGCATCACGGAGATCTCCGAATCGCTGGGGATCAGTCACCCCGCTGTAGTGCAGCTGGCAGACCAGATGCTGGGCCAGGGTCTCATTAAAGCCTCCGTGGATGAGCGGGACGCCCGCCGCCGTCTTATTTCCCTGACGCCCGCGGGCAGGCAGATGCATAAAAAGATCGGCCCGATGCTGGCCGTAATCCGCGAGGAGAACCGCAAATGGCTGGCCTCGGCCCGGCACAACCTGCTGGAAACGCTTACTGAGCTGGAAGCTTCGCTGGATGAAAAGAGCATGTACAAGCGCATTAAGATCAACCTGCTGGAACGCTCCGGGCGGTGATTTCCGTTTTTGCACGATGTTTATTATTTTCAGGGCCTCAACATAAACAGACATGCAAAGACAAAACAGAAGGAAATTCCTGGGCACCGCCGCCGCACTTGCAGCAGGCACCGCCGTTTCAGCTATGCCGGCTCCCGCAGCCAAAGGCAAATACCCACTGGTTCACCACGTATTTTTCTGGCTGAAGAACCCCAATTCCAAAGAAGACCGCGACAAACTGGTGGCAGGCGTTAAGTCCCTTTCCAAAATACCGACGGTGAAAGAACTGCGTGTAGGCGTGGTAGCGAGCACCGAACAACGCGATGTGGTAGACGTAAGCTGGGGCGTATCCGAGCTCATGTTCTTCGAAGACGTTGCGGGCCAGGAAGCCTACCAGACCCATCCCATCCACGTTGAATTCATTAAGAACTGCAGCCCGCTGTGGGATAAAGTGATCGTTTACGACGCGATCGACGTATAAGTTCTTCAAATCAAAATCTCCCTCCATGATGCGCATGCGACCTGCGATAATCATTCTCCTGACCATATTTTCTTCCGCAATCCGGGCCCAGGTGCCCGGCGCGGACCAGACCGAAGCCTACCTTCCTTTGCTGAAAGGCAAAAAAGTAGGCATGGTCGTAAACCAGACCTCCGTGATCGGCAACCGCCTGAGCGTAGACAGCCTCCACGCCCTGGGCGTTAACATCAAAGCTGTTTTCGGGCCCGAGCACGGCTTCCGCGGGAATGCCAGTAACGGGGCGCCTGTAGGCGACGAAAAGGATCCCGCGACAGGTATCCCTATCATTTCGTTATACGGCAATAAAAGGCAGCCTACACCGCAGGAAATGGCCGGGCTCGATGTGCTCATCTTCGACATCCAGGATGTCGGCTGCCGTTTTTATACGAACATCAACACGCTTGCCGAAGTAATGGACGCCTGCGCCAAGGCTGACAAGGAACTCATCATTTTCGACCGGCCCAATCCCAATGCCTTTGTGGACGGGCCGGTGTTGAACATGGAACTGAAATCCGGCATCGGCAAATTTCCCATTCCCATTACGCATGGCATGACCATCGGCGAATTTGCGCAGATGGTGAACGGCCAGGGATGGCTGCCCAACAAAGCCAAATGCAGGATCAGGGTGATCAAGGTGAAAGATTACCGGCACGACATGTATTACACGCTGCCTGTAGGCCCTTCTCCCAACCTGAATACCCAGGAGTCGGTAATGCTGTACCCTTCGCTCTGCCTGTTTGAAGGCACCATTGTGAGCCAGGGCAGGGGCACCTATATGCCTTTTACCGTGCTGGGCGCGCCCGCATTGAAAGGTAATTTCGATTTCAGCTTTACGCCCAAAAGCATTCCCGGCAAATCAGAAACGCCGTTGCACCAGGACCAAACCTGCTACGGGCTTGATCTACGGACATACGACATCAAAGCGCTGCATGCCCGGGGCAAAGTGAACATCCGCTGGATCATGGACATGTACAAGGCCTATCCCTACAAGGATAAGTTCTTTGACCGCAGCCAGAGCAGGCAGATAGGCGACATCGACAAGCTGTCCGGCACAAAGCAGTTCAAAGAGCAGATCATTGCCGGCGCCAGCGAAGAAGAGATCCGCAAAAGCTGGGAACCCGGCCTGGGCGCGTATAAGCAGATGCGGAAGAAATACCTGCTCTATCCCTGAAATATTCCCTTTCCATGAAAATAATATTCACATTGATCCTGCTGGCAGCCGCTCCCACGGCCTTTGCGCAGACAGGTACGCAACCGGACATACCGCCGGCCTTTCCCGGCGGTATGAAAGCTATTCACCGCATCATCGAAAAGAATATGCAGTATCCCAGGCAGGCCCGGATAGACAGGGTGGGAGGCAAGGTAGTGGCTAAGTTTGTAGTGGACACGCTGGGCAACGTTACGAATATCGTGATAGAAGAGGGCATCCGCGACGATATCGACAATGAAGCGATCCGCCTCGTGAAACTGCTGAACGGCTGGAGCCCCGGCATCCAGAAAGGAAAGAAAAAGAAGGTGGCCTTCAGGTTGCCGCTGTACTTCTGGCCTGATAACAGGTTTAAGCGGGAGTACGAAGAATTGCACGGGAAATCTTAATAGCAGCCCGTTTTCTCCCGTTACTATACGATCTTCTACAGTTTGTTCCCGGTGTTTTTGTGCCCCGTAATCCCGCTATGTTGTCGCAAACCACCCTCAGAAAAGTCGGGGATGCACCTCACCGGAATGGAATACCCGGCCTACATTTGTATCAACAAGCAAGGAAATAAAACTTAAAAAACTTTCATCATGGAAAAGAGAATAAGCACCCAAAAAATTACACCCAACCTCTGGTTTACCCTGAATGCGGAAGAAGCGATCAACTACTATCTTTCTATTTTCAAGAACAGCAAAAAAGGCCGTTCCACTTACTACGGCGAGGAAGGTTTTGAAATACATAAGATACCTGCCGGTACGCTCATGACACAGGAATTTTACCTGGAAGGGCAGGAGTTCCTTGCGCTGAACGGCGGGCCTTATTTCCAGTTCAACGAAGCTATTTCTTTCGTTGTCAACTGTGACAGCCAGGAAGAAGTGGATTATTACTGGGATAAACTCACACAGGGCGGGCCTGCTGAATCGCAGATATGCGGCTGGCTGAAAGATAAGTTCGGCGTTTCCTGGCAGATAGTGCCGGTGGAACTGAGCGCAATGCTCACGTCTGACGACAAAGAAGCGGTAGCCCGTGTAACAAAAGAAGTGCTCAGTTCGAAAAAGCTCGACCTGAATAAGCTGCGCGCTGCTTTCGGTAAATAGAACAACATATGTTGTCAAGTATAAATAATCCCCGGTCCATACCGGGGATTTTGTTTTTTATGAAGGTGTAAATCCGTCACCTGGCTGTTGGAATAAAGTATATTTGCCGTCATGGATCCATTGACGGATAAAGAATATCTCCTCGAACGTTTCCCCGGCAAAGGCGGCTGGACCTATGCCCGTATGCCCGGAATCAAGCCCGCTGCGAACATCCCCTTCGGCCAGCTGAAAGTGAAAGGCAGCATCGATGGTTTTCCCATCGCCAAAGCGCACCTGATGCCGCTGGGCAACGGCGAACTTTTCCTTCCCATAAAAGCCGAAATAAGAAAGAAGATCTGGAAAAAAGCGGGAGACCGCGTGCGCATCATCCTTTACATAGACAATGACCCGCTCATCATTCCCGCTGAAATGGAGGAATGCCTGGAATATGATCCGGAAGCGAATGCGTTTTTCCGTTCACTTTCCGAAACGGAGCAGCGGTATTACATCAGCTGGGTATATGGCGCCAAACGGGAGGAAACCCGTGTCAGCCGTCTGGCCAAGGCGATGCAAAGGCTGGCCCGCGGGGAAAAGTTTTACCCGCCGTGGCAACGGTAGTGATACATTTCATTTATTAAAGGTCATCATTGGCAGGGCGCTGCAATCCTAATTATTTATATTAATTTCGCGGCCGAAAATGATCATATGATACAGGAAACAGAACTGAAGAACAGGAGTGGCAACCAGTGTGAGCTTTGCGGCTCCGCCAGCGGGCTGAAAGTATATGTGCTGCCGCAAACGCCGGCCGCCGTGAAAGACGATGCCGTGTACCTCTGCGGCAAATGCCTGGCGCAGGCGGAGAAGCAGGAAGACCTGGACGCGGCCCACTGGCAGCAATGCATTGGCACCGCGATGTGGAGCGAAGTGCCTGCTGTGCAGGTAATGGCTTGGCGCATGCTCAGCCGCCTCAGGAACGAAAGCTGGGCGCAGGAAAACCTGGATATGATGTACCTGGACGATGAAACCCTTGCCTGGGCAAAAGCCGCCGGCGACCAGGATAGCGACGGCACGGTAGACCTGCACCGCGACTGCAACGGCGCCGTGCTGCGCAATGAAGACACTGTGGTGCTCACGAAGTCGCTGGACGTGAAAGGCACTTCCCTCAACGCCAAAATGGGCACCGTGGTGAAGAACATCCGCGTGGTGCCGGACAATACAGAGCAGATCGAAGGAAAGATAGAAGGGCAGCTTATCGTGATACTTACCAAATATGTAAGAAAGCAGGGTTGATGAATTTATTTTAGTAAATTCAATACCATGAAAAAGCCCCTGCTCCTTGCCCTTATCCTGTTCACCCTCATACAGGCCCGCGCGCAGCAAACGCCCGGGAAATTCTCTATTGATATTCATTACCTGCTGGCCCTGCCGGAAGGATATGAGTCGGACACCTCGCGGAAATGGCCGCTGGTAATGTTCCTGCACGGTTCCGGCGAAAGCGGCGCCGACCTGGAAAAGGTAAAGGTGCACGGGCTGCCCAAGCTGGTGGAAGCCGGGAAAAAGTTCCCCTTCATCGTTGTAAGCCCGCAATCCAGCGGGTTCGGCTGGGATCCTGAGCAGCTGTTCCGCCTGCTGCTCGACCTCAAACAGAAATACCGCGTGGACGACGACCGGGTATACCTCACCGGCCTGAGCATGGGCGGCTTCGGCACCTGGGCGCTGGCTGAAAAACACCCCGAGGCCTTTGCCGCCATTGCGCCCATTTGCGGCGGCGGCGACGTTTCAGAAGCCTGGAAGCTGCGCTACATGCCCATTTGGTGCTTTCACGGCGCTAAAGACAACGTGGTGTCCCTTTCCGCCAGCCAGAATATGATCAGCGCATTAAAGCCGCTGAATAAGCAGGTGAAATTCACCATATACCCCGACGCCGGCCACGACAGCTGGACGGAGACCTATAACAACGACAGCCTGTATACCTGGCTGCTTGCCCAGCGCCGTCATAAACACAAGGTCATTGAACTGGGAGAAAAACAACTGGCGCTGCATGCCGGCAGGTACGTGAATGCGAGGAAGGATACAGTGGTAATAAGCGTTGTGAACGGCGGTTTGCAGGTAAAAGCAAGCCGGCATACCATTCCGTTGAAGCCCGCCACTCCCGCGGTCTTTTTCTGGGACGAGAATGCGCCGGCGGACTTGGAGTTTGGAAAGGACGGGTTCGTGCTCCGCACCGGGCAGGAAGATCGTTTCAAAAAGATCAAATAATACAGCAGCAGCATTTAACCTGCTCTCCGCACATTCTTCTGTTTCGCCGCCAGCATCCGCCTGAGCGCGAACAACATCATTAAGATCAGCATCAGCAAAATATTTCCGGCAAAGATGGCGGAAGGGAAACAGCCTGCCCGGGAAAATCCGGCGGATTGTGGAATGAAGGGCATGAGCTGTAGTGCAGATTAAAAAAAAAAGCAACACGCCGTCCCGGCTCAGCCAGGGGGGGCGTGTTGTATGATCAGGACCTGCAGGCGGTCAGAACTTGTAAGCGATACCTGCCAGGAAATTCACCGGCGGCTGCGGTCTTGAGTAAAACCCGTCGCTGATCCAGTAATGTTCGTTGGTGATATTATTGGCTTTCACGCTCAGGCGGAACCGTGGCTGGTTGTAATACAGCGTGGCGTCTACCACGGTATAGGCAGGCATAGAGAAAGTGTTGGTAGCGTTATAATATGCGTCTGACACATACATCACGCCGGCGCCAATGCCCAGGCCTTTCAGGCTGCCGCTCAGCAGGCTGTAGCTCAGCCACACATTGCCTACATGTTCGGGTGTGCCGATCACCCTTTTCCCAAGTACGTCCTTATTAGATTTGGTGTATTTATTTTTATTGTAACCATATCCCGCAACGAAGTTGAATCCCGGGAAGGGATTGCCGATCACTTCCGCTTCAATGCCTTTGCTTTCCTGCGTGCCGTCCTGCACAATGAAGTTCTGTCCATTGATCTCCTGTGTGCGCCTGATACGGGAAACGGAGATGTCGTAGTAACTGATAGTAGCGCTCAGCTTGTTGTTCAGCAGGTCCAGCTTTACGCCGCCTTCTATTTGCTCCGCCTGCTGGGGCTTCAGCGAGATCGTTGTGCCATCGGGTTGCAATACGTCGCCTTCATTTTTGAAGCCGTTCATATAGTTGGCAAACAGCGCAACCTTCTCTTTCACGGGCTGGTACACGATCCCGAATTTCGGGGAGAGCGCCAGCTGGTCGAACGCGCCGGTGGTGGTCCTGGAAAGATTGTTGGTGGTGCCTTTGTTCTCAAAATAATCCAAACGCAGGCTGGCCATCACGAGCAGGTTATCGGTGATGTTGATCACATCGGAGAAATACGCGCCGTAAGCATTCTGCCTGGTCATGATGGGCGGGGTGCTGAGCTTCGCAAGCATCTCTTCGGCCTTCTGCACTTTCACGTCTTTGATCGTTGCGGAGAAAACATTCACTGTGTCCATGATCAGGCCGGCATATTTGTAGTTGCGGTACTGGCTCATGAAATCCGCGCCGATCAGCAGCCGGTGGCGGAGGGAGCCGGTGTTGAACTCGCCGGTGAAGTTCTGCTGGATGTGCTTGCGGCCGACTTTGTCCGGGGAGAACACGCCTAAAGCGCGCTGGATGGAATCGTTCCTGATCCAGGACTGGTTGAAGTACAGGAGGTCTGTATATTCACCGTTGCCCCATGCGTAATTGGTCTGCGAGGTCCATTTTGAAGAGAGCTTATATTCAGCCTGGGCGAATATGTTGCGGGAATATTGATGGCCAATAAAGGAGTTGTCGATCAGCGAGCGTTTGTAGTCCAGCGGCAGCTGGTCGAAGGACTTGAGCGTTACGCCGCTGGTCACCGCCCAGCCTGTGTTGGAAGTGCCTTTGTAGTTCTGCATATCGGCGTCGAGGCGCAGGGTGAGGCGATCGCTTGCTTTGTAGGTCAGGGAAGGCGCTATCACCAGCGTGCTGCCATGGCCCTGGTCCTGCCAGTCATTTTTATTTTGCGCCGCCAGGTTGATCCTGAAGAGCACTGTTTTTTGCGCATTCACCGGCGCGTTGATGTCAGCCGTCAGGCGGTTCAGCTCATAGCTCCCGGTCATGAAGTTCACTTCGCCCCCGAATTTCTCGTAAGGTTTTTTCGTGACGTAGTTCACCAACCCGCCGTAGCTTACCAATGTGCCGCCAAACAGGGTGGAAGAGGGGCCTTTGATGGTTTCCACCCGCTCTACAGACACGAGGTCGATGCCCGTGCGGAGATAGGTGGCCATGCCATTGCGGAGGTTATCGGTGGTGAGGAAGCCGCGGGAGAAAAACGCGGGCATGCCTGCGCCGGTTTTGGCCGGGGCCGCGCCGGGTATATTGCGGAAGGATTCTTCCAGCGTCAGCGCCATCTGCTCCGCGATCAGTTCCTTATCCACCACGTTGTATACCTGCGGGTTTTCCAGGTATTCCAGCGGCAGCCTGGAAGCGGTATTGCTTCTTTTTTTGGCGGTCACGGTATACTTGTCGCCCACGATCACCACTTCATTCAGCGCTTTGGCGCTGATCTGCAGGTTAAAATCCGCGGTAACAGTTTCCCCGTCCTGCAGCACGACGGTCCTGGCCTGCGTTTGCTGGCCCGCAAAACGCACGGTGATGGTATATGTGCCGGCCGGCAGCTGGTCGATCCGGAATGCGCCGTTCTTATCCACCGGCACCACCGTTTTCCCGTTCAGCAGCACTGTCGCAAATTCCGCGGGCTGCCCATCGCTGGTTACGATCTTTCCTGTAATTACACCATTCTGCGTATAGGCGCTGGCGGGAGCAGTCCCGGTGGCTTCCGCCATAGCCGGCATGCCCATCAGCATCAGCACCGGTAATATTATGTATAATCTTTTCATGTAATCTTTTATTTGGACGCCGCAAAATTACAGCACCGGGTTCCTGCGGGTTTACGCAATCGGGAAAAAATATCTGCGTTATTGCAGGAAGGCCTTTCCCTGCTGACATAAGGCTGTCAACCCCCGGTTCTACCTTTGAACTGAGCAAAACAAAAACTATATGTCTAAAACAACACCATCATCCTTACGCGGCCTGGCAAACATCAGCTTTTATGCGGCAGACCTTGCTGCGGCCAAACAATGGTATACAGGCCTGCTGGGCGTTAAGCCTTATTTTGAAGTGCCCGGCTACATCGAATTCCGCATCGGCGACTTCCAGCACGAACTCGGCATCATAGACGCCGCCTATGCGCCTAAAGCCATGGCTGCAGGACCTGGCGGCTCCATCACTTACTGGCATGTAGATGATGTGCAGGCTGCGTTCGACAAACTGCTGGCCCACGGTGCCAAAGAATATGAGCCTATCACCAAGCGGGGAGAAGGCTTTGTAACCGCTTCCGTGATTGATCCTTTCGGGAATGTGCTGGGCGTGATGTACAATGTCCACTACCTGGCTGTGCTGGCGGCGAAGATCGGCTAAAGGGGGACTGTCGTAAACGGCCCGCCAGAAAGTCGTTTTTACCATCCCTGCGGGCGGAGAATGCGGCATAACTTTATAATATACTAAAACGGTATTTTATGGCACAAACTGCAAAAGCTATCCGCCTGCCGAAACAATTCTCCGCCCGCCTGCTCAAAAGCCCGAACAAAGGCGGCTGGACGTACCTCATCTGGCCCGGATCGGCGGAGTTCTTCGGCACCCGCGGGCTGGTGAAAGTGCGGGGCACGATAGACGGGCATCCTTTCCGCAGCTCCTTTATGGCCCTCGGCGACGGCACTCACAAGCTGCCCGTAAAGGCGGACCTGCGTGAACTGATCGGCAAATCGGAGGGGGATGAAGTGACTGTAGTGCTGGAAGAGCGCATCTTTGAATAAAATAAAGTGTGGTTTTGACAGTTTTTCTTGCAATTGGACATATTTCTTTATATTTTAACCCATTGTAACTTCCTTATGTAAAAACAGTAAACTACAATGGTTAAAAGCTCCACGTTGCACAGAAAGCTGCATGCTCTCTTTCTTGTTTCATTGCCGGTGGCCGCCGCCTGCCTGCCGGGTTGCAAACAGCCTACCGCTGAAGAAAGACGCATCAAGCTAATGGATTCCTCTTTCACCGCGCGTTTCGCAGATTCTATCACCGCATCCGTAAAACCTGAACTGGCCGAAGGTCTTACCCTCAAGCTCTGGGGTATTGATTCCCTGGTGATCTCGCCGATCGCCATCGATATAGACGACCTGGGAAGGTTGTATTACACCACCACCAACCGCCAGAACCATTCCGAGTTCGACATCCGCGGGCACCGCGACTGGGAGATACCCTCCATCAGCCTGCAAACCGTGGAAGAACGCCGCGCTTTCCTGCATAAAGAACTGTCGCCCGAAAACAGCCACCGCAACAAATGGCTGGAAGACCTGAATGGCGACAGCTCCCACGACTGGCGCGACCTGGCTGTTGAAAAAGACAATGTGTTCCGCCTCGAAGACCTGAACGGCGACGGCGTGGCCGATCAGTCGCAGCTGGTGGTGGATGATTTTAACAATGAAGTGGACGACGTGGCCGGCGGTGTGCTGGCAGACGGGGACGACCTGTACGTGGCCATCGCGCCGGATCTCTGGAAGATGAAGGATAAGAACGGCGACGGCATTGCCGACGAAAAAACATCTCTTTCCCACGGCTACGGCATTCACATCGGTTTCAGCGGCCATGGCATGAGCGGCGTTGAAATGGGGCCTGATGGAAGGATCTACTGGCAGATCGGTGACATCGGTTTTAACGGTACAGGTCCTGACGGGCAGAAATGGGAACATCCCAACAGCGGCGTGATAGCCCGCTCCAACCCCGATGGCAGCGATTTCGAGGTATTCGCGTACGGCAACCGCAATACCCACGAGTTCGTGTTCGACGAATACGCAAACCTCATCAGTGAAGACAACGACGGCGACCACCCCGGTGAAAAAGAGCGGCTGGTGTACGTGGTGAACGGCGCAGACATTGGCTGGCGCAGCAACTGGCAATACGGAAAATACCGCGACCCGCTGAACAACGGTTATAAAGTATGGATGGATGAAAAAATGTACCTGCCCCGCTGGGAAGGCCAGGCGGCGTACATTACGCCCTGCATTGCTAATTTCGTGAGCGGCCCGGCAGGCATGGTATACAACCCTGGCACCGCGCTGAGCCCGGAATACAAAAACACTTTCTTTATCGCCGAATTTGTGGGGAGCCCCTTCAGTTCCGGCATTCACAGTTTCAAATTAAATCCCAAAGGCGCCAGCTTCGAGCTGGGAGAGCATAAAAAAGTATTGGGCGGCGTATTGCCCACCGGGCTTGATTTTGGTCCTGATGGCGCTTTGTACGTGGCGGACTGGATAGAAGGTTGGGACACGCATAAATATGGCCGCATCTGGAAGCTGGACGACAAGAACGCTTCGGGATCGGCTATACGAAAAGAAGTGAAAGAATTGCTGGCGGCTGATTTCAGCAAACGTAAAGAAGCAGAGCTGGGCGCATTGCTGAAAAACCCCGATATGCGCGTGAGGATGAAAGCCCAGTTTGAACTGGTGAAACGTGGCGAAAAAGGAGCCGCTGTATTGAAGCAGGCCCTGCAATCAAAAGACGATCAGCTGAGCCGGGTGCATGCCATCTGGGGCCTCAGCCAGCTGGCGCGTAAAGACAAACAATATGCCGCAGAACTGCTGCCGGCGCTGAAAGACAGCGATCCCGAAATAAGAGCGCAAGCCGCCAAATGGCTGGGCGATATCAAATACCGCGAAGCAGGCGCCGCGCTGATACCTGTGCTGAAAGACACTGCGGGCCGCGCGCGTTTCTTTGCCGCCGAAGCTTTGGGCAGGATCCAGTATGAGCCTGCCATTCAGCCCATCATCAGCATGCTGGAACAGAACAACGACCAGGATGCGTACCTCCGCCATGCCGGCAGCCTTGCACTGGCGCGGATAGGCAAGGCGGAACCGTTGATTGCCTTAGTGAAAAGCCCTTCCAGGGCGCTGAGGATTGCAGCGGTAGTGGCTTTGAGAAGAATGAACGACCCCGGCATTTCGGTATTCCTGCTAGATGAGGATGAGTTCGTGGTAACCGAAGCGGCGCGTGCCATCAATGATGATCTTTCCATTAAAGTCGCCTTGCCCTCACTGGCCGGGCTGTTGAACACCACGCCGTTTACCAACGAAGCGCTGCTTCGCCGCGTGATCAGCGCCAACCTGCGCGTAGGCAGCGATGCGGCTTTGCAGGCATTGATCGATTATTCGCTGAACGACGAGAACCCGGACACCATGCGCGCCGAAGCCGTGGATGTGATTGGCGTTTGGGCTAAACCTTCTGTGCTTGACAGGGTGGATGGCCGCCTGCGAGGCCCGGTGCAAAGATATGCCGCGATGGTGGCGGGTAAATCCGCCGCAGCCCTGACCGCTTTACTCAAAAACAAATCCACCATCGTACGTTTAAGCGCAGCCAAAGCCATACAACAGCTCGATATCAAACCCGCCGCAGCCGCCCTGCTGGCTTCCTTGCAGGCAGACCGCGACCCCGCCGTGCGCTCCACTTCGCTGAAAGCGCTGGTAGCGCTGAACGACCCGCTGGTGGAAAAAGGCATCAAACATGCGCTGGCAGATAAAGAGAAATCCGTGCGCGTAACCGGGCTGGACCTTATGGAGAAAATGAACATACCGAAAGACGTGATGGTAGGCCTGCTCAACAACGTGATCGCCACCCGCACCAAAGAAGAACAACAGGCCGCCGTGCTGACGCTCGGCAAGCTGCCGCTGGACAACAGCGGCAAAGCCCTCGAAGCCCTGCTGGACAAAATGGCCGCGGGCAAACTGAGCCCTGACGTGTATCTTGAGCTGGGCGAGGCGATAGACAGCACCCGTTCCAACCACCTGGCAGCGCGTTACAAAGAGATCAGCGGCAAGCTGAGCCCCAGCGAAGTGATCGCTTCTTACGCCAGCAGCCTGCAGGGCGGCGATCCGCAGCGCGGCAGGCAAATATTTTACCGCAACCAGAACGCGCAGTGCATGAAGTGCCATGCCTACGACGACCGCGGCGGCAACGCCGGTCCGCGCCTGAACGGCGTGGCCAACCGGCTTACCCGCGAACAGATACTCGAATCCATCATTTCGCCCAGCTCCAGGCTGGCAGCGGGTTTTGGTATGGTATCGCTGGAGCTGAAGGACGGCAAGAAAGTGAGCGGGGTAGTGCAGGGGGAAACCAAAACCGGCCTGAAGATCAAAGAAGGGCTGGAGCCTGAAAGGGAGATCGCGAATGCGGACATTGTGAAGAAGACCTTCTCGCCCTCTTCCATGCCCGATATGAAAGCGGTGCTTTCCAAGAAGGAGATCCGCGACGTAGTGAGCTTCCTGGCTGAAGCGAAGGATGAATAAGAATGTGAATGATCTTTTCAATAAAAAAGAGGAGTTGATCTTTCAGCTCCTCTTTTGTTTTTAATATTTGGCCGGGTTCGTTTGCCCGGTACAGTTAGTTTATTTCCTGAGTTCTTTTTCCAGCCCGGCAAGGAATTCTTCGAAAGCTGCGCTGATGGCTTCTTCTTTCACCGGCGGGAAATCTCCTTTTTCCGCCCTGGCGGAACTGAAATGGTAAAGCCCTGCTTCCGGCGCTTTTTCGATGCTGAGCACGGTTTCTTCCTTGTTTATGGGAAGGTAGGCGGAAATCGGGGCGGAATGATCGTCCAGCCAGCGTTGTGCAAACCCTGCAAAGTCCAGCAGGGGCGTGCGCGGCAGTTTGACGAATAAAAGATTATGCAGGTAAACCTGCATGTCGCCCTCCAGGTATGCTAGCGCATCCAGGCCCGTATCTGCGGTGGGTGTATCGGTAATGTTGAAGGTAATTTTTACCATATGCCGGCAAAGCTATTAATAAATTGCAAGATCAATAAAAACGGTTAAATGTGCCCGGTTTTGCCCGGATAGACGTTTAGCGCTGCTGTCAGTAATTGCATTCTGCCTTTCAAGATACAAAAAAGCCGTATGAATCAGCTGGTTCATACGGCTTTTTCTGCGAAATGTTAATGGGATACCTAGAACTTATACGCAAAGCTGCAGGCGAAATTCCGCTTTCTCTGCGGGTTTACGGACCAGTAGCCGATGTAGTAGGTTTCGTTGGTAATATTGTTCACATTGAGGGTGAAGCGGAAATGATCTGCGTTATAGAACACGCTTGCGTTCAGCAGGGTGTAGCTGGGCAGGAAGAACTGGCCGGTCTTGCTGTTGTCTATCACCAGGTATTCGCCGCCGTAATTGCCGCCGATGCCCAGGCCGAAGTTGCGGAGCGAGCCGTTGCTGAACTTGTAGGTAGCCCAGAGGTTGGCAAGGTCCTGAGGGCCCTGGCCGCCGATAACACGGCCTTCTTCCGCGTAAAAGTCGTCACCGTTGCCTTCCAGCACTTCGGTTTTATTGTGGCTGTACCCCGCCAGGAGGTTCAGGCCCTGCACAGGCTGGGCGGTAACTTCCATTTCAAAGCCTTTACTGCCAAACTTCCCGCCTTGTACGGGCGTAGCGTTAATGGGATACAGCACCCTGTCTGATACCCTGATGTCATAATAGGAAAAAGTGGCCTGCAGCTTATCGGTGAATAAGTTTGTTTTCACGCCCGCTTCCCACTGGTTGGCCCGCTCCGGCTTAAATGCCCGGTATTCGCCGGTGGGTGTACCGTCAGTATTCAACACGCCTTTGGGAGATACGTTGATGAACGCATTCATATAGTTCGCGAAAACGGACACCTTGTTGAGTATAGGCTGGTACACGATCCCGAATTTGGGAGACAATGCGAACTGGTCATATTCGTCGCCCTTGGTCTCTTCTTTGCCATCGCCGGGGGTATAAAAATAGTCTGCCCTTAAGCTGGCCATCACGCTCAGCGCGGGGGTAATGTTGAGCACGTCTGAAGCGTAGGCGCTGTAAGAACTGTTTTCATTATTGGATAAGGTGGCCGGCAGGGTTTCCAGCACCCTTCCCACGGATTCTTTGGTCAGGTAGATCGGGTTGTCCGGGTCAACGTGCTGCACATCGCCCCAGGGAGTCACTTTCCTGATAACGCCCGCGCCGGTGCTGTTGTCCACGATGTTGCGGTGGTAGAAATCGAACCCTACCAACACACGGTTCCGCAGGCTGCCGATCTTGAAATCGCCGTTGAAGTTCTGCTGGATATCTGTAGTAGTAACGGTCTGGTCCTGGTTGGTCACTGCGTATTCGAACCATTCATCGCCGCCTTCATAGTCCCAGATGTAGCTGTAGATGCCTTTGGAACGCACGCTCGCGCGTGATACCACGGTCTGGGAGGTCCATTGGTCAGACAGTTTGTATACCATCTGTCCCTGTATATTGAAGCGCGGGTTCCGTATGGTGAGGTCGTTGCTGGTAAAGGACAGCTTATCGTTCAGCCCCAGCTCTGTGAGATTTTTGAATACGAGAGGAGTGGCGCGGTCTGAATGGAAGAACACCGGCGGAACGGCCCTTTCTTCTTCCAGTATTTCCGCCATCAGGCTGAAGGTCAGGCGGTCGTTCACTTCATAGTTGAGCGAGGGCGCAACAAAGAATGATTTCTTAAAGCCTGCGTCCTGGAAGTGATTTTCAGAATGGTAAGCCGCATTTACGCGCAGCGCGATCTTTTCGGTTTTGCTGAGCGGCGTGTTCACGTCGGCAGTGAACCTGTTCAGCCCGTAACTGCCGAAGGTATAGGCTACTTCGCCGCCAAAGCCGTAATAAGGTTTTTTGGTGATGGTATTGATCATGCCCCCGTAGCTGTAAAAAGCACCGCCGAACAAAGTACCGGAAGGGCCTTTGATCACTTCGATGGATTCTACATTCGCCGGGTCGAGGTTGCCGTTTACGATGCCGGGCAGGCCATTGGACAATACAGGCTGTGCGTCGAAGCCCCGCAGCGCGAAATACGCTGCCCCGTCTGTGGCGCGGCCGGTAGATTCCCAGGTGCGGGTGATGCCGGGCACATTACGCAGGGCGTCGTCGTACGTGGTGATGTTCTGCTGCTTCATAAGCTCGGAAGACACCGTGTTGTATACCTGCGGGTTCTCCAGGTTCTTCAGCGGCATTTTCGCCACGATCTTATTCTCTTTCGCAGAGGCTTTGGTGGAAACGATCACTTCCTGCAATTGCGCAGAATTGGCGTCCAGCACAAAATCCACCTGCTGCGTTTCGCCTGCCGTCACGCTGATCTGCTTCACCTGCGAAGCAACAGATACGGCGGAAACCTTGAGGTTCCATGCGCCGGGTTTCACGTTCTTGATAAGGTATTCCCCTTTTTCGTTGGTAATAGCACCCCATTTGGTCTGTTCTATCCTTACCGTCACATTCGCGGCGGGTTGGCCGTCGCTGGTGGTGATGGTGCCTTTTATGAAGGCGTTGGTCTGCGCAAACAGCGCAGCGGCGGAAAACAGGAAGGTGCAAATGAGTAGTAGCCTTTTGGTCATTGGTCGTCGTTCTATAGGTGTGAAATAAGAGATGGCAAAGGTCCGCTGACGAAAAGGGAATGGTTTTCGAATTTGGGAAAATTTTTGAAGATGGGAGGAAAATGACTGTCGTATGACGGAATTAGTAATTTGTTGACTAGGGGATTAAAAAGATAGTTTCATGCAGATTTGCTATTAAAAATCGATCGTGTTCCTTGTAAATTTGATATAAATCACATTATAAGAATAAAAATAGATCGTCTGGCCTTAAAAAATATTACATCTAACTAATTATTATATTTATTTTGAGTGCCTGAATTTTCAAGAAATGACCTTTCATTTTTCCATGCTTTAATTTTTCACAATGTACCTGAGATCAATCCTGCTTGGCGCCTTCCTGCTTATTACCGCCACTGCATTTTCAGCCACGCCACCCGATACCACGCACCAGGTAATGGTCAAAGGCCTTATCCGGCATGCTTTTACATGTACGTTGAACAATGTGGACGCCTTCCGCCCGGAAACCCGCAACAATCTGGACATCGTTTGCTCGTCCGGCGAAACCAAAAAAGTGCTGCGTTCTTTCACCGGCATCAGCCTGAAAAATATACTCGACAGCGCCGGGATTATCATGGAACGGCGCAAGGACCGCGGCAAATATTACATCGCCATTAAAGCGACAGACGGCTATACGGTACTTTATTCCTGGAACGATATCTACAACAATCCCACCGGCGACAACGTATACCTGATCTACCGGGAAAACGGCCAGCCTATTACGGAAGACGGTCTTTTTGTGATGATCTGCGCCAACGATAAAGTGACCGGGCCCCGGCATGTGAAATGGGTGAGCAGTATTGAAGTGGGCAGGTTGCCGTGAAAGGCGCCAGTGCAGCAAATAGCGATAAAACTACCGCAAAACGTCGCTGGTGGAGATACTGGTAGCTTACGCCTCCAGCCTGAAATCCTTACTCCCCAGCGCTTTCCCGTTCACAAATATCTCGAGCACATGTTTCCCCGCGTAATGTTTGCGCGTGGTCAGGTCCTGGAAGAGTTGCTTTTTCGTGATGTCCACTGTTTCGCCTGGCGGCAGGGTTACTTCTTTCAGCTTGAATACCTTTTTCGACAGGGCGCCGGATGATTTCGCGTAATGCACGGCGTAGTCGATCACCAACTTTTGCGGGGCATTGCTTTCGCTTGCCAGCCGGAAGCTGAATTGCAGCGTGTCTCCCAGCCGCAGCTTATTTTTATCTGTGCTGAATTGTTTCAGCCGCACTCTTGCATCTTCGCCAAACCCGAATATTTGCAGCGCGTCGCGGTCGCCTTTTTTGATAAGGGTGCGGATGGCGTGTTTGATGATCCAGGCGGTGTGCCGGTGGCTCTTATCCCAGGTTTTCACCAGTTGCAGCATGTAAGCGGTATTGTCTTTCGAATGATCGTTCAGGTGGTTGGCGACGGACTTCCTGACGTACAGTTCTTCGTCCGCGTTCAGCTTCTCGAGGATGCTTTGCGTGAGAGACGGTGTTTTGATGACCTCCGCCAGCTTGAAAGACCATGGCAGCCTGGGCCTGCTGCCTTCAGACGCGAGCCTTCTTACATGATGGTTCTTGTCTTCCGCCCATTTGTTCATCACCTTCAGTGTTTTCTCCAGGTCTGTTTTGAGGAACTCCCGGATGGCGAATTCCGACGAGCCCAGTGTGGTAAAGTGTTTCAGCGCTTCCATGGAAAGACTGAAATGTTCTTTGCCGTAAAGCGCCACGAAATCGGGCAATACCAGCGCGGTGTAGCCGGTTTTAAGGGAAGGGGCGGCTTTGTAGATAACTTCAATGGCTTTTTTATAATCTGCGGGCAGGTGCTTGTGAAGCATGACAGACGTATTCCTCAGCCTGCCGTTCAACGAAAGTGTTTCCATGCCGCGGGTGACGTCTTTCACAAAAGTGCCCGCATTAAAATTTTTGTCAGCCTCAGCAAAGGTCCGGGCGAAATGCTGATAGAACGCTTTGTTGAACATTTCCTTCAGGGGATCCATACCGGTAAAAATAAAGAAAACTATGCATGGAAAATCCTAATTTAAATGTTCGGTTTGACTTAAGTATTTTCTATATGGACCAGGCCATTATACAACGCATTGCTCAGAAATGCGAAGGAAAGAACATCGTGGACGCCCTGGCGGCGTTGCCCGGCGCGGATCTTAATACCCTGCTGCTGGAAGTGTTCAACCGGCGCGCGGCCGCCACTACAGCGCCGGATCTGCTGCGCCAGTACAAACAGAACCGCTTCGTAAAACCCGGCGATATGGATACCGTCAGCTTGCAGGAAACCCGGCTGGCCGCGCTGCGCCTCATGGAAAAGCTGCATTTCAAAGCGGTAACGCTTTCTCCTGTTTCCCCGCTGGGCAGCTGTTCAGTGCTGGGCACCGTAAGCCAGGAAAAAGTCATGAGCGCAGTAAGGGGAACGGAAGTAATGGCGGACGCTACGAACGCGCTTGCTTTGCATATCGCGGAACTGAAGCAGCAAGGCGGGCCCACAACTATGGACCTTTGCGCGGTACAACGCCATATCCGCACACAGCCGCTGCCATCCAAAGCCTTCACGCCGCATTTTACGATCGCCTGCCTCGTATCTGCGGGGATGGATAAAGGCAACTATGGTTTTGAATGCGAAAGCATGCACAGGCACACGGTCGCATGGATAACGCTGTTGAAAGAGGTGTTCGGCATTCATGAAATGCGCCTGCGGTTCCTGCACCGCGAAGGGTACCCGGATGCGCAGGCGCTGCTGGAAGCTGTTTCCCGTTCACTAACAGAACGCATTCCCGGCCTGGCGATCGAAACAATAGAAAATAGCGGCGCCAATAGTTACTACACCGGCCTGCAATTCAAAGTCGTGATACAAGTAAATGAACAGGAGTGGGAAATCGCCGACGGCGGCTTCACCACCTGGACGCAACAATTGCTGGGCAATAAAAAAGAACGCCTGCTGATCTCCGGCTTCGGGCTGGAGCTGCTGAAGCGGGTGTTGGCCTAATTCCCGCTCACCGCTTTCACAAGTTGTATCTCCATATTCAGCTTCACCTCATCACTCAATACAATGCCGCCTGCTTCGGTGGTGGAATTCCAGCGGAGGCCGTAGTCCGTGCGATGAAGGTGGCCTTTGAGCGCGAAGCCCGCTTTTTGCTGGCCCCAGGGGTCGGTGGTGGTGCCGTTGTGCGTCACGTCCAGTTCAATGGGATGCGTCTGGCCTTTGATGGTAAGGTCGCCGAGGAGCTTGTATTGCTCGTCCGCTATTTTCTTCACTTTCCTGGATACAAAACTGATGGTCGGAAATTGCGTAGCGTCGAAGAAGTCGCCGTTGCGGAGATGCTCGTCGCGCTGCGCATTTTTTGTGTCTATACTGTCCGCCGCCGCTTCGAAGGTGATGGTGGCGTCGTGAAAATCGTCGCTGATGGTTTGAATAGCGCCGGAGAAGCGGGTAAAGTAGCCGCTGACGTTAGTGATCATCAGGTGCTTTACTTTAAACCCGATCTCGCTGTGTGTTTCATCAATTTTCCAGTTTGTCATAGCACATATTTTTTAATGCACTAAAATTACGCAGCCGGAAAATCTCAGCAGTTGGATAGAATGCCGGAAATGGTGGACGTTTTTCACCAGACAGCTAAATAAATGTTAAGATATTTTTCTCACACAATATAACCGGGAAGTAACAGTTGCCTACATAGTAAAATATTAAAATTTCGTATATATTTGTACATTCATTAAACTATTAACCTAATCCCTTCTTATGGAACAACTGAATGCAAAGCAAGGGGACGTACTCAGCAGTCCCAAGCTCTCCTTCAACGGCGACGGCGCCACCTACTTCGGCATCCTGATCGTAAACGCGCTGCTGATGATCGTTACACTCGGATTTTATTACCCCTGGGCAAGGGCCAAACAATTGCAATATCTCTATTCCTCCACTGAAATGGAAGGCTCCCGGTTTTCCTGGAACGGTACAGGGGCGGAGATCTTCAAAGGGTTCATCAAAGCGGTCGGTATTCTCGTGGTGCTCGTTATCGTGATGAGCATCTTCAGGTGGGCAGGACTGCCGGCGCTGTCTATCCTCGTTTACATCGCGTTCCTCGTATTTATCCTTCCCGTGGCTATTCACGGCGCTAACCGCTACCATTGGTCAAGAACATCCTGGAGGAGCATCCGCTTTGGCTACCGTGGCAATCGCGGCGAGTTTATTAAGCTGTTCATCAGAGAAATGCTGCTGACCCTTGTTACCCTTGGTTTCTACGGTTCCTGGGCGGCGATGAACATCCGCAATTACATTATTGGCAACATCCGCTTCGGCAGCGGCGAATTCTATTACGACGGCGACGGCTGGGAATTCTTCAAGCTGAACATCAAAGGCTATTTTCTCACCCTCATCACGCTCGGCATTTACGTTTTCTGGTGGCAGGCGGATATTTTCCGTTACAGCATCGAAAAGCTGCGCCTGCTGCATGGAGAGAAAGCGTACAACATGTATTCCACCGCATCGGGCGGCAAGTTTGCCGGGCTGCTGATCGTGAACGCGCTGATCTTCATTTTTACGCTGGGCCTTGGTTATGCCTGGGTGCAGGTGCGCACCATCCAATTCCTGATGAACAACGTGGAGATCGATGGAAACATCGTGCTGGCAGACCTTGAGCAAACGGAAGAAGAATACAGGGACGCTACCGGCGAAGACCTGGCCGATATGTTTGACCTGAGCATCATCTAACCATGTTCAAAGGAAATTATTACAATCACCAGGTAGCAAAAGCGACGCCTGTGAACATTCACCTGTTCACTGAAAGCCTCCAGCTGGACGTAATTACGCCCGGCGCGCCCCCGCGCAAGCTGCACTGGCTTTTCACGGAGATCGCCACGCACGTGAGCCCCGGCTTCATCCGCATCACCCGCACGGGAGAGGAAGCGGGTACGCTGGAAGTGACGGACCCGGTGTTTGTAAAAGAGTTCCTTGCAAGATATAAACACACGCGAAGCGCCGGCTTACACCAGCTGGTGCTTCGCGGTGGTTTAAAGGCAAGCCTCATCATCCTGCTCGTTATCGCAGGTGTGCTGCTGGCCGGCCACTTTTACTTTTTACCCTGGTGCGTAAGCCGCGTGGTGGATCAGTTGCCATCTTCGTTCGACAAAGAGCTGGGCGGCCTTGCCCGCAACAGCCTGCACGAAACACCAGACAAAGAAGGCAGTCAATTGCTGACACAGTTTGCCGCACAGATAAAATGGGATACGCAGGAGAAGCTTGATTTTACAGTAGTGGACAGCGACGTGGAAAATGCCTATTCGCTGCCTGGCGGTTACGTGGTCGTATACACGGGGTTATTGAAAAAACTGGAAACTCCCGAACAACTGGCTGCGTTGCTGGGTCATGAAGTGGCGCATATTACCCATCGCCATGGTGTGCGCAGGCTTTGCCAGGAGATGGGTACGGGCATGCTGGTGTCTATTGCACTGGGAAACAGCGGCGGGGTTAACCTGCTGTATGCCAAAGCCGCAACGCTGCACAATCTCACCTATTCCCGCGGATACGAGCGGGAAGCGGATATCAGCGGCATGGAAACCCTCCGCCGCAACCGCATCAACCAGCTGGGCATGCTGCAACTGCTGCAGGAGCTGCAAAAGTTGGACGGGAAAGTGGCTATCCCTGAATTCATACGGTCGCACCCGCTCACAGAGAACCGCGTGAATTACGTGCGCCGCGATGCGGAAGAACATCCGGCTTCCTTTGCCAGGAACGAAAGGATGGAGGCGCTTTTTAAACAATTGCAGGCCCGTTATCACTGATCGATGGCAGTTCCGCCATAAAATAAAATGTGCCGGAAGCACAGCCCCCGGCACATTCTTACCGCACAGATCCTATTTAGTTTTGCGTGGCTGTTGAGTCAGCCTTTTCCGGCGCTTTTTCTATCAGGTCCATAAACTGGTCGAGTTTAGGTGTAATGATGATCTGCGTGCGCCTGTTCTTGGTCTTTCCCGCATCGCTGTCGTTGGAAGCCACCGGGTTGTATTCGCCGCGGCCGCCGGCTGTCAGCCTCTTCGGGTCTACGCCGTAGTCGTTTTGCAGCGACTGCACAACAGACGATGCGCGCAGGGCGCTCAGGTCCCAGTTGTTGCGGATATTCTTCTGTGAAATAGGCACATTGTCCGTATTCCCTTCGATCAGCACATCGTAATCCCTGTAATCCTTGATGATCTTGGCGATCTTGCTGAGGGTTTCACCCGCGGCAGGCAGTATCTCGTAGCTGCCTGATTTGTACAGCATATTGTCTGACAGGGAAATGTACACCACGCCTTTTAATACCTGCACATCCACGTCCCGCATCTCTTCCCGGCTCAGGGAGCGGGTGAGGTTGTTGGTCAGCACGAGGTTGAGCGAATCGCTTTTGTTCTTCGTATTCACCAGGTGCTGGATGTACCTGTTGGAAGCATTGATCTCATCCACCAGTTTGGAAATGTTCACATTACCCTGGTTGCCGGAGGTGAGACATTTGTCGAGGGCGGCCTGCAATGCCGCGAGGCCGGTGCGTTGTGCTGCAATCTGTTCGTCCAGGCTTTTGATCCTTGCATTGGCGCCGGAAAGATCGCGCTGGGCAGTCTGGTATTTGCCGTCCAGTTCGCGGTTCTGGTTTTGAAGGTCGTTGTAGCTGGTTTGCAGCTGCGCGAATTTCTTATTGCTCACGCAGCCCGTTCCCAGTATGACCGTCACCAGCATTGCCGATGTTAAAACTTGTGCTCTCATATAGTTACTATTTATACGCACAGGAGCAAAGGTTGTGCCATCAGGAAAACGCGTAATGCTGTTCGTATTAACCTTCAATAAGCTAGTAGTTTACATATGGTATAAAAGCCGAAAGAGATTGCTTGCAACGGCTTGCAACGGATATGGCAACCGCCGGGTATTTGACGGTTCATCCCGCTGATGCGGCCGTTGTTTCCTCCACCTGGGGATCAGTGCCACTGTGGTCTGCCCGGCAATTGCGCCCGGCATAAGCGCTGCCGCTATTCCCAAGCAGTGAACTGTGTTATATGTACTACATAATTGTTTTTTAACCGCTGTCATGATAATTTACATCTTTCATCATACCTGACCGCCAAAGAGGATCATAATAACATCAAACCCGCCATGCACGTGTTACCGGCATTATGCGTATCCGTTACCATTAATAAAAAGAATTTGGATGAATGAAAAATCCGCCGCATATTTGATATGTACTACATAAGTACTATTGACCAAAACGCTATAATTTTTCCAGTTATGAAGAAAACTCTACTCGGGTATACCGGGTGCATTCCCGGTATCTTCCTCCTGTTTATCCTGACCATGCTTCTCTCCCCGGACGTTTACGGGCAAGACAGGATACTGAATATTTCAGGTAAGGTAACAGATGAATTGGACGCTCCTGTGATCGGCGCCAGCGTCCGCATTACAGGTACCCGCCTGGGTACCCTTACCGACGAGAACGGGCGTTACGCCATCGCCGTAAGCCCCACAGACTCGCTCGATTTCACCTATATCGGCTACAAAAGCATCCGCGTGCCCGTGAAGAACAGGGTAGACCTGGACGTGAAGCTGCAAGCCGCCGCAGGCGGCCTGAACGAGGTGAGTATCATCGGTTACGGGCAACAGAAAAAGATCAGCGTGATCGGCGCACAATCCACGCTGAACGCAGAAGAGCTGAAGCTGCCTGTGAGAGACATCGCCAGCACGCTCGGAGGCAGGATCGCCGGTATGATCACCACTTCCCGCGGCGGCGGGCCCGGGCAGGACAACTCGGGCTTCCTCGTAAGAGGCGTATCCACCTTCGGTACCAGCGTGCGCACGCCGCTGATCATTATCGACGGGGTGCCGGACCGTACGCTGAACGATGTGGACCCTGAAGATATCCAGACCTTCACGGTATTGAAAGACGCCGTATCTACAGCCGTATACGGCACCAGGGGCGCCAACGGTGTTATCATCATCAACACCAAAAAAGGCGTGGCCGGCAAACCGGCGGTGAAAGTGGAGCTCAACCAGGGCATCACCCAATTTGTGCAGGTACCCAGGGTAGTGGATGCGCCCACCTGGATGACATTGTACAACGAAGCCCTTACCACCAGGGGCCGCAGCGCGCTGTATACGGAAGAGCGCATCGATATGCACAGGACCGGCGTGGACCCGGAGCTGTACCCGAACGTGGACTGGTACGACGAGATCTTCCGTAAATTCGGGATGACGCAACGTGCCAATCTCAACATCAGCGGCGGTTCCGACAAAGCCACTTATTATATTTCCGCCGGTTATTACAACGAAACCGGGCTGATCAAGAACGACCCCGAACAAACGGGCTACGATTCAAAGTCTTACTACCGCCGGTACAACTTCACGGCCAACATCGGCGTGAATGTGACCAGCACCACGAAAGTGGACCTCAACATATCTTCCATCATCGACCGGAGGAACGGCCCCTGGAAAAGCGATGGCGGCAATGCTTCCAACAACCTTTTCCTGCAGGTGCTGCACGTACCGCCGCACGTGATGCCCGGCAGGTATTCCAACGGCGCATACTCCATGTACCCCGGCGGCTTCAGCAGTCCGAACAGGATCGCATTCGACGTTGGTTCCGGCAACGACTATTCCGCTACCATACGCCCGAACCTCCGGCTGAAACAGGAGCTGGACGCGATCACCAAAGGGTTGTCTGTTTCCGGCCTGTTTGCCTTCGATATTTATACAGACGGTACTACCGCCACCACCAAGAACTCTGCCGCGGAATACGCCACCGGCAGGGACGCCAACGGCAACCTGATCATGCAGGTGACCCGCGATGCCCCCGGCACGCTGGGCTTCGTTTCCACCAGGAGCTCCACCAGGAGGATGTATTCCGAGGCATCGCTCAACTACGGCCGCACTTTCGGCAAACACGAAGTGGGCGGGCTTTTCCTCTTTAACCAATCTGAATATGTAGACGGCAACGCCGCCACCTTTACATCCGCCGTACCTTTCCGCAACCGCGGTTTTACTGGCAGGGTAACCTACGGGTACGACAGCCGCTATTTCGTGGAAGGGAACTTTGGTTATACCGGTTCCGAAAACTTCAGCCCGGGCAACCGCTTCGGTTTCTTCCCGTCTGCCGGCGTAGGATACATTGTTTCTAACGAGAAATTCTATGAGCCGCTGAAAGATTTCATGCCGTATTTCAAATTGCGTTACAGCTACGGCCTTACCGGCAACGGCGGCTTCAGCACGCGTTTCCTCTACCTGACGCAGCTTTCCAAAACAGCGGCTTCAGGTTACCAGTTCGGCATACCCTCATCTCTTTCGCCCGCCTACAGCGGGTATGCGGAATCGCAGATCGCTACGGACCCCACCTGGGAAACCTCGTACCGCCACAACCTGGGCATTGAAATGAACTTCCTGAACAATAACCTTAAACTGGTCACCGAGCTGTTCCGCGAAATGCGCAAAGGCATCCTGCGGGCAGACCAGACCATTCCCGGCATTTCAGGCTTCGGCGGTGTGAACCCCACGCGCAACATCGGCATCGTGCTGAACAAAGGCATAGACGTAACGCTGACCTACCGCAAAGATTTCACCGAACAAAAATGGGTGAACATCACCGGTACCTTTACCTATAACAGGAACACCAACCTGGAAGACGGCCTGCCCCCGCAGCGCTACCCCTGGATGGAATGGAAAGGCAAAGAAGTGGACGCCAAAACGCTGTACATCGCGGAAGGACTGTTCCAGACGCAGGATGAGATCGACAAACACGCCATCCAATCCGGCGACGTGCGCATCGGCGATATCAAATACAAAGACCTCAACGAAGACGGCGTGATAGACGCGAACGACATTGCCCGCATAGACGTGTCCGGTACGCCTAAAATGATGTACGGCGTAAATCTTTCCTTCGGTTATAAAGGTTTTGATATCGGCGCCTTCATACAGGGAACCGGCAGGGTGTACCTCAACTATGGTATCGGCGACGGCACCAGGCCTTTCAGCTCAGGCCCCATCAGCAGCGCGCTGATGGTGATGGTAGAAGACCGCTGGACGGAAGAAAACCCTAATCCCAACGCCTTCTATCCCCGCCTGAACACCAACCAGGATCCCAATTCCAATTACCTGAACAGCACCTGGTGGCTCAAACCTTCCGACTTCGTCAGGCTGAAGAGCGCCGAGATCGGCTATACGCTGAGTCCTTCGCTGGTAAGGCGCTATGGCATCAAGAACCTTCGTGTATTCGTGAACGGTACCAACCTCTTCACCATCTCCAAATGGAAATACTGGGACCCTGAGCTGAACGATACCGGCACCAGTTCCACGAACTATACCCGCGGCGAATCCTATCCCAATATCAAAGCTTACAATTTCGGCGTAAGGGCCACTTTTTAACCGCATAAGCAAGAAAACATGAAACCGAGCATGATATGTTTATCACACATGGACATGTTAATGCGAGGTCCCATCTGGCCCTTAAAAAAAATCAAATATTAACAGATGAAACGTTATATCAACTATACAACATCACTGATCCTTGCAGCGCTTTTGGTGTCAGGCTGCAAGAAGGGTTTTTTCGATAATGCGCCCAAAGACCTGCAGACCATCGACATGGTGTTCCAGAACAAGCTGGAAGCAGAAAACTGGCTCTCCGGCGTATACAACCGCCTGCCCGACGTTTGGGCGGACGGCAACGTGACCGGCAGGGGCCTGGCAGAACTCAGCGACGAGCTGGAGCTTGCCTCGCCTTCTATCATCGGGGCGGGCAGCATGAGCAGCCAGAGCGGCATCAACGTATATACGGGGTATTACCAGGCCATCAGGCTGGCCAATATTTTCCTGGCCAATATCAACAACAGCAAATCCAACCTGCTGAAAGAGCCGAACGGGGAAGAGCTGATCCGCCAGTATACCGGCGAAGCGCGTTTCCTGCGGGCAAATTATTACTGGATGCTGATCAGGCTGCACGGGCCGGTGGTATTGGTGGGAGACAGGGTGGCCGGCGTGGACGATGATTTCCAGAAACCGAGGAATACCTGGAGCGAATGCATCAGCTACATCCTCTCCGAAATGGAAGCCGCCAAAGCGCTGGTGCCTGAAAAGCACGTGGTGCCTTCATCCGGCGAAGACGACCTTTCGCAAACAGGGCGCATCACCAAGCTGATCATAGAAGCCGTGCAGAGCCAGGTGCTGCTCTACGACGCCAGCCCGCTTTTCAACGGCAACACCAATTTCGCTGAATTCAGGAACCCCGATGGCAAACAACTGATGAACCTCACCGCCGATCCATCAAAATGGGCGAAAGCGGCGGAAGCGGCCAAAACCGCCATCGACCATGCAGAGGCCAATGGCAGGAAACTCTACAAAGCGACCGACAACGATCCTTTCCTGGCAGCCGTGAAATCAGTGCGCGGCCTGTTCCTGACCGGCTGGAGCGATGAAGGCATCTGGATCAGGACCAACACAGGATATTCTGTTTGGGAAGAAGACGCGGCGCCCCGCGCTGCCAACGGCACCAAGACCAATGCCGTACTGTCAGTGCCCCAGGAAATGGTGGACAAATACCGCATGGAAAATGGCCTGAACATCGACGACAACGGCAGCGGGTACGAGGAAGAGGGATTTACCAATACCGGGAAGACCGGGTTTTATGTAGCAGGCACTTCCAAAATGTATGTCAAACGCGAGCCCCGTTTCTATGCGAATATCACCTTCAACGGCTCTACTGTTCCGTTTGTGCCCAAAAGCGGCCAGACGAGGGTGGAGTTTTGGCCGATGGGCAATTCAGGGAATGCAAACGGCAGCCAGAACATGTTTCCTAAAACGGGATACCTGGTGAGGAAGAATACCAATGTGAGCCGCAACCTGCAAAGCAATGCCGGCAATGTGGTGCGGCCTGCGATGTATATCCGTCTTGCTGAATTATACCTTAACTATGCAGAAGCGCTCAATGAATCAGACCCGGGCAATGCGGACATTCTCACTTACCTGAACGCCGTGCGCGTACGCGCGGGCATCCCCGAAGTAGCCGCCGGCCTGGACCAGGGCGCCATGCGCGCTATCATTCAAAGGGAGCGTTGTATTGAACTGGCGTATGAAGGGCACCGCTTTTACGACATCCGCAGGTGGAAGATCACCGATAAGCCGGAAGGCCGACAGGGCGGGGATTTTCACGGCATGAACGTATTTACCGGCGAAAACCTCGGCGATGTGGCGTACTACCAGCGCACCCGCACGAGCACCCGCATCTGGTACGAGCGCTACAACCTGCTGCCTTTGCCGCAAAGCGAAGTGCAGAAGAACCACCAGATGGTGCAGACTATTGGGTATTAGAGGCGAAAAGCTCGCCATTGCACATAAAGCCCGTCATTGCGAGGAACAGCAGCGCCAAAGCGGGAGAGGCGACGAAGCAATCTCTTTCATTGAATTGGCGTACTCCGGGCCAGGGAGGAGATTGCTTCGTCGCACTTGCTGTTGCACAGGAACTCTTGCCGCTCCTCGCAATGACGGCTCCTTCTGAGCTTTTCTCGTAATGCAGGTATAAAGAATATAGTGAAAATGAAACCATTGAAAGTAATTACCAGCTCCGCGCTGTGCTGCCTTCTGCCCGCCGTAATGGCCGCGCAGGAGGCGGTTCAGCGGAAATTTAAAGTGCCGGTGCTGAGCGGCAAAGAGATCAACCCGGTGATCCGCATCAGGGTGGACGCAAAAAAAGAGAACGATACTTTGCGGCAGGTGGCGTTGCTGCTGGGAGGCAATGCAGGCCTGGAGAATGTCCGGGTATACGCGGCAGGCGCAGACAGTACCTTGCTGAAAGCAGAGAAGATGGAGGGCAAAATATTATTTGCCGGAACATCCGCTCCCGCTGCGGGAAAGATCGTGCTGGAAGGAAAGGCAGCGTTGCAGCGCGGTGCCAATTATTTCTGGGTGACGGTTGCCCCATCCGCCGCCACACAGCTGGCTGCGAGGTTGCAGATCAACACTGCCGCCGTGCGGGTAAACAACCGGGCCATCAATATCGCGCCGGACGCGTATGTACACAGGCTGGGCGTTGCACTGCGGCAGCACCGGCAGGATGGGGTGCATACCTACCGCATCCCGGGGCTGGCCACTGCAAATGACGGCACACTGCTGGCGGTATACGACGTGCGGCGGGAAAGCGGCAGGGATCTGCAGGGGCATATAGACATCGGCCTGTCGCGCAGCCTGGATAAGGGGAAAACCTGGCAACCGATGCAGATCGTGCTGGACATGGGCGCCTGGGGCGGTTTGCCGGAGAAGTTCAACGGCGTGTCTGATGCGAATGTGCTCGTAGATAAAAACACCGGTCATATTTTCGTGGCCGGCCTTTGGATGCATGGCGTGATCGATTCCACAGGACGTTGGATGGAAGGGCTTACTGCAGACAGCACTGCCTGGAACCATCAGTGGAAAACAAAAGGTTCGCAGCCCGGTTTCGGCGAGAAACAAACTTCCCAGTTCCTCATCACCAAAAGCACGGATAACGGCGCTACCTGGAGCAAACCTGTCAACCTCACCCGCATGGTGAAGCAGGAGAACTGGTGGCTGCTGGCGCCTGCGCCCGGCGCGGGCATCACGCTTTCAGACGGGACGATCGCATTCCCCGTGCAGGGGCGGGACGAAAAAGGACGGGGCTTTTCCACCATCATGTATAGCAAAGACGGCGGCCAGGCCTGGAAAACAGGCAAACGAGCCGCGCCTGAATCCACCACGGAAAACATGGCCGCTCAGCTCAGCGACGGTTCCATTATGCTAAACATGCGTTTCGGCGGCAACAGCAGGGACACCGGCCGCACCAACGGCAGGGTAGTGGCTGTCACAAAGGACCTCGGGCAAAGCTGGGCCATTCACCCCACATCCCGCAACGCCCTGCCGGAGCCTGCCTGCATGGCGAGCATTATCCGTCATGGGTATATAAAAAACGGGAAAGAAAGATCGGTCCTGTTATTCTCCAACCCCGATTCAAAAACCGCCCGGAAGAACCAGACCATTAAGATCAGTTACGATGACGGGAAAACATGGTCTGAAAAAAAGATATTGCTGGATGAAGAAAAAGGCCGCGGTTATTCCTGTTTGACCAGCATAGACAGCAATACGATAGGCATCCTATACGAGGGAAGCCAGGCGGATATGGTGTTTCAGACCATAGGGCTGGAAGAGCTGCTGTAAAACCGCTGCTACAGCGTGCTGATATCCTGTACTGCGGCGCCCAGCACGATCAGCGTAAACAACTCTGCGGAGGAAAGATGCATCCTGAGCAGGAGCACGGCTTCTTCAAGATGTTTACGTACAGCCCTTGGCGTTATATTGAGCTGCGCAGCGATCTCACTGGTGGATAGTCCTTTTTCCCTGCGCAGCAGGAAGATCATTCTTTTCTTTTCGGGGATGAGCAGCAGCGCATGTTTCAGTTTTTCCCAGGCAGTGCCGTCTTCCGGCGCAGGCAGGGAATCCACTGCGTCGCCGGACAGGTAGGTATATTCCCGCATTTTCTTTTTTTCAGCAGCCCTTTTACGGGTGGCATCTATGATCATATTCCTGGAATAAGTGTAGAGCAGGGGAAGGATATTGCCCGTATCCTTCACATCCTCCATTTTCATCCACAACCGGATATAACACTGTTGCAGTATATCTTTCGCATCCGCGTCACTTTCCACGAATTTCCTGATATAACCATACAGGAACTCCTTTGTTTCCCGGAATATAGCCTCAAAATCTGACTCTGGCCTTTGCATAGGCATGCTGTATTTCGTTTTTGAACCGCGCTGCAAAATTGTTTTTTTATTTCCCGGCAGCGCCGGGGAACGGGTAAAAATAACAATTCCTTCATGCTGCTTCTCTTTTCCCTGCTCTAATGTTAACGAATTATTAATTCAACTTCCCCGCAGTTCCGTTTTGCATACCTCCTGCGTGATAGGGGTGTATGAAGATCACTCCCGGACTTTTGAAGAAATATTTTGCCGGCGGCTGTACGCCGGAAGAAGAAACGCTGGTGCAGGCATACCTCGGCGATGCAGACAGCGATCTTGCTCCCCTGGAAGCCCTGCTGGAAGAGGAAACTCAGCATGTAAATCCCATGGAGATCCCTCCGGTGATGCTGAAATCTGTCGTGTACGGCATCCGGAAGGAGACCTATCCCGGCTTCTTAAAGGCTGCTGAAATACGCATCCGCCGGGGCTGGTACCTGGGCGCCGCCGCAGTGCTGCTGCCATTGCTGGTGTTCATCAGTATCCAGGTATTCCAAAAGAACAGCGCTTCATTTTCCACCGGTATGGTAGCGGAGAAATGGGACACCGTTTCGAATCATACAACCGGCACCGTCAAGGCGATCCTGCCCGACGGCAGCGCCATCTGGCTGACGGCAAAGAGCCGGATCAGCTACCAGCCTGCAAGGTATGCCACTGCGGAAAGGACCGTCCGCCTGGAGGGCGAGGCTTTCTTTGAAGTGGATGCAGACCCTTCGCGCCCGTTTACCGTGCATCATGGAGGCATCAGCACGAAGGTGCTGGGAACGGCTTTTAATGTGGAATCATATGGCAATGAAGAAGATACCCGCGTGTCGCTGGTGCGGGGTAAAGTGGCCGTCCACGCGCCAAATGATACAGCCCTGCTTCAGCCTGGCGAACAGCTGGTATACCGGCTTGAAAGTGGCAGATACAGTGTAAAACCTGTACTGAACACCGATACATCCACCTGGAAGAATGGCTGGATGATATTGGACGACGTTCCCCTGGAAGCCGCACTGCGCAGGCTGGAACGCCAGTATGGCCTGCAGATCGTTATGCCGGAAGGGATAACAGATAACAGGACGATCACCGCGGTATTCAAAGGCGGCACCTACCAGGAAATATTGCACAACATGCTGTTTTCCCACCGCCTCCGGTATACGGAAAAAGGGAAGCTCATTTATATAGAAACAATTCATTCAAAATAATGAATGACCGTGGTGCGCACACCGTCATTCGCTTTTCAATCAATAACGTAACTAACAGAGATCTATGTTTTTCATTTTTATAGGGGGACTCATATTTACAGGTATCCTTGTGTTTGCTACGGCCCGGATCATGTTCCGCAGATACTTAAAACCATTGGCACTATTGGGATTGCTGCTTCCTGCCCTTGCTACACAGGCCCAGGAGCCCGTCGGCAGCCTGAAAGACCGGGTAACGGTAGATATAAAGACCATGGACGCGGCCGCCCTGTTGCAGGTTTTGCAACAGCAGACGTCCTACACTTTTACATTTGACAACGCAGCCCTGAAGGCGCTGCCGGTCAGGAATATCAAATTCAAAAATGCCGAACTGGGAGAAGTATTGCAGCATTTGAAAACGAACTACGGCCTGCAGTTCTCCGTGATGGGCAACAAAAATATCGGCGTAGTGCGCGGCAGCGCGCCGGCGCCGGCTAACGGCAAGCTGAGCGGCACTATCGTGGATGAAGAGAACGGCCAGCCCATCCCGGGCGTAACGGTCCGCATCGGTTCCGTTGGCACTACCAGTGCGGCAGACGGCTCTTTCAGCATTTCACTGCCCGCCGGGAACCATACCGCCGTTATCAGCTATATCGGTTATATCAAAAAAGAGGTGACGGACATAGCAGTAAAAGGGCAGGAAACTTTTACGCTCAACACCAGCATCAAAAGGACCAAAGGCCAGCTGGCCACGGTGGAAGTGAAAGCCTCCGCCAGGAAGGACGGTATCAATTCACTCTACATCCAGCAGCGGAACAACGCCGCCATCAGCGACGGCATCAGCCAGGAACAGATACGCCGCACGCCGGACAACAACGTGGCGCAGGTGCTCAAACGCATCAGCGGCCTCACCGTGCAGGACGATAAGTTTGTAACCGTAAGAGGGCTGAGCGAACGCTACAACAACGTGATGGTAAACGGCACCAGCCTGCCCAGCACAGAACCCAACCGCAAGAACTTTTCCTTCGACATCATTCCCAGCAGCCTGATAGACAACATCGTGGTGAACAAAACGGCTACGCCGGACATGCCCGCTGAATTCGCAGGCGGCCTGGTGCAGATCAATGTGCGCGACATGCCCGTTGAGAACTACACCACCGTAACCCTCGGCACCGGCATCAATACCCATTCCGCCGGACACGCTATGAAATCCCTGAAAAGGGGCAAATACGATCATTTTGGTTTTGACGACGGCGGCCGCACCTGGTGGAAAGACATGGACCAGCAGCAGTACCGGTCGTGGATAGGCTCTAAAAACCGTGAGGAGATCGCCCGGCAGAACCTTACCATCCCGAATAATTTTGGTATCCGGAAGTTCGGGTATGTGCCTATGCAAAACTACCAGCTGGGCCTCGGCCGCAGGTACCAGCTACCCAAAGGCAGGCTGATAGGCCTTACGCTGGCGGGCACTTACCGCCACGAAGAGCAGCGTTCCAGTGAAATGCGGTATTTCCCTTCTTCGTTTTATTTCAGCGATTCCGCCAGCAGCGTGTATAACTTTACCACCGCCCTGGGCGCCCTGGCCAATATCACCTTCCAGGCGCCGCGGCACAAGCTCGCTTTCAGGAACCTTTACAACCGCCGGTTCAACATAGAGACCAGCGATATGTGGGGCAAAGATTTCGACAAAGGCAGTGGCGGCGATGCGGAGTTATATACCAGCATCACCACCATCAACTCCATGCTGCACAACCGCCTCGAAGGAGAGCATACGCTTACGCGGCACAATATCAAAGTAGACTGGGCTGCGGACCTGATCGATGTACGGCGCGACCAGCCGGATACGCGTTCCTCGAAAAGTTATGAATCCATTGCACTGGGCGAAGGATATTATTTCCTGACGGAATCGCAGGGATTTATGACGGAAGGGATCAACATCTTCAATGCAGGACTGCATGAGCAAAAAAAGAACCTGGCGCTGAACCTCACCCTGCCGTTCATGGTGCGTGAAGCGGAGCAGAAAATAAAGCTGGGCTACAGCGGCTCGTTCCGTAATGCGTATTATGAAAGTTTTGCAGTAAGGCTCATGAACGACGCCAATGTGAACCAGGATGTTGACAAATACTACGGCAAGCCCGATTATGAATTGGCTTCGCCCGCGTACCTCCGGCCGGACCTGCTGTATTACAACCTCGCCGGCGTTGGTTCAGTAGGCGACCGGCCGGCGGATAACTACGAAGGCAGGCAGCAACTGCACGGCTTATACCTGATGGCAGACCTGAAGTTCCTGCAGCGTTTCAGGCTGGTAGGCGGCATCCGCGGCGAACGCAACAATATGGATGTGAACGGCATCACCTATGATTATGCGACCGGCAGGCCCGTGGATTCTGTAATGAAGACTAAAACGACTGACTGGCTGCCTTCCGCCAATCTTACCTACCAGCTCACTTTACAGTCGAATCTCCGCCTGGCTTACTCCAAAACTATGTCCAGGGCCGATTTCAGGGAGCGGTCGCGCTTTATGTATTACGAATTCCGCGAACGCAGCGTATACCGCGGCGCTTCCCGGCTCGATGATGCGACCATCACCAACCTGGACCTTCGTTACGAGTGGTACCCTGGTCCGGGAGAGATCATATCCATATCCGCTTTCTATAAAAAGTTCAACAGTCCCGTGGAACAGATCGCCGCAAGAGGCAGCGGGGGGCTGTTGTTCTTTTATTTCAACCTCCGCAGTTCTGAGAACAAAGGATTTGAAATCGACTTCCGCAAATCGTTGGGCTTCATCAGTAAAACTTCTCCTATCCTGAAGAACATTTTTATCAGCGGCAATGCTTCTATTATGAAGTCGAATGTAGGATACAACACCGATGCGCTGCTGGCCGCATCGAACGGTGCAAGCGGGGGGAATTCCGGCACCCTGCCGCCCGATTCACGCAACCGGCCGCTGCAAGGGCTTTCGCCGTATGCTGTAAACGCAGGTATCGGGTATTTCGGGGAAAACGCAGGCATCAATTTCGGCTATAACCGCTTCGGCAAACGCATTTTAGCCGGCGGTACTTATCCCGCGGAAGACCAGTACGAAAATCCCAGGGATGTGCTGGACCTCCAGCTGAATGCCCGCTTCTTCAAAAAGAAACTGGACGTGCGTTTCAACATCAGTGACATCCTCCAGCAGGATCATATCGTATACCAGAACGCGATCGTGGGCAAACCGACGGATTCCGGCGGCGGCACCTTCGGCCCCAACCCGGACAACATCGGCGATCCCAGTCCCAACGGCGATCCGAAAGGAACGAACTATAACAAAGACTACGACTACACCTATACCAGGGTATTCAAAGGACGGAATATGAGCATCAACTTTACCTACAAATTCTAATACGGACGGCACATGAAAAAGATCATCATCATAAGCCTGGCGGCGATAGGCCTTTGCGCCTGCAGCAAAGAAGGCGACCTGCAGGAAAAGGACAGTTACAGGGAAGTGTTTGCACAGGGTTTTTCGCTGGACCCGAACGCGAGATTTGTGGTTGCGGTGAATAACACCCAGCTCACAGACAGCCTGGTGAGCACGGGGGCGATCAGGAAAGTCATTAAAACTCCCGGTGAAACACAGCAAATAAAAGTAAGCGATTACCGGAGCGGCCAGCTGCTGTACGACACGCTGCTGGCAACCCCCGGCGCTAAATTCAATGTCACGATTCTCCAGCTCGACGCTACAGGCAAGCAGAAGCCCGTGTTCATCAGCAGCGGCGGGAATGCGGATAATATCCCGGCGCAGCATGTATCGCTTGGGATTTATTGTACCAGCGCCGACCTGCCCGATTCTTTCGCCCTTCGCATTTATCGCCTCAACTTTGATCCCACTGGTTCTGAAATTACCGGGGTGGATACGCTGACGAGATTTGAGGTGATCCGGAAAGGGCAGCTGTCCGAGTTCAAACTGATAGATTTCTCCCGCGACCCTTACCTGAACTTTTATGCATTTGAACCAAGAGACATCAAAACCGGCGAAGTGTTGCCGGGAGGTGAGGTAGACCCGGTAAATTTCGTGGCGCCGCTGCTGGCGGTTAACCCGACGCAGGATAAGCATATCATTTGCAACATTGACGGAGTGCTGATGCCGGACAACCGCTATTCTTTCTGGAGCAGTGTGTTGGTGAGTTATTGAAAAACACGCAGTTTTTTTATCGGTGAATAGCAACAAAGCTCCCGCGGTTATTGCCCGGGAGCTTTTTCATGGCCCATAAAAAATGGCCGTCGGAACCATGACGGCCATTTTCAAATAATAGAAAGGCGGGCTATTTGATCTTTTCTTTGATCTCCTGGCGGCGGTCCAGGCGCAATAGGACTGCCTGCGTAAGAAAATCCCCATATCTGCAGGCATGCCGCATGGCACATGCGTCCGCAATGTTGTTTTGATGACCTGTAATTCAAAGTGGTAAAGGGTTATAGGTAGTTGGTATGTTAATTGCAACCAGTTAATGTAGAAACTTATTCGATGATCAAAACTGATGTTTATGAAATCTGTGCTTAAAATTATGGGTGTACTGCTGTTGGCCGCTTTTATCGTGAGCTCGTGCAGTAAAGACACTGATCCCGCGGATGTGGATGTTTTCGCCGGCACCTTTAGAGGAAAAATAGGATATACTGATGCAGAAAAAAATATTACCCAGGACAACGGCAGCGTGTTTGTGACAAAACTGAACAATACCTACAACTTCAGGTTTTCCGACGGCATCCCTGACCTTAATGGCGTGGAGTTTCAGCGGAAAGACGATAATACGCTGGTGAGCGTCGGTTCTTCCGGAACGGGGATGATCACGATCAACAAAGACAAGCTGGTGATCGGGTTTGCACGGAACGGCAGGAACTGGACTGCTGACTGCGGAAGATAGACGGCAGAAAAAAAATATGTGGGCAGCACCCGCGTGATGGTATTTCACGCGGGTGCTGTGTTTTTAGGACGCAAAGTGGGCCGGGAAGGGCCCTTATCCCCGGAAGCCGTTGCTGGCCGCGATCTTACCGGGAAAGGGATTCGGAACGGTCTTGTAATAAAATACAACCGGGATATTAAATCTTTGAAACAAAATATGCATGATTTGAAATTACAGATAAGTATATTACTTTTATGACCGGAGCTGGTATGATGAGCGTTTGAAATCTAAATCAGTGGAAGTTGGCCCGTATTTGTGCAGCTCCTTGTAAACGTATGAAGGCAATTATTGAAAAAACCGTGCGAACCGTTTTCTGAAAAACAACAGTGAAACATTTGCCCTGATGAAGCGTGTCATTGCTTTATCCAGGTAAGTATTTGATCAGTCAAAACATCTGCCCGATGCGCCGCCCGCGCACCGGATAACTACTCATTTTCCTAACACAAACCAAATCTATGCTACTCATTCGTGCAAAAGAAAAGCAGCCTTCAGGCGGCTTGCGGCTTGCCCGCCAGGCTTGGGAGTTCCGGGGCATGCTTACCGCGCTGCTGTTGCTGGCGGTGCTTACCGCTTTCGCCGGACGCGGCCCGGCGGCCTTTGACAGAAAAATTTCCGGTAAGGTTACCGATGGCACAGGCGCAGGCCTGCCCGGGGTTAGCGTTGCCCTGAAAGGCACCAGTACTGGTACCGTTACCAATCCAAACGGGGAGTATACGATCAGCGTACCAGACAACGGGGCGGTGCTCGTATTCAGCTTCATCGGCTACAATCCGCAGGAGATCGCCGTTGGCACGCAGGCCCGTGTAGACGTGGTGCTGGCCACCTCCGCCAAAGGCCTCAACGAGCTGGTAGTGGTAGGTTACGGCACACAAAAGAAAGTGAACCTTACCGGCGCCGTAACGCCCGTGAACGCGGGCGAACTGGTGAACCTGGCGCCTTCCAACCTCTCCAACGCCCTTGCAGGCCGCGCTCCCGGCGTGAATGTGACCAACACCTCAGGCCTCGCAGGCGCTTCCTCCAGCATCCGCATCCGCGGTTCCTTTGGCGACCCGCTGTTCGTAATAGACGGCGTGGTGCGCGACAAAGAAGCGTTCGACGCATTGGAAGCCGCAGAAGTAGACCAGATGAGCTTCCTCAAAGACGCCGCTACCGCTTCCATCTATGGTTCCCGCGCGGGCAACGGCGTAGTGCTGGTGACCACCAAAAAAGGCACCAGCCAGAAACCGGTGTTCAACTTCCAGACCAACTACACCACCAACCGGCCCACGATGACCCTGCATTCAGACAAGACCAACGCCGTGGATGAGCTGATCTACCAGAACCGCGTGGCCGCCTTCCAGAACACCGCGCTGCCCAACGGCCAGGCTGAGTTCGATTATTTCAAAGACAAAAAATATAACGTAAACGACTTCATCTGGCAGAACCCATGGAGCATGCGCCACTCGCTGAGCGTATCCGGCGGCAACGACCGCATCACTTATTACTCCATGCTGAGCTACCGCGGTGAAGAAGGCTCCTACAAAAGCCTTGAACATAAAAAGGTGAACCTCCGCTCCAACGTTACCGCCAAGGTATCCGACGCGATCAAGGTGAACCTGAACATCTCCGCTTTCCAGGAGAACCAGGACCGCTTTTTCTGGCCTTTCGGCGGGTCGGAGAACGATGATGAGTACGACGTGTCAGACATCTACCGCGTGACCTTCAACTGGCCGAAAACCTACCCGTTCTATCTCACGGCAGACGGCCAGCCGGCAGACCATATCACGCCTTATCCCGTGCAGCCGGTGATGGGCAGCTGGCAGATGTGGAACGTGATAGACCAGGTGATCGGCGACCGCTACATCAACCTGCGCAAACGGAACATGAACAGCATCCTGGGCATCGATATCAGCCTGGATAAATTCGTGAAAGGCCTCACCACCAAGGTAGTGGGAAACTATGTTGCGGAAGACTATATGCGCAAGCGTTTCATGACCTACCAGAAAGCGTACTCATTCATCCCTGCGCAGCCCAACGGCAACCGTTTTATTCCCGCGCCGCCGGATGAGAACAAGACCGTCATCTTCACTTTCAGCCAGAACCAGCCTTTCACGGACTACCGCATTTCTACCCTGTGGAGCTACCAGCTGAACTGGTTCCTGAACTATAACCGGACCTTCAACAAACACGGCGTAGACGCGCTGGTGGTATTTGAGCAGGCTGAAAATGGCGGCTATGGCGCGGTTTCACGGGCGGAGAATCCGCTCCCCCTGGAGAACATCGACCAGTCGTTCGCCTATTCATCAGACCGCCAGTTCCGCGATGCAAGCGCCTGGGAGGAAGTGGGCGCACGCCAGTCCTGGATCGGCCGTGTGAATTATAACTACGACAGCCGTTATATCGCTGAATTCTCGTTCCGTTACGACGGCAATACCTTGTTCCCCTCGCACAAACGCTGGGGCTTCTTCCCCTCTGTGTCCGCCGCATGGCGCATTTCAGAAGAAGGTTTCTTCCGCAACGCGACCAATTTCTTCGACGACCTGAAGCTGCGCGCTTCATACGGTACCACGGGTAACGACCTGAATGTGGCCAACCAGCGCATCTTGCCGTTCTCGTACCTTTATACTTACGTGAACGCAGGCTCGTACATGTTCGGCGACCGCCTTTACAACACGATACGCCCGGGGGCTACACCCAACCCAAATCTTACCTGGGCTACCTCCACCTCTTACAACGCAGGTATCGACTTCTCCATCCTGAAAAGCAGGCTGAACGGTACCATCGATGTGTTCCTCCGCAAAGAGACAGACATCCTGGGTACCCGCGAAGTGAAGCTGCCTGACAACTATGGTATGGAACTGGCGCCGGAGAACTATGCAGCCCGCTCCTGGAGAGGTGCGGAGCTGACGCTTGAATGGCGCGACCGCGCAGCCGGCAATAAGATCAATTACTCTATAACCGGCAACGTGGGCTACGCCAAAGACCGCTGGGATATTTACGACGAAACCGCCGCCTTTGGCCCCGGCGGCAACCGCAACTTCGAATCCCGCATCGGCAGGCCGGAAAACCGCATCATCGGTTATAAATCCCTTGGCATCATCCGCACCCAGGAAGAACTGGATGCTCTGCTCTCCAAGGGCTTCACACAGTTCACCCGCCCGCCTTACCTGGGCGCACTGCTGTTTGAAGACGTTCGCGGCGATGGTTATTCACCCGGCCCTGACGGTAAAATTGATGCCAACGACATGCAATTGCTTTCCACCAACGCCACCCCGCGCATCAATTTTGGTATGGGCATCAACGTATCCTGGAAGAACTGGGCTTTGCAGACCTTCTTCCAGGGCGTTACTTCCTACGACCGCATCATCAGCAACCAGGAAGGCGCGGGCATGCGCCAGCATGGCGCCAATATCCGTCCATACTACCCGATATGGGCGGGCGACGTATATACGCCTGAAACGCCTAATGGCAAGTATCCGCGTCCTGTCGGCCAGAGCGGCTGGGCCGAAGCGGGCGCCGCGGCTTCTTCCTTCTGGATCCGCAACGGCGCTTACTTCCGCATGAAAATGCTGAACCTCGGCTACACCCTGCCCAAAAGCTGGACCAGCCGGATAGGCCTCAGCAGTGCACAGCTGTACTTCAACGGCACCAACCTGTTCGCCTTCTCCGCCATGAAAGAATTCCATGACCCGGAGCAGAAGAACTACGATTCCTATCCTGTCATGAAAGCGTTCACCATCGGCGCAGATATTAAGTTCTAAAAAGCATGATCATGAAAAAGACAGTAATAGCTCTCGCACTGTTTGCCGGTATGTTCGCATCCTGCAAAAAAGTGCTCGACATAGACAACATCAATAGTTACAACCCGGACCAGGTATGGAACGACGAGAATCTCGCCAATGCCTACATGGCCAACCTGTATTCCGCTTTCGGGAACTGGAGCGCCTCTGAGGACCGCTTTTCCGAACAGCTCATCGGCATTGCCCTGCCCAAAGACTTTGTGACCGTCACTAACGGCAACTTCAAATCCTGGGATTATAGCCGCGTCCGGCTTGTTAACCAGGCGCTGGTGGAGGTAAGCAAAGGCAAGCTGAGCGACAACGCCCGCAAAGGCATCACCGGGCAGGCACTGTTCCTGCGCGCCTTCCTGTACTTCAATATGGTAAAATACCATGGCGGCGTGCCTTACGTGAAAGTACCGCAGGACAAGGATGCCGACGATCTCGCAGTGCCCCGCAACAGCACCGCCGAATGTTTCGACTTTATCATCAAGGACCTGGACGACGCCATTGCATTGCTGCCCGAGCGCATCTTGTCCTCCTCGCCGGACTATGGCAGGATAGACGGTTCCTTTGCCCTTGCTTTCAAAGCAAAAGTATTGCTCTACAAAGCATCGCCGCAGTTCCATTCCTCCAATCCATGGAATAATGCGGACTGGGCTACGGCCTACACCGTCAACAAAAAAGCGTACGACGACCTCAAGGCCCGCGGCTACCGCCTGGTGGACGACTATAGCAACATTGCCCTCGTGGAGAGAGGCCCTGAGACCGTGTTTCCCGTGATCAACCAATACCCGAGCAAAACCGCGGCCTGGGACAACGGCGTGCGCCCCGGCTCCGAAAGCCGCGGCCCCGCATCCGCCGTGCCTGCCTGGGAAATGATAAAGATGTTTCCCATGAAAGACGGCAAGCGCTACAACGACCCGACCAGCATTTACTTCAAAACAGACGAGCAGTTCCTGCAAAGCTACTGGCAGAACCGCGACCCGCGCTTCGACAAATCCGTGGTATGGAGCGGCAAGTCTTACCCCGTAAGCGGCAAGCTGGGCAAGCGCCTGTACACTTCTTTGGGCATTGCGGACGTGCAGGATGACTTCGGTACCAATCCTGATGCGAAGACCAACTCCACCAACCTGGACCGTTATTCCGGCTTCTTTATTCTCAAAAACAGCCTGCTGCGCCTTACCCAGGCACAGGTGCTGCAATATGACGTAGACTTCGTGTACATGCGTTTCGCGGAAGTGATGCTGAACTATGCTGAGACCGCCAATGAAACCGGCCGCCCCGCCGAAGCGCTGGACATCCTGAAGCAGATCCGCATGCGCGCCGGCATAGAACCCGGCCTGGACGGCAATTACGGCATCAATGCCACCGACCGTGCCACGCTGCGCGAAGCCATTCTTACCGAAAGGAATATCGAGCTGTGCTTCGAAGGCCACCGCTTCTGGGACCTGCGCCGCCTGCGCCTGCTGAACCGCCTGGACGGCACCACCAAATCAGGCGTGGAAGCGATCCCCATCAATACAGACGGCAGCAACATGCCGCTGGATGTAGCGCGCAACAAAGCCAATGCCAACGAACTCACCGAAGTGAATTTCAAATACGTACTGCACCAGGTGCCGCGCTCCGGCGTGAAAGTGAACACGGTGCCGGCCACGTATTATTTCTTCCCGATACACAAGGATGTGCTGGACAGGAACCCGAACCTCAAGCAGAACATAGGCTGGGCGGACGGAACCTTCAACCCCACGCTGGATTGAGTTTTTATTGAATAAGACCTATATGAGTACAAAGGGCTGTTCCGGTTTTCCGGGCGGCCCTTTTTTGTTAGATCAAAATAGATATTTGATATTTTACCCGTTGCTTGTTGCAATCGTACCTAAACAATGGTAAAAGCAAACTTGTTTGAATATCGGGTGAGTTTGCCATGATACGATAAAATATTATATTAACAGCCATATTGAGCTGATTGTATATTAAATCCCCAATTCCATGAATAAAAAATCCCTTTCTTTTGAAGAGCTATTGGAGTTTACTGCTGAAAATAAAGTTGATGAGTTAGATTTAAGCAGTTTTAAAGATTTTACGATGATTCCCGATGAGGTTTTTAGCTTGAGTCATTTAAAGAGTCTTGAACTGGGCCAACTGCCAATTGAAAAAATATCTCCGAAAATAAAAAACCTGGAGAACCTCATTGAGCTGAACATACGTAATGCAAAATTCCGTAGGCTTCCAATTGAAATAATAGAACAGAACTCACTGAGGAATCTGACGGTCTCTGGTAAATATTTCCAGAACTTGCCGAAAGAGTTTTCTGAAAATAAAACTTTAAAATATATTAACCTAGCGTCTTGTAATAGTTTAAAGGACATTACTAATTTGCCCAAGCAGCTGACTTATCTTAATATAAGTGATACATCCATCCGCGTACTTCCCAGTGTAATATTTGAGTTAAACAATCTCGTCAAATTAGTTATCCAAAACTTGGAGCTTTCTTCGCTTCCGAATGATTTATTTGGATTGGAAAACTTGCTTTCGCTGTTTATTGGTAACAATAACTTTCAATCTCTTCCATCAAAAATAGCAAACCTCAATTTACTTGAGTTGACCGCATACGATAATCATTTTACTAAATTTCCAGAGGTTATTACAGAGTTAAGGGGATTACAAAAACTTTCGCTTGATAGGAATAAAATAAATGCTTTGCCTGACAGTATGCGTAAGTTAGAGTGCCTTCAGGAACTGGATGTCTCCAATAACAATTTTTCTCAAATTCCAGACTGTATAAAGGAACTTAGTAGCTTAAAAGCGTTAGTGTTCAGGAATTTTTTCCTTTCGAATCCGAAGTTCTCACAGAATATGATAACCGAGATACCTTCATGGATTATTAAGCTAAAAAACTTGAAAAAATTATCAATTGATCCCTACCCGATAACTAATGTACCTCGTGAAATTGTTGCAAAAGGGTTGGATGCGATTAGGAATTTTTTCTACTCAAAGCTTGAAGCCGATAATGAAGAGTTTTTGTATGAGGCTAAGATGGTAATTGTCGGAAGAGGAAATGTTGGAAAATCGGTTTTGACCAAAAAACTATCAGTTCCCGGTTATACGCTTCAATACCACGATTCAACTAAAGGAATTGAAGTGTTGAAAAATCCTTTTATTATTCCGATCAGAAATATTGACCAATCTGTAGATTTTAAACTTAATATCTGGGATTTTGGCGGGCAGGAGAAATACGATGCAACACATCAATTGTTTATTACAGGACGGACAATATATCTTTTCCTGACTGAAGCGAGAGAGGAAAGCAACTATTCTGATTTCTATTTTTGGCTAAATACCATTAAGCTGTTTGGTAAAAATAGCCCTGTAATAGTAGTTCTGAGTAAGATCGACGAACGAAGGAAGCTGTTGCCACAATCGACATACAAGAAATTATTTGAAAATATAGTGCAGTTTGTTGATGTGAGCTGTTCAAACGGATACGAGTATACTATTGATCTATTAAAGAAGGTGATTTCATCTGCAATACAGTTATTGCCCCAAATAACCCAGAAGCTGTCAAATAGATGGGTCGATATACGGAATGAGCTTGAAGTTCTATCGAAAACTAAAGATTATATTAACTATGCTGAGTATCTTGACGTATGTCAACGGCATAAACTGGATGATATAAGGGCCGATTTTTTAAGCCAATATCTCAATGACCTTGGAGTGATTGTTCATCACCAACATGATTTGTTGCTTAGGAAAACTGTTTTTCTGAATCCGGATTGGTGTGTTGATGGGATGTATAAAGTGTTGGACGATGATAAGGTTTTCTCAAATAAAGGTAAGTTTACTGTCTATGATTTGCAGTTTATCTGGAAGGAGGGAAGATTTTCAAATAAACAGGAGGAGCTATTGAAGCTCATGAAGTTCTATAATTTATGTTTTGAACTTCGTGACGGATCAGGTTATATATCTCCGGACTTATTACCTCCCGATAAGCCTATAAATATGCAGTGGGATAATGATGGCAATCTTTATTTTGAATACCATTATGCCTTTATGCCAGCCGGTATTCTCAGTCGGTTTATAGTAAAAAGTCATAGTTTCATCAAAGGAAATTTATACTGGAAATATGGTGTTGTCTTAGAGCATGAGAATACTTTGGCTATGGTTGAAGAAGATTATCTCAAGGGAAAAATAAAAATAGCAATTGTTGGGGAAAATCGAAAGGGCCTTCTTGCAGCTATAAGAATGTATATCAATGAGGTGCATCTTGACTTTGATAAATCCAATAAGCTGGAGTTTGAAGAAATGATTCCGTGTAATTGCAGCTTATGCAAAGGCGAACAAGATCCTCATTTCTATAAATTTAATCTTATAAAAAGATATGAGCAGAAAACAAAGAAATTTATAACATGCGACAAAAGTGTAGAATCTGTAGATGTCGATTCTTTGATCAGTGATATTCAGTTAAATAGTTCCTATACAGATTTACAGACTAATAGCGATCTGAAAAGATTTATTGCTCAGTTATTGACAAATATTCTCGAAAGAGAAATATTATATAAAGAAGGATATCTCAGTTTTTGGCGGGATCAAAAGTGTACAGATCCTAAAAATGAAGTAGAATTTCAGCCATACATTTGCAGCATGCTTGATAATGAGTGTCGGGTTCGTGGAATTCAACTGAGTAGGGAGCCAAGAGAAGCAAATGGTAATATTGATATTCTTTTTACGCATACAAACAAGGATAATAAGATATTAAAAGTATGTGTGGAGATTAAAAAAGCTCATCATGCAAATGTCGGTACTTCCATGAATACCCAATTATTGGAGTATATGAGGAGTGTTGATACGGATGCTGGTATTTATCTTGTTTTTTGGTTTAAGAATGATCATTTTTCTTTCCCTGCTAAATATAGATCCACTGATGAGTTAGAAAAAGAAATAATGAAGAATAATTCTGCAAATGACAATGTCTTCGCTAAAATAATAAACTGTAACAAGCCAACTTCTCCATCCAAGATAAAGAAGATTAAGCAAAGTTAGAATAGCTTTGCTGCATTTCAGTTTGATTCAATGAGAAAAGTTGACGTTTTAAACAAACTAATCTGACGTTTTGAACAAAGCCACTCCGTTACCCCCGCTGTAGTTTTGCTGTATAAAAATTACCATCATGACTATCAAAGACAACTACAACGGGGCTTTACAGCAGCCCATCGGTTCAGGCTTCAACGGGCGTTCAACTGCGGGTGAAGTTATAAAAGGCATCAGCCTGCATGGGAAAACGGCCATCGTAACCGGCGGTTATGCCGGCATAGGTTTAGAAACAGTGAAAGCATTTACAGCGGCAGGCGCAAAAGTGATCGTACCGGCCCGCGACCTGCAGAAAGCCGCCGCTAACCTGGCGGGGATCGCTAATGTAACCCTGGAATCCATGGACCTGATGGCGCCGGAAACGATCGATGCCTTTGCAGAGCGGTTCCTTGCAACCGGCGAAGCGCTTCACATCCTGGTCAATAACGCCGGCATTATGTGGGTGCCGCTCCGGCGGGATAAAAGAGGATACGAATCGCAGCTGTCCACCAATCACCTGGGGCATTTCCAGCTCACGGCCCGGCTGTGGCCCGCGTTGAAGAAAGCAGGCGGTGCGAGGGTGGTGAGCGTTTCCTCTTTCGGTCACCAGATGGCGCCGTTTGATTTTGATGATCCTCATTTCATGCACCGCGACTATGAAACTTTGCAGGGCTATGGCCAGTCCAAGACCGCGAATAATCTTTTTGCCGTAGAGCTGGATCACCGCGGGCAAGCAGCCGGCGTACGCGCGTTCTCCTTACATCCAGGCTCCGTAAACGGCACCGACCTCGGAAGGTCAGCGCCCATGGCACTGTTCCAGCAAATGGGCACGCATGACGCGGCCGGGAATATTTTCCCGGAAGTGGCTGCCAGCCTCAAAACCGTTGACCAGGGGGCGGCTACCTCCGTATGGTGCGCCACGAGCCCGCAGCTGAACGGCATCGGCGGCGTGTATTGCGAGGATGCGGATATCGCCGAACTCGATGAAGGCAACATTGAACATAACTACGATGATCCTGCTTCCCTTCGCGGCGTGAAACCCTGGTCTGTAGACGCTGAAAGCGCAAAGCGTTTGTGGAAGCTGAGTGAGGAACTGACCGGCGTTACTTTCCCCGGCTAATGCATTTATTTGTAAATTGTACGGCATGGAATTCGAAACCGTCTATATCACACCAGACATTAAGCTGTCACATTTTGAGGGCAAACTCTTCAAAACAGAAGTGGTGTTTGAGCATCACATGCTGGTGTGGTTCATCTCAGGGGAAACAAAGATCATACAGGCGGAAGCGACGTATACCTTCAACGCCGGCGATGTATTCCTCATTCCCCGCAACCAGCTGGCCACGGTGATCAATTACCCGAAAGACGGCCTGCCGCACAAGGCTGTGGCCATGCACATCACGCGGGAACGGCTGAAAGATTTTTACAGCAGGCACAAGCCCCTTGGCCGCCTGCGGCCGCTGCAGAAAGTATACCGCTTTTCCAAACATCCTCTACTGCAAAGCTGCCTGGCCTCGCTCATTCCTTATTTTGACCTGGGGGACCAATTGCCTGAAGACATCGCGCGTATTAAGATCGAAGAGGCCATCAGCATTTTAAGATCGATAGACAAAGACATGGACGGCCTGCTGGCCAACTTTGAAGAGCCCGGCAAGATCAATCTCGCCGACTTTATGGAACGGCATTACATGTTCAACCTGCCGATGGAGCGGTTTGGTTACCTGACTGGCAGGAGCGTGGCCACTTTCCGGAGAGATTTTACAAAGGCCTTCAGCACAACGCCGCAAAAATGGCTGACGGAAAAACGGCTGAAGCTGGCGCATTACCAGATCGCCGAGCAGCAAAGGAAACCGGTGGATGTGTATTTCGAGGTGGGGTTTGAGAACCTTTCGCATTTTTCACATGCATTCAAAAAATATTTCGGGTACCCGCCGAATGAACTGGTGAGAAGGTGAGAGGTGGCAATAAATTTGAAAGGCCCGCAAACACTGTATTTGCGGGCCTTTTTTATATGCCGGTATGCGAATATCAGAAAGTGATGTCGTCTGCAACATTCCCGCCCTGTGCATCTGCAAACAGCTGCTTGTATTTTTCACGCCATGCGTCCTGCCTTTGGGTGTATCCCTGGAAATCCGCCTGCATATCCGCATGGATCTGCGTATTCCATTTGGAAGCCGCCACCTGGAAATCGCCCAGGGCAATGCCGTATTTGTCCGCGATCCATTGCGCGCCGTCGAGTCCGTATTCGTAGGCTACAGTGCGGGCTATTTCCAGTTCCTGGTAGAAGTGTTTATCTGTTTTGATCTGTTCGGTATATCCCTGGTTGCCGGCTGCGACGGGAGCTGCGTTGCTGAATTTCGGGTGCTGGTCTGCCTGCCCGAAATACTGGCCGAAGAGCGTTACCACGTGGAAAGTTTCGTCCTGCTTCATTCTTTCGGTCCAGAGCAGGCTGGCTTCCTGCCATACGGGTAATTCCACGCCGAGCGCAGTAGCTACGCCGTCTTCCGTAAGCCCGTTCGCCAGCTTGGCGCAGGCTGCGCTGTAATCTTCGAGGCTGATGCCGTGAATGGGTTCTAATAATGGATTCTGAGACATAATACTGTGTTTATAAATGATCAATGTTATAATCTTTCAAAAGGCGGAGATAGAATTTCTCGTTTTCCGCCGCCATATCGGGCGTGATCTTGTTCCACTCGTCGAACATGGCGCGGAGATATTTTTTGTTTAAAGCGGGATCTTTCGGCCGGCTGTCCTCATATTCTTTCAACAGGTGCGCGGTACGCTGTTCCGCCAGGCTGCGCGCCTGGTGCAGCATGATTTGTGCGCCTGTGGAAGGCATAAAAGTGTTCTGCGTCTGGCACCAGGGGCAAGTGATGTACGTGGCGATGAAGAACATCTTCGGGATGGTGATCTTTCCGCCGCATTGCTTGCAGGTAAACTGGTCGCGTATGCGTTCGAATGCGGCCAGCTGTTCCTGGTAAAAGCTCTCCAGGTCCTGCTTGCCGGCAGCTTCCCGCAGCTGCGCGATATGCTGATGCACGCGTTCTTCAAATTCCCGGTGGCGCTCGAAACATGCTTCCCGGAAAGTATGGGTATTGTGCCCGAACGAAAATGCCGGGCCAAGGATCTTTTCTTCCTTTACTTCGTTAGCTTTTTCCATCATCTGGTACAGCTGGCCAACCAGCCCCGCAAGCATGCGGCCATGCGCTCTTTTGTAGGGATCCTGGTCTTCATCGAAAACCTTTACCAGCTCAGGGATGGCGGCGGTGCACATCTCTTCCATGCGGGCTTCCAGCTTTTCCAGGAAAATAAACCACCGCTCCTGTGTTTGCCTGATCGTTTCTTCCATTACGAGTTGTTGTCCTTCCTGATATGAATGCCGTCCGTGAGCTGGACGTCCATGAAGCTGAAACCGCAGTAAGCGCAGTTGGTGAGCCCGTGCCGGTAAGCCCTGCCGGCGCCGCAGTTGGGGCAATCGCGGGCTTCCATGCGGGCTGCCTGGTCCTGCACGTCGCCGCCGTAATTTTGCTGGGTCAGGGCCTGCTGCTTCAGTCTTTCCAGGTAGCTGAGCGTTTTTTTCTTTTCTTCTTCCGGCATATCTACAGGAGTTTTAACAGCTCTTCTTTTTTAGCGGCATATTCCGCTTCGTTGATGAGTCCTTCTTCAAACAGCAGCTTCAGCTTCTTAAGCCGGGAAGCCACATCGTCCGCAGGTTGCGCGGCAACAGGCTGCGGTTGCGTTTGCTGCATGATCATGCCCAGGGCAACGGCCTGTTTGGCCGCCTCGTTCAGGCCCGACTGGTCGTTGCCGATGGCGTTCGCGGTGTTGAATTGGGTGAACTTGTTCATATCATCCACCATATTCATGCCGGTAACAGTATCGTAATGTTTGAGCACTTCTTCGGGCAGGGTGGCGCCGGCAATGGTGAAGTTGGTCACTTCCAGGCCCAGCTCAGTGAAATACGGCTGGATGAGCGGCTGTATCTTTTCATTGAGCGCGGAAAGGTTGCCTGCCACATCTATCACGGCAATACCGGCCTGGGCCAGCACTTCGGCAAACTTCGGGGCAATGAAATCGCGCAGTTCCCATTCCAGCTGCGTAACGGTGAGCTGGGGATAAGTGCCTGCATATTCTGAAAAGAATTTTCCCACGTCGGTAATGCGGAGGTTGAACGAGCCGAAAGCACGGACGCGCACCTGGCCGAACTGTTTGTCGCGCATGAGCACCGGTGCGGGCGTTCCCCATTTAAGATCGATGAACTGGTGGGTGTTGAGGAAGTAAACATCCGCTTTGAAAGGGCTTTCGAATCCATACTTCCAGCCTTTGAGACGCGTGAGCACGGGGATGTTCTCGGTTTCCAGCTTGTATTGGCCCGCGGTGAACACATCGCCCAGCCTGCCTTCGTTGAGGAATAAAGCTGCCTGGCTTTCCCGCACGGTTAACATTGCGCCGTTTTTGATTTCCTGGTCTCCGTCCGCGAATTTCCACATCAGCATGTCAGGATGAGGGGTTACCGACTGGATGATCTCGATAAAAGGTAATTGCATAATTACGGTTAACTCATGTGAAGGATAAAAGTACAACTTTCGTGGTAATCCTATGTTAAAAAAAAGACAAAAACAGGGCCGCCTTTCGCCTGAAAGCGGCCCCGGCCCGGCTTAAGCCGTTGAAGCAAAAAAGGGCGCCCCACAGTTGGGACGCCCTTTTCACCTTATTGTACTCTGGCTTACCTGCTGACTACAAAGAGTTTTGAAACCAGTTTTCCATCGATCGTCATGGTCAGCACATAAGTGCCGTTCTGAAGAACGCCGGTGTTCAGCAGCACTTTATTGGCGCCGCCTGTTACTGCGATCTTGCGTTGCACCTGCAATTTGCCGGATACGTCGTACACTTTCAGGTCTGTTGACCCTTCACGGCTGGCAGTGAAGGTGATGGTAACATCTTTCGCTGCCGGGTTCGGGTACAGCAACAGTTTTTCTTTCGGTTTTTCCTGCGCTGATTCGCTTTTCGCCATGGCGGCCTGCAAAGGAGCTGTGATCCCGCTTTCCGCCAGGTTGATCTCTGCCACGGAAGACCAGTCCGCATGATTGATCACATCCAGGGAGTGGAGTTTTACATAACGGCCGGTTTGCGGGGTGAAGCTTACAACGCGGGCATCCCCGCCGGCTGCAGGCCAGGTACCGTGTGCGGCAAGCGTCCATACCACGCTGTCCTGGCTGATATAGATCTCGTATTCGCTGATCTTTCCGCCGGCGCTTCCCAGGTCCTGCCGTGGCAGGTAGCTGAGGCTCCCGATAGTAGCACAGGCATGAAGATCGATCACCAGGTCGTGCGGATGTGCGGCGCCGTTAGTGACGTCAGACAGCCAGTAGGTAGACGGATTGCCGTCGATGGCATGGCCGGCGCGGCCGTTAGACGCGCCTGTAGTAACGGTTTCTTCGGAAGAGGCGGCCGCAGCCCAGGTATTTTTTGCGGGAATGGGCCCGCCGGTGCAGGGCAGGAAGGAGTTGCCTTCCGTTGCGATGATAAACTGCCCGAAACGGCTGATACCGCAGCTGCTGCCGAAGGTGATGGAACCGTTCATGCCCGGGCTTGTGCTGTCTGCCCCGCAGATAGACGTTTTCCAGGTTGTGTCGTAGGCGTTCTCAGGGCGTTTGAATAGTTTCAATACAGCAGGGTTGGCCGCGTCGCTGACGGTAACGGCCAGCCGGCTGAAGGTGATGTTATCCAGCGGCGCTATGGAGTCGTTGGTTCCGTAGTTGCGGATGATCCAGTAATCCGGGCTCAGCGTGCCGGTAGTGGCCGGCAGCCCGTTGGGGTGACCGTACAAACGGTGCGCCACCACTTCGCCGTTCGGCACGCGTGCTGCGTTGATGTTCAGCTGCACGCCGGGAGTGGCGAAATTATGCAGGCCTCCTGTTGTGATGGCCAGGCGCTCGCTGATGCCTGTGCCAACAGGCGCCGTGGAATTCGTAATGAGGCTGCTGCCCACGATGGCAGAGCTGCCTGCGCCCATCGCATCGTATAAAGTGCTGGATGCCGCATCGTATTGGTTGAACTGGTAGTAAGCGATCAAACCCGTATCGGAAGCAGGCCTGCGCACGAAATGCATCTTCTCCCTGATCTCTTCCTGCGTCATCGTGTAGCTGTAAAATGCCAGCTCATCCAGCGCGCCTTTGAAATTGCCGCCCTGGTTATGTATGTCGTCGTTGATCGTTAATGGCTGCTGGGAGAAATCCACCGCCGCAAAGTTCCCCGTGGTCACCCAGGGTGCGCCGCCATTGAGATAGATCTTGATAGTGGTGGGCGAATAGGTCACGGCAATGTGGTTCCATTCTTCCGGTACGAGGTTGACAGAAGAAGTGATACCGTAAGACAAAGTGCTGTTGGTCACCACGAGGTTGGTGTTGGCTGCATAGCCTTTGAAGGCAAAACCAATGCCCAGCCTGCTGGGGCCTTTTACAGATACGATCTGCGAGAAGCTCTTTTGCAGGCCGCTGGGTTTTACCCATGCAGTAACGGTGAAGGTGTTGCTGTTGTATGCAAGTTTTTTCAGCGGTATGCGGGAAGTGGCGGCGCCGCTGATGTCCAGCGCTTTGCCGGCCACGGTGTCTGCCTGGCAAATGTCTGCCTGGAAGTTCACGAATTTAGTAAGCGTGATCTCGTCGGAAACATTGGCCGCGTTGGTCACTTTCAGGATCACATCGTATTGGCCGGGGGAGGTGTAGGCCACTTTCGGGTTCTCCAGGAACGATACGGCGGGCGAGCCTCCCGGGAAATGCCATTCGTAAGTGACTGCGCCCGGCGCCACGGCAGATGCGCTGTAAAACTGCACGCTGTCTGCGCTGCAAACCGCTTTCCACCGCTCTGCGGCAATGTTCGCTTCAACGCCGGATGTTTCATACAGCTCGTTTTCCCAGGCGCCGCGCGAGCTGCCGAACCGGATCTTGTTCCTGGCCGGCACTACATACAACCGGCCTTTGATATATCCCATCATGGGCAGTGTGCTGCCCACCTGTTCCCATTGGGGCATCGTGTTGTTCCTGTACCATATTTTAGTGCCTTCGGCGGTGATGGTGATGATATACACCCCGCCGTTGGTGCCTCGCTGGTAGGCAATGTCGCTTACAGCGGCAGCAGGCAGGTTGGCCGTGGTGATGTTGGTCCAGCCGGCGCCGCCGTCGGTGGAATAGAGCACCTTCGTTGTATTTTGAGCGTTGCCGTAGGCTGCCCACAGTTCTCCGGGCGTTTTGCCTGTTTCAATGGCCGTGATATTCGTCTGGTTGCTGCTGGCCGCCAGCGATGGCGTTACATCCACCCAGGTGACGCCGCTGTCTATGCTCTTCATGATCTTTTTCTGGCTGAGCAGCGCATACATCGTTTTGGGATCTCTCCGCGCTATGCGCAGCGCGTTGACGGTTTCGCCGAAATCTTTAAAGACGGTGGAAGACGACATGTTATCCGACGACTGCACCAGTATCTTGTTGTTCGATTTCCTGATGCCGAAGATGTTGTACACGAGATGGGGATGGAACTGCAGGGAACCCAGGTCTACATCCGGCGCTACGGACGATTCGGTTACGGTCCCGTTTTCATTCAGGTAGCCTTTGTTTACGCCATATGCCCAGTCGTAATACAACCAGCGGTCCTGGTAAGGGTTTACGGAACATACGCCTGCGTCCGCGCCTTTGATGTTGCGCCAGCCGCCAGCGCCGTCGAAGCTGCGCACGAAGGTCTGGTTATGGTCCAGGCCGGCGAGCACGATGTCGCTTTTAGGGGAGGATGAAAAGCCCCAGATATCCATGGAGTTAATTTCGAAGCCGGTGCCAACTATCGTACGGCCGCCGTCGGTAGACATGCCCAGGCCGCCGTCATTGCCCACCAGCACCACATCGCCCACGGCGCTGATGCCCCGGATGTCTGCATGCAGGTAGTTGCAGGCTGCCGTGTAGGGTTTTGCAAAGGTCCTGCCGCTGTCTATGGACTTAAGGATGTAATCGGGGCTGTATTGGCCCTCGTACATGATGTTTTTGTTATTCCAGTCTATGTCGAATGCTTCCACATATGCTTTGATGGTATCCGCGCCAAGCAGCGCGCCGGAAGCGGAAATGCGGTAGCAGGGTTTATTGCTGACGAACTGCTGGAAAACGGACACCATATCCGGGCTGGATGGAATGGTTTTCATGCCTACCATGGAAGTGCCGGTCCAGCCGGTGCTCAGCGTGGTGTTGAGGTTTACCAGCAGGGAAAAGCTGGCTCCTTTGTCTGTTGATTTATATATGCAGGCCTGGTTGGCGCCATTCCATACGCCGAGGTAAAACTCATCGGGGTTGGCAAAGCTGGCTTCGAGCCCGAAAAAGTTATAGGTCCGGTCGTTGAGGCCGAAAGGCGTGTTCAGGTTGTACTGCGAAGTAGCGCGGTGATTCGCACCACCGGCGCTGTTGTCGAAGACTACCGTCCAGGTGTTCCCGCCGTCTGCGGAGCGGTATACTTTCCGGCCGAAAGTGCTGAGCACCACCTGCTGGTCGTCTGTTGCCAGGGAAATAAAATAAGGCCTTTCTGTAGGAGAACTGTTGCGGTTCAGCTGCGGCAGCAGCGTCCAGTTGATGCCGCCGTCCGCCGATTTCAGCAGGCCCGCTTCCGTGGCCGAAAATACGAGGTCGCTGTTCAGCTTATGCGCTTCAATTTCGCCGTAATAATAATCCCGGTTGGCATAGGTGTTGGTGCCGTTGGCAAAGCTGCCGTCCGTCAGCTGCCAGGTGCCGCCCTGGTCTTTGCTGACCCACAGGCCGCCGTAGGAAAATCCTGCGAAGAGGTTCTGCGTGTTGTAAGGGTTCACATAAACGCGGTCGCAGAAGCCGCCTGTTACGATGTTGTTGTTGCCGCATTTATCGCGCGTCATGTTGGCCGGGCCGATCATTTTCCAGGTGCCGAAAGTGCCGTCAGGCGAAGCCGGCACGCCTGCGATGGCGGTGTTGGCGGCCTTGTTCTTTTTGAGCACGGGGTATGCGCCGCCCAGGCCTGCTTTGTCTTTATACAGCGCGGCCATCTGCATCCAGGTAGCAAAGCGGTCTATCAGCTTGCTGTCTTCGTCAGGGTGTTTGGCGAAATAAGCATTGAACGCCGTCTGGGCTTTCCTGACGTCCGGCCTTCGTTTGAGCATTTCGGAATACCAGGTGGTGTGGGTGTGGGCATACTCGTATTTCCTCTTCTCTTTTTCCTTCTTTTCATAGTAGTCATACGCCTGTGCCTGCTGGTTTTCTGTGCGTTCCTGCGCAGTCGCGGCTGTGCCAAACAGCACGAGCGCCGTCATCACGCGGGTCATTTTGTTTATCATACAAGGGGGTTTTAGATCCTGGTTTTTTTTAGACGAGTAGCGGATAGGTCATCGGTTCAAACAAAAAAGTAGCAATCAACGCGTCTGGGGGAAAGATACAGAGCGCCCCGGGCATTATTTAAATGGTGCCGGCCTGAAATGACATTGCTATAACAATTCTCCTGGCGGGGGCATAGGGCTTTGTTGCCTTATTTTCAAGCATACCCCGGCGTGCAGGGCGCTCAAACGGCAAGCCACTGGTTTTCAATTGAAGAAGGCCACCCTTTTAGGGGCAGCCTTCCTGCCTGTTGCATATTAACCGAAACTATTGTATAGGGTTCACCAGTTGCCGAGCGGAAAGGTCATCAGGCCGTCGATCTCGTAGATGATGCTGTTGCCGCACCGGTGTTTCCTGATAATGCGCCGCGGCTGGCCAAACTGGTCGATAGGCTGGTCTGCCGCGGTGTTGAGGGTAGAATAGACATACCGCTGGCCTTCCGATTCCCTGAACACTACAAACGCATGCCAGTCCGGGAACCCGTCGAAATATTCGTAAACGTAGTGCGTATATTCAGAAGGGTAGAGCCTGTCGGTTACGGGCTCCGTGGTCTGCTTCAGCACCGCGTTCAGCGCGATATTGAACGTCATAAAACCTGCGTTGGGCGCATCGCTGGTGTTGTTGATGCCCAGTGCGTTCATGGTGAGGTTGTTCGGTACGAACATGATGCAGGGCGTCTGGCCGGTGAGGTACCGGCGCAGCGTATCATGCAGGCTCTTGCCGGACGAAGGCATTGTTTGGGACAGGTAATCCAGCACTGCGCCCGTGAGGTCCATGCCCGGGTCTTTTTGCAGGTATTCAAGAATATTGCTGGCCACGATGTTCGTGGGTCTTACGGCTACCTTGAGATCGTCGAACTGTTGCTTCGGTCCATTGTAGGTCCGGCAGCTTAATATGGCCCGCATGCCCGTACCGGCGGGAATCACGATGCGCGCGGCATCGGGCTGCACAGAGGTGATCTCGGCCGGTATGCCGTCCATCCATACTTTCAGCGCGGATTTGTCGTTGCTGAAGTTTTCACCCGTGAGCGTAATGGTATCGCCGGCATAGGCATAGCGCGGGTTGGCAGCTGTTATCCTCGGCGAGCCGATCACGGTCAGCCCGGGCCATAAGGCCGTTTGCGGCCCGATGTGCACTACGATGTTGCCGCTCAGCACTTTCTCCGGCACGAGCAATTTTAAGATGGTCTCAGATTGATGGAGGATACGCGCAGGCCGGTCGCTGATGAACACTTCCGTGGAAAGGCCGGAGAGCTGCAGGTTCTTCCCCGTAAGCTCCAGCGTGTCGCCCGACTGCACGCTCTGGCGGCTGATGGCCGTGATCTCCGGTGCAGGCAGGGCAGGAGTTTCATCTTTATCCCGCTTGCAGGACGCCAGGACGGCAATGGCTATAACGGTATAGACTATACGCATGTTGATCTTGTTTAAAAATTGAGAATGGCGGACATGTTGACAGTAGTGTTGGGATCTTCGCCCTGCTGCTGTATGTAGCCGCGGAAAATAAACGTGTAGGAGCGGCCGGCGTAAGTGGCGAAGGCCTTCCTCACCAGGTGCGGCGCATCTTCCGGCAGCCCTGTCTGCTTCACGCGAAACGACGGGTTTTCAGCCGGGTCCACTTCTATGAAAGGTGTGATGGTCTTATACACCATGCTGTCCAGCCCATGTATTTTTATTGTATCAATGAAGAAATCCAGCGGGCCGCTGTCCGGCGAAAGATGCACGAACCGGATGCGGGCTTTGTTTGCCGGGCGGTCTGCGATGTTTTCTTCAGACATCAGCACCTGGTAATACCCCAGGCTGTCCGCCAGGTAAAAAGTGTACCATTTATCCTTGTCCAGCATGGTATATTTTTCAGCTATTTTCATCTGCCAGCTGGTATCGGTAAAGCCTACACGATGTTTTCCGGGCGCCAGCCAGTTGTACGCGGCGGGGTTGAACATGCCCATGCCGAAACCGTTGATGTCGTTGTAACTCCTGTTGGTGATAAAAGCGGTGTCTACAAATACCCGGCTGGCCTTGCTGATAAAGGCTGTGCTGCCGTTGTAGATCATCACATGGGCAACGTCCGGGGACACCGGCGCTTCCGTGGCTTTGTTGCACGCCATCATCCAGCATACAGCCGCCGGTAATAATAATTTCAAAAAAGGATTTCGCATGATCGTTTATTATCTGGTGATGGAGATGGTGGAGAAAGGCACCTGTTCAAAGAAATTGTTCCGCAGGTACCCGACGTACAGCTTGCCAAACTGGTCGAACAGGATGCGGCTTACTGTTCCTATAACAGCCTTCTGTCCCGGTTGCGGCTTCGTTGCATCAGACTCGCCGAATACAAATTTGGCCCCGGCGATCTTGAACACCATTTCCTTGTTCACATCTATTTTATAAATGGCGCGCGGCTCTTCTACGAAGATTTGTTCGTCGTAGCCGATGAGGATATTGCCGTCGAAGTCCGCGTCAAAAGAAGTGATGGCGCGCATGTCCACTTCCTTGAAAGTACCGGAGTACAGGAAATTATCCGGCGCATTGCTGGCCTTGCCGATGATGGTGGTCACTTCTTTGGTAACCGGGTTGAATTCCCGCACACATTCTTTCATTTCAACGCTGCCAAAGCCCTGCGCGATGTATATTTTACCATTTCCACCCACTACGATCCCGCGGGGAGTGTATATTTTGGCTTTTGCTCCGAAGCCGTCTACCGTATTGGCGCTATTGTTTGCCATAGAGCCTGCTTTCAGGGTCTCGGGGTTGGTTCCGTCGTTGTCATAGAACACGTATTCCGCCATATCGTCTGCTGTGCCGGCTTCTGTTGTTACCATGCCGTCAGGGGATATTTTACGGAGCACGATCCCGCCGTCAAGCTGCCCGCCATCCATGAAGTAGAGGTTGCCTGCTTTATCCAGCTCCATACCTTTCACCCTGCCGATCATGGCTTTGGCTGCGGGCCCGTCTACCATTGATTCATAAACTGCCCCATTGTCGAAGCAATATTTGTCGTTGCGGCCTGCCAGTTTTTTTACTTCGCCGGTGCGGGGATTGATTTTGAGTATGCGGTGAAAGGGGAATTCAGCTTCGAATGGTTCGGTAGCGCCCGGAAGAAATATGCGAGCCATCGGCGTATTGGTAACGGCAAGATAGATCGTGCCATCTTCGGCGATCTTCATTGCGTCGATGCTCTTCAACTTCAGGTTATTTAGCTGCGTGGCATATTCGTCATTGCCGCCACCACCGAGGGTTTCGATCTTCCCATTGGCAAATTTCCGGATGGTCATGTTCAGCCTGTCATACTGGCCATGCACCGGGTTGAGCTCATAAGCTCCATTATCGATAAAATAAATAGCTCCTTCCTTATCCATGCCCATATCATGCACTTGATTCACTGTAGCCGTACCCATGGGCCCGTCTGCCGGCTCCAGTTCCGTATGGCCCGTCACCAGCAAAGGATTCACCGTCACAGCCCCCGGAACCAGGATGTCCGGCTTCTTTACTGTGAATTTGAAGGGCGCGCTCTTTACGCCGTTTACGGTGATGTAAATGCTGGTTACCCCGATTTGCGCGGAATCAGGCACCAGTAAGCGGAAAGTATCCGCTGTGATGGTTTGTTTGTCGTCCGTGTATTTGGATATTGGCACTTCCATCTGCATTTGCCCGTGTGCCAGCACGGCAGCTTCGGCGTTGCCTATAAATATTTTCATAGCGGCATCGGGCTCGCCAAGTTTAACATAAAGCGTCAGCGGTTCGCCCCGCATGGCAACACCGGCTGTGGCGGTTTCCGCCTGAACGATGCCTGATTCTTTCTCGCGTATGTCCAGCTCTTTGTCGTATGTTTTTTTGCAGGCGAAGCACAGCGGGAGCAATAACAATAAGTAATATTTTATCTGTTTCATATGCACTGGTTGATCCGGGTTAGTAAATGAAATTCAGGCCGAGGGTGTAATAAGGCCGTGGGCTGAAAGTCTGGTAGGGCCTGTCTTTCGTCCAGTTGTCGCGCTCTTTCACCACGCCGTCGTATTTATAGTTGCGGTTGTAGTCCAGGAACAGTTCGCGTTTCTGGTCCAGCAGGTTTTGCACGCCGGCTTTGAAATGCACATGTTTGTTCAGGCGCTGGCTCCAGGTAAAGTCCAGCAGGTGCTGGCCGCGCTGCATTACATCGGGAATGCTGGCATGCTGCTGATCGGGCCGGTGGGTATTGTTGCCCAGCAGCACGATCATCGGGCCGGTGATGTTATAACCGAGTGATACCTTGGTGCCAATGGCTGGATCTTCATAATTAAGTGACGAGTTCAGGATATAAGGCGCCTGTCCCTGCAGCGGGCGTTCCCGGCCGGTCTGGTTGCCGTCCGAGGTCTGTGCCGGCATATCCACCCGGCTGTAGATCCAGGCCCCGTTCACGATAAAAGAGAGGTTGCGGAAAAAGGAGCCGCGAATGAAGCTCAGGCTTTTGCGTATTTCTGCTTCCAGGCCGTATACTTTAGTAGGGCCGGAATTGATAAAGCCGATCTCGTTGATGAACGACGAATAATAGACATCCCTGATCAGGATCTGCTCAATGGGAGAAGCCAGTGTTTTATAAAAGAAACCGAAGTTGAACATCTCGTTTTTCAGCATGCTTTCCGGGTACCATTCCAGCCTGATATCATAATTCTCGATATCCACCGGTTGCAGCTTCGGGTTGCCCACGTACATCAGGTAGTTTTCTATATCAGAGTAAGGGAAAGGGGCTACTTCACGGAATTCAGGCCGGTTAAGGGTTTTTCCATATCCGCCACGTACGATGATCCGCTCCGTGGGCTTCCAGTTGAGGTTTACGGACGGCAGCACATGCGTACGTTCACTTTTTACCAGCAACGGGTAATTAGCCTGGCCGGCCTGCAGCGCACCGATGATGCGGAGGCGGTTGTCTTCCACCCGCAGGCCGCCAAAAATGGAAACATTCGTATTGGGAATATGGACGTCGGTAGCCAGGAAGTACGACAGGTTTCGGTTGTCGGCAAAATAGCTGTCATAAGGGGTAGTTTCCTCGTACCAGGTATGCCCGGTATTGTCTGCGCGGAAATTATCCGGGTGCAGGTAATGATCCAGCATGTCTTCCGTAAGCTGGTAACCGATGTGGCCATTTTCAAAGTCGCCCGTGTAGGCAGAGCCGTGGTTCAACCCGAATTGGCGGAGGTTTACGCGTCTTTCTTTCTGTTCAAAGAAGATACCCGCTTTGGCAGACCACCAGGGCCGCAGCCAATGTTCCGCTTCGGCATTGCCTTGCATGGTATTTTCGCTGATGCGCGTGTAAATGCGGCGGATGCCGAAGGTCTGCGCTGCGCTGCCTACCAGCCAGGGATCACCGGCAACATGCTCGGGGAAAGTACTGTCCTGGGTCTGGCGGCTGTACCATATCTCGCGGGTGTCCGGGTCATTCCGGCGTACGAGCGTGTAACCTGCGTTGGCGAAGAGGTGGGTGTTCCCTTTGTTCTTCAGGTTCAGGTAACCGCTCAACTGTGCGGTGTAGAGGAAAGTGCTCTGGAAGATGAGCTGGTTGTCTTTACTCTGGCCGGGATAGTCGCTTCCTCTCTGCAGGATGAAGGACGTCATTTGTTTGTTGCCCAGCTGGTTGGCAAACTGTTTCAGTTCCAGGCGCGCGCTGTCGCCGATGGGCAGGGAATTTTGCTGGATGAGGGTGATACGCGCGGATTGCGTGCCGCTCCGGATAACGCCTTCCGTGGAATTGGCGTTGCGGATGTCGTACACAGGGATGGTATTGTTTTGTGTGGTGTTGGTATAAGCGAGGGAAGTGAGGTTGTTGATGTATTTGCCGCCTATTTTCCAGGCGTCGTAGTAATTGGCCAGTATCCGTTTGTCCAGGTCGTTGTGCACTTTGAAGGACTTGAAATTATTGGGAAAGGCTTTCCAGTAGGGGGCATTGTCTTGCGGGCCGCCGGTATTGAACTTAATGATATCGGGCAAACCGGCCGGCAATGCGCGCTTGCCGTCGTCGAAACCGAATGCGTCGTAGCGGCTGCCCGCATAAGTGGGCATGTCGCTGAAGCTGGAGCCGGGGCGGTATTGGGCGGAAAGCTGCAGGTCGAACTGGCGGGTGAGCTGGCTTTTCTTGGTATATATTTTTACGACACCTCCTGCGAAATCGCCGGGAAGGTCCGGCGCGGGCGATTTGTAGATCAGGATGCGGTCTATCATGCTGCTGGCGATCTGGTCGTAGGAAAAGGCCTTGCTGTCCAGCTCCGTGGCCGGTGCGATGTTATCGTTCAGGAAAGTGACGTTGTACCGGCGGTTGAGGCCGCGTACTACGATAAACCGGTCGTTCGTTACATTTACACCCGCCACGCGGCGCACCACTTCCGCTGCGTCGCGGTCCATACTGCGGGCGATCTGTTCATTGGAAACGCCGGACACCACGCTGCGCGCGCCGCGCACTTCTTCGATCAGCTGCGCGTCGGTGGTATTGGCTACCTTACGCCGCGAAACGCCTTTTACCACTACTTCTTTTAATCCGCGTTTGGGCTGCATCTTGAAGCTGGCCTGCAAGGTGGCTTTGCTTTCCACTTTGATCCCGTTCAGGCTGCCCGTTTCATAACCGATGTAGCTGAACAGGAGGTTGTATTTGCCAGGCGGCACTTTGTCGATCGTATAAAATCCTTTTTCGTCCGTAACGGTGGCGAAAGAAGTATTGGCCACCCTTACGGTAGCACCGATCAAAGGGTCGCCGTTCTCAAAATCCACCACACGGCCTGTGATCTTGCCTGGTACTACCTGCACCCGGGGAGACACGATGATGTTATTGCCGTCTATGGTGAATTCCATGGCCGTGTTGGCAGAAAGCCGGTCGAGACAGGAATGGATACCTGCACGACCGGCTAAGGTAATAGGGATGGTTACTATTTTCCTTTTTACAACGGCGGGATCATAGATAAAGCGGAAGCCTGTATTGTCTGCAATGCGGTTCAGCACGGCTTCCAGTGTTTCCTGCTGTTCTGCGGCCCTGGCGGCGGTTAAAGGCAGGAGGCACATCAGCAGCCAGCTCAAATAAAATCGTAAAATTCTCTGATGCATATCTGTTTTTTATGGGACAATAAACGGCCCGCCGCAGCGCAGGCTGCGGTAAAACCGGGTCCGGGAATGATGATGAATAACGGTTACTTCCTGCTGACGGTCACGGTGTCTCCTTTTTGCGTAAAGCGGATATCGCGGCGGGTGCTTAGCAATGCCAGCACCTTCCCGAGCGGTTCCCCTTTGCCGAAGGATGCGGTGAACAGTTCATGCCTGCATGTATCGTCTGCAAAAACAAAAGCGGCGCCATAGCGGATGGAGAGCGTTGTTGTGATCTCCTCCAGCGACTGCTCATAAAAATCCAGCTCGCCGCCGGTCCATTTGCGGTAGCGGGCCGCCGGCACCTTTTGCACGGCATAGGTACTGTCTGCCCCGATGGTCAGCTGGTCGTCGGGCCGCAGCAGGATGGGTTGCGGAGCAACGCCGGAGTGCACGGATACCGATCCTGTAAGCAGCGTAATGCGCATGCCGGCTTTTTGCGGGTATGCCTGTATGTTAAAGGAAGTGCCGAGCACCCGGGTTTCCACGCCTTTGCTGGTTACGCTGAAAGGTTTGTTGGCATTACGGGTTACGTCAAAGAAGGCTTCGCCTTCCACCAGCAGCACTTTCCTGTCGTGTTCATTGTAATCAGAAGGGATCAGCAAACGCGAATGGCTGTTAAGCGTTATGGCGGTGCTGTCTGCCAGCCTGATGCTGCGCACCTGGCCCATGCCCACGTCTATCGTATCATACAAGGGCCTGTCTGCCCGGGCTATAGCCTGGTTGCCGGCAGGGCGCAGGAGGTAGTAGCACGGCAAAGAGGCCGCTATCAATACGGCCGCAGCGGCTGCCGCGCGGGGAGCATTAAGCCAGCGGCGTTTGGCCGGCACAACGGGGTGCAGTGAATCACTGAAGCGCTGGAATGCCTGCTGGTAGCCTTCATCATAAACGCCGACCAGTTTATACATTTGCTCCGCTTCCCGGAAGGTATGCGTCATTTCAGGATGCGATGCAAGCCAGTTTGTCCAATATTGTACGTCCTTGTCTGGTGCGCCTTTGCAGTAATTACAGAATGAAATGTCTGATAAAAAATCTTCCGGTAGCTCGTAATGATGATTTTCCAACGATCCTATGTTTGTTGTTCCGTTAGTAGGACAGCCGGGGCATGCCGATTTCCATGCCTGGGAAGGGGAGTTAATAATTCCTTAACACGGGAGCGGGAGGCTGCGCCTTCAGCTGCTTCCGCAGGGCGGCGAGGGCTTCGTGCACGTAATTATAGGCGGTCTTTACGGGCTGACCGGTGAGCCGGGCGATCTCTTCGTAGCTGTGCTGCCGGAAAAAACGCAGCTCGATCACCTGCCGGTAACGCGGGGGGAGGTTGTGCAAAGCACGCCGGAGGTTTTGCTGGAGGGCTGTTTCGTCGGTATTGCGGATCAATATCTCCTCGTAGGAATATTCCGCTTCATCCATTTCGCCGGGCTCGAACCGGACTGTTTTGCCTTGCTGCTTGAGGGCCGTCAGCAGGCGGTTGCGCAGGGAAACGGTGAGGTAATTTTTCAGGTGCAGGACCCTGGAAAGCTCTTCCTGCTTCTGCCAGCAATGAAGAAAGAGCTCGTGGATGCAATCGCGTATCAGTTCTTTATCGTCCGTAAGATAACAGCCAGCGGCAAACAGCGCATGGTAGTGTGCCTGGTACAAATGTAAGATGGCATTCCTGTTATCCATTATGATGTGTAAGCGGTGAGGCGCGCCCAAAGTTACCGCATCGGCGGGCAAGGGGTGTTTTAAGAAATTGTTAAGTTGGTTTGCGTATCTTGGAAAAGGAATGAAGGGCCTGGTAATTTCAATCAATATAAAAGGAACCCAAATGCTTGAGAGAATAATATTGCTGGCAATCTTACTTATTCCTGCCAGCCTGAAAGCTCAGACCACCGGCGAGGTAAACGCTTACCTGCAATCTGCCGCCGCCGCCGGGAAATTCAATGGCGTGGCTTTGGTGGCGAAGGACGGGAAGGTTATCCTGCATAAGGCCTATGGCTGGAAAGACGTCGCTGGAAAGAAGTACAATGATACCAGCACCCGTTTCCCCATTTTATCCATCACCAAATCATTTACGGCGATGGTTGTGCTGAAATTGCAGGAGGAAGGGAGGTTATCCCTGCAGGATAAACTCAGCCGGTATTTCCCGGATTTTCCCAACGGAGATAACATTACGCTGGCGCAGCTGTTGAACCATACGTCAGGACTATTCAATTATACGGACATCATAGAGGAGAAAGACTCGGCGCGGGTGAATTACCCCGTCCTGAAAGAGCTGATCGTGGACCAGATCCGGAAAAATCCGCCGGAGCACGCGCCGGGGGAAGATCTGAGCTATAATAATTCCGGTTATTACCTGGCCGGGCTGATCATTGAAAAAGTGACGGGTAAACCTTATGAACAGAATGTGCGCGAACTGATCTTTACGCCGCTGGATATGCAGCATTCCGGTTTCGATTTCAACCGCCTGGGCAAAAATATCAAAGCCACCGGTTACCAGTTCCTGAACGACAGCATACAAAAACCATATACTTTCCTTGATTCCACGGTAGGTTTTTCCGCAGGAGCTATCTACAGCACCACCGGGGATATGTATAAATGGACGCAGGCCATCGGGAAAAGAATACTTTCCGCTGCATCATGGGATATTGCGTTCACCCGCCAGGCGGGTGATTACGGCATCGGCTTCCGTGTGAACGGTTTCAGGGGAAATGGCTATGTCAGGCATTCCGGCGGGTACCCGGGATTTGTTTCCGATTTCGTTCATTACCCGGAGAAAGATGTTACGATCATCCTCTTTAAAAATTCGGGCAATTACGGTGAAGACCTCTGGCCGGTAGCGATGGGTATTTCCAGCGTTGTACTCGGCCTGCCTTATGATCTGTGGAAGCGGGGAAAGGCAGTGTCATTACCCGGAGAAGTGTTAAAACAAAGAGCTGGGAAGTATGTTGCGGACAAGCTCACGATCCTCTTTACCGTCAAAGACGGGCAGCTGTATGAAGTGTTGCCGGATGGCACGGAATTGTTGCTGCTGGCGGAAAGCAGCGATACATTTTACCTGGAGAATTACAATACGACCCTGCGGTTTGAAGCCGGAAAGGTGACTATTCATGAGCATGGGGCGGATCTGGTGATGAAGCGGGTGGAGTGATGGGGAAGTATTGATACGATTCACAGATGCATTTTAATCCCCGCCTGATCCACGATCTTCCCGATCTCCGCCGCCAGCTCATCGTATTGGATAGGCTTTGTCATATAGCCGTTAGCGCCTGCCTCCAGGGAAAGGTGTTTTGCATCTTCGCCTCCATGAGAATAGGCGTCGCCGCTCAGGACGATCACCGGTATTTGCCGGGTTAGTTTGCAACCCCTGATCCATCGTAATACGTCTACCGCTGTAACGTCGGCGGCCAGGTTGTAATCCAGCAGGATGATGTCGATCGGGGATTTCTGCAGCCGCTCTCTGCAGGCTGCAAAGGTTGAACAGGTATAGATGATATAATCCATTCTTTGCAGGTTCAAAGCTGCGATCCTGCGTGACGCATAGTCGTCGTCTACCACCAGCACCCGTAATCCTTTCAGTGTAAAGTCGCCGGAAGATTTGAGTTCTGCTACCTGTTCCGTGGAAGCTGCTTTGCAGGGGAGTGAAAATACAAAAGTAGTACCCCGCTCTGCTGCGGGATCAATGTAAATATCGCCATGCAGGGCGCGGGCCAGCTTGCGGGCAACGGGCAATCCAAGGCCGGTCCCGCTTTCCGTGACGAAGGGCTCAAACACCAGGTGCACCTGGTCGGGGGGAATGCCTTTTCCCTGGTCTTTTATTTCGAAAACCAGCTGATCATTTTTCATGATGGCAGAAAACCGCACGGAAGAATTTTTTTCGGTAAACTTAATGGCATTGGAAAGAAGATTGCCGATAATGATGCCCAGCTTATGCTTGTCCTCATAAAGGTAAAGCGGCAGGTTCTCCGTATTGAACACCAGTTCCACCGGGCGCTCCTGCGCCATCAGCCGGAACCGCTCTGAAATATTGTCCAGCCAGCGGAACAGGTCGAATGCTTCTCTTTTTATCGGCGCCTCCAATCCCCGTTCAATGCGCGCCCATTCCAGCGAATTATTAATGAACTCATGGGTCGCTTTGGTGGAATTCAGCATGGCATGAAGGTCCCTTATTTTCACTTCCACTACTTCCCAGGAATCTTTGCCTGCCGTCTTTGCCAGTAGATGCTGCAGGTGCCCGTAAACAATGTTGAGGTCAATGCGCAGCTGGTGGCTGTTTTCCTGGACATATTTACTGATGGCGTACTTGGTTCTTTTTAATTCCTCGGTATAATGATTGTAATGATACACCCGTTTGCGATAGTCGGTGATCTCGTTCACAAAAAAATACAACATCAAAGACGTCAGCATCATCACCGTACCGATGATCATCCAGCCGGTCAATTTTTCGTGATAGGCAGACATCGGTACTTTATCCATGAAAACAACGCGGTTGTTCACTTCGATGGCAACGATCATCGCTGCAATGATTGCGGTGGCCAGCCAGCGGAGCTTGCTTCCTTCAAAGAATAAAAATGTGATCCCCAGCAGGAAGACGGCCATCGTCTGCACATTTGTATCCGGCGCGAGGATGAGACCGAAATACAATGTAGACAAGCAATGAATGAAGAATGAAAGTGCAATGGCAGGCCCGGTCCTGTGCCTGTAATTCAGGTACAGCGCCCATCCGCAGAGAAAGGCCTCTGCCAGCGCTCCCAGCATGATCTCCCGCGAGCCGGTCAACCGGAACAGCAGGTACCCGAAAAATAAAGCGAGGAATAAGGTCACAAAACCCAGCACGCTGATAATACGCCTGACGTTGCGTTGTGTAGCAGCAGTGATAACAGCCGGGATTCCATTTACGTCTATGTCCGCTTTGGATGGGTTAATCATTCATCGGTTGATTTAGTGAAACAGATCTTTGTCTATGGGTGTCTTTTAAGGCTGGGGAGGGATTCCTGGCAGCAAATTACCTTAATAGGGCTGTCGTTTTGTTAAATGATGGTTAATGAATGGAATGTTTAAATAGGAGGGGCGGGGCTATTTGTTGTTGAGAAAAAATGTTGTTATATAAAATTGAAGAGCCGGGTAAGAATACCCGGCTCTTTTTGTTGAAGCAATTGCTTTCCATTTATCGATCCAATTTATTACCATTTCACTTTCAGTTCCGAACGCCTGTTGGCCCTATATTCTTCTTCGCTGCAAGGTACGCCGTCCTTACACCTGTTCACCGGTTCCAGCTCGCCTTTGTTGGCGTAATACAGG
>NZ_JAWLKY010000005.1:0-341158 GCF_039655965.1 Chitinophaga sp. YIM B06452 | reverse complement strand
TTACGATCAGTGACGGCAACGGCGGCAGTGCTACCGTGACTGTGAACATCACCGTGTCTCCGGTAAATGATGCCCCGGCAGGAAATGGTGATACTAAAACTACCAATGAAGATACCCCCGTAAATGGCACAGTGACCGGTGCAGATGCAGACGGAGATCAGCTTACTTTTACAAAAGCTACGGATCCTTCTAATGGTACCGCAACGTTGAATGCCGACGGTACTTACATCTACACGCCGAATGCTGACTACCACGGTTCTGATAACTTTACTGTTACGATCAGTGACGGTAATGGCGGAACTGCAATTGTAACGGTCAATATCACCGTGTCGCCGGTAAACGATGCGCCGACAGGAAGCGGTGATACCAAAACCACCAATGAAGATACCCCTGTAAATGGCACGGTGACCGGTGCAGACACGGACGGCGATCAACTTACTTTTACAAAAACCACGGATCCTTCGAATGGAACTGCAGTGGTGGATGCTGGCGGTACTTATACTTACACGCCGAATGCAGATTATCAGGGTTCCGATAACTTTACTGTCACGATCAATGACGGAAATGGCGGAACAGCAATTGTAACTGTCAATATCACTGTGTCGCCGGTGAACGATGCCCCCGCTGGAACTGGCGACGCTCAAACCACTAATGAAGAAACGCCTGTTAGCGGCAGGCTAACTGGTACAGATGCGGATAGCGATCATCTTACTTTTACGAAAGCTGCAGACCCATCCAACGGTACGGTATCCGTAAATGTTGACGGTACTTATACTTACACGCCGAATGCAGACTTCCACGGTTCCGATAACTTTACCGTTATCATCAGCGATGGCAACGGAGGGAGTGTTACAGTAACTGTAAATATTACCGTTTCACCGGTAAACGATGCCCCGACAGGAAATGGTGATACTAAAACTACCAACGAAGATATTACTGTAAATGGCACAGTGACCGGAGTAGATATAGATGGAGATCAGCTTACATTCTCCAAAGCCACTGACCCGTCTAATGGCGCCGCAACGGTTAATACTGACGGCACTTACGTTTACACCCCGAATGCAGACTACCGGGGCTCCGATAACTTTACCATCACGATCAGTGATGGTAATGGCGGAACCGCAACCGTAACCGTCAATATCACTGTCTCCCCGGTAAACGATGCCCCAACGGGAACAGGTGATACTAAAATCACTAATGAAGATACCCCCGTAAGCGGCACAGTGACCGGGGCAGATGCAGACGGAGACCAGCTTACTTTTACAAAAGCCACTGATCCTTCCTATGGGTCTGTAATAGTGAATACTGACGGTACGTACACTTACACACCGAATGCTGNGTAATGGCGGCAGTGCTACCGTGACTGTGAATATCACCGTGTCGCCAGTGAATGATGCCCCGGCAGGAACCGGTGATAATAAAACCACCAATGAAGATACTCCTGTAAATGGTACAGTGACCGGCACAGACACAGATGGAGATCAACTTACGTTTACAAAATCCACAAACCCGGCCAACGGTGCTGCAACGGTAAACACAGACGGCTCTTACACTTATACGCCCAATGCGGATTATAACGGTCCGGATAATTTTACAATCACCATCAGCGATAACCAGGGCGGCAATACCACTGTAACCGTAAATATCATCGTAACACCCGTTAATGATATCCCAGCCGGAAAGGCCGATCCGCAAACCATCAACGAAGACGCGAAGGCGGAAGGCAAAGTGACCGGCACAGACACAGATGGCGACAATCTTACTTTCTCCGGGAATACCAACCCCGCTCATGGCGCAGTAGTGGTGAATCCTGACGGTACTTATATCTATACGCCGGATGCAGATTATAAAGGTCCTGACAGCTTTACGGCCGGCATCAGCGACGGCAACGGCGGAACCGCCATCGTCACTGTAAATATCCAGGTATCCCCGGTAAACGATGCTCCCACTGGTACCGGCGATTCCAGAACCACCCAGGAAGACAAGCCGGTAAGCGGCACAGTAACAGGAATGGACACGGACGGTGATCAACTTACTTTTACCAGGGCATCAGAACCGGCCCATGGCGCCGCAACGGTGAATCCCGATGGCTCTTACACCTACACCCCGGCCCCGGACTACAACGGCGCCGATGTATTCACAGTCGGCATCAGCGATGGCCACGGCGGTCATGCAACGGTACAAGTAAACATTACCGTAATCCCGGTGAACGATGTGCCCACAGGCACGGGCGACACCAGGACCACGCCGGAAGATACCCCAGTGAGCGGCGCAGTCAAGGCTAAAACCAGCGATCGTGTTGATCTCACTTTTTCCATGGCCGCCGCTCCTGCCCACGGCAGGGCAGAAGTAAAGCCCGATGGCACTTATACATATACGCCCAACACCAACTATCACGGTCCTGATGAATTTTTCGTTGCTGTTGCCGATCAGAATGGCGGCACTGTCAGATTGACTGTGAGCATCCTGGTTACCCCTGTGAATGATATGCCAGTGGGCACCGGCGACGATAGGGCCACCATTGAAAGCACTCCCGCAAGAGGCTTCGTAACAGGCGCAGATATCGATGGCGATGCGCTGACCTTTACCCGTGCCGCGGATCCCCTTCATGGATCGGTTGTAATAAACAGCGACGGCACCTATACCTATTCACCGGTAGCGGGATACACCGGGACAGACAACTTCAATGTCAATATCTCCGATGGCAGGGGAGGAACGGTTACTGTAACGGTCAACATCCAGGTTAAGCCCATGGCCGGGCAAATAACGCTTGTAAAAACAGCGGAGCTCCGGTCAGACAATGCCAGCATCACCTATACATTCACGGTTACAAACACCGGAAATACGGCCTTGCATAATATAACTATTTCAGACGCCATGCTGGGATTCAGCCAAATGCTGCCAGATAGGCTACAGCCGGGCGCTTCAGCTTCGATGTCTGCCATATACAAACTTACCCAGGAAGACCGCGAACGGGGAAGGGTGAGCAACACCGCCGAAGTAACCGCGCTGACGCCCGTGAATAGAGAAGTTAAGGACAGGTCCGGAACGGACACCGACAACGATTCACCCACACAAACAAAAGTAGCAGGGGCGCCGCTGGCTGTTAACGATGAGGCGGGCACCAGGCTGAACACACCGGTGATCGTGCCCGTGCTTGACAATGACGATGCCGGTTCTTCCGCCTTCAACAGGAGAAGCCTCCGTATTATCACCAGGCCGCAGCATGGACAGGTAGTGATCCTTGGGGACGGCAGGGTGACATACCTGCCGGAGAACAGCTACAGCGGCGATGATGCGTTTACTTACCGCGTCCAGGATATGGAGGGGTATACGACCAATATGGCTGCGGTTAAGGTAAAGGTGGAAGCGGAGGGCCTGCAGATACCAACATTGTTCACGCCCAATGGCGATGGTAAAAATGATGTTTTCGAGATACGCGGGCTGCATAAATATGCGGAAAACGAGCTGGTGATGGTGAACCGTTGGGGAACTGAAGTATACCGGCAGAAAAATTACCAGCAAACCTGGAAAGGCGACGGGCTCGCTGAAGGGACCTACTATTACCTTTTGCGCGTGAAAAAAGCCGGTTCGGCGGAATGGGAGGTATTTAAAGGATATACCACCCTGTTGAGGAAATTCAAACAATAACATTTAATAACATCTGACATGAAAAGAGGGATCGTATTTATGGGAGTGCTTCTGCTGCTGGGCCGCATGGCCTTTGCGCAGCAGGCTGCACAGTACAGTCAGTACATGTTTAATGGTATTTACATTAACCCTGCATATGCGGGCTACAAGGAAGTGCTGAATATACACAGCTACTACCGTGCGCAGTGGACTGGCATCGAGGGTGCGCCGCGTAGTTTTTCCATCGCCGCAGACGGTATCGCGAACGACGGCAATGTAGGTCTCGGATTGCAGGTGGCCAGCGACAAGCTGGGTGCCCAGCGTTCTCAATCCGTGTACGCGAGCTACGCATACCGCATAAAAACGAACGAAGAGGGGACGGCCCGGCTGGCGTTCGGTATCAGCGCGGGAGCAGTGCAGCTGGGTATCAACGGGGCGATGTTGAATACGCTGGACCCCGAGTTTGAAACACCCATCGGTACGCAAACCACCGTAGTGCCCGACGCGAGAGCGGGTATTTATTATGCGGACGAGCGTTTCTATGCAGGTTTTTCCGTGGATAACCTGATCTCTCCTTATATCAGCAAGTCCCGCTTTGTTTACATTCCCCAGCCTAAACCGCATTTTTTCCTTACCGCAGGCATGCTCGTCCCGCTGAGCGAGGATATTCATATTAAACCATCCTTCTTATTGAAAGACGACAGGGGCGGCCCAAGCACGCTGGACCTGAATGCTTTCCTGCTCTTTAAGGACAAAATATGGCTGGGCGGCTCATACCGTACCGGGGTGCGCCTATACGAAAAGGGATACCTTGAAAAAACAGTGAAGAACAGGAATGCCGCTGTAGCGGCGATGGAAATATTTCCGATACCAGAGCTGCGGATCGGCTATGCCTATGATTTTTCGATAGGTGGGTTTCAATCCTACAGCAATGGATCGCATGAGTTGTCCATTGGGTTTTCGTTGTCCGGTTCGGGCTCGGGCGCGAGCAGGCAGGTTTCTTGTCCGAAGTATTTTTGAGGCTGGGGGAGCTTTCCCGGTATTGTCCGGTCACCGGACTTATTCCCGGGAAATCCCACCTTTTTAAAAGTCGTTTTGAAAACAAATATCTTTTCCGGCCGGAAGAAGATTACTGCTTAGAATTTGCCATTTTCGTTCTTCCAGGTTTCCCTGGCTGGAATTTCTTCAATAGTATCCCAATGTTCTGCGATCTTTCCATTTTCCACGCGGAAAAGATCGTAGAAAGAACTATGTTTCCCGCCGAGATGGCCCTCGCTTACAACGAGTACGAAGTTGCCTTCCCCGAGTACCATATGGATCTTATCATACTTCATGATAATGCCTTGCTTTGCCATCGTTTCCAATGCTTTTCCAAGACCGGATAGCTGGTCCGGGATCGTTGGGTTGTGCTGGATGTAATTGTCGCCGTCGAAGTAGCCTGTGAGCTTGTCCATCCTGCCATTTACCAGGATGTCTTCTACAAACTGGCGGACCAGCTTTTTATTGGCTGCTGTCTTGTCAAGATCCTTTGCTTCTGTTGGGCCGTCAGTCATAGTATGGCCACTCGGATTAGGCTGGGCTGTTTCCTGGAGATTGTCCCAATGCTCGACGATTTTTCCGTCTTCAAAGCGGAATATATCGAAGCCGATCTTGGGTCCGAAGAAATTGTAGTCAGTGTGCGCAAAAACATAATTACCATCCTGGAATACGCGAACTGTATTGACCCTGGCCGAACCTTCAGGCAATTGCTGAAGTAATGCGCCAAAACCGGCGAGTCCGTCAGCAACCGCCAGGTTGTGCTGTTTGTAATGTTTGGCATTGATTGAGGCTACGGGTTCCGCCGCGCCTGTTTCTATGGCTTTGAGTAGTGCCACTACTTCCTGCTTTTGCATAGTTTGTTTTTTAGATTGAGCGGATGAGAGGGTAACGGAGGCCATAACAGCCACCGCGGTAAACGCCTTTTTCATTGTTGTGATTGTTCTGTTTTACAATACAAAGGTCATTCGCCAGCATGTTATCTAAAAGGTCAGAATCCTCCGAAAGATGATACTTTTGCGCTCCTCTATTTTGAAAACTGCTCCCGGAACTCTATTGGGGTTTTGCCACTATGCTTACGGAAATACTTTATAAAATTGGTCGGCTCATCAAAGCCGAGGCTGTAACCGATTTCTTTCACACTAAGCCATGTGTGCGCCAGCAGGCGTTTTCCTTCCAGCATGACCCGCTCATCAATAATTTCTTTTGGAGGTTTGCCGAGTATCCTGGCTGTTGCGGCGTTTAATCTCTTTTCTGTAACACTGAGCAGTTTCGCATATTGACTAACCTGCCGGATAGTTTTATAGTGAGACTCCAGTTCGTCCCGGAACAGCAGGGTGTAATCCAGGTCTGCGCTCTTTTTGATTTCGCGAAAGCCTTCCTTTCTGTACATGCGTTCGGAAACCTGCAATAAAATATGCAGGTAATTAAGCAGGACGCCTGGCTGAAAGTGATCCGGATCACGGGCGAATTCGCCTTCAATGGCCTCAAATACCCGCGGGATCGTCAGGTCGCCAGCCGATAGCCGGAGTTGGGCTGTTTCAAGCAGGTCATTGAAAAGAATGGTGCTTTTGAGAAAAGTTAGGGCTTCCGGATGCCGCGCGACGAACTCTTCGGTAAACAAAAGCGCTTTCCCTTTCGCTTTTACGTTGTTGAATTGCTGTACAATTCCTTTCTTCAGAAACAACAAAGAGTTGGAATGAACGCGGATGGGTTTAAAATCAACCTTCGGATTGGTGCTTTTGTCCTGGTGCCAAATAATATGATAAAAGGCGGTCCTGTGAGGCGAGGCAAGTTTATCACCATGTTGTTCGTAAAGTGAACTCAGGTCTATAATCTCGAACTCTGATGGAAGATTCTTCCTGAAGCTGTATTGAGTAATTGTTGAACGATCCATACTCCAAAGACCGGGTTAATTTTAGATAATAGATGTCACAAGGAAGATAGTCTTTAGACAATATAGCATTTAAACCGTAAAAGTGTGGTAAAAAAGCCTAAATTATGTTGGTTGTCAGGACTATTTTTTTGAAGGCTAGTTTTCGCCTGTTACAGATTAATATCCCGGTTCAGGAATTACGATAGAAGTATACGCCGAATATAATTTCCAGCCAAGCGCCTCGTATAAAACCTTGCCCGCCTGTGTTGCAACCAGTAAACCTTTCGTTTTAGCCCTGGACATTGCTAAATCTTCAAGCTTCTTCAGAACTATTGTCGCTAACCCTTTGCGGCGATGGAGCGGCGCAGTCTCTATCCGGTCATAGATTCCTAACGTTAGATTTTTTGCAATGGTCTTTTTGAAACCATCTTTAATGTCATCCTGGATACTTTGTTTTATCAAGTCGTATATTGATGGATCGCTTCCTGGCTTGCCTCATCTTTTTGGGTCGTATTGATCTGTTTTTTAAACTCGCTTCTTTTTTGTGTTCCATATACCGGATCCGTTTGCTGAGATTCCATGTAATATAAAAAATTGCAGTTACTATCCGTATTTGTACAAGGTGGACCTGATTATTGGGAGGTCACGGAAAAGAAAAAGGGACAAAAGCAGAGTTTTCTACTTTTGTCCCTGTGATCAGGATGGCTGGACCGATTCTGACAACAGGAATATTATAAAGTCCTGTGGGCTTTCCAACTGCCAGAACCGGTATCCGAACTCCAGCTTCCTTTAATATCGTTGCCACTGATAATTCCTGTAATTGTTGCGACCGGGTTGGGGTTTTCCCCAATAGTAGCTGTAATGTTATTGTTAGTTATCGAACCTTTTAAAGGAGGGATAACCTGGAAGTCAGCAGGAATAAACAACCCTTCAACTTTGTTTTTTTTGATAACCAGGTTCACGGTACCATTGCCGCCTTGTTCGGTAAAAGTCCCTTCAAAGCAATATGCTTGTGCATAAGACTCTTCTTTAAGTATCTGCACTACTGCATTGCTATGACCGTTAACGTGAATATTCGTAATAGTTGGGGTACTTCCGTCTGCATTCACCGTAAAATCGAAATAGTCATTATTATTACGGAAAGTGATAGTGCTATTTGCGCCTTCTGTGGTCGAATTATTGGATGTGTAAGTATACGATTTGCCATCAATTACCAAACTCGCCGATAACGTGGTGCCGTCATTTTTAAAATTGATTAAGATATTTCCGGTTGATCCTACAAAAACTCCTTTATAAATACCATAGTTTTTGTTGTCGTAGGTTGATTTGGCAGTTGGGGTGTTTGATAAATTACTGCCAGCTTCATCTTTATCTTTATCTTTCGAGCAGGATATAAGCATTACACATGCTACTAAATACGAGAACAAGTTTTTCATTTAAATTGCTTTTTGTGATTGGTGCTGCAAGATGCAAACCCTTTGCATCGTGTGAAATACTAATTTTTAGGTATTTTTTAAAACACATAACCGACCTCCATTTGCCATCGCGTTCATTAATAAAAAAAGCCCCAAAACGCTTTTAACGACGTTTCGTGGCCTTTTCTTTAAGCCATTCAATTAAAAATCATTCACCGTTCATAATTCGTTCCATTTCTTATGAACGGATTCCAGGATGCCTGCTGAGATTTTGGAGGTGAGGCGGTCCTGATAGTGATATTAATACTTTTGATTTGCCGACTGTATATTTTGGCATAAATATATCAGGCATTAACATTATATTAGAATGAGCCCCAATGATCACTAAGCAAACGAATGGGCAATCAGGCTTTTGCGCATCCCGATTTTATATGAATTTATGAGTTGAATTGATTGATATACTTAAAAAAGATAACTATGAAGGCGGTAAGGATAGTATGTCTTATAATTATACCTCTCTTGGTTGTTTTAAGTTCTTGTGGTAGACAAACCGGCAGTGACACAAAAAACGGTTCATCCCTTGGCAGTATTCCTTCTTCCGGAATTAGCTATCCGCTGGAAACGGCGGACGGGATTATTTACTTTTCGGCCGATAATGGGTTGACATGGGAAAATAAAAGTACAGGTTTGCCCGCTACAACCAGAATTGGGCTGGGTGGAATTGCCGTTTCTGAAAACAGGCTGGCGCTCCTGTCAAAGGATAGCGGACTATACTTCTTTAATAACCAAGAAGATAGGTGGATCAATATTCCCACGGACAGGCAGCTGATTGAAAGTAATCCGGGAGCTTTGCAGTTTTATAAAGACCGCATCTACGCAGGAACACAATTTGGCGGTATCTTCTACTCTGAGAATGAAGGGAAAAGCTGGACAAAGCTAAATACCGGTTTAGATAACTTCACCATTCGAAAATTTGCCGAAATCGACCATAAGCTCTACGCAGCAACGAACTCCGGATTTTACTCATATAATGACTTGCGCAATCAATGGGAACAGGAATATGGAAACAGCACGCTACAGGTAAACGGCATAGCGGTGTTTGATAGAAGTATTTACATTGCCACAAATCAGGGAGCGTTTAGCTCACCAATAGGCAAAAAAGATTGGAAGAAAATCTTTTCAAATGGAGCTTTGCATAATATCAGCTCCGACGATAAAGGACTCTATGCAATGGTGTATAATGAGCTATTTTCATCATTTGACAAGGGAAATAGTTGGCAAAACATTCAAAAGGGCTTACCTGCCCAGCTTTATACCTTTAATGTGATAAGAAGCGGCAATGCATTATTGGCAGGGCAATGGGATGGGGTTTACCGAAAGGATAAGGAATCCGAAAACTGGAAGTTTTCCAGCGCTGGATTGCCTAACGGGTTAGCTATCGCAAACATGATAAGCTATAAGGGAGCCATTGTCGTAAGCGGCAGTGAAAGGAAACTAAGAGCCGGGATGGACACCGATAAAAACTGACCGCTTGGGCGCTTTGACCAGCGACCCTCCCAACCTATGCCGGGATGCATTACCGGTCAATGCTAAAAACAAAAGAGGCCATCATTTCTGATAACCTCTTTAAAGCTGTCGGGATGACTGGACACTTTTCTAACTTATTTATTGACGATTTGTGCAAGATTGATACATTCTGTAAACAAGCGGGAATAATTGAGCTATACAACAGCAGCATTACAATTGGTCGAACTTTGTATATTTAAGAGTTAGCTGTGATTTTAGAACGACAAACTGTAAAACGAAAATGAAGACAGTATCGGAAATAAAGTTTGAGAAAATTATTAAGGACGGATTTCACGAAATATTGAAACCATTAGGCTTTAAGAAAAAGGCGAATAATTTTTACTTAAAACTGGACTCCGTCGGACAAATCATTAATGTTCAGAAAAATGCGTTTGGCAATAAAGACAGTATTAGTTTTACTATAAACACGGGGATTTTTGTCCCAGAGTATTGGCTTGCATTTTACAATTATAGTGATAAAGGACTTCCAGGCTATCCGACTGAACCGGAATGTTTGATTAGAGAAAGAATTGGAAGCCTACGAAACCAACATGACACTTGGTATCACATTAAAGAGCGAACTGACGAGCACTATCTTATTGCCGAAATGAGAAAAAACTTAACAGAATTCATTTTGCCATATTTTAACCGCCTTGATAGCACAGAAAAAATGCTTCAAGAGTTAGACAAAGCAGATATGATCATGACACCCTTTGGGAAACTTATAGTTTATGGAGAACTTAAACAGTTTGACAAAGCTAAACGAGAATATAAAGGACTTCTGAACAATAAAACAAGTCCTGATTTCTTAATGAAAGTTAGAGAATACGGACAAAAATATGGACTTGATAAATAGAAAAAAACAGCTAGCAAGTTATTGCCAAAAGAGTGGGAGACGAACTTCCATGACAGTTTTGTACTTAACCGAAATGTATTTTTTCAAATGAACGACAGTGTCGAAATACCCTGCCTTCGGAAAGCCCCGAACGTTACAAGCAATTTTAAATGACCGTTTACATAGACCTAAACATCTTTGACAGACTTGAAAAGTTTGACAAAATTCCTGAAGTTGACAAACCCAACTATCAGCTATTACTGACACTGTTAACCGACAAGAAAGTCACAACGGCATATTCAAATGCTCATCTGAATGACCTATTTAGAGGTTTTCAGAAAAATCCAGACTACATTGACGGTCATTTAAACAATATCAAAAAGTTTACTGACAACTTATGCATTTGCCAATACTGGGGCGAAAAGGAAGTGAAATGGCATTACAGAGACATATTTGAATTTTTCCAAGAAAAAGTAGAAGAATGGGAATTCGAACCTAATTCGTATGACGATTTATTTAAGGACGAACCATTAATGCAAAGTGCTTTAAACTTGTATAAACTTGTTCCATTGTCACCAGAATTTAAAAAGGGATACATTGAACCTATGTTCGGAATCATGTTTCCTCTTTCAAAAATTCATAATAATCAACACGCACTGCAAGCGGATATCTACAACTTTCAATCAAGACTAAAATCGGATTACGGGCTTTACAAGGCTTTTAAAGTATATCTGCTAACAAGCCTCAATAAAATAAAAAATAAGCCGGAGCTTATTAAAGCTGTGAACTCAAACTTCAAAGACCTACCAAAGCATCTTGAATTGACCGACATTTTTGACGCATATACACCGAATAATAAAACAAGTGACAACCTTATGTATTCCAAAGTCATTGACACGTTTTTTAAATTTGATCTCGCGGGATACAAAACAGACGGACACTTCAACAATATGTTTGATGACGCACTACATACATTTTATGGTGCTCATTTTGACACCTTCATTACGAATGACGACCGTTGCAATTACAAAGCTAAAAAGACGTACGAGCGACTAAAAATAAGAACCAAAGTAATTACAATCAATGAAGTTGAAACAATACAAAACTGCCTGTAGCAGGGTATTTTAAATAGTGCTGCTTGACGTCATTCAAAAGTCAACTTATTCAAGAAAACTTGCTCTATTCTGTCATATTAATACGTTATTCAGCGAATATGCTTACTTGGCACATTTGATAAAACCGGCGACTGATACATATTTATTATTTAAATAATATCAAGCTATTCTCGCAGGTTTCTTTAAAGCTCATTAATTAAATTTGCCATATATTTGCCGGAAATCAATCATCTGCCCTTTAAATCCAATGAGGCAAACCGTAGAACGTCTCGAAAGCATTTTCAATGAAATATGTGCTGATTCTCACCCTTATGAGTGGGATGAAAATCATATTTCTTATCAATTAATGCAAAGGCTGCGGCAACTCTTTAGCAATAAAATAATACGATTTGACGGATGGTCAAAAATTGTAAATTGGCAATCTTTCAAAAATAGAGGTAGGCAAGAAAATAGATTTGGTGACATCGCATTACTGATAACCATTCAATTTACATCCGGCGAGACATTAAAAGGCGTTGCTTGTCTTGAGGCAAAACGTGATTTCAGTTCCGGTAGCTTTGAATCAATGGATATTGATCAATTAAAACGTATCTGGGCAAATACTCCATATTCTCATTTATTGTTGTATACACACACTTTAGAAAATCTACCTTTGAAGTTTCCCGACCAGAGAGAGTGGAACAGTAAAGTTTGGGTTTCTCCTATTAATACAGCTAAAGAACTTTTAAAGCAAACTCAACAGAATGATAATCGAAAAGTGTTGAGAACATCGTTTCCATTTTCGATGTTTTTAACATCTAGAATATTTTGGGGGTTAGATTTGGATTATCGCGAAGAGATTTTTGAAGATATTGAAAAGGGCATTCATAAAATTGCCAACCCTTCTTATTTGGGAGTTGTGAATGTGTATTACGAGCATCAACAACCTGTGGAGATAACGTTGTCTGATATTTGGGAAAGCATTTAACAACTTTGACATTTAAACTTTAATAAATGTTTCTGTGTGTCTTAACAGATTGGTTCAGCAACCAAGAACCGCAAGTAAAGGCGGCTATTATTATCGGGTCAGTAACGCTTGTAACTGTTTGTTTAGGCTTTTTCATAAAAGATTATTTAATACCTATTCGTTTAGAGAAAAGGAAAGCTAAGATTGAAAGGGTTAGCGTTTTTAGGAATTATAGAACTCCTTTGAAAGATAGCGCGCTATCGTTTAAACGAAGATTAGACGAGATATTTCGTACACGGGCACACATACTCTGGAAAGACAATCCAGCTAACGACTTCTACAATTACAAATTAATCAGTACCAATTATAGATTATGTAGCTTGCTCGGCTGGATTTATGCGTTTAGAAAAGAAGAGTCGTATCTCCAGGTTCCTTCAAAAAAGTTGCGTAAGCAAATAATGGTGCAGTTAGACGCCTTTAGTACGAGTTTGGCAGATGGGCAAGGTGTGGAAATGGATGTTGCAAAGAGATTACTAGTCTTGCTTAATATCGATGCAGCTAACCTACAAGAAGGTGTAGTCGAGAAATTCTCTGTTGAAATTGACCATTTGATTCAAAAGGCTATAGCTTCAGAAAATAAGCATGTGCTTGCCGAGGCATCAGAAGAAAATCATGACGCTTTTCTCTCATCATTGACAACCTTAATTAAAGATCAACTGAAAAGAGAAGTTGATCAAGGTCAACTAAGAGAGTTAAATGTAATTGACGAAGCATCCATACGACTTGGATTAATATATCGAGATTGGCAGCAAGGTATCGGAGATCTTATGATAAAGGAACGAGGTAAAGACAACGGTAGGAGCTACGACGTAATTAGCTTCCGTGAATTTGAGAACATGATTGTATCCGCCGATACTTCTGGACAGTTATGGCTAAATAGAACAATGCGTTTATTCGAAAATTTAGATGTTTCCAGAGACAATAGGGCTGACAATAGAATTGACCAATTAAAAAGAATCAGCGTGTCTCTTGGTAAGTTGATTACTGCATTGGATAAATGTAAGCTGTAAGTTTTAAACGATCCGGCCAAGATCGCATTGCATTTATTTAGAAGCATTTTGTTGCACATGAATTTCGTACAAAATATTGGCTAACTTTTCTAGCGAATCGATAATTTCATTTGCTTCTTCATCACTATAATGCTCACAACCAGGAAAGCCCCGGAGTTCTTCAGGCGACATTCTATAAGATGGTTCGTCATCAAAAGAAAATGGTATTTCATCAAGGTGCTTTGCCATATAGTTTAATTGTTTTTGGGAGGACAACATTAGGAAGTCGACAATATAACCTTGATACTTAAGAATTGTTCAAATGGATTCGAACCCCATCTAAATATTTGACAAACATGAGATTAAGATTTGGAGGGAAGGAAACAAAGCAATTTTGTTCTAAATAAGTAAACCCGCTCCTAGAGCGGGTTTACTTATTTGACTTGTAAAAGAGTCGGGATGACTGGAAGAGGTTTGTATGTTGAGAATGCTATAAATGCGGTGTTTTATGGTAAGAGGTGGTTTTAATTCATTCTTTAATGAATGATTTATTTTTATAACAAAATTACCAAAAAACTTGGATATTATTACTTTGTAAAATAATAGAAATCAGTAACCAAACATTCAACTCGTTAAATAACGTAAAGTATTGATTGTTTCGATAGTAACCAATGGATAACATCTGGAAATTAGTACAGAAAAGTGCTGTTGAAGATCACCTTCTTTGATAAATGGATCTAGTACATTGAATGCCTTTTTATAATATGCTTGCAAAGCATGGCCTTGGGAATCCAAAAACTCTACCGGTATTTGTATTGATTTACCATTTAAAAACGTTACTGCGCGTTTTGTGCCAGATAGATTAAGACCACGGTTAGAAGTAGTGACTTTTGAAATGACCCAATTTGAAATTTGCTGTAGCCGATCTGGGCTTTCTTCTCCGATAGCATAGAAATTATAACTGGCGTCGAAAGATAATTCGGAATATATGTTGTGTGCTCCATTCTTGGATAGAAAATATACTGCAACATATAAAGGCAGTAATATGACATTCTCTAGTGAATAGTACTGTTTTTCGCCATGTACGGGTATATAGGATGTGGACGGATTTTTTAGATCCCAATCTAAAATCCCAAAAGCTGTTGTATTTCCGCTATTCCGTATTTGTTGAACCATATTTGTTACCCAGTCGCTATTTGTTTTGCCGCGGCGACTTCCGGATATGAAGTACAACTTATGAGGTAATTTCTCATTGCTGCTATACTTAGAGTATATAGTTTGATAATATTCTAAATCAGTTATGCTTTCCACAAAAACCTGACGGTGGTTTTTATAGTTGATACTAAGGGTTGGAATATTTCCAGTTAATAATATAAGTGCTTCGTCTTTTGAAATTTTCTTTAAAGCTGTATCTGGGGCGTTCTCCATCTGAAAAAGACTTTCCTCCGGACTTAATGCAACTGTGGAGGGTGAATGGGTAGTAATAATTACGTGTTTTCCGTATTTTGATACAAATGTGTCATGTAACACGTTAATTAAGAGCTGAGTTAGCTCTGGATGTAGATGTGCGTCTGGTTCGTCGAAGATAATCAAGTCCGGCATAACCAGATCGTCATAATAATTGCTGGTAAATAAGCCCAATACTAATCCTACAATAATTTTCTCGCCGCTGGATAGGGTCGCAAATGTGATATGGTCGGTAATACTCGGCTTGGTAAAATGTAAATGGTATTGGGTTGTATTAGTGATAGCACCTGGGTCAATTCCTACAAACTGGAGGTCCACCTTAATATCAGCAAGAATTTGATTCAATTGATCCCAAGGTGCTGGGTTGGCTGCTAAAAATTCAGTATCTGATACCGCCGAATTTGTATCAGCATAGTTTAATTTTCGATAGTATTTATAATCGTTTTCAAACCTTCTTTTGGCGTAGGCTAAAAAAATCAGTTCGATTTTTGATTCAAATACGTGGCGGTTATCCAAGAATTTTTCGTGGAGTGTGTATTCTTTAAAATCTGCTTCAATGAGATCAAGAAAGTCCTTTTGTTGTAATTCGCATACAGCAAAAATCGCTTCTAAATTCTTTCTATTATTTGTCATATAGTTGACAAATATCCGCTTATGGTTTTCGTGGTCATGAGGGTTATGGTAATGATCTGTGAAGGCTAAACTGAATTTTGCATAAAATTCGTGGTCGTTTGTGGCTTCAAATATTTCTTGAATTCGTTCCCAATCATTTTCGATTAATTCCGCTATGGTGACTGCTTTTTGGAAGACTGGCGCTAAAATTTTCTTCCTTTCCCTTGCATCAAGTGAATTAAAAGTAGTAAGTATCTGACTGACTGGTTGCTGAAGGGTATCAAGAGAGACGTTTCCCAAAGGGAAATTTCCTAGCCCAGAAAAATGTATGGTTTGGGGATTGGGATAAAGGGTGACAGAAAATGGTTGGGATCCAGATGCGGCATTTTTGGATAGTTGGATGGCTTCCAGTAGTTGGGTTTTCCCACTTCCGTTTTTACCAGTTATGACCGTAAATGGGTGGAGTTCTTCACTTTCAAAACCGGAGATTGACTTATGTTTTCCAGTAAATTTAATTTTCATTCCTTTAATTTGTTATAGCTTCAAAAAAGTGATTTCCAAAATTAGTCAAGTGTATTCTGGATTGCTGGATAAGCCCAATTTGAGCACCATTCTCCATCACGGGATCTTGTTTATATATTGGGTAGTTAATGATATTTAACCGTAGCAAATTATCAATGTAAAGCCATTTCATTTCCGGATAGTTTAATTGTTTCTCTGGTAACGGGTCTTTTAGATATCTGCGATTACAAAACTGACTTTTGTCATCTGTTAAATCAAGCTTTGTCACATATTCTAAAGTGCCTTCCTTTTGGATTATTTTTATGAAAGAGAGTTCATCCTCTGTTAGTTGTAACAATATTGTTATGTAAGAAGGATGTATGTACTTCACGTTTCGCTTGTCGAAAGACTTTTGCATTAGAGTGGTGAATGCAATAGCGTGGGAACTGTTTTTTTCATAAAATTCTAAAGCAGCCAATGTTCTTAGAGCAATTGGGTTTTGTAGCGGCAGTCGCTCACTTTCAGGAATATTTTCAATGGCATCCTGATAGATCAACTTTGTATTAGTATCCATGAGAGAGATTTTAAGTCCCTAATTTACTTGGGCTTCAAGTGATTCGCATATGTTTTTTAATAGAAATTGTATTCTGCATACCAATAGCGTATTCTGGTAAGAGTATTACCTTACTTTTATTTACTTGGCTGGCTGCTAGGAGGGGTAGGGTTAGGTTGTGGCGGTTGCGGGGACGGAGGCGTTGGTAGTTTTGGTGGCGGTCCGGGGGCAAACCCTTTTGTCGTATCAGGTTCGATGATTTGAGGTTTTATTTCTCTATCGTTGTTATTTTGAGATAAACACATAAGGCTATCTTTTATTTTCATTAGGTTTAGTGGGAGTTGGTGAAGATACTGGTGGAGATTGCGGTGTAATCTTAGGGGGTGGTTCTGGGACAAACCCAAATTTTTCTTCTCTGGTCGGTTGTGATGGTTGTGTCGGTTTTGGCTCTGTCATAAAGAAGGAATTATATGTTATGAATATGATTATTAAAGTAGTGCCTACAAAAAGTGATAGTACTGAAAGCAAATTTAGATATTGAATTTTGTTTCCCCTTTTTTCTGCTTTGATAAAATCGTAGTGATTATTACTAATGTCAAAGATTGTTTGATTCAGCACCTTGGCCGCTAAAAGGTGTGATATTAAATTTATTAATAACGTTATTACTAGTAAAAACCAGCCCATTAAGAGCAAAAGCTTCCATTCGGTTAACCAAGGCTTTTCGTAAAACTTTTCGACAATTAACATCGAGGCTCCAATTGCACCTCCACTAATATAAGACAGTTGCTTTTCAAATGTATCCTGGCTCTTGTTGACGAGTTGTTGTAAATGAACTTTATAATCAGAAAGCTGCTGATTGTGAAGAGATTGAGGGTTATCGGACGCAGTTAAAGTCTCTTGTAGTGAATCCATACTTTGAAATGCAATTTATAAAAATCCTTCGGAGAAAAACTCTTTTGGTGAAATACCCAATCCATCAATAATCTTAAGTAGCGTCCTCATCCTAATATCATCAAACGTCCCGGCCTCATACTTCGACATCCCCGCCCGGGAAACCTCAATATCATAAGCAAACAGCTCATAACTCTTAAACCCTTTCTGCTTCCTCAGCGTTTTAATCCTCTTGCTGATCTGCTGAAGAAAGGCATCATGATCAAAATGCCCAAGGGTTGCCTTCTTGCGTTCTTCTTTCTTATTTGATTTAGCCTTTGCCATAAGACCCTAAATAACATTATATCCATATTATAAACAACCCTATTAAATATGGTACAAATAAAAATGCCTATTATAGTATCCTTTTTATGAAATAATTCCTATATTAGCATTGCAATCATATTTTTGCGACTTCAAAAGTTATTGAAGCCGCTTCTTTGATTCCAGCCTGGAAAAGTAGGACGTTCCGCATGCACTGGATGATTAGAAGGAGGCTCACGTATTGGCGTGAGCCCTTCTCTTCCGTGCAAAGCCTTCCTACTGGCTCCAGGCGGTGAGTTGGGTTTCACGCTAATTTTTTGTTCCCTTCTCACATGATTTAGTAACCCATTCGTCACTATTAAATCAATTTCATATGAGAAGTCGAAGAATCACGCCTAACCCGCTTTGCGAGGCCCACCAATTAATGAACCTGGCGAGGGAATTCCGCGAAACAGTTTGCCAAGGAACGCAATGTCGCGATTAATCTAAAATCCTCGTCTCATGGGAAAGAAACAGGCAAGAATCTTCTACGATCTCCCGCAGATCGTTTCTGTATTAAACCTTATCAGCGATGTATTTCTTACCCGCGTCTGTGAAGAATGCGGCTGGGACAAGGATGATCTTGAATATTACCTGGATCACAACAGCCGGATTCCGCTTTCAGACCGGATTATGATAAACCATATCGTAAAGACCAACTGAGTTACCTCCTTGAAAACTGCCCCCAAATGAGCCGTCACGGCTATTTGAAAGCCTCTCTGGCAAGTTCCCTCCTGTACAACAAGGGCAAGTAATCAATAAAAATTATAACATATGAACAATGCAAACCACGAAACGGGCGCCTTCGTCCATTTTGAATCATTTAAGGCGTTGAAGGCCGTGCATCTGCTGACTGACGGGGAAAAGGAGAAATTTCGCAAAACCCGCTTAACCAGCCAGCTTTTAAAGGATTTTATGACGGTGGCCGATCTGGATGTAACTACCACCTGCTTCATCTTGGGAACGTCCGGGCATGCATACCGGGAAACCTGCGATTTGGAGGCGTTCACGGTAGATCACAGCGAGAGAATCATGGCTTTGGCTGAATTGTATGCCCACGGGTACAGCATCTACAACAATCGGGAGACTTTTAATTACTGGATGAAAGCGCACGCCAGGTTTTTGGGAGGCATTCCGCCGTTATCCATCGTGAATAGCCTGGTTGGCGTGAAAGAGATGATTTCTAAACTCACTGCAATAGATCACGGCGCAACACTATAAATGGTCAATGAAGAAACGACTAGGGGGCTTTTTCAGCCCCTTTTTTCATTATTTTAGTGCCTATACATAAATATTTATGGACGGAATTACATTTATTGCCGACTTCATTTCTGATCCTGCTTCTCTATTCAGCTACCTGGATCAAAACGTTACCTGGGATACGAGGATGTCTGCCCGGAAAACCGCCAGCTACGGTGTAGCTTACAACTATTCACAAATTAAATACCCAGATAGTGAATTTCTACCGGCACTGCAAGAAATAGCAAAACAGATCCATGGGACACTAGGATTTGAGCCAAACAATTGCCTGATCAATTATTATCTGGATGGAAAGTCTAAAATGGGCTTCCATTCGGATCAGACTGATATTTTACATGAAGACACCGGAATCGTGATTATTTCGGTCGGCGAAACCAGAACTTTAAGATTCAGGAATATTGCGGATCAAAGTATAACAAAAGACTATCCTTTACCTTCCGGTTCGATGATTTACATGACACAGGAGGTTCAGGCGGTATGGCAACATGCAATACCCGCATCAGATACGGGAAAAGGTAGAATCAGTATTACTTTTCGGCAAATAAAAAGGTTAACCTAAAGCAGTTAATTCTCCTCGCTGCTGCCATGTTTTCTTTATCTTCTGGTCTGCCTTGGCGTGTCAATGCTCGGGGATGCTTCTTTGATAGAGTATTCATTGAAATTGATATATTTATCTTCTAAAATATTAAACCCTGTACATTATGAAATGCATTGTTTTAATTCATTTATTCATTATTCCATATTTGGGTTCTTTTGGTCAAGATTGTAGCAGACTATTTGAAGTGGATAAGTTTACAAAAGACAAAACATCTAATCTTTTCTTAAAAGGTATTGAAGATATAAAGCCATTTGTAAGATTGGAGCTTAATATTGGGAATGGTTACCCGAACTACATTAGAATTCAATTACATGCTGGCGATGGAAAGAAGAATCAGTTTGGACTAGAAGAATATGATAATTTAACTCGCAAGTATATTTCAAATGAGAGAAATAGTATTTCCCTCTACTTGCTTTTTGAAGATGATAAATCGTTTCAACTATTTCGTGGTGAGTATATGATGTACAGTAATTCTGTGTCCCTTAATAAGTCGGAGATTAACGCAGACTTTCTTGCTCATCTGAAGAACAAGAGAGTAACCGATATTAGATTTGAGTTTAATAATATAAGGGGTGATTTTTCAATTCCAGATTCTCAACAAAATTACTTCATACAGATAACGCAATGTTTAAAATGGTAGGAGAGATTGTAAATCCCCGGATCTGTCAAGGCTCGGGGATTTTCTTTTTCCATCCCCGTCGATGAAAATTGTTTGGAAACCCCTGCCGGGAAGGGGAAGGGGGAAGGGGCGGCATTAGCCCCTTCCCCGGTTTACATTCGCATACCTCTCTTACGTGATACAGGCTGCATGATCCATTGCTTGCGCTGTATCCGGTCAAGTGTCTGCTGAATAGTGGAAAGCGAGTACCCAACCTCACTGCCTTTTATCCGTACATTCTTAGCATCAATGAACGCAATCCCCCGGCTCTTCTCCACTTTGTACCCTTTATTTTCCATCAATGAAAGGAAAGAGGTAAAGTCGCCAGCTCTTACCAAAGCGGCTTTAATATCCTCCTTGAGGCTTTCTTTCCGGGCATCCCTCCGTGGCAATCGCTGGATAACGGGAGGGAGAAACCGCCGCGGCATCAGCACCTTTTTCAGCCCAAATCGAAGCTCTGCCTTGCGGCAAAACTGCACGATCTTTTTATAGTTATTACTATCGGAAAGTGTTTTCCCATCATACCGCACCCGGTTGACAATGATATGAATGTGCTGGTGCCGGGTGTCGTTATGGGCTACTACCAGGTACTGACAGTCGGAAAATCCCAATTCTTCAGCGCAGTGCTGTGCAATGTCTTCCATACTGCCAGGTGAAGGTTTATCCTCTGGAGAGAGGCTTAGGATCACATGCATAACCGGTTTACCCAGCTTAGGATTAAGGCCCTGAACTTCTTCAAACTGCCGGATCAACTCTGCCTTAGTGCCAAAGCAGTTGTTAAAATGAAGCACTTCAGCCCTTTCACTTTCCCCTTTCTTAGGGTTCAGGCAGTAAGAAATACATCCTTTAAAACCTTTCCCGATAATGATCTTGCCAATCATTGGAAGTAGGTTTTAATCTGGCCAGAGAGATTTTGAAGTTCCTTAAGGGTTTCCGCCAGCAACAATTTGTCAACTTCATTCAAGGAAAGCCCGAAGTTTTGTTTCCTGGCGATCTGGTTTAATAGCCCGGCTGCATGGTTTATTCTACCGGTAAAGGCTAAAGCCTCTTTGGGAATCTTTGCATGGATCACCTGCATGCCGAGGCCGGCCTTTAATAAATATTCTGATACTGTCAGACCTGCCGTTTTGGCCATTGCCCGGATAATAAAGCTGTCAGTTTTTGTCAACATTACTGCCAGCTGTTCTGTCTTCTTGTCCTGCTTACGCGGTCTTCCACCTCTGTTTCTCTTCACTAACATAAGCTGCTTTTTACATCAAACATTTAATTTTCCCTCCCCAAATGCCGAAGGCATGAGGGGAGCCAGCCAGTTTTGACGAAGTCAAAACATAGCTGGCTCTTACAAAAAACACCACGCAGGGAGAGGCAATAAGAAAGGGGAAGGCGCTGCTGCCGCGCCATTCCCCTTACCCCTTCCCGGCAGGGGTTTCAAACAATGGTTGCCCTGCCTCATGACCTTTTGCCAGCTTTTTGTTCTGCCATCAGGCGGTTGATCGCCTCTTGGTCATAGTAGATGCTGCCACCCAGCCGGGTGAAAGGAATCATCCCGTTTGCCCGGTAGGTTTGCAAGGTGCCGGGCGAGATGTTCAGCATTCGCCGGACCTCATAAGATTTTAACCACTTCTTTTGTACAGTACCCGCCTGTCTTTCAAATAACAGCCTGATCTCGGCCATCATTTCCTCCGTGTATAAACGGAGATCATCAATTGTCACCAGCTGGTTTACCAGCACCGGTTTTTCCCTTTCGTTGCTCACATTTTTCATACTTCACATTTAAGGTTTCAAACTATTAACATCTTAGGTAATATTTTCACACTTTCTCACTTGAGGGAAATGAAAAATTCAATGCCATAGGGCAGGTCATTACGCCGTTGTACTTCTCGCATCCAGCTTATGCTGAAGCAGCGCCATGTCCATTCCAATCTTGGATTGCGTAACCCTGGCGTAGATCATTGTAGTGGTGAGCTTGGTATGGCCCAGCATTTTGCTGATGGATTCAATGGGAACCCCATTCAGCAGGGTGATGGTTGTAGCGAATGTATGACGGGCAAGGTGGAGGGTGAGGTGCTTCCCGATCCCGCAGATCTCCGCAATCAATTTAAGATTCCGGTTCATTTCCTGGTTACTGATCCTCGGGAAAACACATCCCGGGAGAGTGGCAGGAAGCGGGCTTCGCAGGTACTTTCCCATCAAAAATAATGCCGGGGTAAGCAGGGGAACATAGGCGGGCGTGTCGGTTTTGGTACGGGTGATGCTGAGCCATTTCACCCCGTCATTCCCGGTGATGATATTGGAGTGTTTCAGGTTGACAAGATCAGCATAGGCAAGCCCGGTATAGCAGCCAAAGACAAACAGCTCCCGGACGGTATTCATCATTTCATTGCTAAGGCTTTGGGTCTCGATTTTTTTCAACTCTTCCTGCGTAAGAAAATCTCTTTCCTTATGCTTAAACTTCAATTGGAAATGCTCGAACGGGTTCTTCTCCATCCACCCATTTTTCACGGCCCAAAGCGCGATTTTCTTCAGCCGCTCCATATGTTTCATCGTGCCGTTGTTCGTGCACGGCCCACCCGCCTGCACGGGATTGGTACGTACGAAATGCTCAAAGTGCGTAATGAACTCGAAGGTTAATTTTCGGAGAAGAACGTCTTTTTCAGGATACTTTTTGGCAAGGAAGCGTTCAAGATACTTTTCAGTCGTGAAGTAGTTTTTCATAGTGCCAGGCCGCAAATTTTCCTGCATCATCCTGTTATGTTCCCGCATCAGCCAGAGCAAAGTGTATTCCTCCGCGCCCTGATCTGCCCGCAGGAAAGCTCTTTTCACAGCGTCGGCAGTTATTACCTCGTCTCCTAACCGGAGTTGCTGGTAGTACTGCATGAGCTTTGCCCTGATTTCCTCCAGGAGACTGTTTAGCTGCCGCAGCTGCTCTGTTTTTGGCTTCACGCATCCCTTTGCATAATTCCAATCTTGTTTCAAAACAGGCTGCTTAAGCGCGATCTCCGCTTTAGAACGGTTGACAGAAATCCTCGCATACACGTAACAGTTGCCCGTCTCAAACTGGCGCAGCACAAAGGATACGCCGAAGGTGTCTTTCGTTTTCATATGTTTTCATTTTAGTGTCTTCATTCACTCACATCATTCACCAAATCCGCTTCGCGGACCACTAAAAATGAACTAAAACCCACTTTTTTGAATCAATTCAATCGATTATAGATCAATCCGTTATCTCAATCTGGTGAATCAAAAATAATTCACCGCATCATTCACCACATCATTCACTTCTTAATTGATCAATATTGCTTCAAATTGACACCTCCCAAAAACAAAAAAGCCCGTAAACACTGCGTTTACGAGCTTTCTACTTTCTTTAAATCTCATTCAAGTCGGGATGACTGGATTCGAACCAGCGGCCTCTTCGTCCCGAACGAAGCGCGCTACCGGGCTGCGCTACATCCCGAATGGGCTGCAAATTTACTCTTTGCCGCCAAAAATCAAAAATAATTTTTGAACAGGCAAAGCAATCCCAGGCCCATAGCGGAATTTACTGCTTAATGAACCGCGTTTGCCTGCCCTCGAACTGCACCACGTACATCCCGGTTCCCAACCCGGAAATATCCACCTGCACCCTGCCGGATAAGTTCCCTTTCATCACCTTTACCAAAGCCCCGCTCATATTGAAAACCCTGATCTCTGTGCCTTTCACGGGCAGGTCTACGTAAATGTAGGAGGATGCCGGGTTAGGGGATACCCTCAATGCAACATCATCCGCCGGAGAATCGGAGGGCTTCGCATAGGAAAGCGGCTGCAAAGTAGCCGGTACGCCCTGGTCTTCCAGCACCCATTGCTGGTTGGGCGTGCCTGTAGCGCCGTTTGCGGCGTAGAGGATCATCTTTGTGCCGTCTGAAGTACTGCTGCCGGGGTTGTCGATGATGTTGCCGCTGCTCATGGCAGTGCGGATAAGATAAGAGCCTGAGCCGGCTGAAACGAGCTTCCATTGCTGGTTCTGGCCGTTGGTGACGGTGTATTGGATGAGTTGCACGCCGGAGCTCTGGTCGCTGTTGGCAATGTCGATCGCTTTGCCGCTGTTGCGGTTCACCAGCACGTAGTTTCCGCTTTGGGCCACCAGCTTCCATTGCAGGTTGTTGGTGCTGCTATTGGCATACTGGGCAATATAGGCCAGGTTGGCGGTGCTGCTGTTCTCTATCCCCAGGTATTTACCGCTGTGAACGTTCTTTATCTTATACCAGTTGCCGCTCACGCCGCCGGAACCTGCGGTGAAGGTCACGGTCCTGGCGGCAGATACGCCGCCGAATATATCAGTGATGGTTACACGTGCAGTGTAAGTACCTGCTGCCAGCGTGCCGGAGATCACGGCGCTGCGCTTCTGGGGCAGCGTTTCTGTGACTGTGCCCACCACGGTGTTGGAGGCGTTCAGTATCTCAACGGTGGAGGAAAACTGCGGGCTTTTGGTGTTATTGTTCGTCCAGCTGACGGTCGCCGCGCCCGCGCTGTAAGATGCGCTTATGGTGCTTACCTCGCCGGTGGTAAGCGTGGGGGTGCTGGCCTGGTTGGTCTGAGCAGGCAGGTCCAGCACACGGCCGCCGTTGAAAGCTGCACTGCGGGTTACATTGCCGCCATGCTCCATGAAGTAGGCGTCTTCCCCGGCATCAAAACCGGCATTGAAGGCCGTGTCGTAGATACCGTTGCGGTAAGCGTCGTTCGCATTGCAGCTGAAATAGCGGCTGGTGGATTTCTGCCAGGTGCCGGCGTCAGTGCGGTTCCAGCAGTCCTTGAAATAGGCTTTGCGCACAAAACGCCCGTCGAACCTCGGGTCGCTGCCATGCCAGTTTTCCAGGAAAGCGCCGGAACCTGAACCCAGGAAGGTAGTGCGGGTGGGAATGGCCAGCGTGGAAGTGTGGAACCATTGATTGTTGCTGAGATTTTGCACGAAAGTGCCGATGAACAGCTCGCCATTCAGCTTCCAGGCCCTGATCACGAAGTTGTACCAGGTGTTAAGCGTCCAGTTGTAAGGGTTGATGGTCTTGGCGCCATCGCCCTCACCGCCAAAGCGGCTGTAGATGGTGCCGGTGCCCAGGTAAGCCTGCCGCGCCAGTACGCCGCCGGCGGTATTCGGGTCCCACTGGGAGGCGATGAGGATCTTTGAAGAGCCGGACGAGCTGTCTGGCGTGTGCTGCAGGCCGGCATAACCGCCGCTCCAGTTGAACACGGAGAAATACGAGGTGTACGCCGTTTGGGTGATCTTCACTTTCATCATTTTCAGCGACGCATCCGCCGGGAAACTAAATACAAGATGCTGGGAAGGCGCGGCATTGCTGGTCTGCGCCTTCAGCGGCGGCGCCAGCAGGCAACAGGAAGCCGTTGCCAGGAAGAGTAGCAAATAAGTACGCATTGGGTTGATTTTGGGTGGTAAAACGAATTACACGGTAGCTTATCACACGTACCGTTAAGCTAATATTTCCCGGGGGCATTCGTATTGTACCCCGATCTAATATGACATTGGCATGTCAGGCGGGAAGGAATGAAAAGAAGGAGGGAAGCGGATTGAAACAATTATATGACAAACGAAGCAGTGTCAGGGCTTGAGGAACTTCAGGTTCCTGCGTATCCCCGCGTATTTGCTGCGTTTCAGGGGCGATTTGGCAAATATCCGCCTGAACTCTTCTTCGGTCATTTCCTCCCACTGCGCGGTGCTGAAATTCAGTATCTCGGGGATAGGCGTAAACTCGGTATTGGGCCGGGAAAAACGGTTCCAGGGGCACACGTCCTGGCAGATGTCGCAGCCGAACATCCAGTTCTCAAATTTGCCCTGCATATCCGAAGGGATCAGCATATCCTTCAGCTCGATGGTATAATAGGAAATGCACCGGCTCCCGTCTACCACGGTAGGGGAAACCAGTGCCCCGGTAGGGCAGGCGTCCAGGCAGCGGGTGCAGCTGCCGCAATAATCGCCCGCAGGGCCGTCGTATACCAGCGGGATGTCTACGATCAGGGTGGCGATAAAGAAAAAACTGCCGGCCTGCTTATGGATCAGGTTGCCGTTCTTGCCGATCCAGCCAAGGCCGCTGCGTTGCGCCCAGCTGCGTTCCAGTACGGGCGCGGAATCCACGAATCCCCGGCCCTGTATATCCCCGATCTCCGCCCGCAGCTCCGCCAGCAGGGTATTCAGCTTCTCCCGGATCACATCGTGGTAATCCTTTCCGTAGGCGTATTTGGCGACCTTCGGGGCCTCGGGCTGCTGGGCCCGGGCGGGGAAATAGTTCAGCAGCAGGGTGATCACAGATTGTGCCCCATCCACCAGCAAACGCGGGTCGATGCGCTTGTCAAAGTAATTCTCCATGTACTGCATACTGCCGTGCATACCCCGTTGCAGCCACTGCTCCAGCCGGTAAGCATCTTCGGTAAGCTGCTCCGCTTTGGCAATGCCGCAATGGTCAAACCCGAGGGAACGGGCCTTCTGCTTGATCAGCAGGGTATTTTGCTCCGGTGTCCGCATTTCTGCCGCAAGTTACAATATTCGCTCCGCCCGCGGGTATTATGGCCAAATCAAAAAAATATCTACATTTACAGCCGTATATACACCCTTACCTTATCAATTTTAGTAATGCCCTGTAGACCTACCTCACTGATCCTCGGAATGATCCTCGCCGTTTGTTCAACCAACGCCCAGGATAAAACACCCGCTTCTTTCGGAAAGATCAAACCGGAAGACTTCAGCAAAGCACCTTACCAGATAGACTCCTCCGCCAGCGCGGTGGTGATCGCCGATGTGGGCTCCAGCTCATTCGAATCGGGAACGGACGACTTTATGCAGGTATTCAAACTCTACCAGCGCATACACATCCTCAATAAAAACGGGTACGACCGCGCCAATATCACCATCGCGCTCCGTACGGAAGGCACCAGGGAAGAAAAAGTGGCGAACCTCAAAGCGGTGACCTACAACCTGGAGAACGGCAAAGTGGTGGAAACGAAACTGGAAAGCAAGTCCGTTTTCACTGAAAAAATAGATAAGAATTACACCCTCAAAAAATTCACGCTGCCCGCGGTGAAAGAAGGCTCTATCATTGAATATTCTTATACGATCAACTCCGAGTTCCCGCGAGACCTGCGGTCGTGGACATTCCAGTCTACCACCGCACCCGTGCTCTGGAGCGAATACGAAGTAACGCTGCCGGAATATTATGAATACATCTTCCTCAGCCAGGGCTACCATCCTTTTCATATCAAAGACAGTGAGAATTCCCGCAAGACCTTCAGCTTCAGGGTGCCTGAAAACGACGGCTACGGCGGCAACAGCGGCACGCGTTCGCAGAACGTCACCGTGAGCCCCGGCATTACCCGCCACCGCTGGGTGATGAAAGATGTGCCGGCATTAAAAGAAGAAAATTATGTGACCACGCTCAGCAACCACGTAAGTTCCATCGAGTTCCAGCTCTCCGCCATCCGCTTCCCCGAATCGCCGGTGCGCCAGATCATGAGCACCTGGCCGAAATTCACGGAAGAACTGTTGAAACATCCTAATTATGGCGAAGACCTCGGCAAGAACAACGGCTTCCTGTCAGACCAGGTGGAGGAACTGACGAAAGGCGCAGCCGGGCCGAAAGAAAAAGCGGAAAAGATATACAGCTTTGTGCGTGATAACTATACCTGCACCGATTACTCGGCCATAGTAGGCACACAGGGGCTGAAAACGACGTTTACCAAGCGGAACGGCAACGTGGCAGACATCAACCTCCTGCTTACGGCCATGCTGCGCAAAGCAGACCTGAACGCGACGCCGGTGATGCTCAGCACGCGGGCGCACGGCAAAACCTACCCGATCTATCCCATTCATTCCAAGCTGAACTATACAGTGGTTTCGCTGGAAGTGGACGGCGCCGAATATTTCATGGACGCCACCCGCCCGTACCTGGGCTTCGGCAAGCTCCATTCCTCCGCATACAACGGCCATGCCCGCAAGATCAACCCTGAAGCCACACCGCTGGTCTTTGAAGCCGATTCCCTCCGCGAAGCTACTGTGACGGGCATCTTCATTTCCCCGGATGACAAAGGCCAATTCACCGGCCATTACCAGCGCCAGCTGACTTACTTCGAATCATACGACCTGCGTTCCCGCATCAAGGAAAAAGGAGAGGAGGACTATTTCAAGGAAGTGGCGAAAGGTTTTATGTCGGATATTGAATTGAAGAACGGTACGATCAAGAACCTCAAAGATTATAGCGAACAGGCCGTGGTGGAATATGATTTTAAGCTGACCGGAACGGACGAGGGCGGCATGCTTTACCTGCACCCCATGTTCTCCGAATCGTTGCGCAGCAATCCTTTCAAATCCGCCGTGCGCACATACCCCGTAGAAATGCCGTCGGTTAACGACATTAACTATACCCTCAGCTTCCAGGTGCCTGACAATTACACCGTGGAAGAAATACCAAAGTCCGCCATCGTGAAGTACAACGACGGGGAAGGCGTGTTCCAGTACATCGCGCAGCAGCAGGGAAACCTGATCCAGCTGCGTTCCCGCATCAGGCTCAGCCGCGCCCTGTATGCGCCGGACGAATATGATGGCCTCCGTGAGTTTTTTGATATGGTGGTGAAAAAACACGGCGAACAGATCGTTTTAAAGAAAAAATCATGAGACTGACCGCAATTTTATTACTGTGCAGCATCACGGCATTCGCCGCGGACCCTCAGTACCCTGTGAGCGCCATTCCTGAAACCCTGCTGAAAAATGCGGATGTGGTGCAGCGCGTGGAAGAAGTGACGATGAAACTGAACGACCTCCGGGACATGCGGGTGACGCATAAAGTAGTGCTCACCATCCTCAATGAAAAAGGCGATAAATATTCCGGCTTCAGCTCCTGGTACGACAAATACCGCGAGATCACCGGTTTCCGCGGCGCCCTGTACGACGCTTCCGGCAAGCAGCTCCGCAAGCTCAAACAGAGCGAAGTAAGCGACCGCAGCGGCGTGAGCGACAACAACCTGATAGACGACAGCCGCATCAAATCGCACGACTTCTACTACAAAGTATATCCCTACACCATTGAATACGAAGTGGAAACCCGCTACCGCAGCACAGCCGGTTTCCGCCCCTGGACGCCCCAGGGTATGGACAACTACGCCGTGGAGCATAGCCGTTTATCCGTGACCGTGCCCGCGGAGTACGACCTGCGTTACAAACAATTCAACTACAACGGCCAGCCCGTTCAGCTGCCCGGCAAAGGCGATAAAACTTTTGTGTGGGAAGTAAAGAACATCCCCGCACAAAAAGAAGAACCGCTGGCAGGGCCCTGGAGAACGCGTTCCGTGATGGTATACCTCGCGCCCAGCGATTTCGCTTTCGGCGATTATACCGGTAAAATGAGCACCTGGGACGATTTCGGCAAATTCCAGCGTACGCTCAACGAAGGCCGCGATGTGCTGCCTGACAATATCAAAACCACCGTTCACCAGCTTACCGGTAACGTGCAGGACCCGCGCGAGAAGATCCGCCTCCTCTACGAATACATGCAGCAAAACACCCGCTACATCAGCATCCAGCTGGGTATTGGCGGCTGGCAGCCTTTCGATGCAGCATATGTGGCCGCCAAACGTTACGGAGATTGCAAGGCTTTGTCCAACTACATGTATTCCCTGCTGAAAGAAGCCGGCATCCGCTCGCATTACACGCTGGTAAAGGCCGGCGAAGGCGAAACAGACCTGATAGAGGATTTCGCGGTGGACCAGTTCAACCACATCATTCTCTGCGTACCCATGGCGAAAGACACCGTGTGGCTGGAATGCACCAACCAGACCATGCCGGCCGGTTATCTCGGCGACTTCACCAACGACCGCCCCGTGCTGCTCGTTACCGAAACCGGCGGCAAACTGGTGCGCACGCCGTCTTATTCCCTCGAACAGAACCTCCAGTTGCGCAGCCTCAAAGCCGTGCTGGACGAGAACGGCAACCTCACTGCCACCTCCGCCACCAGGCTCACCGGCCTGCAGCAGGATTGGTATCATGCCCTCATCACCAGCGTTTCCGCCGAAAAGCAGCTGGAAATACTCAAGGAAAAACTGAACCTCCCCAGCTACGATATCCGCAAATTCCACTACACGCCGCATCCGCAGGCAAGGCCTGTCCCGGAAATGACGGAGGACCTGGAGCTGACCGTTACCAACTACGCCACGTTCAGCGGCAAAAGGCTTTTCATTGTGCCCAATGTGCTGAACCGCAATACCACCAAGCTCACGCAGGATGATACACGCAAGTCCGACATCTGGCTGCGCACCGCTTCCCGCGATGTGGATACGGTGGAGATCACTATCCCGAACGGCTATACGCCTGAATCCGTGTTCCAGCCCGTGACGCTGGAGACCCGTTTCGGGAAATACCAGGCCAGCGTGAAAGTGGAAGGCAACCGGATCACCTATATCCGCACCTGTGAACTGAAGGCCGGGCAATACCCGGCAAAGGACTACCAGGCGCTGGAAGAATTCTTTGCCACCATTTACAAAACAGACCGAAACAGGGTCATCCTGGTAAAAAAGGAAGCATAAAAAAGAGAGGGCCACCAAAGCCCTCTCTTTCATTGTATAGATGTGGCAGTTTGAAAGATCATTTCTCGCGTACGCTCACAGATATTCTCCTGTCTTTTTTCCGTTCTTCATCCGGCGCATCTGCCGCGGCTTTCGCGAATTGTGAGCCATAACCTTCCGCGCCCAGCAGCTGCACGGGTTTTACATTCTTTTCGCTCAGCGCGTGATGCACGGCTTCCGCGCGTTCCTGCGACAGTTTCTGGTTGGCCTTGGCGTCGCCGGTAGCATCCGTATACCCGCCGATCTTGATCTTCGCTTTGGGGAAAGCATTGAGGATAGCAGCCAGGTTGCTGATCTGCACCCTGCTGTCTTCGGTAAGCTCTGCGCTGCCGGTCTTGAAGTTCAGGTTGTCGAAATCGAACCACTGGTCTTTGCCGCCCCTGGTGTTCGGGTCCTGCAGGAAAGCAACCAGCTGGTCTTCGATACCGCCTTTATACGCATCCAGCACAACGCCGTCAGGTAGCGTAACCTTGATGGATTCGCGGGTGGCGACAGGGGCGGTGCTGACTGCCCCCACGGCGGTATCTTCCATATGCGAAACGGCCACGGAATCGGTAACCGGCGTGGTATGTTGCCCGCCGCAGCCTTTCAGCAGCCACCAGAGCAATAATATCAGCGCAATGGCGATAATGAGCCAGGTGATCCAGCGGTTGCCACCGGTGTTGGTAACGGAGTGGCCTACACTATTGGCCGTATGTTTCAGGGAGCTGGTAATGCCGGAGAGTTTGTTGCCAATGTCGCCCAGGCTGCTTACGCCCAGCAGGCTGGCAAGGCCCAGGCCGGAAGGAACAGCCGCCAGTATCTTGTCTTTCTGGCTGTTCAGGATATCCAGGATGCCGGAAGGGCCGAGGTTTTGCGCGGTGGCCTGCTGCCCGAGCACGCCCAGCGAAGCAGGCGCCGCTGTTTGTAAAAGGGTTTCGGCAGATTGTACTTTAATACCGGCATAGCTGGCAATAGCGCCCGTAAGATCGCCGGCCTTGCTGCCAAACAGCGACCGCAGGATGTCTGCCCCTTTTGCCAGCAAACCCGCCGGCAGGCCGCTGCCGAGGTTGCCCATCTGGGAAAGGTTCGCCCCCGCGGCATCTTTGATCATGCCGATCAGCCCGCCCGTATCGCCGGAGCCGGCTTTGTTGAGCAAACCGGTCAATACCGCCGGGATAATGCCCCCAAGGGCCTTCTGTACGCTGGATTCATTTTCGCCTAACTGTGCGGCGGCTTTATTACTAAAATCATTGTTGAAAAGGTTTTTCAGGGTGTCAATGAGATCAAAAGCCATAAAATACAGGTTTTGGTGGTGAATGAAATAGAGTGCTTGCGGTCTTTAGGGTCTGTGTGTTGTAACTGTTCTATAACAGGTTAAATTCCATACAGTTCAATATAAAGGCTGATTTAATGTTGACATTGATGTAAGGGGTTAATAATGAATGGGATAGACAAAATAACAGTCCATTTGCATATAAACTGAAATTAAAGCAGTTCAAACAAGAAAATGCTGTCAAAATAACCGGTAAAAATACCTTGGATCAACATTTGATCAGCCATAAACAAATCATTCAAACCAACCGTTAACCTAAAAGAAGAATAAACAGATATGAACTTAAATAACTTTACCATCAAATCGCAGGAAACGCTGCAGGCCGCACAGCAGTTGGCTTTCAATCACCGCAATTCGGCGATTGAGACTGGCCACATCCTGAAGGCGTTGCTGCAGGATGAAGATAACAGTATCGAATACCTGCTGAAGAAGAACGATGTGAACACCGGCTTCCTGGACGGAAAGCTCAACGAGCAGGTCCAGAAATACGCAGTGATCGGCAATGGCGAAGGCGGGCAGGTGTTGAGCAGGGATGCCAACAACGCCATTCTCCGCGCAGGTTCCAGCATCAAGGAATTCAAGGATGAGTTCGTGAGTGTGGAACACCTGCTGCTGGGCCTCCTGGGCGGCAGCGACGATACATCCAAATTATTAAAGGATGCCGGTCTTACTGAAAAAGGCCTGAAATCCGCTATCACAGAGCTTCGCAAAGGAGGCACCGTGAATTCCCAAACGGCGGACGCACAATATAACAGTCTTGAAAAATACGCCAAGAACCTCAATGAGCTGGCCCGCGCCGGCAAGCTGGACCCCGTGATCGGCCGCGATGAAGAGATCCGCAGAACGCTGCATATCCTTTCCCGCCGCTCCAAGAACAACCCGATACTCGTGGGCGAGCCCGGCGTAGGTAAGACCGCCATCGCAGAAGGGCTGGCGCACCGCATCATTAACGGCGACGTGCCGGACAACCTGCACAACAAGATCATCTACGCGCTGGACATGGGCGCGCTGATGGCCGGCGCCAAATACCGCGGGGAGTTTGAAGAAAGACTGAAAGCAGTGGTAAAAGAAGTGGCGGAAAGCAATGGCGGCATCATCCTGTTCATCGACGAAATTCACACCCTCATTGGCGCAGGCGCCATGGAAGGCGCGATGGACGCGGCCAATATCCTGAAACCCGCGCTTGCGCGCGGCGAGCTCAGGGCCATCGGCGCCACCACGCTGAATGAATACCAGAAATATTTCGAAAAAGATAAAGCGCTCGAACGCCGCTTCCAGAAAGTGCTGATAGACGAGCCCAGCGTGGAAGATGCCATCTCCATCCTCCGCGGCCTCAAAGAAAGGTACGAAAACCACCACCATGTGCTGATCAAAGATGAAGCGATCATCGCCGCAGTGGAGCTTTCGCACCGGTATATTACAGACCGCTTTTTGCCGGACAAGGCGATTGACCTGATAGACGAAAGCGCGGCCAAGCTCCGCCTGGAAATGAATTCCATGCCCGAAGAGCTGGACGAGCTGGAACGCCGCATCCGCCAGCTGGAGATCGAGCGTGAAGCGATCAAACGTGAAAATGATAAAGAAAAACTCAACGAGCTGGCCGCCGAAATAGCGCGCCTGAGCGAAGAGCGAAATACCTTCAAATCCAAGTGGCAGCAGGAAAAAGAGCTGGTAGATAAAGTGCAGAATGCCAAAGCCGCCATCGAAGACCTGAAGCTGGAAGCCGAGCAGGCCGAAAGGAACGGCGACTTCGGTAAAGTGGCCGAGATCCGGTATGGCAAGATCAAAGAACAGGAAAAACTGGCCGCTGATCTTACCCTGGAGCTGAACCAGCTTTCGTCCAGCCATAAAAGATTGCTGAAAGAAGAAGTGGACGCGGAAGACATTGCCGAGAACGTTGCAAAAGCCACCGGCATTCCCGTTACCAGGATGTTGCAAAGCGAAAAAGACAAGCTCCTTCACCTGGAAGATGAGCTGCATAAAAGGGTAGTGGGGCAGGACGAGGCGATCGTGGCCGTGGCGGACGCCATCCGCAGAAGCCGCGCCGGCCTGAACGACCCGAAAAGGCCCATCGGTTCCTTTATTTTCCTTGGCACTACCGGTGTCGGTAAAACGGAGCTGGCCAAGGCCCTGGCAGATTTCCTGTTCGACGATGAAAGCATGATGACCCGCATAGACATGAGCGAATACCAGGAAAAACATGCCGTGAGCAGGCTGGTGGGCGCGCCTCCGGGTTATGTAGGTTATGACGAGGGCGGGCAACTCACAGAGGCCGTTCGACGTAAACCATACAGCGTGGTGCTGCTCGACGAGATCGAAAAAGCGCACCCCGATACCTTCAATATCCTGCTCCAGGTGCTGGACGACGGCCGCCTGACAGATAACAAAGGCCGGGTGGTGAACTTCAAGAATACGATCATCATCATGACCAGTAACATGGGCAGCCACATTATCCAGGAGAACTTTGAAAAGATCGACGAAGGCAACCGCGACGAGATCGTGGACAGGACGAAGGATGAAGTGATGGGCCTGCTGAAGCAGACCATCAGGCCGGAGTTCCTAAACCGTGTGGATGAGGTGATCATGTTCCAGCCGCTGCTGCGTTCAGAAGTAAGAGGTATTATTAACATACAATTACAACAACTGCGCGACCTGGTAAGTAAAAATGGCATGATATTGGAATTCTCTGAATATGCGCTTGACTACCTGGCAGAACAGGGCTTCGACCCGCAGTTCGGCGCCAGGCCGCTGAAACGCCTGATCCAGAAAGAGATCGTGAATCTCCTCAGCAAGAAGATCCTCGCTGGCGAGATCGATAAGAACAAGCCGGTGCTCGTGGATGTGTTCGATGGAGTAGTGGTGATCAGGAATACTTAAAAAGTCTATTCTAATACGACGATATACAGTTACAGGTAATACCCGGGTGAATCTTCTCCCGGGTTTTTTTATGCCCAACGCTATCACCGTTAATACGTTAGTAAATACATCAAATTAAAAATTTGTTTAATCTAATATGCGTAACTATATTGTGAGGAAGTACGCATACGTTACTGCCCGCATTCATTCGGCAAGAACTTTACGCGCGGCCGGGCCGGCGTAATAAGAACGTGTTGTTAGGATGATGGGGGTTAAAAGGCCTACAGGAAGGGCGCAGCGACCTGCGCCTTCCCCTGTACGGTTATAGAACGCGTTGATTTTCCGTACATTTGGGTTATTAACCCGGAAAACAGAACGTATATGTACCAGATCGGAGAAAGAGAAAAGAAGTTCATGGCGCTGGCCATAGAGTTGTCCCGGAAAGGCATGCGGAATGGGGACGGCGGGCCATTCGGTTCCGTTGTAGTGCGGGGGAACGAAGTAGTGGGCGAGGGCTGGAACCAGGTGCTGACGCACAACGATCCTACCGCGCATGCTGAAGTAGTGGCTATCCGCAACGCCTGCCGCAACCTTGGCACATTCCAGCTGACCGATTGCGAGATCTACACCTCCTGCGAGCCTTGCCCCATGTGCCTGGGCGCTATTTACTGGGCCCGCCCGCAAAGGGTGTTCTTCGCCAATACCAAAGAAGAGGCCGCAGCGATTCACTTCGATGATTCTTTTATATACAGGGAAATAGAATTGCCGCACGGGCAGAAAAAAATACCTTTCATTTCCTTCCCGCAGGAAGCGGCGAGGGAAGTATTCCGTGAGTGGGACGGCATGGAGAACAAGAAATTATACTGATCAGCGGGCAGTTACGAAGTGGAAGATCCAGTAGAAGCCCAGCAACAGGAATATCACTACCAGCGTAACGATGGCGATATATAGATAAAAATCGGTCTTCCTTCTCCTGCGTGTTCTTTTGCGGAGTTTTTGCAGTACGTTGTATTTGGCCTGCCGGAGCCATCCGGGGATCTGGTCTTTCCGGGAGATCGCCGATAAACCTTCCACTGCTTCGCTGCACATATCGCAGTCCTGCAGGTGAAGTTCCACTTCATGACGTTCTTCCGCACTCAGTTCCCCCTTAACGTACGCCAACAGCTGGTCCTGGCTGGGACAAGCGGTTTGAGTGAATATGTCGGCAAAATTTTCGTTCATATAAGGCAGATGTTCGCTACTGCATTTAACTGCAAGTTAGCGTTTATTTTTACTGTACTTTTCCAATAATATTTTGAGGTTCCTTTTTCCATTCTGTATGTAACTTTTAACCTGCAGCAGGGTGAATCCTGTCTGTTCTGTTATTTCCTGGTACGATTTCTTTTCGAGGTAAAACATCCTCACGCAGGTAGCCTGTTCTTTGTTCAATTCCCCCAGCGCCTGTTCCATATGTTCCAGCATATTGTCTTTCTGCACATATGCTTCCGTTGAAATATCCTCCTGCTGGGCGGTGCCGGGCATGTAATCTTCTTTCAGCTCCAGCTCCTTATGGTGCCGCAGCTGCATCAGGCAATGATTCCGTGCCACCTGGTAGATCCAGGCCTTGAAGTAAACCACGTCGTGCTTATGGATGTCTGACAATACTTTCAGGAAGATCTGCTGTACGCTGTCCCGGGCGTCTTCTTCATTTTTCAGGTATTTCATACAAAGGCCCAGCAGTAGCAGGGCATAACGATCGAACAGAATGCCTATCCAGTCGCCGTTCCCATCGGCTTTATACCGTTGTAACAATTCCTGATCACTCAGGTTCTGGTGTTGTTCGGAGGGATTCACCCCATTAAGATAATGTCTTCTCCTTTTTCCATAAAATTTTACCTTTTAATTTTTTTAAATGAAACTGGGCAAAGTTGTTCCGGGGCAGTGGGCTCAGTCATTTAAAAAAATTAAAAGGTAAAATTTTCCACTATGTCACCCAGGCAATGGTCTTTAAAAAAGGGCGAATGAAGATGGAGAAGGAGATGCAGAAGAAGACGCAGGAAAAGAGGAGAAAAAAACGCGGAAAGAGATGGATAGGAGAGAGAAGGAAGAGTTAAAAAAGGGAAAAAGAGAAAAGAAACCAGAGAAACTCCAGGAAAATAAATGCGCAAGCATTTAGTATAACCGTTCCCGTAAGCAATCCAATCACAAGGCAGGGAAATGAGTCCCCCAGTCACAAAATTTCCCTGCGGCCCGAAGGGGAAGGATTTTTACCAAAAAATTTGATAAAAAGCTGAGCCCGCAGCCCCGAAATAACAAAGCCCAGTTCTTTTTATCAAATTTTTTGGTAAAAATCCCGGGGCCCCCTGAGTTTTAATTCATGTTGTTGAGTTGCGCTTGTGCCATTGATTTCATGTTGCCTTCCATTTTGATGATCTCTTTGAAGAGCCTTCTGGCTTTGCCGTTCTGGCCTTTGTTCTTGTAGATCATGGCCAGCTGGTATTTGGCTCTTTCGGAATATTTTTCGTTGCCGGAGAGTTTTTTGAACTGGTTGATCGCCTCGTTCATGTCGCCCTGCTGCTGGTATTGCATGGCGGCGCGGAAGAGGGATTCGTCGCCGGAGGCAGGCGCTTTCTCTTCTTTTTCTTTGGATTTGCCGGTGTTGTTGGATGTGTTAGCAGGGTTGATGTTTTTGTCTGTTTCGGCCTGGTTAGGTGTGTTATTGCTTTCTTCGGCGGTATATTTTTGATCTTTCGGGTCTTTGGGTTCCGTTTTTTTGGGGTCTTCTTTCAGCGTGGCGGGTGTGTTGAGCGCCAGGCGGGCGTTGGTGTCTGCGGCGGAAGTTTTGGGCGTGCTGTCTTTCACCGCTTTCTTTTTGAGGGAAGCGGAATCTTTTGGTGCCGGTTTTATGGGTTTGATATTGGCGGCACTGATGGTGGTGCTGTCGTTCTTATTGATGGAATCGCGGGCGCTGGAATTATATTGAGTGTGTATTACCAATGGTTTGCCGTCGTTCGTTTGCGTTGCCGGGTAATTAGGATCTACGGCTGCTGCCGGAGGTGCTGCGGGAGCCGGGATGACCAGCGCTTCTGATGTACGGGCGGGCAATGCGGCGAGGGCTGGCCTGTTTTTCAGGTGTTGCTGCAGCAGGAAAACGCTGCCGCCGCCGATGGCTACGAACATGATGGCCCAGAAGTAAGACAGCAGGCTTTCCGCGGTCTTGTGCTGCCGGATCTGGCGCTGTTGCTGCTTTTTATCGGGTTGCGGCGGGGGGGCGAATTCGCGGTGGATGAACTGGCTCAGCTCATGTGTAAGATGACTGTATTGTTCATGCAGGTGATGATTGCCCATGGCTTGCAGCGCATCATGGCAAAGATCGCAGTCTACAATATGTTGTTCAACCAGGTGCTTTTCCACAGCTGTCATATTGCCGCGGTGGTAACGAAGCAGTTGATCCCTGTTGATGCAGCGTACAGGGGTAAAGATCTTAAGGATCCGTTCTTGCCTTGGAGAGTCGTTATTCATAAGCCACGTCCTTCAGTTGTGTTGCTATTTTCTTCCTGATGCCTTTCAGGGAGTTCCTTACTTTGTCTGCCGTTGTGCGATGGTGTTGCGCGAGTTCCTGCAACGTTTGGTGTTCCAGGTAAAAGCCGGTAAGGAGGGCGGCTTCTTCTTTATTCAGCTGGCTCAAAGCCTGTTCTATCCGGGCAGTGAGCGTTGCCCTGGCTATCGGGTTATTGCCGGCGACTTCCACCTGTGTTTCCAGCCGCTGTATGATCTGGGTTGGCGGGGTGATATACGGGGCAGTTGTTTTGTTGCCCGTCGCGAAATAACTTTGAACTATTGCATACACAGTTTCGTTTAACTTACCGAATGAAGAGGAGAGTTGGGTAGACATCTGGCGGATCAGCGTAGGGAATACGGTTTCAGCTGGCTTCTCCTGGGAAAGCTTCGGCAGGCATACCGCCACCAGCAGGTGGCTGTACCGGCCCAGCAGAACGCCGGTGGCTTCCCGGTCCTGCAGCTTCCGCATGCGGAGCAGCAATTCCTTGTCGTTCAGGTTATTTAACTGAAGGTGCATATGCTTATAACTATATTTACGCAAAACCGGGTCAAATGTTCACCCAGCCCACATATTTTAAACAATTAACATGCCACTTGCAATTACGATCGTGCCGGTGATGCCGCTGCGCGCAGAACCTTCCCACAAAAGCGAAATGATCTCCCAGGCAATTTTCGGGGAATGTGTTGAAACAGAAACAGTTAATGCAGACGGTTGGGTGAAGGTGCGCTTGCAGTACGACGGGTACGAGGGTTGGGTAACGCAATCTCACCTGGAAACCATTACGTTGGACCTTTATAATGCCCCTTACACGCATATTGCCACACAATGGGCAGCCCGCCTTAACCTGAACGATCAGCCCGTGTATGTTCCTTACGGCAGTTTGCTGAAACTCGGCGGATCACAATGGGGAAATGTGAAAGTAACGGCAGAATCCGGGATTGAGCCGTTTGCGCCTGCTAAATCGCCTCACCTGGCATGGTGGCCCATTGCCTACACTTTCCTGAATACGGCCTATTTATGGGGCGGAAAAACGGTGTTTGGCGTTGATTGCTCGGGGTTTACACAAACCGTGTATAAAATCCTCGGTATTCCCCTGCTGCGGGACGCTTACCAGCAGGCGACCGAAGGCGAAACGGTGTCCCTCATCCAGGAAGCAAAGCCCGGCGACCTTGCTTTTTTCGACAACGAAGCCGGTAAGATAACCCACGTAGGCCTGCTGCTCAGCGACCACGAGATCATTCACGCTTCCGGCAAAGTGCGCGTCGATCCTATCGATCACCAGGGGATCGTGAATAAGGATACCGGGGTGAGAACGCATAAGCTCAGGCTGATCAAGAGAATGTTCCCCTAAGAGCGATACTGTTTGAACGCTTTTACCCCGGGTCGTGAACGCTTTAACCTCGGGTAATGAACGCTTTTACTAGGGGTAATGAACGCTTTAACTATACGGGAGCCATACTGTTGACATACAGTGTCCATACCGTGAATATGCCATTGGGTTACGATGGCACCGGGTTGGCAGGCCTTTTCCTTTAACCGGCCTTAAAATAGGAAAGTGACTGAAAGGCAAAGCTTGCCTCCGGTCACTTTCCAGGTAAATTCCTTTATTCAGGTTTTATCAAAAAACAGCATCTTCACCACTACTGCGATCATAAACGGATCAAACCGGAAATGATGGGTAACGGTATGTGCGGTTAGTTTTGTTGTCCGAACGTTTTATCGTACAGGTCAAACGCGTCGTTGATGATCTGTTCTGCTTTCGCCTTGTTCTGGAATTCTTCCACTTTCACGGTTTTGTTCTCCAGCTTCTTGTATTCTTCGAAGAAGTGGCGGATCTCCTCCAGCAGGTGCGGGGGCAGCTCGCTGATGTCGTTGATGTGGTTCACGCTCATGTCGTGCGCAGCCACGGCGATGATCTTATCGTCCGCCTCGCCGCCGTCTATCATCTGCATCACGCCTATCACCTTCGCATCTACGATGCACAGGGGCACGCAGTCGATCTGGGAGAGGATGAGGATGTCCAGCGGGTCGTTATCGTCACAATATGTTTTAGGGATGAAGCCGTAATTGGCCGGGTAGTATACGGAAGAGTACAGCACGCGGTCCAGCTTCAGCAGGCCGCTTTCCTTATCCAGCTCGTATTTGGCGCGGGAGCCTTTCGGTATTTCAATAATTCCGGTTACTGTGTGGGGCACGTTATCACCGGGGCTTACGCTGTGCCATGGATTCGTTGTCGTCATCGTCATTCAATGATTCTTTTAAAAAATGAGTATGTGCATCAATCTGCCGGCAGGGGCTTGCAGCGGGCCTTACGGCCTGAAACAGGTATCCCTGATACCCGGGCGGCCGTTGGAACGATAAAGTGTTCCAGGAGCCTGAATATCAGTGATTCTGCCGGTTTGTGGGCGCAAAATTAAGGAACAAACCGTTAAATACTATAAAATAATGGAGGGAATCAGTGTGCAGTGGAAGAATCCGTTGTCTGCGGGGCCATTGAGTTCATGTCCATAGTGCCGGGAGCCACGTAGGTAGGGAGGATGCTCTCAAGTGTCAGGGATATTTTCCATTGACCGCTTTCCTTTACCAGTTGCAGGGTTTCCTGCTGGCTGGCTGAGGAATTAAGGATGGTGACCGTTGCTTTATCTCCGTCTTCCTGGTGGTTCACCACTTCCAGCTTTGCATTTTTGATCTTTTCACGCTCGTTTTCATTGCGTTTCCCGTCAAAAATGGAGTAGAGCAGTATAACCTGTTGTGATTCTTTGGTAGCAAATTCTTTAGCGCGCTCGAAGTTGGATTCCTGTATGGCGTGCATAAATTCCAAGGCAACCTCCTGCGGTTCAGGTCTTTTTTTACAGCTAGTTAAAAATATTCCCGAGACACACATCAAATAAACAATTCGCCTGTAATAGCTCATGTGGTTGATAGGTTAAAGTTATAATGTCATTAACAAAATTAACAGGAATCATTCAATTGCGCAAACTACGATAAATGGCTGTTAAAACCGTGTTAATTGTCCCCACGCTTCTCGCCGCCATGTTCTTCGCTCGCCGCGTCGTATGCCTTGATGATGGCTTTCACCAGCCTGTGACGTACCACGTCTTCCTCATCCAGTTCGAGGTACCCGATGCCGTCTATATTGCGGAGGATGCGGGTAGCCCTGCCAAGACCGCTTTTCTGGTTCTTGGGAAGGTCTATCTGGGTAAGGTCGCCCGTGATGATCGCCTTGGCGGAAGCGCCGATGCGGGTGAGGAACATTTTCATCTGCAGGTCCGTGGAGTTCTGTGCTTCGTCGAGCAGGATAAAGGAGTTATCCAGCGTACGGCCGCGCATGTAGGCCAGGGGTGCGATCTCGATGATCCTGTTGGTCATGAAATAACTGAGCTTATCCGGCGGGATCATATCATCCAGCGCATCGTACAGCGGGCGCAGGTATGGGTCGATCTTTTCCTTCAGGTCGCCTGGCAGGAAACCCAGGCTTTCCCCTGCTTCCACGGCAGGGCGGGTGAGGATGATCTTGCGTACCGCCTTGTTCTTCAGCGCTCTTACGGCGAGGGCTACAGCAGTATAGGTTTTCCCGGTACCGGCCGGGCCGATGGCAAACACGATGTCGTTCTTGTCTGCCAGCGCCACCATTTTCTTCTGGTTGGCGGTTTTCGCGCGGATCGTGCGCCCGTTGGGGCCGAATACCAGCACTTCATTCGGGTTCCTGTCCTTAAAATGATCGATGCCGGAACCTTCCTCTTCGCCCAGTATCTGCTCGAAATAATTCTCGCTCAGGTGCCCGTTACGTTCAAGGTAGCTCACGATCTGCCCGATCTTTTCCTTCGCGGTGGCTACTTCTTCCGGCGCGCCGGAAAGTTTCAGCTGTGTGCCGCGGCTGAGGATCTTCAATAAGGGGAACTTCTTTTTCAATAAGTCCAGCTTTCCGTTGTTGACGCCGAAAAACTCAATGGGATTTACGCTGTCCAGGTTAATGATCGATTCTGTCAAGTGCGGTTCAATTTAGATGTCTGCATTTCGGATCTGGACTGGAAGAACAGGATGCGTGCACCACGGGGCCAACGCATCCTGCAATAACTGAGCTAGACCCGGTATCCGTTCTGTTTGAACGCTTCTACGCGTTCGGCTGTTTTTTTGTCGCTCAGGGCAATGATCCTTGCCGCTAACACTGCCGCATTCCTTGCACCTGCTTTACCTACCGCCAGGGTGCCTACCGGCAGGCCCGCGGGCATTTGCACAATGGAATACAGGGCGTCCACACCGCCGGGTAAACCGCCTTCCAGGGGAACACCCAGCACCGGGAGGGAGGTATACGCGGATACCACGCCCGGCAAAGCGGCTGCCATACCAGCTGCTGCAATAATCACACCATAACCCTGGGGTTGGGCATTGATCACGAGTTCGCGCACCTTGTCCGGATTCCGGTGGGCCGATGCCACGATCATTTCACTTTCAATGCCAAAATACTGGAGGTAATTCTGCGATTCCTGCATAACAGGCTTATCGCTTTCAGAGCCCATGAGAATTAAAACTTTCATCCTGTTGTTTGAATATTAATCTGCTATAGTTTAACGTAAAATCGGAATTATTGTTTCCTGCCCAAAGATATTTAAAAGTAAGGAGCCCACCGTGGAATCCCCCTGTGAATTTTTTGAAAACAATACATAACAGCCTTTATCACATATTAATAGCATGAATTTGTATAATATAATCCCTACATTTGGCCCATCCCAACCGCCTATGCCAAAGTGAACAATTCCATGAACATTGCCCTGCTGAGCCAGGTGGTGGAGGCATTGCCGGACCCCGTAGCGGTGTTTGACGCACAATTGCGGCTGGTTGCCATGAATAGTGCCTTTATCGGGGAGAATAAAAAATACCTGGCTATAGCGTTGGAGGCAGGGGACAGTATGTTACGCCTTTGTGATGCCGCTCCGCACATCAAAGACGACGCGATCGAGCACTGGCAGCGCGCCCTCAGCGGCGAACGCTTTGCCTATGTCGTGCCCTTCGGGCAGCCCCCCGTTCATTTCAAGATCAGCTACAGCCCCCTTTACGGCGACAACAACACGGTGCACGTGATGATGGTGATCCGCAACGTGGAACAGGAAAGCGAAGCGCGCCGCAACGAACGTTTCTTCCGCAGCGTGCTGGAAAACCTGCCCGTCGGCCTCCAGGAATTTACGCCGGATGGCTGGCACCGCAATATGAACACCGCCCAGCGGCAGATACTCGGCGAAGGCCACCCGGCCAATCATGGCCCCTACAACGTGTTCGGCGACGCCTTCAACCGCCGTACCGGCCTCACCGCCCTGCTCACCGAGGTCAAGCAGCGCAAAGGCCCTGTCAAAAAAGAAATGCTGCTGCGTTATGCCGAGCAGCACGACGGCAACGTAACCCGCATCCTGCCGCTGTATTACGACGTGACAGGCTTCCCCGTGCTGGATCTGCAGGGGGAGATCGCCTACCTGTTCATCATCCTCAGCGAGATCACGGAAAAGAAACTGGCAGTGCTCAGCCTCGAAAAAAGCGAGCGCCTGCTGGATACCATCGTAGAACATTTGCCCGTCGGGTATATCCAGTTCGATAACTTCGGGTTCATTCGACGGGTGAACCAGACGCAGCGGCGGTTCTTTGCCGGCACCGGCCTGGAAGAACAGCCGGACAGCAACCTCATCCAGGATCCCTTCGCCCGGCTCTTTGAGCTGGACCAGCTTTTTATGCAGGTGCTGCAAAAAGGCAAAATGCTCAGGCTGGAAAAGAAGGTGGAGTTCCAGGTGCACAGCAACGGCGGAAAAGCGGACCGCGAAGTGTTCCTGGACCTTACCATGTTTCCCGTGGAAGATCCGGTAGACAAGGACCAGATCGTGGTGGCGCTGGTGAATGATATTACCGAGAAGAAACGCCAGGAGCTGGAAAACACCAAAACGCACGAGTTCCTCATGCAAACCGGCGAGATCGGCAAGATCGGCGGCTGGGAGGTAGACATGACCACCCGGCAGATGCGCTGGGGCGCCCAGACCTACAAGATCCACGAGCTGCCGCCCTTTACGCATATGACCTACGAAAAGTCCATGTCCTTTTTCACCGAAGAATCGCGGAGCCGGGTAGAGCAGGCGGTGAGCATATGCATGCAGCGGGGCAAGGCATTCGACCTGCAGATCACCGTGAATACCGCCAGGAACAACGTGTTGCAATGCCGCATCATCGGCAAGCCCGAATACCGGAACGGCCGTATCGTGCGCATCTACGGCGTAATACAGGACGTGACGGAACAATTCAGGATACGCAACCAGCTGACGCGGAACGCAGAGCTGATGCGGCTTTTCTTTGACACCATAGACATGGGGTATGCCGTGATGGACAAAGACGGCAAGGTGAACTTCATCAACCGCAAGGCGCAGGAGATCGTGGATCACGGGAAAGTGATCGGGCGGAATATCTTCGAAGTATTCCCCACCCTCGTGGGCTCCACCTTCCACGCCCGCGTGCAGCAGTGTATGGCCCTGCAGGCCCCCGTTTCCTTCTCCAACTACCTGCCGGCTACGGACAAGTGGTACGAATTCCTGCTGGCGCCCATGCAGGACGGGAATATCTCCATCTTCACCCGCAACATTACCGACAGTAAAAAGATGCAGCGGGAACTGCGCAAGGCCAACGAGCAGCTTTCCTCGCTCAATAAATACCTGGTGAACCAGAACAAACAGCTGGAAGATTTCGCGCACATCACCTCACACAACCTGCGCGCGCCCATCGCCAACCTGAAGGCGCTGATGCAGATCATGAACGATACAGACGGCGAGCAGGAAAAAGAGCTGTACCGCAGCATGTTCCAGGAAGTGATCCGGAATATAGACGAAACGCTGAACGACCTCATTGAAGTAGTGCAGATCCGCAAAGACCTGAACGTGGAACGGGAACGGCTGGTGTTTTCCGAGCGGTTGCAGAAAGTGAAGGACATCCTGTTCGTGGATATTGAGACCAGCGGCATAGAACTGATCACAGATTTCAGTGAAGCGCCGTACATTGAGTACCCGCGCATTTACCTGGACAGTATTTTGCAGAACCTGCTCACCAATGCCATCAAATACAGGGCGGCTGGCCGGAAGCCGAGGCTGACACTGCAAAGCAGGCTGGTAGACGGCGGGGTGATGCTGACGGCGGAAGATAACGGGATGGGGATAGATATGGAACGGTACGGGGCGAAACTTTTCGGGTTCAGGAAAACGTTTCATAAGAACAAGGATGCCAAAGGAATAGGACTATTTATAACAAAGAGCCAGATCGAAGCAATGGGTGGAAGCATTCATGCTGAGAGCCAGCCTGGCGCAGGAACCAAATTTATCATTACCTTCAGCCCCGAATAGCTAATCTATGGAGCCGCTACGATCGATCTTTATAGTAGACGATGACCCTATACATCAGCAGATCACCGAGATCATGCTGGACCGGTTACGGGTTACCAATGACGTAAAAAAATTCTCCGATGCGCAGGACGTACTGGATCATATCCGCCTGAACATCGCGGAGCCCGCTTCCCTGCCGGATATCATCCTGCTGGACCTGAACATGCCCGTGATGGACGGTTGGGAATTCCTGGAAGCCTTTTCTGCCGTACGCGGCACGCTGCCCAAACCTGTGAAAGTTTATGTGCTGACTTCTTCCATCGACGAAAGGGACCGCCAGCGGGTGAGCAATTTCGATTTTGTGGAAGGGTACCTCACCAAGCCGCTTACCAACGATATCATCCTCGGGCTGGCGCGTTAGGCGCTTTTGTATATGAAAATTCCAGGCAAACCCTGCCTGGAAGTACGTTTGTTTTGCTTCCAAATGCCCTGCCAGGGCACTGTTCAGCCATTATGTTTCAGCGCGCGGATCATTTCCACGGGATCTTTCGCTGAGAATACGGTATTGCCGGCCACCAGCACGTCCGCGCCGGCCGCCACGACCGCCCTGCTGTTTTGCAGCGTTACGCCGCCATCCACTTCGATCAGCGCTTCCGAGCCGGAACGGGTGATCAGTTCTTTTGCCTGCCTGATCTTTTCGTAAGTGCCTTCAATAAAATGCTGGCCTCCAAAACCGGGGTTCACGCTCATGATCAGCACCAGGTCCAGGTCTGCAATAATATTTTCGAGCTGGCTCACGGAAGTGTGCGGGTTAAGGGCTACGCCGGCCTTCATGCCCAGCCCCTTGATCTGCTGAATGTTCCGGTGCAGGTGGCGGCAGGCTTCGATATGAACGGTGAGTATTTGTGCGCCCGCCTTGGCAAAGGCTTCCGCGTATTTCTCCGGCTCTTCGATCATCAGGTGCACATCGTTTACCTTCTTGTTCACTTTGGCAACTGCGGCAATCACCGGCAAGCCAAAGCTGATATTGGGCACAAAGCGCCCGTCCATCACGTCCAGGTGCAGCCAGTCGGCCTCGCTGTTGTTGATCATCTCCACGTCTTTCCCTATTTCCAGGAAATTAGCGGACAGTAAGGAGGGGGCGATAAGCGGTGTTTTCTTTTCCAAGCGGGATGATTTTAAGGATTACAAACCTACTGATTTTTAACGGAATCGAGGAGCTGCCGGGCTTCCGGGAAGTTCTTCCGGAAGGAGAGCGCCTTGGTGAGATCGTCTATGCCGGCGGGCCTGTTGCCCAGTATGAGCAGGGCGCGCCCGCGGAGGTAGAATGCATCGGCATTGGTAGGGTCAGCCTTCGCAGCCATGTTGTAATGCGGCAGGGCTTCTTTCCATTTCCCGTACCGGGACGATAAATTGCCTAACCCGATGTAAGCCCGGCTGTACGCAGGGTCTTGCTGAAGGGCGTAGACATATTTTTGCCTGGCCTGCGCTTCTTTTCCCTGGAGGTCGTACACTTCGCCGGCGGCATAGCTGGCTTCGGCGGAAAGGGAATCTATCGAAGAAGCAAGTGTATACAGGGAAAGGGCCTGGTTGTAATCTTTTTTACCAAGAAGCAGGTCTGCCGTAAGCATTACAGCTTCGTATTCGCTGCTGTCTTTCCGGATGCCGATGGCTTTGGTGAGATGCGAAATGGCCGTGGCGGTGTCTTTCCGGTTGAGCGAGGTTAGACCGTAGATGTAAAGAGCATTGGGAAGCGTGGAGGGATGTTTTTCGAGAACGGCGGCCTGGCTGTCAGCCGCGGGATAATTCCCCTGTTGGATCAACGCGTTGGCGAGATAGATGCGGGTGGCGGCGTCTCCGGGTTTTACCTGCAGGTCTTTTCTCATGTTGTCTATCGCCACGCTGAGGGAATCTGTTACAACCGGTGTTTTCTGCTCCGTGCCGCTTTGCTGGCAGGCGGCAAAAAACACCGGTATGCATAACACATATAAAAGTTTCATAGTCCCAAACATAGGGAATTTTTATTGCATCAGCCATGCCTTCATGTCCGCGTAATCCGCGTCCATCAGCACCGATTCTTTGCGGTGGCCGTTCATTTGCTGCACGCGGTCCGGCGCGGCAATGGCCTCCTGCAGTTCGGCGGGCATGGTGTTGGCAAACTTCACCGGGTGGGCGGTTTCCAGGAAAATGCCGGTTACGCCGGGATGCTGCTGCATGTATTTTTTCAATCCAAGATATCCTACAGCCCCATGCGGGTCCATGAGGTATTGGTGGTCTTTGTAGACTTTTTTCATCGCGGCCGTGGTTTCTTCGTCCGTGAAGCGGTAGGCGGAGAGGGAGGCTTTCAGCGCTCTTTCGTTTTGTGAGAAGAGTTGAAGGATGCGCACGAAATTGCTGGGGTCCGCCACGTCCATCGCGTTGGAAAGCGTGGGAACAGCATTATGCGGCTCATATTTCCCGTTTGCCATGAAGCGGGGCACGGTATCGTTCACATTCGTTGAAGCCACGAAATGCTGTATGGGCAAGCCCATTGCGGCGGCCATCATGCCTGAACAGATATTGCCGAAGTTGCCGCTGGGTACAGATATCACGGCTTCCCTGCGCCACTGCTTGATCTTGCGGTAGGCCATGAAGTAGTAGAACATCTGCGGCAGCCAGCGGGCCACATTGATGGAATTGGCGGAGGTAAGCGGGCGGCGGGCCTGCAATTCGCCGTCGAGGAAGGCGGTCTTTACCATGCGCTGGCAATCGTCGAACGTACCTTTGATCTCCAGTGCGCGGATGTTGCGGCCCAGCGTGGTGAGCTGTTTTTCCTGCAAGTCGCTCACTTTGCCGGAAGGGTAGAGGATCACCACTTCCACGCCCGGCACATCGTAAAAACCATGCGCCACGGCCCCGCCGGTATCGCCGGAGGTGGCTACCAGCACGGTAACGGGCTGCCCGGCGTCGCGCCTGAAATAACCCAGGCAGCCGGCCATGAATTTGGCGCCCACGTCCTTGAACGCAAGGGTAGGGCCGTGGAATAACTCCAGCGCATATACGTTTTCTTCCACTTCGCGCAGCGGGAAGGGAAAGGTGAGCGTTTCGCGGATGATCTGCGTGAGGTATTGCACAGGTATATCGTTGCCCACGAATGGCTGTATCACTTTGCGGGCAATGTATTGCGGGTCGTATTCGTCCAGCCGTTCTATGAAATCCTTGTCCAGCCTGGGTATTTCCGAAGGGAAATACAGTCCTTTGTCCGGCGCCAGGCCCTGGATCACTGCTTCCCTGAAGGAGGCGCGGTGCTGGTGGTTCTGTAAGCTATAGTATTGCATGGATTTAAAGGTTTATGGCTTTAACGCCGGAGTGGCCGATGCGGGACACGTGGATGTGGTAATCCACGCCCAGCGGCGCGTAAATAGTTTCCATCATGGCGGCCACGGCCCTGGCGTTAGCTTCGCCTTTGCTGAGCATGAACACGGAAGGGCCGCTGCCCGAAATGCCGCCGCCCAGGGCGCCTGCTTCTTTGCAGCGTATTTTCAGGTCGTGGAAGGCGGGGATGAGAATGGAACGGATTGGCTCCACGATCACGTCTTCCAGCGCGCGGCTGATGAGGCCGTAATCTTCGGTGTAGAGGCCTGATACAAGCGCGCCCACGTTGCCCCACTGGCGGATGGCGTCTTTCAGCAGCACCTGTTGTTTGAGGATGCCCCTGGCGTCCGCCGTTTTCACTTCTATCTGCGGGTGTATCACGGTTACCCAAAGGTCCTGCGGGGTGTGCAGCCTGATCACATCCAGCGGCTGGTAGCTGCGCACGAGCGTGAAGCCGCCGAGGATGGCGGGGGCCACATTGTCCGCATGCGGCGTGCCGCAGGCCAGTCTTTCGCCTTCCATGGCAAAGCGGATCAGCGCTTCGGGGGAAAAGGGATTGCCCAGCAGCATATTGCCACCTACCACTGCGCCTGCCGCGCTGGCGGCGCTGGAGCCGATGCCGCTGCCCGGGTGGATGTTCTTTTTGATGGAAATTTCCATACCGGTCTCCGGCTTGCCGTATTCCTGTAAAAGGGCCATGAGTGCCACGCCGGCCACGTTCTGGGAGGCTTCCAGCGGAAGGTCTGCACCTTCGATGGAAGTGATGCGCACGCCGGGTTTATCGCTCAGGCTCAGTTCCATTTCGTCGCCGGTGCCTTCCAGCGCAAGCCCTATCACATCGAAACCACAGGCCACGTTGGCAACGGTGGCGGGAGAGAATACCTTTATTTTATTGTTTGCCTGGTTCATATCTTAAATTATCGAACGGTTCTGATGATGTCTGCAAATATGCCGGAAGCGGTTACGTCTGCCCCGGCGCCGGCGCCCTTCACGATCAATGGCTGTGCGGAATAACGGCTGGTGGTGAACAGCACGATGTTATCCTTTCCTTCCAATTGGTAGAACGGGTGCTGCGGCCCCACGGACTGCAGCCCGACGGATGCTTTGCCGTTGTGATAACGGGCTACGAACTTGAGGCGTTCGCCCTTGTCTGCCGCGGATCTCAGCAGCTGCTGGAAATGTGCGGCATGTACATCGAGCTGTTCGTAGAAAGCAGGCACGTCTTTCGCATGCAGGCATTCCGCGGGCAGGAAGGATAGGTTCTCTATGTCTTCCATTTCCAGCACCGCGCCGCTTTCCCGCGCCAGTATGAGTATTTTCCGCATCACGTCTTTGCCGCTCAGGTCTATGCGCGGATCGGGTTCGGTGTAACCTTCGTCCTGCGCGGCTTTTACCACCTGCCTGAAGTTGGCGCCGTTCACGAAATGGTTGAATACGAAGTTGAGGCTGCCGCTCAGCACCGCTTCGATGGTTTGTACTTTATCGCCGCTGCGCACCAGGTCGTTCAAGGTGTTGATAACGGGTAAGCCCGCTCCCACGTTGGTTTCGAAAAGGAAGGAAGCGTTGAACTTCCGGGCAAGGTCTTTCAGTTTTTTATATTCCGCATAGGCGGAAGAGCACGCGATCTTGTTACAGGTTACCACTGAAATGCCATTGCGCAGGAAATTACTGTACATGCCTGCAACGGTATCGCTGGCGGTATTGTCTACAAACACGCTGTTGCGCAGGTTCATGTCCAGGATATGTTTGGCGAACAATTCCTGGTCCATTTCATGGCCTGCTTCCAGTTCCTCTTTCCACTGGCCGAGGGAAAGCCCGCTTTCGGAGAAACGCATCTTGCGGCTGTTGGCCAGGGCAATGATGCGCACCTGCAGGCCCAGTTCGCGAAGCAGGTATTCCTGCTGCAATTGCAGCTGTTCCAACAGCTTGCCGCCCACGTTGCCAGTGCCCGCAACGAACACGTTCACCTGTTTGGTCTCTGATTCGAAGAACGCTTCGTGTATCACGTTCAGCGCTTTTTTTACATCCGCTTTATTGATCACGGCGGAGATATTTTTTTCCGTAGAGCCCTGCGCGATAGCCCGCACGTTGATGGCGTTGCGCCCCAGTGCGCCGAACAGTTTTCCGCTCATGCCATGGTGGTTCTTCATATTGTCGCCTACTACGGCCACGATGCAAAGGTCTTTTTCGACGATCAGCGGCTCGATGCGCTTGTCGTGTATTTCCTGTACGAACTCACTGTCTACCGCAGCTTTGGCGCTGAGCATGTCGCTTTCGAGGATGCCCACTGTGATAGAGTGTTCCGACGAGCTTTGGGTGATGAGGATCACGTTCACCTTTTCGCGCAGCAGCGCGTCGAACAGGCGTTTGGAAAAGCCGGGAATGCCCACCATGCCGCTGCCTTCGAGGGTAAGCAGGGCGATCTTCTGTATACCGGAGATGCCGGTAACGGGGAAAGGTTTTTCGCCGTTGTCCTGTATAAGCGTGCCGTAATCGTCCGGTGCAAAGGTATTTTTGATCCAGATGGGGATGCGGCGGTTCATTACCGGCTGGATAGTGGGCGGGTAGATCACCTTGGCGCCGAAGTGGGAAAGTTCCATGGCTTCTTCGTAAGAAATGCGCGGGATGGCGATGGCCTGCGGCACCAGGCGCGGGTCGGCGGTCATCATGCCGCTCACGTCCGTCCAGATCTCCAGTACGCTGGCATCCATGGCGGCGGCGATGATGGCGGCGGTGTAATCGGAGCCGCCGCGGCCGAGGGTAGTGGTGTCTTTATCCGCATTGGAAGCAATGAAACCCGGCAGCACGACAAAGTTGGCGCTTTGATGCTGGAAGAAGGTGGTCACCTGGTGGTCGGTCACGTCAAAGTCTACCAGGGCGTGACCATGCTGCGCGTCGGTGAATATGAGGTCGCGGCTGTCTTTCCAGGCGGCGTTCAACCCGGTCTGCTTCAGTTTTTCCGCTACCATCCAGGAGGAGAGGAGTTCGCCGAAGCTCATGATCTTATCCTGGCAGCGTTTGCTGAGTTCGCCTACCTGGAAGATGCCATCGCAGAGGGCTTCCAGCTGGTTGAGTTGTTTCTTCACCTCGCTGAGGAGGCTGCTTTGTACGGTGATGGGGAATAACGCGCGGATGGTATCGAGGTGTTTGGTCTCTATTTCCTGGAGCACGGATTTATATTGTTCCTGGCATTGCCCGGCCAGCTGGCCGCATTGGATCAGTTTATCCGTGATGCCGCTCATGGCGCTCACTACGATGGCCATGTTGCCTTTACGTTTGTATTGGGCTACGATACTGCAAACCTGCTCGATGGCTGCGGCGCTGCCTATGGAAGTGCCGCCGAATTTTAAAACTTGCATGGAAAGGAAGTGTTGAATGGATATAAAAGGGATGTTCCCTGCTTTGCGGTGTGCCAGTATTACCTGGCCGGTGGACGATATGAAAAATTAACCCCGCGATGGGGTTGTGGTGGTTGTGGTGGTAATAATAGTGCCGTACACGCCGGAGGAGAGTGAAGCGATACGGATTATATGTGAGTTGAATAAATGCACTATTATTTTATGACTTTAGTATTACAAAGATTGGGAATTAAAAGCGAAAATACAAAGGGGTAAGACAAAATTTCGAAAACATTTAATGTCGGGGAAACATGGGGATTTTTATACATTCTTTGTAAAATCGCTTTACTGTAGTGGCTTTGAGTGATAGGAGGGGATGAGAAAGCGGACAAGTTGCCTTTAAAGTCTATTACAATTTTGTGACAATTTGTGTTATTTATGGACGTTCACTTTGGTTTCTTCTTCCAGTTCGAATTCTATCTCTTCCTCATAAAAAGCGCTGCAAATCAGCCAGGTCCAGATATGGGCGGTAAGCAGGGTAAACAGGGCGATAACGACGGCAGAAGAGTACTCGCCGCCGGGCAGGCTGAGTATGGAAAAAAGAACGGGGCTGAGGAGAATGGTATGGAGATCGTAAAAGACCGAAGTGATCAGCGAGGCCAGTATGAAACCCGTCACCATCAAAATTGCCAGCTTACCCCTGTAAGGCGCTATGCTGGCGGCGCCTGCGCCTTTGATAAAAACGATGCCCGCAAAAGCTGCGGCAGTTACCTGGGTGAGCAAGAACGTAAAGTTCATCGCCCATAAATAGTAAGTATTGGCCCGGTCAGCCGTCTGCAACCCTTCCGAAGCAAAAGCGGCGGACCTTTTGAACGTGAGGTACATCCCGATAAACACGAATAAAATTTGCAGCAGGCTCAGGGAAATGAAACGCAGCCAGGCCACCTTAGGCGTTTGGCGGGAAAGTTCCGCAAAAGAGCCCGGAGCCGTACTGTTGCGGCTGAAAGCCGCCGCCGTGAGCCCGCAGCCGATAACTGTTGCCCAGCAACCACAACGCAGGCTGTTGCTCAGCAGGTAAGTAGGGGGATCGGTCAGATTCTCTTCAGGCATGAAGACCATGCCCAGCACGCTGATAATAACCCCGCCGGCCAGAACGCCGATCACGAAAAATATAAAAGCGGCGGTATGCATCAGTCCGGACCATTGTTTGTTATGCTGCCGGATGAGTTTGCCGAAGGCGGTGAGGGATGTCCACATGGTTTTATTCTTTTAATATCAAAGCCTGGATAGAATCTTTTTGTCGTTGCTGTTTCAATCGCTGGGCCAATTCGAATTGATCACGGTTTTGTGTTTCCCTGCTTTTATACCTAACGAATCTCTCTTTTCCCAGTATTTCCGCATAGATTGAATCTTTTTGTTGCTGAACCCTGTCAAAAGCCACGGCGAACGCTGGAGTATTCCGATACAACGCCATCACTTCCTTCTGTTTCTGACGCGCAATTTTATTTGCTTCAAATAAACGCTTTTGCTCAGTCTCGGTCAGTTCAAACTGCTTTTTCACTTCACTGACTGATTTGAGAGAAACGAGGGAATCAACAGCCTTTTCGTCCTGCGCAAAGGATGAAAGGCAGCTTAAACATGCAACTATTATGTAAAATAAGCTTTTGTGCATATGTCGGTTATTGGGCGGTTTTATATTCTATTTTCTTTATGATATTGTTGTTTTCATCCCTGATATGCTCAAGCCTTCCATGTTTATCATATTCGTAGAAAATTATTTCACCAGCTTCATTTGTAATCGATGATATGCCGACAGCCGGAAGATGTGTGTAGGTGATTACCTGGGCCTGGGAGTTAGCAAGGCCTGTACGGATCTTATTAAGTTCTGTTCTTAATGCAGCATCGCTGGACGGGGCCTGGAGAATATTATTATTGATGAAGCTGCTCACAGTAGCTACATCCGATCCCGTTACTTTGGCCACCACATATTTATTGTTATAGCCCCATAATAACACCTCTTTTATATTATTTGTCTTGTATGCTTCCCTGAGGTTGCCGGTTGTGTCGTAATTGGATAGATTGACTATCGTGGAATCAGCGGTTGATGTGAATTGTTTTATTTTACCCGGGTATTTTTTAAAGGTGTGGAAAAATTCCCAGCTGTTTTTTGTCCCTTGTTGTAAAATGGAATCAGCCCCGGTTTTTAAATATGTGGTTGTTTCTATTGGTTGCAGGTAGTTGTACTTAAGTAAAGTGTCCTTCATCGTTCTTTCAGCAGTGCTCAAACCTAATTTAAAATCTGAGAGAACATTGTATGGGTAACGGTACCATGTTTCCTGTATACTGCTGTCACTATGAGTTACTTTCACTCGTTTTATGCCTGACCGGTAAAACTCATCGTTGTAGGTATACTCTGTTTTGGTCTGAAAGTCGCCATTGGACGAATAAACAGTGCTCCATTGAGTTTTGGGCACGGGTTCGGGGCGGACAAGAAGGCTGCAATCCTGGCCACAAGCCAGCCAGGTTTCCCGAACATAAACCGCCGCCCTATGTCCGTAAATTTGAGCCGGAGGTATAGGTTGATAATAAAATTCAGTGCTGTCGTTCCTGATCAGGCTGCCGCTTTGATCGTAGTGTTTAAGACTCATCAGCTGACCTCTCTGATAACCATGATTAATAGCAGGGACGGGCGGAAAGAAAAGTAAATTTGATGCGTCAGTGTCCTGCGTAAAGGTGAACAACTGATCGGTATACCCATTTTGCTCTTCAATTACCCGGACGTTGGGATAACATACATATGAACCTTGCTGGGAGTTTAAAGGATAGGCACTATAAGAAGAAATCCGCATCAGGTCGCAATTTAGTTCTTCGCAACCGTTTCTGCTGAGGATAGCAGGAACAGAAACGAGCATGCCGCTACTCAGGGTAGTGTCTGAAGGGAGATAATATTTATACCAGGTTTTAAGATGTTTGTTGGTTAGTGGGTCGTAGTCATCTATCATGCTTATCCTAAGCCCGCCTGCGTCCCGGTGGGTTTTATAGAATGTTTCCCCGTACCTGGAGATGGTGTTTGGCGACATATTTAGTTCCCGCCACCATAAAAACACCTGGCTGAAGTTGCCATCGAAATTATAATATAGCTCGAACCTGTAGTTACCATTGGGCAGGAGATAATAATTATCCAAATCATTCTCAATCTCAGCAAGTGTGGTTTCGAAGGCGCCGTTCTTATCAATTATCCGCACAAAAAAATGAGTCGACCAGCCGGACAACAGGAAATGTAATAACGATGAACCGAAGCTGCTGTTGATAGTAATATCCTTTGTATAAGCCGGCTCGTCCAGCGGATAAGGATTACCAGCCGGATATTCAAAGTAGGTTTCCGATGTGTGATCATTAAGATCCGGTTCTATATTTTCGAATTTGTAATATGTGTTATATAATACCTGGTTGCCTTCGTAAGTAAATTCGCGATAGCCGCCTGAAGGGAAAGTTATTCTTTTTAGCGTATTGGCACTTGTATAGGCATGGTTGATGCGCCGTTCGGCATGATTTTGTACGGCTACTGTTTTGCCCTGGTAATAGTACAGCCCATTCGGGATAATGGGCCCTCCGCTGGTGCCTCCATTGAAGAATCCCCAGTAGTCCGTTGACCCTGTGAGCCGGCTGGGAAGATTCTCGGTTTCGATATAAGTGAAGGAATGTGTTATGGAGTCTGTGCCGGTCACGGGAAGTTGCGACATATTCAGCAGCTTAAGCCGTTTATTTAAATTATCGTATGTTGGAGATGCGCCGGGTACAGTAAAATAGCCATAGTTAAAATGGAACCGTTTTCTGATGTTGTTGGACTCATCGAGCACTTGCATACTATCCGCCTTTAGCGCACCCTGAAAGTCGAATCGATTACCGTACCAGAACACGACTTTTTCGCCACCCATCCTGATTTCCTTTATAAACGTTTCATAGGCGTGGACATCCGAATAGTAATTAGCGCCATTGTAGTCTCCCGGGGTACAGCCCATCTGGGAATCACCGATACCGCCAAAAAATTTTACTTCAAATGCCTGCCTTCTCGCTTCATAATGAAAAGCTCCTTGCTGGTATGTAAATGAAGCAAGCTCTGTTCCATTGATATCGCAGATCTGCATAAGCTGCCAGCCCGTCGTGTAAAAATCTGAGGAATTATAGTTGGTGGCACTGGTACTTCTGTCTTTATTTGTTCCAAAATAGTAAGTGATGCCTTTGTCATCTGTTATTGTGAACCCGGCGAAAAGAGAATCCGAAGGTGAAGGCAGATTTGTTTGCCACAGTGGCTTAACGATAAAGTCCTTTTGCTGATCGAGCAGGTGAATATTTCTATTGATGTCGAAAGCGAAGCGCCCGCTTCTGCCATTGAAGGTAAACATAAACAGGTCCGGCTCAAGGTCCAATCCGCCTCCTGAATAAAGTTCCATATGCCACCTGCTATAGTCAAACATGTGAGGTTTGATAGAACAATCCAGGTAGCCGTTAGTGGTTGTTTCATCCGGGAGGCCGTTTTTTATGCGCGTGATTGTCCCGCCAGCCATCAGGTTCCAGCCCAGCCCTACTGAGCTGGCAATTTCTTCTACCTTGATTCCTCCTGCGTTGTAGCTTAGGGCAATAGGAATGGTCTGCCCCTGTCGTGTTACAGTATGTAACGGAATATCAATAGGAGGTATGCCGGTAAAAGAGCCGGTGGGCTTCTCCATTGTTTTGAATAAAGAGGCCGTATTAGGAGGAAGCGGGGTCAGGGTGCTTAGCGTGTTGTATTCCTGCCCGTTTATTACTGGGGATATTATCAGTAAGGCCAGGCATACAGCGATAGATTTACAACGCATAGGGAATATGTTTAGGGCATTTATGGTTTGAGGTTCATTGGGTCAATAATTAGCCTGGTTCACGTCAAAACGATGCGTTTTGTTTGTACTGTCGACATAAATATATAGATAGTATGGGAAAGTTACCAAGCCGGAAAATCTATACCAGGTATTTTTTCGCAAGCTGCCAATGGTTTCTGATTTTGTTTCAAACTTATTTGATAGCCAATAAAAATTTTCTTTTTTATTAAAGTACACTTTTCGTTTGGCATATTTTTCCCCATTATATTTAACGTTGGCTTCAAATGAGAATGATGTGTCGAAGTCAAATTTTTCCAGTAGTTCAACATATGATACTTCTGAAAAAAGGTTTATAGTACTGTCATTTTTTAGAATAAGTTTATCAATTGTTATTGCATTCGCTTGCTCATCCCAATTCGAATTGGTAATATAGTCCGCTGTTATCTCTATTTTTTTCTATCAGGCGGCAACTTGTAAGGCTTATAATCGTGATGAGTATAACAATTTTTTTCATATGACTATCGTTTCTAAAGATGGTTCTCGCATGTATTTTGTAACCCATATTAATAATTGGACTGATTTACATCAAAACGATGCACTTGGCTTGTGCTGTCAACGTATATATAAAGGTAGTATGGATAGGTTAATAGGTTGGAAAATTTATACCAAGTATTCTTTTGCAAGGTGCCAATTGTATCTGTTTGTGTGTCCCCCTTGGTTGTCCACCACAAAAAATTATTTTTTTTGTTAAAAAAAACTTTTCGGGTAGAATAGTTTTCACCATTATATTTGACGTTGCCTACAAATATAAATGTAGTGTCGTCTTCAAGTTTTCCTAATAGATCAATATGAGTTAAATTCGAAAAAGGATTTATAGTACTATCCTCTTTTACTTTGAGTTTATTTATTTTTATTGAGTTTACACGTTTACTCCAGTTCTCATTAATAACATATTCCGCTGTTATCTCTATTTTTTTCTTCAGACATCCTGTAAGGCTTATAATGATAATAAGTGGAACGAAAAACCTTTTCATGACTATTATTTTAAAAGCGGAATAGATGTTTGTTTTGGAATCCAATATCACCAATTGGATTGATTCACAGTAAAACGATGTACTTTGTTAGCACTATCAACATATATATAGACGATGTAAGGGTAGTTTCCTAGACTGGAAAATTTGTACCATGTATTTTTTTGTAAGCTGCCGATGGTTTCTATTTGTGTATCCCCCTTAGTCGTCCACCATAGAAAATTATTTTTTTTATTGAAAAAAACTTTCCGGGTGGAATACTTTTCTCCATTGTATTTAACGTTGCCTACAAATATGAAGGAGGTGTCGTCTTCAAGTTTTTCCAATATTTCAGCCTGATTTAAATTTGCAAAAGGATTTATTGTGCTATCTTTTTTTAATCGAAGCTTATTGATTTCGATGGAGTTTACATGCTCACTCCAATTCCCGTTAATAATATAATCCGATGTTATTTCAATTTTCTCCCACAGGCATCCCGTGAGGCTCACGATCATGATGAGTAAGACAATATTTTTTTTCATATAACTGCTTTTATCTTGAATTAATTATATCAATGAGGGCGGCTGTTAATGCGTCAAACCTATAAAATTGCCATCGCAATGTATCATAAGTATCTTTATTACCGTAGCCGTTGTCTACTTTCCATTGTTTGTAGGTGGCTAATGCAGTTATTACATCCAGTTGACCCGCCATCGCAAGCTCTAATTCTCCTGACCAGGATGTACGTAATGGTGTTTCAACACCTTCAATTTTTTTAAATGGGTTTGTGTAATCCCAAAGACGCTGAATCATATCTTTGTCAGCTTGCAAAGTTCTTACATCCTCCAAAAAACCAGCTGATTTTTCTCCTGTTGCTGTTGCCGCGGCATAGTCCATATCATGCCTTTTTGCAATAGCGTCAGCCCAATCTATTGGTTGATAGCTAAAATCATAATTTTTACTTTTTTCTCCTCCGTCTGTTGTTACGCTTCCCGCCCCGGAATAAAGACCATGGCGTGCAAAATCTGATTTACCGCCGTCCTGAGCTTGATCCCATTTGGTGTCAAGAATTTTTCCATTACTGCTATAATAATAATGAACAACCCCTCTTCCTAACGGGCCATACGAAGCTGAATTATAAAATCCTGCTGTTGTACCATGTATTTTATTAATCTCCTCATCGGTAGATTTGTAATGCATCTTGGTTCCCTTCGTTCCATCAGTATAGTGGTGAATAGAAATATATTCCAAACCTTCTAACTCCCGGCCATTGGTAACCCTGTTTTCACTGAAGGCATAAGTGCTGTTATATCTGTAATCATCAGCAAGAGGATCAACCTGTATAAACCGTCCGATTTGTGGATCGTGGCTTCTGTACTTAAACTGGATGTAGTTTACACCCAATTCATCATCGAATTTTTGTTCCTGGAACGTTTGCTCTTTATTGGGGAGAATGTTTGCGGCCCTGGAGGATATCCCATCCATTATCAGCCCGAATGGATAGTAATGTGTTTCCTCGAGCAGGGGGGCCGGGTTTGTGATGATTATCAGGTTGTCGAAATAAACGTCCTGCGGGCTTTCATTGCTGGTATAAACATATAGAAATCCGTTTTTCTGCATCACCATCTTATCCTGCGCCAGCGTTTGCAACTCGTCGGGTGAGGCCTGTACCTGTTTCACACCACTATTGTCTTCCACCAGGCCGAGCTTTTCGTCGAACAGTACGTAGTTCAGGTAGGCTTTCGGGCGCTGCGGGCTCGAATTTTGCGCATCTTTTTCTTTCAAACGCTGGTAAGCGTTATTAAAGTCATTGTTGAACGGCGTATTGTTGAGACTGGCAGAAGCCAAGGCGCCATGGCCTGTTTCAGCGCCTTGGCCTCCGAAGGAACTGATCAACGCGCTCAGCATATCTGCAGGAGGAACTGTCTTTTTGTTTTGCGAGGTTTGCTGTGATTTGAAAAACGCTTTGGCGCCGATCTGTACTGTATCTCCCGCCATTACCTTCAGTACCAGGCTCGGGCCGATCTTCTTATCCGGGTTGTCTCCGTTCAGTTTCGCTACGAAGCTGTTCTGATTGGTGGTAGCATCCTGGGGGTAGCCTGCGGGTTTGGAAGTACGGGTTGCATCGATGTTGCTGAACAGCGCACTTTCCTTCGCCGCGCTCTCCGTTTCCATGCTGGCCATATACATTGAAAAATCTACTTGTTCCGTCAGCACTACCCTCACGTTGCCCAAGTGGTCTTTTACAAAATAATCATACTTGTATTGCAAAGGCTGGCCGGACTTGAATACTGTGCGAACGCGGCCTTCTTCATGGGGTAGCATCCGCAGTGTGTCATTTACGTACATCATCCCGCCGGCCATATAATCGGTAGTGGTCACCTTGGAAGGATTGACCGTGATATCAGTCACTGTCTTCTTCAGCTTGTTGCCGGTAGCATCGTACTGGTAGCTTATACTCCCTTTATTAGGGACCGTGATCGCCTGCGGCAGGTTCAGGTGGTTGTAGACAATGCCCGTGATCTCCTTGTTCTTATCAGCAGTCATATTGCCGTTCACATCATAGCTGTAATCGAAGTCTATGGTTGGCGTATTTTGGTTGGAAGTGTTGTTGGATGTTGGTTCTTTGAAGTCACCCAGTGTGCTGCTGATGTCGTTGACATTATCCCTTACATAGCGCAGGCGGTTACTATTGGCGTAATAAGCATAACTCAGCTGGTCCACTGTGGCCGGGGCACCGGCTTTCAGGCCCCGCTGGGTCATGGACATAATATTGCCGTTGGCGTCATATGCCAGGTTGCTTACGCTGAAGTCCGCCAGGTTCTTCTGCCAGGTGGTCGTGCCGGGGTTTTGTTGGTTAAAATCACCTGATATCAACCGGTTCACTTTGTCATATCCGAATCCCATAGCACGGGCAATTCCGTCTCCGCGGCCTTTCCATCTGAGCCCGCCGATATTGCCATTGTATTGGTTGGTGGTAAAGCCGTAATCATAGCTTAATTCCTGTCCAAACCAGTTAGATGTGCTGCTTGCCGTGTTGACGTAGGTTTTATTGATGCCTTTCAGCCAGCCGCGGATATTATATTCATGGGCCAACTTCTCCAGTTGGGTAGTGGCATCTGTTACGCCCAGCCGCTTCTCTTTGAGCTGCCCCAGCTCATCATATTCCATCGTGGCCACGGTTCTTTCCAACGTAGCATTATCATTGAGCTTCTTTTTGATGGAACGCAGGCGTCCGGCGGCATCATACTGGTTCATCGTCAGCACCGTCGTTTGCGGCGTGGCGCCGCTGCGCGGGTTGGTATGGCGCAGGTAGTTGCTGAGCACTTTGCCGTTAAAATCATAGAGGCTGGTGACGATGTCCTTACCGCCGCCGGAATTATCACTGATCGTCTGGATCGCACGGCCTTTGTTATCATAGTATATCGTGGTGGTCAGCCATTGGTCCGTAGTGCCCAGTACCCTTATCCGGGTACCGGTCGTCAATCCCTTAATCCTGGTACTGGCGGCGGTGGAAGATTCCGCATAAGGATTGGTGCCGGCCTGCGGCTTGGAAAGGTCTGCCGTTTGCAGGCTATGGGCACCGGTATAGCTGTAATTATCGTAAAAAGTATAGGTCAGTGGCTGATACCCGGTGATGTTGGGCAGCGGGTTGGTGACGGCGAGCTGGGTAGTCAGTCCTTGCAGGGCCGGATCGATCTCGGCTACGAACTCAGCGGCCGTTTCGCTCTCAAAGCCAGGTTGAAAAATGATGCTGCTGGTGGCCTTATAGCTGGTCAGGCCGGTTTGCCGGTTGCCTACTACCAGGTCTGCTGTACCAGGGGCGGTATAGGTCAGCGTTGAGCTGGCAGTAGCGGCGTTCATCGCTGTTTGCAACTGGTCCCGCGTGGAGTTGGAGGGATAGAGCGCCGTCATCACCGGCCGGTTCAGCGCATCATAAAAGGTCACCAGCCATTCTTTGGTGGGGGATTTGGCGCGTTGCACAGAGTCCTGGGTAAACACAAGCCGATCCCTGACATCATATACCATCAGCATCGGCCCGGCGCCAGGAATACGCTTTTCAATCATGCGCCTGCGTCCATCGTATTGATACCTGAAGCACAGTTCATTGGCAATCGCTGTGCTGATTACCCAGTTGCTATTGATCAGCTCTACAGCGCGGGGCGGGATCACAAAACGCAGGTTATAGAGATTGTCATACACGTAATACGTGCATAGCCAGCCGGCATGGGCCGTGCCCGGAGAGGAAGCCAATTGTATTTTCTTCAGGAGGGTCTGGCCTTTCTTATCTTTATACTCTATCACCTGGTTGCCAGCCTCGTCCTGGGTCAATTGTTTGGAAAGCTGTCCTGCTCCGTACACCTGGCTGGCAGCGCTCGTAGGAATAGTATTACCTGCCGGGATATTCCATATACGTACGGAATCGGCCGCAGTATTAACCAGGTATTGCAGACTCACCGGGCGGTTACCGCCTTCCAGCGCCCAGCTGTTGCCGGGCGCGTAGGTATGCACTACGCGGTTTAATGGAGAAGCTTCAAAAGCGGTACGGGTATAATAGATTGTCTCACCCTGTGCGCCAGGGTTCAGGGTAGCATTCTGGTAAAAGGCCGCCTGGCCGGTAAAAGGCGCGGTCTTGAATAACCCATCGCTGGTATTGCCGGTCTGCGGCACATATGGCAGGTATTGCAACTGCTCCCGGCCATATGCGTCATACACATGCATGCTCACCAGGTCTTTACCACCTGTGGCCTCCGCCGTCACCCCGCCGCTCATGCCTTTGGCCACCTGCTGCAGTGGTCGGCCCAATCCATCAAAATATTGCGTAGTTTGCTTTACTTCCTTTACAGTCCGCGCTGTGGCCGTTACCACTGCTGGATCGGTAGTAAGCATAGCTGGCTCCCAGGTACGGATATAATTGACAGCAGGATTGGAATACGCCGCAGGTGTCGCATCCGCTGTTGCTGAAGGACGGGCGCTGGTGTTAGGAGCGTTTTGAGCGGCTACGCTCAAAACGCAAAGCAATAAAGGGACGCAGGATAGAATCCGGATCGTGAGGATATAGAGATTGGGCATGTAAAAAGTCGTTTACTTGATTTCCGAAAATGGTGTTAACATCATCTAAACACAGGTAAATAGGTCATTGAATTTATCTTCATCGGGGTTGCTTGGTTCGGTCGAAATATGCTACAATATAACTGCCTTTCTTTGAATCGCCAAATTGGCCTCATTATGGTGATTGGCGGGGAATCAATAAATTAATTTCCCCCATATCTGAAAAAAGACATAATTTTAGCCCGTACAATCTCATGCACAGTTCGCTTACATACAAAAACCAGTGCAATTACTGCTTCCTCATGGCCACGCTCGCCATGGATTCGGCGTTATAATCTCCCGCTTTACCGGCCAGCCTTTAGGCTGATTCCTGATTTTGCCATCTAAATGGCCGGATACTTGTTATTTATTAATAAACCCAATTATGCCTCATTATCACACATTAGGGCAGATTCCGCATAAACGGCATACGCAGTTCCGTAAGCCGGACGGTAAGTTGTACTCGGAACAGCTTTTTTCCACGGAAGGTTTTTCTTCCCACTATTCCCTGCTGTATCACTGCCATCCGCCCACGGAGATCATCAAAGTGGACGAACCTTACAACGCGGCGCCTTCCGTTGCGGAGGAAAAAATGCTGAAACACCGCAGCTTCCAGGGCTTCAATATCCAACCTGAAGCGGATTACCTGAAAAGCCGCAAACCCGTGCTGGTAAACAGCGACTGCCATCTTTCCCTGGCTGCCCCGCAGCAAAGCACCAAAGATTATTTTTATAAGAACGCCGATGCGGACGAGCTGCTTTTCATCCACGAAGGCAGCGGCATCCTGCACACCCAGTACGGGCAGCTGCAGTTCGGCTACGGCGATTATATCGTGATACCGAGGGGCACCATTTACCAGGTGGAATTCTCCAACCAGCAAAACCGCCTCTTTATCGTCGAATCTTTCAGCCCGCTGCGTTTCCCGAAAAGGTACCTCAGCCCTTACGGCCAGCTGCTCGAAAACGCGCCCTTCTGCGAACGGGATATCCGGCAGCCGCAGAACCTTGAAACGATCGACCGGGCGGGAGATTTCACCATACTCGTGAAAAAGAAAGGCATCATGTATCCCATCCACTACGGCCATCACCCGTTCGACGTGATAGGCTGGGATGGATGCGAATATCCCTTCGCGCTGTCTATCCACGACTTCGAGCCCATCACGGGCCGCGTGCACCAGCCGCCGCCGGTGCATCAAACCTTCGAAGGGCACAACTTCGTGGTATGTTCCTTCTGCCCGCGAATGTTCGACTATCACCCGCTGGCTGTGCCCGCGCCGTATAACCACAGCAATATAGACAGCGATGAAGTGCTGTATTACGTGGATGGCGACTTTATGAGCCGCAAGCACGTTACCCGCGGCATGATCACCCTTCACCCCGCAGGCATCCCGCACGGGCCGCATCCCGGGGCGGTGGAGAAGAGCCTGGGCGCGAAGGAAACGAAAGAGCTGGCGGTAATGGTGGATACTTTCCATCCCCTGCAGATCACGAAAGAAGCGCTGAATATCGAAGACCAGCAATATGTAATGAGCTGGGCGGAATAAAATTCCCGGTATTACTTTTAGGGAAAAATTTAAGCATGGAATACAGACAACTCGGAGAAAGCAATTTGAAAGTATCGGCCATCACATTCGGCGCATGGGCCATTGGCGGATGGATGTGGGGCGGCGCGGAAAGAAAGGACGCCAGGGAAGCTATCAGGGCTTCTGTAGACCAGGGCGTTACTTCCATAGACACGGCGCCCATCTACGGCCAGGGCACCAGCGAAGAGATCGTAGGCGAAGCGCTGGAAGGCATCCAGCGCGATAAAGTGCAGATCTTGACCAAATTCGGCATGACCTGGGAAGGTAACAAGGGTACTTTCGGCTTCAGCAGCACAGACAACAGCGGCAAGGCGATCGATATTTACAAATATGCCGGTAAAGAAAGCGTGATCCGTGAATGCGAGGAAAGCCTCCGCCGCATGAAAACGGATTACATCGATCTTTACCAGATCCACTGGCCTGATGCAACAACGCCGATAGAAGAAACCTTCGAAGCGGTGCTGCGGTTGCAGGAACAGGGAAAGATCCGCGCAGCGGGCGTTTGCAACTACAACGCGGAGCAAATGAAGCAGGCGGACGCAGTGGTCAAACTGGCTTCCAACCAGGTTCCTTTCAGCATGGTGGAACGCAGCATCGAAAAAGAGCTGACGCCTTATTGCATAAAGAACAACAAAGGCATCCTGGCTTACAGCCCGCTGCAACGGGGCATCCTCACCGGGAAGATCAGGGCAGACCACCAGTTTGAAGCAGGCGATCACCGCCCCACAACGAAGTTCTACCAGCCGGATAACATCGCGCGCATCAATGCATTCCTGGGCCTCATCAAACCACTCGCGGAAAGCAAGAATGCCACGCTGGCGCAGCTGGTCATCCGCTGGACCATAGAAAGGCCGGGCATTACCGTGGCATTGGTAGGAGCGAGGAACGCAGGGCAAGCCATTCAGAACGCAAAGGCGATAGATATCAAACTGGCGCCGGAAGAGATCGATTTTATCAATAAGCACCTGTATGCTTTGAGCCTTGTATCGGTTTAAAGATCATCATACACCAGAACAATTTTTTTAAAAAACCAATCCATTTTTTTATGAACAGTGCAGCAGTAAAACCAACACCGGCGCAGGATCAGCAGGATTTCCTGCCTTTGCTCGGTACGGATTACGTAGAGTTTTACGTCGGCAACGCCAAACAGGCCGCACACTTTTACAAAACAGCTTTCGGGTTCCAGTCGCTGGCATATGCCGGGCCTGAAACCGGTGTGAAAGACCGCGCGTCGTATGTGCTGGTGCAGAACAAGCTCCGCTTTGTGCTCACCACCCCGCTGCGCCCCGGCAATGAAATGTCTATGCATATAGACAATCACGGGGACGGCGTGAAAGTACTGGCTATCTGGGTGGAAGATGCGCGTAAAACTTTCGAGGAAACCGTAAAAAGAGGCGCAAAGCCTTTCCTGGAGCCGACGGTAGAGAAAGATGAATTCGGCGAAGTAGTGCGCAGCGGCATTCACACCTACGGTGAGACCGTGCATATTTTCGTTGAAAGGAAGAACTACAACGGGCCTTTCCTGCCGGGGTATAAAACCTGGGAAAGCAAATACAATCCCACCAGCACCGGTTTGCAATACGTAGATCATTGCGTGGGCAATGTAGGCTGGAATGAAATGAATACCTGGGTGGACTTCTACAGCCGTACCATGGGCTTCCATAACCTCGTATCGTTCGACGACAAGGATATTTCCACCGAGTATTCCGCCCTGATGAGCAAGGTGATGAGCAACGGCAACGGCCGTATCAAATTCCCGATCAATGAACCGGCGGAAGGGAAGAAAAAGTCACAGATCGAGGAATACCTGGAATTCTACGGCGGGCCTGGCGTACAGCATGTTGCCATTGCCACCAACGACATCGTGCACACAGTGGGCGAACTGCAGCACCGCGGCATTGAATTCCTGACCGTGCCGGCTTCCTATTACGAAGATCTTACCGCAAGGGTGGGAGACATCGACGAAGACATTGCCCCGTTGCGCGAGCTGGGCATCCTGGTTGACCGCGACGATGAAGGTTACCTGCTTCAAATTTTTACCAAACCCCTGCAAGACAGGCCTACGCTCTTTTTCGAGATCATCCAGCGCAAAGGCGCCAAATCCTTTGGGAAAGGCAATTTCAAGGCGCTGTTCGAATCCATTGAAAGAGAACAGGCGCTGCGCGGGAACCTGTAAGTTTTTTTAACTGGAGTTTACAACAACACAACAATTCAGCATCCCGCCGGTCTTTTGGCCGGCGGCTTTTTTTAGTCGGTATTCCAGGTATTATCCGGGTCGCCTTCAAAAGCAATATCAATATCATCGTCGGTCCAATCGTTGTACCCGTTGTATACTGAATATTGCTGCTCATGGCCACTGTCTTCCCCTTCGGTATAGTCCGGCCAGTTGTCCACATAAGCAGTGACAGTGAATAGGTGGTAGGCGCCGTACTTCCCGGCAGACCATTGTCTTTTGAGGTTCAGCAAAACGGAAGCATCCGCTTTTACCTGATGAATGAGGGCTCTTTCCATTCTTACAGTAAGCTTCCGCTCAAAGTCCCAGTGGCAGCAATAGTCCAGGATGCTGCCGTCCGCAGCTTTGATGGTCCGGAATTGCAGCGCTGTTATTCCCAGGCGCTGTTTGATGCTGTCGATGGTCAGGCATTCCAGCCATTGAAAGTTGAATGATCCGGGCATTTCAGGCGGTTCGGAATAGGGCGTCATATTTTCACGTTTAGGTTTTATAAAGTTCTTTGGTACACCCTGATATAATCCACCAGCAGCTGCGCGGGAATATGGCTGTCCGGGATTTCTTCACCAGCCTGGCCGAGCGCGAGGTTTACCAGCAGGTAAAAATTTTCGCGGAAAGGGTTGTTGCCTTTTTGATGGTTGATGGTTTTGGAGAGGTCTTGCGAGTTGATCTCCTTGCCGTCCAGGAAGATGGTCATTTTGTTTTCGTCCCATTCCAGCGCCCATTCATGGAATTCTTTCGCCCATTGTTCGCCGCCCCAGGTTGCTACGGGGAATTTGCCTGTGTTCCAGGCCACCTGGTTGTTGCCTTCCCAGGCCCAGTTGGCCAGCAGGTTACCGCGGTAGAACTCCATGATATCCACTTCGCCGCAGGCCGGCCAGCCGCCTGCGCCGCGTTTGCTGCCCAGCATCCAGAACGCGGGCCACATGCCTTTGCGCACGTCTATCTTCGCCCGCATTACCACCCGGCCGTATTTGAAATCGAATTTGCCTTTGGTGATCATGCTGGTGGATGTGTATTCCGCGTATTCGCGGTTGCGCTGCCAGGCTTTGCTGGAAGGATCGTAATTCGTGTTCCTGACTTTTTCTTTCCGCGCTTCTATTACCAGCAGGCCATTGCGGCAAACAGCATTTTCAGGCTGGTACCATTGCGGCTCGTTGTTGCGCACAAAGCCCCGTTCGTAATCCCATTTCGCGGGGTCGGGAACGCCATCGTTGTTAAACTCATCACTCCAGGTCAGTTTATAACCGGACGTGTCTGCGGGAAAGGGAGAGAAGGCGAGCATCGCCGTAAACAGGGTTTGGAGCAGCATGCGGAATATTTTTTATGGCCAACAAAATAGTAAAAAATCCATAAGGCTGTTTACGTTAAAAAATGCCTGTTTTACTGCCGTTTTGTTGAAATTTTACCCGTTTTTAACCCCTTTTACCCACTAAATCTTTATATTTGACGTTAATATTTATGGACTTAAGAGACTTATTCGGGTACCTGTTTATCCTGGCCGGTTTGCTCCAGTTGCTGACCGCCTACCTGATCTTCGCCGGGCAACGGCATTACGTGCTGCGCATTGCCAACCGGAAGGTCGGTTCAATAATATATGTTATTTTTGCATTTGTACTATTCTACCTGGCCTATTATTTCCTGGTATGAATTTGGAAAGTCATAAAATTATGAAGCGGTTATTAATTGGTATTTTATCCTTATCCCTACTGAGCGCTATGAATGTTCACGCGCAGCAAACTTTCCTGGAGAATCAGAAGTTGTTCCCCAGGGTTGGTGAAGCTTTCCGTGAAAAAGAGGAATCGCTCAAACAGGCGTTCGCCAAAAAAGGCATCGCCTATCCTGCCAAACAGATGTACATCCGTTCCTTCAAGCTGGACAGCGAGTTGGAGATCTGGGTGCGCAACAATGTATCCGACACTTTTACGCTGCTGAAAACCTACCGCGTTTGCACCTTGTCCGGCAAGATGGGGCCCAAGCGCAAGGAGGGCGACCGACAGGTTCCGGAAGGATTCTATTATATCAACGATTTTAACCCGAACAGCAGCTTCCATCTTTCTCTCGGTATCAACTATCCCAATTTCTCGGACAGGATACTGAGCGACCAGAAGAAGCCCGGCGGGGATATTTATATTCATGGCAACTGCCTCACCATCGGCTGCATACCGCTTACCGATGAATTTATCGAGGAAGTATATATCATGGCCGTACACGCCAAGAACAACGGGCAGGATTTCATCCCCGTGCACGTGTTCCCGGTGCGTTTCGGCAACTCCAGGTCTATGGACTACCTGGGCAGCATTTCACTCACAGACAACGAAGCGCAGAAATTCTGGATCAACCTGAAATCTGCTTACGATTATTTTGAAAAACACCGCAAATTGCCCGTGGTGCTGGTAAACAGCCAGGGCAAATACGTGTATACCACGCCGCAGCAAGCGCCGCCCATTGCACAGAGCGCCGCAGCGAAAGCAGCGAATGGCAACTGACAGTTATAATATTATTGGAAAAAGAGCATCGCAGCGGCGATGCTCTTTTTTTTGATGCAATATTGAAGTGACTGGGTGAAAAACCCCCTTTGTGTCATTTCTACATATTATTTTGCCAATACCCCTATTTTATTTGAAAATCTCAGTATTTTTTCGAAACTTACCGTGAAGGTCAAATCAATTTACTAATATGAACAGAAGAGATGCCATCAGGAATGTCGCGATCCTTATGGGAACCGCGCTTTCCGCTTCCACGTTAGCGGCTCTGGAGGGTTGTAAATCCAAGCCTGCTACTCTAACGCTACAGACACCGGAAACCAAAGCCCTTTTGGCTGAAATAGCCGAAACCATCATCCCGGAAACGACCAGTCCCGGCGCCAAAGCCGCTAATGTACAGGATTTCATCGTGCTCATGATCAACGATTGTTATGATGAAAAAGCCCAGAAGGTTTTTGAATCCGGTCTGAATAAGGTCAATGAAGAGAGCAAGAAGAAATTCTCCGGGAAAGATTTCATGGAGATCACTCCTGAACAGCGCACCGAACTGCTCACGGCGATCGATAAAGAGAGGGTGGACTACAACAAACGGGAGAACAAGAAAAAGGACGATCCCGCGCACTATTTCCAATACATGAAGGAACTGACCCTGCTCGGGTATTTCACTTCGGAGCCCGGCGCTACCAAAGCCCTGCGTTACATAGCCGTGCCTGGTAAATACGAAGGCTGCGTGCCTTACAAAAAAGGCGACAAAGCCTGGGCCTAATCCTTTTCTTCGAACCACAAAACACCAGACAAATGAACCTGAACATAAAAGCGCAGGACCAGAACACGTATGACGCCATCGTAATCGGATCGGGCGTAAGCGGCGGATGGGCTGCCAAAGAACTGACCGAAAAAGGCCTGAAAGTATTGCTGCTGGACCGTGGCAAGAACCTCGAGCACGGCAAATACGAAACCGCCACCAAAGATCCCTGGGAATTCCCGCACCGCGGCCGCATCACCCAGGATCAGCGCCAGAGCCACGAAAAGCTCGTCCGCGACTATCCTTACAGCGAACACAACGAAAAATACTGGATCAACGACAGCCAGAGCCCTTATAAAGAAGACAAACGCTTCGACTGGTACCGTCCTGATATCGTAGGCGGCAAATCCATCATGTGGGGCCGCCAGAGCTACCGCTGGAGCGACCTGGACTTCGAGGCCAACCTGAAAGACGGCATCGCGATAGACTGGCCGATCCGTTATAAAGACATCAAGCCCTGGTACGAATACGTGGAGAAATTCGTAGGCATCAGCGGCCAGGCCGAAAACCTGCCCCAGCTGCCTGACAGCATCTTCATGCCCGCGATGGAAATGAACTGCGTGGAAAAAGACGTGAAAAAACGCGTTGAAGAAGCTTTCAAAAGCCGCACCATCACCATCGGCCGCGTGGCCAACATCACGCAGGACCTGCCCGGCCGTACCAAATGCCAGTACAGGAACCTCTGCAGCAGGGGCTGCCCCTTCGGCGCTTATTTCAGCACGCAGTCGTCTACGCTGCCCGCGGCCATGGCCACCGGCAACCTTACGCTGCGCCCTGATTCCATCGTAAACAGCATTATCTACGACGAAGGCAAAAAGAAAGCCACCGGCGTACGGGTGATAGACAAGCACACCAAGGAAATGATCGAGTTTCACGCGAAGATCATCTTCGTGAACGGTTCTACGCTCGGTTCCACCTTCGTGCTGCTCAACTCCATCAGCAACCGCTTCCCCAATGGTTTGGGCAACGACAGCGGCGTGCTGGGCAAATACCTGATGGACCACCACTTCAAGATCGGCGCGTCCGGCGTTGCTGAAGGATATGAAGACAAATATTTCTACGGCCGCCGTGCGAACGGTTTGTACGTTCCCCGCTACCGAAATATCGGTTCCGACAAACGCGATTACATCCGCGGTTTCGGTTACCAGGGCGGCGCAAGCCGCAGCGGCTGGAGCCGCGGCATTGCCGAAATGGGCGTGGGTAAAGACTTCAAGGAAATGCTCACCGAACCCGGTCAATGGACCATGGGGCTTGGCGGCTTCGGCGAATGCCTGCCTTACGAAGACAATACCGTAGTGCTGGACAACAGCCAGAAAGACGCATGGGGCCAGCCTGTGATGCGCTTCAACGCTGAGTTCAAAGAGAACGAAGCAAAAATGCGCAAGGATATGATGAACGACGCTGCCGAAATGCTGGAAGCGGCCGGCATCAAGAATGTGAAGACCTACGACAACGGCTCCTGGCCTGGCATGGCCATCCACGAGATGGGCACTGCGCGCATGGGCCGCGATCCGAAAACTTCCATCCTCAATGGTTTCAACCAGGTGCATTCCGTTCCCAACGTGTTCGTGACAGACGGCGCGGCCATGACCTCCGCGTCCTGCGTGAACCCTTCGCTTACCTACATGGCGCTGACTGCAAGAGCGGCGGACTATGCGGTGAAAGAACTGAAGAAAGGCAATATCTGATCCCGGAAAGGACACAGGATATATCTTATGGAAGAGCCGCCTCATTGAGCGGCTCTTCCTGCTTACAACACCCGTTTGTTATGATAATGCGGCACAGTGAACAATAACAGTGAACAATAATATGCATACCTAAAAACCCACGCTTAACATGAATCTGAACATTAAAGCGACCCAGGAACATACCTACGATGCGATCGTGGTAGGCTCCGGCATCAGCGGAGGCTGGGCGGCGAAAGAACTTTGCGAAAAAGGCCTTAAGACCATCGTACTGGAAAGGGGCCGCAACGTAGAGCACGTAAAAGACTATACGACGGCCAACTGGGATCCCTGGAGCTTCAAATACCGCGGCGGCCTTCTCTCCAACGAAATGAAAGAGAACTATCACATCCAGAGCCAATGTTATGGCTTTGATGAGGCCACGCAACACTTTTGGGTGAACGATAAAGAGAATCCATACAACCAGGTAAAACCCTTCAACTGGATACGCGGCTACCACGTGGGCGGGCGTTCGCTCCTGTGGGGCCGGCAGGTGTACCGCTGGAGCGATATTGACTTCGAAGCCAACGCGAAGGACGGTCATGGTGTAGACTGGCCGATCCGCTACAAAGATATTGCGCCCTGGTACAGCTACGTAGAAAAATTCGCAGGTATCAGCGGGCAGGCCGAAGGTTTGCCGCAGCTGCCGGACGGCGAGTTCCTGCCTCCCATGGAAATGAACTGTCTTGAAAAACATGTGGCCGCGAGGATCAAAGAAAAATATAAAGACCGCATTATGACCATCGGCAGGGTGGCGCATGTAACCACTGCGCACAACGGCCGCGGCCCTTGCCAGTACCGCGATCTGTGCGCGAGGGGCTGCCCTTTCACCGGGTATTTCAGCAGCAACGGCGTAACGCTGCCCGCAGCGCAGAAAACGGGCAACCTCACACTGAGGCCTTACTCCATTGTGCTGGAAGTGATCTACGACGAAAACACGCAAAAAGCCAAAGGCGTGCGCATCATGGATGCGGAAACGAAAGAAGTGATGGAATACTTTGCGAAGATCATCTTCATCAACGCATCCACCCTGGGCACCACGGCTATTTTGCTCAACTCCGTATCGAACCGCTTCCCAACCGGCCTCGGCAACGACAGCGACCAGGTAGGCCGCAACCTGATGGACCATCACTACGGTGTGGGCGCAGGCGGCTCTTTCGACGGTTTCCAGGATCAATATATTTACGGCCGGAGGGCCAATGGCATTTACATCCCGCGTTTCCGCAACATCAGCGAATCTACCAGGCAAAAGGATTATGTGCGCGGTTTCGGTTACCAGGGCGGCGCGTCCCGCGGGCGCGGCGTAGCTTTTGAAGGTATCGGCGTCGGGCTGAAGGAAGCGCAGGCGGAACCGGGGGATTGGAGTATGTGGATCGGCGCCTGGGGCGAGCATCTGCCATACCAGGACAATACCGTACGGCTCAATAAAGAGAAAAAAGACATGTACGGCCTGCCTACGCTGGACATCGACTGCAACTTCCGCGAAAACGAAATGGCCATGCGGAAAGACATGCTTGAAAGCGCGAAGGAAATGCTGGAAGCCGCAGGGCTGAAGAATGTAGGCGGGGGAGACAGTATGCCGCCTCCGGGGCATTGCATCCACGAGATGGGCACTGCGCGCATGGGCCGCAATCCGAAAACCAGCGTGCTGAACGGTTTTAACCAGATGCATACCGTGAAGAACGTGTTCATTTCAGACGGCGCCTGCATGACCTCTTCCGCCTGCCAGAACCCTTCCATCACTTACATGGCACTGACTGCCCGCGCGGCAGACCATGCAGTGAGCGAATTGAAGAAGAACAATATCTGATAAAACGTAAAGATGATAAACACCGCCGGGAGAGCTTTCTTCCGGCGTTTTTTTTGAACAACTGTTTACAGCGAAAAGATCACGCAAAGCTATACCCGCCCGCTACGCCGCTTTTGGAAAGCACCACCTGCCACAGCTGGTTGCTCCGCGACCTGAACGCGCCGGCGCAGGAGAGCAGGTAATATTTCCACATCCTGAAGAAAGTGGGATCGTATTTGCCTTTCAGCCGGTCCCAGTTTGCCGCGATATTCTCATACCATGCCATCAATGTTTTATCGTAATCCACGCTGAAATTTTCCCAGTGCTCCATTACGAACAAACCCTCGATGGCCTCGCCGATCTGGCGGATGGAAGGGATCAGTGAATTGGGGAAGATGTATTTGTTGATCCAGGGATCGGTGAGGGTGGAAGTAATATTGGAACCGATAGTGTGCAGCAGGAACAGGCCATCGTCTTTCAGGCACCGGTGCACCGTTTTCATATACGTTGCATAGTTCTTGTAGCCTACATGCTCGAACATGCCGATGGATACGACCGCATCGAATTTTTCATGGAGGGAGCGGTAGTCCATGATCCGGATATCTACCGGCAGGCCTTTGCAAATCTGGCGGCCCAGCTCGGCCTGTTCTTTGGAGATAGTGATGCCGGTTACTTTTACGCCATAATTTTCCGTCGCGAATTTCCCGAAGCTGCCCCAGCCGCAACCAACGTCCAGCACGTGCATGCCGGGCCTGAGCCTGAGCTTGCGGCAGGTGAGGTCCAGCTTGTTTTCCTGCGCTTCGTTGAGCGTGCGCGCATTGTTCCAGAAGCCGCAGGTGTAGGTCATGCGTTTGTCCAGCATCAGCACGAACAGGTCGTTGCCGATGTCGTAATGCCTGCTGCCGTTGCGGTATGCGGCGGCAGGTCCCTGGCGGTTGAAGAAGCGGGAGAGGAGAAGGTCCATCTTCAGTTTCAGGCTGGGCTTCAGTTGTTGTGCAAGATTACCGCGCAGCACCCGGGTGATGAATTCATCAGGCGCGGGGCTGTCCCACCACTGCGACATATATGTTTCACCCAGGCCCAGCGAGCCTTCGGTCAATGTTTTGCGGTAAAAGTCATCATGGTGTACGTGGATGTCCCATGGTTCATTTCCGTTTATAGTAACGCCGGCTGAAGAGAGCAGCCGGGTGAGGATGCTCTTGAACATTTCTTTTCCCATAGCATGAAATTAACGGGCAGGTGTCCGTTACAAAAGTACGTAATCCGCTTATTTCACAGCAGCATGCGCCGTTATTGTCCCGGCACGAGCGCGAGCCCTTTCACCGTCATGGGAAAATCCCCGGCTACGGTGGCCGCGCCGGTTTGGAGATCGATGCGGTAGAGTTTGGTGCCGACGGATCTGAACAAGGCATACGCTTTATTGTCCTGCCCAACGATATCAAACCCGTCGGCCGCGTCGGCGGTTTCACCGAGCTTCCCCACCAGCGTCAGTATGCCGCCATTGGGATTATCCAGGCGGAACAGGCGGCCGGTGGAAGCTTCGATACCATACAGCACGGTGGAAGCGGCGCCGCTGTAGTTGTTGGCATAAGCGATCGCGGAAATGGCGGTGGCACCCGGGGTAATATTCACATCTTTTCCCGCCAGCGAGCCGTTGGCGGGGTTGAGGCGCAGGTTCAGGTCTGCGATGTTGACCACCCGCAGCCTGTCTGCCACGGGATTAAAGTCGATGCCGTAATAACTATTGGCCAGCAGCTCCGGGAAAGGGCCGGGGCCCACCATCGTGGCCGCGCCGGTGGAAGTATTGATCTGGTACAGGCGGGAAGTGCTGCCAACGCCGTACAACATGCCGTCCGACAGGCGGAAGTCTATCCCCAGCAACTGTTCCCCGCCCTGCAGGCCCGTGATCTCGCGGCCGGTAACGGTGGCGGGGTTGCTGGTATGGAACGCCAGCAGGTTGTTGTTCGTGCCGAGGGCATATGCATTAGGCGCTTTGGGTGTGTTGTCGTCTTTCTTTTTGCTGCAGGAAATGCTGAGGGCAAGGGCCAGGGTAAGAGCCGCTTGCAGGGGTATTGATCTCATCGGTTAAATGGTTTGCTATAGCATACAATTTAATCATTTTGTTTGAATGGGTACGAGAATAAGTACAGGCTTTTGCCCGAAAACGGTGGCGGACTACTTGATCAAGTAATAGATTTCAGCGGGTTAACAGATAACTTTAAGTATATGAAAGCCACTCCCTCATGAAAACCTTTCACCCGCTCCTGCTTTGCATGTTACTGGCGGCAGGCTGCATCAAACACCCCGGCCCTGAAGTGCCCCCCGTTCCGGCAAAGCCGCAATGGCTCATCAGCAAAATAACCCTGGTGCGGCAAAGCGGCGAGGTAAACCCTCTGCCGGGGGAGCCGGCCGCTACCTACCTGAAGCAGGTATATGAGTTTAAATACAACGGCTATTACAAGCCCGTAAGCAGGCACATTTATGAAGCCGTCAGAGATACGTTGAACCTGCAACTGGCCGAAAGAGATACATTGTTCTACGATACACGGCACCGGGTTGTGCAGGCGGACGAATATTTAAGCGTGCTTCCGGGCATTAATGCCCGCCGGAAGTTCATCTATCCCGGCAGCGATACCCTGCCTTCGGCAGTGGAATCATGGTACAGCAGCTATCCCAACCGCGATTCGCTTTACCTTGGCGGCACCACGAATTTTACATACCACCCGGATACCGCGCTGGCCATTGGCCTCAACAGTCACGGTACGCTGGATACGACGATGTATATTTATGCCGGCGCGAACCGCAATTTCAACCGCATTATTTCTACGACGGGGTATGAGGAAGATATTTATTTCACCTTCGATAATTCGCCTGCAATAGAGCGGCTGATAAACCTCAGTCATGGCCTGGTATGGCGCCTGCCGATGGATTATGTGAGCCCGCCCGTACTGTCCCGCAACAATTGGACGGGCAATGGGCCGCAGGGCTGGCAAAAATTCATTGAATACAATAGCAGCAACCTGCCCGGCCGGTACGTGATCACGGAGTACAACCCCAATCCCAGGAGATGGGCCTTCCGCGTGGAATATTTTGCACCATCGCCCTGACAAGGGCACTTGCCATAAGGATCACAAGGGCCGTTTCCTGTTTTTGCAGACAGGAAAGACGGCCCTTTTTTTGCCGGTACCCCGCGTTCACAATCGTTCTATCGCCCATATTTGCACCTAAAACGGGCTTCCCGGACCGCTTATCCATACTTTTTCCATATTGTGGAATATTTACTAAATTGTTAGTTGAAACCTGACCAACTAATTTCAACCCATCTTAACCAAAACCAATCACCATGAGAAAATTAATTTTCCTCCTGCTGTTCCTGGCCCCGGCTATCGCCTTCTCGCAGGAAAAAGGCATTCAGTTCGTGCATGGCCTTACCTGGGAACAGGTGAAAGAAAAAGCCAAAGCAGAGAACAAATACATCTTTGTAGATTGTTTCACCACCTGGTGCGGCCCCTGTAAATTCATGAGCAGCACCATTTTCCCGCTCGAAGAGGTGGGGAATTATTTCAACGACAAGTTCATCAGCGTTAAGCTGCAGCTGGACAAAACCGAGGCGGACAATGATGAAGTGAAGAGCTGGTATGCCACCGGGGAAAGTATTGCCAAAGAATATTCCGTGAATGCCTATCCCACTTTCCTCTTCTTCAACCCGCAGGGAGAGGCCGTGCACCGCGTGGTGGGCGGGGCTTCAGACGGCCCCGGATGGATCAAAAGAGTAACACCCGCTTTTGACCCGGAGCAGCAATATTATACACTGATCAAACAGTATGAAAAAGGCAATCAATCGCCGGAGTTCCTGAAAAAAGCATCCGTCGCGGCTATGGAGGCTTATGATGAGAAAAATGCCGCCGTTCTTTCAAAGGCCTATCTCGCCACTCAAAAGGACCTCTATACCAAAGACAACCTGGAGTATATTTCCAAATTCACGCGCAGTTCTAAAGACGAGGGCTTTGCCCTTTTACTGAAAAATCCCAAAAAGGCCAATGCTGCATTGGGAGAAGGGAAGGCTGAGAGGATCGTAAAGGGCATTATCCTGCAGGAAGAGGTATTTAGCAGGATCGCCAAAAACAAGGACCAGGAACCGGACTGGAATGCATTGTCTGCGGACCTGGGTAAAAAATACCCCGCGTTTGGCGAGGAAGTCGTAGTGGAAGGCAAAGTGAGGTATTTTCAATACACCAGGAACTGGGAAAAATTTGCACCGGCGGTCATGAGCTATATGAAAAAATACGGGTCCGGCGTTTCCCCCGAAAAGCTCAATGATTTCGCATGGACTGTTTTTGAAAACTGTAAAGACATGACCTGTGTAACAGAGGCACTGGAGTGGAGCAAACGTTCCCTGGAGGGCAATAACAACCCGATGTTTATGGATACCTACGCCAACATCCTCTACAAGATGGGCAAAAAAGATGAAGCCATCGCCTGGGAAGGGAAAGCCCTTAACCTTATCCCGGAAGGCGGCGACAGGAAAGCGTACGCTGAAACGCTCGACAAAATGAAGAAAGGCGAAAAAACGTGGATAGATTAATACGATCAATTACCGCGTATTCATAAAAAATGCTCCCAAGGTTCCTGGCTTTGGGAGCATTTCATTTTTGGCAGCCCCTTGTTGTTTGGAGAAATAAAAAGGATGTTCTATCTTCACCCTGCTCTCAATTAACCAATAATCATTTTTTATCGTCAACGCCCGCCATCCGCGCCACCGCCGGATGCACAGCCGTTTGATTATTGGTCACCATTACTTCCTTTTACCATGAGGCAACTATTGCTCCCCCTGTACATTATTTTTTTCGCCGCGCTTTCGCTGGCCTGCAAAAAGAAAACCGGGACCCCGCAGGATGAAAAACAGGTAAAGCTCCGCGTGCTTGGTTACCTGCTGAGCGACAACAACTGGCATACCGCGGTTAATTCCATCGACCTGTCAATGATCACCGACCTGAACCTCGCTTTCCTGAACCCCGGGCCGGATGGCAGTTTCAGCATCGGCCCTGCCGTGAGGCAGGTGGTAGATAAAGCCAGGACGGCGGATGTGCGGGTATTCATGTCTATCGGCGGCGGCGACGCGCCTGCGCATTTGGCTGAACTGATCAAACCAGCGAAGCGAAGCGATTTTGTGGCGGGCATCGTTGCGTTGGCGGAGCAGCATGGGTTTGCAGGGGTGGATGTAGACCTGGAAAATGATCTCATAAACGCTGATTATCCCGCATTTGTGGCCGAATTACGCACCGCCCTCAAGGCGAAGAATAAACTTATGACGGCAGCTCTCGCTTCCTGGAATGCCGGTAAGATCCCCGATGCTACCATGCGGAGTTACGATTTCATCAACATCATGAGTTACGATAAAACGGGCCCCTGGAACCCGGCGAATCCCGGCCCGCATTCGCCCTATGAAATGGCGGTGAACGATTTCAATTATTTTAATCAAACGCGCGGTGTGGCTGCGGAAAAACTGTTCATAGGCCTGCCTTTCTATGGGTATGGCTTCGGAACGAACGCGCCTGCCAGCGCCTGGTATAAAGACCTTGTGGCACAATACCCCGGCGCTGAAAATGCAGACGAAGTAACGGTAAACGGGGGAGGGAAGATCTACTACAACGGCCTCAACACCATCCGCCAGAAAGTGGCCTTCGCTCTCAGCAGCAAAGCAGGCGGCGTGATGATCTGGGAACTGACGCAGGACAGCCGCGATGGCAAATCGCTGCTGAAGGCGGTGAATGATAAGATCAGGGAGTAGCCGCCAGTTGCGCCAGGATCCAGGCGGTGAGCGTCTTCCGCCTCGCAGCCATTCTTTGCAGGTGTACCAGGTACCAGATACTGAAAAGGATACCACCGGCAGAAAGCACCAGGCCCCATGCCACGCCTTCCCGGTGCAGCAACCATCCAAGGCAGCCAATAATGACGCCAAGCAGAATAACGCCAACGACTCTTGTGGTACGCTGTATGGCGTTCAATGTAAGATGGGGAGTGACATCTTTTTTTTCGGGCCGGGATTCAATTAAATGTAAAAGCTCAGGTAATCGCTGGCCGGGTACCCGTCTGTCTAACCACAGTTTGGCCAATGCATCCGGCATCCGCCGGTAACTGTTGTCTGATGCTGCATGGAGGATATAACCCTGCAGCCTGGAACGTTTATCATACGCAGCATGGGCCGGCATAACCCCGCCTTTGTATTGCACACATACGCTGAACTTGTCAGGGATGCCGTTTTTCCAGGGATTGGCTGTCTGGATACTATGCAGTACTTCCGTGTTTGGAGCAACAATGTAAGCCATGGTCATTTTATTTGAATGGAGGAGGATAACAACAGGGCATCATAAATATAATAAAAAATAATACCAATGTGCGCCACTGTGCCGCACATTGCAGCGGCGGTTAACAAACGGCGAAAAAACGTCAAGTATAGATCGTTATATGATAAAAGGAAAAGAGATGAATACCAGGCGGCAGGATTCTTTTTTCCTTTTACTTTTTGATTTTGCAGAAAAAAACAGTTAACTTAAAGTAGGTTTTTCGCACATCGTATTGTTTCACGTTAAAATCAGCTTACCATGGGCAGAGTCAGGAACATCTTGGTGGGCAAAGGTCACGCAGTATACTCCGTACATCCAGACAGCACCGTATATGAAGCCCTTAAGGTGCTGGTGGACAAAAACGTGGGAGCCCTTGTAGTTTTAGACCACGACAAATTCCTAGGTATTTTCTCCGAGCGGGATTACGCCCGCAGGGTGATCCTGAAAGGCCGCGCCTCCAAGGAAACCACCATCCGCGAGATCATGACCGAACATCCTATTACTGTTACGGAAGACGAGACCATTGAAAACTGCATGTGTAAAATGACAGACAAAAGGATCCGTCATTTACCCGTGGTAGACGATGGCGGCAGACTGATCGGCGTAATTTCCATCGGCGACGTTGTGAAATACATTATGGACGAACAGAAGCATATTATTGAGAACCTCGAATGTTACATTAACGGCACTCACCACTAGCCAGGCAATCTAATCCACAGCCACGCCTTTGTTACCCAGCGTTGTTTTTTGTTTTATCGTCGGCATCCCCTGAGCGGTGCAGCGCAGCATGGACATACAAAAACAACAACCCGGACTCATTACTACGGATCATACAGATCGACTATAAAACACGACAACCATGAACCCGTCCTGGCCTTTCCTCGTATTTGGAGCCATCGTGCTTGTATTGGTACTGGCTATCCTGGGTCTGTCCTACATCCTGGGCCAGCGCCATAAAGACCGCGCTACCGGCGAAGCCTATGAGTCCGGCGTGCTCTCCACCGGTTCCGCCCGCCTCCGTTTCCCTTCCCAATTCTACCTCGTAGCCATGTTGTTTGTGATCTTCGACATCGAGACCGTGTTCATCGTGTCCTGGGCCATTGCATTCGGCGAACTGGGATGGCCGGGTTTTATCGGCGTATCTGTATTCATCCTGATCCTGCTGGCCGTGCTCGTGTACGAGTGGCGCAACGGCGCGCTCGACTTCGGGCCCGACGGTAAAAAAATACTCAGGGCCTACCGTAAAATGCGGAAAGGGTCCGGGAAAGAAACCGTTAAAACAACCAGGCATGAAGTGGTGGTTAACTGAACCTAAAGAAGCAGCCGCGCAAAAGTCCGGCAACTACTCCATGGAAGAATCCGTGAGCCAGGCCGTGATGCTGACCTCCGTAGACAGGCTGCTGAACTGGGGGCGCAAGAATTCCATGTGGCCCTTTCACTTCGGGCTGAGCTGCTGTTTCGTGGAAATGGCCACCGGCATGACGCCTAAATACGACCTTGCGCGTTTCGGCGCAGAAGTGATCCGCGGCACGCCCCGCGAGGCAGATGTGATGATCATTGCCGGCACGGTGTTCATCAAAATGGCGCCCATCATCCAGCGGCTGTACGAACAAATGATGGAGCCGCGGTGGGTGATCTCCATGGGTTCCTGCGCGAATTCCGGCGGGATGTATGATATTTACAGCGTGGTGCAGGGCGTGGACAAATTCCTGCCGGTGGATGTTTACGTTCCCGGCTGCCCGCCAAGGCCGGATGCGTTCATGCACGGGCTGGTGCTGCTGCAGCAGTCTGTAGGCAAAGAAAAACGCCCCCTCAGCTGGACGATCGGGGAACAGGGCGTGATAAAACCGGAAAAAGTGAGCATGCGCGACCTGAACCGTGAGAAACGGCAGCAAATGACGGAATTCAAGACACCCGACGAGATATGATCCCTTCGGAAACAATGAAAAAAACTGTAACTTGAAACGCCGGACAGGAGACGAATTCCCGCCGGGGCCCTATATAAAATCATGTACGGATGAGTATCAGAAGGATCACTGAAAATGTGTATGAGCTTCAGCTCGGGAAGGTAAACGCTTTCCTGGTGGAAGAAGATGAGAAGCTCACATTGATAGATACGGGAGTGCCGGACAGTACCGGCCAGATCATTGAAATGATCCGCGAAATAGGCCGGCAGCCGGAGGAGCTGAAGCATATCCTGCTCACCCACAGCCACCCCGATCATGCGGGGAGCGTGGCGCAGCTGAAAGTGATCACCGGCGCAAAGGTGTATATGCACCCTGCAGAGAAACTGAACGTGGAAAAGGGTTTTGTGCCTAAACCGTCCGAACCTTACTTCACGAGCTTCGTCAATAAACTGATGTATAACCTGTTCGTTAAAAATGCTTCAGGTTACATCCAGCCCACAAAGGTGGATGTGTTATTGCAGGATGGAGACTGGTTGCCAATTGCAGGCGGATTGCACGTCATTCACATCCCGGGCCACAGCGCCGGGCAGGTGGCGTTCTTCCTGCCGGGACGGAAAAATGTGTTGTTTGCGGCAGATGCAGCCGATAACCTGTTTGGTTTAAGCTACAACTGCTTCTACGAAAACTTCACCGAAGCCGGGCACAGCCTCGAAAAGCTGTCTACCTTCGATTTTGACATTGCCTGCTTCGGCCATGGCAAGTCCATTATGCGGAGGGCCGCTGAGAAATTCAGGAACAGGTTCCTGGCGCACAGGCACAGCGCTTCACAGGCAAAGGCCGCGCAGCCTTACCTGGTGATGGAACAGGATGTCATTCTCAGTATGCGGAAGCCGGAAGAAAAAATATAACAATGTACGACTGATACAAAACCTGATACTTCTTACAACAGCTCATTAAAAGCAAGGGACCCACAAGCCTGGAAAAGCTAAGCAGCATGGCGCATTGATACAATCAAAAATGTAATCATGCCCGCGAGCATCTTTTCTGCCCTCTGCTCCCGGTTCGGTGAGGATATTTTCCACGAACAGCTCACCCGGGATGAGACGCCCACCATCTGGACGCCACAAGGGAAAATTATTGCCGTACTCGAATACCTCCGCAGTGATGCGGAACAACCTTTTCGCATGCTCTATGACCTTACGGCCATCGACGAGCGTGCCTGTAAAAGTAAGTACAACGGCACCTGCGAATTCACACTCGTTTACCACCTTTTTTCGTTTGAACGCAATGCATTCGTTCGCCTGAAAGTAGCCCTCCGCGGCGAATTCCCCTCCACGCCGAGCGTCACGCACATCTGGCCCGCCGCCAACTGGTACGAAAGGGAAGTGTACGATATGTTCGGTATCCGCTTCGATGGCCACCCGCTCCTCAAACGCATTCTCATGCCCGTGACCTGGGAGGGGCACCCGCTCCGGAAGGAGCACCCGGCCCGCGCTACTGAGATGGGCCCCTTCCGGTTGTTTGCAGCGAAAGAAGACAGGGAACAGGAAGCGCTGCAATTCAGTCCGGAGGAATGGGGGCTCAAACGGCACAGCGAGGATTCAGATTACATGTTTCTCAATATCGGCCCGCAACACCCGGGCACCCACGGCGTTCTCCGCATCATTCTCCAGCTGGACGGGGAAGACATTGTAGACGCCGTTCCCGACATCGGATTCCACCACCGCGGTGCTGAAAAGATGGGCGAACGGCAAAGCTGGCACACTTACATTCCCTACACAGACCGCATCGATTACCTCGGCGGCGTCAACAACAATCTTGCTTATTTACTGTCTGTAGAAAAACTCGCCGGCATCCGCATCCCGGAACGCGCCGAAGTGATCCGCGTAATGCTCTGCGAGCTGTTCCGCATTGCCAGCCACCTCGTTTGGTACGGCACCTTCGCGCAGGACGTAGGGCAGCTCAGTCCCGTGTTCTACATGTTCACAGACCGTGAAAAGATATTCAACATCATCGAAGCCGTTTGTGGCGGGCGCATGCACCCCAACTGGTTCCGCATCGGCGGCGTGGCGCAGGACCTGCCTAATGGCTGGGACAAGCTTGTGCGCGATTTCGTGAATTATTTCCCGAAAAAACTGAAAGAATACGATAAGATGGTGATGCGCAACGCGCTCTTCAAAGCCCGCACCGTAGGCATCGGCGTGTTTACGCAGGAAGAGGCGATAGATTGGGGCGCCACGGGGCCTAATCTCCGCGCCTGCGGCATGGAGTGGGACATGCGGAAGAAACAGCCCTACAGCGGTTATGAGAACTATGAATTCGACATACCCGTTGCGCAGAACGGCGATTGTTACGACAGGGCGGTGGTGCGCGTGAATGAAATGTGGCAGAGCCTCCGCATCATCGAGCAATGCCTGGACAATATGCCGGCAGGGCCTTACAAGTCGGACCACCCGCTGGCTACGCCGCCGCTCAAGGAAATGACGATGAAGGACATCGAAACGCTGATCCACCACTTCCTGCACGTAAGCTGGGGGCCGGTGATACCCAACGGCGAAGCGATGGTGGTAACAGAAGCCACCAAAGGCTGGAACAGCTACTATCTCACGAGCGACGGCAATACTTCGCCTTACCGGGTGCGGGTGCGCACACCATCGTTCGCGCATATGCAGATGATACCGTATATCAGCCGCGGGTACACCGTGGCCGACCTGCTCTCCATACTCGGCGCCATGGATTACGTGCTGGCCGATATTGACAGGTAACCATCCCCACGCGGCCGCAGGGAGCCGCGCAGGCTGAATAATATTGACAGGTAAAAAGCAAATGTTATGCTCAGTACCGCAGAAAAGGAACAGATCGAACACGAGATCCGGCAGGTGCCGGTAAAAAAAGCCGCTTGCATAGAAGCGCTGAAGATCGTGCAGGAGCACCGCCGCTGGGTGTCTGACGAAGGCATACAAGACGTGGCGGCCATCCTGGAAATGAGTCCTGAAGAGGTGGACAGCGTGGCCACTTTCTACAATCTCATTTTCAGGCAGCCTGTGGGCAGGCACATCATCCTCCTTTGCGACAGCATCAGCTGCTACGTGATGGGCCTCAATGCGCTGCATGAAGAACTGGTGAACCTGCTGGGGATACAATACGGGGAAACCACTGACGACGGCCGTTTTACGCTGCTGCCCAATCCTTGCCTTGGTACCTGCGACCATGCGCCCGCGCTGATGGTGGATCATGACCTGTACCGCGATCTTCAGCCCGCGGCCATTGCTAACATTCTCGAAAAATATACATGACCATGGAACGCCCGCTCACACAACATATCACCTTCCCGCCGCTGGGCCTCCGCCAATACGAAGCCGTAGGCGGTTACCAGGCTGCCCGCAAGGCCATTAAACATATGCAGCCGCAGGAGGTGACCGCGCTTGTGAAAGATTCGAACATGAAAGGCAGAGGTGGCGCGGGTTTCAGTACCGGCATGAAATGGAGCTTCGTGCCCATGAATGTGCAGGGCCCGAAGTACCTCATCTGCAACGCCGACGAAATGGAGCCCGGCACTTTTAAAGACCGCTGGCTGCTGGAAGGCAATCCCCACCAGCTGATAGAAGGTATGATCGTGGCGGCTTACGCCATACAGGCCACCGAATCGTTCGTATTCCTGCGCTGGGCTTATAAAGTGGCGGCACAGGAGATCCGCAAAGCCATACAGGAAGCCTATGACGCGGGTTATCTCGGCAAAAACATCCTCGGTACCGGCTACAGTCTTGAGATGCATTTGCATACCGGCGTAGGAAGATATATGTGCGGCGAAGAGACAGCGTTGCTCAATTCGCTGGAAGGCAGGCGCGCCACACCGCGATCCAAGCCGCCTTTCCCGCAGGTAAGCGGGCTGTTCGGCAGGCCTACCATTGTGAACAACGTGGAAACGCTCAGTTATATCCCGCATATCGTGAACAAAGGCGCGGATTGGTTTCAGAAACTGAGTCTCACCGCAGACGGCGGCACGAAGATATATGGCGTGAGCGGCCGCGTGAAAAATCCCGGCGCCTGGGAACTGCCCATGGGCATCACTTTGCGCGAGCTGATAGAAGAACATGCAGGCGGCATGACCGACGGTTACCGTTTTAAAGGCGTACTACCCGGCGGCGCCTCCACCGATTTTTTGGTGGAAGAGCATATGGACATACAGCTCGATTTTGCTGGCGTCGCCGCGGCCGGCAGCCGTTTGGGCACCGGTACCATGATCGTGCTGGACGATAAGACCTGCCCCGTTGGGTTCGTGCACAACCTCGAGCATTTCTTTGCGCAGGAAAGCTGCGGCTTCTGCACGCCCTGCCGCGAAGGCCTGCCCTGGACGGAAAAGCTGCTGTTCGCCATAGAAAAAGGCGATGGCCGGATGGAAGACCTGGAGCTGCTGGCTTCGCAAACGCGGCTGCTGGGCCCCGGCAATACCTTCTGCGCGCTTGCGCCCGGCGCCATGGAGCCATTGCAAAGCGCGCTCAAATATTTCAGGGAAGATTTTGAAAGACACATAGCGGAACAAAGCTGCCCCTACGGCAACTACCCGCATCACCATCACCTTCATTCCAAAGGTTATGAACATATTCATTGATAATAAAAAATACGAAATAAAGGAAGGGAAGAATCTCCTGGAAGCCTGCCTGCAGGTGGGGCTCAACCTCCCTTATTTCTGCTGGCACCCCTCGCTTGGCTCCGTAGGCGCCTGCCGGCAATGCGCCATCAAGCTGTATAAAGATGAAGATGATCAGAAAGGCAGGCTGGTAATGGGATGCATGGAACCCGTGCGTGATAATGTGCGTATTTCGCTGGAAGACCCGGACGCCAAGGGGTTCAGGGAACAGGTGATAGGCTGGCTGATGACCAATCACCCGCACGACTGTGCCGTGTGCGACGAAGGCGGCGCCTGCCATTTGCAGGATATGACAGTGATGACGGGCCACAATTACCGCGATTACCGTTTTTCCAAACGCACTTACAACAACCAGGACCTTGGTCCTTTCCTGAACCATGAAATGAACCGCTGCATACAGTGTTACCGCTGCGTGCGCTACTACAAAGACTATGCGGGCGGCAAAGACCTTGACGTGTTCGCCGCGCATAACCATGTGTATTTCGGGCGTTGCGGCGACGGCAAGCTGGAAAGCGAGTTCAGCGGCAACCTGGCCGAAGTATGCCCCACCGGCGTATTCACCGATAAGACCCTGCAATCGCACTACACCCGCAAATGGGACCTGACCTATGCCCCGTCTATTTGCCAGGGCTGCTCGCTCGGCTGCAACACCAGCGCCGGAGAACGTTACGGTACCCTGCGGCAGATCGCCAACCGCTACAACGGCGAAGTGAACGGTTATTTCCTCTGCGACCGCGGGCGTTACGGGTATGAATTCGTGAACAGCACGCAACGCATATACGAACCGGCCATGCGCCCGCATTCCAACGGAACGATCCATAAAGAACATATCATCGAGCATGTGGCGGCCAGGCTGAAGAACAGCCGGGTGATCGGCATCGGTTCGCCGCGCGCCAGCCTGGAAAGCAACTTTGCATTGAAACAACTGGTGGGCGCGGATCATTTTTACCTCGGCATGTCCGACGCGGATCACGACCACACTTCCCTTGCCCTGAAGATATTGAAAGAAGGCCCCGTGCGCACGCCTTCGCTGCACGAAACAGAACATGCGGACGCCATACTTATCCTCGGCGAAGACCTTACCAATACCGCGCCCATGATGGCCCTGGCCGTTCGCCAGGCCGTGCGGCAGCAACCTATGCAGGAAGTGGGGCAACAGCTGCACCTCGCGCCATGGCAGGACGCTCCTGTGCGCGAAGCCATCCAGGACCGGAAAGGCCCGCTGTTCATCTTCAACACATTCCCTACCAAGCTGGATGAACTGGCCACTGCCGTGCAACGCGGCGCGCCGGACAATCTCGCCCGCCTTGCATTTGCAATAGCCGCCCAGCTGGGCGCGGATATAACGCCAGTGAGCGATCTGCACGACGAAGAAAAAATCCTGGTGAAACAAATAGCCGATGCTTTGCTTGCTGCAAAGAACCCGCTCATCATCAGCGGTTACGGCTCCGGCTACGATCACTTCATGAAAGCCGCCGCCAATATCAGCTGGGCATTGCAGCAGCAGGGCCGCAACCCGATGCTGAGCCTCACCCTGCCTGAGTGCAACAGTCTTGGCCTGGAAATGCTCGGCGGCCACCGCCTGGATTCCGCGATAGACGTGGTAAAACATGGCGAAGCGGATACGATTATCATCCTCGAAAATGACCTGTACCGCCGCGCCGATGAACATGTGGTAGACGAGTTGTTCCGGCACGCAAAAGAAGTGATCCTGGTAGATCATCTCTATAACCAGACTGCAGAAAAGGCCACCGTATTGTTGCCCGCGGGCACTTTCGCTGAGGCGGACGGTACGCTGGTAAATAATGAAGGCCGCGCCCAGCGCTTCTTCCAGGTATTTGTCCCAAAAGGTTCCGTGCAGGAAAGCTGGCGTTGGTTCCTGCAGATAGCAGACAAAGCGCAGGTGCCGCGGCTTAACGGCCTGCAAAACCTTGACGACATCATATGGGCCATGTGCGTGGCAGTGCCATTCCTGGAGCCCGTGCAGCAGATTGCCCCGCATGCCGATTTCAGGATCAACGGGCAGAAGATACCCCGCGAATCGCACCGCTACAGCGGCCGCACGGCCATGCTGGCTAACGAGAACGTGAGCGAGCCCAAGCCGGCGGACGATATAGATACTCCCTTATCCTTTACCATGGAAGGTTTTCGCGGAGAGCCGCCTGCCCCGCTGATACCGTACTTCTGGTCGCCGGGATGGAACTCTGTGCAATCGGTGAACAAATACCAGACAGAAATAGGCGGTCACCTCCACGGCGGCGACCCCGGTCTGCGGCTGCTGGAGCCGCATGTGAACGGTAAGCCGCCGTACTTCAGGGAAGCGCCGGATAAATACGTTCCCATTCCCGGTCATGTGCATGTGATGCCCATTTACAGCATTTTCGGTTCCGAAGAACTGAGCATGTACACCAAAGGCATCGCCCACAGCGCGCAGGATTTTTTCAGCATGTACATGAACCCTGAAGATATGCACCAGTGGGGCGTTTCGCCGGGCGTCTGGGTGAGCTTTGATGTGGATCATCATTCTTACCAGATGGTGGCCGTGCCCAACCACTGGCTGCCGAGAGGCGTGGCCGCACTGAATGCGGGGCTGCCCCGTGCAAAGATCATCGACCTGCCGCAGTGCATCAGGCTGAGCGGAAGCGAAACCTTGCAGGCAGCGCGGTAAAAAACAGATTAGGAAATGCTGCACAGCAGCGCAAACATACTGATCATGGAAGCACAATACTGGTGGGTGATAGGCGGCGTATTATTCGTACTGCTCAATACCGCAGCCGGCCTCATCTGGCTGGAACGCAGGATGCTGGCGCTCTGGCAGGACCGTTACGGTCCCAACAGGGCCGGGCCTTTCGGGCTGTTCATCGTACTGGCGGATACAATCAAGTTGTTCTTTAAAGAAGACTGGATACCGCCTTTCTCGGATAAGATCGTGTTCGTGTTTGCGCCCGCGGTGGTGGTGGCTTCCGTGCTGATGAGCTTTACTGTCGTGCCTTTCGGGCCGAACGTAGTGGTGGCGGACTGGAACATCGGGCTGCTGTTTTTCCTGGCCATGTCGTCGCTCGGCGTATACAGCATCGTATTGGGAGGATGGGCTTCCAATAACAAATATGCGCTGCTGGGCGCTATGCGCGGCGCTTCCCAGATGATCAGCTATGAAGTATTCATGGGTCTTGCCCTGATGGGCGTGGTGCTCCTAAGCGGCACGTTCAACCTGCGGGAGATCGTGGAAGCGCAGCGGGGAATGTGGTACGTGGTGCCGCAGGCGCTGGGTTTTATCATTTTTCTCATAGCGGGCGTAGCGGAAACGCACCGGCTGCCGTTTGATATACCTGAAGCGGAAAGCGAACTGGTGGCGGGTTTTCACGCGGAGTACTCCGGCATGAAGTTCGGTATGTTCTTCATCGGCGAATACCTGGGCATTACGCTGGTATCATCTATGATCGTAACGCTGTACTTCGGCGGCTGGCTCGGGCCTGCGTTCCTGCCGGGGATCATCTGGTTCGTGATCAAGACATTCGTTTTTATATCGCTGTTCATCCTGCTGCGGGCTTCCATGCCCAGGCCGCGGTACGACCAGCTGATGGAATATGGCTGGAAAGTATTGTTCCCGCTCTCTTTGCTGAATCTTTTGGCAACAGCGGCGGTGAAATTATTGATGACTGATAATTGATGACTTATGTTCAGTTTACTCAGAAGCATGTGGCTGGTGTTCCTGCATATGTTCCACAAGCGGGAAACCTACCAGTACCCGGAAGAAAAAGCACCGCTGCCCGCACGCTGGCGCGGCCGCATCGCGCTCACCCGCGACCCTGACGGCGGAGAACGCTGCGTAGGCTGCTACCTCTGCGCGGCCGCCTGCCCGGTGGACTGCATCAGCCTGCAGGCCGCTGAAATGCCCGATGGCCGACGGTATCCGGGCTTTTTTCGCATCAACTTCTCCCGCTGCATCTTCTGCGGGTTCTGCGAAGAAGCTTGTCCTACCTACGCCATCCAGCTGCTGCCCGATTTCGAGATCGCGGAATACGACCGGCAGAACCTGGTATACGAAAAGGAAGACCTGCTGATCAACAGCCAGGGGAAATACCCGGGCTACAACTATTATCGCGTGGCTGGCATGGCCATCGGCGGCAAAGAGAAAGGAGAGGCCAGCAGGGAAGAGCCGCCGGTGAACGTGAAAAGCCTGTTACCTTAAAATCATTCGCCCAATGGGACCTGCATTCTATATCGCCGGGGCAGTAGCCGTATTATCCACGCTGATGGTGATCACGCGCTACAATATCATGCACGCGCTGCTGTATTTCATCGTTTCGCTGCTGAGCGTGGCGGTGATCTTTTACCAGTACGGCGCGCCGTTTATGGCTGCGCTGGAAGTGATCGTGTATGCGGGCGCCATCATGGTGCTGATCATATTTTTTGTAATGATGCTAAACCTTGGGCCGCAGACGGCCGGGGACGAGGCCAAATGGCTGACGCCCCGCATCTGGATAGGGCCCTCCATCCTTTGTATTGTTTTACTCGCGGAACTGGTATACCTCATCCTCCAGCCGGCCGGCACAGCCGGGGATGTAATTACGGTGGACCCGAAAGCGGTAGGCATGAGCTTATTCGGTCCTTACATCCTGGCGGTGGAGCTTGCGGGCATGTTGCTGATGGCCGGGATCGTAGGGGCCTATCACCTGGGCCGGCAAAAGAAAAAGATCTTACACCGATTCCTTGAAAGAACTGACGTATGAATACAACCATGGAAGGCCTTGTACTGGCCGGCATTTTATTCACGCTGGGGCTGATCAGCATGCTGATCAGGCGGAACATCATTTTTATGCTGGTGAGCGTGGAGATCATGCTGAACGCGGCGGGGCTTGCCTTCATTGTAGCCGCGGCGCGCTGGGGCCAGCCTGAAGGGCAGGTGATGTTCATGTTCATCCTCGCTATGGCCGCAGCCGAAGTGTCTGTAGGGCTTGCGCTTATTTTACAGATCTATCACCAGCTCAAAACACTGGACAGCGATGAGGCCAGTAAGATGAGAGGTTAAAAATAAAATCATTCTGTTATGCAGTGGATCTACCTGATACCCGCTTTGCCCTTCCTGGGCGCACTGCTCCTGGTCCTGGCCTCCCGGCGGATCGGGAAAAAGGGCGTGGCCCTCATCGGTTGCGGCAGCGTGGGCCTGGCTGCGCTGGTAACCATCATTGCGGGCCTGCAGTTCATGCAGCAGGGCAGTCCTGCATTCGTGCAGCATTTGTGGGACTGGGTGAGCATCGGCACTTTCCGCATCGGCATAGACCTGCGGTTCGATGCGCTTTCCCTCGTTTTCACGTTCGTGATCACTTTTGTAGGCTTCCTCATACATGTGTACTCCACCGGCTATATGGCAGACGATCCTGACTTCGCGCGTTTCTTCGCCTGCATGAACCTTTTCGTGGGCGCCATGCTTATGCTGGTGCTGGCCGATAATCTTTTGCTGCTCTACTTTGGCTGGGAAGGCGTAGGCCTTTGCAGTTACCTGCTGATCGGGTTCTGGTATAAAGATCCCGCCAACGGCGCGGCCGCCCGCAAAGCGTTTATCGTTACGCGCGTAGGAGATACGGCGATGGCCATTGCCTTGTTCCTGCTGGTGCAGCACACCGGCAGCCTGCAGCTGAGTACTGTGCTCGCCAGGGCGCAGGAGCTATGGTCTGCCGGCGACCCTACGGTGGTGCTGATCGCTTTCCTTTTGCTGGGCGGCGCGGTAGGCAAAAGCGCGCAGCTGCCGCTGCAAACCTGGCTGCCCGATGCTATGGCGGGTCCTACACCGGTGAGCGCGCTTATCCACGCAGCCACGATGGTAACGGCGGGCGTTTACCTTATTGCACGCACCAATGTGCTGTTCACCCTTTCTCCTTCCGCACAGGCGGCGGTGGCCATCGTGGGCGCTGTTACCCTGCTGCTGGCCGGTTGCAGCGCATTCGTGCAAACGGACATCAAACGGGTGCTGGCGTATTCCACCATCAGCCAGATCGGTTATATGTTCCTCGCGCTGGGCGTAGGCGCATGGAGCGCCGCCATTTTCCATTTCATGACCCATGCCTTCTTTAAAGCATTGCTCTTCCTTGGCGCAGGTGCCGTTATCGTGGCGCTGCATCATGAGCAGGATATGTTCAGGATGGGCGGCCTTCGCAGATCGCTGCCGGGTGTGTTCCTCGTATTCCTGGTGGGTTCCGCTTCGCTGGCGGCATTGCCGTTTGTGACCTCGGGTTTTTATAGCAAAGACCAGATCGTATGGCTGGCAGGCGCCTCCGCGAACGGCAGCGCTTTTTATTCGCTGGCCGCCATATTGGGGGCTTTTATCACGGCGGCATACACGGCGCGGATGATATTCCTCGTTTTTTTCGGGAAGGAAAAAACACATGTGCACCACCATCCCGGGCCGGTGATGATGGCGCCGTTGTACATACTGGCTGTATTATCCACGCTGGCGGGCTTTATTGAGCTGCCGCACACGCTGGGGCATGTCACCCTGCTCAGTGATTTTTTGTCGCCGGTATTGCCTGCCGTTGTAACGGACCATGGCGGGCTGGCGCTGGAGTGGGGAATGCAGGGGCTTACAGTAGCGTTGTGCGCGCTAGCCATCTGGCTGGCCTGGCGGCTGCTCGCCGCACCGTTCCCTTCAGGCCTGAAGCAGTTCCTGAAAAACGGCTGGGGCTTCGATGATGCGTACCAGGTGTTGTTTGTACAGCCTTTTGTACAGCTGGCCAGGCTGAACAGGAAAGATATTGTTGACAAAGTATATACCGGCCTTGCTGCCGTTACCCGCGGCTTCCACCGCATCATGTCCGCCACGCAAAGCGGTATTCTCCGCTGGTATGTGATGGGTATCGTGATGGGCGCCGTTATCATCCTGTCGGTGATCATCTGGCGGGAATATGCTGTCTGAAACTTTAAAATATTGATACGATGATCCTCCTTGCCTTCATACTCTTACCTATCCTGGGCGCATTTGTGGCCTGGCTTTCCGCGGCGGTGAACAGGTCGCTGCCGCGCTGGGTGGCCCTGCTGGTGATGCTGGCCGGGCTGGTGCTTTCCGCCGGGCTCTGGTGGCAGGTGCAGGACGATGTATATTTCATCGGCGACCATTGGCTGGAAACCTACGAGCTGCCCTGGATGCCGCGTTTCGGCATCAGTTTCTCGCTGGCGCTGGATGGCCTGAGCCTGCTCATGCTGGTGCTTACTTTTTTCCTCGGCGCTCTGTCCGTAATGGTATCCTGGAATGAGATCAAAGAGCGTGTCGGGTTCTTTCACTTCAACCTCTTGTTTGTGCTGGGCGGCATTGCCGGTGTATTCCTCACGATGGATCTCTTCCTGTTCTATTTCTTCTGGGAAGTAATGCTCATCCCCATGTATTTCCTGATCGGCATCTGGGGCCATGGCAACCGTATTTACGCCGCATTCAAGTTCTTCCTGTTCACGCAGGCGGGCGGGCTGCTGATGTTGTTGTCTATACTGGGATTATATTTCATCCATGCGTCTGCCACAGGTACTTATACTTTTTCCTATTTCACCCTCCTCAATACCCCGATGGCCGTTGAAACCGGGCGCTGGTTAATGTTGGGCTTCCTCGTTGCGTTCATCGTGAAGCTGCCCGCATTCCCTTTCCACACCTGGCTGCCTGATGCGCATACAGAGGCGCCCACCGCGGGTTCCGTGATACTGGCAGGGCTGCTGCTGAAGACGGGGGCTTACGGCATCCTGCGTTTCGTGATACCCCTATTCCCGGAAGCATCGCAGTTCTTTGCGCCGTGGATCATGCTGCTGGGCGCTATCGGCATACTTTACGGGGGCAAGCTGGCGTATGCGCAAACTGATTTCAAAAGACTGGTGGCCTATACGAGTGTGAGCCATATGGGATTTGTGCTGGTGGGGGCGTTTGCATTCAATGCCCTGGCCTACCAGGGAGTGGTGATGCAGATGATCACCCATGGCATCAGCACCGGCGCGTTGTTCATGATCGCGGGTTCGCTGTATGAAAGGCTGCACACGCGGGAGCTGGAGCAGATGGGCGGATTGTGGCCGGCCTTGCCGAAGATGGGCGTGGTCACTATGGTGTTCGTCATGGCTTCGCTGGGATTGCCGGGGTTGGGCAACTTCATCGCGGAGTTCCTGATACTGGCGGGAAGCTGGCAGGCTGCGCCCTGGATCACGATCGCGGCAACCATCGGTTTGGTGGTGGCTACGGTATACAGCCTGCGCATCATGCAGAAAGTATTTTTCGGCGTTTCGCAACGCGAATATAAGCTGCCGGACCTCAGCCTGCGTGAAATGCTGATGATGGTGCCGCTCATTATCGCGATCATCTGGCTGGGCGTATACCCGCAACCGGTGATCAACGTGGCGGGAAGGGCCATGCCTTCCGTGGCGATTCATTCAACTAAATAAAAAACAAAGGGTATGTCCGTATCAGACCTTCTCAGTTTACTCCCTTTGCTGATCATCAGCGGAGCCGCCGTGATAGCGATATTGCTGGTGGCCATCCGGCGCAATCACCGGGTGATGCATGCCTTCACGGTATTCGCATTCATCTGCGCGCTGGCGGCCCTGTATTTCCAGCCGTATGCAGTGCCTTACGTGATAGCGCCGCTTTTCGTGGTGGACGCCTTTGCGCTGTTCAATACGGGATTGATTCTGCTGGCGGGTTTGAGTGTGCTGTTCCTTTCCTACAGTTATTTTGAGCAGCGCGAAGAACGGAAGGAAGAATATTACATCCTCCTGCTGCTGGCCACTGTCGGCGGCATGGTGCTGGTGATCAGCCAGCATTTTATTTCCCTGTTCCTGGGCCTTGAAACCATGAGCATCAGCCTCTACGGCCTCATCGCATACCTGCGCGCACGGGAGCGGTCAGACGAAGCGGGGATCAAATACCTGCTGCTGGCGGCGCTTTCCTCTGCCTTCCTGCTTTTCGGCATGGCGCTGGTGTACGCGGAATCGGGGAAGATGGACTTTACCGGCATAGGGGCATACCTGGAAGGCATACATACCGCGCCTGTGGCAGTGGTGGCCGGTTTCGGGCTGATGGTGATAGGAGTGGGCTTCAAGCTGGGCATTGTGCCTTTCCATATGTGGGCGCCGGATATTTATGAAGGAGCGCCCCTGCCGGTGGCAGCCTATATTGCCACCGTGTCCAAAGGCAGCATGCTGGTATTGCTCATGCGCTTTTACAGGGATATTAACGGGTATGAATACACGATACTCTGGTGGGTGTTTGCCATTATCGCGATGGCCAGTATGTTTGCCGGCAACTGGCTGGCGCTCATGCAGCAGAACGTGAAGCGGCTGCTGGCTTATTCGTCTATCGCGCATATGGGTTACATCCTCATCGCGTTCCTTGCCGGCCAGGAAGCAGGGCAGGAGGCGGTGATCTTTTACCTGGTGGCCTACGTGATCACCAGCATCGGCGCTTTCGGGGTACTGGCCCTGATGTCCGACGAAAAGAACGATGCGGAGAACCTGCAGGACTTCAGCGGCCTTTTCTGGCGGCAGCCCTGGCTGGCGGCCATTTTTACGGGCATGCTGCTTTCGCTGGCGGGCATACCGCTCACGGCCGGTTTTATCGGGAAGTTCTATGTAGTGGCCGCAGGAGTAGATGCTGAATTGTGGCTGCTGCTCATTTTGCTGGTGATCAACAGCGTGATCGGGCTTTTTTATTATATCCGCCTGGTGGCGATCATGTTCCAGCCGCTGCCCGGGCCGGCTGTGCGCAAGCGCATGCCTTTCTTCGGCATATTCGCGCTTTCAGCGCTGATGGGGCTGCTGCTGTGGCTCGGCGTGTATCCTTCAGGGTTGATCGCCGTTATCCGCGACATGATGCTGACCATGGGATGAATCCTTTCCTTCATCATACAAACACCTGAAAGAAGCCCGTCATTGCGAGGAGGAACCGAGCCAAGGCGGGAGGGGCGACGAAGCAATCTCTTTCGTTGGATTGACATTCCCAGTATTGGGAGATTGCTTCGTCGCGTTTCCTGTTGCGCAGAATTCCTTGCAGCTCCTCGCAATGACGGGCTTTAGCTGTTTTAAGCCCCGGATTTCCCTTCATCGTCCGCTTCCGGACACTTTGCTGCGCCCGTGCCCCTTGTCCTGCTTTTCCGGCCATTTGTACATTTACATCCGGTCCACCGGCCTTCCTTATCGCTTTTTCCGTTATTTTGCACCATTGCCAATTGATTTATTCCTTTTACAACCCAAGAACCGCTTATGATGCATAGACTATTGAAGCTGTCCGGCTGGGCCCTCCTTACCGCAGGCACACTGTCCGCCCACGCACAGTCTGAAACAAAACTCTTAAGGAACCCGGCAGTCAGCGAGAAGCACATCGCTTTTATGTACGCCGGGGACATCTGGATCGCCAACCGCAACGGCTCTTCGCCCGTGCGCCTCACCGTCAACCCCGCTTTCGAGCAGGACCCGTACTTTTCACCCGACGGCAAATGGATCGCGTTTACCGGCAACTACGACGGCAACTCCGACGTATACATCGTTCCCGTTGAAGGGGGCGACCCGCAGCGTGTAACCTTCCATCCCGCCAGGGACGTGGTGCGCGGCTGGATCGGCAACGACCGCATCCTTTTTGCATCCGGCGCCACTTCGCCTACCATGAGAACCACGCAGCTGTTCTCCGTAAGCATCAAAGGCGGCCTGCCACAGGTGCACGCCAGGATACCGGAAGCCACGCAGGGCGCCGTATCGCCAGATGGTAAGTTTACCGCTTACATCAAAAATCCTGATCCAACGGAAGGTTCCGTTGGCAGCTGGAGGCCGTTTAAGCGCTACCGCGGCGGCTGGATGCCCAGGATATGGATATTCAATAACACCACTGCGCAGATCGAGGAGATCCCCGCTGCCAATTCCAATAACGTCCGCCCGGTATGGGTCGGCAAAAGCATATACTTCCTCAGCGACCGCAATCATACCGTTAATATTTTCCGGTACGATACAGACAGCAAGCAGGTTACACAGGTGACCAAATTCAATAACGCCGATGTAAAGACCCTCAACTCCGACGGCAAAACGCTGGCGTTTGAGCAGGACTTTACCATTCACCTGCTGAACCCCTCCAACAACGAAGTGACCGATGTGCCCGTTTCTATCCGCGCGGATATTCCTTACAAGCGCCCGCGTTACGAGAAGGTCAATTTGTTTGAAAAAGTAGGTATTTCTCCCACCGGCCAGCGCGTGCTGCTGCAGGGCAGGGGCGAGATATTTTCAGTGCCGAAGGAAAAAGGCGATGTACGCAATATTTCCAATTCCCCCGGTTCACACGAAAGAGACCCGGCATGGTCGCCGGATGGCAAATGGATATCTTACCTGTCAGACAAAGACGGGAATTATAAGCTCATTCTCCGCGATCAGAAAGCGCTGAAAGAGCCCGTGGAAATTGAGCTGGGCAAGACCGTTTATTACTTCAGCCCCACCTGGAGCCCCGACAGCAAGAAGATCGTGTTCAGCGACGCACATTTCAACCTGTTTTATCTCGACGTGGCTTCCAAAAAGATCACAAAGGTGGATACGTATACCTATGGTTCCATTCCTTCCGGCGGTTCCAACGTGTTCGCGCCCGTGTGGAGCCCCGATTCCAAGTACCTTACTTACGTGAACGCGATGCCTAACGGCTTCGACTGTGTATACCTCTACAGCCTCGAATCCGGCAAAGCGGTGCAGGTAAGCGATGCCATGACAGACACCGGCAACCCGACCTTCAGCGCAGACGGCAAATACATCTTCTTCCCGGCCAGCACCAACAGCGGCATGGCCATCAGCGGGCTGCACATGCAGACCTACGAAAGAAGAGTGACCTCCAATATCTACGCTGTACTGCTGTCCAAATCAACGCCCACCATCTTTACTCCCGAAAGCGATGAAGAAGCGGTGAAAGAAGCGGATAAAGACAAAGAGAAGGAAACAAAGAAAGACAGCGCTAAAACAGCCAAACCGGCAGCGTCTGACGTGGATTTCGACGGCATACAGGACCGCATCATCGCGTTGCCTTTGCCGGCGGGCAACTACCGCGCGCTGAACGGGCAGGTGAAAGACAAGCTTTTTTATATTGCCGATGACGAGGTTCGTTATTACGACCTGAAAGAGCGCAAGGCTGAGACCTTCATCAAAGGTTTCGGGTTTATGATCAGCGCCGATGGCAAAAAGATGCTGCTGGCTACTCCCGGAGGTTTCCAGGTTCTGGATGCAGGCCGCAAACCCGGCAATCCGGGCGAGGGCAAGATAGACCTTTCAGGCGTGAGCCTGTTCGTCGATCCCGTTGCCGAATGGAAGCAGATCTTCGACGAAGTGTACAAGATCGAAAAGGATTTCTTTTATGTGAAGAACATGCACGGCGTGGACTGGGACGCGAACAGGAAACGTTATGCCGCGCTGCTGCCTTACGTGAGCAACCGCGCAGACCTTTCTTACCTGGTGAATGAAATGATGAGCGAAATGGTGGTAGGCCACAATTACGTAAGCGGCGGCGACATACAGACAGGCCCGAACGTAAGCACCGGCTTGCTGGGTGCGGATTACGAGATCAGCAACGGCAGGTACCGCATTAAAAAAATATACACCAACGAACGCTGGTACCCGGCTAATAAAGCGCCGCTCAGCGTTGCCGGTCTTAACGTGAAAGAAGGCGATTACATTCTCGCTGTGAACGGCAGGGAACTGACGGAGAACATGAGCATAGACCAATTGCTGGAAGGCCAGGTAGGCCGCCAGGTGCTGCTGAAAGTAAACGGCCAGCCGGGCGACGCCGGCGCGCGTGAGATCACCGTAGAGCCCGTTTCTATCAACGACGAACTGGGCCTGCGCCATTCCGACTGGGTGGAAAGCAACCGCCGCAAGGTAGACCAGCTCAGCAACGGCAAGATCGCATACGTGTACATGCTCAACACCGGTCAGCAGGGATACACATCCTTCAACCGCATGTATTTTGCGCAAACAGACAAAAAGGCGCTGCTGCTGGACGAACGCTTCAACGGCGGCGGTTCCGTGGCGGATTACGTGATAGACATCCTGGACCGTGAGGTGCTCAGCTACTGGGGCGTTCGCGACGGGCGTAGCTTTACCACGCCGGGCAATTCCATTTACGGCCCCAAAGCCATGCTGATCAACGAATACGCAGGCTCCGGCGGCGATATGATGCCGTGGATGTTTTCTCAAAAGAAACTCGGCAAGCTGATCGGCAAACGCACGATGGGCATCCTGGTGGGCATCAGCGGTTATCCTTCACTGATAGATGGCGGTTCTGTCACTTCCCCGAGCTTCGGCATCTACGATGCCAAAGGCAACTGGATCATTGAGAACTATGGAACGCCCGCGGATATTGAAGTAGAACAAACCCCGGCAGACGTGATCGCCGGCCGCGACCCGCAACTGGAAAAAGGCGTGCAGGTATTGCTGGATGAACTGAAAACAAAATCATACGAACCGGTGCCGAAACCGGCAGACCCGGTGAGGGTGAAATAAATTTCGCATTGATAAAAAAGAGGCCGTCCCGGAATGATCCAGGACGGCCTCTTCGTATTAGTAACGGCTGCTGCTTTACAGCCCGTCTACCCATTTGGGATTCTGTGTGAGATTGGTGTTCAGCTGCCTTTCCTGGATGGGAATAGGCTGCAGGTAATCTCTTTCTTCGTCGAAGGTTTTGGTCGTGCTGCGGTTGATGATCACGTTACCGCCGGCCGCGCCGTTTTCCAGGTCGATCTCAGTACCGAGTTTGAAGTACTGGACACCCGCTACCGGTGTGGGTTTGGTGCCTTCGTAAATATACACGTCGATTTTGCCGTTGCGGTCAAGATCATACTGGCCTACGCCGGGGAAGTACATGCCTTTGAACTGGCGAACCAGGCTCTGGCCTGATTTCCAGCGCATGAGATCATTCCATCGGTAGCTTTCCATCACCAGCTCGATCCTTCTTTCCCTGCGGATCTCGAGGATCACGCCTTTGTTGGCGCCGGCAACGGCCGGGTATTGGCCGCCCATGTACTGGTCCGGGCTGGCATTGGCTGCAGCCAGGTTTAGGTTCGGCATGCCTACGCGGTCGCGCAGCAGCTTAATGGATTTGTCGATATCCGCCTGTGTGAGCGTGCCGAGTTCTGCTTTGGCCTCTGCAAAGTTGAGCAGCACTTCCGCGTAGCGGAAAATAGGCATGGAGTTGATGGAACGGTTATAAGAGTCGAAAGACATATCAGTCACGAACTTGATCAGCTGGTAACCGGTCACGCTTGCGCCGAAGTCGGGAACCAGCGGGTTGGTGGTGCCGATGCGGGCGTAACCGGGCGTGCGGATCGTTTGAGACAGGCGCGGGTCGCGGTTCTGCGTTTCGCTGTAGAAGGTGATGGTGTCGTAACGGGAAATATCTGTAAAACGGGTACCGTCTGCCATGAGGTAGCTGTTCACCAGTTGTTTGTCCAGGCCCGGCTTGCCATAGGAAGACGTGATCGTATAGTAGTTCACGTTATGCCATACAGACAGCTCGTTGCTGAAGTTCCTGGCCAGGATGATCTCATCCTTGACCGGTGCGATGGAAGCGAAAAGTTCCAGGTACGCCTTTCCGGGAGTTGAATTGTAGATCTTGTATTTGCCGCTGTTCATCAGTTGCTCTGAAACGGCCGCTGCTTTGGTGAGCAGGGCTTCCCAGCCGGTTTCACCGCGGTATTTTTTCCAGGTTCCCTCGAACAGGCAAACACGGCTTAGCAGGGCCATAGCGGTGTATTGGGTCACCATTTCGGTAGAGGTGCTGGTTTCGTTGATATTGGCGATGGCGTAATCGAGGTCCGCTATGATGGAATCTACCACCAGCTTGCGGGGGGCTCTTGCTTTGGTAAGCATGGCCTGGTCGTTCTGCAACACAACGTGGGAATACCAGGGCACATCTCCGAAACGCTGCACTTTGTCGAAGTAGAAATAAGCGCGGAAGAATTTGGCTACGCCTGCATACCTGGCGGCCTGGCTTTCGGGCATTACGCGGTTGTAGTTGTCCAGGAAGAAGTTGATCTTGCGCAGTTCCCCCCAGGTCCAGTTGCCGCCTGTCAGTGGCACAGTGCGGCGGCCGGTGATGTTGTCGCCGAGGGATTGCTTTACGACGTTGTCGATGTCTTCGTTATATACGCCTTCCGCGTTGGGGAAGATGCTGTACAGCGAGTTCAGGTAGAACTTCAGCTCGTTTTCGTTATTAAAATACTGGTCCGGCGCAATCTGCGAAAGCGGCTGACGGTCCATGAATTTGCTGCAGCTGCTGAAAAGACCGGCTGCGGCGAGTGCAAGTATGGATATTTGCTTTTTCATTTCGATGCTCTTTTAATTGGTTAGAAAGACAGGTCCAGGCCGGCTGAAAATGTTTTACCGAACGGGTAAACACGGCCGTTTGCGTCAGCGGCCGCCTGTTCCGGGTCGATGTATTTGGATTCCAGTTTGGTCCAGGTCACCAGGTTGTCTCCGCTTACGTATACGCGCAAACGGGACATTTTAATGCGCTTCAGCAGGTGGTCCGGCAGGGAATAACCGATGGTAAGGTTCTTCAGCCGGAGGTAAGCTAGATCCTGCATATACCTGTCGTTCGTATTGGTGAGTGGGTTGTTGCCATTGAGGGCGATATAACCGCGAAGGCGCGGGAAATAGCTGTCCTGGCCTTTCTCGGGCGTCCACACCAGGTCGGGGAAATTGGTGGGGAGGAAGGAGTAATAAGGACGGCTGTAAGGACCCCAGAATTTGTCTGCATTGGCGCCGGGGTACCAGTCTTTTTTACCGATGCCCTGGAAGAAGAAGGACAGGTCGATGCCATTCCAGCTGGCGCTGCCGTTGAAGGCATACGGGTAGCGGATCTGGTTGTTGCCGAGGTATACGAGGTCGCCATGGTTGTCGAGGGTGTTCAAACCTGGGCTGATCGTGCCGTCGCCATTGAGGTCCTTGAATTTCAGATCGCCTGCGCGTAGCTTGTTCCATTGGCCGGAAGCGCTCTTGATGTTGGAGCCCACGAGGTCCTGGTTCACTTTAGCCTGCCATGCCGCAGCTTCTTCGTCGCTGTTAAAATAACCGTCTGTGAGGTAACCCCACATTTCACCGTACTCCTGTCCCACATAGTAGTCGTTCAGGCGTTTGTTGTCGTTGGAGAACCTGGTGATCACCGATCTGAAATCGCTGATGTTACCGCCAATGCTCCACATGAAGGGTTTGCCTGCAAGCTCGAACTGGTCGTTGTAGCTGATGCTCAGCTCAAAGCCTTTGGTGCGGAGGTCTGCGGCGTTTTCCCGCGCTTCGGTGGTGCCGAAAACAACGGGTACGGTCGCGCCCCTGGTAAGCATGTCTTTGGTGTCGCGGATGTAGTAGTCGAAGCTGAGGGACAACTTGTTCTGGAACAGTCCTGCATCAACACCGAAGTTTTGCGAAGCGGTCCTTTCCCAGGTCAGGTTCGGAGAGATGGCGCCGGGCGCAGTCAGGTATTCGATCTTTTTACCGCCGGCGATCCAATCTGATGTGCCGCGTGCCAGCAGCGGGATGTAGGGATAGTTGGAAGTCACCTGGTTGCCGAGCTGGCCGTAAGAAGCGCGGAATTTCAGGTCGCTGAGGGTGTTCTTAAGCGGCTCGAAGAAGTTTTCCTCGCTGATCCTCCAGCCTGCGGAAACGGAGGGGAAGAAACCAAAACGCTGGCCTTTCGGGAAGCGGGAAGTACCGTCGTAACGGCCGTTCACTTCCAGGAGGTATTTACCTTTATAGTCATAGTTTGCGCGGGCAAAAAAGCCGAGCAGCGCCCATTCGCTCTGATCGCCGGTAAGTGTGTAGTAACCGGATCCAAGGTTCACGTCGTTCAGGTCCTGCGACAGCAGGTCGCCTCGCTCGGCCCTGATTTGTTTGAACTGTTTCAGCTCCTGGTTATAACCTGCCATGAACTTCACGTTATGTTTGCCGTAGCTCTTCTGGAACTCACCATAGGCGTTGGCAACGTGGTAATAGTCCTGGTTGGTCTCTTCGCGCAGGAAGTCGGGCCTGGGCACTTTGCTGATCACACCGGGATAAATGGAATACGGGGAAGAGGTCTGCCTGAAGGTGGAGATAGTAGGATTATCGTTGTCCCTGGCAGGATTCAGCGTAAAAGTATAGTTGGCGTACAGGTTGATGTTGTCGTTCACTTTGATGGTGGCGCCCCAGGTGCTCATCAATTCGTTCCAGCGGTCGGTGCCTTTGTTTTTGCCGTACAGCAGGTCGGAAAACAGGCCGTCGCCGATCTGGTAGTTGTTCAGCGCGGTGATGTAAGTGGCCGTGCCGTCCGGGTTCTTGGGAACGTAGGAGGGGAGGGCGTGCACGGTAGAATTCACGAAGTTCGTGTTAGGATGCCACCCGGGATAGGTGTACTTGCCGATCATGAACTGGGTGTTGTTGGTGAACGTCAGCCATTTGTTAGCCCTTACGGTCAGCTTGGTGCGGAGGTTGAAGGAATTGTATTCATCACGGTTATAACGCATCATGCCTTTTTTGTTGAACATGCGGCCGGAAAGGAGGAAGTCCACTTTGTCGGTGCCGCCGGAAACGCTCAGGCTGTGCTCCATACCGTCCTGCGCAGGCAGGAAAAATTCTTTCCACCAGTCAGTATGGCCATAATAAACGTACTGCTCGCGGCCGTTGCGGATATCTGTTATCACGGTGGGCAGCGATTTGTCCGTCTGGCGTTTTTTCAGTTCCTCCATATCGGCCGGCGTATAACGCGTATAGGTGTTACCGGTAGTAACGAGGAAGGCCTCGTCATTCAGCATGGCGGCAGTATAACCGTCGGTGATAAAGTCTGTGCTTACGGTGCTGTAGGATTTGGAGAAGTTGTTGCCGTAGTTTACGGTGAGCTTGCCTTTTTTGGCGGCTTTGGTAGTTACCAGCACTACGCCGAAGGCGGCGCGGGCGCCGTAGATAGCGGACGCGGCGGCGTCTTTCAGGATGGTCACGGTTTCAATGTCGCGCGGGTTCACATTGTTCATGGAACCGGGTACGCCGTCTATCAGCACCAGCGGGGTAGCGCCGGAGCTGAGCGGGTTGTTGCCGCGTATGTTGAAGCGGCCGTTGGCGCCGGGGCGGCCATCGGTAAAGTTGATGTTCAGGCCGGGAATGGCGCCCTGCAGGGCTTGCGTAACATTGGCTACGGGGCGGTTTTCCAGGACTTTCGCATCTACCTGGGCGATGGCGCCGGTGAGATTCACTTTTTTCTGTGTGCCGTAACCAACCACTACCAGTTCATTCAGTTTCTGATTTCCTTCCTGGAGCTGAACGGTAAGCGTGTTGTTGCCGTTGTTAAGGATTTTGTCCTTGATCACATGCGGCTCATACCCGATGAAGGTAAAAGTGATCTGCAAGGGAACGCCCGCGGGCAGGTTGGCAAGTGTGTAGCTGCCGTTGGCGAGAGACGCAGTGCCTTTGCGCTGGCCGTCTGCCGATCGGGCTTCTACTGAAACGCCCGGGAGTTTTTCCCCTGTAGAGCTTGTAATTACGCCGGATAAGGTGGCGCCGTTTTGCTGGGCATTGGCCAATGCCGGGAAAAGGCAAAGCAGCAATAGCAACCAGCCGCTGAGTGATCGAAGCGTGGTGAGCATGTTTGAAGGTTTTATAGTTATACAAATACAAAGAGTCGCGAAATGGCAGGCCCGTTCAGGGCAGTATCCTGCACTGTCAGTTTCACAAAGGCGCCGCAAAATCAAACGTTAGCGGGCGCAAGTTGGGAATAAAAGGAAAGGTTTACACCTCCTTTCAGGTTAAGTAACCATTAAAGAATTGTTAAGAGGGTGGAATCTCATGCTTATCAGACTGTTTTTCAAATGATTAAATGTGGAATGCCGGTCGTTCCTGTTACATCGCCGCGCTATTTTGGTTTTATTTCTGGTTTGAAGTATATGGCATCGGTAACAAAATAGTAAGAATTTATTCATTTTTAATAATAAAAAATAATACCTAAAGGAAAGTATTGGAAAGAGAAGGAAAGGGGATGTGCTAAAAGAGAGATATTGTAATAACAAAAACTCCCTGCGGGGAAAACCGCAGGGAGCCCTAAACGTAACGTTCTTTTATTAGCTTATTTGATCACCAGCTGAACCGTGCTGTCTGACCGCTGTTCCAGCAATACCTTCCTTCCTTTCGTCAGTTCTTCCAGCAAGCCGTTTTTGTAATGCCGTACAGTGAGCAGTTCAAGACCTTCGTTATAGGAGATCTTGAACCCCTGGTGAAGCGCCTTGATGAGCAGTTCTATCTTCTCCGGGTTGTTGTCTATGCAACAGGAGAAAGTGATCGCGGCATTCTGCGTAAGATTGATCTTGATCTTTTTATCGTGGAAGATCTCGTAAATGTCGCTGATCTTGTCTTCGGTGATAAACGAGAAATCACGGGAAGTAATGGAGATCAGCACCTGGTTCTTCTTGAGCACGATGATGGGCGGGAGCTTGCGGTTGTCCGCGTCCTGCCGGATGACGGTGCCGGGAAGATCCTTGTCCAGGAAGCATTTTACGTAGAGCGGTATTTGTTTGTTCTGTAAGGGCTTGATGGTCTTGGGGTGGATCACCTGAGCGCCGTAATACGCCATTTCGATCACTTCGCCATAGGCGATCTCGGGAATATTGATGGTGTCTGCAAAGAGCTTTGGGTCTGCATTCTTGAGCCCTTCCACATCTTTCCAGATCGTCTGGCTTTCGGCATTCAGCAGGTTGGCAAACACGGCGGCGGAGAAGTCGCTGCCTTCGCGGCCGAGGGTTACGCTTTCGTTCTGGTCCGTACTGCCAATGAAACCCTGTGCTATCACGATGTTCACGGCATTAAAAAGAGGCAGCACCTTTTGGTTTACCTGCATTTCGGTCACTTCCCAGTTGATGTTCGCATCGCGGAAGTTATCGTCTGTGCGGAACACGTCCCGCACGTCCAGCCAGGTGTTGGTAATGCCTTCCTGGTTGAAATATGCGCTCACGATAGCGGTGCTCAGCAGTTCGCCAAGGCCTACCAGCTGGTCGTAATAATAATCGTAGTTGCGGATCGGCTTTTCACCGAGGGTCCATTCCGCTTCGGTGAAGAATTGCTGTAATTGCACGAACAACGGGTGCTCGCGCGTGCCGAGGAGGCTTTCTGCGGTCTGGATATGCTGCTGCTCGATGTTGTAAAGCAGCTGCGCGGCTATTTCCCTTTTGCGCATGAAATAGTTCTGGGCCACCTTTTCCAGTTCATTGGTGGTTTTGCCCATTGCGGATATCACGACAAGCAGCTTATCGTCGGGGAATGCCTGGATGATCTTACCCACCTGTTGTATGCGCTCAATAGTTTCTAAACTTGCGCCGCCAAATTTGAAAACCTTCATAAGGATAAACCTCTTCTTTTAAAAAATATCCCGCAAAAGTACATCAATGTAGAATTGTTTGAAAATCTCTTTTCCCGGAAATGACCGTTTTCTTAGAAACACCCTGATTTAGCTTATTTTAGCGCACCCGAATCAAAAACCACCAAAACACGTATGAAAATGAACCAACGAGTGATGACGCTGGACGAATTTACGATCCAGGAACTGCGCAATTACCCCGGTGCCACCGGCCAGCTATCCGGTCTTCTGAGAGATATCGGGCTGGCTTCCAAAAGAGTGAATGTTGAAGTGAATAAGGCCGGCATCGCGGATATCCTTGGCGAAGCCGGGAAAACCAATGTACAGGGCGAGTCTGTAAAGAAGCTGGACGAGTTCGCCAACGACCAGCTCATCAGCTCGCTGCGCAACAGCATCTACTGCTGCGGCGTGGCCTCCGAAGAAAATGAAGATTTTATTGCATTCGACGACGAGCTGTCTATGAACTCCAAATACGTGGTGCTCATGGACCCGCTGGACGGTTCCGGCAATATCGATGTGAATGTGTCCATCGGCACCATCTTTTCCGTTTACCGCCGCCTTTCCCCCAACGGGAGCCGCTGTACCCTGGAAGATTTCCTCCAGCCCGGCAGCCAGCAGATAGCCGCCGGTTACATCATTTACGGTTCGTCCACCATGCTCGTATATGCCACCCGCCGCAGCGTGCAGGGCTTTACGCTGGACCCGTCCATCGGCGAGTTCTGCCTGAGCCACCCCAACCTGAAAGTACCGCAGGACAGCGATATTTTCTCCGTGAATGTGGGCTATTATCATTTATACCAGGAAAACGTGCGGAAAGCCATAGACCTCTTTATGGCGAAAGACAACAACCAAAAAATATACCGTCACCGTTTTGTGGGCTGCATGGTGTCTGAGATCCACCGCACCCTTATCCAGGGCGGTATTTTCATGTATCCCGTTTTCGGGAAATATACCCAGGGCCGTTTGCGTTTGTGTTACGAATGCAATCCCATGTCGTTTCTCATGGAAAAGGCCGGCGGTATGGCCATTGCAGACGGGGAGCGCCGTTTGCTGGACATCAAGCCTTCCGAGCTGCACCAGCGCATCCCGATCTTCATCGGCTCGCGCAATATGGTGGAAGCGGTAAAAGAAGTGCTGCGTTAAACTTTTCGCAGGTATGCCAGTCTTACCGGCAGCATAGCCGCTTCAACCGGAAGGGTGTGCTGTTAAACTTTTGGCCTGATATTGGATCAGACAATTTTTGGTATTAAAAAACCGTTTTAAGAAACATGTTTAACCAGCATTATTGTAAGATCCTTGTACTGGCGGCCGCCGTATTTGCCGCTTCCCAGTCCGTAGCCTGTTCCAGGCCCGTCGCTCCCGCATCTTCCACCAACGCGGGCGTGCGGGAAACGGGGGACAATGTGGATGAGGATATCCTGTATTACGTCAACAAATTTCGCCGCTCCAAAGGCCTGAAACCGCTGGAGCTGAACAATGTGATCAGTATCGAAGCGCGCGATCACAGCAAATCGATGGCTACCGGGCGGAGGAACTTCGGGCACGACGGGTTTGAATCCCGGGTGGATGATATTTCGAAAAAGCTCGGCACCGTGCGCGCTGCGGCGGAAAACGTGGCTTATGGCAATCTCAGCGCCGAAGCCGTAGTGGATGGATGGATCAAAAGTCCGGGCCACCGCAAGAACATGCTGGGCGATTTTAACCTGATCGGCATCGGCACGGCCAGGGGCAAAGGCAACATTGTTTATTTCACGCAGATATTCATCAACAAGCCGCTTACCACGGCTAAGAAGTAACTGCTTACTAACTGTTTATTTTGAAGGTAAGGGCGCAGGGAACTGCGCCTTTGCCTTTTTGAAGCTTTGCTTATCGCAGGCACAGGTCTGAGGCCCGGCTCCTGTGTCGGCTCACGCGCACCGCCCGCCCTTCAGACTTGCGCCAACTGACCCGTCCTAAAAAGTTTACCCGCCGGTCTTGCCCTCCAAATTGCAGGTACTGCGCAATGTTTTTTGCCGTAATTTGGCCCCATGGAAAAACGCAAGATCATTGAAGTGAGGGATCTCGTGAAAAAGTACGGGGACTTCACGGCCGTGAAAGGGATCAGCTTTGACGTATACGAGAACGAAGTGTTCGGCCTCCTGGGTCCGAACGGGGCAGGTAAAAGCACCACGCTGGAGATCATTGAGACCCTCCGGGAAAAAACGTCCGGTACCGTGGTGGTAGACGGTTTTAACCTGGATGAAAATCCCGACGCCATCAAACAGCTCATCGGTGTGCAGCTGCAAACATCCGGCTATTACCCCGGCCTCAACCTGCTGGAGCTGATAGAGATGTTCGGCGGCCTGTACAACCGCAAGGTAGACGGCCGGGAACTGCTGAAGCAGTTCAACCTCGAAGACAAATCCACAGCGAAATACAAATCCCTTTCCGGCGGCCAGAAGCAACGTTTTTCCATCGCCACCACGCTCATCAACCGCCCGCGCATCATTTTCCTGGACGAGCCCACCACCGGGCTGGACCCGCAGGCCCGCCGCAACCTCTGGACGCTGATCCAGCAGGTGCGGGACCAGGGCACCACCGTTGTGATCACCACGCATTACATGGACGAAGCCGAGTTTCTCTGCGACCGCTGCGCGATCGTAGACAGCGGGAAGATCATCGCGCTGGACTCGCCTGATGCGCTGATAGATCAGCTGGTGGCGGGAGGTTTTGAGCGGAAGAAAGAAGTGAAGCTGGCCAACCTGGAAGATGTGTTCATCCATCTTACCGGTAAGGACCTCCGCGAAGAATAAAGCTAAACGTTTCGTATAATGGAAGACTTACGCTATCCTATCGGCCGCTTCCACGCGCCGGCGCTGGTTACTGCAGACATGCGCAAAAAGTACATCAACGATATCCGGCACCTGCCGTCTCTCCTGGAGCTGGCCGTTCAAACCCTCGACGCGCACCAGCTGGGCACGCCCTACCGCCCCGGCGGCTGGACCGTGGCACAGGTAGTGCATCACGTGGCGGATTCGCATATGAACGGCTTTACCCGCCTGAAGCTGGCGCTCACGGAAGATAACCCTACCATTAAACCTTACGACGAAACCGCCTGGGCCGAACTGCCCGATGTGCAGTACACGCCCATTAACGTGTCCATCACCCTGCTGCATGCCTTGCATACACGCTGGGTAGCCGTGCTGGAGCATATGGAAGCGCGGCATTGGGATCGTACCTTCTTTCACCCCGGCAACAACGCGGTGAGCAATATGGCCACGCACCTGGCCAATTACAGCTGGCACGGGCTGCATCACCTCGCCCATATCGAAAAGCTGAAGGAGCGCGAAGGATGGCAATAATTGTAACCATATAACATTATATACATTGGATTGGAAACTTTTAGGATCGGAATATCTTTTTAAAGAACCCTGGCTCACCGTACGGAAAGACATCTGCGAAACCCCGCTGGGCAAGCATGTAGACGCTTATTATGTACTCGAATACCCCGACTGGGTAAACGCCATGGCCCTCACGGAAGAGGGGCAGGTGCTGCTTATCCGTCAATACCGCCACGCTATCGGGCGGGTGCTGGTGGAAATACCCGGCGGCGTAATGGATAAGGAAGATGAAAGCCCCGAAATAGCCATCCGCCGTGAATTGCTGGAAGAAACCGGGTATGCGTTCAATGAAATGCATAGTCTTGGTGAGGTCTCTGCTAACCCGTCTACCACCACCAACCTCGTGCATATGTTCCTGGCCACGGGCGGAAAGAAGGTGCAGGCCCAGCAGCTGGACGACAACGAAGAGATCGAAGTACTGGCCGTGAGCATTGAAGAGCTGGAAGCAATGCTGAAAAGACGCGAGTTCCTGCAGGCGCTGCACGTGAGCTGCCTGTATTACGGGCTGGAAAAGCTGAAGGAATTACAGGGGAAATAAATTATATCCTCCCGGAATTGGCCGGCATATCGCCTACGATAAACACGCTGCCGCAAACGAGGATCATATCTTCGTCTGCTGCGGCGGCCTGTGCGGCGGCATAAGCCGTTGGTACATCAGGATAGGAGAGGCCGCTTAAACCCGCTTCCCCGGCTAGTTTCAGCAGGTCTGTTTCGTGCATCGCGCGGGGTATCTGCGCTTTGGTAAAATAATATGTTGCATCCTGCGGCAGCTGCCTGAGCGAGGCGGCCACATCTTTATCTTTCACGAAACCTGTTACGATATGCAGTTTACGGTAGCTCACCAGCGCCAGTTGTTCCATAATCGCGCGGATGCCCGCTTCGTTGTGCCCCACATCCAATACGGTATAAGGTTTCGTTGCGATCACTTCCCATCTGCCGCCCAGGCCGGTAAGGCGTTTTACATTGGCTAACGCGGCACGGATCATTTCCTGCGGCACGGGGAAACCTTTGAGCTGCAATACTTCCATCGCAGCCAGCACACCGATGAGATTCTTTTCCTGGTAATGGCCGGGAAGGTCCAGCAGGTAAGGCTCTACATCCGCCGTGGGAATGTATTCCACGGAAAGATGCAATGTATCTGCGGCAGGCTGCCGGTAAATGATGCGGTATTCTTTATCCGCAAAACGGATGGGAGCGTTGCGTTTGTCTGCCGCTTCCTGGAACACGCGCATGGATTCAGGCTGTGTTTCGCTGATCACCACCGGCGTATCCGGTTTGATGATCCCCGCTTTTTCGAATGCGATCTGTTGCAGGGTATCGCCCAGGATATTCATGTGGTCGTAGCTGATATTGGTGATCACGGATAGAAGGGGCGAGATGATGTTGGTGCTGTCCAAACGCCCGCCCAGACCAGTTTCTATGATAGCGATATCCACTTTCTGCTGCGCGAAATATTCGAAGGCCATGGCCACGGTCAGCTCAAAGAACGATGGCTGTATGGTTTCGATATGGCCTTTCATTTGTTCCGTGAAACGTACTACTTCTTCTTCCGGGATCATTTCCCCGTTCACTTTGATCCTTTCCCGGAAATCGTGCAGGTGAGGGGAAGTGTAGAGGCCGGTCTTATAACCGGCTTGTTGCAGGATGGCGCTGAGCATGTGGCTGGTGGAGCCTTTGCCGTTGGTGCCTGCGATATGTACGGATGGGAATTTTTGTTCGGGGTGATCGAGTATGCCGCACAGCTCTCGGATATTGAGCAGGTCGTTTTTCAATGCAGAAGCCCCTACTTTGCTGAACATGGGCAACTGGCTGTATAAGAATTCGATGGTTTGCTGATAGTTCATGATTGCCTCGCTATATGTCAGGGCATCCCAGCTGGTTACGCTTCTTCCGGAAGATACCGCCGTTGCCTTTATCCCAGCTCCATCTGTTGAAACGGATGGGAATTACCCGCAAAGCTACGAATACATCCGCATGATTGATCGTTTCTCGGAACAGTGTGGTGAACAATGTGGCGGAGCCTATTACAAGCGGCCCCGCGCGAAGCACTACGCCTGCATCGGTCTGCCCGTAGCGGTTCACCTGGATGGGCAGGTAAGCGCCGAGATGCGTGCTTTCCCAGCGCGGCGTTACCTGCAGTTGCGTGAGGGCGGAAGTTTTGTTGTCATCTTTCCGGCCGCCGGTAAGCGCAACGGTGGCGCTGGCGCTTACAAAAAAACGTCCGTCGATATTGTAATCGCCCATCAGGTTCAGGCTGGTAGGCAGGTTCATGTAGAATTTATCTTCCCGCTCAAGTGGGGCAAAGGTGCTGGCGAGGCGGTTGGTCCACGACCGCATGCTTTCTCCTTTTTTCTTTCTTAATTCGCTTGCCGGGAAATCCTGTGCACGCATATCCAGGTTGGCGCTGGTGGCTGATTTTGAATAGCTGATCCCTCCAATATCTACAATGGACACGCCTAAACGGGCTTTCCAGGTATCGGCGTCCTGGTTCCAGTCACCGCCTTCCTGGAAGGAATTGAACCCGTCGTTGTCCGGCCGCCATTCATATACCACGCCAATATCCGCGCCGATGCCGGGGTTCTGGAAAGGGTTGTAAATGGTGTTCCAGTTATTGCCGCTCACTTCGTCCATTTCTTCGTTATAAGCGTAATAAAAACGGCCGCTGTTGATGTCTACCTGGTTCGGGTTGTCAAAAATAAATGAAGCATCCCTTCCCACGGCGTAAGCCGCCGCCTGCCCGCCGAGATATTTGAGCGTGAGGCCCGCTTTCCAGCGGTGATCCCCATTGTCTTTGATCACCCGCGCGTAGCTGAATGCAAATTCGTTCCAGGCATGCCCGAAAGTGCCGCCGTATTCATCCGCGAAGGTCTTTTGCATAAACCGGGGATTGGGATAGTCGAGCGCGAAGAAGTTGGCAGTGGTTGTTTTAACGTCGCCGCCGTAAACGGAACCGCGCACCCGCCAGGTGAAGGCGATGGACTGACGTTCGTCTATAGAATACAGTACAGACGGCAGCATCAGGTCTGCGCTGCCCCAGGCGTATTGTTTGCGCGTGGCCAGGCTGTCCGGGAAATAGTCGACATTCCTGACCAGTTTATTGTTCTTGCCATCTGATGAAAGAAGGGAAGACTTGTTGAAGCGGATATAGGTATTACCGGCTTTCACATCCGCGGCCACGATGTTCACATCCCAGCGGTAGCGGGTGCCTGCGGCGAGCGCGGGGTTGAAAGGCACGGCATGTATGCCTGCATACTGGCTGGTGTGATACCCCGGGAAGCTCTGCCCATGCGATGCAATGGCAGCGCACAGGAACAGCATGGTGCTTAATAGTCTTGTATGCTGCATAGAAAGTCGGCAGATTAGTTCGCAGATAGTTCTTATAACGGGAAAATAAGCGGATTATTCTACCGTATGCTTTTATTGCGCCTTGAAATAGAAACGGATGGTACCGAACTGTTCTTCTGGCGCTTTGTCGCTGGCGTTGTATTTTATCCGCATGGCCGCGTCGCGGGCTATGCGCACTGCCGCAGGGTTGTTGATGGTAGAGCCCCGCAGCGAATGCGTGGCGCTGGTCACATTACCGTTGCGGTCCACTTTGATGTTTACGGAAACATATCCTGTCTCGTTGCCATCCCATTCAACAGACGGGCGGTTCACCAGGTTGCGGCCGCTCAGCCTGAAGTCTGATGCGCCCCTGCCTGCGCCGGGTGTGCCGGTGTAGCCGGTCGCATTGGGATCGCCGCCGATCACGCCACGGTCGCCGGGCCTGCCGGTATTGCCTTCGCCGGTGGAATTGTTGCTGCCGTTGGCGCCGTTACCGCTGTTGGCACTGTTGGAAGTACCGCCGGTAAATACGGCCTTCGGTTTTTGCGGCGCGGGCGGAGTGGGGGCAGGCGGCTGCACGGCTTTAGGCTTGCGTGTTTCCTTTTCCGTTTTGGTCTCTATGGTCTTGGCAATCTCTTTCGGCTTGGGAGCGGGCTTGGGCGGCTGTTTTACTTCTGGTGCCTCTTCCTCGTTCTGCGTGGCCAGTTCCTGCGTATTGCCCTGCTCTTCCGCTTCGGCGGGCGCCGGCGGAGGCGTGGATGGCTCAGGCTGCGCGGCGGCAGGAGGATTGGGGTTGAGCGGCTGCTCGTCTCCCATACCGTCGTCCGAAGTACCAAGGTTCACTTCCATGCCCAGGTCCTGGTCTGGCAGGGGCGGGGGCGCGGAAAAACTGATGAGGAACAGCCCCACTAACAGTAACGCATGCACGGCGATGGTCACGCCGGCCGCTTTTACGTTCTTTTCTTGTTTTTGATCAGCCATCTTGTTCCAAAGTTAATATTTTTTTGTTACGGCGGTAGGCCGTCTGTTTGTTGCAAATTCCCTGCCGGATGCGCCCGTTGCGCGAAAGGTTCATCCTCCGCTAATGCGGTTCATCATTTCCACCTTGGAAATTGTACGGGCTCAATGTAGTTTGCGGGCGCATGTACCACCAAACGATCTCACTGTACAAAAATGCTTATGGCGGCATTCCGCGGCGAATATGGCTGCTGGCCACGGTCTTGCTGATCAATCGCAGCGGCGCCATGGTCATTCCTTTCCTGACCATCTATTTAACGTCCAGGCTCGGGTTTTCATTGGAGCAGGCCGGCCTGGTCGTTACCTTTTTCGGTCTCGGCGCCATCGCCGGCGCATGGGTGGGCGGCAAACTGGCTGATACCATCGGTTTTGCACCGGTGCAGTTCTGGAGCCTGGTGCTGAACGGGCTGATGTTCATAGTATTAGGACAAATGAGCACTTTTACGCAGGTGATCATCGCTATTTTTATCACCGGTATATTTGCAGAATCCTTCCGCCCGGCAAACAGCGCAGCCATAGCACACTACAGCGATGCCAGCACCCGTATACGGTCGTATTCCCTGCTCAGGCTGGCCTCTAACCTGGGGTTTTCGATAGGTCCGGCCATCGGCGGACTGTTAGCCACTTTCAGCTACGCTCTCCTGTTCTGGGTGGACGGTCTCACCTGCATCGCGGCAGCGGTCCTGCTGCGCGTATTCCTGAAACCTGTGCGCAGCGCAGCAGATAAAGGCGCGGTAGCTGCAAACCCGGTACGGGATGGCGTTTCTGCGTATACTGATAAAGTGTTCCTCTTTTTCATCGTGCTTGTTACGATGTTTGCCCTCTGCCTGTTCCAGCTGTTCAATATCGTGCCGGTGTATTTCAAGGAAAAGATACATATGTCTGAAGCCCTCATCGGCATTGTGATGTCCGTAAACGGCATCCTGATCGCGCTGATAGAGATGATACTTGTGTACAAACTGGAAAACAGGCGGCCCGATATGCTGTACATGAGCATGGGATCCATTTTGCTGGGACTTGCTTATGTGAGTTTCAATTTTCTGCCGCCGGTGTTCGCCGTGGCATTCGTGTACATCCTGCTGTTTACGTCGGGGGAAATGCTGAGCATGCCTTTTATGAACAATTTCTGGATACACCGCAGCAAAGAGCACAACCGCGGGCAATATGCGGCGCTGTACACCATTGCTTACTGCGTGGCCACCATAGCGGCGCCCACTTTGGGGGCCTTTGCGGTGGAGCGCATCGGGTTTGCCAACTGGTGGTATATCGTGGGTGGCATTTGTGTGCTGGCCAGTATAGGTTTCAGGGTCATGCTGAAGCGGGGGAATGCCACGCCGGCGCCGGAAGTGAATGAGGCTGCAATGAAAAACGCTGCGGTGGAAGCCTAGTTCCCGCCGCAGCGCCGTTATATTTTGAAAAGAGTTTTACGCGTGCGCAAAATCCGCTTCATAATTCCCTTTGATCCTCTCCATCGGCGGGTTGAAATAGCCGAATTTCAAGTCGGGGAATTCATCGCGCAGCAGTTCCATCATTTGTTTCATTCCTAAACAATCGCCGGTTTCCGTTACGCCCACTTTGCCAAGATACCAGTCGGGATCAATGTTGAAATTCCGCCACTGGATCATGTTCAGTCCTGTTTCCTGGATGATAGTGCGCAGGGCTTCGTATTCCTCCACGCTGTCTGTCATGCCGGGGAACACGAAATAATTGATGGAAGCCCAGCCGCCATGTTCCCGCACTACTTTGATGCTTTCAATGATGTCTGCAAACGTGTAGTTGTTGGGCCGGTAATACGGCGTGTAAATGTGTTCCCGCACGGAGTTCAGGCTCACGCGGATGCTGTTCAGCCCTGCTTTGCAGAGCTCGCGCACGGCGTTGGGCTTGCTGCCGTTGGTATTGATATTGATGCTCCCTTTCGGGGTATGCTTGCGTATTTCAATGATGGATTCGCGGATGGTTTCCCACATCAGCAACGGTTCGCCTTCGCAGCCCTGCCCGAAGCTCACAATGGGGTAGGGCGCGGTTTCCAGGTGCGGCACGGTGAATTCAACGATCTCGGCCGCGGTGGGTTTGAAGGTAAGCCGGTCCTGCGTGCTCACGATGGTCTCTTCTTCCGGCTGGAAAGAAATGCAGCCAATGCAGTTGGCGTTGCAGGCGGGTGATGAAGGGATGGGGCATTCCCAGCGGCCCATGAAATAATTCCTTGCGGCGGGGCAATGATAGGTGAGCGCGCAATTATTGGCCAGGTGCTGTACCAGCCGGTTGTGCGGGTAAGCTTCCAGCATGTGGCTCACGCCGGTTTTCACTTTGCTGTCGCTGAAGCCGGCGCATTCCTGCCGGATGTCCTGCTCGATGCGGATGGCGGGCACATAGAATTTATCGTTGTGCCAGCCTGCGGCGGTATAACAGAAGAGCGGGAGCGTGGGCGCATCGGGCGCAGTTTCGTAAGCGGCGAGGTAAAACCCGGTATGTGCGGGAGGAATGAAAGCCGCAACGGCCCATCCTTTCTCGCAGAGGCGCATTTCGCCGGTCTCCACGTCTATGCCGATACCACGGCGGCCCGGCAGCTCGTAGAGGTTGCCGCCCTCGGGCAGCTCTATCCACTCGTCGTCCGGGATGGGCAGCGCGTCCCAGCCGCTGCGGCCGGCTACGTAAAGGGAAGTATCTTCAAAAATATTCCCCTTCCCGTCTGAATATAATATGTAAGGCGATACGTTCATGAGTTGATCCTTGATTGAAAGAAAGCATTCATCTCGGCTGCTTCCACGGGGCCGAATTCATCCAGCACTTCTAGCTGTAATATTTTATTGTTCTTAAAGTCCAGCGTGAGCAGGTCGTTCCGCAAAATTACGTTTTTCATCTCGTTCCATCCGTGGCGGCGCTGGCTGAAAACGGTGGGGAGCGATATGCCGGTGGTGTCTGTCGTTACGTAAGCAGGCTGTAATATCCGGTATTCGGCATAGCCGATATAGGCCACGCCAAGGCCCGCCAGCAGCAAGGTAAACCCGATCAGCGGCTGCATATGCGATAAGAAGAACAGGCATCCGCTGAGCAGGGTAAAGGCCTGCAACATGCGCAGCACCGAGTTCGTTTCGGTGATCTTGCGCACGCGGCGCAGCATGAAGGGAAACAGCAGGCTGGCCGAGCCCATTACGATGAACAGCGCAGCCATCACCCAGTTCGGGTTCTCCATTTTGTAAACGCCGATCACGTTGAACAGGAAAAGGACGCCTATCATGCCATGCATTACCGGCTGCAAACGCAGGCGGGTCATGGCGTTGGGATGTAATATGCGGAATCTGTACATGTTTATTTCACCATCAGGTTACACAATTTGAACAACATGCGGGCGCCCACGTTGGCGTCCCACTCATCGTGCCCGGCGCTCACTTCATTCAGGTCGAAACCGATCAGCCTGCGGCCGCTTTCCAGCAGCCTTTTGAAAAGATAGAACACCTGCGGCCCTTCGAGCCCGCCAGCAACCGGGGTGCCGGTGTGGGGGCAGAGCTTCGGGTCCAGCCCGTCTATATCAAAACTGATGTACACCTGATGCGGCAAATGATCGATGACGCTGTCGCAAATGCTCTTCCAGGCTTCGCCTTCGTATTGCCGCTCCTTGATCTCCTGGTCGAAGAACGTGACCACGCGGCCTTCGCTGTTCCTGATATAATTCACTTCCTCGTCGCAATAATCGCGAACGCCCACCTGTACGAGCTTTTTGATCTGCGGCACTTCCGCCAGCGCGTTGTACATGATGGATGCGTGGGAATATTTAAAACCTTCGTAGCTGTTGCGCAGGTCTGCATGGGCATCGATCTGCAAAATGCCGTAATCGCCTTTATGCTCGCCGATAGAGCGGAAATAACCCAGCGGCGTGCTATGGTCGCCGCCTACAAGGCCTACCAGCTTGCCTTTCTGCAGCAGTTCCTTCGTTTGGGCGTACACCCATTCATTCATTTTTTCCGAGCCCCGGTTCACGTCTTCCACGGAACGGCGGAGGAACTCGTTTTCGGAAATATCCCCGCCTTCGGAAAGGAACTTAAGGTAAAGTTCGGCTTCTTTGCGGAGGTAATCGCTTTTGAGCAGCAATTGCCGGTTGCTTTCCCGCATGAAAAAGCCCTGTTTCCAGCCGTCTTGCACGTCTGCATCATAAATATCCACCTGCAGGGAGGCTTTGAAAATCTGCTCGGGGCCGCGGGCGGTACCGTTGTTGTAAGATACCGTTACTTCCCAGGGCACAGGCAGCAATACCAGCCGCGCATCCTCTTCGCTGAACGGCAGTCCGAATATGTTATTGGACAGCAATCCGGGCGAATTGGGGTCAAATTGCGATAGATCAGCCATGATAAATCAGTACTTTGCTTATTTCGGCGCAAAGGTAACGGTAAAAATTGGTTCCCCCAGCGGGTAAACCTGACGAATATCAGCCCTTTGCCATGGTTTTTTTGGCTACCTTTGCTCACGATTAATCTGGTAAGGATGAAGAAAACAAGTATTATTCTACTGATTGTTATAGCGGTGTGCGTTGCCGGTATGGTAATGATGGTGGGGGATTTCAGCACCTACGAAACCTTTGCCACCGCACGCAAGAAGGAAGGCAGGGAGATCCACGTGATCGGCGCGCTGGATAAGGCGAAAGGCATGGTGTACGACCCGGTGACGAACGCCGATTTTTTCAGCTTCCATATGAAAGACAAAAGCGGGGACGTGGTGAAAGTGGTATTTAACGGAACCAGGCCCACGGACTTCGAAAAATCCACAGAACTGGTGCTCACAGGCAAGATGGTCGGGAATGAATTCCACTGCAGTAAAATACTCATGAAATGCCCTTCCAAATATAAAGATGAGCAAACGGCCTACAGCGCCTCCAAAGACATTTAAACTGTAACTGTATATCGTCTGCCTTTGCCTGCTATACCCGGCTGCGGCGGGATTTAATAACGTTTTACGGATCATACAATTGGAACAAATCAAATATGCAGGGGAGCATTTACTTCCCGGACAATTGGGGCATTTCTTTACCATTCTCGCATTTGTGGCGTCAATTGTGGCTACCGTTGCGTATTTCTGCGGCGTTCAGCAAAAAGATGAACTGAAAAAGGCTTCCTGGTTGAAGATGGGCCGCTGGGCCTTCATTATCCAGGCCTTCTCCGTTTTCGCCGTTTTCGGTATCCTCTACTACATCATTTCCAATCACTATTTCGAATACAAATACGCCTGGCAGCACTCCAGCCGCGACCTGGAAGTGCAATACCTGCTCAGCTGCTTCTGGGAGGGGCAGGAGGGCAGTTTCCTGCTCTGGAGCGTATGGCACAGCGTATTGGGCCTTATCCTGATCAGGAGCTCCAAAAAATGGGAAGGCCCTGTGATGGCCGTGCTGGCTTTTGCGCAGATCGGCCTGGGATCCATGCTGCTCGGCATTTACCTGGACCTGCCCTGGTTCGAATACAAGGTAGGCAGCAACCCGTTTATTCTCATGCGCCAGGATGCGCCGGAATCCCCGATCTTCCTGAACGCCAATTATATGCAGTTCAAGCAGTTCGTTGATGGCAACGGCCTGAACGTACTGCTGAAGAACTACTGGATGGTGATCCATCCGCCGGTATTGTTCCTGGGCTTTGCTTCCGTGATCGTTCCCTTTGCCTACGCTCTGGGCGCCCTATGGACGCGCGATTACACCAGCTGGGTGAAGCCCGCCCTGCCCTGGGCGCTGTTTGCCACCGTGGTGTTGGGTACCGGCATCATGATGGGCGCCGCATGGGCTTATGAATCGCTCACTTTCGGCGGTTACTGGGCCTGGGACCCGGTGGAGAACGCCTCCCTTGTGCCTTGGCTTACGCTGGTGGCCGGTTTCCACACGATGCTGGCATACCGCAGTTCCGGTCATGCACTCCGTTCTAGTTTCTTCTTTTTGATTATATCCTTCGTATTCATCCTGTATTCCACTTTCCTCACCAGGAGCGGGATACTGGGGCAAACGTCCGTGCACTCGTTTACGGACCTGGGCATGAGCGGCCAGTTGCTCATATTCATGGGCATCTTCACCATTCCCGCATTCGTGATGCTGATCGTGCGGAATAAAGAGATACCGAAGATCCAGAAAGAGGAAAGCACCTACAGCCGTGAATTCTGGCTGTTCGTAGGCGCGCTCATCCTGATGGTGTCTGCCATACAGATCACCTTCACCACTTCCATTCCCGTGTGGAACAAGTTGCTGGACCTTTTCGGCCTGAAGAAGCTGCTTAATCTCCAGGATTTTGCGCCGCCCACCGACCCCGTGTTCCACTACAACCAGATACAGATCTGGCTGGCGGCTATCGTTGGCGGACTTACTGCTATCGTGCAGTATTTCAAGTATAAAGACACGCCGAAGGGCACTGTATGGAAAAAACTTTTCTGGCCCACCGCTATTTCAGTTGCGCTCACCGTGCTGATCGGCTGGATCGGGCGCATCAACTATAACGAATTCGGTCCCGGCTTCCTGGTGGCTATTTACCTGATGCTGTTCGCCAGCGTTTACGCGGTGGTGGCTAATTTTGGGTATATCATCACCGTGCTGAAAGGCAAAGCCAAAGCGGCCGGCGCTTCCGTGGCGCATATCGGTTTCGGGCTGGTGCTGCTCGGCATCCTGATCTCTTCTTCTAAAAAAGAAGTGCTGAGCGTGGACAAAATGAACATGCTGGCAGGGTATTTCACGAAAGAAAGCGGCCAGAAAAGCCAGGAGAACACCCTGCTGCCCAAAGGCCTGCCCGTGCAGATGGGGCCTTATTTCGTGACCTACAGGGGCGATTCCGTGGGAACGGCGGATAAGGACAAGACCTTCTTCATCGTGGACTATGAAAAGAAGCCAAGCCTGGAAGCCGAGCCTACCGAGCGTTTCACGCTGTACCCGGATGCGTATCTCAACGTGAAAGGGCAGGAGGGGCAGTTGTCGCCCAACCCGGATTCCAAGCACTACCTTACCCGCGATATCTTCACTTACGTAACGCTTGCGCCTATCAAAGGCGCGGTAACGGATACGCTGCCGTATGAGAAGCATACCATTGCGCAGGGAGATACCATCTTCTTCTCTAAAGGCTTCATGGTGCTCTCCGGCCTCAAAACCGGCCCCCAGCAAAAGAACTACAAACCTGAGCCCGGGGATATCGCCGTAGGTGCGGACATCTACGTGCATACCCGCGAGAACGGCGATTTTAATATGCGGCCTGTTTATTTCATCCGCGACAGCAGTTTCCAGGGCAATGTGCCCGATACGATCGCGCCGCTCAGCCTGGCTGTGCGTTTTACGAAGATCCTGCCTAACGACAACAAGGTAGAGCTGGAAATAAAAGAAACCCGCGAGCCGATGGATTTCATCGTGCTGAAAGCGCTGGTTTTCCCGTACATCAACGTGCTGTGGATCGGCATTATCGTGATGATCATCGGCTTCGTGATGAGCATACGCCAGCGGCTGAAAGGTGCTAACAAATAATTGTTTTACAACATGATAATAAAAGGGCGGCTGCGGAAGGCCGCCCTTTTTGTTATATTGCATCAAAACCCTACCCTATGCGCCGGATCATAAAAACTACTTTGATCATCATAGCCCTGCTGGCCATTGTATATTTCCTTGGCCCAAAGCCCGCACCGCCGGTGCTGGGCGGAGCATTGCCCGGTGTGCCGGATCAAACGGTGCGGCTGGAGAGCTATATCGGCCAGAAAGAGGCCCGGCAACGCCTCCGCCCGGGAAATGAGGCCCGTATTGTATGGGCGGGCGCCGAAGGGCAGAAAACGCCTTACAGCGTGGTTTACCTGCATGGTTTTTCGGCCAGCGAAAAGGAGGGCGATCCTGTTCACCGCGATTTTGCCGCGCTGAATGGCTATAATCTCTATCTCTCCCGTTTGGATCAACATGGAATAGATACCGCCGAAGCGCTCGAAAAAATGACGGCCCAGGGCCTCTGGGAAGATGCCAAGGAAGCCCTTGCCATCGGTAAACAGTTGGGAAACAAAGTAATAGTGATGGGTACTTCCACCGGCGGCACCCTGGCATTGCTGCTGGCCGCACAATACCCGGATGATGTGGCGGCCGTGATCAACATGAGTCCTAACATCGCCATCAACGAAAAGATGATCGGCATGCTGGATGAGCCCTGGGGCTTGATGGTGGCGCGTTTGGTGAAAGGGGGGAAGTATAATGAATACAAGCCGGAGAACCCGGAGAAAGCCAAATACTGGTATACCAAATACAGGCTGGAAGCCGTTGTGGAACTGGAGAACCTGGTAGAGCATACCATGAAGCCCGAAACGTTCGCGCGCATTCATCAGCCGGTGCTGAACCTGTATTATTATAAAAATGAAACCGAGCAGGACCAGACCGTGAAAGTATCCGCCATCCTGGAAATGCACAGGGAGCTTGGTACGCCGGACAGCCTGAAGCGCGCCGTGGCCATTCCCAAAGCAGGCACCCATGTGATCGGCTCCAGCATTACTTCCGGCGATGTGCCCGGCGTGGAAGCCGCTATCAATGCATGGTGGCAGGAAGTAAACGGGAATCGGAAGTAATTCGTATCTTGGGAAGGATCAGGGTTTATCATTAATCGTCTTGACCGTGTTTCGCAGTTCGCTTGTCATTTTCATATGCATCCTGTGCCTTGCAGGCGGGGCTGCTGCCCAGCAGCGCACCGCTACGGATACCGTGGCCGTAGGAGCTGTGCTGTATGGCAACGATACGATCCCTTCCATTACCCTTTCCATCTTCGACGTAGTAGATAAGCTGCCCAAACGCCTCCGCAAACAGCGCGAGCGCTGGACGAGACTGCGCAACGCCGTATATGTTACTTATCCCTACGCCGTGTCCGCCGGCCGCATTCTCAAAGATGTGAACCGCGACCTCCGGACCTTCACCACCAAAAAGCAACGCAAAGAATACCTGGCCTCCAAGGAAAAGCTGCTCAAAGCCGAGTTTGGCGACAAGCTGGAAAACCTCTCCGTTTACCAGGGCAAGGTGCTTATGAAGCTGATCCACCGCGAAACCGGGGAGAACTGCTACGATATCGTAAAAGAGCTGAAAGGCGGCTTCAGCGCGCGTATGTACCAAACCGTGGCCTTCTTCTTCGGCGGTAATCTCAAAAGCGAGTTCAATACCCAGGACGATAAAGACATTGAGCTGATCGTTCAGGAAATACAGCTGTACAACCGCTATAACTGACAACATAAACCCCTGTGCCTCCATTCTCCCGATTTGGAACATCTCCCCATATACCCGACCTTTGCTCGGCAAAATTTAAAGGAACATGAAACTGGACATACTGGCGATAGCCGCACACCCGGACGACGTAGAACTGTCTTGCGCCGGAACACTGATGGTGCATGCAAAACAGGGGTTGAAAACAGGCATTGTAGACCTTACCCGCGGCGAGCTGGGTACGCGCGGTACGCCTGATGGGCGTATCCTGGAAGCGCAGGAGGCCTGCAGGGTAATGGGCGTGGATGTGCGGGAAAATCTTGGCCTGGCAGACGGCTTTTTTCAAAACTCCCGCGAAGACCAGCTGAAAGTGGTGGCTGCGATCCGGAAATACAGGCCGGATATTGTGCTGGCCAATGCGATAGACGACCGTCACCCGGACCATGGCAGGGCGGCGCAGCTGATCAAAGACAGCGCTTTCCTGGCAGGGTTGCGCAAAGTGGAAACCTTCGATGAGAACGGGAAGCCACAGGCGGCATGGAGGCCCAAGCAGGTGTATCATTTCATCCAGGACCGCTATTTTAAGCCGGATTTCGTGGTGGACATCAGCGAAGTGATAGACCTCAAGCTGGAGGCGATCAGGTGCTTTAAGACCCAGTTCCTGGCTGAAAAGGACCATGAGCCGCAAACCTATATCTCTTCCCCTGAATTTTTTGACAGCGTGGTCTACCGCGCGAAAATGCTCGGCAAAATGGTGGGCGTAGGGTATGCGGAAGGGTTCACTTCCGCGAAGATGCTGGGAGTTAAGAGCATGATGGATTTTATTAATGAAACTACCTGATGGTAAAAATGATAAAACAGAAGCCGTCCCGGCAGGGGCGGCTTTTTTATTGGCTGAATTTCTTCATTCCTTGCTGCGGCCTGGAAGGGCATAAAAAACATGCAGGGCTGACCGTTGGTTTTTTGCCTGTTGGTCAGCCCTGCGTTTATGGTAGGCTATTAGCCTTTAATTGAATATTGATGTAGGGGGGTGGAAGTTCCTCTTCTGCTTATCCGGCAACATCCCGGCGTGGCAAAAGACTTCCTGTTCCCGCATTTAACGGGAAATTTTTCAGAATACGGTACAATGGAACCCGCTGCTGTTATGGTCGTTTTGGGAAGAGGGGTAACCCTTCATAACTATACCCATAACCCGCCTAAACTAGATGAATAAATCCTGTGTAGCGTCAAATTCATCTTGTTTGTTGATGCTGTTTTTGATAAACGGAATCAAAGCAAGGCCAACCGTAAGGATCACTAAAAGTATGTTCTTCAATTTCATAACCAGTCGTTTTAAATCTTGCTCTATATATAACTAAATAACGTGCCAAAAGGTTACGCCAGACTGTTAAAAACAACCATGAATTTTGGCCCTGAAGTGCCTGTAAATCCGCAAGTTGTTGCTGGATAAGGATTTACTTGAAACCCTCTCTATGAAAAATTTAAATAGTATAGATGAAATCGATATTGCATGTGTGTAAATCTATTTGATTTTACCCTTTTGGAAGATGAACTTTGCGGCGGCTTTACGAAATAGCATAGCATAAAATCAATAAATCCGAGATAGTATCATGAAAAATGCAGTTTTATCAGTAGGGGCACAATTCCCTGAGTTCTCAAAAAAGGCAGTTGTTTCCATCGAGAAAGGCAAAGAATTTTACGAAGTTTCTTCCGAAGAGATCAAGGCATCCGGCAAATGGATGGTGATGTTCTGGTGGCCTAAGGACTTTACGTTCGTATGTCCTACCGAGATTGCCGAATTCAACAAACATTACCAGGATTTCGCTGACCGCGATGCGATCCTGATCGGCGCTTCTACCGACACTGAGTTTGTACACCTCGCCTGGAGGAAAGATCATGACGACCTCCGCGGCCTGCAGTTCCCCATGCTGGCAGACACTTCCAAATCCCTCGCCAGCGAACTGGGCATCCTGGAAGAAAATGAAAAGATCGCATACCGCGCTACTTTCGTGGTTGACCCCCAGGGTATTGTGCGCTGGACTTCCGTATATGACCTCTCTGTAGGCCGCAACGTGAAGGAAGTGATCCGCGTAATGGATGCGCTCCAGACAGATGAGCTGTGCCCCTGCAACTGGCAGAAAGGCGAAGCTACCCTCAACGCATAATCAAGGCTGGTATATGCTTACCGGGCAGTGCGCTGCCCGGTATTTTTTTAATCTGAAACAAATCCTAATATGTTTGCTACTAATACGCAGGATACTGCGCAACAGATTTTACAGGCAGTAGGCATGCCGGCTGCGGAAGTGCCCGCCAAGCTGGGTTCACTGGCTGCAGTGGATGCGCGGTACCTGAAAGACCTGAAGATCAACATTGCCAATGCCCTGGAAGCGGCTACCCTCTCCAAAAAGGAGGCTTACCTGCTGGGCCTCGCTGTGGCGGTAAATGAGAAGCTGCCTGCCCTGCAGGCCGGGTTTGAGCAGCTGGCTGCGGCTGCCGGCGCTACGGATAAAGAAGTGGCCGAAGTGGTGAGCTGCACTTCCCTGATGAACGCCAACAACGTATTTTACCGTTTCCGCCATTTCGTGGGGAAGGAGTTTTACACGTCTGCGCCTGCCGGTATCCGGATGAGCATTATGGCCAACCCGGTGACCGGGAAGGAGTTTTTTGAGCTGGTGAGCCTGGTGATCTCGGCGCTGAACGGCTGTGAAATGTGTGTGACTTCCCATGAGGACGCTTTACTAAAGCACGGTACCGAGCAGCAGCGGATCCTGGATGGCGTCAGGCTGGGGGCGGTTGTGAAGAGTTTGGGGGTATTGCTGTGAGGGTAAAACTGTCCACTAAAATATACACCAAATAATTATGTGAATAAAAACACTTCGCATAATTTGATATTTACATAAAATAATGCGACTTTTGCAGTCCAAAATTTTTTAGAATCATGGCTAGAGTATGTCAGGTGACAGGGAAAAAACCGATTACAGGTCATCATGTATCTTTCTCGAACATTAAGACAAAAAGAAGGTTTCTGCCCAATCTGCAAACCAAGCGTTTCTTTTTGGCGGAAGAAGATCGTTGGATCACTTTGAAAGTGTCTGCCGATGGTCTGAGAACCATTAACAAGCGTGGCCTGTATGCCGTAGTGAAAGAACTGCGTGCAGAAGGTAACAAAGACATCTAATTCATTAAGGATCAACTTAATCAGAATACAAAATGGCAAAGAAAGGAAACAGGGTGCAGGTAATTCTGGAGTGTACAGAGCATAAAAACTCTGGTATGCCCGGTACATCCCGCTACATCTCCAACAAGAACAAAAAGAACACTCCGGAGCGTCTGGAGCTGAAGAAGTACAACCCTATCCTCAGGAAGGTGACTGTACACAAAGAAATCAAATAAGGTCAACTTTAATTGTTAGCGGTTAATCGTTTAAGGTTCTTGCGATTAGCTCCTGGACGATTGACTTACAATTAACGCTTAACTTTTAACAAAATGGCAAAACAAACTTCTAAGAACGCGAAAGTAAAAGATACGAAAGCCGCAGCCGATGCAAAAGTGTGGACTAAGGTGATCAGGGCGGTTCGTTCTCCGAAATCCGGTGCATATACTTTTAAAGATGCGATCGTGCATAAGGATAAAGTACAGGACTTCATTAACCAGAAGTAATTCGGCTTTACTAATCATACTGCAAAAAAGCTGTCCGGTTCGGGACGGCTTTTTGTGTTTAGGGGCGTGGGTAAAATATGGATGCCTCAGGGCCTTTAAGGCCGGATCAGTGCAGAAAGCGACTTTACTGGATGCCGGTTGCTGTTGCCCGGTTAGTGATTCAACTGGCTGTTTTTCGCTTTAAACCGATCATTCGCATCGAGGGCGCGGTGGGGCCGTCCTGTTAAATGTGGTTAAAGGTTTTGCTTCCATTCTTTCCGGTTGTAATAGCGAAAACTCCTGCTCAGCAAAGCTGCCCGGGTAAAGGTTTCGTCTCCTCAATCTTTCCATTCCTTCCGGTCGTTATAAGGAAACTCCCTCTTCAGCAATAACCTGGTTTGTTCCCAATCTATCGCCTGGCATTGTATTTCCAGGAATTCTTCCAGTGTAAGCGGCGGCCCGTCCGTTTCGGGCTTAGGTTTGCGGTGGCAGGTCTTTTTAGGCAGATATCCACTGCCGGTGCGAGACAAATGTTGTTCCATATCAAATTGATTTAGAAAAATGAATTATATCCGGTTGCTCTGACTTCCTCCCGGTAACCCTGCAAGGGTGGCTCGCCCTCACCTGGCAGGAGGCTCTTCCCAAAAAAGTGCCCTAGCTTTTCCGCTGTGCCAGGAAATACTGATAATTTCGTCCCCTCCTGAATTCCTCGTACTGCCCGCAACGGAACCCTTCCAGCCGGAATAGCTCCCCGATGTAGCCCCAATTGGCATTCATGCCCATCTGGTAAAGACGGGTCCTGGCAGGAGTGCTGCCGCGGATCAATATCTTGCCCTCCGGATGCCGGAGCGCAAATTCCAGCGCGGTAAAAGCCACCGTTGCCAGGATCTTGTCCCGGTCCCCGTTATTCGACCGCGCATGATACATATTCTGATCGCCCAGCTCCAGCGGATCCCCGAAACTCAGGCTGTGTAACGTTTCCCCGTCGATCCGTTCGTTCAGCCTTGCGTACCGCACCACCTTCCTGATCCTTCCCCTCGGTCCCTCGCTCCAAAATTCAAATTCCGTAAAATCCCCGTTAGCGCTAAATTCATATCTTTCCAATGGCATCTTTCAGCTTCCATTTAGGTTAACAAACAATTCCCAAATTTACCCCCGCCTTCCCGGTCTTCCCATTTTTTACCCTGATATTATCCCGTCTCCCACTAATACTTTCTCCATTTTTCGCACCTAATACTTCAAATGCAACATTTACCGCCTTTCTCCGCTACATTCTGTATTTTCGCCTACATTATTTATCAGAATCGATTTTGTTATGGGTTTTTTCAATAAACTCTTTTCCCGCGAAAAGAAGGAAAGTCTGGACCAGGGCCTGCAGAAAACAAAAGAAAGTTTCCTCTCCAAAATAGGCCGCGCCATCGCCGGCAAATCTACCGTAGACGCAGAAGTACTCGATAATCTCGAAGAAGCGCTCGTAGCAGCGGACGTAGGCGTGGATACCACCGTTCGCATTATCAGCCGGATAGAAGAACGTGTATCAAAAGATAAATACCTGAATACCAGCGAGCTGAACAGGATACTGCAAGAAGAAGTGGCGGCAATTCTCGTGGACGCGCCACACAGTGGCTTCAGGGATTTTGATGTGCCGGAAGGTAAAAAGCCCTACGTGATCATGGTCGTAGGCGTGAATGGCGTTGGTAAAACCACCACCATCGGCAAACTGGCCTATAACTTCAAAAAAGCCGGGAAATCGGTGCTCCTCGGCGCTGCGGATACCTTCCGCGCCGCGGCGGTAGACCAGCTGACCATCTGGAGCGAAAGGGTGGATGTGCCCATCGTAAAACAGCAAATGGGCTCGGATCCCGCCGCCGTAGCGTTTGATACGGTGCAAAGCGGCGCTGCCCGTAATGTGGACGTCATCATTATCGACACCGCCGGCCGCCTGCACAATAAATTGCACTTAATGGACGAGCTCAGCAAGATCAAGCGGGTGATGAACAAAGTGATCCCGGATGCACCTCATGAAGTGCTGCTGGTGCTGGACGGCTCTACCGGCCAGAACGCACTGGAACAGGCCAAACAGTTCACAGCCGCTACAGAAGTAACTTCCCTTGCCATCACCAAGCTGGACGGAACGGCCAAAGGCGGCGTAGTGCTGGCCATCGCCAACCAGTTCAAAATACCGGTAAAATACATCGGCATAGGCGAGAAGATGGAAGACCTGCAGGTGTTCGACAAGGAAGCATTTGTGGATACACTGTTTAGTTTAAATGGCTGATATTCAAATTAAAATATCAAAAGCCGGAAGTTCTGCTTCCGGCTTTTCTATTCGTGTTATGGCCATCTAACCCCAAAATTATCAACCATTTATACACTCTGCGCTCCGAATGCATCTATTTGTTAAATTTGGTAACATTTTGTTTCACCCTTTTAACAATTCGTGTTTATGCAATTGCAATCCATAGATCGAGTTGAGAACATCACACCAGAAGAATTCAAGACCCGTTATTATGAACCACGTAAACCCTTGATCATTACCGGATTGTCTAAATCCTGGCCAGCTTATGAAAAATGGACCTGGGATTATTTCAAGTCCCTGGTGGGGGATAAGACCGTAGGCGTTTACAATAATGAACGGGCCGGCGCCAAAACCCTCGTGAATGGGGCAGACGACTACATTACCTTTGGTAAATACCTGGATATGATACAACAAGGGCCCGTCCAGCTCCGTATTTTCCTGTTCAACATCTTCCAGCATGCACCCCAGCTGGTGCGGGATTTCAACTGGCCTGACTTTCTTGTAAAAGGCTTCCTTAAAAAATACCCGATGCTCTTTGTAGGCGGTGCAGGTTCCATTGCCCACATGCATTACGACATCGACCTCAGTCATATTCTCCATACCCAGTTCATAGGCCGCAAAAGGGTACTGCTGCTGGAAAACAACCAGTCGGAGCTGATCTACCGCATGCCCATGACCGTGGAAAGCGCTGCCAGCTTTGTAAACTGGAGCGAACAGCTGGACGAGCAGAAGTTCCCCGCGCTCCGCTACGCCAAAGCATATACTACCGTGCTGGAACACGGTGAAACCATGTTTATGCCCGGCGGATACTGGCATCATATGGAATACCTGGACGGCGGCTTTGCCATGAGCCTGCGTGCCCTGGACCAAAGTCTCAGCGGCAAGCTGAACGGCCTGTACCATATTGCCGGCCTCCGCAGCATGAACAACCTGCTGATCAAAATGGCGCCGGAATGGTGGTACCACTATAAGAGGAAAGTGGCCAACGAACGGGCGGAACGCGCCATGCGCCGTATGCATGCCTGAAATTAATGTTATAACAATAAATTAACCCGCACCGCAGCGATAAACCTGTGTAATTCAAATTATTTGATTACCTTTGCGTCTTTCATTAGACCTCCACTTAGGCTCATAGTCACTCAAACAGCTTGCCTGCTGTATTTTCCGAGCGTGTCTGCGTGTCTTCGTGGCAAATTCTAAAAATTGCTATTTGAAGACTAGAACTTTAAAGAAAGACAAGGTTAATATTATAACGCTGGGTTGTTCCAAGAATATGGTTGATTCCGAGGTATTAAGCGGTCAGCTCAAAGCCAACGATATCGACGTGGTGCATGAAAATGCCAAACGCGACCATAACATCGTGGTAGTGAACACCTGCGGTTTTATTGACAAGGCCAAAGAAGAATCCATCAACACGATCCTGGACCAGGTGGAATTGAAAAGCAGGGGTAAGCTGGACAAGGTTTTTGTGACCGGCTGCCTCAGCGAACGTTACCGCGGAGACCTTGAAAAAGAGATCCCCGGTGTGGACGCCTGGTTTGGCACCATGGAGCTGCCTCTCATCCTTAAGAAGTTTGACGCGGATTATAAAGCGGAACTGATCGGCGAACGTTTGCTCAGCACCCCGTCTCATTACGCGTACCTGAAAATATCCGAAGGCTGCAACCGCACCTGCGCTTTCTGCGCCATTCCCCTGATGCGCGGTCAGCACGTGTCCAAGCCCATCGAGCAGGTGGTGGCGGAAGCGGAAAAGCTGGTGAAAAGCGGGGTGAAGGAGATCATGCTGATTGCGCAGGAGCTGACCTATTACGGTCTTGACCTGTACAAACAACGCCGCCTGGCCGAGCTGCTGCATGCGCTGGCGGACGTGAAGGGGCTGGAATGGATCAGGCTGCATTACGCCTATCCCACCAAGTTCCCGCTGGAAATACTGGACGTGATGCGTGAAAGGGATAATATCTGCAAATACCTGGATATGCCCCTGCAACATATTGCGGACCCCATGCTGAAAGCCATGAAGCGCCAGATCACCCGAAAGGAGATATTCGACCTGGTGCAGACCATCCGCGAAAAAGTGCCCGGCATCTGCCTCCGCACCACGCTGATAGCGGGTTTCCCGGGTGAAACAGAAGAAGACGTGGAAGATGTGAAACGTTTCCTGGAAGAAGTGCGGTTCGACAGGGTGGGAGTGTTCACCTACAGCCACGAGGAAAACACTTCCGCGTACGAGCTGGAAGACAATATTCCTGCCGAAGAGAAAGAACGCCGCGCGCAGGATATCATGGAAACGCAGCAGGAGATCTCCCTGGAAAAGAACCAGGAGAAAGTAGGAAAAGTATTTAAAGTAATCGTAGATAAAAAAGAATCCGGCCGTTACCTGGGCCGCACGGAGTTCGATTCGGTAGAGGTGGATAATGAAGTGATCATTAACACGGACAAGAAGTTGAAACCCGGAGATTTCGTACAGGTTAAAATTACCAAGGCGTTCGACTATGACTTGGAAGGAGAGCTGGTTTAAAATGGTTTACAACTGATTGACACCGGCGTATTGATCACCCGGCCTGTTAAAACAACAAGCGGGCCACCGAAAAAAATTAAATGACAACATTCGAATCATTAGGACTGCAGGACAACCTCCTGAAAGCAGTAACAGACCTCGGTTTTGTGAACCCCACACCGATCCAGGAAAAAGCCATCCCCGTATTGCTGGGCGGCGATCGGGATTTTGTGGGCCTGGCGCAGACCGGTACCGGTAAGACCGCTGCTTTCGGCCTTCCCCTGCTTCATCAACTGGATCTCAAGATCCGCCAGCCACAGGGTCTCATTTTGTGCCCTACCCGTGAGCTGTGCTTACAGATCACCAACGATCTCAAGAATTTTTCCAAATATCTCGGCGACCTGAGCATCGTAGCCGTATATGGCGGCACTGCCATCGGCCTGCAGCTGCGTGAGCTGAAACGCGGCGCCCACATCGTGGTAGCCACGCCCGGCCGCCTGCTGGACATCATCGAGCGCGGCGCCATCAATTTCGATAACGTTCGTTACGCCATCCTCGACGAAGCGGATGAGATGCTGAACATGGGCTTCCAGGAAGACATCAACAGCATCCTGTCTAACACCCCGGAAAGCAAGACCACCTGGCTGTTTTCCGCCACCATGCCCGCTGAAGTACGCCGGATCGCCAAGAACTACATGGAAGATCCGTTCGAACTGACCGTAGGCAGCAAAAACAGCGGCAACGCCAACATCGAACATGAATACTACGTGGTGCGCCCCCGCGACAAATACGCCGCGCTGAAACGCATCGTAGACTTCAATCCCGAGATCTTCGGCATCATTTTCACCCGCACCAAGATAGAATCACAGGAGATCGCAGAATCCCTTATCCGCGACGGTTACAATGCAGACGCACTGCATGGCGACCTCACGCAGCAACAGCGCGATAAAGTGATGAAACGCTTCCGTGAAAAATCCATCCAGGTGCTGGTAGCTACCGACGTAGCCGCCCGCGGCATCGACGTGGATAACGTAACGCACGTGATCAACTACGACCTGCCCGACGACGTGGAGAACTACACCCACCGCAGCGGCCGTACCGCGCGCGCAGGCCGTTCTGGCGTTTCCATCGCCATTATCGGCGGAAGGGACATCGGTAAGATCCGCCAGATAGAGCGCGTGATCGGCAAGAAATTCGTGAAAGCGGAAGTGCCCGATGGCTTCGCAGTATGCGAAAAACAGCTCTTCGCCCTCGTGCATAAGGTGCACAACGTAACCGTAAACGAAGAACAGATCGATCCCTACCTGGGACGTATATACGAAGAATTCGCGGACCTGTCCAAAGAAGACCTGATCCGCCGCTTCGCTTCCCTGGAATTCAACGAATTCCTGGAATACTACCAGGATGCGCCGGACCTGAACGTGAAGGAAGAGCGCCGCGGCGACGAGAACTCTATGAGCAACCGCTTCTCCGGCAAGTTCACCCGCCTGTTCATCAATCTCGGTTCTGTAGACAATTTCACCCGCGGCGACATGCTGCGCTTCATTTGCGACAATACCGGCCTGCGCGGCAACAAGATCGGCCGTATTGACCTGAAAGGGGTTTATTCCTTCTTTGAAGTAGAGAACGATGTGGTGGAAAAAGTACAGCAGAGCTTCACTAAAGTGGAATACAATGGCCGTTCCGTAAGGATCGAGACCAGCCAGGACGGCGATAAACGCAAGTCCGGCGGCGGTTACCGCTCGTATGGCGACAAGCCCCGCAAAACCTGGACCGGCAGCGAAGACGGTGGTTTCCGCCCGCGCCGTGAGTTCTCCAAGAGCGGAAGCGGCGGTTTCCGCGGAAAACGTTCATAATCATCATCATGATAAAAAAATTAACCCGCAGGCGATAGTTTGCGGGTTATTTTTTACCTTGTAAGGAAAGCACTCTCTGCAAGGTATGGCGACCCAACAAAAGAAAAATATCATTCCACGCGATGAAGAACCCTTCCGTAAGCTGGAACCGGTAGAACCCTTTTCATTATTCTCCGCGAAGGATATCCAGTTATTCCAGGAAGGCTCACACGACCGGCTGTATGAAAAATTCGGGTCGCATGCGCTGACATATGAAGGCGTGACCGGTACTTACTTCGCAGTATGGGCGCCCAACGCAGCTTTCGTTTCCGTGATCGGCGACTTCAACGGCTGGAATACCTACAGCCACACCCTGTTCCCCCGCTGGGACAAATCCGGTATCTGGGAAGGGTTTGTGCCTCACCTGAAGGAACATACTCTTTACAAATACTTTATCCGCTCCAACTCCGGGGAAGAGCTGCGCAAAGGCGACCCCTTTGCCAATTTCTGGGAAGTGCGGCCCAAAACGGCTTCCGTGACCACCCACCTGGAATACAAGTGGAAAGACGCTGCCTGGATGAACAAACGGGCTTCTAAGAACAGTCTCAAAAGTCCTTTTTCAGTGTACGAAATGCACCTCGGGTCATGGCGCAGGCCTGATCCGAATAACCATGAGGTATTTTACAGTTACCGTGAAATAGCCGCCATGCTGGTGCCTTACGTCAAAGACATGGGTTTCACCCACGTAGAGTTCATGCCTGTTATGGAACATCCGTTCGACGGCTCCTGGGGGTACCAGCTTACCGGTTTTTATGCACCCACCAGCCGGTACGGGACGCCGCAGGATTTTATGGCGCTGGTAGATGCCTTTCACCAGGCCGGCATCGGCGTGATCCTGGACTGGGTACCTTCCCACTTCCCGTACGACGAGCACGGCCTGTACCGCTTTGATGGCAGTCATTGCTACGAATATGCGGATATGCGCAAAGGTTTCCACCCGGACTGGAACAGCTATGTATTCAACTATGCCCGCAACGAAGTAAAGTCATTCCTGCTCAGCAACGCCTGTTTCTGGCTGGACAAATTCCACATAGACGGCCTGCGCGTGGATGCGGTGGCTTCCATGATCCACCTGGATTATTCCCGCAAGGCCGGCACCTGGGAGCCCAATGTTCACGGCGGCAACGAAAACCTGGAAGCTATCGCCTTCCTGAAGGAAATGAACTCCGTCATCTATTCCCGTTTCCCCGATACGCAAACGATCGCCGAGGAATCCACTTCCTTTTACGGCGTATCCCGCCCTGTTTTTATGGGCGGCCTGGGCTTCGGCATGAAATGGATGATGGGCTGGATGAACGACACGCTGGACTATTTCAAAAAAGACCCGCTTTTCCGGAAATGGTATCACAACCAGATCACTTTCAGCATCATGTACGCCTTCAGCGAGAACTTCATGCTCCCGCTCAGTCATGATGAAGTAGTGCACGGCAAAAGCCCGATGATCTACAAAATGCCCGGCGACGACTGGCAGCAGTTTGCCAACCTCCGGCTATTGTACAGCTACATGTTCATGCACCCCGGCACTAAGCTGCTGTTTATGGGCGGTGAATTTGGCGATACAAAGGAATGGAACTTCAAATCCGAGCTCGGCTGGGACCTGCTGAAACATCCCACCCACAGTGGCCTTCAGCAATATGTAAAAGCCCTCAACAAACTGTATACCTCCGAACCCGCATTATATCAAACCCAGTTCGACGGGAAAGGCTTTGAATGGATACACCTGGCCGACCAGGAAAACAGCATTCTTGTTTTTGCCCGTAAAAACGAAAAGGGAGAAGTGCTGCTCGCCGCGCTCAACATGACCCCCGTTCCAAGAGAAGATTATCCCATCGGCATTCCCTGGGGCGAACCGTTCGAAGAGATACTGAACAGCGACTCCCCGGAATTTTACGGCAGCGGGGTCGTTAATACAGGCGTCATTAAACCCGTCCCCGGCCGGTTTGGCAAACCCTACGATATTCATTTAAGACTCCCGCCCCTCGGCGCTTCCATCCTTCGGAAACGGACAAAAGAATAATTTTTATAAAAAATAAACCGGGCTATGTTCGTTGCGGATGAATGGCAAATTTTTATAAAAAATAAACTGGGCTGCGTTTGCTATGGCTGTGGGCACAGCATTTTTTATAAAAATTTGCCATTCATCCTCGGTAGTACCATAAAAAATTAGTGTCAGGCCAGGAGGGTTTCTTTGATCTTTTTACTTACAAAATCCTCTATTAACAAATACACTGCTATCAGGTCTCATGACCTGATAATGAAACTATCGGTATTACTCCTTTACTTCTACTTCCTTTTGCTCCCTTTGACTTTTTTTCTTCTTCCCCAAGAAAATGATTCCTCAAATCATTTATTATCAAATACTTGATTCGCAAACAGCAAGGGTTTATCCATTCCTCCGCCCATCACCGCTGCACCTCTTGCAGGTGGAGTTGTTAGGAAATTTTCCCAAAAAATACTGTGCACATTGCCATTAGGAACACAGCCCAGTTTATTTTTTGGGAAAATTTTCTAACAACGGAACAACGGTTTAAACTTTTGGAAGTTGGGATGATCTAAAGGAGTGCCGCAATAAGGAACTGTGAGGATGCGTTTTTAAGTAGCCATTATCTGAAATACAACGACAATACAACACGGACATCATCCGGACACCATCCAATCTATGGACATTATCCTGATGATGCCGGACACTATAAGAGCTTTAACCGGGTTGAAAAACTATCACTCTTAAACCATTCTTTATTATGAAAAACATGTTCCGTAAAATGGGCCTGCCGGTGTTGTTGTTGGGCGCCCTTTCCATTATCATTTACGCATGTACAAAAAATGATTCCGCCGCACCTGAAAAGGTCCCGGAAGGTATGCAAAAGGTTAGCCTCAGACTGACAGACGACCCCGGCCTTTTTGACCAGGTTTTAGTTGACATCCAACGGGTTGAAGTGCTCGTGGATACCTGCTCCGACAACAACGGCAGGGGCGACGATGACCGCTGGGACGACCGCGACCGCTGCGGCTGGTGGGAAGACTGGAAAGACAAAGACAGGGACAAAGACTGCGAAGTATGGGATACCCTCGACATCAACCCCGGCGTATACGACCTGCTCGCCCTCCGCAATGGCGTAGATACCAGCCTGGCCAACGGCTATGTACCGAAAGGCCGCATCGAAAAGATCCGTATCACCCTCGGATCCAACAATTCCCTCGTTAAAGACAGCGTAAGCTATCCGCTCAGGTCTATCAACGGCCAGGTGAAAATACTGATCAAAGTAAGGCATGAAGAATGGGATGAAGTTACACCCGATAACCTCCAGCTCTGGCTCGACTTCGACGTTCAGCGTTCCATCATCCAGGTAAGCAGGGGCAAGTTCATCCTCAAACCCGTTATCCACGTGTGGACCGTACGCCAGACAGGCTCCGTTTCAGGTAAAGTGTTACCGACAGATGCCCAGGCGGTGATCACCGTATACAACGATCTCGATTCCCTCTATGCAATCCCCGGGCGGCAGGGCGAGTTTAAGGTACGTGGTCTCAAAACAGGCACTTACAGCGTATTCGTGAACGCAGGCAACGGGTATAAAGACACCACGGTCACCGGCGTTAAGGTAGAACAGAATAAGGATACAAAACTGCCGGTCATTACACTCAGCAAATAAGCTCTCATAACCTACATTTCCAGGTAAAAGGCTCCGGATGGGTCCGGGGCCTTTTACATTTGAAGAAAAAGATTAATTTGTGATCATAAATCCATCCTCCTGTGAAAAAAATATCATTGTTGATCATCTGCTGCTGTATTGCAGTGTTTGCCTCCGCTCAATCCGCTGCCAATCAAACGGATGCAAAAAAACGTAAACAGGGCCCCTGGGTGGAACAGGTGCCGCCGCTACGCGGGGAGCCGGGCTACAGCTGGGAAGGCATTTATAAAAATGACCGTAAGGAAGGCGTATGGAAAAAATATTCGGCAGACGGTGACGTGATGGCCGAAGAAACCTTTAAGAACGGCGTGCTGGATGGTCTTTGCAAATACTATTACCCCAACGGCAAAGTAAGCGCCGTCGGCAATATGCTTTCCGTAGACATCGACGGACAGAAAGATACCATCGTGGTAATAGACCCCGTGAGCGGGCAGGAAACGCTGACGGAAGTAACACGCAAAGGTTATTCCGTAAAACACGGCGAATGGAAAGTATACGACGAAGACGGCGTGATGATGCGTGAAACTTACGAAAGAGGAGAGCTGAGCAATTCAGTGATCGGCAACAGGCCGAAATCGCAAACAACTCCTTTACCCCACGAAGCCGCCACTGGCGGCAAAAAGAAGAAAGGAAAAGAATAGAATCCGGGTGGGATCTTATTTCGTATATACCACGTCGGAACAGAAATCTATTATTTTTAATGTTGAGCCCTTTAGAACCTATTTGACCAAAAACTAAATTGCACCCGGCCGACTCATATCCTTGGCCTGTGAAATGAAAAACCGTTGTAATTGGCCGGGCCCCTGGATTTCCCAGGACGTTTGTTTTATAAAACCTATTCGTGATGATGCGTTTTTTATCCCAATCATTCCGCGCCCGTATGCAGCAGGTATACCGGACGGGCATCCTGCAAATGTCAGAAAAAGAAGAAGCAAGGAGGATCAGAGTGGTGAACGTTGTGAGCCTGGCATCAGGCATCCTGGTTGCCGTTTATGGCATTGCATTCTACCTGCTGCTCAGTTCCCTGCTGATACTGATACCGGCGGTTTGCTTTTTCTGTCCTGCCTTCTTTGTCATGATCTGGCTGAACGGGAAGCAGCAGTATATGGTTTCCCGTATAGGCGCATACGTATTATACATCCTTGTGATCCTGTATTACGGCGCCATCCTGGGGAGGGTTACGGAAGTGCAGCTGCTGGCGGTGTTCATGATGAGCATTGCGCTGCTCATCTGGCGGCCGCAGGAAAAAGTGCAGCGTTTCATATGCGTTTCAATGCCAATTATTTGCCTCGTAATCCTTGAGTTTATTTATTACTTTCACCTCGTAACGTCCTTACCGTTAAGTCAAACTACCCAGAACATATACCGCTGGATGGTGATGCCGGTGGTGCTGTTCCTCAATTACCTCGCTATCAGCCTGTACCAGGATAATATCATGGACCTGCTGCGGGCGCTGCGCAGCCGGAATACTTCTCTTGCCAGCAGCCGCCGGGAAATTGAGCGGCAGCGCAGGGAACTCGAAAAATACAGCAAAGAGCTGGAGCAGCTGGTGCGCGAGCGTACCTTTGCTCTCGTAAAAGCCAATACAGCCAAAACGCAGTTCATCAGCGAACTGAGCCACGAGATCAGAACGCCGCTGAATACCCTGGCAGGGCTGAGCGAGCTGCTTAGTGACGAAATGAGCAGGCTGAATACGGCCACAGGCGCACAGGCGCGGCAAATGGCCAAGAGCATGAACGCTGTGAGCCACAACATTATAGAACTCGTAAACAGTGTTTTAGAATTGTCAAAGATAGAAGCTGGAACCACAGAGGAACCAAGGCCTGAACCTTTCTCGCTGAAAGAATGGCTGACCCATACCGTGAGCATCTACCAAAGCATCGCCAGCAAAGAGTCCATCCTCATACACCTGGAGATAGACAGCCGCTTCCCGGAAATGATCCTCTGCGACAAGATGATGCTTGGCCAGGTGGTGAATAATATCCTCTCTAATTCGCTGAAATTCTCTTCCGCCGGTAAGAACATCAGGGTACGCTGTTTTCACAAACAAACCACACTTTTCCTGCAGGTGTGCGACGAAGGGAAAGGAATTACAGACGGCCAGATAGACGCGCTCTTTGAACCGCTGGAACAGGGTGACAGCGAGCTGTACCGCGAGTTTATGGGCAGCGGCCTGGGGCTGGCCATCGCCAAACGCAAAGCTGAGAACATGGGCGGCAACCTGAGGGTGAGCAGCACGCCCGGGCAAGGCAGCAATTTTATCATCACACTGCCGTTGCTGGTAAGCGAAGAAGTGCAGGAACTGCCCGCCCAACCTGTGGAACTCCCCAAACTCCCTGCTGATTCCAAGATACTGGTAATGGACGATAACGACATCGACCATACGATCATGAAACATTTCCTGGCCCGCCTCGGCGTTACGCAGGTATGGTTTGCGCACGACGGCTCCGAAGGCATTGAAATGGCGCGCAGGCTGAAGCCGGACGTGATCCTGATGGACCTGCACATGCCTGTAATGAACGGCCGGGATACTTTCCTTTACCTCCGCAAAGACGAGCAGCTGCAACGTATCCCGGTGGTCGCTGTTTCGTCCAACGCATTCAAGGAGCAGGAAGCGGAGGTGATCGGCATGGGCATGGACGGCTACCTGCGCAAGCCCGTGGAACCGAGAGTGCTGCATGCTATCCTGGAAAAATTGCTGCGGTACAACGCTGTGCACATCCAGGCAGCGCTCAACGGCTTAAAGGTTGAACAGGCCGATCCCGCGCTGTAGCCATCATTTCCCTGTTTCCATATGCGGCGCATCCACCGGCTTTGATTCCGGCGAACCCCACTGGCGCAGGTAAACAGAGAGAAACACGATAGAGGCGACAGAAAGGAATTCACTTTGCCAGTTCTGGAACGACTCGAACCAGAACTTCGAATTCAAAATATATTCCGCCGCAGTAGCGGTGGGTTTGTTTTCACTGACCTGCTCGATGTTGTAATGCCCCAGGCTGCCTTTGAAATGCAGGCAGAAAGAAACCAGGAACAATACCAGGAACGCCAGCGACAAAGAATGTTTATACAGCTTCAGCCAGAAGCCGCCTTTGTTTACCGGCCAGGGCGCATCCGGGCCGGGTTTGGGCTCCCGGTCCACATCTTCCTTCTTATCCGGGTCTTTGGATTCTGCGGAACCGATCTGCCGCAGCCATACCGTGAGCACTACATACATGGCCATTTGCAGGAACTCGCTTTCCCAGTTCTCGAAAGTTGCTTCCAGGAAATGAGGGCTGGTGAGATAGGCGGCAAAGGAGATCTTTTCCATGCCCATTTTTTCCAGCTCATCATTGAATTGCTCCAATCCTGTGTAGGCCTGCGCTGCAAGGCAGATCACGAGCATGCTCACGAACGCTATGGTCAGGCTGTTCAGGTACAGCCAGGAATGTTTTTTCATGTTTGAAGGTTTAGATCAGTTGCAAATGCGGCCGGATCTTCACTTCCACCACATCGCAGCGTTTGGGCTGGGTAAGCACGTACAGCACGCATTGCGCGATGTCTTCGGCTTTCAGCATTTCCATTTCCTTGGTCTTTTCGCGATGGTCTTCAGACGAGCCGGGCTGCATGTTTGTGCCTACGGCGCCGGGCTCTATCAGCGTTACTTTTATGCCCAGCGGGTTCACTTCTTTGCGTAATGCTTCAGAGAAGCCTTGTATACCTGCTTTGGTGGCCACGTATACGGAGCTGCCTTTTTCCCGTATATCCGCGCTCATGGAGCCGATGTTGATGATATGCCCGCCGTTCTTGTCTTTCATGCGTTTTACTGCTTCGTGGGTGCAGGCCATGTAGCCCAGGAGATTTACCTGGAGAATGTATTGCCAATCGTCGTAATTCCCTTCCATGATGCTTTTGTAGCCGAGTGACGCATTGTTTACCAGCACATTCAGCTGCCCCAGGAAGCCGTCTGCCTGCTGGAAAATGAAATCGATATCGTCTTTGCGGGAAACATCGGCAATGACGCCCATTACTTTATCTTCCAGGGCATTCTTCGTAAATTCTTCCGTCACGTCGTTCAGCTCTTTTTCGTGGCGGCCGAAGAAAAGGATCTTTGCGCCATGTTCGGCCAGCAGCAATGCCGTGGCCCTTCCAATGCCGGTGGTACCGCCGGTGATGAGCACTGAAATGCCTTCCAGGATCTTACCGTGTATGTCAGGTGCGTTTTCCATGATGTACAGATTTATTTAGTTCAACAGTTATTTTCTGGTTGCCGTGTATGTCCACTACGAGCCTGCCTTTACTGTCGGCCGACGGTGAATACACGGTAGTATGCCTGCCGCGTTTGCCGGTTATTTTTACCGACTTCAGCGGCTTGCCGTTCACTGAATAAAGAAGCAGGCGGCAGGTAAGCCTTTCGTCGCCCTGGACGGCGAAATGCATGCTGCCGTTGGTTCCCGCTCTGAGGTTGGTGGCGGGGTAATCTATGAACAGCATCACTTCTTCATTGCGCAGCTTGAAATAATGCCGTGGCACGATGGCAAAGGCAAGTCCTGCGCCGTATACTTCCTGGCCCACGGTGCCGGATTGGTTCCAGCCGAATTGCAGGTCTTCCAGCGGGATCCACAGCCGGTTATCTACCTCGCCCATTTTCGGTTTCCTGCTGATCATTTCAGGCGGCAGTGCGGGAGGGTAGTAATAAATGGACCTATGCAGCAGGTACCGTATATATTCAGCCAGCAGCATGGATACGGCGGGCAGTATTTCCACGCCCTGTGCCTGCCGGAGGTAATCATGGAAGGCGCTGAAGCCCTCCAGTTCTTCGTATACGGCGGTATACGGCGCGTCGTTCAGCGGGAAGAGGGTGAAAAATGTGCTGAAATGTTTGCCGTTACCATACTGGCAATCCCAAATCGCGGTATTGCGCATGAGGTTGGCTATGCAGATATAACTCAGGCGCAGGAAACTTTTATCTCCGGTGATCTTGTACAGCTTCAGCAACGCGCCGGCGGAAAAAGCGGTGTTGTTTGCCTGGTAGAACAGGTTAAAGCCTTTGCCTTTCAGTGAACGCGCCGCCCTTTTTGCTTCAGTGAGATATTTATGTTCGCCGGTGAGCTCGTAAGCCTGTATGAGTATGTGCGCATAAATGCCGGCTACGTCTTTTTCGCCGCCCTGGCCGGGCTGTGTGTCGGCTTTTATCACTTCCAGGGTGTCCAGGTTGTAAAATACGGGCCATTCATATTTAAAATGCCGCGCCACTTTTATGACAAATTGCAGCGACCGGAGGAATAATACTTTCGCGTGTTTATCGCCTTTCCCCGCCAGCCGGCCGAGGTTCAGCATCGGGTGGTGCAGGTACCAGGAATCCATGACCCGCTCTTTTTTATGCTCTTCACTTTTATCCAGCTTATCTTCCCGGGATGGCAGCCAGCGGCCGATCGCTTTTATCCTGTCGTCAAAAAATGCAGGAAGGCCTTGTTTCATGATGTTTACGAGCGTGATCTCTTCCCTGCTCCATTCGGCATAATCCATCAACGGCAGCAGCACCGCCATTTGCACCATGGTTTCCGGCGGGGTATCATAATCGCTCACGTAAGCGTTCAGAAATGCGTTTTGCTCAAACTGCTGCCAGCAGCCGGGGTTGAGCTGCAGGTTGTGCAGGGATCTTTGCAGTATTTCGGGCCAGTCGTGGTAGTCTGTTTCAGGCTTTGGAAGATGATGATACACTTCCGAAAGCATTTCCAGGAACTGTTCCGCTTCCTCGAATTCCGTTTTCGGGATCTTTTCGCTGAACAGCAATGTAGCGTCTGACAGCACATATTCTTTTCCTTCCTGTAAAGGCTGGTTGCCGGAAGGCAGCGCGAATCCTATTTCAGGCCACTGCCCGCCCACAGTGTCTGCAGCTTCGGTATGCGTCGTTTCGTTGTAATCCTGCAGCGAACCGAGATGCTGGAAATACAGCACGGAACCGATAGCGGGTTTGGTGAGGCTGAAGAATATCAGCCCGGAGCGGGGGCCTTTTTGTGAAATATGCACCCGGCCATTGGGATGGGCAGCCTTTCCCAGCATTACGAGATCGCGGGGCCAGAACGGGAACGTTAATGGCTGTAAAGGGATAAAGCTCACGGTGCAACGGAAGAGTGGAATTTTCCCCGGTTCGTACTTTATTTGTACAAAATGTTGACCGATAGGTGATTCCAATTGAAATTTAACGCCTCCCGCGAAGATTTCCGATCCGGTCAATTGTAAGCCCGCCTCGGGCGCGTAAGCCGTTCTTACCGCGATGCCACCGCCTTTAGGCCACTTGGTCTCCAGCCACAACGCATGGTCTGTAAGCTGTGCCTGTATGGAGTATCCGTGTAAAGAATAATTGTAAACTGTTTGGGCCGAAACATCCGTAAGCGTTTTGTAGACAGCCGCATACCAAGGTGAATATCCGTTCATATTTTCTTCCGATTGTTACGACTATTGATTAAAAAATGATGCCAATGCAGCAGCAGTAAGGGTTTATAGTTGTTTATGTGGCATAGTTTTCTCTTTTTGTACATGAAAGAAGAACGTATGGAAACGATCGACATCACGAATGCTATCCCGCCGCAACTGACAGGCAACAGCACGAACGACAGCCAGTCCATCATACTTCCCAGCACAGACGAGGCGCGGCTCCTGTTTGAAAAAGCCATGAACCGGTTGTTATCCGTGAACAACTGGAAAGACCTCAGCGGCATCGCCTCCGCTTCATTCCAGCTGGTGAGCAGCAACGGGCATCCGCAAGACAGGATGGCCGCTCCCGGCGATTATATCCGCATCAACGTTCCCGGGCCGGGCAGCATTGAAGGCGACGGGTTCGATTGGGTGAGGGTGGAAGATATCCGCGAACAGATCTATGTGCCCGATAATTCATTTTCCTTCATTATGCGCGTTAGGCCCGCAGCCAGGCCGGGGCAGCCCAGGCAGCGCATTTCCCATTTCTTCAGGCGGTACGCCACCAGCTCGTTCATGGTTGAATTAAAAGGCCGTGAAGTAAAGGCCGGCGTTTATGGAAGGAATGAAACGCCCAATACCGGCGTGCGGCTTTTGTGGGACAAGATCCGCAATCTTTTTACCGCCATCGGCGCAATGCTGGGATACTCGCATTTCCAGTGGAAGAAGCTGGTGAACGGTATCCTGAAAATACCCGCCGATACACAACAAAAAGCTATCTGATATGGAAAACCAGCATCTTGAGAACAGGAACCGCTATGCGCTGATAACCGGCGCTACCAGCGGAATAGGTTACGAGCTGGCGAAGCTTTTCGCCGCGGATGGTTATCATCTTATACTCGTGGCGAGAAATGAAGAACGTTTGCAGGAAGTGACCGATGAGTTGAAAAATGCATATAGTGTGGAAATCACGCCACATGCGAAAGACCTGTTTGTGCCCGGCGCCGCGGAAGAAGTATATGAATTTGCAAAGAGCCTGGGCGTTTCGGTAGACGTGCTGGTGAACGATGCCGGGCAGGGCGAATGGGGGCCTTTCATCACAACGGAATTGCAAAGGGAGATCGATATCATACAGCTGAACATCATTGCGCTGATCTCGCTCACCAAGCTATTCCTCCGCGATATGGTGAACCGCAACGAAGGTAAAATATTGCAGCTGGGATCCGAAGCCGGCGCCACGCCAATGCCGCTGCTGTCTGTCTATGCAGCTACCAAAGCCTTCGTGCTTTCTTTCAGCGCGGCGCTTGCCAACGAAATGAAGGATAAGAACATCACCATCACCGTGCTGCTGCCGGGCCCTACGGATACGGACTTCTTTCACAAAGCGCACCAGCAGAACACTGTCGGCTACAAGGAAAAGAAACTGGACGATCCCGCCGATGCGGCTAAAGATGGATATGAAGCGCTGATGAGAGGCGAGAGCAAGGTCATTTCCGGGTCCACGGCCAGGACGCACGTTTTTATGTCTGACCTGCTGGGCGATACACTGGCAGCCGCCAATGCGCGCAAACTGAACGAGCCCAGCGATAAGGCCGGCCGTGAAGAGATCACACACGAGCCTTCGAAAAAGGAAAGAGAGGCCATCCAGGCTGTGGAAGGGGATTATGGAAAAGACGGGCAGCGGGAAGAAGAAGTAAAACCTTTTTAAAAGGTCCGCCATTGTGGTAAGCATTATACCATCATCAACGCCTGTATTGCAGCACGTTCGCAAAAGCGGTAAGCGCCATATCGGCGTACCAGTGCTGCACGGCGGCCGGCGCAGCGGAAGCAGCATGGAGCTGCTGCGACAGCAGCACTTCGTCGCCATGGGCAATAGCATACCAGGCATACAAACTGTTGCCGGACGCGGGAACCGGCGTGGCATAGCCGGTAATGCTGATGCCCCATTGACTGCAAAACAGTTTGCATACATTTTTCGCCATTTCCATGGCCACCAGCTCATCCACACAATTACACTGCTCCGCATGAATAGGTTCTATCCGCAAATGGCGGTATTTCTGCCCCAGGTTGTACGCCGTAATACCTCCCTGGAAAAACTGCGCGGCATCTTCGGCGCCGGCCAGCGCAAACTGCAAAAGCCCGGCCGTAACGCTTTCCGCCACAGCCACAGTCTTTTTGCTTCTCAGTAAATGTTCCCGGATGATCTGGATATGGTCCATACCGGTAACAACTAAAAATATTATGCCAAATACCCGGAAGGTATGGTGAACAAAAAAAGGAGGAAAATGTATACATTTCCTCCTTTCGTTTTTGATGGCTGGATAGCCGCGGGTGGACTCGAACCACCGTGAAAGGCTTTGCAGGCCTTTACCTAACCACTCGGCCACGCGACATTTACTTTGGCACTATGCGCGCTGGAAAAGCCAGCGTTTGAACGATCTTTCGATCTTTGAGAAATAAAAGGTCATCAGCCCAGCGAATAGCAGCACGCTCACAAATACGTACAGGTGCTGGAAGTACACCATGCAGGTAATGGCCAGCAGCATCATGCGGGCATATTCCAGGTAAAAGAACCATTTCTTCTGCTCCAGGATAGCCCCCGTGTTCACCAGGCTCACGAGAATGAACAGCACGATGAAAACGGCCAGCCCGGCAGGGATGTAAGCTTCCAGCAGGCTCGTGGCGAACAGCAGGCTGATGCTCACTATTGTTTGAATAACGATATAAATGCGCTGCCCCTTTGTTTGTTTCCGGCTTTCCGTTTTGCGCAGCCAGATAGTTTCCAGCTGACCGCGTATAGCGGGATCTATATCGTCCGGCTTGCCGAAGATCACGTTCCATCTTTGTTTCCAGCTGGTGGCCCGGCGGAAGGCCGTGGCCAGCTCCAGCATGAAGTGAAACTGCTGCCAGAGGAAACTATGGCTTTTCAACGGTGTAGTGAGCCCGTACACACAGGGTTCTTTATCATCTTCCTTCACGAAAGTGCCGAACAGCTTGTCCCAGATGATCAGCACATCGCCGTAATTCTTGTCCAGGTATTTTTCATTGGAAGAGTGATGCACGCGGTGATGCGAAGGCGTGACCATAAAATATTCCAGGATGCCCAGCCTGCCGATGGTTTGGGTATGGATGAAGAAAGGGTAGAGGCCATGCACCAGCAGCAACGCCGTGATCATGCCCGGCGGAAAGCCCGCCAGCGGCAATACGGACCAGAAAAGGCAGCGTGCCGCTGCCTGGAAAACGGTGATGCGGGCAGACACAGTGTAGTTGAAATCCTCACTCTGGTGATGCACCACATGCGCCGCCCAGAGAATGTTCACCTCATGTGCCAGCCGGTGATACCAATACCACACGAAGTCCGTTGCAAGGAACAGCAGGAACCAGGTCAGCCAGTTCGGCTGGATGTTCCATACCGCAAAATGGCGGTAGATGTAATCAAAAAAGAAATAGAATAACCCCGTTACAAAAATATCCAGCAAACGCTCCGCGATGCCGATGTTCAGGTTGGCAACAGATTCTGCAAATTGGAAATAATTCTTCCCCGTGCGGCGCGAAACAAGGTATTCAAGCCCGATAAAAAACAGGAAACCGCCGATGGAAAGTGCAATCCAGTTCAGGTGATGCATATGGTTGGTTTGGATTAGTCTACAAATCTTGTAGACAAATATAGAAGATTGGTATTAAACATACAAACATTTTTTACCGCGCATAAAAAAACGGGATCTTCATGATCCCGTTTCCTGTATAACACAAAAGTTTTCCTGTATCGGTTACCTGATCACCAGTTCCTCGAATTTCCTTTCCAGGTTCAGTTCTACCACGCCCTGCACAAGATGTTCAGGCAGGAGGGGCTGAACGGCGCCGTCCAGCACATATTCCTTCGGTGTGAAGGGCAGGCCGTGCACACGTACGCGGTGGTGGGTGTAATCCGCTTCGTAGCGGCCCACGAACTTTTTCTTCAGGCGGAATTGCTGTGCGTCGGAGGTTTGTTTGAAACGGACGAGGTTGTATTGCCCGGTCTTATAAGCGTAATGATCGCCTGCATCTTCGTAGAGGATGCTGTGCGTGGTGCCTTCGCCGTGGTATACCTGGAGGATCATTTCCATGATCTTTTTCTGGCCCACATATTCCATATCGGGATATTGCGGCACTACGGCGCCGCCTTTCACGAACAGCGGCATTTCTGCCAGCGGCGTGGGAATGGTAACGGCCTGGCCGCCGGTGAAGCGCTGGTCGTTAAAATAATAATACCAGGTGCCTTCTGGCAGGTACACGGATTTGGTTTTCATGCCGGTTTCGCTCACGTGGCTGATCAGCAGGCTGTCTCCCAGCAGCCACTCATGGTTGAGGTCGTGCGTATTGGGATCGTTTTGCGCCACGAAGGCCAGGGGCCTCAGCATGGGCGTGCCGTAGGCGGCGTATTGCCAGAAAGTGGTGTAGATGTAGGGCAGCAGCCTGTAACGGAGCTGGATAAACGATTTTACGATCGCTTCATATTCAGGCCCGAAGCTCCAGGGATCCTGGTCGAAGCCGGTTTCGTTGCTGGCGGAGTGCGTGCGCATTAGCGGGTGGAAAGCTCCCAGCTGTATCCAGCGGGTGTACAGTTCACCGTCGGGCTCGCCGATGAAGCCGCCAATGTCGCTGCCGGCAAAGGAAAGGCCGGATACGGAAAGACGCTGGCATTGCACGGAGGCCAGCCAGAGATGTTCCCAGGAAGCAATATTGTCGCCCGTCCAGACGGAGCTCCAGCGCTGTGTGCCCGAGTAGGCGGAACGCGTGATCACGAAGGGGCGGTGAGGCATCAGGTGTTTTTTGAGGCCGGCGGCAGTGGCTTTGCTCATGAGGTGGCCGTACACGTTGTGGGCCTTGCGGTGGCTTACGTTCTCGCCGTCGTAGTCGTGGCGCACGTCTTCAGGGAATGTGCCCAGTTCGAACACGGCGGGCTCGTTCATATCGTTCCATACGCCGCGAACGCCCTTGGCTGTCAGGTCCTGGAAGAGGCCGCTCCACCATTCCCGCACTTTGGGATCGGTGAAGTCGGGGAACACGCATTTGCCGGGCCATACATCGCCTTCCATCAGCGCGCCGTCCGCCCGCTTGCAGGCGTAGCCTTTCTGTATAAGTTCCTGGTAAACAGGGTAGTCAGGGTCCACTTTAATACCAGGGTCGATGATCACGACGGTTTTGAAACCATCCGCCGCGAGGCCGCCCAGCAACCCTTTGGGATCGGGGAAGTATTCTTTGCTCCAGGTGAAGCAGCGGAAACCTTCCATATAGTCGATGTCCAGGTACAGCGCATCGCAGGGAATGCCTTTGTCCCGGAAGGTTTTAGCGATCTCTTTCACTTTGGTATCCGGGAAATAGCTCCAGCGGCACTGGTGATAACCCAGCGCCCAAAGCGGCGGCAGTTCTGCCGTTCCCGTGATGCGGGCGTACGATTCAGCTACTTTCAGCAGCTCGGGCCCGTAGATGAAATAATAGTTCATTTCCCCGCCGCGCGCCCAGAAGCTGCTCACGTCTTCTCTTTCTTTGCCGAAATCGAAGAGGGTGCGGAAAGTATTGTCGAAGAAAATGCCGTAGCCGATGCCGTTGTGAAGGCCATAATAGAAAGGGATGTTGCGGTACAGCGGATCGGTGTCTTTACTGTAACCGTAAGCATCCGTGCCGAAATTCTCCACGCGTTTGCCGCGCAGGTTCAGCTCGGTAGGCTTGTCGCCCAGCCCGTAAAAAGATTCCCCTTCCTGGATGAGCTTGGTGCAGTATACGATCTTGCCGCCTTTCTGGAGGTAATACTGCCAGTGGAAGCCGGTTTCGTCCTGGTTGATGATCCTTCCCTCTATATCCGTGATGGTGATCCGCAGGTTTTCCCGCGCAACGAACACGCGGATAGCGGTGGTGATGATCTCAAAGGAATCCGCCCATTCGCGGATCTCGAAGTATTCGGGAGATTCTTCCAGTTTTTCACTCACTGCATAAGAAAAATCCCGCTGGAACTGCCCGTCCGCCGCATAGCGGAAACGGACGATCTTGTCCGAAATGACCCGCAGTTCGAGGATGGTGGTGGAGGTATAGAAATAAAAGTAGTTTCCTTCCTTTTTCCACGTTTGAATTGTGTCCGGGTAATGTTTTACTGAGTATTTACCCGATGTTGTTGCCACTTGCATCGCGCCAATCTGTTTCTTTTTCTGAATAATAGGCCCTGGCCTGAGGCTGGAGCCAATCTAAATTAATCAAAAATTATTCTTTTCATGCATTAAACGGGGTAATTCAGCCTTTCACAAAAAAAATCCCTGTCTTGACGAACTTCTCCCAAAATATTGCAGTGAGATAAAGTAACTTGTAGGTATATGTACTTTTTGCTTTAACCTATTGTTCCGGTTGTGATACAATAAGCGTATTAAACTCAGGCGCTCCTTTCCAGGGCGCCTCTTTATTAACACGGTCCATTCTTCGTTTTACGCCTGATTTACAACTCATCCGCTCAGTCATTCCTCCGCAGCACAGCGATCCTCCCTTTTCCACCGGCAAGATACACCCTTGATCCTTTTTTGGCTTTTCTCACTGCGTGAAAACCTTCGTCTGTCAGCGCTTCCCAGGTCTGCCCGCCGTCTGTGGACATATCAGTGCCGCCGGGGCCGGTGGTGATCAGCTGCCTGCCGTCCAGGTATTCCACTGCGGAGCGGTAGCCGCGGGGCGCTTTCCGGGGCAGGGCCCAGGTGTTACCGCCATCCGAAGTCACCAGGCAATTGCTGTTTTCGTCTTTCGGGTTCATATAATCGCCGCCTACGGCCACGCCGTTTTTCGCGCCGTGGAATGCAAAAGAGAAAATGCCTTTTGAAGCCGCGCCCTGTGTGGCCGGCCAGTTGATAACGGCCCACTTGCCGCCGCTGTACCGGAAAAACCGGCTTTTACTGCCGCCGGAAGCGATGGCAAATGCCTGTTTCCCGGGCAGTGCGCGCAGGGTAGTGCCGCTGGCGGCAAAACAGGCCTCGCCTTCAGCAGCTTCAGGCAGGGTAAGGTCCTGCCAGGTTTGCCCGCCATCGTGAGTTTGCAGGCCTTTGAAACGGCCATTCATCGGGTCGCCCGCGATCACGCCGTCTTTATCGTTCCAGAAGTCCATCGCATCCAGGAAGATGCCTTTCGTATCGTTGAAATATACCTGTTTCCAATGTTTGCCCCCGTTTTCGGTCAAAAAGATGCGCGCCGGCTCCGCGATGCCCATGATCAGGGCCCGGTTGGCGGAAAAGGCCTCAATATCCCGGAAGTCGCAGCTGTCGCAGCCCGGGATGCTGAACCATTCCCAGGTCCTGCCGCCGTCTGTGCTCCGACCAGCTTTCCCCTGCGTGCCGGATACCCATACCACTTCGTCTGATACCACGCTGAGCCCGCGGATACTGCTGATGGGCGCGCTTACCAGCGCCTCAACGCGGTAGGAGGCCCGCTGTGCACGGGCTTCTGCAAATACCGTAATAAAAAGAAGGACAACGATCCACCTGGGTTTCATAAAACATCAATTTGGAGCAATAATAAATAAGAAAAATGCAAATTTGTTACAAAGTGTAAGGTAGAATTATATATTTGCATTCACCGCAAACATGCTAATACCCTTTTAATCACCCTGATGCGTCCATTTATACAGATAAGCATCTTTGCCCTATTTTGGTTCCCGGCCTTCCTTCCAACCGCTTCCGCGCAGGAACGGAGCTATAACTTCGATTCTTACGGGGTAGACAGGGGCCTGACCCAAAGCAGTATCTACAGCCTTATCCAGGATGAAGAAGGGTTCCTCTGGATATCCACTTTCGATGGCGTGAACCGCTTCGACGGGTATGTGTTCAACGAATACCGCTACAATCCCGCATTTCAGAAAAGCCCCCTGCGGCCTGCGGAACGCGTCGTGTACAGTTCGGCTTCACAGCAGGGCAGGGCAGTGGTGAAAAGCTTCGGCCTCAGCGGCACCCGGCATCATTCCTTTTACCGCGACAAACGCAACCAGCTCCTCATTGCCCATAACCTCGGCATCAGCCTGTACGACCGCTATAAGAACACTTTCCGCGACGTGTTCGTGGATTCAGCGTATGTAAACGAGACGGAGCGCGACGTCCTGGCCAAATTCAAAATACTCGGCGAAGACCAGGCTACCCAGACCCTCTGGGTGTGGCGGCCTTCCAAAGGGCTTTACCTGCTGGACAATATCACTTACGAACTGAAAAAGATCATCCTGTACCCGCCTTCGTTCATGAAACGCAGGGTCATCCCGCAGGCGCTGGCCAAGCAGGACGATGCGATCTGGATGATATTCCAAAAAGAGGAGCTGGTGAAAATGGACATCCATACCACGCGGCTCACCACGTATTGCCTGCCTACCCTGGCAGAGAAACCCGTCATCAAAGTGCTGAACCCCGATTCCCTGCTGTTGGCCAGCAACGGGCATATCACCATTTTCGACACGCGGCGGAACAAGTATACAGACCTTCCCTATACGGAAGTGAACGAGCTGAAAGAGCCTTTCCTCCCTTCCGCCATCGAGCTGGACGACCGCGGCAATGCCTGGATCGGCGGGAACAACGGTGTGCTGGTGTTCAATTTCGCCAACCACGAGATCGTGAACCACATCACCAGCTTCAACGGCTTCGAAACCAATTCCTTCAACAAGATCATTTCCCTCTACCGCGACGCCGGCGACAATATGTGGGTGGGCACAGACGGGGACGGATTGAAGATATACGCCCCCAATAAAAAAGTGTTCTCCCTCTACCGCTCCCCGCGCATTTCCCACAACATCGTGAAAGCCGTGTACAAGCACGACGACGGCCGGTTGTACGTAGGGCTGCTGCAGGACGGGCTGGACATTTACGAAAAAGGCGGCAAATACCTCAAACGAATTTCCAACGAAGAAAAGCCGGGCACCTTCCCGGCCAACAACCTGCACGCCATCTGCCGCGAGGATTATGAAACGCTGTGGTTCCACTTCGTGAAGGGCGACATCGGTTTATTCGACATCAAGTCCGAAACTTTCCGCGACCTTACCCCGAAAGTGAAAGCGCTGGGCCTTCCCGAGCAGGATGATATCTATCCTTTCGTGAGCAAGCGGGCGAACGGGGAAACCTATTTCAACTACGGCGAATACCTGTTGAAATTCAACAGTTCAGATAACGGGCTCACCGCGGCCATCGTGCACCGTTTTTCGGACGAGCAGCTTACCTGCTTCTTCGAAGACTTCTGGGGCAACCAGTACGTGGGCACAAAGGCCAGCCTCTATTGCCGCAAGACCGACGAGAGCAAATGGATACAGATCGACCTGGGGCTGAAAGACATAGAGATCAAATCCATCAACAAAAATGCCCATAAACACCTGCTGGTGGCCACCAACAAAGGGCTGCTGGTGCTGGATGAAGATTACCGGCGGCTGAAGCACTATAACAGCTACGACTATACGGGTATGGTGAGCGACTACGTGTACGCCGTGCTGCTGGACGATAAAGACGGTATCTGGATCAGCCATAACAAAGGTATTACGCAAATCAGGCAGAACGGGGATAACCTGGTGACCTACAATTTCGAGGACGGCCTGCAAAGCAACGAATTCAATACCGGCGCCTATTTCAAAAGCATGGACGGCGAGCTGTTCTTCGGCGGCATCCGCGGCGTGACCGGCTTTTACCCCCGGAACTTCAAGAACAACCCCTGGACGCCCAAGGTGATCATCAAACGCCTGGAGGTGCTGGACAAGCCTTTTAAGTCAGACACTGCCATATCGCTGCTGCATAAAGTGGAGCTGCCTTACAACCAGAATACCATCGCCATCGAATATGTGCCGCTCGAATTTACCAACCCCTTGAAAAACAAGGTGCAGTACATGCTGGAGGGCGTAGATGAAGACTGGCTGATGGCGGGCAACCAAAGCATGGCCCGTTATACCAACCTGCCACCCGGCAGCTATATCTTCAAAGTAAAGGCGTGCAACAACGACGAGGTGTGGAACACAGAGCCCACCACCCTGCAGATCGTGATCAGGATACCGTTCTGGCAAAGCCTCTGGTTCAGGTTCCTGCTGCTGCTGCTGGTGCTGGGTATCGCTTATTATTTCTCCGCTCTATACCTCGATTACAAGATCAGGAACGAGAAGCTGAAGCTGGAAAAAGAGCAGGCGGTAGACCAGGAGCGGGCGCGCATATCCAGCGACATGCACGACGACCTGGGGTCCGGCCTTTCCACCATCCGGCTGCTGAGCGAGATCGCCAAGCGGAAGATCAAGGATACGGGGCAAACCAAGGAGATAGAGCGCATTTCCGAAGCCGCGGGCGAGCTGGTGGACAAAATGAGCGAGATCATCTGGGCGATGAACTCCTCCAACGATTCCCTGGCCAACCTGATAGCCTACATGCGCAGCTTTGCGGCCGATTTCCTGGAGCATGCCCACATCCAGCATCACTTCCTGATACCCGAGAACATACCCAACGTGAAACTGAGCGGCGGCACGCGCAGGCATATCTACCTGGCCGTGAAGGAGTCGCTGCACAACGTCGTAAAACATTCGCAGGCATCCGAAGTGATCATCGAGGTGAAGGTTTTCAAGAATATGACGATCATGATCAAAGACAACGGGAAGGGCTTCGACCCTGAAAAGGTGCGCCTGTTCGGCAACGGCCTCAAGAATATCGAGAAGCGGATGCAGCAGGTGGGAGGGCAGGCAGACATCATATCTCAAAACGGTACGACAGTTTTCTTAGATATACCATTAAATTAATCTAAATTTACTTTTTATAACATCTTGGTGTTATGACTTTAAACTGAAATGATGGTATATTCGAAAAAAAAGCTACAAAATAGCATGGATATCATCTCTGTGGCTATTGTTGAGGACAATCATGATATCCGGTCGGCTATGGAGTTGTTGATCAATGGTTCTGAAGGATATGCTTGCATTGGCGCTTTCAACAATGCAGAAAATGCGTTGGAAAAGATACCCCAGTTGTTACCCAATGTGGTGCTGATGGATTTTAACCTGCCTGGTATGAACGGCATCGAATGCATCGCCCGTCTCAAAGCGGAGTTCCCCGATATGCAATTCATGATGCTGACCGTTTACGAGGACGACGATAAGATCTTCATGGCCCTGGAAGCAGGCGCCAGCGGGTACATCCTGAAAAAGACCTCACCCGGTGAACTGCTGGACGCTATCCGCGACCTCCACGACGGCGGCTCCCCGATGAGCAGCCAGATCGCGAGGAGGGTGGTGGCTTATTTCCAGAAGCAGGCCAAACCCAACCCCGCCCTGGAGGCGCTTACTTCCCGCGAAAAAGAAATCCTTGACCAGCTGAGCAAAGGTTTCCTTTACAAGGAGATCGCCGGCAACCTGTTCATCAGCATCGAAACCGTTCGCCGGCATGTGCACAACATTTACGAAAAGCTGCACGTACGCAGCCGCACGGATGCCGTTAATAAATATTTCAACCGCTAGGAAGCGGACGAACATATTCGACAAAAAGGAGGCCGTCTCATTTATTTTTGAGACGGCCTCTTTTTGTATGAAAAATAAACTTTAATTGATCAGTATCTCATCCACGAACACCCATGCTTTCTGTCCTTTACCCTCATGCCAGGCGGGGAGCTTTGCCAAGGGCACGGCTACTACTTTGAGGCAGGTCACTTCTTTGCCGGGGAATTTGCATTCCAGGCTGTTGTAGGCGGGTGGCGTGTCTTTGTCGGGCATGGCGGGACTGATGGTCTTCAGCAGCGTTAATTTCCCCGGGTCCGCGCCGCCCCATACTTCCAGGCGCTGCGGCGGGAAGATGTAACTGTCTTTCCGCTGCATGGTGCTGACGGTCACCGCGCTCACATTCACCGGCTTGCGGAAAAGCAGCAGCAGCTCCATTTCGTTGAAGCGGAAGCCCAGCCATTTCCCGCTGCCAAAATCGAAATTGCCGGTCTGGTGGTCCAGGAAAGTGCGGGCGCCCTCGCCAACATATTTTTCATTGGCGGGTTTCAGCAGCACCGCACTGTCTGGCTGGAAAGTGGTTTTCAGGAAGCGCGCCTGCACGGTTTCGCTGCCGTACCAGCCGGGCTTGAAGGCACGGGCTTTTACGGTGAAAGAGCTGTCCAGCCGCAGGCTGTCTGTATACACAGGCGAACTCAGGCTATCCGGCTCGGTGCCATTCAGTGTGTACCTGATCTCCGCGCCTTTGATGGGATGGCGCAGTGCGAGCGTATGTTTGCCCAGGAAAATAGTTTGTTCGTTTTCGATGACGGGCGGGTTTAGTTTTAATGGATTGCTGCCATCGTCCGCGTATCCTTTTTCGAAGCGCACCTGTTTTTGTTTGGCCAGTTGCTGCCAGTCTGCGGCGGTGAGCGATGTGCTCCAGCAATATACTTCGCGCAGCGATTTGTTTTGCAGTAGCGGCTGCAGATGCGCGAGCGTAATGGCGGTGCCGGAAAGGGCAAGGCTGCGAAGGTGCGGCAAGGTGGCCAGTTCTTTCAGTCCTGTGCCTTTGATGGCGGTGAAATCGAGATTGACCTTGCGCAGTTGTGTGAACTGTTTGATGATGGCAAGATCTTCGTCCTGCACGGGCATCTTTTGCAGGTGAAGCTCCACCAGCTGGGCTTTCAGCGGCAGCAATTCTTCCAGCGCCTTTTTGCTGTACTGCGTTTTGTTATAGAAATTAGCGACCAGCGCGGGACTGTTCCGCGCAATGGGATAGATCACCCGGTAGTTGTTGTTGAGCTTCTGAATGGTGGCTGCGCTGGCTGCGGCGAAGGTATATTCATCTGCCGCCGGAGGTGCAAGGAATTGCGCGGCCAGCTGGTACAGCGTATCTTCTTTTGCAAGCTCAGCCACTTTTGTTTTGAAGTCCGCGCCATGACTGATCCATTGATGGAGGATATCGATCTCTTCGGGCGTAAGCTGTGTTTTGCCTTTGGGCGGCATGTGCTCCTTTGCTTCCAGCGGCAGGTGCAGGCGCTCCATCATCAGGCTGGCTGCGGGATTGCCGGCGATGAACAGCGGGCCGTTCTTGCCGCCTTTCAGCAATTGTTCCTTCGTTTGCATGAGCAGTTCGCCTTTGGCTTTGGCGGAATTATGGCAGCTGAAACATTTCTGTTCCAGTATCGGCTTCACGAGGTGGTCGAATACGAGAGCCTGGTCTATCGGCACTGCTTTGGGTTTGGGCGTTACCGGCGCCAGCAGGAAATCGTCGCCATGCGTGAGGTTGGCGCCGAAGTGGCCCGTGATGGCGATAGATACCAGCAGCAGGGCCCCGCCGGGTTTCAGGAATTTATTCCGCGAAGGCGGCGTTTCCGCTGTTATTTTGGTGCTGCGGTACCAATAGAACGCCGTGGCAAGCCACAGCACGGCAATGCCCGCCCACTTGTGCCAGGCCAGCATATCGCCGCCGTAACCTTCCTCGCGTGAAAGGATAATGCCCATGATCACGGAAATGGCGGCGCTTAAGCAGCCTGCCAGCCAAAGGCCGTTCAGTAGATACCTGTCTTTGAACTTCATGAAGTCCAGCGCCACGGCGAGTATGATCAGCACAATGGGAAAATGCAGGAGCAGCGGGTGCATCCTTCCCGCTACCTGGAGCCAGGCGGGGATGTGCAGTTGCTGATAAAAAACGAGCAGGAAAAGGATAAATATATTACACGCGATGAGCGCATTGTCTGCAATCTTTTTCAGCATGCTACACGCGTTTGAATTTGTAGGGATATACTTTGCCGGAAGCCCATTGCGCTACATAGATATTTTCATCATCGTCCACCATCACATCGTGCGGGTGATGCAGTATTTTTTCCGCCTGCCGCATAGGTTTGAGCACGCCGTTCTCATATTCGGGCGCGGTGCCGCCGAGGTTGGATACTACTTTGTTTTCCTTGTCGAGGATGGTAACGAAACCGCTGCCTTCGCTGTTCAGGTCGGGCGAGCGCAGCACGGCTGCATAAAGGTGATCGCCTTTGATCACGGGGCGGCAGACGCAGGCGCCGGGCAGCATGATCTTTTCCTGCAATTCGCCGGCCATGCTGAAACGTTTGAAACAGTTGCGCGTGCGGTCGGTTACCAGCAGGGTGGGCGTGCCGCCGCGCTTGTCTACCGTAATGCCATGCGCATTGTCAAGATGCTTGTCTTCCGGGCCTTTGCCGCCGAAGAAACCGAGCAGTTTGCCGGCAGCGTTGTAGTGAAGGATGTATTGGGAACCGTAACCGTCCGCGATAAAAAAATCCCCGTTGTCCGCCACGGTGGTCTCTGTGGGCACAAAGGCTTCTTTCTTTGCATACACGCCGCTGTCTGCCGGGTAGTCGATGGTGAGCAGTATTTTCCCGTCCAGCGTGGTTTTGAACACCTGGTGACGGTCAGTGTCCGTAATAAACAGCGTGCCTTCGGGTGAGAGCGTCAGGCCATGCGCGCCGGGAAACTCATGCCCCCAGCTGCTGAGCAGCTTGCCGCTTTTGTTATAGATGAGGATGTTATTCTTTGTTTCATTGGTGAGCAGGAACACGCGGCCTTTTTTGTCCTGTATCATCTCGTGGCAATCCTTCACGGGAAAGCGCGCGGGGTCAAGGTTTCCCCATTTGTTGTCCAGCCGGTACTTCATGTTGTTGTGCCCGTACACTGCGCCGTTGTCGCGTGCAAATAACCCGTTGCTGATATAAAATGATCCGCCTGCGATGGCTGCGGACTGCAGGAATTGTCTTCTGTTCATATGGTTATGCTATCAGGTCTTTTATTACGGTGCCTGCCACGTCTGTAAGGCGGTAACGGCGGCCGAGATGTTTGAAGATGAGTTTTTCATGGTCGAGGCCGAGCAGGTTCATGACGGTGGCCTGGAAGTCGTGCACATGCACGGGATCTTTGGTGATGTTGTAACCGAAATCGTCCGTTTCGCCGTATACGATACCGGGCTTTACGCCGCCGCCTGCCATCCAGATGGAGAAGCAGCGGGGGTGGTGGTCGCGGCCGTAATTGTCTTTGGTCATTTTTCCCTGGCTGTAATTGGTGCGGCCAAATTCGCCGCCCCATATCACGAGTGTTTCATCGAGCAGGCCGCGTTGTTTGAGGTCGGTAACGAGCGCCGCGGAAGCCTGGTCTACGTCCATTGCCTGGCCGGCCATGTCTTTGGGCAGGTTGCTGTGCGCGTCCCATCCCTGGTGGTAGAGCTGCACGAAGCGCACGCCGTTTTCGCTGAGCTTGCGCGCCAGCAGGCAGTTGGATGCGAAAGTGCCGGGTACCAGGCAGTTCGGGCCATACAGCTTGATGATATCATCGGGTTCTTTGCTCAGGTCGGTAATATCGGGCACGGCGGTTTGCATGCGGTACGCCATTTCGTACTGCTGGATCTTGGTGCTGATCTCCGGGTCGCCAAACTCACTGTAGGAAAGGTGGTTCAGCTCGGAGAGCTTGTCCAGCATTTTGCGGCGGCCGGTAGAATCCATACCGGCGGGATTGTTCAGGTACAGTACGGGGCTTTCACCGCTGCTGAATTGCACGCCCTGGTGAATGCTGTCCAGGAAGCCGTTGGTCCATAGCTTTGAATACACGCCCTGCCCGTTGCCTTTCCCACGGGAGAGCAGCACACAGAAAGCGGGAAGATTTTTGTTCTCGCTGCCTAAGCCATAGCTGAGCCATGCGCCCATGCTGGGCCGGTTGCCCTGCTGCGCGCCGGTCTGGAAGAAGGTGAGCGCCGGGTCGTGGTTGATGGCTTCGGTGAACATGGAGCGGATGATGCAGATATCATCTACCACCTTGGCCGTATGCGGGAACAGGTCGCTGACCCATGCGCGGGCCTGGCCGTATTGTTTGAAGTCGTAGAAGGAGCCCACCAGCGGGAATGATGACTGCCCGGAGGTCATGCCCGTGAGCCTTTGCCCCATGCGGACGGAGGCAGGCAGTTCCTGGCCCATCATTTCGCGGAGCTTCGGTTTGTAATCGAATGTTTCCAGCTGCGAGGGAGCGCCGTTCTGGAAAAGGTATATCACACGTTTGGCTTTCGGCGCAAAATGCGGGATGCCGGGCGGGAAGCCCATTTCTTCAGAGCCGGCGGCGCCGCTGAAAAGGTCGGGGATGAGGAGCGAACCGAGCGCAACGCTGCCCAGCCCGAGGCTCAGGCGGCTCAGGAAGCGGCGGCGGTTCATGTTCAGTCCGTGTTCCAGGAATTCTTTATCCATCAGTGAGGAGTTTAGTGGTTGAAAATGCTGTTCAATTGCGCCATCAGCTTTTGCTGGTCGATTCTTCGAGGTTGTAGATAGCGGTGATCACCTGCATGAGCGCGGCTACTTCCGGTATTTCCTTTTTATCCGGCAGGGGATATTCTCCCGCGCGGATCACTTTGTCTGCCATACCGGGCTGGCTGCGGAAGTGCGCCTGCTGGTCTTTGTAATATTCCTGCAATATCGCCAGTTCCTTTTCCTGCGGCTTGCGGCATACGATCATCCTGAAAGCGGTTTCCACCGGTTCTTTCTTTTCGTGCAGCAGCTTTGCGGCCAGCACGCGCGACGCTTCGAGCACCTGCGGATCATTGAGCATCACGAGCGCCTGCAGCGGCGTGTTGGTGGTGAGCCGTTTCACTTCGCACTGGTCGCGGTTGCTGCCGTCGAATATCATGAGCGAAGGCGGCGGAACGGTTCTTTTGATGAAGGTGTATAACCCTCGCCGGTAAAGACTTTCGCCATGATCCTGTTTATAGGTCGCCAGTATGCCCCTGCCTGAAGTGGCCAGTTCCCATAAGCCTTTCGGCTGGTACGGCTTCACGCTGGGCCCGCCGATCTTTTTCACGAGCAGGCCGCTGCTGCCCAGTACCAGGTCGCGCACGCCCTCTGCGGGCAGGCGGAAGCGCGGCGCGCGGGAAAGCCAGATATTATCGGGGTCCACTTGTAATTTTTCTTTGGGCACCACGGCGGATTGACGGTAAGTGGCGGAAGTGATCATCTGCTTCATCAGTCTTTTAATGTCCCATCCATGATCCATAAAATCCACTGCAAGCCAGTCCAGCAGCGCGGGGTGGGAGGGCAATTCGCCCTGCATGCCGAAGTCGCCGGAAGTTTTTACGATGCCTTTGCCGAATACTTCCTGCCACATGCGGTTCACGAAAACCCTTGCGGTGAGCGGGTTCTGTCGGGTGAAGAGCCATTGCGCCAGGCCCAGCCTGTTAGGCTGGCCGCTGAAGTTCATAATGGAACGCGGCGTGCCGGCGGTTACTTCAGGACCGTGCGCATCGTACACCCCACGGTTAAGGATATACGTAGTTCTCACGGTATCCAGGTCGCCCATCACGGATACGATCAGGCGGTTGGTATCCGTGCGGTTGATGAAAGAAAGCACATCTTTCACCTCCGCGTTGGATATTTCCATGTAAGGTGTTTTGGCGTATGTTTCCGGCCCGCCCACGGATGATTCCAGGCCTACTTCACGCACGTTGTTGAAGAAGGCGGAAAGCTGGTAATATTCTTTTTGTGAAAAGGGATCGTATTTGTGGTCGTGGCATTGCGCGCATTCGATGGTTACGCCGAGGAACGCTTTGCCAAGGGTGTTCGTCCTGTCCCGCACATATTCCACGCGGTATTCCTCATCGATCACGCCGCCTTCTTCGGTGATCTTATGGTTGCGGTTGAAGCCGGAAGCGAGCAGCTGTTCGCGGGTGGAATTGGGCAGGAGATCGCCGGCCAGTTGCCAGGTGACGAAAGTATTGTAAGGAAGATTAGTGTTGAAGGCATGTATCACCCAGTCGCGCCAGGGCCATTGGGAGCGGTAGTTGTCGTCCTGGTAACCATGGCTGTCTGCATACCTGGCTACGTCCATCCAGTGCACTGCCATTTTTTCGCCGTACTGCGGCATGGCCAGCAGTGTGTCTACCCAGTGTTCGAATGCATCGGGGCGGGTATCCGCGAGGAAACGGTCCATCATTTCGATAGACGGCGGCAGGCCGGTGATGTCCAGGCAGGCGCGTTTGAGCAGCCGTTCGCGGTCCGCTTCCGGGTTGGGTTTCAGGCCGTTCCGTTCCATGCCTTCCAGTACGAAGCGGTCGATGTCGTTACGCGGCCATTCGTCTTCTTCAACGGCTGGAGGTTTCACGGCTTTAGGCGGCACGAAAGCCCAGTGCGGTTTGTATTTCGCGCCTTGTTTGATCCACTTTTCGATGAGTTTTATCTCATATTGCGTCAGCTGTAGATTGGAATTGGGAGGAGGCATGCGCAGGGAAGTGTCTTCCGTGACCAGCCGCCTGTATACTTCGGATTCATGCGGTTTGCCGGGGATAAAGGCAAATGCGCCGGGCGTTTCCCTGAGGGCTTTAAAAGCGCTGTCCCCAATATCCAGCCGGAGCCCGGCTTCGCGTTTGTTGGCGTCGGGACCGTGACAGGTAAAACATTTGTCGGAAAGGATGGGCCGTATGTGGAAATTATAATCCACTTCATCCGGCAACTTCCCGGCGGCAGCGTTTTGCGGACCGGGGGAGGACGTACAGGCGCGGAAGAACAACAAGCCTACAGCAGCAATGGCCACTATGTGGTTTCTTTTCATTGGTTGTGGAATATGGGCGCCGGAGGCGATGGTAGCGCATCATCAACGGCAATATCAATTAATGGATGGAGGCGGTGCTTATCCGCATCCTTTAGTGCAAGCTGTAACTGTAGTGTATAATCCTGTGTGTGAGAGACAATATACTCAATCCCCGCGGGGTTTGCAAATTTTTGGAGCACTTTTGCGAGGATCGTATCAGAAAGAGATAAAAAAAGACCCGCCCCGGAAGGAACGGATCAATTTTGTTCTCAACTGTGCCTGGTACGCCTTTATATACCAGGTATGGCTTGTGTTTTGGCTTAGTGGGCGGAGCGCAGCTTTGCCAGGCGCGTTTTTCTCATGTACGTGCGCGCAAAATGAGCGATCAGGACCACGGAGGCAATGCACAGGCATGCCAGTCTGAATAATAAGCCGGTTTTCATAGGTATAGGAATTAAAAAGTTAAAAAGTTTGTCTGGAAATGGAGAACTGGAAGAAGTACCTCAACGCATTACCTGCCAGGAATCGAATTTCTGCATCAGGCGGATAAATATGTCCTTAAAACGGCGCATATCCCGCTGTTCCTGGCTCACAAGGTAGGTCACCACGAGCGCGACGATCAATACAGCAATAACTAACGTAAAAAAGACAGTTTTCATCAGGATGCATTTAATTTCGTTACTAGGTTTTCTGTTTTCTTTAGGAAGCTGGATGTAAATATAGATAATTTAATCATATAAAATAATATTTGAATAGAAATTTATTTGATAGCCCGTTATTGAGCGCTTATTTAAGAAAATATGCATTTTTTTGATAACGCATTATTCTACGTTCGTGTGATTTACAGGAGATAAATGGGAAGGTGGGCGGAAAGAAAAATGTGAATATCGCCCCAAATCTTTCAATTCCAGCAAAATAAGTATGGTGCATAAAATCTACTTGGGATATTGGGACAATCCTTTATTTTTGCCAACGACCGGGTTTTGCTAAAAGATTTAGTAAGGGGCCGGGGCCAGCCTCACCCCAACGGTTTCAACATCAAGAGATTAACAGACAGACTATGGCAGAAAATAAAGACATGTTCAATGCCTATACGGAAGATTCCATCCGCTCGCTGGACTGGCGGGAGCACATCCGCCTCCGCCCCGGTATGTATATCGGCAAGCTGGGAGACGGCAGCAGTATGGACGATGGTATCTACATCCTCATCAAAGAGGTGGTGGATAACTGTATAGACGAGCATATGATGGGTTTCGGCAAGCAGATAGACATCAAGGTTTCCGAGCATAGCGTAACCGTGCGGGACTTTGGCCGGGGCATTCCCCTGGGCAAGGTGGTGGACGTGGTGAGTAAGATCAACACCGGCGCGAAGTACGACAGCAAGGCCTTCCAGAAATCCGTTGGCCTGAACGGCGTGGGTACCAAGGCCGTCAACGCGCTGAGCAGTTATTTCAAAGTGACCTCCATCCGCGAAGGCAAAGCCAAGACCGCGGAGTTCGAAAGAGGCGTGCTCACGAAAGAGCATAAGGAAACCAGCACCAACGAGAGCAACGGCACCCTGGTGACCTTTAGCCCGGACGATACGGTTTTTAAGAACTATCATTATATACCGGACTTCCTGGAGAACCAGATATGGAACTATTGTTTCCTGAATGCCGGGCTCACCATCAATTTCAACGGGCAAAAATTCCTGTCGAAGAACGGGCTGCTGGACCTGCTGCAACGCAAGACCAATCCTGACGACCTGCGTTACCCCGTCATCCACCTGAAGGGCGAGGACATTGAAGTGGCCATTACCCACGAAAACCAGTACGGCGAAGAATATTATTCCTTCGTAAACGGCCAGCATACCACCCAGGGCGGTACGCACCTGGCCGCTTTCCGCGAGGCCTTTGTGAAAACCGTGCGCGACTTCTACAAAAAAGATTACGACGCGACCGATATACGCGCTTCCATCTGCGCCGCCATTGCCGTGCGCGTGCAGGAGCCGGTATTTGAAAGCCAGACCAAGACCAAGCTGGGCTCCCTGGCGGTTTCCGAAGGCGGGCAGAGCATGAAGAACTTTGTGCTGGAATTCCTCAGTAAACAGCTGGACGATTACCTGCACCGCAATTCATCCGTTGCGGATGCGCTCAAGAAAAGGATCGAGCAGAGCGAGCGGGAGCGGAAAGAGCTGGCGGGCATCAAGAAGCTGGCGAACGAACGCGCCAAAAAAGCCAACCTCCACAACAAAAAGCTGCGCGACTGCCGCGTGCATATGAACGAGGAGTACACCGGCAAACAAAAGGACGAGCTGGTCAGCAAACAGAAAGAGACCACCATCTTCATCACCGAGGGCGACTCCGCGAGCGGTTCCATCACCAAAAGCCGCAACGTGGAAACACAGGCCGTGTTCAGCCTCCGCGGTAAGCCGCTGAACTGTTACGGGCTTACCAAGAAGATCGTGTATGAGAACGAAGAGTTCAACCTGCTGCAACATGCCCTCAACATCGAAGAAGGCCTGGAAGGGCTGCGGTACAACAATATCGTGATCGCCACCGATGCCGACGTAGACGGGATGCATATCCGCCTGCTGATGCTCACTTTCTTCCTGCAGTTCTTCCCTGACCTGGTGAAGAACGGGCATGTGTACATCCTGGAAACACCGCTGTTCCGCGTGCGCAACAAGCAGCAGACCATTTATTGTTACAGCGAGGAAGAAAAGCAGAAAGCCGTGAGAAAGCTCGGCGGCAAGCCGGAGATCACGCGATTCAAAGGTTTGGGTGAGATCTCTCCTGAAGAGTTTGGCCAGTTCATCGGCGACGATATGCGCAAATCGCCTATCATCCCTTCGAACGAGATGCCGGTGGCCAAGCTGCTGGAATACTACATGGGCAAGAACACCCAGCACAGGCAGGATTTTATCATCAGCAACCTCCGCTACGAAAAAGATCTCGTGGAAGAGGCCGAAGAAGCAAAGGCATAATTATAACCGTTTATTGAGCGATTTGAAATGATATTACATATTGTATTCGGGCAAAGCTCCGAGGCCAACCTGAAAGCGGCCATGGAACTGGATCCGCTGCTGGAAGGAGAAATTATGAGTTTTGAGGACGACCTCGCCGTGGGGCCGCTCTTCATCCTGGACACGCCGGACGGGCGCGCCGCGCGCCGTGAATGGTGGAACACCGTGCAGGACGTAGTGGTGGCTGCTCCCGCCGAAGGAGAAGTGGCCGTAGCGCCGGCGGACCCCGTGCGTGAGCTGAAGGCCCGTCTCCGTGAAGAAGAAGAGCTGGTGATCTGGATCTGGGCAGGGCAGAATGCTACCGACGTTTGCGGGTATTACTGGCTCATCAGCCAGCTGGACCGTTTTTCCGGCCGCATCCACCTCATTTATCTCAACAACCTGCCTTTCCTGAATGAAAAGAACGGCGTGTTTTACCCCACTCATCTTAGCCAGATATTGCCGAAGGAATTCCTGAAAGCAAAAAAGCTGGCGCGGGAAGTATCGCTCGCGGAATTTGAGCTGGACGGCGACGAATGGCGCCGCCTGATGAACGAGAATGCGGGCGTGCGCATCCTGGAAGGAGGGAAGAAACTGCGCGGCGAGCCGGGCGCTTTTTTTGACAAAGAGCTGCTGCAGCAAACCACGAAAGAATTCCAGAAAGCCCATAAAGTGATCGGGCAGGTAGTGGGTAAGTTCAAATACCCCGTGATGGACCAGTTCCTTAACTGGCGGCTCAAAGAACTGATCAAAGAAGAAAAGCTGGAATACAAAGGCGAATTGAAAACAATGCGCGATTACGAGATCAAATTGCCGGGCGGCAGCGATGCTGCGCCGGCGGAAAATGCATAACATGCCGGAAATTACCATTACGCCGCTGGAACTGCGGGGGGAAGATAACAGGGGGAAAAACTTTGACTGGCAAACATTCAGAACAGGGACCTTCATCCTCTGCTACCGCAACGCCGGTTCCAGCAGCGGCCAGCATTACCACCTGGGCAACAGCGAATACAAGAACCCCGAGATCATGTACCTGCTGAGCGGGAAGGCTTACCTTCACTGGTGCCCGCTGGAAGAAAACGAGCTGAGAACGGATGTGATCGAAGCGCCGGCGAAGGTGGAAATACCTGTGCGCATCTGGCACGAGCTGGAAGCCATCACCGATTGCTCTTTCATTGAGCTGAACACGCTGGACGATGTAAAGATAGACTCCGTACGGGTTTGGCGGGATGATTTCCTGGCAGGGCAACGGTAAACTTTAATTTTTTTTCTATTAAGCATATGAGCAATATCAACGAAACACCGGACGAATCACTGCATGGCCTTGCGCACGTAGATGAGAAGTATAAGGACTGGTTCCTGGATTACGCATCCTACGTGATCCTGGAGCGTGCGGTACCGGGCGTGGAAGACGGGCTGAAACCCGTACAGCGCCGCATCCTGCACGCCATGAAGGAAATGGATGACGGGCGTTTCAACAAAGTGGCGAACGTGATCGGTCAAACCATGCAGTACCACCCCCATGGCGACGCCTCCATCAGCGATGCGATCGTGAACCTGGGGCAGAAGGACCTGCTGATCGAAACACAGGGTAACTGGGGCGACGTGCGCACCGGCGACGATGCGGCTGCCGCGCGTTACATCGAGGCGCGCCTTTCCAAATTTGCGCTGGACGTTGCTTTCAACAACAAGACCACCGAATGGCAGCTGAGCTACGACGGCCGCAAGAACGAACCGCTGGCCCTGCCCATGAAGTTCCCGCTGCTGCTGGCACAGGGCGCGGAAGGCATCGCGGTGGGCCTCAGCACCAAAATACTCCCGCACAACTTCTGCGAACTGCTGGACGCATCCGTAAAATACCTGCGCGGTAAAAAATTCGAGCTGTACCCGGATTTCCTGACCGGGGGCATGATAGACGTCACCAATTACAACGACGGCCGCCGCGGCGGGAAAGTGCGCGTAAGGGCGCATATCGAAGAAAAGGATAAAAAGACGCTGCTGATCAAAGACGTGCCGTACGGCGTAACCACCACCGCGCTGATGGAATCCATTGTGAAAGCGAACGACAACGGCAAGATCAAGATCAAAAAAGTGGTGGACAATACCGCCAAAGAAGTAGAGATCGAAGTGCAGCTGGCGCCCGGTATTTCGCCGGACATCACCATCGACGCGCTGTATGCCTTTACCGACTGCGAGGTGAGCATTTCCCCCAACGCCTGCGTGATCATGGACGACAAACCCGTGTTCATGGGCGCTTCCGACCTGCTGCGGTATTCCGCGGATTTCACGAAAGAACTGCTGCGCAGGGAACTGGAGATCAAACTGGCGGAACTGGAAGAAAAATGGCATTACACCTCTCTCGAAAAGATATTCTTCGAAAAAGGTATCTACAAAGAGCTTGAACAAAAACACAAAGACTGGGAAACTGTTCTCCAGGCCATCGACAAGGGTTTTGGCCCGTATAAAAAGCAGTTGAAACGGGAGATACAGCGGGAAGATATCCTGAAGCTCACCGAAAAGCCCGTGCGCCGCATTTACCGGCTGGACATCAATGAACTGACCGAACAGATCAAAGGCATTGAGGCTGACATCAAACAGGTGAAGCACGACCTGGCCAACCTCACGGATTTCGCCGTGAGCTACTACGAAAACCTGCTCAAAAAATACGGCAAAGGCCGCGAGCGTAAAACAGAGATCAAACTGTTCGACACCATCCAGGTGCAGCAGGTGGCCATCGCCAATACCAAGCTGTATGTGAACAGGGCAGACGGTTTCATCGGCACCACGCTTAAAAAAGATGAATTCGTGGCCGACTGCTCAGACCTGGACAACATCATCGTATTCCGCCGCGACGGTGTAATGCTGGTGACCAAGGTGGCGGATAAAACTTTTGTAGGGAAAGATATCATCCATGTAGACGTGTTCCGCAAAGGCGACGAGCGCATGACCTACAACATGATCTACGTGGACGGCAAAACCGGCTATAGTCTTGCCAAACGCTTCAACGTAACCGGCATCACCCGCGATAAGGAATACCATCTTACCAAGGGAGAAAAAGGTTCCAAGGTGCATTACTTCAGCGCCAATCCCAACGGGGAAGCCGAAGTGGTGACCGTCCGCCTCAGCCCGAACTGCGCTGCCAAGAAGAAAGAATTCGATTTCTACTTCGAGACCATTCCCATCAAAGCGCGCAGCTCCATGGGCAACGTGGTGACCAAATGGCCCATCCGCACCGTGAAATTCAAAGAAAAAGGCGTTTCCACCCTCAGCGGTATCAAGATCTGGTACGACGACGCAGTGGGCCGCCTCAACACCGAACAGCGCGGCATTTACGTCGGTTCCTTTGAAGGGGACGATAAGATCCTCGTGTTCTACAAGAACGGTACGTACGAGCTCACCAACTACGAGATCACCAACCGTTACGAGTCCAACGACGCGGTGTACATCGAAAAATTCAATCCTGAGCGTATCGTGACCGCAGTGTATTACGATGCAGATAAAAAACAATTCAACATCAAACGTTTCAAGATCGAAACGCAGACGCTCAACAACAAATTCTCGTTCATCAAAGAAGGAGCGAACAATTACCTGGAACTGGTGACCACTCAGGCCGAGCCTGTGGCGATCCTGCGCACGGGTAAAAAACGTTCGCCCGAAGAAGAAGAGATCGCGCTGCATGAAATGTATGAAATGGCCGGCTGGAAAACCGTCGGCACAAGGATCGCCGGCGATGATTTCGTGAGCATAGAACTGATCACCGAAGATGAAGAAGCGGAGAAGGAAGAAGATGATGAAGGGAATATCCAGACGGAATTATTCTAGCGCATTGCAATGAATAAGCAGATAAAACGAAGCCGGGCCCTGCGTCCGGCTTTGTTATGTTTACAATGACAGGACCCCTTACTTTTTGCCCCGAAAGCTTTAACTTAGGGCCGTTACACTGCTTCCCGCAAATCTGTTTGTAATGACCAAAAGCCGATCGCTATGAAATGCAGCACCTGGATATTATGCATGTTTACCGCCTTTACGTTTGCAGCCTGCAGGGAAAAAACTTCTGATGAAGAGCGCCGGATCAGGGAAACCAGCAATGCTGTGCTCACAGCCATTGAAAAGAACGATGAAAAAGCTTTCCGCCAGCTGATGGCCGCGGACCTGAAGGATATCGGTGAAGATGAGAAGAGCCTCTCACGGAAGTTCAGGCTGGTGCACGATTATTACGCGGAACATACGCATGGGAAACGGCCGGATATCCAGGTCAAGGACTCGCTGACCACATTCGGGAAACGCGTTGTGTTTGTACCCATTTACAATGGCCGCGGGCTAAAGGGCAGCCTGCGCGAAGTGCGGCTGATGCTGGGTTTCGGGCCGGTAAAGTATTACCCGCTGGATAAGATCAGCGCCTTTGAACTGCATGTTTTTCATCATTCCCATAATGATGTGCCGTTGCCGGAGGAGGATTTCCCGGGGTTTTAGCTTAAAAGATCATTCTCCTTTTTTCTTCTTCTTCCCTTTCTGCGCGGCCTTTTCCAGGGTTTCGGCGTTGATCTCCTCGGCGGTTCTTGGTCTTGTGAGGTCTACCTTCGATTTATTCACCGGTTCGCCTACGGGTGCTTTGCCTTGCTGCAGTGCGTCGTGGAATATTTTTTCAATGTGCACCCATTTGCCGGCTTTCCATTTAAAACCTTCGTAATCCAGGTCGGGCACGAGGGTATATTTTTTGTATTCCTCACCGGTTTCGGAAATGAGATGGTCGAACACGATCATGTCCATTTCCTGGTTGTAATTGAGCGCTGCCACGGCTTCGCGTTTGTATTCGAGAATGAAGCGGTTGCGGGCGGGCTTGGGCACGGTGTCTTCCGCGAAGCTGAAAAAAGGTCCGCCGAACACGGGCTCGCCATTTTTAAAGGTCAGCATTTCCGCGATCTTTTTCTGGCTGGTCTGTGAATTGGCGTCCCAGCCGAAGAGGGTGTAATATTCCGCGTTGAAATAATGCCTTTGGATGATGGCATAATACAGGCAGCCATACCAGCCTTTGTTATTAGTGATGGTATCGGTATTGCGTGTAAAATCGGAGTTGTCGAACAGGGGGAAGAGTTTCAGGGAACCATCTTTCGTGTTCATCTGTATCACGCCGAAGTGCCGGAAGGTGCTGTTATCGTTCTCCAGCGGCCAGGTGATGATGCGGAAGGTGCTGTCTTGCGGGTATACCTTGGCTATGGTGCGGATGGAATCGAAAGGGTAGTAGTAGGAATATTTGGTTTTCAGCGCTTTCACCAGCTGCGGGATGAACTGGTCGTTGCGGGCATTGCGCACTTCCTGCATCTTGCCGTTGATCACGTCGTAATGAACGGCCCGCAGTGAATCTTCGAGCTGTAAGAGGGCGGCCTGGTCTGCCGGCGCCAGCTTTTGAGCCATGGCGGCGGTGGCGGATAAGACGGCAAGTATGAGCGTAATTCCTATTCTGATTCGCATGATGCTTTTATAACCTTAAATCCTCCAAATTATTGTAAAGTGCCCAGGGTATTTACGAAATGTTCCCAGGAATACAACTGTTTCTGTTCCCGGATAAAGTTACTGAAAACGCCGGGAGGCTGGGATAGGAAGCGCAGGATGCCGTCTGCAATGGCTTTGGCGTTGGGCGCTGTCACGTAACCGGCCTTGCCGTCAGGCACAATTTCAGGGAGGCCGCCCACGGCTGTTACCAGCATGGGCTTTTCGAAATGATAGGCCATTTGCGAAATGCCGCTCTGGGTGGCGGTTTTATAGGGCTGCACCACGAGGTCCGCGGCGGAGAAATAATATTTCACTTCGCTGTCAGGAATAAAATCTGATATCACTTTTACGTGATCGCTGAGCAGCGGCTCATATTTTTTTCGGTCTTCGTAGAACTCTCCGGCTACCAGCAGTTCCAGGTTGCTGACGGCTTTGATGCGTTCGTCGCGCATGGCTTCCAGCAGCAGGTCCAGCCCTTTGTAGGCGCGGATGAAGCCGAAGAAAAGGAGGTAACGTTTGCCGGCATCAAGGCCCAGGCGCTGTTTGGCTTCTGCGGCGGATACAGCGTTGCCGAAGCTGTCGTACACCGGGTGGGGGGCGAAAACTGCGGGTTTGGCGGTGAGCTGCCGGATATCGGCCAGCACTTCTTTGCTGAGGGTGATAAAAGCGTCGCAGCTGTTCACGAAATAGCGGTTCAGCACGGCGTCTCCCGGTCTTTTTTCGTGAGGGATGAGGTTGTGCACGAGGCCAATGACGCGGGTATGTTTGTTGCCGCGGATCATGCGGGCAATGGAGCCCAGGCTCATGGCCATGAGGGGCAGCCAATAGGCGACGATCACCAGGTCTGGCTTTTCTTTCCGGATGCGCAGCCCTGTTTTACGCCAGTTAAGCGGGTTGAGGGAATGCACCGTGCGGAAGATGCGCAGGTCTGCAGGGCCGGGCCCTTCCGCGTATTGCGTTTTGCCGGGGAACATGAAACCGGGGTACTGGAATGAAAAAGTATGAATGGATACCTCGTTGCCCTGGGCGGCCAGTTGCCGGGCAAGGCGTTCATTAAAAGCAGCCAGCCCGCCCCTGATGGGGTGGGCCGGGCCGATGATCACTATTTTGCGGTTCGTCATCCGTGATGATTTTCCAGTGTTTCCTCCACCAGGTAAGAATTCCGTTCCGGGGAGTTACGGGCCACCATTTCGGCGATGAAGCCCGTGAGGAATAATTGGGAACCGATGATGAGCAATAACATGGCGAGGAAGAACAGTGGCCTTTCCGTCATTTTGTATTGCATCCAGAATATTTTGGCAAAAGCGAGATAACCTGAGATGAGGAAACCGACGAAGAAAAAGAGGCTGCCCAGCGCGCCGAAGAAGTGCATCGGGCGTTTGCCGAAGCGGCCTACAAACGTGATGGACGCGAGGTCCAGGAAACCGTTCACGAAGCGTTCCAGGCCAAACTTGGTGGTACCGTATTTGCGTTTGCGGTGTTCCACCACTTTCTCGCCTATGTTCCGGAAACCGCTCCACTTGGCGATCACGGGGATGTAGCGGTGCATTTCTCCGTATACTTCGATGGTCTTCACCACTTTTTTCCTGTACGATTTGAGGCCGCAGTTGAAGTCGTGCAGCTTAATGCCGCTCATTTTCACCGTTGCCCAGTTGAACAGCTTGGAGGGGATGTTCTTGGTGAGGGTATTGTCGTACCGCACTTTTTTCCAGCCGCTCACGAGGTCGTAGCCATCGTTCACGATCATGGAATAAAGCCCGGGTATTTCGTCCGGCGAGTCCTGCAGGTCCGCGTCCATGGTGATCACCACGTTGCCCTGGGCTTTGCGGAAACCTTCGTTGAGGGCAGCGGATTTGCCGTAGTTGCGCTGGAATTTGATGCCTTTGATGTGGGGGTTTTGGGATGACAGCTGGCGGATCACGCTCCAGCTTTCGTCTGTGCTGCCATCGTCTACCATCCACACTTCGTAGGTGAAATTGTTCTCATTCATCACACGGGCAATCCAGGCGGCCAGCTCCGGCAGCGATTCTTCTTCGTTTTTTAAGGGAACGATTACGGATATGTCTAGATGTCTCATTTCTTTTTAGCGATTGCAGCGCCGATCACTGAAGCGATAAGGCCCGGTATAAAATTCATGAGTATGATGCCGGACAGCACGGATACGGTAAAGCGGTCGCGCAGCATGGCGATGTCTTCCGCAGGGTTGGCAGAGCTGGCGGCATTGGGCCCTGCTGCGACTACTTCCTGTATGAACCGTTCCTTGTAAGCCGGCGCCACTTGCACAAAAACGATGAACAATATAGCAAAAATAACGATGGTCACGGCTGTTGTGCGGAACCCTGTACCAAATACCACGCCGAAAGTGGCCTCTCCGCCGGCGTCTTTGCTGAATTTCAGGCAGGCGGCGATGACAAGGATCACGAGGGAAAGCACGGGCAGGAACCTGAATGCGGGGTTGGCCATCGGGATGCGGGCGAAGAACTGGATCAGCAGTAACACAAAATTAATGGCTGCGGCCAGCAGACCGAATCGGATATGGATCTTGCTCCTCATAATTATGCCAGGAATAGCTGGTTATTGTTGATAATTCCCTTTACAGTACCGGTGAAGGTCTTGCCGATGAAGGGGGAATTCTTGCTTTTGGAACCGATGTGCGCGTCGGTGAACTGGTATTCTTCCGCCGGGTCGAAAATGGTGAGGTTGGCGGGCGCATCCTGTGCGATGCTGAGCTCGGGCAGGTTAAATATCCTGCGCGGGTTGATGCTCAGCAGTTCCGCGAGCCTTTCCAGCGGGAGGCGGGGCAGGGCGGTGCGGAGCACGCTGAAGGTCGTTTCCAGGCCTATCATGCCGGGTTTGGCGTATTCAAATTCCACCTGTTTGGCGTCCCAGTCCTGCGGCTGGTGATGCGTGGCGATGCAATCCACGGCGCCGTTTATGACGGCTTCGCGGAGGGCCTGCACATCGTCGCGGCTGCGGAGGGGCGGGTTCACTTTCAGGAAGCTGTCGTAGGTGACCATATCTTCCTCGGTGAAAAGCAGGTGGTAGGGGGTGACGGAGCAGGTTACGCTGAGGCCTTCGGCTTTGGCGGCGGCGATCAGCTCTATGGCCTTGCGGGTGCTGACTGCGGTGAAATGCAGGCTGGAACCGGTGTATCGGAGCAGGTCCAGGTCCCGCTTGATCATGATCTCTTCCGCAATGGCAGGTTTGCCGGGCATACCGAGGCGGGTGGAAAAGATGCCTTCGTGCATGAGGCCGTGGCCGGAGATGCTGGTATCGTCGGGCACCTGGATGATGGTGCCGGAAAATGCTTTGACGTACTGGAGGGCTTTGAGCATGATGCCGGAGGCCTGCACAGGCTTGAGTCCGTCCGAGAAGGCTACGGCGCCGGTTTCTTTCATTTCATACATTTCCGCGAGGGAGGCGCCTTCCAGGTTTTTGGTGATGGCGCCGATGGGGAGCACGCGCACGGCCCCGTGGCGGGTTTTGCTGAGCACGTATTCTATCTGCGATTTGGTATGAAGGGCGGGCTGTGTGTTAGGGACGATCATGACAGTGGTGAAGCCGCCTTTTGCGGCAGCTTCCGCGCCGGATTGAAGGTCTTCCTTATATTCCTGCCCGGGGTCGCAGAAATGGGCAAAAACGTCCGTAAAACCGGTGGTTACATGGAGGTTCTTACCTGAAATGACCTGGGCTGAAGGGTGCTGAATATTGGCGGCGATGTTGGTGATGACGCCGTTTTGAATGAGAATATCCTGTATTTGCCCGTTGAGAGGGGATGAAGGAGCTACGATCTTTGCGCTTTTCAGTAAAATATGCATCATTTGAATTTATCCCGGGCAAATGTACGTATTTATGTGGTGAGATGTATAGTGGCGGGGAACGGATGTAAACAGAAATTCATAGAAAAAGCTGATAAAATTTTTGCAAAAATGAAATGAATGGTTACTTTTGCATCCCGTCGTCAAAACACGGTACCGGAAGTTCGGGACGTAGCGCAGCCCGGTAGCGCACTTGCATGGGGTGCAAGGGGTCGCTAGTTCGAATCTAGTCGTCCCGACAAGCTTTAAAAAGGTCATCAGTAATGGTGGCCTTTTTTGTTATTTGGCGGACCGGTTCAATTAAAGAAATAGATTATTTTTGAAATATGCGTATTACAAAACTTCAACTGAAGAATTTTAAGCGATTTACTGACTTGACAATTGCTGGTATTCCGGCCGAAGCTAAGTTAGTGTTATTGATCGGGTCGAATGGATCGGGGAAATCCTCTGTTTTTGACGGATTGGATTATGTAAGGCAGCGTATTACAATTGACAAAAATTTTGTGCTAATAGATGACATACATGAGCCTTACTATAGTAAAGGTGCTCTTAATCCAGAAGTGGACATAGAATTTTCTGATGGAAACAGAGTTGGAACATTGGAAACAAAATTCGGAAAAGGAGGAAGGGATTTCAATAAAAAACTAATAGGGCGATCTAGCATTAGAATTGTTCCCCGTATAATTAACTCAGGAGATATTACTTCTCCTAAATCTAATGCCGATGCTCCTAAATCTTTTATTGATATGGATGATCGATTTGTGAATGATCTATCAACATATATTCAACAAATTGATAATGCATTGCGGGAGCCTGTTTTTAGTGGTAGATCTGCAGATACGTTTAAAATATTTCAGGATTTTATTCAACCATTAAATGCATCGTTAATTAATATACTGGGTGGAGACGTATCTACAACCATCCAAATTGCTGAATATCAAAATGCGACTCCACAAAGTAACGGAACATTAATATTTAAAAAGGGAGACTCCAAAATAAGCTACGATTTGTTAAGCCATGGCGAAAAACAAATAGTAATTCTTTTGCTGAATTTTATTGTTCGTAAGGAATACTATAAAGATGCGATCATTTATATAGATGAAATGGATTGCCATTTAAATACCTCCCTTCAATCCAGCTTGCTGGCCGAAATTGTAAACGTATGGATACCTGATGATGCCCAATTATGGACAGCTTCCCATGCATTGGGCTTTATTGATTTTGCAAGAAGTGCCGAGAATGCTGCTATAGTGGACTTGGATCTGCTAAATTTTGATATCCCGCAAATGATATTACCGGAACCCAAGGAGAATATGGAGGTCTATGACATTGCAGTGCCAAAGGAAACGATGAAAAATATCCTGAAAGGATATAAACTCGTTGTAGCAGAGAATCAAAATGACAAGCATTACAATTTGGCATTAAATGAGAAAGGGTATTTTTTCTTGCCTGCTCAGAATAGCAGGGAAGTGTTTTTAACTATAAAAGGAGATACTGCTAAACTGGGACTAAGAGACAGAGATTACTTAAGGGAGGATGAAATAGCACGTATTCGGGCCAAGTATCCAAATCTCAAAATACTTCAATATTATGCCTTTGAGAATTACATATACCATCCGGACAATATCGCTGAACTGAGATGGCATGGCTATAATAAGGATGCATACATTAAGGAAATTATAGTCCAAAAGAAAAAAAGCTTTATTCAAATCGTTTCCAAGATTGCTGTTGCCAGGCAAAGTTATGTCGAATTCAAAGAGGGTATTAAAAATGATGAAAACATTGCGCCAATACTACAAGACTTGGAGAGTGATGATTTTGAATCTTTTTATCCTTTCTTTAGTGTAAAGGATTATTATAACAAAGCCTATCTGCAACAGTTTAAATATACAATAAGCGACTTGGTAAAAACCAATTGGTTTAAATCCAACATTGCGAGATTATTAAATGATCCTGCATAACATAATATGCTGAAATGGGAAGTAAAGGCGCTAGTTCAAATCTAGCGTCCCGACAAACTTTAAAGGTCATCAGTTAACCGGTGGCCTTTTTTCGTTCAATACCGGTGGAATTAAAATTTCACTTGTTTGTTTTGACAAAGAAAGTAATATGCAATTTTCCCGCCTCCTTTTTTATTCCGGGCAACACTCAGGCTGTAACCCGGGCAACATTCTTTTCTTTCGGCCCAAACACCAGGAAACTCACCAACGCCAGGAAACACACACCCACTCCTCCAAAAAGCATGACCCAGCCGAACCCGTTCACCAGCGCGGCATGCGCGGTAGCGTCAGGCACGCCGGCTGCGGAAAGCCCTGCGGCTATCTTTTCTGCTGCCGAATGTAATTGGGAAGAAGGAACAGATCCCGGAAGAGCGTTTTCCAGGTAGGAATAGATTCCTTCCACCAGGATGAACCCCATCAGGGCGATATTGATGGCTAAAGTGATCAGGCGTGCGCTCATATCAATGCCGGATGCCATGCCGGCACGGTCCGGCGTAACCGCCCCGGTGGTCGTATTTGTAACGGGCGTATTGGTAAGGCTCAGCCCGATACCTGCCAATAGTGAGCCGGGCAGCATCGTTAACCAGCTGGCGTTCGCTACGCTGCTGCCGTAGCGCATCAGCAGAAAGCCGAACCCGATCATCAGCAATCCCGAAGGAATAATCATGCGGGGCTCGTAGCGGAGTGAAAGCCGTTCTGCCAAAGGGGGCACCACCAGGGTGGGAAGCGTATAAGCCAGCAGCGATGATCCGGCCATAATGATATCGTAGCCGAGTGCGCTTTGAAAATAGATGGGCAGGTAGATCATGAATGGCCAGAAGCTAAAATTCATACCAATGCAGCCAATGATAGCGCCGGAAAAGCGGCGGATACTGAACACGGAGAAATCGAACATGGGGTGGGCATGCTTTTTTTCTACCCTCCAAAAAATAATAAAGCTCAGCGCAGAAGCACCGAGAATGCTAAGACCCGCGACGCTCCTGAATCCCATAGCCTGCCCCTGCGTGATGTAATACGCCAGGCCAAATACTGCCAGCGATAAAGAGATGATCCCCGCCACATCCAGTTTTTTGGCCTGCGGGTCCTTTGACTCCCGTACGCCCCTGAATACAAGCAGCGCAGTGATCGCCGCAATGCCCACATGTACGAGAAACACCCATTGCCAGTTGGACACCATCACGATGGCTCCACCGATGATGGGACCAAACCCCAATCCCACACCCGAAATGATGCCCCAGACAGCAAACGCCTTACCCCGTTCACGTCCTTCCCGGAACTGGTGTGAAAGGATAGCGATAGAACAGATCAGCATCGCGCCGCCTCCCATTCCCTGCAGGAACCGGCTGATGATCAGCACAAGCGTGTTTTGTGCCAGACCGCAAAACAAAGACGTAATGCCGAATAACAAAATGCTGATGATAAAAACCCGCTTCCGGCCAAACCGGTCGGCCAATGTACCGGTGGCCATCAGTACCGTAGTGCAGGCAATCGTATAGGCGTTCATGATCCATTGAATTTCTTTGAAATCACTATGTAAGGCCGTTTCGAGTGTGGGGAGGATCACCGGTACGCTGGAGATCTCCAGGCCAAACATCAGGGCTGCTAAACATACTGCTACCAAAGCGACTGTATTCTTTCCGGTCCGGGTAACTTTTGTCATGGTTATTTTTATTTCATTTTTAGCAAAATTATACCGGAAATGATAAACGTATCAGTACAATTCCATTATAAAAAGGTATTTTTGCTACATGTGTGAAACCAAAAAAGAAAACATCCACCAGTCCCTGGAAGTCCTGTACAGGAAGGTGGATGGTTGCCCCCTGAAAGACCTGCAGCTTACTTTTTTCCAGATGGCTTACATTATTTCAGGCAATGGATTTTTAAATATCAACGATCACCGGATTGCCTACCGGGCGGGCAACCTGATGTTGCTGACTCCCAATGACTGCTACAATTTTGATATTGAACAAACCACGGAATTTCTCCTGATTAAGTTCACCGGCGATTATGTAAAAAAATACAGGTGGAAGAACATTTGTGAGATTGAATGCTTATTGTATTATTCCGCCCACCTCATGGGCTGTATTTTGCGAAATGAGTCCGATTACCCGCTGGTGAGGTCCATTATTCAATCTTTGCTGCAGGGTATTCACCACAGCGATCTCTATGAGGAGGATCTGCAAATGCACTTTGTGAATGCATTGATCGTTATTGCCGCCAGGAACATTGCCAGGGTCAGGCCGGCCCAGTTGAAAATAAATGCCGACAGTCGCATCCAGGACATTATCAACTACATTCAAAGCAATATCTTTTCACCCCAAAAACTGAAGGCTCCTGTTATCGCTGAGGCTTTTGGCATTTCCGATACGTATCTCGGCAGTTATTTCAAAAACCAATGTGGCGAAACCATTCAGCATTTTACCGCAGCCTACAAGATCCGCCTTATTGAACACCGCCTGAAATTCAGTGACCGGCGCATCAATGAAATAGCGGATGAGTTTGGCTTTACCGACGAAAGCCACTTGAATAAATTCTTTAAAAAATACAAAAAACTAAGCCTGACGCAGTATAGGAAAAGCAATGCGGTGTGAAGAAATCATACAAACAGGATGACTGCTGCTGAAATCATTATGCAGGCAACGGCGTTCCGCAGAAAATAATAAGGTATGATCCCGTGTTCAATTTAACGGTTGAATACAACATGATACATGATGAAAAAGGTTTGGAACAAATAACAACCGGAAACGGTGCAGCATGGTGGAAACGGAAATAAATCCTGTTAGCACTACAAATACCGCAACCACCACTGCCTGTGTGTTTGTTTATAATGAACGAACCACTTACAGGGCTTGTACAACATCGCTACCACCACTATCCAGAGCATATACACCGCCCCTAAGCTGAAACCGAAGTTATATGGACGGAACAGGAAAGGAGAATCAGCCGCCATCGCTTCCTGCCAGGTATGGCCGGTGGCAAAGAACAGGATCATGATGATGAGGTGGATGAGAAAGAAATGCAGCACATAATAAAAAAAAGCCACCCTTCCGAACATCGCGAGAAAGCCGGCAAACTTCCCCCGCAGGCTATCTATAGCCGACAATATCAATAACACAGGACCGATGGTAAGACAGCCGTATTGCAGCGACACCGGGTATTTGGTCACATTTACGAACGACATGAAAGTGAATAACCCATTTTTCTGAAGGCCCCATGGAGCCGGGTCGCCATATTGATTGATGATGCGCAGCAGCACAAACAAAACAAGCAGCGAAATGCCGGTTATATTCAATATTCTTCTCCTCCTGGCCGCATCAAAATCCTTTTTGAATACAGGGCCCAGCGAATATCCCAGCAACATGATCCCCGTCCAGGGAAGGATGGCATAAACGAGGTATATGTTGTGTGAACTGCCGAGTGGCAGCAGATCTCCCCGGGTGGTGAACAGGAATTTCCACAAAAAGCCTGCCGCGCCTTGTTGCGGCAACGACGTATAGTCGAGCAGGTTATGACCTAAAAAAAGAACAAGACCCACTGCCAGGATCACTTTGGGAGAGGTACGCATCAATAGTCCCAGTGCTGCCATACTCCAGCCGGTAGCCCAGATCACCTGCAATATGAACATCTTGTATAGAGGATTGAAGGTTAGCCCGAAAGTAATGATGAATAACTCTACGAACACCAGCCACAGGCCTCGTTTCATAATGAAGGCGCTGTGATCCCTGATGGGCTTGTTTTGACCGGTAAGGAAAATAGAGATGCCGGCCAGGAAAACAAAAGTGGGAGCACAATAATGGCTGACCCAGCGAGTGAAAAACAATACAGGAGTGGTAGTGACGAGATCGGTTGGCTCCTCTACCAGGGCCGGCAGATGCAGGAGGTGGCGCACATGGCCCAATGCCATGATGATCATTACTGCGCCCCGCAATATATCTACAGAAATTACGCGTTGTTTCACGCCGGTGAGCATGTTAACTGCGGCTTCGGGGTGTCCTGGTTTTGTGAGTGCCTGGTGCATAATTGATGATGCTTTTATAAATAAAAAAACGAATCCACCCGGGTCGCGAAGTCAGTATAGACAGGACCTCCCACTGGTATTACCCGATGGGTTTTGGGGATTAACGGATCAGCAACAAAACTACCCGCTGATGCATCCTTCAGCAATAGTACATTTGTACTGTGTCGCAAAAAAAAGCCCCGGCAGATACCGGGGCTCCGTTTTATGGGGACTGATCTTTTGTTTTACTCTTCATGATGCTGCGGTTGGCTGTTGCTGCCGGTAATGTAGGGATTGGCAGCAATCCCTATTGCCCGCAGGAATATCTGGCCATGCAGCATATAAGGGTGTATGGGCGGCGTAAAATGATACACACCCGCGGCCCATAGCGCCCTGGATGCATAATCCGCGCAACTGTCCCCAAGTCCCGTATAAGGCAATGCCGATGTTCCGGTGTTCTTCAGGATATTTTGAGTGGATTCCAGGAGCGGAGTGGTATCCACATTATTGAGGGGCAGTTTCCATCCGTGCGGTGATTTAAAATAGTTATTCCATTTTATGCCTACTACAGGTGTATGCAGCTCATTCCAGAAAGTTTTGGTTAATGCAAATTGGGGAAAATAAGGCTGACCCGGACCAACGGATACATTGATCCCCAGGTCTTCATTAACGACGGCCGAATGCCCGATCTCGTCAAAGTTCTTTTTAAAATAAGGAATGGGTTGCTCGCTCTCCGTAACCAACGTTACATTACCCGGTTTGCCCATCGCCGCCCTGATATCCTGTATATTGGCCAGCGCACCCATGAAATAAGCAAGGTGTTGGCTGTAGGACTGCCCGCGTTTGAAAAGGAACCCGGTTTCGCCTGTAGACCAGTTATAGGAAGCTACGCCGATGCTTGTCGTCACATTCGTAATGCCGCCTGTCAGTTTGTTCAATGCATAGGAAGACGCTGTAGAGGTGACCGCCGTCGAAACAGTATTAGCCAACGGAATGCCCGCCGCTGCAACGTAACCGCCCAGGCCCCCGGTTGCCATGCCAATGGCTGTGCCTCCGAGTGTAATTGCCGCCAGCTTGGTGCCTTCAACACCGTTCGATTTGGCGGCGCTGTAAGCAGTATAGGATGAAATAAGCCCGCCGATCACGATCGGGATCAGCCAGGCCCATTGCCCATCGGGGTCAGTGGCAGTGGTCGGATTATTGTAAGCATAAGTGTAGGGGGAAGCGAACTGGTTTTCGGGGTCCGTGGATATCCAGCGCCCAAGCCAGGATGCGTAGTACCTTGCCCCGAAATAATACAGGCCCGTGGTGTCGTCTCTTTCCTTACCGGTGAACCGGTAATATTTAAGTTTCACCTCGTCTTCATTCACCCCCGCTATGAAGGCGGACTCGCCAAATGGAAAATATTCTTCGTAACTGATCCGCGCGCCGGCGGTATCCACTTCCACGGCCACGGAGGCTTGCAGGTCATTCAGCTGGAACCTTGTTTGCTGCGTGCCTTCCAGGGTTTTATGCGAGGTGTTGATCGCCCAGTAATAAATATTGGCAGCCAGCTTTTTCTCTGCGAATACCTGGCGGGTATACCGTTCTTCTTCGATCACCCCGGTGGATGTTTTTTTTCTCTTGATATTCCATCCCTCCAGGTAAATGTATTCTTCGGTATGGATATTCCCGCTCACCAGCGACTCGATCACCCGCCGCAGCCTGTTGCCGCTGGCGTCGTACGTATAGTATTCGGCGTCATCCACATAATCCGGCCGCTGCAGCTGTGTAGCAGAAGAAGGCTGGTTGCGGTAGCTCCAGGCCAGGGGAGTAGCGCTGTTTTCGTAGAGGGACAGCTGGTTGCCGTTGCGGTCATAGGTGTACAGCGTCAGCCGGTTATTGTCTTTATTCACCGCATTGTTCCGCGTCCAGTCGGTGCCTTGTGTGCTGTTGGTGATGTGCTGCAGTTGCAGCATGTTACCGGCATAATCATACTGGTAGTTTTCGCGGTATCCTACCAGGGTATTGGCATCGGCGGGGTTGCCCGGGCAAAAGTTCCAGAAAGCGCTTTCCTTGAACCCATTGATATAACTGTTGCCGTTGAGGCTGACGTTCTGCCTGCCGGTTGCATGCAGCAGCTGGTAAAGCGGATCATACCAGTAATTCCTGACCGGGTCTGTTCCCTGCCCATAGCAGGCTACCGGCTCAAAGGAATTGTCCGTAGTGCGCGTAATATTGCCCTGCGGATCGTAGGTATATTGAATAGATTGCAGCGTGGTGCCCACAATGGAAGTATCGGCAGCCGTTTCGATGCCGGTCATCCGCTGCGTGGTGAACTCATAAGTGTAAGCGGTGCGCATACCGTTGCCGTAATGCACAGAAACGGGCTGCCGGTTCGGGTAGTATTCGATGGCCGTAATAATGTTTTGCACAACAGGCTCAGCAGGACCGAAAGTGGTTTCGTCCACCGTTATCAACGCGCCGGATTCATTGTAGCTGTTGGATTTTTCGAACACCTTGTCAGTGTCCAGGTAATCCGTTTCAACCAACACAGCCTTTTGTTCCGTGTAGGTGAATCCTTTGCGGTATATTTCCGTTTCCAGCTCCGGATTGGCGTCCCAGTTCACTTCTTCTTTGTATGCTTTCAGCAGCCTGCGTTCTGAAAGTACCGGTTTGCCGGTGATCGTAAATGAATTGTAATCTGCTTTGCCGGCCTGGTCCTTTAATACAGACACCTGGCCGAAGAGGTTCTTCAACTGCGCGTCCGCCGCGCCTTCGCCGTATGTGGTTATTTTGACGGTATTGTCCAGCACCAGCGGTTTCCAGCCGGATGGCGGGTTGGCTGGTGCTATTTCTGTACCGCTTACATGAAGGGAAATTTCCCGCTGGAGCTTGTCGAAGGCCGTATGCAGGAGGAAGCCCCTCGCATCCCATTTTTTAAAGATGCTGTCCAGGATATTGGCAATGCCCAGCTGCTGGCCTGAATCCGGCCTTTCGGAGAAAATAGCGTCGGAAGAAGTCATGCCGTACCGGAAATGGGCGCTGTAGTAATCCGTTCCGTTGCGCACGTTGTCGTAGTAAAGCCTGGGGTCTGTATAACAAAGCGTTCTTCCTTTAATATCCAGCATATATGCGGAGGTGAGGCAACCCGAGGCGAGGTAGTACTGCACATCGAGGATATTGGCCTCGTATGGCTTCAAATCTGCCGGTATATCGATCCTGAAACCGGGATCATACGGCCGGAATTTTTCATTCAGGTAATCCAGGCTATCCAGGTAATCCGTTTTGAACAGCAGCCATATTTCATCCTGCACATTGAGCGGAAGCTTGTCTACTATTTTGCGCACATCCGCTTCCAGCACTTTCCCGAGATTGGCGGCTATTTTGAAGATGGTATTCCCCTGGCTGTTCATGATCTCTTTGGCAGGCGTGTTTTCGCACACCGCAGCTTTTTCCAGCGCATCTTTTTCGTTTTCCTGTTCCTGTGTGGGGTTTACAGGATAATTAGCCATGAACCATTTGTAATAATCGGAATTGGTAACGGTATCATTTTTATCGTAGCGTACGGTTTCCCAGGAACGGAATATTGTGCGGGTGAAGAATCCAAGGGCAACGCCGTCTACCACCGCTTTAGGCGATGTTTCCTTTATCGCCCGGTCTACCGCATCGTACGCAATGCAATGGGGCGGAGGCAGTTCTTCCGCTATTTCGGCCTGTTCTTCATACAGGAAGGTATTGGAGTAATATGACTGGTAATCGAGCGCGGTCTTCCCTTTGTTGTTATAAATAACTTTCCCGGATACGATCCAGCGCTGGCCGACTACCTGCTTCATGATCCTGCCTGCTGCCGTGCGCAGCAGCATTCCTCTTTGATCCCTTATGAAAGCAGCGCCCGGCGCGGTTAATATCTTAGTTTCAAGCGTACGCCCGAAGCCATCATTATAACTGATCTCCTGGAATATATTCGTGATGCCTGAAGGATCGCTGGTTATAAAAAGCTCCCGGGACAGCTGTACGAACGATACGGGCTGCGATCCATTCATCCATGCGTCCGTATCATAGTAGAAGAATGAAGAACACTGCTGGATATATTTTTTGGGATCATTGACGACCTTCTCCAGGCTGATGTCCGCCCAAACACTGGTATCGTAGCCGGTTACTGGCTTATCGCCCTCCAGCTCGCCACCATTCAGCGGGTCCGGTTTGAATTGGGTGGTGACCGCCACCTGGCCCAGGGTATTGTATAGCAGCTGAGAAATATTTCCGTTGATGTCCGTCAGTTGCCAGGGCTTCAAAAAGATGTAATTATTTTCCGTGAGCACAACATGGTTTTCCGGGTCCTCTTCATCATCTTTCAAAAAAGAAACCTGTTTCACTGGCAGCAGCATATAATCGTCGTAGTATACCTTGGTTTTTTGCAGCAGGGACGGCGCCTGCGTGGTGGTTTGATAGGCATTGTCCGTCTGGTAAGGCATGAAGTACCTGTTATCTTCTGCCTTGTAATATTGCCCGGCCATGCCCGCATTCCAGTAATAACCTTCATCCAGCAGGTAACCGCCTTCGTCCAGCAGATCTTTTTCGGTGATCACCTTATTGCCGTTGATCTCCAGGTTTTCGATATAGTCCGCCTCAAATACGGTGGATTGCTGGTGATGGAGCAGCAAACGCTGCGTGACCTCCCTAAGCGGCAGCGCCGCATCCTGCGCTTCGTTCCAGAAGTAATTGCGCTGCCAATCCGTGAGCCTGGCGGTTTTATCCGTCAAGGCCTTATCCACCTGTATCTTCGCTTCTTCAAATGTAAAGTACCACTTCGCAGGCTTTAGCCCCGGTACCTCGAATGATCTTGTTTCACATACCACGCCGATGATGTAACCTTCAGCCGGGGCTTCATTATAAACGCTTGTGCCGGCCAGTGCCTTTAATTCTTCCTGCCCGGGATAATTGTACGGACTGCTCCGCCGGGGATAAAATATCTTGCAATTTTCCAGCGGGTTCCCATATTCATTGGTCTCCAATGTCAATTCATGCTCCACGCGCGGATCGGCGGCTGCCCGGTCGTAATTGTAATTCAGGTTTTCACGGCCCACCACCTGGAACACGGGGTACCTGTTCCCGGCCCGCTCCTGGACCTGCTTTACCAGGTAATTGCTTTGCGTGATGGTAAAAGGCACATCGTTGGTGATCCCATCCAGCCCATACACTTCCGCATGGATCAGCCTTCCGCTCAGCACCTGGTATACATGCTGCATGGTCCGGTCGTCGTAACGGTTGATATCCGGCGCGATGGCGCTTGGCGGCAGGTTGTAAATATCCGGGTCGCCTTTGAAGTATTCTGACTGGTAACGTTGCAGGATCGCATCCTGGTGGCCATAGCCGCCGATAACGTACCAGGATTTTGTGTAAGACACAGGTGCGTAAAGGTATTCGCTGTACTGATCGCTGGCCTGCGCGTAAACATTGCCCAGCCGCAGGCGGAACTGGTCGTAGGGTTCGCCGTCCCAGCTTTCGATAAAACCGAAACCTGCAAACTGCCTTTCCAGCGGGTCATAATACCCGTCGTGGTATGCGTATTGCTGTACGGACGCCCATCCTTCAATCTCATCGATGTTCACCGTGCTGCTCACCACCTGCACCGGGAATGGGAGCGCAGTGATCCAGGGCCTTCCATTCTTTTTATCGCGGAGGTAGTAGCTGGTAGAACTGGCATATTGAATGCTGCGCGCTGCGCCGAGGTTGTTGCGGATCTTTTCCAGCAGGTAGGGCTTTATGCTTTTCCCGGAAGCATCTTCCAGCATATCGTAATAAAAATGGCTGACAGCAGGCGCCATTTTGGTGAATACCAGGCTGTCGAAACCGCTGCCAAGGATGTCGCTGAAACGGATGCCATCCAGCCGGGTATAGGTATCGGGCAGGCTGATATAGAAAGGCGCGGCAAATGAGTTGCCGTTCAGGTTGAGATAAATAGCTACGCGGTCGCTGTAAACATAAGCAATGTCTGCCGTGCCGGAGCCGTCCACATCGGTGAAGTACATCCTGCTTTTGTCGAAGCCCTGCTCAAACACCGGCGCGTTGGCCAGTGAGATCCTGTTCCCGAATTTTCCATGCCCCAGGTTCGGCCAGCAGTCCAGCTGTCCATTCCTTACGCGTACATAGTGGGAAAGCCCGTCTCCGAAGATCGTGGCAAAGGTGAGCAGTTCCTGCGGGCTGTCGTTGTACTGGTAAGGGAAATCTTCCAGCGGCAAAAGGTTCACGGGATCGCGGAACCCTTCGGTGCCTTCGGAAAAGAAGATACGGGAAGAATTGGCGGCCGTTATGAGAATGTCCTGCCGGCCATTCCCGTCCAGGTCCACCAGCTTTTTATCGCGCTCAGCCACGCCTGCAACTGGTCTAGGAAAGGGCACGTAATTATCCCAGGCATGTGTGTAAATGTTGTACTGGTAATACCCCTGCCGTGCAGGGTCCTGCACAACCAGCTCCAGCCCGCCGTTCCCGTCAATGTCCATCAGGGTGTAAACGGGATCGTCCAGGTTGTTGTCGATGGGGAATTCACGGGGCGTTTGCGGGAATGCATATTTCCCGTTCCCTTCGGGCTCCCAGTAGAGATGGCCTGCAGGCTGACTGAAAAGAATGCCTGGCAGGCCTTCGCGGTGCAGGTCTACCAGCTGGAACTCATCAAAGTTACCCGGGATGGGAAGATCGCCGCCTGCTTCCATGGTATGAAAGGAACGCTCTGCTTCAGGCGCGAAGGGTATATAAGTAAGCTCAATGGGAGGAAGGTCTTTTGAATGGTAAAGCGCCGCGCTTTCGTCCCATACGTGACTGGCCTGCGTGGCTTTTTCCAGCAGGGAAAGGGGGAGGAACTGCCCGGCAGGTTGTGTGCTGCCGTCCGCATACTGAAATGTCAAAGAACGGGTCAGTATTTTTTTATCGTTGTATTGGCCAATGAAATAATGGGATACCAGCACGCTCTGGCAGCGCTTCTCCGTCCTGATCTCAAAGCCGGCTTTAAAAGAAGAAAAAGCATCCTGCCGGACGGGCGCCGTGGCAATAGAACCGGTACCAAGACTTTCAAACGCTGCAACAGGCGGCTTATCGTCGTACACAAAGCTCACCTCAAACGCAAAGACCTCTGCGGCACCGTTGGGATAGTTGCCGTAACTGGCGGACATGAGATACGTGTTCGTCCAGGGGCGCAGGGGATCGGTAGAACGGTCTGCCGCGTAACTGTAAATCACGCGGTTGCCCTTTGCATCCCGTGATTCCTGCAGGTTCCACTGGAAGATCTGCTGCGGGTTTGCAGGATTGCTGATGGTAGCGGAGGCGTCTTTGCCATAAGTATGCTGCGTATTGTCAGGGTCGGTCACTTCCCAGTACGACAGGCCGTTTTGTACATTTTCCCAATAAAAGATCAGCTGGAAGCTCGTTTCATTGTCCGGGATGTATTGCGTGACTGCATATGTTACCCCGTCCTTTTCCACGGTCTTCCGTTCCGGCAGGTGCTGTGCGTCCAGCTTAGGCACCAGGTTGCCGGCGCCGGTAAGCGTGAAGATGTCGTTGCCGCGGTAGGCAGGCATGCCGAGGCTGGTATTGCGGCCTATCGCGGAAATGCCCGGCGAGAAACCCATGCCGAATACGCCATTGCCGTCTGAAGAATTGTAGGAGAGGCCCAGCTTAGGGTTCAACGCTCTTGCTTCCGGCAATGGCAATGGAATCGAGAAGGTGGCCATCCCGTTGAACTGGTTTACCGCGAAGGTGTCGTTCAGTCCCTGGATAGCGCCGCCGCCCTTAGGCAGTTCGAGGGCGGGGATGCTGATCTGGCTGGAAGGTTCGGTAGCCAATGTTGCGCGTTTTTATTTATGATTTCATTTTCTCACCCCAGCGGTTCAGCGAAGCGTCTGTTTTATCTGCAACAGGACAGCTTTCGGAGCGCAGACGCGCCTTACGGGATGCTACGCATCCGCATGCGCTGCAGACCTGCATGTCCTCTTTTTTCTTTTTCAGGTGGTAAACGGCCTGGTCCGGCGCAGCACGGAGATATTCGCAGGATTGGCAGGCGGAGAGGCGCTTTGCATACACGGCCTCATCTGCATAACCAAAACCGGAAGCGCTCCATTTCAGCAGCGATCCGGCTGCTTTTTTCAACAGCTGCAGGTTGCTCCGGTCTTCCTGAAGATCTGCCGGAACATTAAAGAGCGTCTGCAGGTATGCAGGCGCATTCCTGGCCGCCATGAGATAACATGCATATTTTTCATCGTTGATGGCCTTTTTCAGAACGGCTGAAGGAACAGGCGTTTCCAGGCCGAGGTAAGCACCAAATTCTTCGCGCATCTGGTCCCACGACAGTTCTTTTTCCTGTAGTTGCGTAAGTACGGTCATGATCTGGATATTTTAGTACAGGAGTTTTTGGACGGCGCCAAAAACTCCTGTTATTGTTTGTTTACTAATCCTGCAATGTAAATACCGCTTTATCGTGATCCGGGTCAAGCGGCTCTCCCAGGGCGGAAAGCACGCCGGTCACGGTGAGTGTGTATTCTGTTTTTTCCAGCACCGCTGCGAAAAGGATCACCTGCTTATCATTTTCAGGATCCATTTGCGCTTCGATGATCTCCAGGTACGGGCTGAGGCTGTAGTTCAGGATGGTCAGCGCGCTGCTTTCATTCAGCTGCCTGTTGTAAACCACCACGATCGAGCCTTCGCCTTTTTTGCTGGATGCGCCAATAAGCTCAAAAGGAACATAATCCGGGTCAGCGCAGGGCGGCAGCGGATCCAGGTAGGACGCGGCCTTGTACGTCTCGATCCTGCAGGGTATGCCGGGGTTCAGGCATTTGCTCAGCGGGTCCACATCGTTGACGATATAGCTCCAGAACTGTTCCACCTGCAGCATGGCTGCGCGGAAAGTGCTGATGAATGTTGAGTCGCGGTAGATGTTCCCGAAATAAACCAGGCTTTGATAATCCGCTTCGCCAACGCACACGGCCGGCGGCGTTACTTCGTCGGCGCCCATGTATGCCAGCGCCTGGGAGAGGATCAGCGAAAACCCTTCTTTGTTGAGCGCCATCTGCCTGAGCAAACCTCCTGTCAGCAGGATGTACGGCTGCCCGAAAGAGGTCCAGGTGTAAGCATTGGGCAGCGGGTTGTTCCAGTCCATCACATAGTTGATGCCGGGATAGAAGGCCCTGAAGGTCGTCCACAGGTATTCAGCCATTTCAATGCCGTAGTTGCTGCCGAAGGGGCGGGTTTTGGCATCTTTGTTATCCATGATCTGCTGTGCCTGCGAATCGGTGATGAAACTTTTTGCATCTGCGGGGATGATGTAAAGATTGTTCCGGTCCGGGATCGTTAAGCCTTTGGGCCAAAGCTCCGGGTGGGAAATGAAATGCTGGGCTTCCTTGTTGTGGTTTTTTTGCTGGTATTCAGGGCTGCCTACGCGAAGGCGGGTATCCAGGTCTTTCACCAGGAATTTTTTATCCAGCTGCCCCGCCATAAATCCTACCTGCAACGCGAAGTCCGCCGAGATCACACCGTTGGAATTCAGCAAATGCCCGTCCATGCTGCCGCTAAACTGACCGGTAGCCAGTTGGTATACACCGCCATTCACCATAGCGGTAACGGCAAATGTCACCTTCACGGTGCTGCCGTCCGGTCTGACCAGCTGATCGCCGGGTTGCACGGCAGACGCGGGGACGAGCACCTTTCCCGGCAAGAGGAACAGGTGATCTTCCGTGACAGAGATATACTCATAAGGCTGGTCTCCCCATTTGATCAGCACCATAAAGGCATCATGCTTTTGCCCGTCTACGTTCGTGCAGAAATCCACCCTGTATTCTTTCCAGTTCAGGTTGCCATCTGCCGCATATACAACATCGTTTGGCCTGAAATCCTGCACTGCCCGGTATTCAGACGCACTGACCGCTATTTGGGTGTTTTCGGCGAAGCAGGAGCAGCAGCAGTAACAGACTGAGCCGTCCGGGTTATCCAGCACATAGGGGGTACCGGGTTCCCAGTGCCTGCCGTGGCAGGAGGCATCAATTTTGTTCTGGATCTTCATGCAGCGATTGTAATCGCACATTTTTTCAGGAGGCTTCATGTGTTCTACCTCCGATACGCAGGTTTCGTACCAGGTTTGTCCCATATTGCTAAGGATTTATTGGGGTGAAAAAATATAAATGATCGTTACTTCCATTGTATTTCTCCATCATAAAACAGCACCAGTATTGCATCTTCCACTACCAGCGGATCCAGGTAGGCCGGGGTTGTTTTGGTCTTGAGGTCTGCGGGTGTGTCTGCCAGCGTAAACGTGAGCGTTTCATCCATCACGGAATCCGCAGGTATGGCCCAGTCGAAGGTCTGCATGAATGACTGCTTTGCGTTCAGGTTAAAATCAACAGACACCGTATCGGACAGCTTCAGGCTGATGTATTTCCCCGCGCCGGTAGCATTCGCGCCATCCCGCACTTTCAGCTGGAAGAAGAGCCCGGTCAGCTTCGCATTTTTAACATGCGGCGGAATGTAGCCGGAGAGGTGGAAGTTCAATACCTGTGTGATATCGTCGGGATGCACGTTCATGAAGGAGTACCATTGCGCCGGGAAGTTCTGCGCCAGGCTGAAGAGGCTGCTGCCGCTGTAAGCTTTCATGGTATCCAGCGCCATCACATCGTCCGCGAACTTTTTACCGCCGTTGAACGCGGTGTATTTTAACTGGATGATCACATCGGAAATACCGCTGTAATTGATGCGGTTGGTGGCTTTGGGCATAGACAGCTTCCAGGAAGACACAGCGCCGGTGCCTTCAAAAGGCAGGTAACGCTCGTCGTTGAAGTTCAGCTCAAACAGCCCGTCGTCGTTCACCCCGCTGGAAAGCGCTATCTGCTGGTTGATCCACCAGTTGGTGCGCAGCACGGTTGCTTCCGGCACTTCGGCATTGCTGCCGCCGAGGAGGTAGTTCACGGCGTTCACGTCCGGCTGCATGACGATCTGGTTGGCCTGTTGTGTGAGCGTGGCTTTGATGTTCTGGTAAGGCCCTATCACCGCGGGGATGGACACAGAAATGGTTTTGATCTTCCGGGCGTACTGGCCGGGATAGTCATCGTCGAACTGTTTTTCGGAAAAACTGAACATGCATTCCCCGGTATTGATGAAGTCCAGCAAGGCTTTCGGGTCCAGCTGCATGAGGGAAATGTTCTTTTGTATCTCGAAGGGCCGTATGTTGATATCGATATACGATGTGGCCATCTGTTCGATCGCCAGCATGAGGCCTTCGCCGGCCAGGAGGCCTTTCTGCAGGTTGTCCCAGTAACCGAAGTTGATGAAAGTGGTGTTGTTGTTCAGCTCGTACTGGTAGGCGCGCTGCGCGGAACGGGCGAGGCTTACGGCGAGGTTGTAGGTCTGGAAATATACGGTAGACAATCGCCCGGCCATCCACTGGTACAGCTCTTCGTTGGTGAACTTGTCTTTCAGGAAGGCTTCTGTTTCTTCATTCTGCCTGATGGATTCCAGGTGGATGAGCAGTTCCTGCTCGGCGATCTGTTTGGAAATATCGTTGGCCATGATCTGGTACCCGATCTGCGCTTCATCGATGGAAGCGAGTTTCTGCTGCAGTTCCCAATCCTGCTCCCTGCGCTGGTATCCGGCAATGGTAGCGCTCAGCTGCGCCACAAAATTGGATACGATAGAGCCGACCTCGATGGCTTCCGCTGCGCCGCTGGCGGAAGCGCCCACCTGTTCGCCGCCGTAGGTCATTGCAAAAGGCGACCCCACGTTGGGCAGGGCGTAGGAGATAGAGGACATGGTTTTTACAACTACTGCCGCAACATTCAGTACCATCGCAGCTGTCATCGCTTCCAGGTTGAGTATTTCCCCGGGCAGCAATCCTGTCTGTATCAGGTTGCTGTAGTAGGTATTCCGTTCTTTTGCCCCTTTCTGGCTTTCGCTCAATGAAGCCCCGGTTACTGTCAGTTCGTTGATCTGCTGCTGCTTGTTGTAGGTCGTGAGATTGAGCAGCGTTTTTTCCTGCGTCACTTTTAAAAGCGACAGGGCTTCCGCGTCCTTTTTCTCCAGCGCTGCCAGCAGGCCGCTGCCGAATTGCATGAGGATGCCGGTGAGCGCGCGGGCTTTTTCTATCATGAAAGAAAAACGGTAATACGGTACCTGCGGCTCCAGCTGGCTGGTGAGCGACAGCCCGCCGCCTGAAGCCGCGGCCCTGATCAGCTGGCGCGGATCGATAGGCGGCTCGAATAAGGCCAGCTGGCGCTCTATTCCCTGCATGTTCTGGCAATGCCTGATCTTGTAGAGCCGGTCTTCCACGCGGGCCCAGTAGGCAACGAACTCGCTGTTTTCGGGCACGCAGAAGTAAGAGGGAATGTTGTTGAATGCCACGCTGGCGAGCTGTTGATTGCTTTCCGTGGCGCCTGTTGTAAAGGCGGAGTTCTCGAGGCGGATAAAGAACTGCGGTATCCCTTGCTGGTAAATACGGTATTTGGAACCGGCGACGGGCGTGGCCTCCCATTTTTTGCTGAGGGTCGCGGTTTGGGAAGCACCATCGTACGCCGTGATGTAACGCGATTCGCCCATTCCTGTGCCATCAGTGATCTCAATGTACATGCCGGTGTACGCGTCTTTTTCTTTGGAAGCGGTACTGTCCAGCGTGATGCTGAGCGTGGTGGCGCTCACGGCTGTGCCAGTGGCGATGGTCTTATTGTCGTAGCTCGCTTTGATGTCGTTAAACGATTCCGGTTTCGGCGTAGGGCATTTATCGATCACTTCCGGCCGCTGCCCGAGCAGGTCAGACGCAAGCACGTACAGGTTCGTGGCCGAGGTGATGGATTCCCGTGTGTCTTGCGCGAACAGGAAGTCTCCCCAGGTGATCAGGTTGTCGATATACTTCATCACGATAGACTTTGCATAAGCCACAGGCCGCAGGGCAGCAATGGCGTCCGGGTCAAAGGGATCGTCGTTGTAGGCTTTGATCGTTGCGGGATCGGTCAGTGTCTGGATCAATGACTGCTTGGTCATGTTCCGGAAAGGAAGGAAGCGCCAGAACCGGTCGTTCGGGTTCCCGAGGCTCGGGTCGGGCGGTTCTGTAGGGTTGAATACGTACTGGTACCATTTCATGGCTTCTTCGAAGCGCTGGTTCTGCTGCAGCGATGCACCCACGAGGAATGGCACATGGAAGAAGATCTCCCAGAAATAGATCCCGTAAGCGCCGCTGAAATCCAGTGAATCGATCGTGGCAGGATCGGGGATCACCAGGTTGGGCGGGGGCATGGTGCCATCCTTGTAGAATGTTTTGACGGGTATCTCCGGCAGCTGCTGCGTTTCAGGCGTAAGCAATGTATCGATACCGCCCACGAACAACAGCTGGCTCATGGTATCGATGGTGCTGGTGGATAAACGGTAGAGCGCGAAAGTGAGGGTGTTAAAATCTATTTCCGAGCTGGTATATGGCCCTGTCCTCAGGTCCAGCTCATCCGGCAGGCCGGAAATAGAGGCATTTAGCTCTATCAGGATATCAGAAAGGGTCTTTACATTTTCATCATTTACTTTTAACAGGAACGATACATCGCCGTTGCTGAATATGAACCATCCCGGCTGGTTCTTGATGGTGATGATATTGCCTTTGGTATCTGAAATGTTGTATAACAGCGGGATCGGCGAGTTATCGGAAGGCGTCATCGGCGGCAATGCAAAGCGCGAAGAAGGCGTTTGCATCACGCCCGATACGGTCCTGTTCACATAGTCCGCGAAATAATTATCGTAAATAAGGTTGTCGCTTTCAATAACGTTCAGGATGCGGTTGGTAAGGTCCATCTGCGGCCTGTAGGGACGGGGCTGGTCGGCCAGCTCGTCGTAATCCAGTATCACCAGGTGCTGGTGGGTATCCTGGAGGTTCGGGAAAAGAAGGGCGGAATTGTTGAGGAAGATCTTGCCGGAGCGCGTATTCCCTTTTTTGATCATGGCATTGACACGCTCGGTGGTTTCGTAAATGGCCAGCTCAAAATCGTGCAGGTCCGGGTTTTCCCTGCGGTCTACCGGTTTATCCGCCGGATCTACCTCGAACTCGGGGATGTTGTATAAAGCGCCCAGGGTGATCAGCACACGTTCCGGGAAATGTGTATCCGGCGTACCGGGAATCGTTTTGGGCGGCACTCTCAGGGCATATGTCTTCTGCCAGTAAAGATCATCAGGATTGATCAGGCTGGGATCAATATAAAGACTGCCCTCGTTGTAAGTGGTGGGATAATAATCCTCCACTATTTGCCGGTTGATGCCCTGCGCCTGCACCCAGCTTTTGTTCTGATCGTAATAGGCGTAGTTGAATACTGCCTTGTACGCCGTTGCCTCGTCTGTAGTTGATCCGCCGGAGATCTGCTGGTAGGAAGTGTTGTAGCGTTCCGTCCAGGTGATGAAGAGCCGGTTGTAGGCAAACACCGGCGTAATGAAATACGCGTTGATGGTGAGGTTGATCTCTTCCCATTGCTCCCATTTGTCTGACTGCGGGTAATAGATCCGGTAATAGAATTTATAAGGATCGGTATTGGTGCGGGCGAAGAAAAATGTCTGCTGTTCCGGAGGCGTTTTGCTGCCTTTGTCTACCAGGCAGTTGTAGGCGTCGCAATAGTTAAGACTGGCCAGCTGGGAAAAGCTCTCGAAATAATCCAGGAAGCCCGCTGTCACTACCGCATCGCTGATATTGGATTGCAGCATGGCTTCGGAGAACTGCTTGAACGGCGCCGTCTGGCTCCGGCGCAATGCGGGATCGATATAGTTCTCCGGGTACAGGAATATTTTCCTGTTGGCTTCCCACACCCGGTATGCCATCATCCATTCCCACCATACCGGCTGGATGTTGCTGAGGTCGGTAACGCCTTCTTCCAGCATCAGCCTGCAGCGCTGCATGTACAATTGTACGGAAGCAATGCCTTGCGCGATGAGGGAAACGGAATCGCATGCGCTCATTTCCACATCTATCAGCAGGAACTGGTAAAGGTCTGAAGGCATGCGGATGAAGTGGAATGTTTCGCTCAGCGTCCAGATAGTGTAACCCACCAGCGCGTCCCGGCTTTGTGTATCGGTCTTTTTATTGAACCCGGTCAGCAGTTCCGCGAATGCTTCGTCGCCCGCGCTGGCATTTACATTGCCCAGCACGGCGCCCGCCGCAAGGGTATAGGTGAGCCAGTTCGCGTAATCGGGCAGCCCTGATGGGGTGCCTACCGGTAATCCCTGCAGGTTGTAGAGGTTCAGCAGGCTGTTGATGTCGATGCCGGTTTTGACGCCGAGGTTAAAACATCCCATCAGCCTGAAAATACCGTCAACGGTGTTATAGCTGCTGTGTTTGTTATTGATGTCGTCGTTGGGCCAGACCAGGTTGATCAGCTTGCAGAGCTGCGCCTGGTCCCAGCCGGTAAGTTTGGCCAGGGTTGTGATCTTGATGCCGCTGCACTGCCCGTCTTTATCCATCTGGAAATACCTGACCAGCTCGCCGCTTGAATCATGGAGGATGGTGATCAGCGCTTTGTAGGCGCTGATGGATTGAATGTTCAGCAGTGTAAGATGCTTGAGGTCTTTGATATTGCAGCAGGAAGGCTCCGTGAAGATGGCGTCTGTTTCACCGGCGCTTAAGTTGAGCACTGTTACCAGCATCACGCTCCTGGCTGATGAATCGATCAGGGTATTTACTTTGAAGGCGCGCTGGCTGAGCAACAGGAGGGTGCGTACGCGTTCTCTTTTGATGATTGCCTGCGCGTCGCCGGTGAACAGGAATTCGAGGGAAGTGGTGCTGGTAAAGGCGCTGCTTACCTGTGCCCTTACTTTTTCGCCGGGCACTATCACGCTCGCCAGCAGGTACGGCGGGTCGTGTTGCTGGAGGGCGTCGTATACCGCTTTGGAAGAAGCGGCGTCGATCAGCCCGTCTGTGACAAAAGAATCTTCGTAAAGGTAAGGCAGGAAGCCCTGCTGCGCATCAGCGGGCACGGGAGACAATAGTGCGTCCAGGTAGTCCGCCAGGTCCACGGCGGATGAAACGAAGGGCAACAGCAGGGTGAGCATTTCCGGGGAAGTGCCCAGGAAAGCGGATAGTTCTTCCAGCGCGTTTTTGTTCTGCAATGCGAATGCGTTCTGGAATATGTCCATCGCGTGAAGGATATCCCTGCGGGACTGCAGCAGGATGTTCTTTACCAGGTTCCTTTTGAGCAATGCTTTCGGGTAAGCCACGATATTGATCTGCATCCCCTTGTATTCGTCATTGGTGGCGGAGCTTCCTGCAGCCAGCACAATGGTGGTGGAAGTGCCACCCTGGGCAAGCCCTTCGGCGAAAACGTAGGTCACTGCATAGGTCGAGGTATTATCTGGTATCGTATCCCAATTCTTATCCACTTCCGCAAGCCGCGTTGCGCCTGCATAAGCGGTAATGGTGCGCACCTGGTCTTTTCCTGTTCCGGCGGTAATGGTGATCTCCATGCCGGAATAGGCATTGTCTTTATCGGAAGCGGCACTGTCCAGCGTAATGGCGTTGGCAACGGCGCCGGCAGCGGTGCCGGCATTGGCGGTGGCTACCACCTGGTAGTAGGAAGTATTGTCAGGGATGGTGGTCCACGCCTGGGCCACGGTGGCGGTCAGGGTGGCGCCGTCGTAGGCCGAGATGGAGCCGGACTCTCCCGCGCCTTTTGAAGCGAAAAGGAAACTGAGCGAAGTGTATTCCGTGAAGGCGCTGCTGAGATAGCCGTATTGAATGCCGTCTTTCGTGAAAACGTCCACGAGGAGCGGCGGATCATTGGCGACCAGCTGGTTGAATGCCGTCAGCGATTCTTCGGGCGTAAGGTCTGCGCTTACAAATGCGTCGTCTCCTATCGGCGTCTGCGCCGCGGCCTGGCTGTAGTAGATGGTCTTTTTCAGCGTAATGCCGTAGCTGTTGATCAGCCCCAGCTTCAGCATGCCGTCGAAGATGTCGGCGGATTCATGCTCATCGATGTCCTCGAATACGAAAGAATCGCTTTTCAGCCGGGAACCTTCCGCCAGCACGGCCAGCTTGGTCACAAAAGAAGGAACGGAATTGGGATTGTATCCTTTGTTGAACTTGTTTTGCGTTTGGCCGGTCAGGATATATTGCAGCTGTGCTACGGTAAAATTGGTGCTCTTCAGCCAGGTATCTGTTTCTTTGATGCTCAGCAGCAGCTGAACGCCCGGTTGCAGCGCGCCTGCCGGCGGCTCTTTGTAGTTAAGCTCCTGCGGGAAATAAATGAGCGACAACATCAGCAGGCAGTCGTTGATGCTGTATTTGTACAAAGCAGCCAGTTTTGAAAGCCGGTACAGCCAGCTGAGATTGGCCAGCGACAAGGGCAATACGCCCGGCGTCAGCCGGTCTGCCGTTACCAGGCAGTACACAAAGTTTGACAGCAGGGTGAGATCGTTGTCATTCAGTCCCAGCGCTGCTTTCAGGCGGCCCCTGATCTCCGCGTTCAGGCCTGTATAATCGCTGATGGCCCATTCATGCAATACGGAAGGGTCGAACGGCGTGTACCCGGTAGCGTTATAGGGGTTCTTTCCTTTCAGCAGGCCGGGGTTATTGTAAACGGTGTCAAAGAAAGACATCGGAACAGCGTCGTCCTTTTTTCCTATCGTTTTCATATCCTGCAGGAAGCTGCTGAACACGGGGGGCGTGATCTGCGGGGATTGCTGCAAGGTCCACGCCAGCGCAAGTTCCTGTATGAACGCATCGGATATCTCTGCCTGGGAAAATGTTTTCATCATCCAGTCCATATCGGCGTAGCTCCACTTTGTTGTTTGCTGCAGCCGGATGAAGCGGTTCAGGCGGTCGATGCGTTTGATGCTGAGGTTGCCGATCTTTTCAATGATATTGCCGGATCCATCGTCTCCCGCAACGATCTGCAGGTAAGGCAGGCCTTCGCCGGTGTCGTTGATGAAGAACTGGTTGGCCAGGTCTTCCGAGAGCTCTTGCTGGCTGAGGTCCTGCACGATCAGCGATACGAACTGCGGCCGGGTGAGGCCGGTGCGGTACAGGAATTCGTTCAGCGGCGTAAGCGCTTTTACGAGGTCTTCATCGTTCAGGTCCTTATACCCGAAATACGGCGACAGCACAGACCCTGAAACGTTTGCGGGCGGCAGCAATACCTGGTAGGCTTCTACCGAAAGGCCCAGCTGCTCCGTGGCCATGTACAAAGTGTTGGTCAGGTAGTATTGCGAAGTAGCATCCGGCGCGGTGGTCCATGGTGTTGATACCGTGGCCGTTTGTGTGCTGCCTGTGTAGCTGCTGATGATGCGGAGCTGCCCTTTGCCGGTGCCGGATACGATCTGCACCTGCATGTTGTTGTAAGCATTGTCTGCCGTCGATGCGGTTTTGGCCAGCACGATATTATCGGCGGCGCCTGATTGTGCTATGCCGTTTTCTGCCGGGTGGAGGAAATTGGTATAGATATCCGTGAGTGAAGTGCCAAGCTGGCCCAGGTACAGGCGGATCTGCTGCAATGGCAGCTGGAAGGGCAGGTTGAAGGGGTAGGGGGCCAGCGCCAGCTGGTGGTAAACGTCCTGGTAGATAGTGTACACCGCTGTGTTATCCGGCACTACGCTCCACTTTTCTGATACGGTAGCCACTTTGGTGCTACCGTCGTAGGACTGGATCATTCTTTTGTGCCCGGCTCCCGTGCCGCTGGTGATGGCCAGCTCCATGCCGGCGTAGGCATTGTTATCCGCGGAAGCGGTGGAAGCTAACGTGATGGTAGACGCAGTGCCGCCCTGCGCTGTGCCCGTTGCCACTACCAGACCGGTTTCCAGCCTGGCTTCCAGCACGGCGTTCACGATCTGCAGGAAAGGAATGAGGGTATTGGTGTTCTCGCAGGTGAGCAGGAGGCGGAACAGGTCCGGCCGGCGCTCTTCCAGCGTCATACCGGCTGGGATGGTGTTGGGATCGGTGATGTAGTCGTCCGTAATACGCATGATATCGAGAAAATACGCGGCAGGACTGAATATCGACTTGCAATGCTCGCATTCACAGAAGTCCAGGTCGCCGAAAAGGTCCTGGTAGCTGGGAATATCCATGGCGTATTGCCGGAGCGTATCGGAAACGTTGTTGAACAAAGCGGCGTTGAAATGCGGGGAGCCCACCATGCCGTGGATATTGGCAAATACATGCTTGACCCTTGCCGCGATGGCGGTTGCATTGGCATGGATCTTTTGCGCAATGCCGGGATCCTCCGTGGTATTGAATTGCGGGCCGTACATGCGCAGGAAGCGATGGGCAGGTATACGCGCGATGGCATGTGCGGAATCCAGCCCAGCGGAAAGCAATGTGTTGGCGGCATCGCGGTCGTTGTACACGCGCAGCAGCCGCTGGAGGGTCATCAGCTGGTTGATGCCGGGCTGGTCCAGAGGAAGATCAGGGGTTTCCGCTTTGTCGCAGAAGTCGAAAGACAGGAGATCGAAGTCCGGGTGGTTCCGGATAAAATCATCCACCGTGGAGGCAATAGAGATGCCGTTACTGTTACCTTTCATGGTTACAATTTCTTAGGATTAAACAAGTGGTCGCCCAGGAAGCAGGGTCGTTAAATGATATGGATTCATCTAGGGTTTCATGCACAATAGATTTTAAGGATTAATTCGGATTAATCTTGGGTACTTGTTATCCTAATCATATACAAAAAGAAAGAAGGGTCCTCGGGTAGTAGAGTGTTATGTCTTAAAACACTTTACAGTATTGAGTTTGCTGCGATTTAGGTAACACCAATGCTAAATAACAAATGTACTTTGAGGAAAAGTATGATATGAATTTAGAAGAATCTTTTAAAGGAGCAAAATTTATTTTTGTTAATGGATGGTTAACTGAATGATTTTTGGAGAAGAAATCATTTTGAAAAATTCACTGAAGGGATTTGTTATGCACGCTGTAGTCTTTTACTATAAATAGTTTCAGGAGATGTTGATGAATGACCGGGGGGGAATGGCCGTTAGCGATAAATGCCGTGAAATTTTTTATTTGTTAATAATGGGTTAACAACAATACGGTGATTTTAAGGCCGAGAAAGAGCCCTGATTTCAAAAGAAGGAGTTAAAAGATCAAAACGTGATGGCTTTATACACTTCCCGGAGCTGCTCCAGGTATTTAACGGAGGGAATTTTTTCTTTCTTTAAGAATGTTTCCAGCCCTTTTTCATCATTGTGCAGCAGGTAGTGGAATTCTATGATGGTGATCATTAATGCCAGGACGGACAGGCCCCATTTTTCGCCGTCGCCTTCTTCGCCAGGCCTTTCCCGTTCAGGATATTCCAACTCTTCATCCGGCGGGATCATCTCTGCCGCTTTCAGGTAAAAAGCCGTCAGCGCGTCGGTATGCGCATGCAAAACCCGGTAGAAATCTGCTTCTGTAAGACCGGAATGCCGCACGATAGTCCATGCGGTGGACAGAAGCGGTACATCCAGGTCTTCATGAAGCTCCAGGCCGAGCAGCGCGCAGATCTTTTCCAGGGAAGACCGGTAGGTCGCGTCTGTGAGTAATTGTTTTACCTGGTCGAATTCCATCGGTTGATCGTTTAAAACAATGTTTTTTCATATGCCCGTAAATGTTGGCAGGGAATTTTAAGGACTAGTCTTTATGTGTGCAAAATACCTTTTTTCCCCCAGGCAGGTACACCATCCTGAATTATTACTGGGGCAAAAGCGAATGGTATGGCGTCACTTATCATAATGAACCCGTGTTTAAGAATATCAAAGCGCGCGCCAGGGTTGATATTTTTTTGTCACACTGTATCAACCCCGGCCGCCGGACATGTCATTTAATTCCCTCCATAACACCGCACTGCGCATACCGCTGCCGGTACATCCGTGGAAGGATGCTCCACTTCTATCACCAGTTTTTTCGTGCGCAGGGGTTTGGTTAATTGTATCCTGTTGAAGGATTGGTAATTATCCTTTTTCTCCGCCAGCAAATTGCCTGCTTCGTCTTTTACCCGGTATTCGCGCACGCAGAAGGGCATGGCAGTTTCAGGATGCGCCATCAGCACAGATTCCATCGGGTGGTCGTAGTCCGTATCGAAGAAAAGTTCTATGGCGCTGATCTCTTTAGGCTGGTCCCATTCCAGTGTCAGCGAAGGATGTGCGTCGTTCCAGTCTGCCACCCAGGCGTTGGGCTGCGTGGTGGGCCTTTCCAGGCCATTGCGGATGTTTTCCGCCCTGAAGGTATCCAGGCCTTCCGGCATCCTGAAATCGATATTATGCCCTTCGGGGCGGCGCTGCGGGCACCAGAATTCAAAGGCTTCCATGCCAATGTCTTCCGGTGGCGTTTGTTTGCCGAAGTTGGACACTGCCTTGTTCACCGTATTAAAAACAGACAGGATGCCCGTTACCCTTTTATGCGTATAGTGTAGCTGTACCTGGGGGTTTTTATGGAAGATGATGAAAGCATAACCGTTCTCTTGCATCTCCGCCTCAAATTCCAGCTTCATGCAGTTCCGGCCGGGATGGATGGCAATGCTTTGGCGGGCCAGCGTTTCATCCGGCGTGAAGTTCCCATTCCTGCTGCTGATGCGTAGTTCTACTTCCAGCGTGGTGGCAGTATCTGCCTCCGCATGAAATACGAGCGAAGGTGTTTTTCCTTTCTGCAATGGGATCATTTGCGCGGAAGAGATCTCCAGTGGCTTGAGGAGCGGGGCGCCGGGGAATTCTTTCAGCACCAGCTCGCTGCTGGCGGAAATGGACGCAGTAGCAGTAAGGTCTTTCGGCGAGTTGAAAATGAGACCTGGTATGTATTGCCCCGTTTGCAACAGGCGTTGTTGCAGCTCATGCATATGTGCGCCGATAGCTGCGGGGAGCAACCCTTTCTCTTTACAGATCACAGCAGCCATGGCTGCGGCCTGCGTAACATGCGCGGAAGTAGCCATCACGCGGGTGGAGCCATATGCTACGTGAGACACGCTAATGGTCCTGCCGCCGAGGAACAGGTTGCTGATATTACGGCTGTAAAGGCTGCGGTATGGTACCTGGTAAATGCCTTTGCTGTGCCATTGATTACAACCAGGCTTTTCGCTGAACACACCGTCTGCCGGGTGCAGGTCTATAGACCAGCCGCCGAATGCTACCGCATCGGGGAAGCTGCGTTGCTCCACGATGTCCTGCTGGCGCATGATGTAATCTCCTTCGAAGCGGCGGCTTTCGCGTTTGCCCGGTATCATGCCCACCCATTCAAGGGTGAGGGTTTCAGCTTCGGGGAATTTACCGGAATTCTTGATATAGTTCCAAACGCCGTATACCACTTTCCACAATTCCCATTTGATGGTCTCGGTATCATGCACGGTATCGAGGCGGCCGCCGTATTCTATCCACCACAGCTTGCAGCCGTGATCTTTCGCGTTGAAGCTCTTGAAACGGGGCACTTTCGTGATGTCGTCCAGCGCAAAGGCAGGCGGGATGAAATTTACAGGGCGGCCGGTGTCTTTACTGTAAAAATAAAGGCTATGGCCAAGCAGCTCGCCGTATTCTTCGGAAGGGGCGAACAGTTCGCCGAATTCTTCTTTTTTTTCCGCGCCCATCCTGAAGGCCGCGCCTGAAAGGAAGCCTACGACACCGTCGCCGGAAGCGTCGATGAACAGCGGGGCTTTCAGTACGTATTCGGTCTGGTTCTGGCTGCAATAAGCCCTCAGTGAACGGATGCGGGCGGCGTCCTGCATGTCTGCCTGGTACACCGCTGTGTTCAGCAGCAGGGTGATGTTAGGTTCCTGCTTTACTTTGTCGAGCAATATCATGTCGAAGATCACACCGTTGCCTTCGGGGTTGCGGTAGGTGTTCTCCACGAGTATTTCGTCTACCAGGCCGCCTTCGCGGGCCCAGCGGTTATTGTTCCCCATATGCGAGGTGGCGCCGAGTATCCAGAGCCTTACTTCGCTGCTAGCGTTTCCGCCCAGCACCGGCCTGTCCTGCACCAATACCACCTTCAAACCCTGGCGGGCGGCGGTAATGGCGGCGCATACACCTGAGAGGCCGCCCCCGGTGATCACGAGGTCAACAACAATGTTCTTTTCCGGGAATGTCCGTACCCCGGAAGCTTCCGACTTTATCATCATCCAGTATTTTATTTGCCTATAATTATTTTTTCACTTTCCACCATACCGCCGCCCGCTTTTTCGAGCGTGAGCCGGCATTGCACGGCGTATGCTTTTTCCAGCGGAACGGTCAGTTCAAAAGGGTAAGCATCGTCTACCAGCTGCTGCGTTTTTCCCGCAGCATCGGTGTAGTGCAGGCGCACGCTTTTCCATTTGCTGTCGTCATCTTCCAGGAAAACGAACAGCCGCCTGCCGTAAGAGCCCAGCCGGAACAGCATGACCTTTGCATTGCCTGTTTTTATTTCAGCGTAATCCTTTCCACGGTCGCCGGTGGCGGTCAATATTTTTTCCTGGAACTGCACGGAAGGCGATGCCTCGTTCACCACTATTGCCGCTATGCCATTGGCTGGAACGGTAATGCTGAATGAGCTGTCCAGCAGCGCCATTGCTTCATTGCCAGTAAAAGAACGAATATTGCTCTGCCTGGAAAGCTTTACCAGCGAAGGATTGAACGTGACCCTGGTGGTAACCGGCTGTGCGCTTTGATTGGTAAAGGCGAGGAAGAGCCTGTTGCCTTTCCGCGCTGAGATATAGTTCAACTCCACGTTATCGGAACGGAGCAGCTTTGAAGGCATCCAAAGCTGCACATTCTTTTCCGTGTAAAAGCTGCCACCTTGACTGCCGTACATTTTATTCTGCAGGTAAGCGTATCCTTCAATGAACTCCGCCGGGAAGTTGATCCGGCCATTGCTGCGCACGAACGCATCGGTCACCAGGTAATCGATCAGCATGCTGGCCATCGGCAGGATGTGGTTATAGTGGAAGGAATTCACGCTCTGTGCTTTGTGTTCATGCAGCGGGAAATCTTCTTTCTCGTAGGCGGTGGTTCTTTCCGTGTTGATATGATAACCCGGAAAACTCCTGTAACGGCCTATTACAGCTGCTTTCGCGACATTGATGAGGAAAGTGTCTTTCGCGTAATAGCCGATACGCAGTATCCATGGCGCGTAGTTGGCCATAAAAATGGCGCGGTGGCCGGTGGCCGTGCCGGAAGATTCAGGCGTAAGACCGGTTTCTGAAAGCCGCCAGGCGGGCGCTTTTTCTTCGGGGTAATACATCTGCGCATGGCCTTTGGAGCGCAGGTACCAGTACATAGGCGCTTTGCCGCCTTTATTCACTGTTACCAGGCTGTCTGGTATGCCGGGACTCATCCAGGTGAACATCGTATAATTCCTCGCGCCCTGTACAGCCGCATGGAGGTAAGCCGTGTCGCCGGTGAGCTCGTAGAGTTCGGAGAGTTCTATCCAGCGGTCTGTGAAGGCCGGCCAGAAAAAGAAACCGCCGGAGAAGGGATCGGAGAAGTCCGTCTGTGGCCGGCGCACTCTTTGTTCAAGATATTGTCCCGCTTTCTGTATGGCTGCGTCAAGGTATTGTTTGTCGCCGCTGGCTTTGTACAGGCGCATGGCGTTGGTCCAGCTGCCGCCGGACTCCTTCACGTCCAGGTTGCGCATGCGGCTCGAGGTATATTCCCGCTGCATCAGGTGCAGGTAAAAATCATTTTCTTTCCCGAATACGCTGTACAAGGCGCCCAGCTCGGAGATAGGCGCCACAGGACCTTTCAGCCTGCGGGAGGGGTTTTGTATCTTCTGCAGGCTGTCCAGGCTGAACAGGAATTTCTCCCGTGAAAGCATGTATTCCATCAGCGGGTACGCGCGTTTTTCGAACATCTCCGCATCGTCGCGCACGAGTGCCAGCTCCAGCGGGTTCAGGCTGGATACGTTCTTCACGGCGCCGGGCACATCGGTGGAGTAAGCAAAACCTTTGAGGCTGTCTACAAACCAGGCGTAGTGCGTCATTGCGTAGGCCGTCATATTGTCCAGCACGGTGTTGAGCGATGCAATGTCATTGCGCCGGTAGTCGCGGAAGCCGAAGACGTCCTCCGCAATTTTTTGATAGGTATGGGTGATGTCCAGCGGCTCTGCCACCAGCTGCATGGAAAAGGAGAAAGTGTCCCCGCTTTTCATCAGTGAGCCATAGCCGCCTGGAATGGGTGCGTAAAGCTGCGGTTGCAGCTGCCCTTTGCCATTCCGCAATGCAATGCCGAACCGGCTGTTAGGCAGAGTCGGCAAGGGCTGGAAAGGAAGATGTTCCGGCGATGCCATCACGCCTAGTGTATGTTTGCCGTCGTACACCATCGTGGTGGGCAGCGGGGCCATGAATGCGGGTGTGAGATAAGGCGCGTCAGGCACACGTTTTTCCTGCCAGATCATCGGCTGCCAGAGCGCGGCGGCGTGTTCGGGCGAGAGCGCGGGCGCGCCGGTATACCCGATGCTGTAATAGCCGGGTTTCGCGGGCTTAAATGTAAAATGTAAAACGGGATAAGGCTTCGTGTTCATTGCAACATAGGCATCGAACGTAATGCCGCCCGGCGAAGGGAATGAAAAGAATACGGTATCGCCTTTGCTGCGGATGCTGCTGGCGCGCAGTTCGGTGCTTTCACCGGCATTCAATATGCTCCGGGTACGTTGTTCTTTTTTGCCGCGCAGGATGCTGTCGTCAAAACCATCGCCTGCTACAGCGGCGCTGATCTTTTGTTGTACCAGGTCCGCCTTGCTGCTGTCTTTCACTTTCCAGCTGAGTACATTATAACTCACTTTTTTAATACCCGCAGGTTTCAACGCCATACCGGGATCGGCGGCATTGTATAATATCGTGAATACCGGCGCGAACGTATACCGGCCGCCGGCTGATGCAAGCGTGATCCCATCTTTCCCGGACGACACGCGCACTTGCGCCTGCAGGCCTGATACGGTCAGCAGTAGGCATATGGTCATCCGCAGATAGTTGTTCTTCATAAGTGTTCTTTAATGCCGGAAGGCAAATTTATTATCGTGTAAACTGTACTGTTAGTCTTCTTCCCGCAAAATAAGCTGGGAACATTCCCATTTTGCGGGAACATTCCCAACCGTATCAGCGGTTTCCGTTTAAAACAGGTGTGCCTTTTATCAATATTTTTCCCAGGTACAATACGGTCCTGTCGTATTTCTCCGGGTGTTTGGTAATGTCTTCAATCTGCGCCGGGCCAAGTATCGCGGCTTTATCTGCTTTTTGGGAAGATAGCCGGATGGTAACGGTGTAATCGCCTGGTTCGAGCCTGAACAATTGGTGCTGCCCGCGGTAGCGGTTGTTGCAGTACATGTTGAAACGGTTTACCGGGATGCTGTTTCCCGCTTCCAGCCGGAATACCTGCGTGCCGGGCTCGGGCGGGGCGATGGTCTTCATGTCTTTTCCATTCACCTGTATCACGATCTGTCCTGCTTCCGGGCCGCCCACGTCAAAGAGCCCGAAGGCGCTGCCTTTGAAGCGGAAGGTGAAAGATGCGCCGGGCGAAGAGGCCTGTTGTATGCGGGGGAACCATGCGGAGAATTGCGGCAGCGTAACAGGCTGCCAATCGCCGCTGAACTGTGCGATTCTCAGCGGGTCGTACATACCGGCGTCCTCCCAGTTATCGGGGAATAAAGGCGCGGGCATTGCGTTTCTATTTTGTGCAGTGTGTTGCTGTTTCATTTTCTCCATGCTGCGCGCTATCGCGGCTGCGTAAAGGTTTCCGCCTTCCTGCAGGGGATGCACGCCGTCCTTGGAAAAAAGTATCCTGCCGCTGTCCGCTTCATTGCCTTTCCATACCAGCCTGCCTTCTTTTTCGAGCAAAGCCGCCTGCAGCCCCAGGTGCACCGACGGCAGACCGTAATGTTCCGCGATCTTTTCCAGGCCTTTGATATTTTCAGGTATGTTGCCGGCAGCGTAAACCTGCGGCTGGTTGGTTACAATGGTGTAGATAAGACAAATGTCAGCAGCGGGGTTCGCCCGCCTGATCTGCCGCACGATCCCTTCCATGCCTTTGGCGTAAGCGCCGTTTGCTGCAAACTCCACGAACACCAGGTCCGGCTGATGCTGCAGCAGCTGTTCACCGATGCGGCAGGCGCCCAATTCTGTGCCTGTACCGGAAACGCCGGCATTCAGTGCCTTTATTTCCACATTGGGGTACATGGATTGGATATACCGCATCGTTTGCGGCCGGTAGCCAACGCTGCCCTGGGTAATGCTGCCGCCGATAAAGCCGATCACCACCGGTTTCCCGGCGCCTGCTTTTTTAAAGAAAGCGGGAAGACCGTTGCGCAGGCTGCATTCCCTGCTGTCGGAGAACCCGGCAGTGCTTACCAGCGGTACATCCGCGCCGGGTTGAAAGAAAAGGGGAGAAGCGCCCGCCTGCGAAGCGGCAATAAGGTCCTGCCGGTTCTGTGCGGTGGCTTGTCCCGCTGCCATCAGCAGCAGCAAACCCTGTATGAGCCATTTCTGTTTCATGGTGTTTGTATTCATAGCCCGACCGTCTTTTCAATAGTGCGGCCGTCTTTCGTTTTAACCTGTATTTTCAGCTGCGCTTCCTCGCCGGTTTTCAGCGGGTGAAACGACCATTCGAAAGGATAAGCGGATATTGTTTCTTCCTTGTGGTTCATGGAAATGGTCACGCTGCCGCTTTCCAGCGATTCCAGGTAGCCGTACACTGCATCCCAGCCAAAAGGCGAACGGATGCGGAAAGTGTAGCACCGGCCAATGCCTGCGCCCATGTCTGTTACCTGCATGCCGTCCTTCAAAGCGGGCATTTTTATTTTGGCAGGTTTGCGGGATAAGGGAAATGCCAATGCCGCAAAACCTTTACCCACCAGCTGTACATTCACTGCGCGGTTTTCTACCGGCAGTGTTACTGGCTGCGCCCCGGTGGTATGCATGAGCGCGTTGCCGCCTGCAACCGGTGCTTCTTCGCCCAGTTCCACGCTGCAACTGAGCGCGTCCTGCGCTTCGCTGGTCAGTATCACCCAGAACTTATTTCCTGAAATGCCGGTGATGTAATTTACTTCCGGCCTGCTGATGCGTACCAGCCCGCGTTTCAGCCAGAGGCTCACGGCTTCGTCGCCAAACACTTTGCCTGCGCCTGCGCCAAACACGCGGCTGTTGAACCATACAAAGCCGTCCTGCTTTACGTAGGGGAACCGCACGCTGCCGCCGGAGCGCTGCATGGCTTCGGTAACCAGGTAGTCCATCGTGAACGCCAGGTGCGGCGGAATATGGTGGTAGTAGATAGAACTCACGTCCGGGCCTTTGTAAGGGAAATCAGGATGCAGGGTAATATCCGTATAGCCGGTAGCGTAGTATCCGGGGTAGTTGGTGAACCGGCCTATGACTGCATTCCGGGCGTATGTCTCAAATATTTTCCGGTTACCTTTTTCGTATAGGCGCAGCAGGTGGGGCGCCCAGCTGCTCATGAACACGTGCCGCACTTCCCTGCCGGGCGGGAAGAAAGTAACAGGCTGTTCAAAACCAAGCCCTACGGGCGATACCAGCCATGCCGGCACTTTCTTTTCCGGCGCATCGCCCGGTTTTCGGGGGAAGCCCAGCCGGTATTTTTCCCCACCTTTCCACCACATAGTGGTATTGCCTTCAAAGGCATTGCCCTTGTGGATGGTCTGCAAGGAGTCTGCCACGCCCGGGTAACTCCTCACGCCGATCAATGTGTGAAATGCGGAGGTATAAGCTGCATCAAGGAAAGACGCATCGCCGGTGGCGTCGTAGAGATCGGGAAGGTCCCACCAGTAGGCGTAAAACGATGTATTGTAAAATGGCACTTTGCCGAGGGGAACGGTTTTGCGTCCATATACTTCTGTGTTGATAAATGCCTTAGCCTGTGCCACCGCTGAATCGAGATAACGTTGCCGGCCGGTGAGGCGGTAGGCGGCCAGTTCCTGCGTCCATGCCGGGACGTTCACGGAATAGCCGCTGGCCTTGCGGATGCGGTCGTCGGGCAGCGCGATCTTTTTCAGCCAGGGATTGGTTTCTCCCAAAAGTTTGTACAGCCCCTCGTAGTAGGCGGTAGAGAATTGTGAATTGTACGGGCTCAGCATGGCAGCCGTTTTGCTCATGCCTTTCTGTGCCCAGCGGAAGCCACTGCGCGAAAGGGTGTATTCGATCGAAGGCAGGGCGCGGCGGATGTAGAAGTCCTCATCGCGGGCGAGAATAGCCGCTGCAACAACCGCCAGCGGCGCGGCCTGTACTACGGTGGGTGCGGCCTTCGGGTCCGCTTCGATATCATAGAACCCTTTCAGGGCGGGCGCCCAGCCGGAAGCGGTGTCGTTGCGGATGAGGTCGGTGATGTTGAACATCATTTCGGTCAGGGAAAGTTGCTGGCTGCGGTAGTCCTTCACGGTGTATATGCTGTCTGAAATGTACTCCAGCGCATCGTTCCAGCCGGAAGGCAAAGCGCCGATGGCAAAAGAACTTTTGATCGTCTGACCGGCCTGTAATTTGGAAGATGGCAGTCCCGGCACGGGCGAAAACGCCACCGGCTGCACTTCATTCCTTTCATTCCGGATGCCAAAGCCCATCGGCGAAGTATGGGAGGTACCCCAGGCATTCGGGAAACTTTCTTTTGTGCCGCTGATGAACACGGTGAGTTTTTTCCCTTCCAGTTCCATCATGGCCAGCGGTTGCGGCATCAGCGCGGAAGGCAGCAGCACGGGTTGTTGCGGGATGCGCTGGTATTGGTGCATCGGCGGAAGCTGAATGCTGGCCACTTTGTTTTCCTTCACTCCCTGCAAAGCGCCTACGGCTATGCTGTAATAAGCCGCCTGCGCCGCAGTGTATTCCAGGTTCAGCTGCAAATGGCGTTGCCCCGGGCGCAGAATCCAGTGACCTTTGATCGTCTGCCCGTCTTCTGAACGATAGGTAAGCAATAAATTATCTGATGCAACTTTTTCAACAGCAGCCGGCCTGAAAGCGGTGAACTTGCCGGAAAGAAAAGGATTGCCAAGATTCTCCGGCAGCATCACCGTGTATGTTTTTCCTTTGCAGCTGAAGCGGCTGTAACCCAGCGAACCATTCCAGCCGGGAATGAAGCCGCCGAAGGTGATCTGTGGGTCGCCGGAGGACAGCAATACGATACGGTTCTCTTCCACTGAGGCATCCAGGTATTGCCAGGCCCCGTTGTGTTTGATAGCAGTGCGCATCATCAGCCCGCCGGATTGCAGTATTTCGAGTTTGATATTTTCATTCTCCAGTACGCTGATCATAGCAGCACCGGCATCCACCTTCCCGGGGGCTGTTCCGGGCATTTCAGCGGGAGTAAGATTTACAGGTACCGGGGATGTTTTATAAGGTTGAAGATCGGCGTTATCCGGCGCGATATTTTCCGTGGTAAGGAACAACGCATCCACGCGCGGGTAATTACCCCGGCTGTCCCGCAGCTGGATGACGTTTTCACCGCTATCCATCCGGGCAATGCCCGCTTTTTCCCAGCGGTAATCCGCATGCCCGTGCCTGCCGGATTCCTGCGCCATGGGCTCATCGTTCACCAACACCTGGAAGACCCTCGTGCCGGGCCTGTCTTCCGGGAAGTCAACGGTCCTGGCCCATACGGTATATTCACCCGCTTCTTTCACGCGGATCACCGTGAGCGCATCCGCCGCCTTCACCCCGCCGGATATCACGCGCAGGATCTGTTTGCCGGAAACGCCGCCGCCAACGGGCTTTTCAACGATCCAGCCTCCCCGGATGCCAAAGTCTTCCGCTTCCATGAAATAGGAACGCTGCGCCTTTGCCTTGGTAAAGCCGATAGTCAACAGTGTGCATGCAAGCAATCGTTTTTTCATGCGGTTCAACGGAAGTTTACGGTGATCACTTTAATGCCATAAGGCGCTATTTCTACCGGGATGTTATTGTCAGCCCCGGCCGGCGTTACCGGCACTTTCGTATAGTCGGCACGTATAGTGGTGCGCATCGGTGAGTCGTCGTTGTTCAGCAGGATGAAGAACAGTTTCTTTTCTTTTCCACTGATAGCGCAGTAATAATCGAGATAAGGGTTTTCGCATTGCAGCAGTCCCTGCCGCAGCAGGAGCGACGCGGGTGTGCCGTTCACAACGCCGGGTGCAAAGCCGTAGGATTGATGAGGACCTACCTTTGGTGTAATGAAGCCTCTCGGGAATTTGACCGCCCCGCCGGAGCGCAGTTCCGCTTCCGCCAGCAGGTAATCGGTGATCCAGCCGATCTGCCACCAGGCATGGTGGGGATAGGGGCCCGCGCCTTTGTTCATATTCGTCCAATAGTAAGATGCTACGCCGGTGGCAGAGTCTACAAATGCGTCGCGGCCCAGCGCGGCGGCCCTGGCCATGTTGATGAAAAGCGAATCTTTGGTAAGGGCAAACATCCGCACGAACATGCCGGCATGGCTTGCCAGGAGGATAGGCCCGGAAGGATTGGCGCTGCCGATGGTGCCGCCATGCTCAAAACCAAGGCCTACCTGGCTGATCTCCCAATCTTTCCGCTGCACGCCATTCACGGTTTTAACAGCGTTGGTAGGAATGGGATGTGTGTATACGGAAGCGGTATAAATGCGCGCAGTTTTGATTGCGGCCTCTTTGTATTTTTTTTCACCGGTGATATCGTAAAGGTCCATCAGCGCTTCCGCACTTTGACCAGTGGCAAAGTCCGGCACGAAGCGGGCATCGCCGCATACGCCCAGGAAGCGGGCTTCATTCACCGCGTTTTTGATATACCAGTCCGCACCTTTTTTAGCAGCTGCCAGGTATTTGGGTTGTTTCAGCACCCGGTACGCGATCACGAGGCCATAGAAGGTGGGCCGGAAATCCTGCACTTCGGTGAAGAGCGGTTTCGTGGAGAGGTGGTCGTAGGCCACGCGCCATTGGCCGTCTTTTCCCATCCACGCCAGCAAACGGTCTGCCGCGGCGGTAAGCAGCTGTTTCATGGCAGCGTCGTTGGGGTTGAAGAGAAGGATATTCCCCGCGTCCATCGTCATGTAATAAGTAAGGCCGATCGGTTCCACATACGGGCCCCATTCTTCCGTAAAGCGTTTGCTTTTGTATAAATAGTATTGCCCGCCGGCGGAGCCGTGAAAGAAACCGGGCGTGGTATTTTGCTGCTGCAGTTTAAAATTACGCGCATAGGGCAGCCTGGTGTTGCGCAGCACCGTATCGTTCATGATATTGGCGAGCATCCACATGGCGCCGTAATCGGAGTTTTTCATGGCGTCCTTTTCGGAGAGGTATACCCCGCCGAGATAGGCCTGCGCGCCTATTTTCATGCCGTTCATGTCTTCGTTGCGCCACATGGACGTGGAATCGTCCGTTACGTAACGGTGCATGTCCAGTATGCGGTTGGTGAGCGAGCGTTTGGTCTCTTTCAGCGCCAGGAAATCCGGGAAGCGGTAAATATCATTGGCAGCATGTTTATACACGGTATACCAGTCTGCCGCCTGTAAGCTGTACCGGAAGGAGAATTCAACGGTTTCTCCTTTTTTCATGAAGGAGCGGTCTTCGCCGAGAACGGGATGGTAAATGGTGGGTGAAAGCTCGGCTTTCCTGTTCATCACTGAAAGCCCGAGCTTCCAGGTGGAATGCGTTTTTTTGTCGTTCTCCCAGGGGTCGCGGCCGGTGCCGGGGTCGGGGATCACCGCCAGGGTGATGCGGTCGCGGCTGTTGATGAAAGGCGATAAAGTGGCGGCGGTCCTTTCCCTGACCACGAGAGGTTTTGCGGGGATGCCCTGCAAATACATGGCTGCTTTTATAAAATCCTTTTCGAGGTAACGGCCCTGGTAATAACCGGGGATACCGGCCCATTCCAGCTCGTTTTCTCGGAAGGTGGCGAGGGTGGGAGAGGCCAGTGAAAAATAACCTTCCGCTTTTGCCCGCAACGTCATTCTTACCTGTATATCCGTTGCGAAAGCAGGATCGTTGCGCCATACGGCGGTAATTTCAGCAACGGCGTTTTCGGCTTTAAACACCAGCGAGTCGCCGCCGGCGGTTGCGGATGCAGGACGGAAATGGTAAGCCTCGCCGGCGGTATTGAGCTGCACGCCTTGTGTGAGCTCTTTCCATGCAGCCTGGATGTACCGGTATTTTTCTTCCGGGAAATCATGTATCTCTTTCCCCTTGCCATCGTACACGGGCACCGGTGTTTTATCCGGTTTGGCGGCTGAATACAATACAGTGTATTCCCCGGCGGAGCGCAGCTTGTGCCAGGCGCCGTCTTTTTTTACCGCCAGGGTTTTGAGTGAATAACCTTGCGGCGTCTGTTCCCATTGCAGGCGGAGATTCCCGTTCTGCAAAGCGGCAGGCTGCTGTGCCACGGCCGTAAGGCCGGGCAGGCAGCTTATCAATATCATCGTGTATCTGCGTATCATCTTTAATTTTTGACAGGCTGCACCGCGCGGTGCGCATTTTTGAAAGAAGCTCTCAGCGGGATAAGGGCCAGCAGCAGCACGACCGTTGCAATACCCGCTACCAGCGCAGCGCTGCCGGCTGCGAAGAAACAAAGGATATACAGCAGCAGGGCAATGAAGGCCAGCGAAAAAGCGATCACTTTCAGCCCGAAGATATTCTGCTGCTGGATGGCCGCCGCTTCTTCCGGATCGGGCGCCTGCGCGGAGATCTTCCGTTCTGCTTTTATTTTCTGGAACCTGTTGTATTCTTCACTTGTCTTCCCAACCGCGCGTGCATATATCTCGTAAGCCAGCAGCATCAGGAAAGGCAGCCCCACGCCCAGGAGCATCTCATCGGCCCTGTTCAGCCGGATGCCGGACGTGAAAGGCAGGATCATTTTGAAGAGCAGGTTGGCGCCCAGGCTCACCACGGTGATGAACAAGGTGGCTTTCCCGTTCAACCTTTTGGAAAACAATGCCCAGATAGGCGGCGCCAGCAAAGGCCCGCCAGTAATGGCGCCAATACTCAGCGTGAATTCCACGATGCCGCCGATATACGGCACGATCAATGCAATACCGATCATGCCCAGGCCGAAGAGCCACGACGAAAGCCGCGCCACAAGCATGAGCTTTTTATCGTCAGCGCCGGGATTGATGCGGCCTTTGTAAATGTCATTGGTGAATACGGCAGACACCACGTTCAGCGCCGTGTTCGCGGAAGCTGAGGTGGAGAAGTACATGCCGGTGAGAATGAGCCCCATCAGCCCCGCGGGCAATACATGCCGGCATACCATCAGGTAAGCGTTCTCTGTATCCAGACCGGTGAGGGCGGGATTGATCAGCTTGTACAGCATCGGGGGGAGCATCCACAGCACAGGACTGATAATGTAAAGGCCGGCGAACAGGTAAGCCACTTTGGAAGCGGACCTGGGCGTGTCTACGCTGGTATACCGCTGCACGAAGGTCCAGTTGCCGCCGATGTAAAAGATGTGATAAAGCGCGAAAGCAAAAATGAAGCCCCAGGTATATTCCCCGTTCACCACGCTGAAAAAACCTTCCGGTGAAAAATGCAGGAAGCGGTCTACGCCTCCCGCGGCATCAAAGGCGAGGGGAATAATGAGCAGCACGGCCGCGGTGAGTATCACGAACTGCAGGATGTCTGTCACCATCACGGCCCACAGCCCGCCTACGGCGGTGTATGCGATCATGAACAGGCCCAGTACCACGGTGCTCGGCATCAGCGGGAAACCCAGCGAGGAGCTTACCAGCCGCGCCACGGAATACAGCACAGAGCCTTTGATGAGCAACGATACGATCATGAAAATGTAGATGTACGACCGCTGTACGCCGCTGCCCAACCGCTCGCGGATGAACTCGGCGGCGGTGAGGTTGCCGGTCGCCTTCCATTTAGGGGCGAGGTACAGGCCCGTTACCAGTCCGCCGATGCACATGGTCCACTGGATGGTAACGGCCACCCAGCCGTATTTGTAGGCAATGGAACCCCAGGCTACGAAAGTGCCCGCGGAAAAGAAACTCATAAAAAGCGAAAGCCCGCCGATAAACCAGGGCACTGCTTCCCCGGCTGCAAAGAAGGATTTGAGGTTCCTTCCCGTCCTGGAAAAGGAAAACCCTACCAGCATGATAAAAACGGAGAAAATCACTATTACGGAGGTGTCTATCGCAGTATTCATATCTCTTGCTATGGTGTAATGGTTAAGTTGATCTCGCGTGTAAGATACCGCTCGCCGTTGTAACGAACGGCCGATCCTTCAAATACGACCTTATAGTTGCCCGGTTTTTCGTACGTGTGGGGATGTTCCCGTACCGCGGTGCTGACGTTTTTCAGCACTACGCCAACGTCGCGCTTGATGTACCAGGGGTTAAGACCTTTGGTGATCACCCAGTCCTCGTTGTCGTCGTCGTTGGCGCTGGACGGGTGTTGCATCAGCAATTGCGAGCTGGTGACGCTCCATACAAACGCAGGGTTTTTGAAGTCTACCTTCATCCATCCTCCGGAGGCCATCGTGGCCAGCGGGGTGACAACGCCGTCGGCGGATACATTAGTGGCATTGAAGGTACGCACTATCCATTGGTTCTGGCCTTGCGGCTTTTTATAATCGGTATAACGGAAGGCTACATAGATAAGCGCAGAATCTGCTTCGGGACGTGTAAATTCTTTCAGGCTGAGCGTACCGGAAGGCGTTTGGTCTGTGCCGGTAGAAAATACCGCGCGGTCAGTGATGTCCGTCCAGGTGGCGGCATTTACGGAAGCTGTTTCCGCTTTGCCATCGAAGTCGTTGGACACCATCAGCTGCAGGTTGTCGCGGATCACGCCGTACCGTACCCATGTTTTGAAGTCTATCTGCAGTTCGTTCGCGGCAGACGACCGGTTACGGAATTCATAATTATGGCCGGGTTCGCCGGAATAGAACACGAGGTTGTCCGGGTTGCCGGTGATAATGAACTTTACAGGCTCGCCAACTTTAAAGGTCAGGGAAGTGGTCTGCACCTGGAAGTCAGGCACAGGTACTTTTTCTTTGGCACAGGCCAGCAGCAGAACGGCCGCGGCCATGGTATATATTACTTTGCGCATAAATTACCAGTTCGGGTTTTGTGTAACAAGATGGTTGACGGCCAGCTCAGTGGAAGGTATAGGGAATAGGACATTCCTGGGCGTGGTGTTCTTCGCGGCGCTGGCGGAGTATTTATAATTTGCCGGCGCTTCCGCGGCGGCTTCTACGGCCAGTGACTGCATGTTGGAAATAAACAGCCCCCAGCGAATGAGGTCGTGCTTGCGCGCGCCTTCAAAGGCCAGTTCCCTGCCGCGTTCATCCTGCACCATTTCGCGGAACGACACCTGGTCCAGCCCCGCGGGCACGTCTGCTGTGGCGTCAGGCATGTTCACAGGTTTGCCGTATCCTCTTCTTCTCACCATGTTGATGGCTTCATACGCGGCGGCGTTGGGACCGTTCACTTCATTTTCCGCTTCGGCTTTCATCAGCAATACATCTGCATAACGCATCACTGGGAAATTGGTGGGACTATAGGCCCTGCTTTTAGGCGTGAGCTTCTCATATTCCCTGCGCCATTTACCGCAGGTGCGTTCGTACATCTGCGTGGCGGTATAAAAACTTTTAGTGGTTACGCCGTTGGTGGTGACGTATTTGTATGGCGCAATGGCCCAGTCTCTCCGCAGGTCGCCGTCGCCGTAGAGCTTAAAGAGGCGCCCGGTGGGCTTCAGCGGGCCGTTGCTGTAGCCGATCACATCATCCGGGCATTCGATGCCGTTTTCGAGGCCCACGCGGCCCGCCAGCTGCACGCTGCCCAATTGGTTGCCGGCCATGCCTACTTCCCACAGGCATTCCTGCGTGTCGTATTTTTCTTCTGTATGATTGATGAAGATCTGCGAATAACTGGGGTTCAGCGAATGGCGGCCGGAAGCGATCACTTTATTTGCATAAGTGAGCGCATCTTCGTAGCGCGCAACAGCCTTCAGCGGCTCCCCGGCCATGGTGAGGTATACCTTTGCCAGTACGGCCTGCACCACTGTCTGGGTGATCCTTTCATTGAAAGTGTATTTGCTGATGTCGCTCACCAGCGTTTCCGCCTGCTGCATGTCTTTCAGGATCTGCGCATACACCTCTGCTACGGATGAACGGGGGAGATAGGGCTCGGTAGGCGATTTGGTGGAACTGAGCTTCAGGGGCACGCCGCCGAAATTGTCCACCAGCAGGAAATAATAATAAGCGCGCAGGAAGAGCGTTTCGCCGTGGATCTCTTTGCGCCTGGTTTCGTTCATCTTTGGTTTATCGATGTTTTCCAGCAGCTGGTTCGCCCTGTCTATGCCGGAATAAAGCACTTCCCAGAACTTGTTGATATCAAGATGCCCCGCGTCGAAATCCATCACCCGCTGGTCGTTGATGCTGATACCCTTGTAATAGAATTCATCGCTGATCACCAGGAAGCTGTACAGCCCGCGTGAATACATGCGGCCATACTGGTCTATCAGCCGGTTATACACCCCGGCCACCGCGCGTTCCATATCCGCTTCGGTATTGTAGAAATTCTCAGGCGTTACAAAATCTTCCGGCTTTGTATCCAGGTAATTGCAGGCGCTGAAAATGCCGGAAGTAAGCAAAAGGAATATGAGGATGCGTTGTAACATTGTGCACGTATTTAAAATTAAAAGGTAAGATCCAGCCCGAAGGTGATCGTTCTGGCTTTCGGATAGGCAGACCAGTCGAAGCCGGGCGTGAGCGCTGAAGGCCGCACGGACACTTCAGGGTCCAGACCCTGGTAATTGGTCCAGGTAACCAGGTTCTGCGCCGATGCATATGCGCGGAGCGACTGGATATGCGCCCGTTTTAATATCCTTGCGGGCACGTTGTAGCCGAGCGAAACGGTTTTCAGGCGAAGGAAAGAACCATCTTCAATAATGCGGGAAGAGTACACCAGCGGCCCCTGGCCGCCTACGCGGTACAGTTCGTTGCTCGGGTTGTCCGGCGTCCAGCGCTTTTCGTAGGTTTTGAACTGGTTGAGATAACTTCTTTGCTCGCCGTTCTCGAACACGATGCGGTTCGCATTCAGCAGGTCGTTGCCATAGCTCCACTGGAAAAATACGTTCAGGTCGAAATTGGCGTATTCGAAATTATTGGAGAAGCCGCCGATGTGAATAGGATTGGGATTGCCGATAATGGTCAGGTCGCTGTTGTCTACCTTCCCGTCTTGGTTGATATCGCTGTATTTCACGTCTCCCGGTTTGATGTTCTCCCGCGGCGCGCCGTTGTTCGGTATATGGTCCTTCAGTATATAGCTGCCGTTGGGCTGTTTATTGAAATCGCTGTACTGGTAGATACCGTCGAACAGGTGACCGTAGAACATGGCAATGGGATTGCCGGGCATGGCGATGTGCGGGTACGCGTTATTGAAATTGCCCCAGGTGATGCGGGAGAGATAACTGGGCTCTCCTTCATTGAGCTGCACCACTTCGTTGCGGTTAAAGGAAATATTAAAATCGCTGCTCCAGGTGAATTTCTTCGTTTGAATGTTCACGGTTTTTAAGGTGAACTCAAAACCTTCGTTAGACACGCGGCCTACATTGCGGTAGCCGCTGAGGTAACCGGTGGAAGGGGCCAGGGTGGCCTGCAGCAGCAGGTCTTTTGTATTCTTTTTATAATAATCCGCGGTCACCATGATCCGGTTCTTGAAGAAACCGAGGTCGATCCCGATGTCAGTCTGTGCCGTGGTTTCCCATTTCAGCTTCTTGTCGCCCAGGTTGTTGGGAATGACGCCCAGCGCAACGTTGTTGCCATATACATAGCCGGAATGCGGGTATTGTTGAAGGGAAGAAAGATAAGCAAAGTCGCTCACACGGTTATTTCCTGTAAGCCCGTATCCTGCGCGCACTTTAGCATCAGACAGCCAGGTGATGCCTTTCATGAACGGTTCTTCCACCAGCCGCCATGCCACCGCGCCGGAGGGGAAATAAGCCCACCTGTTGCCGTCCGCGAATTTGGATGATCCGTCTGAACGGAAAGAGAAAGTGAACAGGTACCTGGAATCAAAACCATAGTTCACACGCCCGAGGAACGACATCAGCTTGTTGCCGGACCTCACAGTGGGAGCGGTGTTGATGATGCCCTCATCCAGCCCGCTCATGCCCAGCGATTCGTTGGGCACCTGGCTGGAGGTGAAACCATAGCTGTAGTAGGATACTTCCTGCAAAGTGACGCCTCCCACTACGTTCAGGTTGTGTTTTTTATTGAATACGCGGGCATAGGTGAGCGTGTTCTCATTCAGCAGGTTGGTGGTTTCCACATTGTCCACCGACCCGTTGATGCCTTGCACACTGCTTTTAGGGTTGCCGAGGCGTGTGTTGGAATTGTTGAATATCTCCTGCCGCACGGCGCTTTTGGTAAGACCGCCGGTAACGCGCAGCGTAAGATGTTTGATGGGCTTGTATTCCACGTAGGCGTTCGCCATCAGGGTGTTGCCAAAACGCGGGTTGTATTCGTTTTTGTTGGAGATCACCGGGTTGATGCGGTATTCGTTCATCGGGTCCACTGCGGGGTCGAAGGGCTCGTTAACGATCACTTCGTCCAGCGCAGCGTCTCCCGTAACGGGGCGGTAGCCCCAGATGCTGTACATCAGGCTGGATGTACTGCCCGATGTGGTGGTGTTGGCAAAAGTGCCGTAGGTCTTGGTATAGGTATAGTTAAGATTGATGCCGGCTTTCAGTTTGTCGGTCACGGTCTGATCCAGCACCAGCCTGCCCTGGTAGCGGTCGAACCCGCTGTTGATAATGATCCCGTCCTGCGAGAGCATGGAGCCGGAGAATGAATATTTCGTTTTGTCCGTACCGCCGCGCAGCGCGAGGTTATGGCTTTGCATAAAGGCTTTACGGAGCACGAGGTCCTGCCAGTTGATGCCTTTCACATTCCTGTAATCCTCCAGCGTTTTGCCGTCTTTCAGGTACACGGGGGTGTACAGTGCGGAGTTGGCCTCCAGCTGGTATTTTACGAACTCGTAAGGGTCCATCATTTCCTGCTGCTTGGGGATCTTTTGTGTGCCCATCCATGTTTGGTACGACACAACCGGCGTGCCCAGCTTTCCTTTTTTGGTCGTGATGATGATTACGCCGTTTGCCCCGCGGGCGCCGTAAATGGCCGTGGCGGAAGCGTCTTTCAATACTTCGAAAGATTCGATCTCCGCCGGATTGATCACGTTGTTGTCCGGCTGTTCCACCGGGAAACCGTCTATCACATACAGCGGGGAATTGTTTTGCGTAACGGAATTGTTGCCGCGGATAACGATCTGCATGGCCGCGCCGGGCTGACCGTCTACGGCGCTTACCTGCACGCCGGCCACCCTGCCCGCCAGCGCCTGGTCGAAGCTAGGCACGGGCGCTTTTTGCATATCTTCCACTTTCACGGCTGCCACCGACCCGGTAACATCTTTTCGTTTCACCGAGCCGTAACCGATCACCACGACGTCGTTCAGCCCTTTTACGGAGGGCTCAAGGCTGGTGTTGTACACGGTGGCTGTGGCGCCAAGTTTCACTTCCTTGCTATGGAAGCCTACAAAGGAAAATACCAGCACAGCGTCTGCCGCTGCGCCGATGCGGATGGAATACACGCCCATTTCGTTCGTCATGGCCTGGGCTTTGCCGCCTTTCAGCACCACCGTAACGCCGGGCAAGGGCTCGCCCGTCATGTCTGTAATTTTGCCTGTAACCGTCCTGTTGGCCGAAGCGGGCGTTTGTGCGAAGCCTGCTCCCATGGCGGTTATCCAGAGCACTAATGTGATCAGTATCTTAACGTTCATACAACCGGTTGATTTTTAGGTGTAGATAAGTGTATAGAGAAGCGGTAGGGGAATGGATGCAACGTGGTAAAAACAGGCGCCGGTCTGCCCGTGGAAAGCAACAGTTTTTTCATACGTGTGGATTTGTTGACAACCAAAGATGGTGACTAACAACAATTTCCCGCATAAAAAAATGACGCATGGTAAATTGGGAACATTCCCAATTTGCGGGAATGTTCCCAACCATGAAAATATTTCGTTCCTTAGCGGTGTGAAACCAGACATAGCAATTTTCTGACACAAGAGAATGCCCGGGCTTTTAAAAAACAATGCTAACGGATGAAAAGGCACCAGGTAACCATCATCGATATCGCGAAGGAGCTGAACCTCTCCAAATCCACCGTATCCCGGGCGCTCACCGGCCACAAAAGCGTGAAGCCGGATACCCGGCAGGCTGTGCTTGAGCTGGCGGAAAAGCTGGATTACCAGCGGAATATGCTGGCTATCAGTCTTATTACCAAAAAAACGAATACGATTGGCATCATCGTCCCGGAATTCCACAGCTCCTACTTCCCCAAAGCCATCATCGGCGCGCAGGAAGTGGCGAGCAAAGCGGGTTATTCCACGGTCATCTGCCAGTCTGATGAAACGTATGAAACCGAAGTGGCCAACACGCGCGTGATGCTGGCCAACCAGGTAGACGGCATCCTGGTGTCTATCACCAAAGAAACGCGGAATTTCGACCACCTGAAGATATTCCAGCGCAAAGGCATTCCCATCGTGTTCTTCAACCGCGTGTGCGACGAAATGGATGTGCCGAAAGTGATCGTGGATGATTACGATGGTTCTTTCCGGGCCGTCAGCCACCTGATCGAAAGGGGAAGGAAAAGGATCGCGCACCTGGCGGGCCCTTCGTCGCTCAAGATCAGCGAAAAAAGGCTCAACGGCTATAAAGCCGCGCTCCGCAAGCATAATATTCCTTTTGACGAGGAACTGGTGATCTCTTATGACCTGAATATCGAAAAGGTGAAGATCTACGTGAACCACCTGCTGAACCTGGAAAGCCCGCCGGACGCCATTTTCGCGGTAAACGACCCGACCGCCATCGAGACCATACAAGTCATAAAAAAGCGCGGCCTGAAAGTGCCGGATGATATTGCCATAGTGGGTTTCAGCAACGATTTTGTGAGCGGCCTCATAGATCCCGCGCTCACCACGGTAGCGCAGCCGGTAAAAGAGATCGGCCAGGCCGCAGCGCAGTTGCTGATCGACCAGATCAACCGGGAACTGGCGGATTGGAAAGCGATCATCAAAGTGCTGAAAACGGAGCTGATCATCAGGAAATCGAGCTGAGTTTCCCGGTTGGTTCGGTTTGCCTGAAAATCCGCTACTGTTAAGGGTTTTGGAGGAACTAATGCTCATTTACCCCGGATCAAGTCCACCTCGTGCCCACGTCAAATCCACCCTTCCTCCGGCTGCTCTTCGGGTTCCGCTTATTAGCCCTTAAATCGTACTTCGGGTTAATCTAGTATCAGGACCGATGCTGGCCCGCTGTGGCGGCGGGTGAAGGTATATAAGGAAATAGTCATATCAAGCATTTGTAGCCAGGAAATCTGTTATTGCAAGAAGCCGTTATCGCACAAAAAAATTCGTCATTGCGAGGAGCTGCAGGGCTACCGCGGGAGGGGCGACGAAGCAATCTCCTGCGTTGGATTGATATGCTCCATGTTGGAGATTGCTTCGTCGCGCTTCCTGCCGCACGGAATTTTCTGCAGCTCCTCGCAATGACGGACTTTTCCGGCAATGATTTTTTTTCGAATGACGGACTTTCCCGTACCGGTTTAAACATGTGGCCGTCTCAAAGATAAACGAGACGGCCACATGTTTTTCTATCACTACATTTTCACTATTTTTCTCACCTCTTTACCCTTCGGCCCGCTCAGCTGCAGCATATACACGCCCGGCTGCACCTGGTCCAGTTTGATCTCGGACTGTGCTGCCCCTTCCAGCTTTTGTACTTTGATCACGCGGCCTGAAACGTCGCGCAGTTCTGCTTTGTCGTATCGCCGGTCTGTTTCTATGCGGATGAAAGAAGCCGCGGGATTGGGGAATATCCTGGTGCCTGAGATTTTTATTTCGGAACCGGCGGGCTGCATCATGGACAGCAGCATTGATCCTTCCGCGTAAACCAGCGTTGGCCGGAGGCCGGTGTCTGCGGTTTCTTTGGAACTGAAGGACGCATCTGTCGTACTGCCGGTGCCGTTAGACACTACTTTCAGCGATAGTATGCCGTCTGCCGACTGCTGTGCCAGCGCAATGCCGGTCACATCCCATTCCACGTAATTACCGGCCGCAAGGCCCGGCACCGTGTCGATATTGGAGGTGACGATGGGCATGTTGTTGTAGGTGATGCCGGATTCTGTCCAGCTGTCGTTGCTGATGTACTGCGCGATCCAGGGCACGCCGGCGGCGCCGCTGTTGGCGTAGTTCACATGCAGGCGCAGCTTCACGTTATCAGCGCCCGCGGGCAGGCCCGATACGTCGAATTTGAAAAAGGCTTCCCGTGTGTAGCCTGCCACATCTTTTTTGATCACGAGGGAACCGGCCGTACCATAGTTGGTGGTGGCGTAGCTGCTGCCGTCGCGCACGTAAGCGTCTGCAATGGCAGGTAACAGGGGCGGTCTTTCCGTATACACCAGCGAGGGACGGAAGGCGGCGTCCGCGGTTTCTTTTGAGCTGAAGGACGCGTCTGTTGTGCCGCCGGAGCCGTTAGATACTACTTTCAAAGTAAGCGTGCCGTCGGCTGACCGCTGCGCCAGTGCAATAGCGGTTACGTCCCATTCCGCGTAATTACCTGCCGTCATCCCCGGCACGGTATCGATATTGGAAGTAACGGCGGGCATATTGCTATAGGTGATGCCGGATTCTGTCCAGCTGTCGTTGCTGATGTACTGCGCGATCCAGGGCACGCCTGCGGCGCTGGTATTGGCATAGTTCACGTACAGGCGCAGCTTCACATTGTCTGCATTGGCAGGCAGGGCCGACACATCGAATTTGAAGAAGGTTTCCCGCGTATAGCTTACCCCGTCTTTTTTGATAAAGAGCGAGGTGGCGGTGCCGTAATTAACGCCGGCATAGCTGCTGCCGTCTCGCACGTAAGTATCTGCCACTGCGGCAATGGCGCTGAGCGGTTCATATACCGGCGTGGAAAGGTTTACAGTATACCTTGCCGTGGAACCGGCCAGCACGCCGGAGGGCAGGTTGGCCGTGAGATGCCGCGTTTGAGGGATGTTCGGCAGGGTGAGGTAGATATTCACCGGTGAGGATGACTGTGCAGGGTCTGCAACGGACACGGCTACGCTGGTGCTGCCCACGTTTTTCAGCATCAGGGCACAAGCCCTGTCTACGGTAATGGTTACTGAATCGCTGGTGAAGGTGCCAGCCGTGTAGAAAACGATCTGCCGGATGTTCAGCCCCATATGCCGCACGGCCTGCACGTTGGCGGAGTTGGACTGGATGCGCACCTGCGTAGTGTCATACGTGGCCATATTTTGCCCGGGTACCACGTAATAGGCGTAGCTGCCGCCTGTGGGCGCGGTGCCATGGTCGAACCAGAGCTTGAATACGTTCAACGTCTGCGTGGTGGTAGTGCCGCCGGTGTTGATGCTCTGCCAGGTGCCGGACTGCGCCTGGTTGCTCAGCTGCAGGTTGCCGCCGTTGGGGAAATAATATCCAATGCCATTGTGCGACACCCATTTCAACGTGTTGTTAAAACTATGCGCGCCGCCGGATAACGTGCTTTGCGCGCCGTTGGCAAACACTGTTACATCGCCGCTGAGCAGGCACTGGTTGACAGTGGTGTTGATGGCCTGCGCCGCGGTGGACTTCACATCCGCACCGAGACACACCACTTCATCGTCAAAAAAGAACCAGGACTTGCGTGCCTGTGTGTTGTAATCATTAAAAGCCAGCGCGGTTACGCCATACAGCGAGTCAGACACGCCGCCGGAGAAGGAAGCCGTGCCGTAATTGCCGCCCCAGGCCGCCCGCAGCGGGAAGCTGGTGATAAACGGCACGGTGGTGCCGGGTATCCGCGCCCAGTCCCACACAGGGAAGATATTGTGGTATTCCCCGCCGCCTGCGGCAATGTTGGTGGCGCCTTCGGAGAGGTAATAACCTTTCAGGTTCTCGCCGTTGCCGTTCTCAGATTTGGATGTGCGGGGCGATACGTTCCGCAGCCCGAAAAAGTACCCGGGCCGGTGATGGATGGTGTAATCGGAATGCCAGTAATGCGTATGCACGGGCGTGATCATATACGAAGGCGGCTGGCTGCCGTTGGCGCGGGCGATGGCCCCGTCGTAGAAGGCTGTATAGGCCGTATCCAGGGCTTTCAGCTTGGCGAGCATGGCCGTGCCGCCCTGGGAAAGGTTATTGTTGCGGCTGATGCTGCGCCCGTTCACGCTGAAATCGATATACCGGCCGCGCATGACCTTCAGGTAGGCGTTGCGCATGAAATTGCTGAACAGCGCCAGCTTGGTGCCGGATAAGGCCCAGGAAGTGCCGCGCAGGTAGGTGGCCACTTTCACTTCGCCGTCTACCAACACGGTGCCGTAGCCGTAAAGGTACAGTTGCGGGCCATGCTGCTGGTAGCTCAGGTCATGCTGTATGCCTTCGGCGGTGGTGAGCACGATGGGCTGGAAAGCTTCGGTGACGGCGGTGTTCATCAGCGTGGCATCTGCCGTGAGGCAGGCCCGGTACATGAAGTGGATGGCTATGTCCAGTTTATTGGCGCCGGCCTGGGCTGCGGGGTTGCCGCGGTTCATCTGCGCGAGCAGGTTGCTGTTCAGCGTGGATGGCAGGGAAAAGGGAGCGGTGTAGAGCATGATCAGGATCTCGCCAAGCCGCTGGGGATTGGATATCTGGTTGTGGTACCAGTTCCAGCTCTGCGGGTCGGATGTGTCCCAGTACTGCAGGCTCCGCGTGATGGCGTCAAAAAGTGTGGCGCTGTGGTAGTGGGTGCTGCTGGTATGGATGTACGCCAGCACGAAGGTCTTCACCCGGTTGATATGAGTGTCGGCCGTGTAAGTGGTGGAACTGTAGGCGTAATTGATGTCCGGCCACGACCCGTCGGTTTGCAGGGTGGCCAGGGTGCTGTTCACATTGTTGTCCAGCGTGGTGACGCTGCCCGCGGCAGACAGCAGTTCGGCCCTCACCCTGTCCATGACCAGGGTATAGTCCGTTTGGGCGCTGGCGGTAAAATAAAGGGTACAGCAAAAGGAAAGGAGTAGCAGTGAGCGTTTCATAGACATTGATTTTGGTGGAATTTTACGTGGAAAATATTGTTGTCTCCCGCACAAAACAAATCTAACGAACGCATTGGCCCGCCGGGGTGAATTTTATAACTAAAAGGGGGGAAATTTATAATTCCGGCTCCCCGGCGTATTCTGTAGGGGTTTTGCCGAACTGTTTCCTGAACTCCCGGCTGAAATATTTCCGGTCGTTGTACCCGACCATGTACGCCACTTCGTACACGGTATGCTGCTTTTTCCGGATCAGCTCGGCGGCCTTTTTAAGGCGCAGGGACTTCACAAAGTCATTAACGGACATATTGGTAAGGGCTTTGAGCTTTTTGTACAGCACGGGCTGGCTCATGGCCACCTTCCGGGCCAGCATGTCGACGCCGAATTCCGGGTCGTCCATATGCTCGTCTACCAGCTGCACCAGTTTCTCCAGGAAAGCGCTGTCAAGGCTGTTGGGCAGGCTTACGGCAGGGTCTGCGGGCTCCTGCGCCTGCAGCTGCCGTCCGTACTTCTGCCGCATCTTTTCGCGGGAAACAAGCAGGTTGCGCACGTTCAGCTCCAATACCCGGGTGCTGAAGGGTTTGGTGAGGTAAAGGTCCGCCCCGGTCTCGAGGCCGCTCACCTGGTCGTCCTGCGAGCTTTTGGCGGTGAGGAGTATAACGGGGATGTGGCTGGTGCGCTCGTCTGTTTTGAGGAGGTGGCAGAAGCGCAGGCCGTCCATTTCGGGCATCATTACGTCGCTGATCACGAGGTCGGGGATCTGTGCGGTGGCCAGGGCCAGGCCTTCGGCGCCGTTTACGCTTTCCAGCACCTGGTATTGGCCGCTGAAGGTTTGCCGCACCAGCTCGCGCAGCTCGGGGTTGTCTTCCACGATATGAATGGTGAGCGGGCGGTTCTCTTCCGGCGCGGCGGCGGGTTGGATGGATTCTTCCACCACCGGCAACGGCATTATTTCTTCTTCGTTTTTCCCGATCACATGCGGGGAGCCTGCAAAGTGCCGGCTGCCCTGCAGCAGGGTAACGGTGAAGCATGTACGCCCTTCGCGCCCCGCCGCCGGAGGCTCGCTTTCCACGGTAAGCGTGCCTTTGTGCAGCTCTACGATATTCCGCGACAAAGCCAGCCCGATGCCATACCCGGTGTTCTGAAACCCGTGATCCGCCACCTGGAAGAAATTGGTGAACAGCTTGTCCAGGTATTCGGGTGCAATGCCCCGCCCGTTGTCGGTTACGGTAACGATGATGGTGTTTTTATGCTGTGCCACATGCATGCTGATCCTGCCGCCTTCGGGCGTGAATTTAAAGGCGTTGCTGAGCAGGTTGAAGAACACTTTGTCCAGCTGCTCCCGGTCGAAATAAAGGGGCGCCTGCTGCATATCGTGACTGAAAGACGTTTTGATCTGCCTGCTCAGCGACAGCTCGCGGAAACTGGCAAAAATGTTTTGAAGGAAGGGGATAAGGTTCTGTTCCGCCAGGTGCAGCCTGAGGTGATTGGTCTCGGCCTTGCGGAAGTCCATCAGCTCGCTGACGAGCTTCAACAGCCTGTCCGCATTATTACGCACGGTGTACAGCTGCTGCTGCATGGGATCGTCCTGCTTCAGGGTGCGGATCATCTTTTCCACGGGCGCCATCAGCAGGGTGAGGTGAGTGCGTATCTCGTGGGACACATGGGTGAAGAAGTTGAGCTTCACCTGGTGAAGGTCTTCTTCTTTCAGCAGCAATGCCCGCATAAAGAAATAACGGGTAACGAGGAAAAAGAGCAGGGCCAGCAGCAGCGCATACCCGCAATACGCCCACCAGGTGCGCCAGAAGGGCGGGAGGATGGTGATCTCCATTTTGATAGGCGCGCTCCACACGCCGTCGTTGTTGGCGCCTTTCACCCAAAAGGTATAGCTGCCGGAAGCCAGGTTGGTATAGGTCACGGCGGGGTTGCCGGTTTCGATCCAGTCACGGTCCGCGCCTTCCAGCTTATAGGCGTAACGGTTCTTGCTGCTCTTGATGTAGTTGAGCAGCGCGAATTCGATGGTGAACACTTCCTGGTTGTGGCGGAAGCGCAGCTTTTGGGTGAAGCCGATGTCCTGTGCCAGCAAACGGTCGTCCCCGTTGATGCCCACCGGTTCGTTGAACAGGCGCAGGCCGGTGAAACGGATGGGAGCGGTGTAGGTATTGGCCGCGATACCGTCAGGAAAGAAACTGGTGATGCCGTTGAAGCCGCCGAAGTACAGCTCGCCGCGGCTGTCTTTCAGGAAGGCGTTGTAGTTGAAGCCGTTGCCGGCAAGGCCGTCGCTGGTGGTATAGGTCTGGAAGGTCTTTTTATCCGGGTCGAACCTGACAAGACCGTTGGCCGTGCTGATCCAGAGTTGGTGATGATCGTCTTCCAGCAACCCCATCACGTTGTTGTGCGGCAGCCCGTTCTTTTCGGTGTAAAGGGTCTGCTGCTGCAGGTCCGGGCTGTATTGCAGCAGCCCGCGGTAATAAAGGCTCACCCAGATATTGCCCCGGGAATCTTCCTGGATGGTGTTGATATATTTGGCCTGTATTTGCTGGAAAGGGCCGCCCTGGCTCATGAAAAGCCCCCCAACGGCCCCGGCCCAATAGCGGCCGCGCGAATCCTGGAAAATGCAACGGATGGAAGCGGTGGCGGCGGGCCCCGCTACCATGGTGTCTTTCACCGGCGTCAACGCTATGCCGTTGCGCCGCATCAGGTAAAGCCCTGCGTTGGAGCCAACCCAGAAACGGCCCCGGTTGTCTTCCATCAGGCTGGTGATCTCGCGGGGGAAAGGATTCGGATCCTGCTTATTATATAAATATCTTTTAAAACGCCCTACGCCTTTTTCCAGCACATTCAGCCCGCCGCCATGCGTGCCGGCCCAAATGTTATGGTCTTTGTCTTCATATACGATCTTGACAAGATTGGAGCCTATGGTACCGGGATCGTCCGGAGAATGTTTATAATAGGTATAAGCGCCGGTCTGCCGGTTGTAATAGTTCAGCCCGCCGCCCTCGGTGCTGATCCAGAGGTTGCGCCGGGAATCTTCCAGGATGCAGCTCACCACGTTATTGCTGATGCCGGGCCGCAGCGCATTGTTTTGCCAGATGGTAAAGGCCGTGCTGTAAGAATGCACCATATTCACCCCGCCGAAATATGTGCCGATCCAAATGGAGCCGTTGTTGTCCTCAAACAGCGAATGGACGGAGTTCTGCGAGAGGCTGTTCTTATTGCCGGGATTGTATTGATAAGTTGCAGTCCGCATGGTCACAGGGTCAATCACGTTCAGCCCTTCCTGTGTGCCCGCCCACATTTTGCCCGCTTTGTCGCGGAGGATGCTGCGCACGAAATTATGCGCTATCGCCGGTTGTGTAAGATGGGTAAAGGTGTTGGCGGCTGGGTCGTAGATATTCACGCCGGCGTATTGTGTGCCGATCCAGATGCGGCCGTAAAGGTCTTCGGCGAGAGAAGTGATGTAATTCATGCCCAGGCTGCCCGCATTGCCTTCTTCATGCCGGAATACGTCGAAATGGAACTGGCCGCCGCTTTCACGGAGGCGGTTCAGCCCGTCGTTGGTGCCGATCCAGATGTCGCCCCGCTTGTCCTGGCAAATGCTGCGCACGGTATAACCGGCCAGCTGCCCCGCATCTTTCGAGAATTTGCGGAAATGGTACAGCGAATCGGTTTGCAGGTACAACCCGCTGGTGGTGGCTACCCAGAGCCTGCGTTTGCGGTCTTCGAAAATAAAGATCACATTTTCCTGCCGTTTGGGCGTCAGGTCGATCCTTTCAAATGTATCCTTCCCGGGATCGTACCGGCAGAGGCCCACCGCGGTGCCCACCCATAATGTTTTGCGCGAATCGATGAAAAGAGAGAGGATGAGGTTTTCAGAAAGCCCGGTGCTGTCGTTTGGAGCATGGTAGATGCGGAACCGCTGCCCGTCGAACCGGTTGAGGCCATAACGCGTGCCATACCACATAAAACCGCGCGCGTCCTGCGCAATGGCCAGCACGGAATTGTGAGACAATCCATCTTCCACCGTGAGGTGGTTAAATGCGATGTTCTGCCCCCTGGTTGTAGTAAACGCGAGTAAAATAAGAAGGTACAAGCACCCCGCCCGCCTGGAAATCATACCTAAATATAAGCACTTGAACAATTTAATCCCGGAAACGAGGGATGAATTTTCAAATTATATTTCCGGCATTTGCTTGATAATCAAATTGTTAAAAACGGTTTAGAAAATTCACCCCATTCGTTTACGATTCTCTCCCCATATTCTTAACCCCGGACCACATATTTGCGATCATGTGATGTTTTAATTCAACCAAATTCCACAAAATTCATGGTATGCGCATTTTGAAAACTGTACAAATTCCCCGTTATGCCTTAAAATTATTACAGGGAACTATCGTGATGTTACTCTTTCCCGTCCTGTTGTTTGCACAGAAAAAAACTGTGACGGGAACCGTGCGTGATAATAATGGCAACCCGCTTCCGGGTGTGACCGTTGCCGTCAAAGGCGACAAGGCAGGCGCAGCCACTGATCCGGACGGTAAGTTTTCCATTTCCGTGCCGCAGGGCGCCACGCTTATTTTTACTTACATCGGCTTTGAAAGGGTGGAGCAACTGGTGGGCAGCGCCGGCGAATACAACATCCGCCTGGCCGAAAAAGCCGGCACCCTCAGCGATGTGGTAGTGGTGGGTTATGCCACGCAGAAAAGGAAAGACCTCACCGGCGCCGTCGGCAGCGTGAACATGAAAGACTTTGAGAAAGCGCCTGTAAAGTCGTTCGACGAAGCCCTGGCCGGCCGCGTGGCGGGCGTGGCCGTGGCGAGCAACGACGGGCAGCCGGGTTCCGTGGCCAACATTGTTATCCGCGGGGCGGGCTCTATTTCGCAGGACAACTCGCCGCTGTACGTGATAGACGGGTTCCCCACGGAAAACAATAACGCCAATGCCATCAGCCCGGCAGACATCGAATCTATCGACGTGCTGAAAGACGCCTCCGCCACCGCGATCTACGGCGCAAGAGGTTCCAACGGGGTGATCCTCATCACCACCAAAAAAGGGAAGCAGGGCCCGCCGCAGGTGACGCTCAATTCTTATTACGGCTGGCAGAAAGTACCCGAAAAGGTGGAGCTGATGAGCCCTTACGAATTCGTCCGTTACGTGGGCGACATCAACCCAGGCATCCGCGATTCCGTGTACCTCGCCAAAGGCATTACCCTCGACGATTACCGCAACGTGGAAGGGATCGATTTCCAGGATCATATTTACCAGACCGGTCAGAACATGAACCACGATCTCGCCGTGAGAGGCGGTAATGACAAGACCCGGTATTCCCTTTCCGGCAACTACAACAACCAGAAAGGCATTATCATCAACGGCGGTTTTAAACGATACCAAACGCGCTTTACGCTGGACCAGACGGTGAACGACAAGCTGAAGGTGGGCATCAATGCGAATTACGCGTACAGCGAGCAGTATGGCATCCCCGTGAGCGCCACCAACTTCTACGCATCCGCCACCACGCTGTATTCCGTTTGGGGAGCGCGGCCTACCACCAGTCTTGCCGGGCGCGACAGCGGCGTGAGCCTGCTGGACGAGTTCTACGACCCCACGAACGAGTTGGCCAACAACCAGGACTACCGCGTAAATCCTTTGCAGAACATCCAGAACCAGGTGACCCGCAACAAGACCAATACCCTCATCGCGAACGCCTATGCAGAGTACGCTTTCACCAAAGAGCTGAGCCTGCGCGTTTCCGGCGGCATCAATTATTTCAATACCGAAACGAACATATTCAACAACTCCCGTACCCAGAGCGGCAGTAAATGGGGCACAAGCGGGGTGAACGGATTGATCTCCTTCGCCCCCAACTCCACCTGGCGCAGCGAGAACGCTTTGACGTACCGAAAGAAATTCGGGAAAGACCATAACCTGAATGTGCTGGGCGTATTTGAAGCGCAGGGACATAAGCGCTCTTTCCGCCGCCAGAGCGCCACGCAAATACCCAACGAAGAGTTGGGGCTGGATGGGATAGACCTTGCGGCGCCGGCCAATATCTCGCTACAGTCCTGGGCTTCGGAATGGACCATGGCTTCTTTCCTCAGCCGTGTGAACTACGATTACAAATCCACCTATTATTTCACGGCATCTATCCGCGCGGACGGTTCTTCCAAGTTTTCCGGCAACAACAAATGGGGATATTTTCCCTCCGCATCGGCCGCCTGGCGCTTCAGCAGCGAACCGTTCATGAAAGGGCTTTCCTTCGTGTCTGACGCGAAGATCCGCCTGGGTTACGGCGCTTCGGGCAACAACCGGGTAGACGATTTTTCCTACCTGCCGCAATTGCAGCTTACGAGCAACCATTATTGGTATTCACAGGGCGGCAAACCGCTGGCCATCGGCTCCGTGATCACGTCGGCGGGCAACCCGAACCTGCGCTGGGAAACCAACGAGCAGACCAACATCGGTCTCGACCTTTCCTTCTTTAAGGACCGCCTGGGTGTAACAGTGGACGCCTACAAACGCACCACGACAGACCTGTTGCTGAATGCTGCTTTGCCTTATATGCATGGTGTTGAAACCTCTACCGGTTACAAGAATGTAGGCAAGCTGGAAAACAAAGGGCTTGAGTTCAGCGTGAACGGCGTGATCGTGAACGGCAAAAAATTCAGCTGGAACAGCAACTTCAACATCAGCTTCAACCAGAACAAGATATTGTCGCTGGCCGAAGACCAGGCGTCTATCCTCTCCGGTTCAGGCACTTTCTTTAATACCACTTACTCCGGCCTCTTCCCGTATATCTCCGTAGTGGGCCGCCCGATGGGCGAAATGTACGGTCTTGTGTTCGACGGCGTGTACCAGTATGCCGATTTCGACAGGATGCCCAATGGCACTTATTTGCTCAAACCGGAGATTACGACGAACGGTTCCGCCCGGAATGCTATCCGCCCGGGGGATATTAAATACAAAGACCTGAACGGCGACCTGCAGGTGAACAACCAGGATTACACCATCATCGGCAGCGGCCTGCCCAAACATACCGGCGGTTTCAGCAATAATTTCACGTATGCGAATTTCGACCTGAACGTGCTGCTGCAATGGTCTTACGGCAACGATATCATCAACGCCAACCGTTACGTTTTTGAAGGCGGCATTGTGAACAATCCCAACCTGAACCAGTTTGCCAGCTACGCCAACCGCTGGACGCCGGACAATCCCAGCAACACGATGTTCCGCGCAGGCGGCATGGGCAATGCGGCGTATTCTTCCCGCGTGATAGAAGATGGTTCGTACCTGAAACTGAGAACGGTGTCGTTGGGTTACAATGTGCCTGCTTCACTGCTGCGGCGCGCGAAGATCTCCAACTTCAGGCTCTACGCGTCTGCACAAAATCTTTACACCTGGACGAACTATTCCGGCAAAGACCCGGAAGTATCCGGAAGGAACGGCAACCTCACGCCCGGCTTCGATTACGCCGTGTACCCGCATTCGCTCTCCTTTGTACTGGGCTTAAACGTAACTTTTTAAATTCCTGACACATGAAACCGAGCATCATAGCATTTAAACCGGGGATCATTTGCATCATTGCATGCATAGCAATAGCAGGACTTTCTTCTTGCAAGAAATTCCTGGAAACAAAACCGACCGACTTCTACACACCCGATAATTATTACGCCACAGAGGCCCAGCTGAGCCAGGCGCTCAACGGCGTTTACGGCGACCTCATGCGCCCGGAGCTGTACGGCCAGGTGATGCACTTCAATTTTGTATCCACTACAGACGAAGCAATGAGCAACCGCACGGCAGACGGTGATTCCAGGGGTCTGCGCTACAACTACGACGCGTCGCTGGTACACGTTGGCGGTATCTGGCGTTTTGCCTATGTGGGCATCAACAACCTCAACAGCTTGCTGGAAAATATCGGCAAACCTGAGATGGACGAAGCCAAACGCAATATCATCAAAGGCCAGGCGCTTTTCCTGCGCGGGTTCCTTTATTTTATTCTCACCAGCAACTACGGCGACGTGCCACTGGTGCTGTCTCCCTTGGAGATCAGCGAAGTAACGCAGGCTGCGGCGCCGCAGAAACAGGTGTACGAGCAGGTGGAAAAAGATATGAAGGAAGCGGAAGTGCTGCTGAAAGACTTCACTGTAGCCAAGGTTGGCTACAGTGACGTGGCAACGCTCACCGCCGTGCAGGCAATGCTGGCAAGAGTATATCTCTACTGGGCCGGTTACCCGCAGCGCGATGAAAGCAAATACGAACAGGTGATCGCGTATGCCAACAAAGTGGTGAACTCCGGCCTGCACGCGCTCAATCCTGATTACAAACAGATCTTCATTAACCTTTGCCAGGATAAATATGATGTGAAAGAGAGCATATGGGAACTCGGTTCCCTCGGCGCTGCGGCCGGCGTAGTCAACAAAAGCGGGAACGACATCGGGAACTTCGTAGGCATTACTTCCTCCGTAACTGCCGCCGATCCAACATCCTACGGCTCGGCCAGCTGGGTGTCCGCCACACGGAAGCTGTACGAAGCGTACGAACCGGACCCCAACAGCACGGCCACCCCGTTAAAATCTTCGCTGGACATACGCCGCGACTGGAACTGCGCGAACTTCATCTACAGCGGTACGCCCCGTGCCAAAACGGCCCGCAACAACGTGTGGCAGATGAGCGCGGGTAAATTCAGGAGAGAGTATTGCCCCGCCGAGATCCGCAACACCAACGGCGTTGGCGGCACTTACAACATCAACTGGCCGGTGATCAGGTATGCAGATGTGCTGCTGATGCGCGCCGAAGCGGAAAACCACCTGCACGGTCCGGGCAACGCCTATGCCGATGTGAATGCCGTGCGCAAAAGAGGTTACGGCATCATGAACGGCAACGTCGTGAAATCCGTGACCGTTACCACTGGGGGTTCAGGTTATACCACTGCGCCGGCAGTAACCATCTCCGGCGGCGGTGGCAGCGGCGCCACGGCCAACGCCGTGATTGCCGGCGGCAAAGTGACAGGCATTTACCTGAGCAGTCCTGGTACGATCGCAGCGGGCAGCTATTATACTTCTGCGCCCGTTGTAGTGATCGGTACCGCCTGGACGCCCGGCGCAACTTATGCGGAGAATACACAGGTCACCAACAACGGCAACCTATATACCGTCACCACCGCGGGCACTGCCACCAATACGCCGCCCACGCACACTTCCGGCGCTTCCAGTGCTGAGGTGACGGGCGCAGTATTTACCTGGGCCGGCGAAGCCGCTACCGCTGCGGCAACCATCACCAATGGAACAGAAGCCGATCTCCCCGGCGGTTTGACCAAAGAAGACTTCCAGCAGGTGATCCGCGACGAGCGCATGCGCGAGCTGTGCTTTGAAGCCTTGCGCAAGGCCGACCTGATCCGCTGGGGCAACTTCTACCAGGACATGCAGACCTTCGCCGCCTGGGCTTCCGCCAACGGCGCGGGCGTTACCTCCACCGGCAACCCGAACGGCCTGCAGGGTGTGCAGAACGTGCTGCCGCGCCATGTGCTGCTGCCCAAACCTACCTATGAACTGAACCTGAACCGCGCACTCGTGCAGAACCAGGGCTGGTAATCCATGAACTCAAAACATTCAGCTATGCAACGTTTATCTTTTATCATACTCGCAGCCCTGGCCGTTTTAGCGGTTGCCTGCACAAAAAATATGGAAGCGGGCACGCCTGATTTCCAGGTAAGCCTCGACCCGGCAAAGCGGGTAGCAGATACCTTCACGTATAAATTAGGAGATACCACTCGTTTCCTGTTCTCCGGCAGCGCGGGCAACATCGCGTTCTATTCCGGCGAAGCGGGGAAACGGTATGCCAACAGGCAGTTATCTTACGGCATCGGGGATATTATCCTTTCCTTTTCATCCAAGTCTGAATTCGGCACGCAGAAAAATACCCTGAAAGTGCTGGCGACGAACAAGCTCGCCGGCCTTGATTCGGCTACCGTGGTAAATGCGCAGTGGACGGACATCACATCCCGTGCGGCCCTGGCCACCAGCGCCACCGTGGTGAACTCAGGCACGGTAGACCTGACGGACCTCGTAGCCAATGAAAAAGACTCCCTGTTCATCGCCTTTAAATACGACGGCGTTACCGGCAGCACCCAGCGCACCTGGACCATCACCAATTACGTAGTAAGCAACGTATTCCCCGGAATGACCTACACCGTTGGCAGCCTCAGCACCGACGCCAGCTACTGGACGCGCTACGGCAACGTATGGACGCCCGCTTCCGCCCGCTGGACGGCCACTGCCAATGATCTGAAAATTACCGGCGGGAATGCATCGTCAGCTACCAATACCAGCTGGATCGTCAGCAAACCATTATATGCCGGCAAACTGCCGCCCGACGTAAGCACCGGCATCAAAAGCATCAACGAACCGGCCAAGACCGGGTATGACTACAAATACAACGCGCCCGGCATATACAAAGCCACCTTCGTGGCCTTCAACCATACCCTGGATGAAGAGAGGAGCGTAGTAAGGGAATTGATCATTAAAGTGATACCATAATCAAGCACATGAAACCATTTATTTATCTCATTGCAACCGTTAGCCTTTTTGCGTTTACGATCAGCGCCTCAGAAGAGGATTTTATCAGGGACAATGTTTCTTTCGCCAAAACGCAGCTGAAGCACATGCTGAAAGAGACCGGCGGGCGCGACCCGCTTGCTTTTCCACGCACAACCGGCAAAGCCGGCCAGCTGGTTACCACCAATATGTACGACTGGACGCCCGGTTTTTTCCCCGGCAGCCTGTGGTATGCCTGGGAGCAGACCAAAGACCCGCAATTCCGCCGGCAGGCCACTGCCTGGACGGAGAAGCTGGAACCGCTGAAAGATTTCACGAAGCACCACGACCTTGGATTCATGGTGTATTGCAGCTACGGGAACGCTTACCGCCTCACCGGCAACAAAGCCTACCGCGAGGTCCTGGTGCAGGCCGCCCGCTCGCTCAGCACCCGTTTCTCCAGCGCCACCGGCAGCATCAAATCATGGAATGCGTTTAAATCCTGGCATGGGAACAGGATGTATTATTACCCCGTGATCATAGACAATATGATGAACCTTGAACTGCTCTTTTTCGCATCCCGCGAAACCGGCGATACTTCTTTCCGGCACATTGCCGTAACCCATGCGGAAACCGCCATGAAGAACCAGATCCGGGAAGATTACAGTTCTTATCATGTAGTATGTTACGACAGCATCACCGGTAAAGTGGAAGGCCGTGAAACCGCGCAGGGATACGCCGATAACTCAACCTGGGCGCGCGGCCAGGCATGGGGCATCTATGGCTTTACCATGGTATACCGCGAAACGAAAGACCCGCGCTTCCTTAAAACGGCGATGGGCATGGCGGATTTTTTCCTGGACCATAAAAACCTGCCGGCAGACAAAGTGCCGTACTGGGATTTTAATGTGCAGGAAGCAGGTTATACTCCCGGTAAAAACAGCAACGCCAACAAAGTGAGCATCAAATATCGTGATGTATCGGCCGCGGCCATTACCGCTTCCGCGCTGTTTGAGTTAAGCGGTTACGCAGGCGATAAAAGCGGCAAATACCGTGAGGCTGCCATTAAGATGCTGCATAGTCTTGGCAGCAGCGCGTACCGCGCGCCTGAAGGCGGGAATGGCAATTTTGTGCTGATGCACAGCGTGGGAAGCATTCCGCACAATGTTGAAATAGACGTGCCGCTGGTGTATGCGGATTATTATTTCATGGAAGCACTGCAGCGCTACGAAAATTCATTAAAATAGCTCATAACGCTTAGAGCACGAGAAGGAAAGGGGTGTTCCGGAAGGGGGCGCCCTTTTTCGTTTTTCGGGATTTAATGATACATTTGTTGGGAACCCGATAAAATAATCTTGTATCTATGAAATTCAGTAAACTATTGTTGCCCGCCCTCTTTGTCTTCTCCGGCCAAGGCTTTTCACAAGACCTCCAAACCGTAACAGGGAATGGTAATACCACCAACCAACTGATCATCATCGATCCTGCGGCGGACGCTTTCAGGGGCTTTTACGTCAAACGGCTGAATGGAACGGTAACCAGCCAGGTAGGGCTGGCTAATAATAAAACATCCGGCAACATTACGTGGCACCCTGACGCCGCAGCACCTGGTACCACCTATTCGCTGAATGTAGGCGCAAACCTGCTGACCTACTACAACAACGGAACGACTGAAACGATCTGGCGTTCCGGTAATATGGGCACAGGCTCCGGCCTGAACGCCGATCTGCTGGATGGTGTGAATTCTTCGGCGCTTTTCCGCTATGGAACGCCTAATATGGGAGACCCGACGGCCTATGCCTATCCAGGTCCCGGCGTTTATCTGAACACAACTTTTCAGCCTGCGAACGGCATTCCCAACAACAACTACGGCGCATACATTTACCTGGGAGCGCTTACCGGCGACGGGAACTACAATGGTATGATCGCCATGGGCACCAATAATGGGAACGTATATACGAAAAGAAGGGTTGCCGGCGCATGGGAAACCTCCTGGCGCACCATTTGGGATTCCAATAACTTCAACCCTGCCAGCTACCTGCCATTAACAGGAGGCAGCATCACCGGCGATATTGCTATTGGCACTACTGCCGCGCAAAAGGAGCTGAATGTAAACGGGAATATCACGGCACGGAAAGTAAAAGTAACCCTGACCGGCTGGCCCGATTACGTGTTTGACCACCGTTACGAACTAATGCCCCTGCAGCAGCTGGGCGCTTATATTGCAGCGAATAAACACCTTCCAGGCGTACCTTCGGCAGAAACGGTCATGCAGGAAGGATTGGAGCTGGGTGAAAACCAGGCTGTGCTGCTGACGAAAATAGAAGAGCTGACCCTGTACATCCTCGAACAAAATAAAAAGCAGGAAGCGCTGGAGCAAAAGCTGCTGGAAATGGAGAAGAAGCTGAATGCCCGGTAGATATTTTTTCATGGGAGGATGAATTATGAAATAACTCTATTTAAATAAAATAAAAATATTTCATATGTTTTAAATTCCTTATCTTCGCCAGCGGTTATAAAATCTTAAATATACCGATATGAATGTTTCACGCCCCCTTTTTATGATCGCCGGCGCCATGCTGCTGGCCGTTAGCACCTATGCTCAGCGCATCAAGGTGACCGAAGGAAAACTCAGTGTGCTGGAAGGCCAGAAAGAGATCAACATTGAGTATTCCTATGACAATATGCGCGTAGGAAAATTTGACAAAGAAGAAGAGTATATCAAAAGCAGAACTGAAGAACTGAACAAAAAAGAACCCGGCAGAGGCGACCAATGGGCCAAAGCCTGGGTGGCAGACCGGAAGCAGCGTTTCGAGCCCAAGTTCGACGAGCTGTTCAGCAAAACCAGCGGCATGCAGCTGGATAAAAACGCGAAGTACACCATCATTTTCAACACTGTTTTCACCGAACCCGGCTTTAACGTGGTAGTGCACCGCAAAAATGCTTACATCGACGGGGAAGTGACCATCGTTGAAACAGCAGACAAGAGCAAGGTGGTAGCCAAAGCTACGATCGACAACTCACCCGGCAAGAGTGTCTGGGGCAACGACTACGACACCGGCGAAAGGATCTCCGAAGCGTACGCCAAAGCGGGGAAAGAGCTGGCGAAGAAAGTTAAATAAGATGAAGGATTGAAAAATAATGAAAAGGGCCGCATCCAACGATGCGGCCCTTTTTTTATCAAAATACCAGCGGGAAAAACGGATATTTCCTATCTTCGCATGTACAAATCGGACCCCGAAACATTGATCTCTCGCTAGGTTTAAAGGCTGGATTTTGCCCCTGTTATTTCTTCACGCTTCAATTGAACTTACTTGTACAGTCTTTACGGAAAAGTCATCAGCAATCCCGGGCACTTCAGGCAGCTTTCCTGCGGGGAATCGCTCATTACCCTGTTCAACTGTCCGCTGGAAAGCCGTTTTGCGGACATGTGGAGCCACTACAATTACTTCGTGTACGTCCTGGAAGGTCGGAAGATCTGGCATACTTCCCATGGTTCCTACGATCTTCGTAAAGGCAGCTGCGTGCTGGTCAGGAAAGGCGCCTGCATTGTAGAGCAGTTCTTCGACGTGCGTTTCTGCCTCGTTGTTTTCTTTTTGCCGGATGAATTCATCTGCGAGGCGCTTAAAAATAAATCCAGCCCGATGCGCCAGCCGGGAGAAAAATTCGAGCCGGTGATCGCGGTAGATAATAATCCAGCCTTGCAGGCCTTTATCCAGTCCATGATCGCTTATTTCGACGCCCGTCGCGAGCCGGACAAAGCTTTGCTGCAGCTCAAGTTCAGGGAGCTGGTGCTGATGCTGGCGGATAACCCGGCGAACGTGGAATTGCTTTCTTATTTCTGTTCCCTGCTGAAAGAACCACAAAACGTAACACTGCAAAGCGTGATGGAGGAAAATTTCTGCTATAACCTGAAGCTGGAGGAATTTGCGAAGTTGAGCGCCCGCAGCCTGTCTGCCTTCAAGCGCGACTTTATGCGGCTGTACAACACGTCGCCCGGGAAGTGGCTGCTGGAAAAGCGGCTGAACCTGGCGCTGCACCTGCTCACCAACGCGGGCAGGTCCGTATCCGAAACAGCCTTTGAATGCGGGTTTGAAAGCTCCTCCCATTTCAGCCGCGCCTTCAGGCAGCGGTTTGGCGCTTCGCCGCTGGCGCTGAAGCAACAGAATGCCAACTGAACCGGTCAGCCGGATTTCGGGACTGCATAGCAAACCAGGACCGTGCCTGCTCTTTGGATTTACATTTTAGTTTTCCTGTAATACCAATGCGTTCAAAATTGAATAGTTACCGTTGGAGACGTTGTCAGGTGCATACATGGCAATCCTGATCACGCCGTTTGCATCAGGGCTTACGTTCAGCACGTCAACCTTGTTTGCGGTATTATCCAGTGCATTAAGCAACAGCTCGCCGCCGCCGTTTACCCTCCAGCAGCCGTAACGCGCGCCGGTAACGCCGGAAGAGTTGCGGGAGGCATACAGGGTAATATTGTATGTTTTCGAGGGATTTAATCCTTTGAGCAAAAGGTTGTCTGTACCTGCCGCATATTTTGCACTGTAATTGTACCAGTAACCCTTTGAAATGATATCCGGGACGATCCCGCTGTTATTGCCTGTAGTGGCTCCATCCACGTTGGAAGTATTATTCCCTCCCAAAGGCGTCCAGTATGCGGTGGTATTGCCGCCATTGTCTACCGTCCAGCCGGTTACCTGGTCGGTCATTTCAATATGCTGGTTGGTTACCAGGCCGTATACATTAAACCAGCCGGGAACCGGCGTGGCCGCGGTTCTTGAAAAATGAGCACGCATTGTTTTTTTGTTGCCGTTATCCGGGAATACGCTTATCGTAGATGTTGCGGTCAGGGTGTTTCCTTCCGTGGTGGTGCCGGTAACTTTGAATACAAAGGTGCCGTTGGTGAGGCTGGAAATATTGGCTGTAGCCAAATTGCTATTGCCGATAGTGGCGGTATTAGGGCCGGAAAGCTGTTCCCATTGGTAGGAACTGATCACAGCGCCGTTCACAGGAGTGGCCGTCAGTTGCATGCTTGAAAGGATAGTGCTCGTATCCCTCAGCGAGAGCCTGGGGAAAAGGGGCAGCGTGCCCATCACGCCAATGTCTACAACGCTCAGGTGTGCAAATGTGCCTCCGCCGACTCTTAGGTTTATGTCCAGCGAATCGACGCCTGTAATATGTTTGAATGTAATAGCCCTGTCGTATTCAGCTGTGTCTGTAAGGGAATAACGTGTTTCAACAGATCTGGAAGTGTTCCAGTCTTCACCGCCGGTTTTGGCTTGCAGTGTTCTTTGTGTGGTGGAGGCATCTTTCCGGGCGCCCCATAGTTTGATGTAGTAGGTGTTGGCCGCGGAAAGTCCTTTGATCCTTAAGGTAACTCCGTTAGGATTTACGCCGGAGTGTATGAACATGTTATCATATACAGCCTGTTGGGGGTAGTCGCCGACGTTGCTGGTAAAGCCGTTGTAGTTGATAGCTTCTGTGGGAACGGGGGAAGTAAAAGTTCCCTGCGGGCTGCCGATGATCTGCATGCTTATTTGCGTGGGATCGTTTTCGGAAGTTTTCAGCGAAGAAATAAGCGAGCCATTCGCAAAACCTGTATTGGTGCCGGTTCCGTACCAGTTGTTCCAGTATTTTCCTTCCCCGTCAGGTGAAGGGGAAGGCCGGCCGTCGGCTACGCCGGAGCCGTTGAGCGTTTGAACGCCATCTCCGCCCAGGTCCACAAGGATGCGGTGATCAAAGTCCTCCACACCGGGATCTTCGGGTGTAAGAAGTTCGTTGAGCACAGTGCTGTTCGAATAAGGTGAAAAGGTACCATCCCGGTATTCCGCTCTCACCCTGAAATAGATCCTGCCGGCATGAGGCCTTGCATATTGTTTTTTTACGACGTTCTGGTCGGTTTCCTGGGTAAACAGCGTCCAGGCTGAGCCAGTGGAGGAAGAATCGATAATATACCGTTTTACGTCTTTTACCGGCTGAAAATAATCTAACAGGCGGTCGAAGAGATGATCGGCAATAAGCTGGTTGGCCGGGCCGGTGAGATGTGTGCCGTCTCCCTGGTCATATTGCGGCAGGATAGCGGCAGGGGTGGGCGCATTTTTATCCACCAGGTCATTAAATCCTTCCACGAAGCGGTTCGGCCAGTTGCTGCGAATGCTGTCTGCCAGTTGCTTCAACATCAACTGCTGCGCTGCATTATAGGATGAACGCGGCTGAGCGGTCTGGAAAAAAACGGGGATGCCCCTGGCTATGGCCAGGGTATCAATTTTTCTGAGGTTCGTAAGGCTTTGTACGACGGAAATCCCTGCTGCTACGTCGTTCGAAGGCAGCGATACAAATATGAAATCGGGATTGGCGTCAAAGGCTGTTTCGATATTATGCCCGAGTATGCCCCCTTCGCTGACCGGTAAAACGTTGCTGGTATTGTAACTGACCACAGCAAGGTTCTTCCAGTCCGGCGCGTAGGCATTATTCTGCAGCCAGCCGCTGATCTTATCTCCCAGGCGGTCCATGCCGGTTAAACCATAACCGGCCAGTGTGGAAGAGCCAAGACCTGCTACGCGCGGGGCGATATAAAGTGTTTTGGCGTTGGTAGCCCACCGGAGCGTGAACGTAAGGTTGCCATTGTATCTGACGCCGGCGTTCAGCCTCCGTTCCGCAGGCTGGCTTCCGGGATTGCCCCCCTGCAGGGAGAAGTCCATGCCGCTGATGCCTTCTATAAAAATATATTCATTGGCCTGAAGCGGGGGATAAAAAGTTATCTTACCGGTTGCATCGTCCACCTTTACACCATTGACCGTATCCCTGTATTGCAGCAGCCCGTTGCGTAACACTTTAATAAAATAATGCTGAAGGGAAGCCTGCTGGAACACACTATCTCCGGCCTGGGGAAAGCCATTGCCGCCTACCGTGAACTGTATGCTCCTGCCAAGTTGCCTGAATTGCGTTGTGCCGTCGCCGTTATTATAGAGGTAACCGTTTATGCCGGCTGTGCTGTTTTTCAACACCAATTCCCCGTCTATTTTGACAGAGTCAGGGAATAACTTTAAAACCTGACCAGAGGCAATCATTGAAAGGAATAAGCATGGGATAAAAAGAAGCCGCTTCAACATATAGGGAAAAAATGACGGATAAACGCAAATATTTTATTGTGTAAAATCGGAACGGTATAACGCTTCGATGTATATTTTTTCTGACGCCGACAGGACAGGGTAAAATGTAATACTGCCCAGTTCGGTATTGATGACAACGCCAGGCGTGGTGTTTTCGTTTTGAAGTAATCCATTGCGCCACACTTTAATGTACCTGCTGATAAAAGCGGCATTGGTATAGGAGCCGGTGCCTTCGCCCGGGAACCCGGCGGCGCCAACGGAAAACTGCAGGGCAGCACCAATATTGCGGAAAGTAGTTTTACCATTGCCAGGGTTGAACAAAAATCCCTTCTCGTTTTTGCTGGCATTGCGTATGATCAGTTCCAGCTGTTTCAATACGAGGGTATCCCTTGTTGTACGGATGGAAGACTGTGCTTTCAGCTGGAAGGCTATAAAACAAAAAGGTATAAGCAAAAAACAACTTTTCATAAGAATAGGTGTACGGGCTAAATTTCGGGATATCATCTGATACTTCCAAATTATCATTCAATACCGCCCCTCTTTTCAATCAATCTCCGGTAGATCTCAGCCGCGACACGCCCGGGTCTGCCGTTGCCAACCGGCTGGCCGTCTATCGCCAGCACAGGTAATACGACCTTGGTAGTGCTGCTGATGAAGGCTTCGCGGATACCGCGGAGGTCTTCCAGCATCACTGTTCCTTCTTTTACATCCAGGCCTTGCAGGCCGAGTATCTTTTTCCGGGTGATGCCTTTCAACACTTTGTCTGCAGGGGTAATGATCTCGTTACTTTTTGTAACGATGAAAAAATTGGATCGCGGGCATTCCCGCAGGGTGCCCTGCTCGTGGTATAGCACATCGTCTGCCGCATGCTCCAGGATGAAGGGCTGCAGGTAGATGGATTGGAGGTAATCGATGGTCTTTACCTGCGGCAGCTGGCGCTGGTGGCCGTAGGTAACTAGGCGGAGCCCTTTTTCGAAGGCGTCGGTATTGAAGGTGTAAGCAGATTGGGTGATGAGCAGGTTGGGGGTGGCGGGTGTGTACCCGTTGTCCGAATAGCCGCCGGTAAGCGTGATGCGGATGCCGGAGTGGGGGAGGTTGTTCTTCGCGATCAGGCCGCCGATCAGTTGCGCCAGTTCTTCGCGGCTTTGCATTACAGGCAGGTTCACAACGGAGGCGGAATGATAGAACCGGTCCAGGTGGTCCTGCAGGAAAACGGGTTCGTTGTTCCTCGTCCTGAAGTAGTCGAATATACCGTAGCCGCGCTGGATGGAAAGGTCGTTGATGCTGATCTTTGCGTCCTGCTCCTGCACGAATTGACCGTTGATCACTGCGTATATCTGGCTCATGGGATACTGTGGTGTTTTTCCAGGATGGGTAATACTTTATCCAAAGGCAATGCTTCGATCTTCCGCCCGTTCATGCCGGTCATGGTTTCCGCTGCAAAAAGGGAGTTGATGATGGCTTCCTCTGTAGCTTCAATGGCCGCCATAAACAGGGGCGATATGGCGTCGTTTTGCAGAATGGGCATGCTGATCACCCGCTGGTCGCTGTTATGCGGAACCCGGGTTCCTTCGGCCGTTGAGAACGCGATCACATAATCCCCGCTGCCATTGGAGGCGATGCCGCCTGTTTTGCCCAGGCCCAGCATGGCGCGTTTGGCCAGGCGCAACAGGTTGCGGTGGTCCAGCGGCGCGTCTGTCGCTACCACGATCATGCAGGAGCCGTCTGCATTATTCAGCAGCTGGTCGCTGAAGTCGAACCGGCGGAGGGCTTCGCCTACCGGCGCGCCGTCTATCTGCAGGGCGCCGCCGAAATTGCTTTGCACCAGTACGCCTACGGTGTAACCGCCGAGGCTGGCCGGCAGCTTGCGCGACGCAGTGCCGATGCCACCTTTGAACCCGAAACAGACCGTGCCCGTTCCCGCGCCGGCATTGCCTTCCTGGGGCCTTGCAGGGGAAGCGCTGCGGATGGCCTGCAGTACGTCTGCTTTGGCAATATGCCTTCCACGGATGTCATTGAGGTAGCCGTCGTTCGTTTCGCCTACCAGCGCATTTACGGAGCGCACGTTCTCATTGCCTTTTTCCTGCAGGGTGTATTCGATAACAGCGTCCATAGCGGTGGGCACGCTGAGGGTGTTGGTAAGCACAACGGGCGTTTCGAGGTTGCCCAGTTCATTCACCTGCGTGCTGCCCGCCAGCTTGCCGAAGCCGTTGCCGGCATATACCGCTGCGGGTACCTTTTGCTGGAAGATGTTGCCGTCATGCGCCAGGATGGCGGTTACGCCGGTGCGCACGGAATCGCCTTTGATAAGCGTGACATGCCCCACTTTCACGCCCGCTACATCAGTGATGCTATTGAGCGGGCCGGGTTGCATCACGCCGATGGCAATACCGTAGCTCCTGGGGCTTTTCTTTTCCTGGCCGCAAAGCAGGGAGGGAAGAAGCAATGCAAATATGAATGATCTGAACATACCCGCAATTATACTCAATTATGCGCTAAATTCTTTAGAGCTGCCAATCACGTAAGCTGGTCGATCTTCCCGCGGATAACGGCCTTCTCCGTCTGCGTTTTTGCCAGGTCGTACGCTTTCCGGAAATGCGCTTTTGCTTTGTCGTTGTTGAGCCCGGTATGCAGCTCGCCGAGCAGCAGCCAGTAGAAATGATCGTTTTCCATGTGGAGGGCTCCGGCTTCTGCCAGCGCGCTTTCTTTTCCATGCACTTTATAGTATGCAAAAACGCGGTTGAGCGCCACGCCGGGAGAATAATTCACCAGCAGCAACTGGTCGTAGAGGGAAAGGATGTCTTCCCATTTTTCCCGGCTGTCTTCTTTCATGCAATGCCAGTATGCAATGCGGGCTTCGAGGTGATAGGAGCTTATTTTGTCGCCTTCGGCGGACAAGTGCAGGAAATGCGTTCCCTGCGCGATAAGCGCTTTATCCCAGCGGGTTTCGTCCTGCTGGTCGTACAGCACGGGGTAATTTTCGCCGCTGCGCGCATCAAAGCGGGAGGCGTGGAAGCACATCAAAGCTATGAGGGCATTGGTTTCCGGGCGGTTGGTAAGCGGGTATTCCGTGAGGGTGAGGCCCAGGCGGAGGGCCTCAAAGCAAAAGTCTTTCCGCAGTATTTCGTCCTGCGTTTGTGAATAATAGCCTTCGCTGAAAAGTAGATAAATGATATGCAGCACATTGTCCAACCGGCCGGCGATCTCCTGTTCGGGCGGCAGTTCCATGGTAATGTTTTCCGTGCGCAGTTTTTCTTTGGCCCTGAAAAGCCTTTTGTTGATGGTTTCCTTATTGGTCAGGAAAGCCTCGGCAATCTCGTCTATCCCAAAGCCGCAAAGGATGCGCAGGGCCAGGCCTATCTGGGCTTCGCTGGCAATGGCGGGATTGCACACGGCAAACAGCATTTGCAGCTGGCTGTCTTTGATATGCTGCATGGAAAAGTCGAGGTCTTCGGCCTGCTGTTCTTTCTCCTGGTCGCCGGCAACGGCAGGCGCTATTTTTTCGCGGAAGAGCTTATTGCGCCTGAAGTGATAGAGCGTTTTCTGTTTGGCCACTGCATACAGCCAGGCAGTGGGGTTGGCGGGGATGCCCTTCACGCCCCAGGTTTCAGCGGCGGTCAGGAAGGTTTCGCTGACGATGTCCTCCGCGGTCTCGATATGCTCCAGGCCGAACAGCTTGCTGATCACCGCCACCATCTTGGAAAATTCTTCCTGGAACAGGTGCTTTAATGATGTTTCTCTTTTTTCCATATGTGGGGTAAAGGGCCGGCCCGTCAGCCGGCCCTTGTGTTAAAAATATCCGGTTAACCGATGATCTCACGGATCTCCACGCTGCCGCCCTGGTCCAGCGCGGGGCAGCCATGAGCGAGGGTAGTGGCTTCTTCCAGGTTTTCAGCTTTCACGACAATAAAGCTGCCCAGGCGCTCGCGGATCTCCACGAAAGGCCCGTCCGTAACCACGCCGCCTGCCTTTAAGACCTTGCCTTCCTGCGCCAGGCGCGGGCCGTTGCTGGCCAGCCTGCCCGATGCCGCGAGGCCGCCAGCCCAGGCTTTCCATTTATTGGTAAGCGTTTCCATTTCCTTGGGAGACGCATTGCTGTAATCGTAGCTCGGCTGGCGGAACAATAATGCAAATTCTTTCATTTGAATGTCAGTTTAAAATAGTGAATGAATGTATGATTTACATTCCAATAATGCGCGGTAAGGAATAAATTGGACAGGGAAGAAAAAAAATTATACCTGTCGTATTACGCCTGTTTTATGTCGTAATCATACGCGTTAGGTTCCGTTTGACCGTTGTATGTTTGCAATATCAAATCAAACATTTTTAAAAAACAAAAACACAAGTATATGCAAACCTCCGACAAAACAGCTGTAACTATTGAAGCCATTGTGAACGCACCGGTAGACAAAGTATGGAAATACTGGAGCGAGCCCGAACACATTACCCAATGGGCCTTTGCATCAGACGATTGGCATGCGCCCCGCGCTGAGAACGACCTGCGTACGGGCGGTAAGTTCCTCACCCGCATGGAAGCGAAAGACGGCAGCTTCGGCTTCGACTTTGGCGGTGAATACACACAGGTAGTGAAGCATGAGCTGATCGAATACGTTATGGGTGACGGCCGCCAGGTGAAAGTTATCTTCACGCCCCAGGGCAACGAAACGAAGATCGTTTCCACCTTCGACCCGGAAGACATGAACCCCATCGAAATGCAGCGTGATGGCTGGCAGGCGATCCTGGATAACTTCAAGAAACACGTGGAAGCGTAATAACAGGTACGTTCCAATATAAAAAACGCTCCCGGGTTTGCCGGGAGCGTTTTTTTTGTCAGGGCAGGTAATAAAAAATATTATTTCTTCTTCGCCGCCGCATTCGCCTCATTTTCCTTTGCCTTGTACTTTGCCATGTCCGTGATCAGGCCGTAGGGAATGGGCTGGCCTTTGGGAAGCTGTACCGTGCTTTTGGAGACATTGTACCCGGAAAGCTCCTTTTTGAATTTTTCAAATACGGTAGACGGCGGGATCGACAGGCTGTAATGCGCCGTGTAACAGGAGAAATAGATCACGAAGCCGTTTTGCTTATAAGCCGGTATCTGGTAGCTGATCACTTCCTCCGCCGCGGGTAATGCTTTTTTGATGGTTTGGCGGATATTTTCCAGCACCTGCCGGTCTTCTTTGCCGAAGGAGCCGATGTACTGGTCTACCGTGTCGAACTTTACTTTTTCGGTGGCCATGAGGTTTGATTTTATAATATGAAATTACCGAAGAACGCCGGGGCTTGAAAGTGCAGATTTTGACAAAATAGGGGGCCAAATGCGACAGGCTGCGGCGGGAAGGCACATTATTTGTACTTCAAGGCTAAAAATCATTATGGAAAAGCGAATCCTTGGAATTGTGTTTTCCCTGATGGGAGCCGTAGGGCTGATCATGGCGGCTGTAACCTTCGTGAATGCCAGCGGCGGCACACGGAATGTAAAGATGATCATCATTTACGCCATCCTCGGCGCGGTATTCTTTTTCGCCGGCATGGGGCTTATCAGGAATACGAAAGATAAGCCGTCCTGACCGGGACACGGGGCGTTTTTTACCCAAAAAACAGGTTTTATATAACAACAGTTCATTGAACTAATCGTAAATTTCCGCCCTAAACCGATTTTTTCCATGCGAAACCTGCTCGTATCTCTGGCGGCATGCCTTGCCGTATTTCAATTTTCCGCCTGCAAACAAACCCAGAAATCCGCTTCCGGCAACGGCGGGCTGGAAACGGTAATGTCCGTGCCCGCTACCGTAACGGCCGGCAGCCCGGTAATGCTGCAATTCACCGTGTACAACCGCTCCGGCGTGGATTCACAGTTCTGCAAATGGCATACCCCCTTCGAAGGTTTCATCAGCTCCTTCCTGGATATTAAAGACGCCGCCGGCACGGACGTGCAGTACCGCGGCGCTATGGCCAAAAGAGTGATGCCGCCGCCGGCAGAGGCTTATATTAAAGTGCCTGCGGGAGATAGTGTATCCGTGACCGTAGACCTGCTGAAAGGCTACGACCTCACCAAACCCGGCCAGTACAAAGCTGTATACCAGGCCGGTGGCATGAGCGGGCTGATGAAAGTGAACGAGATCAGCTTCTCCGTGCAATAATACCTCATCAACAAAAAAGAGTCCCAGGCCCCGGAAGATGCTTCCGGGGCCTGTCTTTTTGCAGCTCCCCGTATAGCGGTGGCCGCTATTTCAATGCCTGCGCCTCGAATTTATCTTCGTAATCTTCCCGGATAGTGCCGGCCCAGCGGTCCCACCACAGGAAATACAGGCCGTAATTCCCTTTAAAATACTGGTGGTGCTGGTTATGATTGAAGGAAGTGTTGATCCATTTGCCGAACCAGTGCCGGGCAAACCAACGTGGGTACAGCTCCCAGCCCAGGTGGCCGTATACATTATAGACCATCATGACGGCGAAGAACACGACAATATGGATATGTGTGAGCGGCATTATAAATAATAACAGGGGAAAAATGCCCGCTTCCACCAGGGCTTCCAGCGGTTGGAAAGAAAATGCGGCCCAGGGCGAAGGGTTCGTGGAAAGATGATGTACTTTATGGAACCAGGGAAACAACCGCCGGTGATGCATCAGCCGGTGCGCCCAGTAGAAATAAGTATCGTGTATAATGAACATTAAGGGGAAAGCGGCGATAAGCCATAATGTGCTGTGACCTGAAGGATCGTTGTAATATTGTGTATAAGGTCGCAATGGAGTGAACAGGAACAGCACCGGCACCAGCGAGAAGATCACGATCGTCATGCAGGAATACAGGATCTCGCGGCGGTAATCTTTCATCCGGGGCATTTTAGGCTGTATCTTCCGGTGAAAGATGCGCCTGCGGAAAATGAGATACCATATAATAAAAGCAACCCCTGCAACCAGGAAATACCGTAAAGCAACCAGCCAAAATATAGGCGGCCATTTGTCCAGCCAAAGCATAACATTAATTTAATCTTTACCAATTCTTACCCTTCGCCGTCTATACAAAAATATCGCTTTATTAATTTTTATCATCACAGGTCAGGCAGTATATTTTTAATACCCGCCCGGGAGGGCAACTACATCGTTTTCGTAGATTTCAACAGCCATTTGTCAGGAATCGTTTATATTACGGCATCAACCAATCAAAGTCAGTCTGGTAGCTAGATTCATCGTTATGGTATAAATATTTTCCACGTAACATTCCGTTAATATGAGAGTGTTTTTTTCGTCTCCGTATTAGTAACAAATCTTAATCGCTTTACATGAACAAAGTCTACTTTCCTAACCGCATGATGCGATCGTTTTTCGCATTGCTGGTATGCGGCCAATGCAGCATTTTGCCAGCCGGTGCGCATGCAGGGGTTGTGCCTTCCGGGAATGAAATTTCCTTCAGGCAAACCGTACGCGGAACAATTAAAGACGCGGCCAGCGGCAAACCGCTGTCAGGCGCAACTATCGGCGTTAAAGGCGCTGCGCAGACCACCAGCTCCGACGATAACGGGGCCTTTACCATCAACGTGCCCGACAACGCAACGGCGCTGATGGTGAGCTATGTGGGGTATGTGACCCAGGAAGTGCCTATTGCGGGCAAGACTACCGTAGATGTATTGATGCAGACCCTTTCCACGGACCTGAACCAGGTAGTGGTGGTAGGGTATGGTACCCAGAGCCGGAAAGACGTGACCGGCGCCACGAAGACCCTCAAAAGCGCAGAATTCAATAAGGGTATCATCAACGCTCCGCAGGAATTGCTGCAGGGCAAAATGGCCGGCGTGAATGTAACCTCCGCCAGCGGCGAGCCCGGCGGCATGCTCGGCATCACCGTGCGCGGCCCGGGCGGTGTGCGCACCAACAATACCCCCCTGTTTGTGGTAGACGGTTTGCCCCTGGACAATTCCAGCACCGGCGGCGGCGACCCGCTGAACTTCCTGAACCCTCAGGACATTGAATCGATAGACGTGTTGAAAGACGCATCCGCCACCGCTATTTACGGTTCCCGGGGCGCCAACGGCGTTATCCTTATCACCACCCGCAAAGGCAAAGCCGGCGCTTCCACCCTCGGTTTCTCCGCGGGCATTGGCTTCTCTACCATCGCCCGCGCATTGCCGGTGTACTCCGCTTCTGAATTCCGCAAGGAAGTAGTGGCCATAGGCGGAGACCTGGATGACCAGGGCGGCGATACGGACTGGCAGAAAGAGATCACCAGGACCGCCGTTACCCAAAACTATAACCTTAACCTCAGCGGCGGCGCGGATAAACTGACCTACTATGCATCCTTCGGTATGCAGAAGCAGCAGGGCATCCTGAAGAATAACGACATGAACCGTTATTCAGGCCGCTTCAACGCCACCCAGAAGTTCTGGGACGATGCGCTGATCATTGAAGCTAACCTGGGCGTGGCCAATACCAAGAACGAACGTCCTCCCATCGGCGGGATGATCGGCGACGCTATCGCCAACAACCCTACTTACCCGGCATACGACGCCAGCGGTAATCCTGCCAAGTACGAGAACCTCAGCAATCCACTGGTAACATTGCAGCTGGAAGACGATATTGCTACGATCAACCGCGTAACGGGCAACATTTCGCCTTCCCTTCGTATCATCAAAGGATTGGTATATAAGCTGAATTTCGGGATAGATAATTCCAATTCCACCCGCGATACCGTGAACAGGCCCAACGCGGTGCCCCTGCGCGACGGCCGCCTGGTGACCTGGAATACCTATAACCGCAACACATTGATCGAAAACTACCTGACCTATAATTTCGAAACAGGCGCGCACAGCTTCTCCGCGCTGGCAGGTTATTCCTACCAGAAATTTTTCCAGCAAAGCCGCAACACCAGCATCAACAAATTCCCCATCACGCCGGTAGATCCCATCTACAATCCCGGCCTGGGACAGGAACTGACACTGGCCGGCAACAGGCCCGGCGGGTTTGCGATCGAAAACGAACAGCAGAGTTATTTTGGAAGGGTCAACTATGGATACGACGACCGTTACCTGCTGACCGTAAATTTCCGTGCAGACGGTTCCACTAAATTCGGTAAGAACAATAAATACGGTTATTTTCCTTCATTTTCCGCAGCCTGGAGGGTGAGCGAAGAAAAATGGATGAAAGGTTCTTTCTTCAGCAACCTGAAGCTGCGCGCCGGATGGGGTATTACCGGCAACCAGGAGATACCTAACAAGATCACCCAGGCGCTTTACATCACCACCGTTTCCGGCGGAAGCAGCTACCCGTTGTACCCGACCGGTTCTTATCCCGGCGGTACTACTTATGTCCGTTTTGCCAATCCTGATATCCAGTGGGAAACCTCTAACCAGACGAATGTGGGCATAGACTTCGGTTTCCTTGGCGGAGCGCTCACCGGTTCTATCGACGCCTTCAACAAAGTGACGCATAATATGCTGCTCAAAGTTGTTGCTGCAGACCCGGTAAATCCTACTTTCGAAACCTGGGTAAACAATAAGGATGCGGAGGTTGTCAATAAAGGCATAGAAGCAGACCTCGAATACAACTACAAATCCGGCCGCCATGTGAATTTCAGTGTGGGTGGTAACGTTACATTGTTAAAAAATGAACTGAAGAACTCGCCTTATTCCGTGATCCCTTCCGGTTCCGCTTCCGGCGCGGGTCTTACCTCCGCCACCATCAACGGTTATGTGAACAGCGAACCGCTGGGCACCTTCTACCTGAAAGAATGGACAGGCTTTGACAAAGACGGCCTCAGCACTTACCGCGATACCGACGGCGACGGCATTGTGACCGATAAGGACCGTATCGCGGCCGGTACCGCATTACCTAAAGTGATGTACAGTTTCCATGCAAGCGTAGCATACAAAGGCTTCGATCTGCTGGCTAATTTCAACGGCGTGGGCGGTAACAAGATCTACGACAACACGGCCAATGCCAACTTCTACAAGCTCCGGCTTTCCAAAAGCGTGAACACCACGCCTGAAGCGGTGGAATATCCCGAAGAGTCCGTGAACAACCCGGCGCCTGTAAGCACCCGTTTCCTGAAAAACGGCGCTTTCCTCCGCCTGAACAACGTGACCCTGGGGTATAATTTCAACACAAGAGCGCTCGGCATCAGCAAATACGCTTCCATGCTGCGCCTCTCTGTAACCGGCCAGAACCTTTTCGTGATCACCAAATACAACGGCTACGACCCGGAAGTGAATACAGACCGCACCATCGAAGGATTTTCCTCTTACGGCGTGGATTACCTGAGTTATCCGAAAGCGAAGTCCATCATTTTTAACTTAAATGTTTCATTCTAATATCCCGGATCATGAACAAGAAAATATTAGCGCTGCTGCTGGGTGTATCAGTATTTACAGGATGTACGAAACTGGAGGAGAAAATCCTGGATGAAACATCCTCTACCGGCTCAACAGACAAACAGGTTGCCGAAGGCCTCATTGCACCCGTGTACGCAAAGCTGCCGGAGATCTTCCTTCATACCAATTATTTCGCTTTGCAGGAGATCTCCACAGACGAGGCCATCCTGCCTTACCGTGGCGGTACCGATTGGGGAGACAACGGCATCTACCTCGCCCTGCACAAACATGAAACCACCAGCACCGACCCGAATATCCGCAATACCTGGAACCATGCCTTCCAGGCTATTTCCCGCGCACTGTCCGCCATCATAGCGCTGCCGGAAAATAAAGACGCTAATGCCAAGGTGTTCCTCGCCGAAGCAAGGGCGATGAGGGCGTATTACAACATGCTTACACTGGACCTGTTCGGCCTGGCGTTCAAAAAAGAAGACCCAAAGGCGACTTCCGTGATCCTCAGGGGAGAAGAAGCCATGACCTACATCAGGACAGAGCTGGAAGCCGCTGAACCCGTGCTGGACAATACCACCGGTCCCGGCAGGATCACAAAAGCCGCCGTATGGGGCTTGCTGGCGCGCCTGCACCTCAACGCCGCCGTGTACCGCGACCGTTACGCCGCTGCTTTCACATTCCAGAAAGCAGACATGGACAAAGTGGTAGAGTACTGCGACAAGATCATCGGCAGCAACGCCTATACCTTATCGCCCAGCTACTTCGCCCTGTTCGACGATGCGAACCATACCAACAAAGAGCTGATCTTTGCAGTAGACCAGCGCGCCGACCTGAACGGGCATAACCGTATGGCGTACTTTTCCCTTTCCGGCGACCAGTTCCCGATCCCGGCTTATCCCGGCGCGAATGGTACGGATGGGCCCGCTATTACATCGGATTTTTACCGCAGCTGGGTGAACGCCTATGCTCCGGTAGACCCTGCAGCAGCGGATCCTCGTTTCTACAAGCAGAACATGAGCATTTATACCAATCCGAACGACACCTGCGTGGACGCAGCCGCTTACAACATCAACCGCGGTATCCTGCGTGGTCAGCAATACGGCCTCATTCGCAAAGGCGGTATATTCCTCAAATGCAGCGATGGCAAAATGAAAGTAGGCCCGCTCTTTTACGACACCCGTACAAGGCCCACGCTTGCTGTGAATTTCACAGAGCAGGTAGACTTCACCGTTGCCGGCAGCAACTACAACACCGGCTACCGCGTGTCTAAATATGAGTTCAGCAAAACCTCCGTGAGCGGCCGCAACTTCGGCGAGCACGACATCGTGATACTGCGCCTGGCCGACGTATACCTCATGCGCGCCGAAGCAAAGCTGAGAAGGGGAGATGCCATGGCCACCGCGCTGGCAGACGTGAACATCGTGAGAGCTTCCAGGACCGCTTCCACACCGGCGCTCCCACTGCTCACCATCAACCTGGACCTGCTGCTGCGTGAAAGAGGCTTCGAATTCTACTGGGAATGCCAGCGCCGTACGGATATGATCCGCTTCGGCAAATACGAAGGCACCTGGACGGAAAAGACGAACACTGACAAGAACAAACGCGTTTTTCCCATCCCGCAAACCGCAATGGACGGAGCTTCCATTATTCCCGGCTACCTCGTGCAAAACCAGGGTTACTAACTTACCGTTTATACCAGCGCGTGCAGCCACTGCAGTGGTTGCACGCGCTTTTTGTTTGTGAGGTTGTTAGTTACGTATGGGGTATTAATTAATGTGTAGATGTGCCCGAAATGACATACATTCAGTAAGCATATTTGCCGTAAAACCCCGTCTATACCATGAACCACCGACCCCTTTTTAAGAAGGCAGGCATTGCCTTTCTTCCCCTTATGCTGATGATGGGTTCCCTCCATGCGCAGGATCCCAGGAAGGTCAACGATTCCCTGGACCGTTCCGTTCACGAAATGAATAACACGCTGCTGGCCGCCCACCGCACCTGGGGCAACAAAGCGGATAAGGATACCGCCTATGCCGGGGTCCTCAAACGCGTGGACGGCATCGATTTCAAGGTGACGAAGATCGCGGATTGGGATTATACCAACAGCAAATACAACGCACAACCGCAGCTGCGCTACAAACAGAAATTGTACAAAGAGCTGGAGGTCTACGCCCTGCTGATGGACATGGCCTATAAGCTCACCGCCCCTGATTCCATCAACCGCATCCTGCGTTACATCGATGAGGACATTTCCCTTAAAATGAACAACGCCTGGGCGGCCAGTCCTGTGCCGCCGGCCCTGGTGAACGTGAAGGTGCGCGTGCTCGAAAAGCCTTCAGGTATCGAGGTTCCGGGCGTAAAGGTGTTTATCAGGCCTGAGCTGGCGCCGGATCGCTATACCGAAGAATTCAACCCCACCAACAACGCCCTGAAACGCATCATGCCCGGTAAAAAACTGGTATGGATAGAACAGGGCGGTCAAAAAGCAGGCGAGCGGATCACCATCGTGCCCGCCGGCGTAGAGTCAGACACGATCGATTTTTACATCGAGAAAAAATAAACCATGGATTTTGCGGCTTTCCTCAAAGACAAATGGGTGATCCTCCTGGAAGCGGTGACCATACTCGTGCTGTTCCTGACGGACGTTATGGTGCCGCCCGAGATAAGCGGTTCGCTTTCCGCTTCCGACCTCAACACCATCGGCATGGCCCGTTACCTCATCCTCGGGATCGTGTTGCTGCTGCTGGCGCCCTTCGGGCTGTATAAAAAACGGCGCCATGCCAAATGGTACTGGATGGCGGCCCTGCTGTTCTTCGGGCTTTCCGTGGCGGCTTTGCTGCTGTACAACAATGTTTACCAAAAACATACGGCGTACAACGGCATTCATAAAGAACGGTATATTATCGGGAACAATTACCTGCCCGAGGCGAAGGTCATGATAGATGCATGGTCCGAAAAGAACAAAGGCGCGAAGATCACGCCCCGTATAGTGCTGGAAGGTTTCGACGAACCTGAGCAGGCCTGGCCCGTGGAGGAGATCGAAGCCAATGCCAGGACGCTGGTGATCCGTTACCTGCTGATCATTTTCTGCGCCACGCTGTTCATCGTTTGCGGCATGCAGGCCGTGCGGTGCATCAGTGAACGAAAAATCCCCAAACCCCCGGCAACATGAGAGCGCTTGTGCTGGCTGCGGCCGCAATGCTTGTATTACTGCGGGTTTCAGGCAATAGCCCTGCGGCAAAAGGCTTCAGCCACGAAACTGTGGCGGAACGTTTTGTACAGTACTACAACAGCCTCTGGAACCTGGGCGTGAAGGTTAAGATAACCGGCGGGGAAGTGAATTACTCGGACAGGAACGGGGAGATCATCCTCAGCAGGTCTTACCTGGACAAAATACTGAAGCAATACGGCGCGAAGGTCTATCCCTTCTGTGTTTCCTTTTTGCTCGCCCACGAATATGCCCACCAGCGGCAGTTCAAAGAACATCCCGCCGCACTGCTGAACACCGCTTCCTGCGAGCTGCGCACCCTGCTGGAAGCGCAGGCCGATGTACTTGCAGGTTACCTGTTTGCAAGGATGTGGGAGCTGGGAGATACGCTCCGCCTGCAGGATACCGTGGCGGCCAATAGTTTCAGGACAGTGATGGCGTATGTGTATGATATGGGCACGTATGAATTCGGGCTGAACACGCACCCCGGCTACAAACAACGCCGCAACGCCTTCCGGCACGGCCTGGTGTTCGGTCAACTGGAAGGCAATTCCCCGGAAGTACGGAAACGTTACCTCGCGGGCGTGATCATGAAGGCGGATCACGCGGACCTCTGGCACTGGAGCCTGGATATCGCGAAGAAGATCGTGCATTTTCCGACCGCCATCCTGCAGGATATCGCCATCCTTGGGGACAGCAGCCATTACTACTTTTACGACGATCCGCGCAACACGATGGTCTATTACGAGCAAAGGCTCCGGAATAACGGCAAGCGGAAAATAAGGCTCACCATGCAATACAAGGTGATCGGCGTAGACACCAATTATTACCGCGACCCCAAACAGATCGCTTTGCAGGGAGGCGTGGGGAACCATATCGTTGAAATTGCACCCGGCGCTGAAGTAACGCTGAAAGGCGAGCTGGACTGGCGCAATGCCAGCAGGGGGAAACAAAGACCCACCCTGCGTTTCCCGCCGGATAACGATATGCTGTTCAGTGCCGAGTATGTGGACGGAGAAATGGAGCTGGATAATTATTGTGCTAACGCCGGAACGCAGTTCCACGCTAATTCTCAAAGCCTGGTCAATACTTCGCTGTCACGCTCGCTGATTAACCTTGGGCGCCAGGGCTTTTCGGATTTCCGCAATATCAGGACGGGTTTCTCAATAGAACGGAGTGACGATTTTATTGATTTCAGTTGCTCGCACGAAGTGCCGGGCGCGCTGGAAACCACCGTGTCCAAATACCTGGAAGACAGTTCCGTCACCCTCGATATAAGATTCTATGATGCATATGACAAACAGGATGCACGGAAAATATTTAATGAGCTGATCAGTATTTTGCTGAATATGGAAAAACAAAAAATACTGTTTGTTGAACGGGATTATGAAGACCTGTTCGAGACAATAGCAGACAGGGGAGGAGGGGAGTATATCGGCAGCAAATACAGCCTGGAAAAGGGATACATCCTGAGAAGGGATAATAACTTGGCAATATACGAAAACGTGAAAGGTGAATTCCTGCACGAGCCGGTGTCTTTAACTTCCCAAAACGTCGGATTCAACCTGGAACTTGATTATTGGAAAAGACTCCGGAAATATACCATTAACCTCAAAATCGGTAAAAATGCGTACTAAACTCACTATTCTCCTGCTGCTCCTGGGTTTTTCCCTGGATGCCGCCGCGCAGGACTGCCTCTCAGGTTTCCGCGTGCGCCGCGCCTGGCAGCAATCCCCCATGTGGTGCTGGGCCGCTACGATGCAAATGATCATCGACTTCCATGACTCTTCCTCCGACGTTTCGCAATGCGACATCGTGGAAGATTATTTTGATGTGGACGACTGCGAGGAAGCCGTTTTCTCCGGCGGTTATATGAACAAGATGAAAGCGTTCCTGGAAGACAACGACCTCGGCACTACTTTCACCTGCGACCTGGTGAACCGTCCCCTTTCCGTCAACGAGATCGTGGACAATATCCTGGACTGCAAGCCCATCATCATCAGCATCCGCCCGAGCCCCTTTTCCAACATCGGCCACGTGGTAGTGATCATGGGCATCTGGCAGCGGCGCGATGCATACGGCAACCCATGGATAGAAGTAGTGCTGCGCGACCCGTATCCCTATTCCTGGAACAGCGTGGTGAGCAACGGTTTCACCGGAGTGGAGTATTCCCGGCTCCGTGCTATCTGGCTTTCATCTATCTACAACATCGACCCCGACTGATGAATTAACAAAAAAAGACATTCCCGTTACAGATTTTAGCCCCGTCCTTCGTTCACATTAACGAACCGCCCCTCCGCAACACCAACTGATTGGTGTAACTTAAACCTGCGTCCCTTCCGGACCTATCCGTTATTCCATAAGCTTTTATAAAAAGACACAGGTTCACGTAGCTAAGACCTTTCTTTTACCCACTTCCTCTGATGTATATGCAGCTTAGACATGATCAGCCCGCGCAAGCGAAGTTGAAAGGGATATCACTATTCACCATATAAAGGATTCATCACTTTTAAACTTTGAATTATGGGAGACATGTTAAATGCAAACACACTGCACTACCCCTTTACCCACGGCACCAATCCTCATGCTGAAAAAATGGAAAAGATCATTCACTCCTGGGTGACGGAGCATTTTGCTTTCCTGCCGGAAAGAGTAAAGAAAAAATATATGCACACAGGCATGGGGCACTGCGGCGGCTGCATCTTCCCGAAGGCGTCCAGGCAGCAATTGCAGGCGATCTGCCGGTTTTTTATCTGGGCTTTCACGGTAGACGATAGCCATGAATTTTCTACCTCCGGGGAAGTGGAGATCATCGAAGATATTTCGTTGCAGGCACTCCGCCATGGCCGCTTTGTGAGCAACGACCCCCTTTATGCCACTTTGCCTGTAATGCGCCGGGAACTGCTGGCCATTTCGAGCCCGGAATGGCTGGAACGTTTCTGTGAAAGCATTGAGCTGTATTTCCAGGGCCTGAAGGAAGAAACGGAATACCGCGTTCCCATGATCTTCCCTGATATGGATACTTTCATTGCCATACGCACCAAAGCGGTGAACGTGCTGCCCATGGTGAACCTCGCGGAAGCCATCACCGGCACGGTATTGCCCCGCCATGTGATCAGGCACCCTTCCCTTGAACAACTGGCTTATCTCACCTGCCGCATCCTTTCCTGGAGCAATGATTATTTTTCCGCCCACCTCGAAAAAGGGAACGATGTGCTGAACCTCGTGCTGATGCTGGAACATCAAAATCAAAGCTCGCTCAGTGAAGCCTATGTGGAAATGCTGAAGATCCACGATAAGGATGTGGATGATTTTGTCCGCATCAGCGCTTCCCTGCCTGATTTTAAGGAATATAACCGCGCGGTGAAGGAGTATGTGGGTAACCTGGAACTGATGATCGCGGGTTACCTGCACTGGACGCTGGAGCTCACCCAAAGGTACGGGAAAGGCGGCCATCCCAGCCAGGACCTCCGGCCCAGGGAAACGGTGTAGGCACGTGTCAGTACTGGTCTGCATGAGCCGCCATCAGGTGGTGGCTCATCACGCTGAAGAGCGTTTTTTTATCGAATGGTTTGGTAATGATGGCGGACGCGCCGGCTTCCAGCAGTTCGTCCCTGTTTTCGGTCCTGCCGGTGATGATGATGACGGGAATATCCTGGAAGTCCCTGTGGCCCCTGATATAACGCAGGGTTTGCAGGCCGCTCATTTCGGGCATCTGCCCGTCCAGCAGGATGCAATCCGGCAAAACGTTGCACTGCCCCAGTGTTTCTATCAGCTGCCGCCCGTTGATGCTGCCTGAACTGGTGCAGCCGAAAGATTGCAGCAGGTTGGACAGCAGGCGGTGGTTCATCAGGTCGTCTTCTGCAAACAACACCAGTGCATTGTCCAGCCGGTAAATGAGGTTGTCATGTTCTTCCGGAAGGTTGTTGGGGTGCCCCGTTTTCAGCGGCAGCTTCACGGTGAAAGTGGTTTCCCGTTGCGAGCTTTTCACGGTATAAGTGCCTTTGAAGCTCTCCACGATGCTCTTTACGATATACAGCCCCAGGCCGGAACCCTCTACCTGGCTGTTCTTTTTGGCGGTGAAGAATTTTTCGAAGAGGTATTTCAGCTTATCTTCTGAGATCTCCGGGCACTGGTTGCTGACGGAGATGCGGAAGAATGCATCTGCCACAAGTATTTTAACGGTGATCTCGCTGTTTTCGTTGGCATATTTCACGGCGTTAGACAGCAGGTTGGTGATCACGATGTTCAGCTGGTTGCTGTCGCTCACGATAATAGGCGGAATGCCTTTATCTATGTAGAGCTTAATGGCCACGCCTTTCAGTCTCGCTTTGATGCGGTGGATGCTGACGATGTTATTGAGAAAAGGACGGATGTGAAAAGTGTGATTTTCGAGCTTGTCTATTTTCCCGCTTTCGATTTCCCCCATGCTCAGCACGTTGCTCACCACGTTGCTCATGCCGGCGTTGATGATGCTTAGCTGGTCGATATACGGCCTGATCCTTTCCAGGTCCGGGTTTTCCTTTGCATCGTTTTTCAATAGCTCCAGCAGGATGGAGTTGGAGGTAAGATTGTTGCGCAGCTCGTGCGTGGTTTTGAATACGACCATTTTCACCTGCTGGAACAGGCGTTTGTTTTCCCGGATGTAATAATACAGCACCATCGCGTCGAACAGGAGGAAGGAGGGAAGGGCGATCCAGCGGAAAAGATATTGGTTGCGCAGCGATATTTCGATGGGGGGAACGAACTGGTAATAAAAGTTGATCTCCAGGAAAAGCAGGGTGAGCGCGGTAGCCGTGAGCCCCAGGATGCGCTGTCTTTTTTTGGAATAAACGAGGAAACAAAGCCCGAAAAGAAATGCGACAATGAGGGAGAAGTTCATGAGTTGCCCCAGCAGCGTGGAGAAATACAGCGCGCCCGCGCAATGCACGAGCAGCAAACCGACGCTGGCGGCGGCGTAACGCCTGCGGCCGTTGAGCGCAATGATGCAGGCAAACAAGGCGCCTTCTGTTACTGCCGGGATGAAAATGGCCAGCAGCCCGGTGGCGCGGTAGAACACATAACCGATGGATACAGCCAGCACGGCGGTAATAAAGCAGAGCGTGTTCACCAGCTGCACTTTTTTCCGCGCTTCTTCTTCCAGGTTGAAAGTGCCGGCGTTGATGACAGATTTGCGGATGGCCTGTACACATGCGGCAAGCAGGCGTTTAACAAATTGCAGGGGCTCCATATGCACGGAGTTTGTTTGGGTATATTCGGAATGATTCAGTGGGTGTCCGTTATTGGGGGCGAAGTTAATTAAATCTGCAACCGTTTTTGTTAAATGATTGTAAATGGCATATTGCGGGCAAAGGACGGAAAACAGACATGGCAATTTCCCGGTAAGTATTAATGATTGATTTTGTTTTAAAGGGCTGAAACAACAAATAAAGGAAGCAGATACGAACGTGTGATTCGTTTGTTAAAGGGAATATTGGAATGTACTGCTGTAGCGGGTTTGAAGCTGGGTTCCGACCCAATCCCCGGTCTTCATGCGGAGCCTTCCCAAAGCGCGTCTTCTTCGTTTGTATGCGGGCACCAGGCCAGCTCTGTGGGTATGGCACTGCGGTGCAGGTGCAGCAGTATCAGTGTAACCAGCACTGTTAGCATAAGCAGGAACAGGCCGCAGAGCGCGGCTGCAATAATGAGGATCGTGGTCATATCAGGAACGGTTTTTCCATCGCCGGTGCGTCCACAGCCAGTATTGCGGTTGCCGCCGGATGTCTTCCTCCAGGAAGCGCGAAAAGCGCTCCGTAATGGCAAAAGGCGGCAGGTTGCCGGGCGAATCGGTAATGAGCTGAAAGGATATTTCCCAGGAAGCGGGTGTGGCGGTTTTGCCGACGGTGGCATATAGCACTATGGCATCGGTCGTTTTGGCGAGCCGTTCCGCCCCGGTGATCACCGGCGTAGGCTGCCGCAGGAAATCGACGGTGTGCGCTTCTTTCCCCGGGCATTGGTCTGCTACGAAAATATACGCTCCTGCCTCCTGTCTCGTGGCAAGCATATGCCGCGCGGCTTTGTCTGCCGGCAGCAGCTTCAGTCCAAAACGGGCGCGCAGCCTGCGCATCACGCGGTCAAAGAAACGGTTGCTCAGCGGCTTGTACACGGCATGCATATCAAAATCAACATAGGTAGGCAATACGTTCAGGCATTCCCAGTTGCCGTAATGCCCCAGCATGATCATGATATTGCGCTGCTGCGCATGGTAATGCTGCAGCAGTTCCACGTTCTTTACCCGCACCCGTTTTTTGACCAGGGAAGCAGGCGCCAGCAGCATTAGGATCATTTCGAGGAATATTGCTGAAAAGTGGCGGTAAAACCCGCCCGCCAGGCGGTTCACTTCTTCGTAAGACCGCTCGGGAAAAGAACGGGAAAGGTTTTGCAGCACCACGGCATACCGGTAGCCCAGTATCTTATATAAAATCAGGTAGATCATCCGCACATATGTTAAAGTAAACGAAATACCGCTGCGCCCATAGGGGTAGGGAGCGGGTATGCCGTTCTATTCATATACAAAGAGACGGATTTACGCAGGCAGCATGTTGCAGTATCCGGATTATTTATTGCGTAAAAAGGAAATGAACTATGGAAACGGTTTACAGGTACGGCACAGACGAGGTTTTATACGACTCTCCCGGCGAACAATGGATCACGCCTTCTTCCCCGCGGAACGAATGGCAGGAAGACACCCCGTTCTGGAAAGTGAAAATGCGCGAGCATTATTTTGACGGCATGCATATCAGTTCTTTTAATATCCATGTATACGAACATATCCGGCTTGTCACCAACGACCAGGGCCCCTTGCCGGGAATGGGCTTCGTGAAGCATGGCAGTCTTACCACCACGGCGCATTCCGGCGGCGGGCCGCGCAGGTTCACTGCCGGGCAGCACAATGTTTTTATGAATCCATATACGGCCGTGAGCACCGAAATACCCGCGCAGCAAAACCTGGAGGTAATGCTGATGAGCTTTCAGCCCGAGCGTTTCCTGCAACTGGCGGAGCATGCCGGGCCGGTGATGGGCCAGTTGGCCGAAAGCATTGCGGCCAATAAACCCACGCCTTACCTGAACGGCCCGAATATGCCGCTCACGCCCCGCATGCTGGCCATTATCCTGGAAATAGAACAGGGCTGTTACCAGGGCGGGCTGATGAACCTGTTCCTCCAATCGAAACTGCTGGAGCTGCTGGCGCTGCAATGCGGCCAGTTGGAAACGGTGAATAACGGGAAGGCGCTTCCCATGGGCCTGAGCACGGCTGATATGAACAAAGTGCGCGAGGCGCGGGAGATATTGCTGGCAGACCTGCATAACCCGCCCTCGCTCAGCGCGCTGGCCAGGCAAACGGGGCTGAACGAGTTCAAATTGAAAAGTGGGTTCAGGAAGATGTTCGGCCGGCCGGTATTCAGCTACCTGAAGGAACACCGCCTGGAAATGGCCAGGGAACTGATCCGAGGCGGAGGGAAGTCCGTTACGGAAGTGGCGTATGAAACCGGTTATTCCACGCTTCAGCATTTCAGCAATGAATTCAGGAAGAAGTTCGGGGTGAGCCCCGGCAGCCTGAAATGATAAAGCTCAAAAAATTAGCAGTTCGTAAGTGAGCAATAACGCTGATTTGCATGAAAAATACTAAATTTGTTAGTATGAAGCGTTCCGGATCAGCAGACCTGCCATTACACTACGGTTATGTGCCCCGCTGGCTTGCCGAAAGAATGGCGAAGCTCGGGCTGGCCGTTACAGAATCCATCCTCCTCGAATACGGTCATGAAGCCTTCCTCAGTCGCATGAGCAACCCGTTCTGGTTCCAGAGCTTTGGGGCGGTGATGGGGATGGACTGGCATTCTTCCGGCATTACCACTTCCGTGATGGGCGCGCTCAAACGGGCAGTGAACCCGCGCGCAAAAGAGCTGGGGCTTTATATCTGCGGCGGCAAAGGCCGGTTCTCCCGCGAAGCGCCGGATGAACTGTTCAGGGTGGCGGACCGTACCGGCCTGGATGGCGACCATCTCGCCCGCTGCAGCAGGCTGAGCGCAAAAGTGGATAACACCGCCGTGCAGGACGGCTTCCAGCTGTATACCCATAACTTTATCGTCAGCAACCGCGGCGATTGGACAGTGATCCAACAGGGGATGAGCCCCAACAGCCAGATGGCGCGCCGTTACCACTGGCATTCCGGCCAGCTGCTGTCTTTCGTGGAAGAGCCGCACGCCGCCGTCTGTGGTCAGAACGTAGGCCCCATCCTGAACCTCACCGCCAGGGAAGCCGCTTCCGCCCGCGCCGGCATGCTTGATCTTACCCACGAAAAGCCTGAGCTGATAATGCAGGAGGTCCAGCAGCTGCTGTTGCCTTCGCGCCACGAAGTGCAGGCGGAAGATGTGGACCTGAAAAGGCTGGGTTCCGTGCTGTGGATGGCGCATGAACAATCCGTAGGCAGCTTCGAGGAACTGTTGCTGCTGCAGGGAACCGGCCCGCGTACGATCCAGTCGCTGGCACTGGTGAGCGAAGTGATACATGGCACGCCCGCGCGGTTTAAAGATCCCGCGCGTTTTGCGTTCGCGCATGGCGGCAAGGACGGGCATCCTTTTCCTGTACCCATTAAAGTGTACGACGAAACCATTGCCACCCTGCAGACCGCCGTGCATAAAGCGAAGCTGGGGAACACGGAAAAGCAGGAAGCCATTAAAGCGCTGCATACCCTGGCCGTTAAAGCGGAGAAGGATTTTGTGCCGAATAACCGCTTTGAAGAGCTGGTACAGCAGGAACGGGACGAATCCTGGCAATACGGCGGCAGAACGGTATTTGGAAAAGCGCAGCCGCCGAAAGGGAAGAAGGGGGTGCAGCTGAGGCTGTTTTAAAGCGATCGCGCAATGGCAGATTCCTCAAGAAATTGACTGTCTTACCATTATAACGTTATTGACTACACGTTCATTTACCCGTTATAGGTATTTACAAGATTACTTTATAATCCTTCCCCCGAAAAAAATCCAACGGCGGCCCGGGAGCCCCTTCTGTGGCTGAAAAAGCGGTAAATACCTGGAAACCAGTAGGCACGGCTACACGAAAACCAGTAGTAACGTCTACGGTTTAACAGGTAAATATGACAACTCAACCGGATTCATATCCCCGGGAATAAATAATGTTATAATTTGGCGCCTGAAATCAAAAATTTAAACTTTCATGAAACAAAGAGCCATTTATCCAGTTGCGCTGTTTTTCCTGTTATTATGCTCAACAGCATCCGCTCAAAAGCTTTCCGTTAACGACAACGTGATCAACTTCGGTATCGGATTCGGTTCCACCTACTCCTTCAATTCCAACTACAGCGGCTTCCCTGCTCTCAGCGTTTCCTACGAGCGCATCTGGCCGAAAGAGATCGGTCCCGGCCTGCTCGGTGTAGGCGCCATTGTGGGTTTCCGCAGCATGTCGTATAAATACGATGTGGGCAACAATCATTACAAGAACAAATTCAATACCCTGCTCATTGCTGCGCGTGGTACCTATTACTGGGAAAAGCTGGTGACTGAAAAATACAATGTTTACGGCGCGGCCCTGGTAGGTATCCGTTCCGAAAACTATAAAGCAGACGGCAACCCGGGTTTCCTGGTAGACGACAACAGCGTGCATCCTTTTGTAGGCGTGGTTGCCGGCGGCAGGTATTATTTTACGCCCAACATCAGTGTGTTCGCCGAGCTGGGTTACGATATCAGCTGGACCAAAGCAGGTATCAGCGCAAGGTTCTAAACACATCGTCGCACAATTCATAAAAAAAAGAGCGGTTGATTTCAACCGCTCTTTTTTTTATTGTCCGGGCATCAAATATCTTAGCTCTTTTTACGGAATGCTGCATCCAGCGAATAACGGCCGCTGCCCAGCAGGAATATCACGATAGAAAGCAGGAGGTAAACCAACGCCAGTTCTTTCACCTGGAACGGGTCTTTGCCATGGGCGATGAAAAAAGCCACCAGCATGGTGATAAAGATCGGGATCACGGTAAGGCGGGTGAAGAAGCCCAGCAATACAAAAATGCCGCAGAAGAACTCCGCGAATATTACGAGTATCACGGTAGGTTTTATACCGATGCCGATGATGTCCTGGAACATGCCGAGCATGGCTTCGTAGTTGGAAAGCTTGCCCCAGCCATGGTACATAAACAGGCCGCCGAAAATAAGTCTTAAAAGGAGTGCTGCAAGATCAGTACTGAGTGGTTGAATGTTAAGGATGCTGTTCTTCATATTGTAATGGTTTGTAGGTTAAGTACACATCAAAAATAAGGCGAATATTTAACTTTTCATAGGGTTAATTGCGACTTTATAGGGGGGCGTATTGTACTTAACGGATACAGCGGTTCTCATCCTGTTCAGGGAGCGGGGATGAATTTTTCCATCGTCATCCAATATTTATCCTTGAAGATGCGGTAGCTCACATCCTGTTTGGCGGGGTATCTTTCAATGTAAGCGGCTGTTTGCCGGGATATTTCCCTGAATTCGCGGCAGGCGATGAAAATGAAGCGGGATCCGCCTTCTGTGCTCCGGCCAAGATAAAGGTGCCCTTCCTTTTCATGCAGGCCGGCCAGCAGTCCGTCCTCGAAATCGCCCAGCGCTTCGTGCATGTCGGCTGAAGGCATGCCGTTATCATCGGCGTCAAATTCATGTTCTATCACGAGCATCCAGGGATGTGAAGGTTTGGCGTCCCATTCCAGCAATTCGGAATTGATGCAGGCGATCAGCGGCATATTGTAGTTGTTCATGCCTTCCACGACGGAGTAAAGATCGCCATCTTTATTGCTGCGGGTGCCTTTGTATTTCTCCACGAATTCTTTTTCGCGCCAGCGCAGGAAATCTTCCAGTTTTTCCAGCGGTATCAGCGTTTGACCTTCCGGCCCGCCGAATTGTATGGCGTCTATCAAAGTAGCTGTAGCCAGCTCTCCGAGAGCGTTTTCGAGGAAGATCATAATGCCGTTGCCGATCTCTTTCTGGTTTTCTTCGTTGTAATCGGTATGCACGAATGTGATATCGATCTCGTCGGGGTATTCAGGGTTCTCGTTGCTGTAAAAACTGATATTGCGGCTGCTGAAAGTATAACCGTTCATGCCGATCTCGATATCGGGAAAACCAAGGCCGGGCTTCAGCGCAGTGAATTTCCAGCCGGGAAGGGCGGGAGCCGCCGCCACCAGGTCTTCTACGAACACAAATGATTTGATATCGCCTTCGGCGGATATCACCATTTCAACCGTATGATCATCGTATTTGCCTGCGAGGGAATAAAATTGTTCGTTCAGCTGGTGGAGTTGGGGGATCACTTTGTCCATGAACCGGCTGTCTATCTCCGTTCCTTTCTCCAGCACGCGGTAAAATTCCCTGTCGTGCCGGGCAAACCATTTCCAGAAAGAGGCATTGTCGTGAATGTCTGTTTTTTCCTTTATGCCGAACAGTTTGCTGAGTAAACTCATAGGAAAGGATTATGTAACAATTATACCTTTTTTTTATGATTTGCAGCGGTGTTCTGAATTTTTACTACTTTTAGTTTAGCAGAAATCGCCAAAATCAGTTTATTAGTATCCCGTCTATATTGCTCATGCAGAATGTTCCACATAGTGAAAATGAGTTGTTGCGCCTGCTTGCGGACGGCGATGAGCATGCTTTCCAGGTAATTTTCGAGCGCCACTGGGACGCTGTTTTTTCCACCGCCCTCTTACTCACCAAATCAGGCTCCGTTGCGGAAGACGTGGCGCAGGACGTGTTTACCATGCTGTGGGAGAAACGCGCTTCGCTGGCCGGGGTGCAGAAATTAGAGGGTTTCCTCTTCGTGTCTGCCCGCAATATCATTTATTCCCGCTTCCGCAGGCTGGCCTCGCAGGACGCCTACCGGCAGTATATCCTTTCCTGTTTCCGGGAAGACGGCGCTGAGAGCGCGGAAACAGCCACAGAGCTGCGGGAGCTGGACCGTACCATCCAGCAGGCGATAAGGCTGCTGCCGCCCCAGCAGCAGAAGGCTTTCAGGCTCAGCCGCTTCGAGGGCATGCAGCATGAGGAAATTGCCGTTACCATGGGCGTTTCCCGCATCACCATCAAAAGTTATATCGTACAGGCCATCGCAAGCCTCCGCAAAGCCCTGGCCAACCACCCTTCCGGCGCGCATTTCCTTGTCTGCGCTGTATTTTTGCTCCATTCCTGATTTTTTTTTGAAACCGGCACCTCCCTATGGCGGGGTTGTGCGTCTTTACAATGTTCAGGCTTCCCAGGCCGGGACTTTAATTGATTGCACGTTATGGATCAGAAAACCTTTGATGCATTGCTGGACAGGTTCCTCAGCGAGGATTTAAGCCGGGAAGAGGCCGAACAGGTATTGCATTCCCTGGAAGATAACGACATGCGCGGGCAGTGGCAGGCCGCCATCACCAGCCTGCTGGAAAACCGGCAGCTTCACGGCCTTTCAGACCCCGCCCGCCGCGACGCAGTGCGCAAAGCTATCCTGGCCAAAAAAGCGCCCGTTCCCGTTAAAAAGTCGCCGCTCCGGTATCTCAAATATGCCGCCGCCGCTGCAATAATTGCAGCCATAGCACTGGTGCTGTATAAACCCGGCGGGAAGAAAGCCCCGTTGCAGGCCGGTAATACGCAGGATACCAACCAGGTGATACCCGGCGGCAACAAAGCCGTGCTGGTACTGGCAGACGGCCGGCAGATCACGCTCGACACTGCGGACAACGGTACCATTGCCAGGCAGGGCAACGTGCAGGTGATCAAGCTGGACAGCGGGCAGCTGGCCTACAATCCTTCCGGGAAGGGCGGCGCCGTAGGCTATAACACACTGGCAACGCCGCGCGGCGGGCAGTTCCGCATCATATTGCCCGACGGCAGCAAGGTTTGGCTGAACGCCGCATCCACCCTGCGTTTCCCGAATGCTTTCACCGGCAGCGAAAGAGAAGTGCAGCTGAGCGGCGAGGCTTATTTTGAAGTAGCAAAAAATCCCTCCATGCCCTTCAGGGTGAAAGTGAACGATATGGCCGTGCAGGTGCTGGGCACCCATTTCAACGTAATGGCCTATGCCGACGAACCGGGCATCCGCACCACTTTGCTGGAAGGCGCCGTGAAAGTGCAGCATGGCGGCAAAGCCATGCAACTCGCGCCCGGCCAGCAGGTGCAGCTTACGCCCTCCGGTGGCATGACCCTGGAAAACGATGTGGACGTGGAAGAAGTAGTGGCCTGGAAGAACGGTTATTTCCACTTCAACCACGAGTCGCTGCAGGGCGTGATGCGGGAGATCGGCCGCTGGTACGACGCGGAGATCGCGTATGAAGGAGAGATCGCGCCGCGGCAGTTTGGCGGCAAGATCGAAAGGAGCAGCAGTGTAACGGAAGTGCTGAAAATTCTCGAACTAAGTAAAGTGCATTACAGGGTCGAAGGAAAGAAAATAATTGTAATGCCTTAGGACAAATACAATCGTTATGCAAAAACAAATTTTATCAGTTATGAAAAAACATTAGGCACGCACAGCCCTAAAAAAACCGGCCCGATGGCAGTCGGAGCCGGCAATGTTCGCAAGGGCAAACCATGATGAAATCATTCCACGGTATTCCACAACCCCGGCTGAGCGCCGGGATGGGGATTTTATTACCCTAACAAACCAAAATTATGCAATTTATTCCTGATTGTACGCGGTATTTCAAAGGGCGGCTGATCGCCAAAACACTGCTAGTTATGAAATTCTCCCTGATCATTTTATTGTGCGCATGTATGCAGGTGAGCGCACGGGGCTACGCCCAGAGCGTTACCTTGTCTGAAAGGAACGCTCCGCTTGAAAAAGTGTTCCGCTACATTGAAAAACAGACCGGCTATGTGTTCTTCTTCGATCATTCGCTGGTAGACAAGGCGGCCCGCGTAACCGTCAATTTTAAAGCTTACCCGCTGGACCTTGCGCTGGACCTGTGCCTGAAAGACCAGCCGCTCACGTATTCCATCGTGGGGAAAAATATCGTCATCAAACAAAAAGAAACCAGCATCGTATCGAAGATCATTTATGAAAAAGCGCAGGATACGACAGTGAACGCCAACGGCCGCGTAACGGACGCCAAAGGCGAGCCGCTGCCCGGCGCTTCGGTAGCGATCAAAAATACATCCACCGGCACGGCTACCGACGGCAACGGCGTGTTTAAGCTGAAAGCCCCGCGTCGCGCAGTGCTCGTGGTATCTTACATCGGTTATAAAGGGCAGGAGGTAACGGTTACGAACGACCAGCCCCTGAATATCACCCTGCAGCTCTCCGTAAGCAGCACAGACGAAATAGTGGTGATCGGCTACGGCACCGCCCGCAAAAGCGATCTCACCGGTTCATTGTCGCAGGTGAAATCAAAAGACATCACCTCGTATCCGTCGACCAACATCATGCAGGCCCTGAGCGGCCGCGCGCCGGGCGTGCGCGTGATGCAGAACAACGGCGCCCCGGGCGGTGCCATCAGCGTGCGCATCCGCGGGATGAACTCCATCCTTGGCGGGAATGAACCGCTGTATGTGATAGACGGGTTTCCCTTCAACGGCAACCCTACTTTCCTTCAGAACTCAGACATTGCTTCCATCGAAATATTAAAAGATGCTTCCTCCACCGCGATCTACGGTTCCCGCGGCGCCAACGGCGTGGTGATGATCACCACGAAGAGCGGCCGCAAAAAAGAACAGACCTCCGTTGAAGTGGAAGTAGGCTACACCCTGCAAAAGGTCTCCAAAAAAATGGCGCTCATGAACGCAGGGCAATACGCCACGCTGTACAACGAGCAGGCCAAGAACGACGGGCTCGCGCCTTATTTCACGCAAGGGCAGATAGACAGTCTTTCCGCCACTCCCGGCACAGACTGGCAGGACCTGGTGCTGCATACAGCCCCGCTGTTTACCACCAGCGCCACGGTAAACGGCGGCACGGAAAAAACGAAGTTTTCTATCGGTGGTTCCGCCTTTTCGCAGGACGGCATTGTGCGCAATTCCGATTACAAACGCTACAGCATCCGCGCGAACATCGAGCACGACATCAGCAAGGTGTTCAGCGTGAACTACAACGCCATCCTCACCCGTCTCAACAGCAGCCGGAAGAGCAATGCAGATCCTGGCAACCGCGGCAGCGACCTGATCTCCGCCATGCTCATGGCGCCGCCCAGCCTTACGCCTTACCTGGCCAATGGCGGCTACCGCAGGCTCAACACGGCATACCCGTTCATCTCCAACGTGATCATCAACCCGCTGGTACCTCTTTACGAGCAGTCAGATAATATCAAAGGCGACCGCATCCTCGCCAATGCCGCGCTGGTGATCAAGCCCTGGAAAGACCTTACCATTAAGATCTCCGGCGGTGTGGAGAATGTGAACGACCGTGTGGACCAATACAGCAACATTGAGCCTTCCACCAACTCCGTTGGCAGCGCCACAGCGTACACCGACCAGTCTACCAGCCTGCTCAACGAAAACGTGATCACTTACAACAAACAGTTCGGCAAGCACACGCTCACCGCGATGGGCGCGTTCACCTACCAGGACTTCGTCTTCAATACCCTGCGCGGCTCCGGCTCTGGCTTTCTCAGCGACGTTACCGGCACCGGCAACCTGGGCAGCGCGGCTACGCCAGGCATTCCCGGCTCTAATTACCACAAATGGGTGCTGCTGTCGTACCTCGGGCGTTTGAACTACAACTACGCGGATAAATACCTGGTGACGTTCAGCTTCCGTACAGACGGGTCTTCCCGTTATTCTAAAGGCAACAAATGGGGTAATTTCCCCTCTGCGGCCCTTGCCTGGAGGGTCTCCAGCGAAGAGTTCATGAAGAACAGCAATTTGATCTCCGACCTGAAACTGAGAGCCAGTTACGGCGGCTCCGGCAGCGCGGCGGTAACGCCTTACCAGACGCTGAACCAGCTGTCGTCTACCAATACCATTTTCGGCGACGCGCTGTACACCGCCTTTGCGCCCGGCACCACGCTGCCCGGCGACCTTCGCTGGGAAACCACCCGCATGTTCGACGCCGGTGTGGACATTGCCTTCCTCGACAATGCCCTCCGCTTTACCGCCGATTACTACAACAAAAGAACCACCAACCTGCTGAATACCGTGCAGCTGCCCGCTTCCATGGGTTACCGCACAACCGTGCAGAACGTGGGCGAGATACAGAACGTTGGCCTGGAGCTGAACCTGGAAGCAGACGTGCTCAAAAGGGAAGTGAACTGGACGCTGGCAGGCAACATCGCCTTCAACCGCAACAAAGTGCTGAAACTGTACAACGGGCAGGACATCTTTGGCCGTACGCTCTATACCGGTTCACTGAACGATTACATCAACCTGCTCCGCGAAGGCCAGCCCCTGGGCATTTTCTACGGTTATAAAGAGATCGGCTATACGCCGCAGGGCAACCTCATGTACGAGGATATTTCCAAAGACGGCGCCATCAGCGCGGCAGACAAAACCTACATTGGCGATCCCAATCCCGACTTCATTTACGGCCTCAACTCCATCACCACCTGGAAAGGTTTTGAGCTGACCGTATTCATCCAGGGCAGCCAGGGCAACGACATCTTTAACCTGAACAAAGCTGCTACGCTGGATCTTGGCATGGGCCTGAACCTGCCCCGCGAAGTGTATGAAAATCACTGGACGCCGGAAAATACGAACACCAAGTATCCCAAGGTGACCCGCAACCTGGCGGGCAATATTAGCACCCGCTTCGTGGAAGACGGCAGCTACCTGCGTTTTAAGAACATCCAGCTGGCTTATAACCTGCCCACGCGCAACTGGGGCTGGAAATGGTTCAAAAGCGCGCAGGTGTATGCCAGCGGGCAGAACCTGATCACCTTTACCAAATATTCCTGGTACGATCCCGAGATCAATGCCTTCGGCGGAGCCAATTCCATCACCCAGGGCATCGATTATGCGACATATCCTACCAATAAATCAGTGACATTCGGCATCCGCTGCGGGTTCTAAACCATTTTTCTTTACGCTAATCATTACAGAATGAAACAGTCATTGCTCATTATACTTACCGCTCTTACGCTGGCTTCCTGTTCGAAAATGCTGGAAGAGAAACCGAAGTCCATCGCGGCGGAAACATTTTACAATACGCCCGCCGAAGTGGAAGCCGGGCTGAATGCGATCTACCAGCCCATACGCGGCAGCGGCAACCTGGGCGCGCTTTACCAGTGCCAAATGGAGATCTATACGGAATACATGTACGGCCGCGGCAGCCATGCGCCGCTGAACGATTACACCGGGCTCGATAATACCAACATCACCCGCGTGGGCGATATGTGGGCTACCTTTTACCAGGCCATCCGCAACGCCAATATCGTGATCCAGAAAACGCCTGGCGGAAAGGAACTGTCTGATGCGGACAAACAACGCTACATCGCCGAGGCGCGCTTCATGCGCGGGCTCTGGTATTTTTATCTTGTGCGCAACTGGGCCGGCGTACCCATCCGTACGGAATTCAATATGGATTCCATTGACCTGAAGCGGAACACGAAGGAAGAAGTGTATGCCTTTATCCTGGCAGACCTCCAATACGCCGAAACGAACCTGCCCGACGCATCGCGCCTGAGCGGCACACCCAACAAGCTGGTAGCCAAGACCGTGCTGACCGATGTGCTGATGAACATGAACCGCTACGCCGACGCCAGGGATAAAGCGCTGGAAGTGATCAACTCCAAAAAATACTCGCTGGTGAGAGTGACCGTTCCCGAAGATTTCGATAAAATATTCGGGCCCGACGTACAGTCGTCTACAGAGGAGATCTTTTACATCAAATATTCCAGGACGCCCTCCGGGCAAGGGTTTGCTTACCCTCAATACGCGCACTATCCCGGCACGGGATATTATCCCCCCGGCGGTTTTTATACTTTTTACAGCGACTCAGAGCAAAATAGTTTCATCAAAAACTGGGATAAAAACGATTTGCGTTATACTTTTAACTGGTATCCGCAAACTTTCGGCCTTGGAGCCACCACGATCCTCAACCGGAAGTTCAGCGATAAGACCACTACCACGAGTGGCGGCAACGATTATCCCATGTACCGCTATGCCGACGTGCTGATGTTTTACGCCGAATGCGTGGCCCAGGCTGGTGGCGCGCCTACGGCGGATGCTATGGAGAAACTGAACATGGTGCACCGCAGGGCTTACGGCAAAGACCCGCTGGCAGCTGATGCCACGGTAGACCTCAAGCTGGCGGATTACAGCAGCAAGCAGGCTTTCATTGATCTTGTTGTAAAGGAAAGGGGATACGAAAACTGTTCCGAAGCCAAACGCTGGCCCGACCTGAAGCGCCTCGGCATTGCCGCGCAGGTGATACAGGCGGTGAAAGGCAAAACGGTGCAGCAAAAGCACCTGTTGTGGCCGATACCCACTATCGAATACAACTACAACAAAGCAATAGACCCGGTAAAAGACCAGAATCCCGGTTACTAAAATTTACAAGCATGATGAAACTTAGATTGTTATTAGTACTATGCCTGGCGGGAATTTCCGCGGGGCTTTCCGCGCAATCCGTGCGGGAGGTGGACATTTGCGTGTACGGCGGTTCTTCCGCCGGCGTGATTGCAGCCTACACCGCGAAGAAACTGAACAAGACCGTTTTACTCATTGAGCCGGGCAAACGCCTTGGCGGCCTTACTTCCGGCGGCCTGGGCTATACCGATATCGGGAACAAATATGCCATCACCGGTATTTCCCGCGATTTCTACCGCCGCATCGGCAAACATTACGGAAAGTTTGAGCAATGGATATTTGAACCCGGTGTGGCAGAGCGTACTTTCCAGGGCTATATCCGTGAAGCGGGTGTGGAAGTGCTGTACCAGCACCGCCTGGCCGGCGCGCAGAAAACCGGCGGCAGGATCACCGGGATCCAGCTTGAATCTTCCACCGGCGGCGCGGCCAAACATGCCGTGATCCGCGCGAAAATGTTCATCGACTGTACCTACGAAGGCGATCTCATGGCCAAAGCCGGCGTTTCGTATACGGTTGGCCGTGAGGCCAACGCGCAGTACAGCGAAACCTACAACGGTGTACAGTTGCGCAACAAGCACCAGTTCCCCGAAGGCGTTGATCCTTATAAAGTACCCGGCAAGCCCGAAAGCGGCCTGCTGTGGGGCATCAGCGCTGAGCCTATGGCAGAGCAGGGTTCGGGCGATAAAAAAGTGCAGGCGTATAATTTCAGGATATGCCTGAGCAGCGAGCCTGGTAATATGATCCCCATCACGCAGCCGGAAGGGTACGATCCCGCACGGTACGAGCTGCTGCTGCGCGTGGTGGAGAAAACAAAGCCGGGCAACCTCTGGGGTATCCTCAAGTTCGACCTCATGCCCAATCATAAAACGGACATCAACAACAACGGCGCGTTCTCTACCGACATGATCGGCATGAACTACAACTATCCCGAAGCGGACTACGCCACCCGCGAGAAGATCACGAAAGAACACGAGCTGTATAATAAAGGCCTGCTTTACTTCATCGGCCACGATCCCCGCATGCCGCAGCACCTCCGCGAAGCGATGCTGAAATGGGGTTACCCGAAAGATGAATACCAGGACTTCGGCAACTGGAGCCCCCAGATGTACGTGCGTGAAGCGCGCCGCATGGTGGGTGCTTACGTGATGACGCAAGCCAACTGCGAAGGGAAGGAAGTGGTGAAAGACGGCGTGGGCATGGCGGCCTATACGATGGATTCCCATAACTGCCAGCGCATCGTGGAAAATGGCATGGTGAAAAATGAAGGAGACGTGCAGATCGGCGGCTTCGGGCCTTATCCTATCAGCTACCGCTCCATTATCCCGAAAGCAGAGGATTGCGAGAACCTGCTGGTGCCGGTTTGCCTTTCCGCTACGCATATCGCTTACGGATCTATCCGCATGGAACCGGTGTTCATGGTGCTGGCGCAGTCTTCCGCCACCGCGGCCGTTGCAGCGATCGACAATAAAACTTCCGTGCAGGATATAGACGTTGCAAAATTGCAGCGCGAACTGGCTGCCCGCCCGCTCGCAAGCAACCACACCGCGGAAATACTGGTGGATAATGACGATGCGGCACATGTGGAGAAAAAAGGCGACTGGAAGCAGGAGAAAAAAGGCGCTTACGGCCCTTCGTTCTTCGAGGCTGCAAAAGGCAGCCAGCAAAGCTCCGTGCGTTTCACACCGGATGTGCTGAAGGCCGGAACATACAAGGTGTACACTTATGTGCCCAAGGTTCCCGGTCTTTCATCCAGCACGCAGATCACCGTGTTCGACGGTAAAAAAGAAAAGAAAGTGCCTTATACTGCAGCGTCCGTACGCGTGCAGGGCCAGACTTCCGGCGAATGGGTGGAACTGGGAAGCCATACTTTACCAAAAGGCAATAAAGCATACGTGGAGATCTCCAACACCGGCGCAGATGGTGTGATAGTGGCAGATGCGGTGCTGTTCATTCCCGTGGAAAAATAAACCCGTCATTGCGAGGAGCAGCGGGGCCAAAGCGCGAAGGGCGACGAAGCAATCTCCTGCGTTGAACTGGCGTACTCCAAGCTATGGAAGAGAGAGTGCTTCGTCGCGGCTCCTGCACAAAGCCCCACGCGGCTTCTCGCAATGACGAGTCTTTCTCAATAATATACAGGCCGGGCGGACGTGTCGCCCGGCTTTTTTTATTCGGATTGCTGCAGGCGGCGGCTTTCTTCTCCTGTACCTGCATCGCGGGCGGGGCGGGTATTTTTATCGCCTTTGCTGAAGCGGTAGCTGAAAAAGAGCGTGATGTTCCGTGTGTCCCATTTGCGGGAACTGAAGCCGGTGACGCCGTTCAGCCGGTTGTAGTCCTGCCTGTCCACCCGCGTATATGCCGCATCCCTGATGTTCAGCTTGATGGTGCCGTTGTTGCGCAGGATCTTTTTGCCTATGCCCGCGTGTATATGCCAGGTGGCGGCCTGCGTGAATTGCGCATAAGCCTGCGGCGATGTGTAGCCGGTGTTGATCTCCGCGCTCCAGGTCTCCAGGAAATTAAATTGCTGGATGGCGCTCAGTTCCCAATTGTCCGCCGTGAAGCGGATATCCTGGCCGTAGAGCGATGTGCCGGTGGTGGCGCTTGTGTACACCACAGCAGGATTGAGCGTCCACCAGGGCGCAGGTTTCAGCGCAACGTCCAGCGAGAAGCCGGTGATGGTCCTGTGGCCGATGTTTTGCGGACGGCGGTAGAAAATATTTTCCCGCACATCGATGGTTTCGTCTATGCCGTTGCGCAGGCGGTTGTGGAAAATGGACGCGGTGTAGGTGTTGCGGTAGGTGTAGGAGAGTTCAGAGTTGATGGAGAATTGCGGTTGCAGTGAGGGATTTCCCTGGTCATAGGTAAATCGGTCGCGGGGGGAGGCATAGGGCGTGAGGTCTGTATAACCGGGCCGGTCAATGCGCCTGCCCAGCGCAAGGGTCAGCTGGTGGTCGCCGGTTTTCCCGGGCTTGTAGGTGAGGAACAGGGTGGGGAAGAGCTGGGTGTAGCTGCGGGTAAAAACGCTGTCCTGCTCTTCTTTTGACGCTGGCTGATTTCCCCTGGTATCCGTGTGTTCCAATCGCAGGCCCAGCTGGTAAGTGATTTGGCGGAAGGTTCCCTGGTAGCTGGCATACCCTGCATGGATGCGCTCGCGGTAATTAAAAGGCTGTACGAGATTGAATTCCGGCAGGTTGCCTGCATATACCGCGCGGTTGGACGTTTCCATAAAAGAGGATTTATAGCCGGCCTCCAGCTTTGCGCCGCTGCGGAACGGGCGCTTGTAGTCGGTTTTGATGGTGAAGATGTGGATGTTGAAAGGCTGCAGGCCCGACAGTTCTTCGGGGTAGTAGCCCGGTTCGCTGATGCTGTAATTATGAAAGCTGTTCTTCTGGTTGAAAGAGATATAATCGAGATCAGCGGATATTTCATGGCCAGCGCTATCCAGCTGGTGATTCAGGTAAATGTTGGCGAAGGTATTGTGGTGATTGCGCGAGGAACGGTTGTCCGCTGAAATGACCGTATCGTTCAAAAGGGATTTGTACGATTGCCGTGTTTCCGGCTGCGCGCCTTCACTACGGTGGAAATAATTGTAAGTGACCGCCCCGCCCACCGTGGTTTTCGGCGTCAGTATGTAATCAGCGCCGAGCTTGATCAGTACCTGGTCGTGCGCGGTTTTGCTGAAGCTGGTTTGTGAAACAGAACGGTCTGTATAATATCTTTCACTGACGAAATCATAGAACCCGGCGCCTTTGTAATTGTACAGGTTGCCATACAGGTTCAGCCGGCTGGTGCGGTAATTAAGGTTGGCGCTTTGCGCGTAGCGGCCGTAGCGGCCATGTGTGTTGTCGCTGTTGATATTGCCGTTGAAGCCCCTGTTCTTCCCTTTCTTCAGTATGATATTAATAATGCCGCCATTGCCTGCCGCATCAAAGCCTGCCAGCGGGTTGGGCATGATCTCGATCTTGTCCAGGATAGCGGCGGGAAGGGATTTCAGGTAGTTGGCCAATTCCGTTCCCTGCAGGTAGGACGGTTTGCCGTCTATGAACACTGTTACATCCTGCTTGCCTTTCAGGCTGATGAGATCATTGTCCACTTTCACGCCGGGAGATTGTTCCAGCACTTCCAGCGCATTGCTGCCGGCGTTGGAAAGCAGCGCGTCCACGTTTACGATGGTTTTGCCGGGCTTCCGTTCCACCGCCTGCTTCTGGCTGGTTACGCTGACGCCCTTCAGCTGCCGCACTTTCGGGGCCGGCAGGGAATCCTTTTGCTGCGCGTGAGCGCCGAGGGATAAGCACAATAAACATAAAACGATGCGCATAGTTGTACGGTTTTATGCAGCAAAAGAAAGCCATTGCGGGGCCGGCTGGCAGCATTTTCGCCGGGCGGCAGGTCTTGTATGGCATAAAACGGAAAGGAGCTGTTTTGCGCCGCTTTTGCGCCGAAAACGGGTTGGAATATGCCGTTCGTCGAATAGCGCCGGGGGATGGGAGAATATCCTTAATTTCGGCATTCAACGGATGATGAAGCATTATTATATCGCCAATAACCGCCTGCTCACACATATCCTTTTCTGGATCTGTTACCTGTTTGTGAACACGGGCGTACACGCAGACTCGGAGCGGGGCACGTTCTTCTATTTCCTGGAAGAGCTGGGCGGGCTGCCCGCGGCTATTCTCGTGGCTTATGTGAACATGTACGTATTATTCCCCCGGTTCTTTCTCCGGAAAAAATACCTGGCATATTCCGCACTGGCCGTCCTGCTGCTTTTCATAGGCTCGCTGATCAACCGCTTTGTCACGGAAAAAGTGTTTGAGCCGGTGTTTTACCCGGATAGTACCTACCGCGAAAAGGTGTTCGTCTGGTACATGATCTTCAAAGGCATGCTCTGGTTCCTCAGCCCCGTGCTGCTTTTTACGCTGGTCGTGAAAATATTCTCCCAGTGGTTCATGCAGGAACAGCGCCACCAGGAAACCGTCAGGGAAAAGCTGGAAGCGGAACTGAACTTCCTGAAAGCGCAGGTGCACCCGCATTTTCTTTTTAATACGCTTAATAACCTCTACGCGCTGACGTTACAATCTTCGCCGGCCGCTCCCAAAGTGGTGCTGAAACTGTCGGAGCTGATGAGCTATATGCTCTATGATTCCCGCTCAGACAGTATTTTGCTGGAAAAGGAGATCATGCACATCCGCAATTATGTGGAGCTGGAAAAGCTGCGTTACAGCCAGCCGCTGGAGGTTTCCTTCAACGTGTCCGGCGATGTGAACGGCCGGCGCATTGCGCCCTTGCTGCTCATCCCGTTCGTGGAGAATGCCTTCAAACACGGCGTCAGCAACGAGACAAACGCCGTTTGGGTAACGATAGATGTAAAGGTGAAAGACGGCATATTAAGCGTAAAAGTGGAGAACAGTCATACGGACAGCCTGCTGCAACCCGCCGGGGAAGCGGAACGGAACGGCATCGGCCTGCGGAACGTGATCCGCCGCCTGGACCTGCTGTACCCCGGCACACATACGCTGGAACTGAAGAAAGAACCCGGCCGTTATACCGCAGACCTTAAAATAAACCTGGAAGGATGAACAAGATCAAATGCCTGGTAGTGGACGATGAGCCGCTGGCGGTGGAAGTGCTGGTGAACTACATCAGCCAGCTGGATACGCTCAGCCTGGCCGGCGCCTGCCACAATGCGATAGATGCATTGAAGTTCCTGCAAAAGAACCGGGTAGACCTTCTTTTCCTGGACATACAAATGCCGAAGCTCAGCGGCATCGACTTCCTGAAAACGCTGCCACACCGCCCCAAAGTGATCTTCACTACCGCTTTCCGCGACTATGCCCTGGAAGGCTTTGAACTGAATGTGCTGGATTACCTGCTGAAACCCGTTCCCTTTGAGCGTTTCCTGGTAGCCATTAATAAATACCACGCCGCGCAGGAAACCGCGCCGGCCCTGCCTTCGCTGCTCATTTCCCCTGCGGCGGGCGCTTCCGCGGACACTTTCATTTACCTGAAAGCCGATAAAAAGATGGTGAAGGTGTTCGAAAAGGACATCCTCTACATCGAAAGCCTGAAGGACTATGTGAAAGTGAAGACCACGGAGAAAGAGATCATCACCTACCAGCGCATCACTTATCTGGAAGAAAAACTCCCGGAAGGCAGGTTCCTGCGCATTCACCGCTCTTACATCATCGCGGTGGATAAGATCCGGTCGTTCAATAGCACAGCCATTGAAGTGGGAGATATTGAACTACCCATCGGGCGGCAGTACCGGGCGGAGGTGATGCGGGCGCTGGGGGTAAAGGAATAAATATTACGCCCTTCCGCCTTCCAGCCAGCTCTTGAAATCGTTCACCCTTTCGCGGCTGATGATCACATCCTCTCCTGCAGCGGGTTCCAGCTGGAGGATGAGGCGGCTGTTGTAATATGCCATGATCTTTTTGATCGCGTCTATGTGAATGATGAACTGGCGGTTGATACGGAAAAAATCATGTTTGTCCAGCAGCTTCTCGATCTGGTCCAGCGAATAATCCAGCGGCATGCGCTGCTGGCTGAAAGTGGTGGCCCAGGTGACGCCTTTGGAAAATTGCAGGTAAGCGATGTCTTTCGCTTTTACATAGATCAGCTGGTTGTTGATGCGGCCGATAAAACGGGTATGGTCGCGGCGCAGGAACTCCGCGGCAATGCGCGTGATGTCTACCTGGTAATTGGGCGCGGGCCTGAACTGTTCGAACTTTTGCAGGGCGTTGCAAAGTTCTTTCTGCTCAATAGGTTTCATGAGGTAGTCGATGCTGTTCAGCTTAAAAGCCTGCAGGGCAAAGCCGTCGTACGCCGTGGTGAATATCACGGGCGTGTGCACTTTGGTGTGGGTGAACATTTCAAAACAATTGCCGTCAGACAGCTGGATATCCATAAACATCAGGTCTGCGGGATGCCCTTCCGCCAGCCAGGCTGCGCCCTGCGCAATGGATTCTATGATGGCCAGCACTTCCACGGCCGGGTTGCACTGCCGGATCAGCTGGATGAGCCGTTCCGCGTTATGCACTTCATCTTCAAATATCACTACTTTCATGATTGCAGGATAACCGGTATTTTAACAATGAACAGGTCATAGGAGGGGAACACCTGTATGCCCCTGCCAATGGCCAGCTCGTATCTTTTATGGATATTCTCCAGCCCAATGCCGGAGGGCGTTTCAGGATTGCTCCTGGCCCGCACTTTATTGGTGATCACCAGCTCGTCACCCTCACTTTTGATCGTGATCAGCAGCGGGTCGTTGGAAGAAAAACGATTGTGCTTGATGGCATTCTCCACCAGCAATTGCAAGGTGGCGGGCGGCACCAGGCCTTTCGTCCTGATCCTTTCCTCTATTTCCGCGGAAAAGCGGATGCTGTTCTGGTGGCGGATGCGGATGAGGAACAAATAGGAATCGAGGAAGTCCAGCTCGGTTTGCACGGGAACCAGGTTCTCGAATTTTTTATCCAGGATGTAACGGTAGGTTTTGGCCAGCTGGGTGATGTAATCCGCGGCCACATCCGGGCTTTTGTATACCAGGTTGGTGAGCACGCTCAGGGAATTGAAGAAAAAATGCGGGTCTATCTGGTTGCGTAAGGCATCATATTTCGCCTGGATGTTCTCCCGCATCAGCCTTTCCGTTTGCAGCTGGTATTCTTTCCAGCCTTTGTAATAATAAATAATGCCGTTAAAAGTAAGGATGAGCAGGTAAAAAAGGAATGTCCCGAAATTGAGGTCGTAACTGAAGCTGCTGGCACTTTCCCAGGCTTCGTACCGGTTGAATAAAAGCACGTCGAATGCGGAATAGACGAAACCGAACCCGGTGGAAACGAACATGCCGTATGCCAGCAGGCTGAGTGCGAGGATCAGTATCTTTTTGGGCCCGGTGTGCTGCTCTACCCAGGCGCCCAGCCGGATAGCGCCTTCCCAGGCGGCGAGGCCATACACGACGTACACCAGGCTGAACAGGTGCCCGCGCATGCTCCACACGTGCATGTCTTCAACAAAAGTATGGTCGAATGACTTGAAGATCGTGCTGAGGATGAAGAGGATCAGCATCCTGGTGAGATAGCGGAAAAGCTTGCTGGTAAATAGTTTGTCGTGCTTCTGGAAATCCATATCGTTGGTTCGCTTCATTAAAAATATGCATTTTCCCTAAACCAGCAGAATGCATCCTTCACCGCGGTTTCCACGGGCGTGTACTGCAATTGCAGCTCCCGTTCAGATTTACGGCCTGAATAATAGTTTTGCAGGCATAAAAGATAGGCCGAAGTATAATTGAGCCGGGGAGAGCGGCCGGTGAGCCGGGCAAGCGCAGAACCGGCCATCCCGGCTGTTTTGAGTATAAAGGAAGGAATCCTTATCAATATTGTTTTCCGGCGCTGCGCCTGGTCTACCAGCCGGAAAAACTCCCGGTAGCTGAGGTTCTCGCCTGCCAGCAGGTAACAATCGCCGGTCTTCCCTTTGTCTATCGCCCTGGTGATGCCAAGGCACACGTCGTGGATATGCACGAAATTTTTCCCGCCGGGCGGGTAGAACACAACGCTTTTGCCGACGCCGTAGAGCAATAGCTTGCCGGAACTGGGTTTCACGTCATTCGGCCCGATCATGAAAGTGGGATTCACGACCACGGCAGGCAGCCCGGCATGTTCCACCTGTTCCAGCACGTATTGCTGCGCGAGGTATTTGCTGTTGATGTAACCTGAATTGGCATTGAAGAGCGAAAACCCGTTCAGTTCGCTTCCGGGATTGGCAAGACTGCCCGGCCCGATGGTGTTCGCGGTGCTGACGTACACCAGCTTTTTCACTTTATGATGCAGGCACGCCTGTACAATATGCCGCGTGCCGGTGAAATTGATCTTTTCATATTCTTCGAAGGAAACGCCCCACTGGTCTGTGATGCAGGCCGCATGTACTACAACGTCGCAGCCTTCCACGGCCTGCATGACCTGCTCTGCATCGTCCAGCCGGCCAAAGAATATCTCGCAGGGAATGTCTGCGATCGCTTTGAGGCCGGCGGTGGGCCGCACCAGTATTTTTACTTCATAACCCAGGCGGTACATTTCCCGGGTAAGGTTGGAGCCGAGGAAGCCGTTGGCCCCTGTGATCAGCACTTTGGTCATATCGAATAACTGATTTCTTTTTTTACTTCCCTGGACACCAGGCGCAGCTTGACCCCTGTCGGGAGCAACTGCATCAGGAAATGGCTGATCCTGTTCATAGCGCCGGGAATGATGACAGGGTATCCCGCCAGCGTCATCCTGATGGCCTTCCGTGCTATTTCATGTGTGGGGATCAGGCCCATCTTGCCTTTCAGGCCCTGGCTGATGATCCTGCGCGAAGTGCCGGAATTGGTGAGTATCGGGCCGGGATATACAACGCTCACGGAGAGGCTGGTGCCGGCCAGCTCTTCTTTCAGCCCCAGTGAAAATACGGAAATAAAAGCCTTGGAAGCCGGGTACACGGTTTTGTACGCGATCGGCGTGAAAGCCGCCATGCTGGAGATGTTCATGATAAAGCTCTTTTCATGCTGCAGCATATGCGGTATCAGCAGCCGGGTAATGAGCGCGGTGCTGCGCACGTTCAGCAGGATGATCTGGTCTATCTTTTCGAGCGAAGCGTCTGTAATGGCCGCTGTTCCACCAATCCCCGCATTGTTGATCAGGAAATTGACGGGATAGTTTGCAATAATATCATCCATGTTCGATCGCAGCTCATCCGTATCAGTGAGGTCGAATTCATAGACGCGCACGTCCACGCGGTATTCGAGCATCAGCTGCTCCGCCAGCGAAGCGGTGTTGCCGCCGGGCAGTGCAATGAGGATGATGTGCATGCCCATGCGGGCGCATTGTATGGCGAACTCCCGGCCCAATCCTGAACTGGCGCCGGTAATGAGCGTGTATTTCATTGTTCGGCTAATGTTTTGAACTTGGACATGGTTTTGATGAGATTGTTGTGCACGATCGGGTCAGAAACCCAGCGGGGGATCTTCCGGCTCCGGTCTGTCGTAATGAGATAGGTGACCTTCACATTCCCTGAATGCATGTTTTCCAGCAACCATTTTCCCCGGGTGCCGGAAAGGCGCATAATACCTGACTTTTCGGGGAAGGCGCTGTGCTGCGCGCTTTGAAAGCTCACCTCGCTGTCTGTGCACTGGAATGCAAGGCAGCAGTCCTGGTTGTCGAAAGGCCAGGGAATGTCGTACTGTATGTAGCTGATCCAGCAGTTGGCCTCAGGAAGCGGCAGCACGCGGTATTCTTTGGCGTTCACGTTCCATTCGCGGCCTTTGGCGGGGTCTTTCAGCAGGCTGATAAGACTGGTCCTGCTGGCCCTTACGAGGAATACGGCTTTGATCTCCCTGACCTTTTCATCGTTGCCGGCGGCGATCCAGCGTTCGTAGAGGAATATGTTCCCTGATTGTTTCACCAGCCTGAACTCTTCCGCAGGCGCGCTGGCAAGCAGTGGCTGGATAAAGACCGCACTCATGATTAATATGGTTATGATACGTTTCATGCTTTGGCATTTAAAGGCAAATTTGAGCCGAAGCATGCGCGCCGCCATAGATTTTCCGCCGAATTGTAGAGTTGAGGGGTTGAGTTGTTGAAAGGGCCTTATTGCGCCCTGGTCCAGGTGGTGGTGCGCCCGAACATGGAAACGCCCACGTACCCTCGGATGTCCAGCGTATTGCCCTTTAATTTCATTTTACTGCTATAGGTTTTGCCGCTTTTTGGGTCGTAGATCTTGCCGTCTTCCCATTCCCCGTCGTCGTATTCAAAACCGGTCAGTATGACCATGTTCAGGATGCTGCGGTTGCGCAGGGCCGGGTCGGTGTTCCTGGTGTCTTTCCGGGGTGTTTTCCCGTCTGCTTCAAATTGGTTGGCGATCCATACGATCTTCCCGGAAAATTCATCGCCGCTGCGGTAGATCTGGATCTTTGCGTCTTTTTCCTCGTTCAGCCAGAAGCCAACAATAGCATCCGCATTCTGGGCTTTGGTATACACCGGGATCATCAGTAAAAGCATGGTTGCCAGCAGTAAGTTTTTCATGGACGGTTGTTTTGATTCGCCCTTCAAATATCGGGAAAAAGCGCGTCATTGCGAGGAGTTGCCGAGCCAAAGCGGGAGGGCGACGAAGCAATCTCCTGCATTGAATTGATATACCCAATATTTGGAGATTGCTTCGTCGCGCTTTCTGCCGCCCGGAACTTCCCATTGCTCCTCGCAATGACGGCTTTGCTGGTCAACGTTCCACACCACCCGGTTGCGGTGCGTAATTATCTCTACAATTATCGGCCGCGGATGCCCTGCTTTCTGCTGCTGTTCCGGGTGGCATGGTTCTTTCCCGTTTTCAGTAAACATCATACCATGGCAAAGGGAAACGATCTTACCGACAATAAACGCGATGAGGACCGCATGAAAGGCAACACCGCAAAGATGGACCTGCCGCAGATGCACGACATACCCGGCCAGGAAAACATCAAACCCGCACCGATGGGCGAACTGGCCGATACCACCGCTTCCTCCGCAGATGAAGAAGGCGCCGGCCTGCTGGACGATCTCAATGAAACCGATGCGGACAACAACAATGAACCACTCACGGAAGGGGAAAGCAATGTAACGGAAGAAGAGCGCCGCGCACTGGAAGACGCCGCCAGCCGCGACCCGTCTTACGAAGAAGAAACACGCATGCACGGCGCGGAAGTGGACATGACCGATACGGACGGCGACCCGCTGAATGAAGGCGAAGAGCTGGATGTGCCCGGCAGTGAAGACGACGATCAGCGGGAAGACACAGGCGCGGAGGACGAAGAGAACAACGAGTACAGTATTGATAAGAACGATTAAAATTTTTTTATGGCAAAGAAGAACAACATTCTTGAAGAACATGGAGAAGGCCCCGTAGCGGAAGCTATTGAAGAACAGACCGCGAAACTGCCTTCCGACGCTTTTCTCTGGGCTTCTATTGGTGCCATGAGCGTGGCGCTGGCATTGCAATGCCTCGGCCGCAAACATGCGAGCCTCTTTGTGGGGCAATGGGCGGCGCCTTTCCTGCTTTTCGGGATCTACAACAAGCTGGTAAAACAGCTGGGGCATGATTAAATAAGGCTTATGCAATACAGTTCATATTCCCGCAGGTGAACCAGCAGGCCCTCCAGATGGACGATTTTGCCAAAGCCATCATGGAAGGAAGGCCTACGCCCGTACCCGGTGAAATGGGCCGGCAGGACGTGAAGATATTGCAGGCCATTTACCGTTCCATGGAAACCGGGAAGAGGGTGGGATCTAACAAATTTTCCTGAAAGTGATATTGATGCGCGCACCGAGCGGCTTTGCCGTTTTCGGAACAGCGTGCTGCCAGAAGTGTTGCGTGGCGCCCGCCATGATCAACACGCTGCCGTGTGTGAGCAGCACAGAGCGTTTCAGCGAACGGTTCATATAATGCCGGAACTGGAATTCCCGTTCCGCACCGAAACTCACTGAACCGATCACGGGGTTCAGGCCGAGAGAACTTTCATTGTCGCGGTGCCAGCCCATGCTGTCCCGGCCATCGCGGTAGAAATTCATTAACGCGCTGTAGAAATAATGCCCGGCTACTGCCTCCACTCTTGTTTTGATGGCCAGTAACGCATCTGTCCAGGGTTGCGGCTGCATAGTGATGCCGGAATAGCTGTAAGCTTTACCTTCGTCTCCATACCAGGCCGTCAGCCGCGGTTGCATGATCGTTTTCCCGAACAGGATCACAGGCTCCTGTTTCCAGCTGATGGTTTCCTGCAATAATTGTAAATAACGGCCGCTTTCTTCCCGGGTGAACAGCGCGGGGTATAAAACCGCTTCACCGTCCACGGGCAACAGGTTGTTCATAAAACAAAGATACAGGCGGCATGCGGAAATGCGCCACCCGTATCTTGCGGATTAATAGGGCGGATTTCCTTAATTTCGCCCCAAATTTCCGGACGATGAATTTTTATACAAGGAAGTGGGTAAAGCCCGAAGACCTGAATGCGCACGGCACTTTATTCGGCGGCAGCCTGCTGCGCTGGATCGATGAAGAAGCGGCGATCTATGCCATTATACAGCTGGGAACAAACGGGTGTGTGACGAAGTTTATGTCCGAGATCAATTTTATCAATTCAGCCCGCCAGGGCGACATCGTGGAGCTGGGCATCAAAGCCACGCACTTCGGGCGTACGTCTATCACGCTTACCTGCGAAGTACGCAACAAGATCACGCAGAAATCCATCCTCACGATCGACAAGATCGTTTTTGTAAGCGTAGACGACAAAGGCATTCCCAAGCCGCACGGCAAAACGGAAATAACGTATACGGATGAACGCCTGCGCGAAGCGCCGGGTGAACGGTAGGCGAATTCAACTTATCCGCAGGAGATATTCGACGGGTCATTCCAGGAGTAATCCACTTCCTGTTTCTGTTTGCGGGCGAGGAACCATGCCTCGATATCTTTCAGGTCGTGCCCGAGCGTATACATGGCCGCTTTCACTTTTTGCAGGGATACATTAAACTTTACGGCCAGGCGCATCAGTTCCTGCATGGGAACGCTGTGTTTGATTTTCCTGGTATTTTCCATAGCGCACGTTTCATTTACCCTTATATCCGCAATTTTGTGCCAGAACCCGGAAATCCGGCGGGCGCCTGCTTCCCGCAACGGCTGTGGCCGGCCGTTTGTGGAATTCCCACGGCAAATTGGGGATGAGCGGAGAGGAGAAATATCGAAATATTTGTATTTTGATACGCATTAAAATAAAATTCCAGTTATGAAACTTGCCACCCTGCTGCTCATATTGAGCCTGCCTGCCTTTGCCCGGCAGGATACCCTGCCTAAAGGCACTACCGTGCCGGAACATCCGCGTATCTTATTATTGAAAGGAGAGGAAACGCAGCTCCGGGAAGCCACTGCCGCAGATCCCGCCTGGCAGAAGATGCACAAGGCCATCCTCGCCGAAAGCGATGCCATGCTAAGTCTGCCTAACCTCGAACGTAAAGTGGAAGGCCGCCGCCTGCTGGGCGTTTCCCGGGAATGTATCCGCCGCGTATTTTATCTTTCCTATGCCTGGCGCACCACCGGCGAGCAAAAATATTTTGCCCGCGCCGAAGCTGAAATGCTGGGCGTTGCCGCTTTTGCAGACTGGAATCCATCGCATTTCCTGGACGTCGCTGAAATGACGCTGGGCATGGCCATTGGCTACGACTGGCTCTACGGCAGGCTTTCAGCCGCTTCCCGCAAAACGATCTCCGACGCCATTCTCGAAAAAGGCGTGAAAACTTCGCTGGAAACGAAAAATAACGGATGGCTGCGCGCTTCGCACAACTGGAACCAGGTGTGCAACGCCGGCATGATGTACGGCGCGCTGGCGATCTACGAACAGCAGCCTGAGCTTGCACTGCAGATCATCAACCGCGGCATCGCCTCCATCCAGCTGCCTATGAAGGATTACCTGCCGGATGGCGCTTATCCTGAAGGATACGGATACTGGGGCTACGGCACCAGCTTCAATGTGCTCTTCATCAGCGCGCTGGAAAAGCTTTTCGGGAAAGACTTTGGGCTCACGGCCAAACCCGGCTTCCTGCAAACCGCTGCCTACCTTGAAAATATGACAGGTCCTACCGGCCTGCCTTTCAATTACTCCGACGCGGGTAATGGCGGCGGATTGAATGCCGCCATGTTCTGGTTTGCCGGCAAAACAAAAGACCCTTCATTGCTTTGGGTGGAAAAAAGCTGGATGGAAAGCGGGAAGAACCATACCCGCGACCGCCTGCTGCCCGCCATCATGCTCTGGAACAATAACATCCGCCTGTCTTCCATCAAACCGCCTTCCGCACTGATGTGGACCGGCGCGGGGAAAAATCCCGTGGCGATGATGCGCACTTCCTGGACGGATAAGAATGCCATATTCGTTGGCATGAAAGGCGGCTCGCCTTCCGTGAACCACGCGCACATGGACGCAGGCTCTTTCGTGATGGAAAGCGACGGCGTGCGCTGGGCGATGGACTTCGGCATGCAGGACTATAACTCCCTGGAATCAAAAGGTGTGAAGATCTGGGGCAGCGCCCAGAATTCGCAGCGCTGGGAAGTATTCCGCTACAACAACTTCGTTCATAATACGCTTACTGTCAACGGGCATTTGCAGTCGGTGGAAGGCAATGCACCCATCACCGCGTTCAGCCGCGCGGAAAATTTCATGCAGGCCACTACAGATATTACCTCGCTGTACAAAGGCGATCTCGAAAAAGCCATCCGCGGCATCGCGGTCGTGAACAAACAATATGTGCTGGTGCGCGATGAAGTGGCGGCGCCGGGAAAAGAAACCCTCATCCGCTGGACGCTGCTGACGCCTGCAGACGTGAAGATCACCGGCAATAATACCGCGGAGCTTACGAAGAACGGCAAATCGCTTACGCTGAAAGTGGATGCGCCCCTGCCGGTGGAGATGAAGACCTGGAGCACACAGTCAGACAAAGATTACGACGCGCCGAATAAAGGCACTATCCTCACCGGCTTCGAAATGAAAGTGCCCGCGGGTTTCAAAGGCGCCATCAACGTGTTCCTGCTGCCGCGGAAAGACATACAACCCGCTGCAGTAAAGGCATTGGCGGAATGGCCTGCTTCGAAATAAAATTCCTGTCATGGGGTTATGAAATATGGGAATAAACATGCATATTTGAGTACTCTTTATTGTGCAGTACTCTTTATTGTTAGCGTTTCACCCGATTTCTTCAATACAAACCAAAACCCAATGGCAAGAAAGAACATCCTGTGCTTTGGCCTGCTGGCCGGAGCCCTGTTTTTCGCAAGCAGCTTTAAGAACCCCGCCGCTACCACGGCAACAGAAGCAGTGGCTTCAGTGACCACGACAGACACGTATTATTTCACCATCAACGGGCGCAGCGCAGACGTTACGATCACGTATTTCGTTTCCGGCGGCATTTATTCCACGCCGGTTGCGACCATCGCCGGCCTCGGTTCGTTCCCGATGACGAACACTTCACATTCGCCCGGGTCAGGGCCTATCCCGAATGTGGACGGCTTTCATGTTTCCATTCCCGGGCCGGATGGCGATTACATCGTGGACGCCATGATCCATGGAGTTGTAAACAGCTGGTGGAGCGTGGAAAGCGTTACGCCTGAATTCATTGTGTATTAAGGCATGAAAAAGCCCCTGTGGCAATGCACCGCAGGGGCTTCAGTTATTTTACACCCTGGCTGTTCTCAGCAGGATGGGAAACCGTACGGTAAGCAGCGATTCCTTTCCCCATGCGGCTTTCAGGTCGTCTGAAATAAGCTCTACGGGGTCGGTGCGGCGGTCTTGCATGTAATGATCCACCGCGCTCCAGGTGGAGAGGTATCCTTTCAGGTGCTCCAGCGACCATTCTTCGGTATGCTCAAAGTAAGGGGAGGGAAGAGCGGTATACGGGAAGGGGATGGTCATATAATTCTCGTCTATGTATTTCCTTTCGCGGTCCCAGTACTGGCCTACGATCTGTACGTAGAGCCTCCTGATCACCGTGTCTACCGCGGGCGTGACGTGCAGCAGCCCGTAACCGGTCACCGCAAGGATGCCGCCTTTTTTCAGCGTGCGGTTCACTTCCCGGTAAAATGCGTCGAAGTCGAACCAGTGGATGGCCTGCGCAACGGTCACTATATCGAAGGAGCGATCAGGGAAATTGGTTTCTTCCGCTGGCTGAACGGAATATTCGATCTTCGGGTTGGGTTTTGCCTGCTCTATTTGCTGGCGGCTGATGTCGGTGGCATATACTTTATTGAAGTGCTGTGCGAGCCTGGAAGCCACCTGCCCGTTCCCTGTACCGCAATCCCAGGCAGCATTCCGTTCGGGTACAAGGTCCAGGAGATAATCGAATAACGCTTCCGGGTATTGGGGGCGGAATTTTGCGTATTTCCCGGCGTGGACGGAAAAATTATCTTTCATGGGGGAGGGTTTATACTGCAAAAATAGGCAATATCCCTGTTGCAGGGCAGCCCTTTCCCAAATAACGGTGAAGCCTGCACTGGCGTCGCGCCAATGCAGGCTATTTGCCGGTTGCTGTTACATCATTTCAGGTTGCCTTTTCCTGGTCAGGCGCCGACGCGCTGGTAACTGGTATTTTCATTCTTCCTGCGTTTTTTCAGGATCAAAGCGCTGATCAACGTGATAATAATGCCCATGGGTAAGATCTCCATATATGTAATAAGGATCACTCCAAAAGGTGTTTTGTACCATGCCCTGTACATGGCCATTTCCGATTCAACTTTTGCCCTGCCTTCGGCCCCGGCCATCTTGTGCCGGGAGATCTCGTACTTGTCCAGGAAGTCAGGAATAAAGACGTAATATTCTATTACCCAAACCAGCACGTACATGCTGGAAGCCACAAGCGTGATAAGTAAACCCACTTTCAGGGCCTTCAGGAAACTGATCTCGCCGCCAAGGTATTTGTCCCGGTAATTTTTGATCCCCACGAACACCATCGAAAATGCAATGGCCATGAGAATGAACCCGAGCACCATATTGCCCTGGAAATCCTGGTTGCGGTAACAGGCGATGGTGGTACCGAGCATCATCGTGGTAACGATCAGCCCGGCGATCAATCCGAAAATGAATACGACTTTTTTCATTGATTGTAGGTTTTATGCTGCAAAAATGGATGAACGGAACGACTTTTCGCTCATACTAAAGACTGATTTTGAGTAAATCAGACCAAAGTATGAAATCGTTAAGGTATGATATTCAGCTTTTTAGCTTTATCGATGGCCTGTGTACGCCGGCGCACGTCCATTTTTTCGAGCACTTTGGAAGAATGGGTCTTAATAGTGCTCAGGGATACAAACAACTTTGCCGCGATCTCCTGGTTGCTCAGTCCTTCGGCCATCAGCTGCAATACTTCCAGCTCCCGGCTGCTGAGGCCGGTCTTTTCCAGTTCTTTTTCGTTGATGGTGAATTCAGGGGAGCGGTGGAGGTAGATCTCTTTTTCGACCACCACGGTATTTATTTTCGGGCGCGACAGCTTCAGCGCCAGCCAGATGCCCAGCGCGGTAAACAAAATAGCAACGCCGCCAATGTAAAATTCAAGGGCGTAGTTAAGCACGATAAACCGCAGCTCGAGCCATCGGATGAGGAACAGCAATATGGCCAGCAGAACGGTATATAAAATAGTGGATCGATGCCTGGCGAACCATTTCAGCACGGTATGCACATTTGGTTTACCCGTCAAAATTAATATAAATTTTGTGGGAAGGAAGGTATCTGCATCCGGTCAGGCCGGTACGTAAGTAAGCAACACCACCCCGCTTTTGAAGATCCTGGAATCTGCCAGTTCCAGGTCCAGCTTCTTTTTCAGGCCGTTGAAAATGGAGCTGCCAGCGCCGATGGCCACGGGGTCTATCATCAGCTGGTATACGTCTATCAGCCCGAGTTCCGACAATTGCGTTACGATGCTGCCGCTGCCCAGGATGGTGAGGTCTTTGTCTTTCTTCAGTTTTTTGATCTCTTCGCCGATGTTGTTACTGATAATCCTGGTATTTTGCCAGTCCGCCTTTTTGAGTGTGCGGGAAAAAACGATCTTCTCTGATTCATTCATGCCCTTTGCAACATCCGGCATGGTTTCGATGGCCATGGGTGTGGGCCACCAGCCGGCCATCATTTCGTAGGTCACCCGGCCGAATACCAGCGTGCTGCCGGAGCCTGCGCCTTCCGCGGCATATTGGCCCTCTTCGCCGCCGGGCTGGTGCGTATGCCAGCTGATGTCGCCTTTTTCTTTGCCTTCATAATAGCCGTTCACCGTCAGGAAATTGAATACGGATAGTTTTCCCATATCTGGTATGTTTAAATATCAGTGATATACAGCAAAGCTAACACCATAGGGCAATACGGAGGAGGGGAGGAAACGTCAATATAAGGAGGTGAAAAGGCCACAGGCGTTGAGATGAAGCAGGATTTTTAGCGCTTCGCTTGTATTATTGGCCCCGGGTTCCGTATATTGTTTGCCTGTGCCTCCCGGCTTCGGGAAAAATTAAAAAGATTCCATGCTCCCTGTTATTCAAGTTCAACATACTGCTGCGGTGGCGGAACGGGAACCGCTCATCCGCCCCTTTGGCTTCAAAGGCAATTACCTTACGGAATTATGGCAGGCCGTAAGCCGCATTACTTCTTCCAACGGCCATTCCGCCATAGGCCTGGCCACGCAAAGCGTGCTGTACGGCGATGCGGACTTCTTCGCCGCGCATTCCGAACAGGCCGGGAATGAAAAGATGTTCTCGCTTACGAAGGAAGCGCTGCTGATGATGAAACAGATGCCTTTCACCACGCCTATCAGTTTGTTGGAGGAACTGCTACCTTTTGTAATGGCCAATTCCGGGTACGTAACCGGAAAACCGGATATTCACATCAATTTCATCCTGAATTCGCTGGTAAGCGCGGACAATGCCGCATGGCTGCTCTACGCGCGGGAAAACAGCCTGCAAAACTTTGATGAGATGATCCCCGCGCCATACCGCGAGGCGCTGCGGCACCGGAATGACCGCATTGCCGTCATGTTCCAGGTGTCGTACAACATGCCCGTGGAAGATGTGGTGAACGCAGTGAAGGCGGGTTATTTCGTGATCAAGATCAAAACAGGATACCCGGGCACGCAGGAAGAAATGCTGGCCTTCGACAGCGCGCGGCTTACCGAAATACACGAAGCAGTGAAAGACCTGCACACGCCGCACGGCCCCGTGCGCTACACCATGGACGCGAACGGCCGTTATGAAGCGAAAGACACGCTGCTCCGCTACCTGGACCATGCGCTGGCTATCGGCGCGTTCGACAGGATATTGCTCTACGAGGAACCTTTCCGCGAGGAATTCACAGCCCCCGTGCACGATATCGGCCTGCGGCTGGCGGTGGATGAAAGCGTGCATTCAGAAGCAGATGCCCTGCAGCGGCTGGACCAGGGCTACACCGCGCTGGTGCTGAAGGGTATTGCCAAAACGCTGAGCCTGTCCATGCGCATTGCGAAGCTGGCCGCGGAACGCGGCGTGCCCTGCATGTGCTCCGACCTGACGGTGAACCCGGTGCTGGTAGACTGGCACAAGAACCTGGCCGCGCGGCTCAGCCCTTTCCCCGGCATCGGCATGGGCATGATGGAAACCAACGGGGATATGAATTACACGCGCTGGGCGGCCATGAAGCAGCAACATCCCGCCGCCGGCAGCAGCTGGACGGATGCGGAGCAGGGCGTGTTTCACCTGGGGCCTGATTTTTACGCGCAGAGCGGCGGCATTTTATCGCCGTTGCCGCATTATGAAGCACTTTTTAAACAATCATAAACAATATTCATGCGATACCTGAAAGGGCTCCTGCTGCTGGCCCTGCTGCCGCTGCAACAGCCGCGGGCGCAGAGCGTGACCATACCTATGGGCGTAATGACAGGCCTGCAATTCGACGTAGTGCGCTTCCGCGTGCCGCCCGGCGCGCATGTGAAGATCGTGTTTACCAATACCGATGATATGAACCACAACCTGCTGATCGTGAAACCGGGCATGCGGGAACAGGTGGTGAACGAGGCATTGCAGCTGGGTGAAAAAGGCCCGGAAGCAGATTACATTCCCGCATCGCCGAACGTGCTGTGGGCATTACCCGTGGTAGCGCCGGAGCAGGTAAGAACTTTGGAGTTCACCGCGCCAAAAACGCCTGATGTTTATCCATTTGTGTGTACGTACCCGGGCCACGGAACCGTGATGTATGGCGCCATGTACGTGACGGCCGATACCGCGCTTCCGTATCTTGCAACAGACATGAACATCCCCCCGCAACGCCGGCAGGATGATATTTCCCTGGAAGAAAAAGAAGTGTATCACAGCGGCCATCACGGGCATGATATGGCTGCGCTGCACCCCTACGAAACGAAAGCGCCTTACCTGTACCGCGTGTTCATTGAAGGAGCAAGCCCTGCCGCGATCGCCGTATGCCTGCCCATGCAGCTTGCCTATTGCTGGGATGCTTCGGCCTGCAAGCTGCGTTTTGCCTGGCATGGCGGTTTCCTGGACAATTCCGATCTCTGGAAAGGCAAAGGCGATGCGTTGGCGAAGGTCGTTGGCACAAAGTTCTTCCAGGATTCCACCGGTTACCCGCTGGGCGGGCCGGGCGCGGAAGTGCGTTACAAAGGTTACCGCCTTATAAACCGGTTCCCGGAATTCTATTATACCGTAAACGGAATGCACGTGTATGAAATGATCAAACCGAAGGAAGATGGCAGCGGCATTGTCCGTTCTTTCAGGATACCGGGCAATACGAAGCCGCTGGTCTTTCATGGAGAAAACAATGAACATATGCAAATGGAAAGCTCAGCCGGAACATGGATGGGAAGCACACTTCAGCTCAGCGCCGCAGAGGCCGGGGCTTTCAGCATCATTATGACCATTAAAGCGCATTAGCATGAGATATTTCCTTCCCTTCATTTTTCTTTTCTCCGCCATATGCCTGCACGCGCAATCATATACAGTGGAAACGATCCCCATGCCGCCAGGCCTGAAAGCGGAGAACGGCGCCCTGGCTTTTTTCCCGGACGGCAGGCTGGTGGCTGCATTCACCCGTGGTGAAATAATGACCTGGCACCCGCGTACCCGGCAGTGGAAGCTCTTCGCGGAAGGGCTGCACGATCCGCTGGGCATGCTGGTTGTCAGCAATTCGGAAATACTGGTGATGCAACGCCCGGAACTGACGCGCATCAAAGATACAGACGGCGACGGCAGCGCGGACCTCTACGAAAACGTAACCGACGCCTTCGGGCTGACGGGCAATTATCATGAATTCAATTACGGTCCCGTTAAAGATAAGAACGGCAACCTCTACATCGCGCTCAACGCTTCTTCGCCCAATGGGCGCATGCGACCGGAAGTGCGCGGCACAGTGAACCCGGACGGGCGCGATAGCACGGATGGCCGCAGGCAGATGTTTTCCGCCGTGCCTTACCGCGGCTGGATCATGCAGCTCACGCCGCAGGGCCGGCTGCTGCCCTGGGCTTCAGGCTTCCGCTCGCCCAACGGCATCGGCTTCGATCTGTCGGGGAATCTTTTTACAACGGATAACCAGGGGGATTGGGTGGGTACCAGCCCATTGTATCATGTGCGGAAAGGCCGCTTCTATGGCCATCCCGCCAGCCTCGTATGGACCAAAGGATGGAAGAAGGGTTCGCCGTTTGCGCTGCCGGTTAACGAGCTGGACAGCATGCGCACGAAGCCGGTGGTATTGTTCCCACACGGTATCATCGCCAATTCACCCACAGAGCCCGTTGTGGACAATACAAAAGGAAAATTCGGCCCCTTTGCGGGACAGCTGCTCATCGGTGAAATGAACCAGGAAAGGATCGTAAGGGTGATCCTCGAAAAAGTAGGAGGCGAGTGGCAGGGCGCCTGCATTCCGTTCCTGGACAAACAAGGCCTGCGCAAAGGCAATAACCGACTGGTTTTCGGGCCGGATGGCAGTTTGTATACCGGCCAAAGCTCGCATGGCTGGCTGGGCGACGATGGCATACAACGCATCGTTTTTACCGGTAAGCTGCAGCTGGATATTCTCCGGATGAGCTTAACGGCGAAAGGCTTCGACCTGGTGTTCACCCAGCCCGTGACTGCCGCAGCGCTGAAACCCGGCAATTATCACATCCGCCGCTACCGTTATGCTTACCATAAAAAATACGGCTCCCCGCAATTAGACGTGCAGGCCATCCATATTAAATCGATAAAAGCCACGCCTGACGGGAAACGTGTGTCTCTCGCGCTGGACGGTCTCGCACCCGGCTTTGTGTACGAAATAAAGCTGGACAGCATCACATCAAGGCAGGGCCTGCCTTTGGTGAATAAACTCATCTGCTATACCCTCAACAAGTTGCTCACTGCGCCCGTGGTAAAGCCCGCCGTGTTTGCAGCCGCGGATATTGCAGCGGGTAAAAGGTTCGTTGCCGCATCGGATTGCGCAGCCTGCCACCGGCCGGATGTTAAGCTGGTAGGGCCTTCTTATGCCGATATATCAGCCAAATATGCGGCTAACGAAGCAAACGTAAAACGCCTTGCAGAAAAGATCATCAAAGGTGGCAGCGGGGTTTGGGGGCCGGTGCAGATGTTGCCGCACAGCAATATGCCTGTTTCAGATGCCCAAAAGATTATGAAGTACATCCTTTCCTTGTAAAAATAGACCGGGAGAAGACGGCCTTCGTTTGTGAGAAAAAATTATCAGTTAACGCAATGACAGGTTGATCTCTTTTATTTAGCGTCTACCATCCTCCTATCATCCTCCTGCCAAACACCTTCAAACCCTTGTGAGCATTGAACACCATAGGAGGATGGTAGGAGGATGGTAGGAGGATGATAGGAGGATGCCGGCAGGTGACCGGGCTGGTAGTAATACTATATTCGCATCTATCCAAGATATTTCTTCAACTCTGCCGCCCCATGTTCCACCAGCGAACGCGTTTCAGGGATGTGCGCCAGCCCGTTCAGCATGCCCCAATCGTGGATGACGCCGATATAACGGATGGTGGTCACCGGCACGCCGGCTTCAGCCAGTTTGCGGCCATAGGCCTCGCCTTCATCGCGGAGGATGTCGTTTTCCGCTACCTGGATCAGGGCCGGGGGCAGGCCTTTCAGCTGTTCCACCGTGGCTTGCAGGGGAGAGGCGTGAATGTCTTTCCGTTTTTCGGGATCAGGGATATACATGTCATACATCCAGCTCATGAGCGACCTGGTAAGGAAGCGCTGCGTGCCGAATTTGCGGTAACTTTTATTATCAAAGTCCGCATCCACGATGGGCCACATCAGCAGCTGGAACTTGATCTCCGGGCCGCCGCGTTCTTTGGCGAGGAGGGTGGTAACGGCAGACATATTGCCGCCTACGCTGTTGCCGGCTATTGCCAAGTTCTTCCCGTCTACGCCGATCTCCTGGCCATTTTCAGCCACCCATTTGGTAGCCGCGTAAATTTCATGGATAGCCAGCGGGTAAGGCGCATCCGGCGTGCGGGTGTAGTTCACGAATACAGACGCATAGCCGGACAGCACCACCAGGTCGCGCATCAGCCGCTGGTGCGTGGGGAAATCGCCCAGTATCCAGCCGCCGCCGTGGATGAACATGAACACAGGCAGCGTGCCTGTTGCGCCTTCCGGCTTCATGATATGCAGCTTGATGTTGTAACCATCGGGGGTGATGGTCTTTTCCGTAACGGTAACGCCGGAAACGTCCACCTTCACTGATTGCTGTGCGTTCACCAGCACGTTGCGCGCATCTTCAGTGGAAAGACTTTCTACCGGCGTGTCAGACGCGTTCAGCACATCTAAAAAAGCTTTGACCTGTGGCGTAAGATGTGGATCGGTCGCATAATCCACCGGGGTGTGATTTTTACTCATGGCAGAACAAATTTTTTTTTGGGTTGAAATGTTTGCCATTGGATAACGAACAAAATGCCAGGATTGTTAGCGGCTGACAATCAATCGTATATCATCTTCCACGATAAAGGAAACACGGCGGGCCGTTGCGGCGGGCCGCGCAGTCACGAAATACAGTTGAAAAAACCGGGAGCGCAGGCTCCCGGTTGCAAGTCAATCAGAAATTATAGGCTGGCGGTTCGATGCCCTGCATGCGCAGGAAGATAGTCGCCTGGCCGCGGTGGTGGCTGATATGATCCAGTGTGGCGTGAAAACCGTTGTGGATGTTGCCGCTTTCGCCCACTGTTTTTTCCAGCGTAGCATATGCCTTTTCAAGTTCCTTGCGGATCTTCGCTTTGTTGCCTTCGGCGGAAGGAGGGGCCCAGGGTGTTTCCTGCTGCAGGATGTAATTGTCTTTCCACCAGTGAATGCCGTAGGCAATATGGTGCATCAGCTCACGGAAGCTCCACACGCCGGGAGCAGGAGAAAATCCGTATGCTTCTTCGGGCATCAGGCTGGCAACATTCAGCGTATAATCGCGGGAAATGGCAAGATGTTCCAGGAATTGTGCTTTCATAAAATGTGTGTTTTTATTACAACACGAAGGTATTCCCGCGCGGGGGCAAGCACTTAAGGAATCCTGCTCTTTTGCGGGGAGGTCCTGTAGGCGGTGGGCGGACAATGATACCGCTGCCTGAAAGCCGCCGTGAAATGTTCGATGCTGTTGAAGCCGGAGGTAAACGCAATGTCGGACACAGGGAGGTCTGTGTTCCGGAGATACACGGCCGCATTCTTCAGCCGCACATGCAGCAGGAACTGGTGCGGCGAATGGCCGGTAAAGGTGCGGAAGATGCGGCTGAAGTGGAAAGGGCTTACATGGCAATGGTCCGCCAGCTCCTGCAGGGAAACGTCGTCGTTGAAATGCTCCATCAGGTAAGCCTTTGCGTTCTCTATCGTGCCGAGGTGGTTTTTCTTGAACCGGGGACTGATCTTTTCGTCGGGGTTGTAATCGGTGATGCCGCCCAGCACTTTGTGGATGATCTCGGTAACGAGCATGTCCGTTTGCAGGCGGTGCAGGCTTTTGCTGAGGATGTTCTGCATAACGAGCAGGTGCAGGTATTCGAGGGCGGGAGGGGCGAAGAGCAGGGTGGAATGAAGGTCCTGGCTGGAAAAGAAGGCGGTTTTGCCGTACGTTTCCAGCAGTTCCTGGTAAAAGGCCGGTTTCATTTCGAAGATAGTGCATTCATCGGGCACAGCATGCGCATGTGTGACGGTTCTTTCGAAGCCGGGTTTGGTAATGAGGACGCAGCCGGTGTAGGAGTCCAGCGAACGGCGGAAGACATTGAACAGGAAATTGCCTTTCCGCACGAAGCTGATGCAGAATGCCGTATTGTACTCCGGTTTGGAAGTGGTGCAGGCGGTGCAGCGGCATTTGAAATCGAGCACCTGGTAGAAGCCTGAGCTGTATAGATGATGGATGTCCGCGTCCATGGCTGAATCAAATAAAATCCTTCTTAAAGATACGGATATCCGGGGCTATAACACGAAAAGGGAGGGGGATAAATGCCGGGAGAAAAATTAACTTCCGCAATTAAAAATAATTTCTATTTTAGTCCTATGCCGGAATGTGGAATTTAACCTACAACAAAAAACAGGGACAGTACAACCACCATCCGGCCGTTAACCTTTAATTTTCAGTGAATAACAGCCTGACAGAATTTTAAGGCCTCAAATTTGTTAATTATTAGCCGAACCCAAAAAGACCGTATGATACACCAGCCGTATACCACCATCAGGACACTTATCTGGAACAACAGCATCACCACCTTCCCGGAAATCATTCTCAGGATATCACTGGACCAGCTGTGCAAAGACGCCTCCATAGCACCTTCCCAGGTAAGGGAATGGCTGCACAACATCAGCAACATCACCCTGCAGGAAGTAAAACAACTGGCGGAAATGCTGGGAGTACCGGAATACAGGATGATGCGCATCGTGATCGCCACCGAAAAAATGCAGCAGGCTCAGCGGAACTGATCTGCCTGATAATTCACTCTCCTCTTTACAAACCTCATTATAAACAGCTTGTGGTGTAACTGGGCGGCAGTGTAGCGCAGGCGCCCCAATCGTCATGGCTGTCAACCATACCAGCGGCTGGCATGATTTTGAACGTTGCAGTCATTACAGGTATTACCTGTAACTGTATTCAAAATCACCGCTTATGTACACCCTTGGTATTAACGCCGCCTTTCACGATTCGGCCGCCTGCCTGCTGAAAGACGGGCAACTGCTGGCCGCGGCGGAAGACGAACGGTTTACGCACATCAAACACGGTAAACGGCCGATTCCTTTTTCAGCATACGAGCTGCCTTTCCATGCCATCAGCTATTGCCTGGAAGCAGGCGGCATCCATCTTCGCGAAGTGGATCATGTCGCTTATTCGTTCGATCCTTACCAGTTGCTGGATACGCCGGAAGCGGAGCAGATAGCGGTGCCATTGAAAGACAAACGCATTCCCCTCGCGGAAAAATGGAAATCGCCCTGGGACCCGCTTTTCATCACGTCGATCGTTAACGCGCCGGGACAGTTGGTAGATGGTTATCCTCATCACCTCCGCCAGCGTTTTGCAGGCGCGCAATTGTCGGAAGACCAGTGGCATTTCGTGGACCATCACCTCAGCCATGCCGCCAGCGCCTTCCTGCCTTCCCCGTTCCCTGAAGCAGCCGTGATGACGCTGGACGGCAGGGGAGAAACAGCCACGTCCACCTTCAGCATCGGCCGCGGCAACGACATGCAGCGGATCCGGCAGGTAAACATGCCGCATTCGCTGGGCTTGCTGTACGAGCAGGTGACCAGCTATCTCGGCTTCCTGCATTCATCTGACGAGTACCGGGTGATGGCATTGGCATCTTATGGCAAACCCGTGTACGTACAGCCATTCCGGGATATGATCCATCTCACCGGCAATGGCGGTTATGAAATAGATGAAGAACATTTTACTGAACTGTTCGGTCCGCCGAGGCAGAAAGGTGAAGCGTTTACCATGCAGCATTTCAACATAGCGCATTCCCTGCAGGTGGTATTGCAGGAAACCGTGCTGGAACTGAGCCGCTGGCTGCAACAGGAAACAGGGGCAGACAAACTTTGTTTTGCCGGCGGCGTGGCGCTCAACTGCGTATTGAACGCATCCATCCGCGATGCCGGTATTTTTAAGGACATCTGGGTGCAGCCCGCCGCGGGAGACGCAGGCACGGCGCTGGGCGCCGCCATGTGGACCGATGCCAGGCTCCGGGAAAACAGCGGGCGCAGCTTCCTTATGGAACATGCTTACTGGGGGCCGTCTTACGACGATGAAGAGATCCGCGCTTTCCTGAAATGGGCCAAAGTACCGCATCGCAAAATGGAAGATGTGGCGGGGGAAACAGCTGAATTGCTCGCGCAGCAAAAGATCATCGGCTGGTTCCAGGGGCGCATGGAATTCGGTCCGCGCGCGCTAGGCAGCCGCTCCATACTGGCTTCGCCGCTGCAGGCGGAAATGCAGGCCAGGCTGAATATGGTGAAAGACAGGGAAGACTTCAGGCCCGTGGCGCCCGCCGTGCTGGAAGAAGATGCCGGAGAATGGTTCGAACAGGCTGCCAGCTCGCCTTTTATGTTGTTTGTATACAAAGTGAAAGAGGGCCGGCAAGACCTCATTCCAGCCGTTACGCATGTGGACGGCACCGCGCGCATACAAACGGTGAACAGCCGGCAGCACCAGCGGTATTACGACCTGCTGAAAGCGTTCAAAGAACGTACAGGCGTGCCCGTGCTGATCAATACTTCTTTCAACACGCTGGGCAAACCGATCGTCTGCACGCCGCGCGACGCGGTGGAATGTTTCTGGAGTTCGCCCTTCGATGCATTGGTGATTGGCAGTTATTTAATTGAAAAATAAGATGGAAATATCAGTTGTAATTCCAACCTACCGGCGCCCGCTGCTTTTGATGGAGTGCCTGAAAGCCCTGGCCCGGCAGCGTTTCGACCGCTCGTCGTTCGAGGTGCTGGTGATCAGCGACGGGCCGGACAAGCTCACGCAGAACGTAGTCGCTTCCTGGGAGCATACCGGCCTGCTGGATGTGACCTATTTCCCGCTGGATCATCACAAAGGTCCTGCCGCGGCCCGCAACGCCGGATGGAAAATAGCTTCCGGGGAACTGGTGGCGTTTACGGACGACGATTGCGTGCCGGATGAATTCTGGCTGGAAAGTCTTTGGGCGGCGCATGAACTGTACCCGCAGGCGGCGTTTGCAGGCAAGCTCATCGTGCCCGTGTCCGACCATCCCGTGGATTACGAATGGAATACCGCCCAGCTTGAAAAAGCGGATTTTGTAACGGCCAACTGCGCCGTCCCGCGGCAGCTGCTGGAAAAAGTAGGCGGCTTCGATGAAAGGTTCAGCATGGCCTGGAGAGAAGACAGCGACCTGGCCTTCTCGCTCATACAGCATCATGTAACGGTTGTTGCCTTGCCGTACGCCAGGGTAGTGCATCCCGTCCGGAAAGCGGGCTGGGGCGTAAGCATGAAAGAGCAGAAAAAAACGATGTTCAACGCGTTGCTGATGCGCAAGTTTCCTGGTTATTACAGGAAATACATCCATCAGTCGCCGCCCTGGTATTTTTATGCCGCCGTCGTTGCGCTGGTGTTAACAATAGGATTGTGGCTGGCAGGGCATTACAACGGATCGTTGGTAGCCGCCGGCGTGTGGCTGCTGCTGATAATGTCGTTCGCCGTTAAACGGCTCCGTTACACCAGCCGCGCTTTGCCGCATGTGGTGGAAATGCTGGTGACTTCTGCTTTTATCCCCATGCTTTCCGTGTACTGGCATTTTTACGGGCTCTGGAAATTCGGGAAGCTATGAAGATCGTGGTATTCAGGGCGCTTCAGCTGGGAGATCTGCTCTGCGCCGTGCCTGCTTTCAGGGCTTTGCGGCATGCTTACCCGGATGCAGAGATCACGTTGATCGGCCTGCCCTGGGCCGGGGAATTTGTGCGCCGCTTTTCTATGTATCTCGACCGGCTGGTTATATTCCCCGGCTATGAAGGTTTGCCGGAGCAACCATATGTGCTGGAAGCAACGGAGCGATTTATCGGGAACATGAAGGCTGAGCAGTTCGACCTGTTGCTGCAGATGCACGGCAACGGCACGATCGTAAACGAATTACTTGAAAGGATACAGGCCAAACGTTTTGCGGGCTTCAAATTTCCACCCGAAGAACGGCCTGGTGAAGAATCCCTTTTTCCATACCCTGAAACAGTGCATGAGATACACCGCCACCTGTTGCTGCTGGAATCCATCGGTATCCCGTCCAGAGGTGATGCGCTGGAGTTCCCGCTGTATAGCGAAGACCGAGAAGCATTCCGTGTGCTCAACCTGCGGCTTGAACCGGGAGAATACGTTTGCCTGCATCCCGGATCCAGCACGCCTGCAAGGCGCTGGCCGGTAAAACATTTTGCGGCCATCGGCGATCATTTCGCGGAAAGCGGCAAAAGCGTGATCATTACCGGCAGTATGAAAGAAATAATGCTGGCAGCGGAAGTGCAGCAGGCGATGCGATATGAAGCGGTGAGCCTTGCGGGTAAAACAACCCTCGGCAGCCTGGCTATCCTGCTCAGGAATGCGGGCGGCCTCATCAGCAATTGCACCGGCGTGGCCCATATTGCGGCCGCGGTAAAAACGCCGAGCGTGATCATCAGCATGGACGGCGAAACACAACGCTGGGCGCCGCTGGATAAGCAACTGCATCACAGCATAGACTGGACGCTGAACCCCGGATACCCCGCCGTTCTTCAGGAAGCGGTGAACGCCATCACATTGTGAACCATCAGGTAAGCGGCTGCCTGCATGATATTTTCCTCGGTGGCCAGCGGCGGTTGCTCTTCCACGCAGCGGTCGTGCACATAGCGGATAATTCCGTTCCTGCTCATCAGGTCTTCCGGCACATCGAAATACAGCACCATAGCGTTTACTTTCCAGGGCGTATGCTGTGGGTTGGTGAGTGCATAGAGCACCAGCACCGGCGTATTGGTGGCGGCGGCGATGTGCACGGTGCCCGTGTTTACCGATATCACCAGCCTGCTGTGGCGGATGAGCGTGATAAAGTCTTCCAGCCCGAAAGCCCCGGCGAGGTTGAAGCAGCCTTCGCCTGCCTGTTCTTTTATCATTTCCGCCAGTTCAAATTCTTCTTCGACACCGGTTATCAGCAACTGTACGTTCATTTCCTTTATCAGCCGCTGCGCCACGCCCATCCAGGCCGGCAGGGGATACTGGCGCTTGGCGTCGCTCACGCCGGGGTGAAGGATGATCCAGGGCAGCTCAACATTCACGCCGCGTTGCGTGAGCTGCTGCAACAGCGCCGGCCAGCGGGATTCGTCCACTTCCAGCGACAACGTTTGATCTTCGGCAACGGCGCCTGCCAATCCCGCAAGGTCCAGGTCGCGCTGCACCTGGTGGCGGATGTAGGCGAAAGGTTCTTCTTCCGGTATCCAGTGCGTGAGCAGCCCGTAAGGATTTTCCCGGCAATAGGCCACTCTTATGGGGATCTCGGCAAGGTAAGCTACAAGCGCCGTAGCCAGCGGGTTCTGGCTGTATACGGTGAATATGATGGCTGCGTCGAAGCCGCGGTATTTCAGCGTATCTACCAGGCCCATAAAATCCTGTGAGGTGAAACTCAGGTCTTCATGTTTCATCCACGGCACATCGCTGATGATCACTTCGTCTATTTCAGGGATGCTTTCAGCTATCTGCGCGCCCGCGGTGGAGGTGAGCAGGGTGATCCTGCTGCTGTAGGCGTTTTTCAGCGCGCGGATGGCGGGCGTGCTCATGAGCACGTCTCCCATATTGTCCAGCCTGATGCAGAGTATTTCCTTCATGGTCTATACGGATTTAAGCAAAGGCAGTTCCCTGATCTTGCGGATAACATTGGTCGTGCTTCTTCCTTCCACCAGCGGCAATATCTCCACTTTCCCGCCAAGTTCCTCCACCAGCGGCGCTTCCGGAAGATCATCGATAGCATAGTCGCCGCCTTTCACGAACACGTCGGGCACGATGGCGCGGATGAGGCTGCAGGGCGTGTCGTCTTTTTCATTCCCGAAGGAAACGATGTGGTTTACGGAGCCGAGCGCGGAGAGCACCTGCACGCGGTCCTGGAGATTGTTTACAGGACGGGCCGGACCTTTCATCCGCCGGATGCTGGCGTCGTTGTTGATGCCTACGATGAGCACGTCGCCTTTGCTGCGCGCCTGCTCCAGGTAACGCACATGCCCGCTGTGAAGAATATCGAAGCAGCCGTTGGTGAATACGATCTTCCTGCCGCGCGCCCGGTACATATCGCACAGGGCCTGCAATTGGGCTGTGCTTTCCAGCTGTTTGCGATCTTCCGCCATCGCCGCGAGCAGTTCCTGCCAGTTGCAGCAGGCAGTGGTCTGTTTTTTCAGCGCCAGCGCCGCCGCTGAAGCGGCAATTTCCGCGGCTTCAGGAATGGTAGCGCCGGCGAGGGAAGACAAGGTGAAGGCGCTGGTATACACATCTCCCGCGCCCACTACGTTCGGATGTTGCACAGGCCTGGCGTGGGCGGTGTAAACGGGTTTGTCTTCACTGAACAATACGGCTCCTTCTTCATCCAGCGTAAGCGCTGTGATGGCGGCCTGCGTGGCTTTGAACAATGCATCGCCGGCGGCGGACACCTGCCTGGCCCTGTGCTGTGTTTGCAGCCGGAGGCTTAGCATCGACGCCGCTTCGGCGTAATTCGGCTTTACGAACGACGGCCGCAGTTCGCGGAATTTCGCGGGGCGGCGGGAATCTACCGCGACGAAAGAATCATGCTTCGCCCTCAGCCGCTGTAAAGCGGCAATGACGGCGGGCGTTAATATGCCTTTGTCGTAGTCGGAGATCACGATGGCATCGTAGTCCTGGTACGCTTCTTCCAGCAGGCTGATCAGTTCGGCTTCGTCTGCGGCATCCAGAGGATCGGAAGTTCCGCTGTCAAAGCGCGCGAGTATCTGCCCTCCGGCTACGATCCTGTTTTTGACCATGGTGCTGCGATTGCTGCTCATGGCGATCAGCGGGTAAATGTTTCGCGTACCCAGCAGGTGTATGGCCTGCCTTGCTTCGTCGTCGTTGCCGGCCACACTGCAAAATGTAACCTGCGCGCCCAGCATGGCCAGGTTGGCGGCGGTATTGGCAGCGCCGCCGGGCGTGCAGCTGACGTAATCCACATCCACTACGGGCACGGGCCCTTCAGGGCTCAGGCGGGTGCTGTGGCCGTGGTAAAAGCGGTCTGTCATCGGGTCGCCAATTACCAGCACGCGATAGTCAGAAAAACGGGTAATGAATTGATAATGCATATAATCAGGTTTCCGTGATTGAATGATGTATGATGTGCTGCGCGGCCTCTTCGAGGTTTTCCGCGCAAAATACCGGCTGGCGGAGAGGAGAAAGCTCCCATTCCGTTTCGCCTCCGTTTATGATCAATGCGCTGCGGCAACCCGCGCGGTTGCCCGCTTCCACGTCGTGCAGAATGTCGCCGATCATCCAGGAAGCGGAAAGGTCGATGCCCAGCTTTTCCGCCGCCTGCAGGATGAGGCCCGGCTGCGGCTTACGGCAACTGCACGTTATTGCATATGCAGGAATTGTGCCTTCCGGGTGATGCGGGCAGCAATACCAGCCGTCCAGTGGAACAGGAAGCATGGCGCACAGCTGTTGCATCAGCGCCTGGAATTTTTCCTCGTCAAAATAACCATGGGCAATACCGGACTGGTTGGTGATCACAACCAGGGCATACCCGGCGTGCCGGAACTGCCGCAACGCTTCCGCAGCGCCGGCAGTCAGTACTACCCGGGAAATGTCCGTATTGTATGGCACGTTCTGGATGAGGGTGCCATCTTTATCGAGGAATATTGCTTTTTTCATTTCCTGCCTGCTTGATATTTTAAATACTGTCTGCCAGCGCATCGGGCAGCCTTGTGCGGTTGAATGACGCGGCGCCGAACAGCCGCTGTTCCACAAGGCGGCACAATGTGTGGATCACATGCAACTGCATTTCCTGTATGCGCACGGTGCTGGAAGAAGGCACAATGATGTTCACATCGCCCAGCGCTGCCGCTTCACCGCCGTCTTTCCCCAGCAGGCATATGCTGGCTATGCCTTTCTGCCGTGCGGTTTCAAGGGCGCGCAACAGGTTGGGCGAATTGCCGCTGGTGCTGATGCAGAACAGCAGGTCACCTTTACGCCCCAGCGCCTGCACCTGCCGGCTGAAGATGTCGTTAAACCCAATGTCGTTAGACCAGGCAGTGAGCAGCGCTGTATCGGCGGTAAGACTTATCGCCGGCAGGCCAGGCCTGTCGGGTATTTCAAACCTTCCTGCCAGCTCTGCGGCAAAGTGCTGGCTTTCCGCAGCGCTGCCGCCATTGCCGCAAATGAGGATCTTTTTACCGTGGGAAAATGCATTGCACATCAGCCGAGCGGCATCGCGAACGGGTATACGAAGCAGCCTGCGGCATTCATCGGCAACGGCAGACAACTGGTGGAATGACTGGTCTATCATCCGCATATCCTCGTACGTGGTGCCAGCCAGCGCTTCGTTGCCGTTTGCAAGCACCTGCTCATATACCATCGACATTTTGGCGGCCACATGCTGCCAGGTAAACATGGCCCGGACGCGTTTCACGGCGGCTTCGCTCATTTTTTGCAGCAGCGCGGGATCGGTCAGCAGCCCGTGTATCTTCACCGCGAGGGCTTCCGGGTCTTGCGGTGGTACCAGCGCGCCGGTCTTTCCATCCAGCACGCTGTATTTGATGCCGCCCACCATAGACCCGATCACCGGCGTGCCGCAGGCCATGGCTTCCAGCGGGGTAATGCCGAACGGTTCGTACCAGGGCGTGGTGATAAAGAGGTCTGCCGCGGAATAATACAACTTCAGTTCCTCGCGGCCCTTCTTTCCTGTGAATGTCACGGCAGCCTGTACGCCGAGCCGGGCGGCGATTTCCTTCAGCCGCCTGATCTCGGGGTTTACGCCTGTGCCACAGGTTTCCGCTTCGCCGCCTACGATCATCAGCCGCACTTTGCGCCCGGGATATTTCAGCCGGGCCAATGCTTCGATCACATTGTCCACTCCCTTGCGAGGTACCATCCTGCCTAGCTGCAGCAGCAAAGCCTCATCTGTTGGTATTTTCAGCTCCATTCGCGCCAGTTCTTTGCTGACAGGAAAAAATTCTTCCGGGTTTACGCCACAGGGCACCAGCGTGATCTTATCGGCGGGCGCGTCATAGTATTGGACCAGGTCGTCCATATCCTGCGGGCATTCAGCGATCACCTGGTCTGCCTGCATGATAGCCTCCTGTTCGATGCGGATGCGCTCCGGCGGGAACCGGTCCTGCTCGGCCTGGTGCAGCCTGCGGATATGCCCCAATGCGTGGAAAGTGACCACGTAAGGAATACGCAGGATCTCCTTTAACTCCATCGCTACTTTGGCCGACATGAAAAAATTAGCGTGCACGAGATGGTAATGCAGTTTTTCTCTTTGCATGAAAGCCAGCATCTGGTCCCTGAATTCGGTCATGTAGGGCAGCAGCTGCTCTTTTTCGATGCACTCAGCAGGACCGGCTGTGATGTGGATGATGCGGATGTTGTTGCTCCACGGGATGCATTCAGGGTACCGAGCATTTTCACGGCGGGTGTAAATGTCCACCTGGTAACCTTTCCGGGCCAGCTGCCTGGCCAGTTCTCCTACGTATACGTTTTGCCCCCCGGCGTCTATCCCGCCCAGCGCGGCGAGAGGGGAGGCGTGTTCGCTGATGAATGCTATCCTGGTTCTCATATAGTTGCGTTTAAATGTTGCTGTTGAGTGATAACGGAGCGGAACAACTGTTCCCACTCACGTGTGAAGCGCTGCATCCCGAAACACTCTTCCGCGGTTTGCCTGCCTGCGTCGCCTATTTCCCAGGCGTGGCGCTGGTTTCGCAGCAGCAAGGTCATTTTTTCTTCGAGGTATTGCAGGTTGGTGTGGATGTAACCATTCTCGCCGTTGCGGATCACCGTTGAAAGCTCTGTTGTGGCAAGGCCAATGACGGGAATGCCCTGCATCATGGATTCACATACGGCGAGGGCAAGACTGGTATGGCGTACCGGGTGGAAATAAAAACGGTACATGCTCCTGAATGCGGGCAATTGCGGGTGCAGCACTTCGCCGATGCCTTCGCTGCCGTTTCCCATGCCGGCAAGGTCTAAGGGAATGCGTTTGCGCATGTCCCTGAAAATATCCCAGCCCAGGGCGCGCCCGCGTTGCGGAAGGTGATTGATGAGCGTGAGGCCTTTTTCCAGGTGCCCGTTGTAACCCTCTGTGCCGGCTGTTACACCATGCTCGATTACTGTAACCGGCACCCGCCCGTTGTTCCACACCAGCTTGTTAAAATGGGTGACGTGCACAACGGTAACGTCTTCTTCCCGCACAGGATGCTGGGTTTCCACCGGCGAGCCAAGCGGGGTATTGTGCTCTAGATAAATGCGCGGCAACAGCCGCTGCTCTTCGGATAATACATCGAACTGGTCCTGCAAATAGTTTTGCTCAGACTGGAAAAGAATGATATCGAAATCGTGGTTCCTTACTTCGGCAGCCGGTATTTCAACCACATTCGCACCAAACGGGAAAGTGCGGCCCCGCCCGTAATATCCGGCTATGCGCTCCGGCAACACCGGGATAAAAATATCGTAATCTCCCTGCGACAGATAATACAGATAACTTCCATGCACATGCCAGGTAAAGATCCTGGGCCGCTGCTGATCGTGAATACTCATAAAAAAATTCTGATGCTTTCAGGAAGTGGTTTCAATTATAAAACCAAAGCGCATCGCGGTATTCAAGGGATTGATAAGCTGTTACTTCTCAGAACGGCTTACAGATGGGAGTTCTGCTGTTGCTTTATGATGCCGGAATATTTGAAACTCAGGCGGAACGGGTGATTTGAAGGTAAGCGCTTTGTTGAATTAATTACTCATCTGTAGCGAAACGGTCATAGTTGATAAACGCTTTGTAATACTGCATCTCATGATACAAACGGTTGTTAAACGGTATGTTATTTGAACCGTTTGCATAAACTGGTGCTTATGCGACCAATTACCTGCTGCTTGCTGCTGGTTGTTTTGCTGGCAAGCTGTTATTCCACCCGCAAATCCAAAGGCGGCGGGCAGACCAGCGTTCCCGCCATCCGTGAAACCGACCCTTCGGATATCGTTTTGCCGGAAGGATATACCGCCGAAGTAGTGGCCTCCGGCCTGAACTTCCCCACAGCCGTGTGTTTCAACGAAGAAGGCGTTCCTTATGTGATAGAAGCCGGTTACTGTTACGGCGAAGTGTTCACTACTCCGAAACTGCTGAAGATCGTGAACGGGAAAGCGCAGGAGGTGATGAAAGGCAGCGAAAACGGTCCATGGACGGGCATTGCATATTATAAAGGCAATTTCTATATCGCCGAAGGCGGCCAGAAAGAAGGCGGTAAAATATTGCGGGTAACGCCTGAAGGGAAACAGACCGTGCTGCTGGAGGGTCTTCCGGGCAACGGCGACCATCATGTGAACGGGCCCGTGATCATGAACGATCATATTTATTTCGGAACAGGTTCTGTGACGAACAGCGCCGTGGTAGGGCCGGACAATGCCGCGTTCGGCTGGCTGCAGCGTTTCCCGCAGCTGCATGATATTCCCTGCCAGGACATTACGCTCGCCGGCGTGAATTATGAGTCTGAAGATGTAATTAAAAAGAACGGCGCCAGGGTTGTTACAGGCCCGTATCTGCCCTTTGGTACGGCTTCTTCAGGGGGAATGGTTATTAAAGGAAAGCTGCCCTGCACGGGCGCTGTGCTGCGCCTTCCGTTGCAGGGAAAGGAGGTACAGCTGGTGGCCTGGGGTTTCCGCAATCCGTATGGCCTGGCAGAATCGCCGGAGGGGAAATTATATGTTACTGAAAACGGTGCGGACGTTCGCGGAAGCAGGCCCATCTGGGGCTGTGGCGATGTGCTCTGGGAAGTGACGGAAGGCAGCTGGTATGGCTGGCCTGATTACGCGGAAGGCAAGCCCATTCACCTGTTCAAACGGCCGGGCGGCGAGCCTATCCGGAATGTATTGCAGCAGCAGCCCGGGGAAGTGCCCAAGCCGGTTGCTTCACTGTCGGTCCATTCCTCTTCCAACGGTATTGATTTTTCTACCAATGAAGCCTTCGGATGGAAAGGCGAGGCATTCATTGCGCAGTTTGGCGATATGGCGCCCGGCGTCGGGAAAGTGCTCGCGCCGGTGGGTTTCCGCGTGGTGCGTGTGAATGTGGCCAGCGGCAACGTAGAAGATTTTATGGTGAACCGCGGGAAAAAGAACGGCCCTGCCAGCAAGCTGGGCACCCGCGGCCTGGAACGCCCGGTATCCGTACAATTCGACCCGAACGGGCAAAGCCTCTATGTAGTAGACTTCGGGATACTGAAAATGACAGACAGCGGGGAATCGCGGCCGGTACAGAATACGGGCGTGCTCTGGAAGATCACTAAAAAAGCTGCATTATGAAACGGATGATGATATTAACAGGCCTGGCGGTTTGTATTGCCTGCTCTTCTGCCCGCAGGATGCCGGAAGGAGACCTGCAGGCCGCGCGGGAAACGGCTTCCATGGAAAACGGCCGTCACCAGTATATGAAATATTGCCAGAAATGCCACCCGATGGGAGAAGAAGGGCTGGGGCCCGCATTGAATAACAAGCCAACGCCGGGCTTTGTCGAAAAGTTCCAGGTGCGCCACGGCCTTGGCGCAATGCCGGCTTTTAAAAAGGATGTGATCAGCCGCAGCGACCTGAAGGACCTGATCAAATACCTGCATGCGAGGAAAAAGGCAAAACGGCTGTCCTAAGGTTTCTCCTTGTTGATGATTTCCTGCCACACCAGCCGCGCGATCTGCTCCCGTTCTACCGTGCGCAGGCCTGCTTCAATATCCGTACGGCCGTTCTCATCTATCCTGAAATCCTGTGGAATAAATTCCTCGTCATCTTCAGCGGTAACAAGATAGGTGGTCTTTTCCTGCTTATGATCGATGTTCACCCTGAAACGGTAGGGCTTATCGTCTATATACACCGTAATGATATGCTGGTCCATGACTATATGGTTTGGTGATGCATATCATACCACAAAGCCCGGTCCATAAATAAAAAAATGTACTACCGTTTCCTCATCACCACGCTCATGGTACCGTGGGTGGTGGAACGCGTTGTGATGCCCATCTGCGAAGTACTGGTGCTGGCGGAGAATTTGGTGAGGAGGGTGAGCGTGTTCCCGGAAATATAGAATTTTGCGCCGCCGCCTGCAGACGAAGAGGGCATACCGCTGTTCATCGGCGCGCTGATGAAACCCGCTTCAAAATGAATGGAATCTTCACCGATGATCTTATAAGGCGCAGCAGCGCTGTAAGCCGGGATGGTAGCGGCAAAAGGGATCTCTACGGGATCTTCCGCCACGCCGTCTGTATACAGGATAGTTTTTAACGTAGTATCCACGCGGTAGGAGAGGTTGCTGCCAATGGCTTTCCCGCCGTCAAATTTATAGGTGCCGGTGTTGTCTTTGGTAGTATACACGACTTCCGCCACCACTTTCAGCGTTTCATCGGGGTAGATGGTTTCGCTGGTGGTAACGGCGTCTACAGACAATGAAACGAAGTTGTAATCGCCATTGAGTTTGCCTGAAGGTGTTGGCTCCTCGCTTTTTTCAGCGCAGGAAAATAACACGGTTGCCAGCAAAAGCGGCAGGTAGAGGGATAATCTTTTTGTCATGAGAACAAACGTTGAATTATCCCGCAAAGTACTATAAAAAAGCCTAATTCTCCTTATGTATAAGACCGATCAGCCTGGACAAGACCAGGTAACCGGCATAGGAGCAAAGCGCCCAGGCGCCCATGAATAGCAGGCCGCCGCCCAGGGAATCAGGATCTATCCAGTTGTACATGGTAATGCCCGTGAGCACGCTGATACCCACAGTTGCGAAAAGGAGAATGACAGCAAGAAGGCCGCTGAGATCGTTTTTCATAGGATATAGTTTCAATAAATATAATAATTAAAAATTATATATACAAACCTTCCCCTGGAAAATATTCCAATCTCCTGTTTCTCAATATTCAACGAATGCCTCATCAGGGTAGCACCACAGCCAGCGTTCGCCCGGTTCGGCTGAAATGATCACGGGGTGGGCGGTGGCGTGATAGTGCGCGGTCATATGTTTCATGGGGGAATTATCGCAGCAGTAGGTGCCGCCGCAGGTCTGGCAGGTGCGCAGGTGCAGCCAGTCGGTACCTTGTTTTACGCATTCCTCGCATACATATGCTTTGGGCTGCAGCAGCGTTTCGAGCGCTGTAATGTGTTTGCAGGGTAAGTCTCCCATGTCAGATCTCGTTTAGGTATTTGTGAACAAAACTGATGGCCATGGAACCTTCGCCCACGGCGGCGGCTACACGGTTCATCGCGCCGGCCCTTACGTCGCCCGCGGCAAATATGCCGGGGCAGCTGGTTTCAAGGATGTACGGGTCGCGTTCGGGTTTCCATATCTTTTTGAAACCGGGGTAGTTCTTCAGGTCACGGCCGGTTTCGATAAACCCTTTATCATTTTTGATGATCTCCAGGCCCACCCAGTCTGTATATGGTTTTGCGCCGATGAAAATGTACAGCGCATCTGCCGGCACTTCGTTTTCCGTATTGGAATTCAGGTCCATGATCTTCAGCCCGGCCAGCCGTTGGTCGCCGAAGCCGCCGGTGATCTCCGCGCAGGGCACCAGGTGAATGTTGGGCGTATGGCTGAGCTGGTCTATCAGGTAGGAGCTCATGGATGAGCTGAGATTGGGCTTGCGCACCACGATGTATACATTCCTGGCGAATTTGGAGAGGTACATCGCCGCCTGGCCTGCGGAGTTGCCGCCGCCGAGCACATATACTTCTTTATCGCGGCAGGAAGCCGCTTCGGTACTGGCTGCGCCGTAATACACGCCCGCGCCGGTAAATTCGCCGATGCCGGGCGTTTCCAGCTTGCGGTAGTCTACGCCGGTGGTTATCACGATGGATTTGGTGAATATCTCCGTGCCATCGTCCAGCAGTATCATCTTATAATTGTCCTTTAGCCTTATTTCACTAACGGACAGCGGGGAAAGGAATTCGGTCCCGAAACGCGTGGCCTGTGTGATGGCCCTGCGTGTGAGGTCCGCCCCGCTGAGGCCTGTCGGGAAACCCAGGTAATTCTCGATCCTGGAGCTGGTACCCGCCTGCCCGCCCGGCGCGCGCCTTTCGATGAGTAATGTGTTCAGCCCTTCGGAAGCGCCATACACAGACGCCGCAAGCCCCGCGGGCCCTGCGCCGATGATGGTCACATCGTATACAGCCTGCTTCACGGTCGGGTTCAGGCCGATGCGTGATGCAATGTCTTTGAGCACGGGCGTTTTCACCAATGTGCCGTCCTCGAAAATGATGACGGGCAGATCGGTGGGCTTCAGGTCGTTGGAATGCGCCAGCAGCTTGCCCTGCTCATGTGTCTCCACATCCATCCAGAGGTAAGGCACCAGGTTGCCCGCCAGGAAATCCTTGATCTCATGGCTCTTGGGCGAAAACTGGTATCCCAGCACCTTAATACCTTTGAAATCGGGGTGATAACCCGCCTGCCAGTCGTCGAGTATTTCATCGATCACAGGGTAGAGCTTTTCCTCCGGCGGATCCCAGGGTTTCATGAGGTAATAATCCAGCTTTACTTCGTTGATGGCTTTGATAGCAGCGTCTGTGTCTGAATAAGCAGTGAGCAGCACGCGTTTGGCGTCAGGAAAAATATGCATGGCCTTTTCCAGGAAATCCACGCCTTCCATTTCAGGCATACGCTGGTCGGAGAGGAAAAGGGCGACCTCTTCGCCTTTATTCTGCAATTCGGGAAGGCTGGCCAGCGCTTCCTGTACGGAGGCGGTGGAAAGGATGCGGTACTGTTCGCGGTACTTGGAGCGGAGGTCGCGGCTCATGGCCCGCAGTACCTGTTGGTCGTCGTCGATTAAAAATATAATTGGTAAGCTCATGATCGTTGTTGATGTCGTTTACCCATTGATGGGGAAACAGATGGTAAATTCTGTACGGCCCGGTTCAGACGCGACTTTCACGGTGCCGTGATGTTGTTTGATGATCATCATCACCACATCCAGCCCGAGGCCGGTGCCTTTGCCGATCTCTTTGGTGGTGAAGAACGGGTCGAACACCCGGGTGAGGTGCTCGGGCGGAATGCCCGGCCCGTCGTCGGTTACGGTCGCTTTCACGAATTCTTTGTCCCTCTCCGTACGGATCGTGATGGTGCCCTTGCCGCTGGGTTCCATTGCATCAATGGAATTGTCGATGAGGTTGGTCCATACCTGGTTCAGCTCTCCCGCCAGGGCATGCACTTTGGGCAATGTTTCGTCAAATTCTTCCACGACGGTGATGTTCCCTTTGCGGAGCTTGTGCTGCATCATGACGAGGGTGTTGCGTATGCCGGTATGGATGTCTATATACTGTTTATCCGCCCCGCCGTCCATGTGGGTAAAGATCTTGACGCTCTTAACGAGCTCGGAGATGCGCTGGGAGGCTTCCTGTATGTCCGCCACCATTCTTTCGGTGGTGAGGTTGTTGTTGATCCAGATGAGCACGATCTGGAGGTATTCCGCGGGTATCTGCGCGGCAAATTCATCCAGGTCTTTGATGCCGATCCCGAATTCGGTGAAGTTCTCGGGGATGTCGCAGGGATCTTTGACGTCGTGATCATAGAGCCAGTCACTGATCTCGTCTTCCCGCGCGCTGCGGTCCATGAGGCCGATGTGCTGTTTTTCGCGGTGAATGGCTTCCATCATTTTGCTGCTCACAAGGTTCACCTGCTCTTCCGTCATGGTCACGGAAATGAGTTTTTTGAAGGTTTCGGGGAAGAGCTGCAGGTGTTGTTTGAGCGTGCTGGAACCGCGCACGATGGCCGCTGCGGGGTTATTCAGCTCATGTGCAAGTCCCGCGGCCAGTTTGCCGAGCGCCATCATTTTTTCATTCTGCTGCGCCGCGGCGGTAAGCTCGCGCACGCGGGTGATCATGGCCATCACCAGCACCTGTGTAAGCTCGTAATGCAGTTCCACCATGGTTTTGATGAGGGGCTTGGGCAGCACGAGCATGTCCACATCTGTTTTGCACATGGTGAACCCGAGCGAAAGGTTAGCCCTTGAAAAAGGAAGTAGCCCGGTTACCTGCCGGCTGCCGATCTCGGCGATCACCTGTTTGTTGCCGTTCTGTAACCGGTAAAATTCGATAGTGCCCTGGATGATAAAATGGATACCGCGCAGCGGGATATCCGGTTTGTAAATGAATTCGCCTTCATCCCGTTTTTCGCGTTCGCAATGCTCTATGAGCCATTGCAGCTGGTTTTCCGGAACGTCCTTTAATATATTGAATTCCTGTAAGGTCTGTGTAGTAACGGGTTGCATGTGCCTGCCTTTGCGCTAAAGATAAATATAAATCAGCGTATTGCGGGAAGTCACTATGAATGTGGTGAAACGTACAACAAAATACAGGAAAATGGATGGAATGCCATTCACGATCCAAAGCGGATCGTGAACCGTGTGTCTTTTTCTCCATGTGTTTCCAGGGAAAAATCCCAGCCGTGATGGAGGAGTATTTCCCTTACCAGCGTGAGGCCGATGCCCTGGCCGTCTGGCTTCGTGCTGTAAAAAGGGGAGAAGAGGCTGGCAGGATCCTGTATGCCGCTGCCGGTGTCTGTTATGACCAGCTCGGCGCCATGGATGCCGAATGTAATGTCGCCCCCGCGCCCGATGGCCTCCATGCTGTTCCTGATGATGTTGATGAGCGCCTGCTCCAGCTGCTGACTGTCTGCCTGCACCCATACGGCCTGCGCAGGCAGTTGGAAGCTGAAGCGGATATCCCGCCCCGTGGCCTGCACTTCCATCAGTGTCGCCACCCGTTTAACGATAGCGGAAAGGTCGGCGCGTTTGCGGTCGGGCGGCGGCAGCTTCACGAGATCCGCGAAGTTGCGCATAAAACGGTTGAGGTGCTGGTTGCGCTCGGCGGCCACTTCCAGGGCAGACCGGTGCTGCGCGTCCAACGGCTGGGCCTGGAGGGTGGAAGCGATAATGGAATTCACCGGGCCGATGGTGTTGTTCACTTCATGCGCCATCATGCGGATCACTTTGCCGTAAACTTTTTTCTCCGCGGCCAATATTTCCGCCGTCAGTTCTTCCACCATCACGAAGTGCCGGGGAAAGCCCCGGTCAATGAAATGGGACTTTTGCAGTTTATAAGTGTTCACCCCGTTCAGCGAAATACTGCGCGATTCGCCGGATCCCAGCGCCTGCACTTCTTCCAGCAGTGAAGGCAGCGATTGCAGCAGCTGTTGTGCGCGCGGGTTGATCTGCTGCAGCTTGCCGTCGTAATCGAGGATGATGATGCCGGTAGGGGAGGTTTGGATCAGCTTTTCAAGGAAAAAATGTTGCTGCTCCTGCAAGGTCCGCTCCTGGCGCAGCTGGTCGATCATCTGGTTGTAAACGCTGATGAGCTGATCCATTTCATATTTGCCGGTGGCGAGGAACTTTACGTTGAAATCCTTGTCGCGGATGGCTTCTACGCCCTGCATGAGCATTTTCAGCGGGGCGATCAGCTGGCGGTACAGCCGCCAGGCCACCACGAGCGAAAGCGCGATAAATACTTCCGAAACGAGGAACAGCCAGCGGTTTTCCCGGAAAATATAATAGGTGAGCACGAGCGCCACGCCGTGCAGGATGGAAACGAACAACAGGTATTTAGTCCTCAGCTTCATCATACGGGATGTTATATTTTTCCAGCCTGCGGTACAGCGCGCTGCGCGTGAGCCCCAGTGAGGCGGCTGCTTTGGCGATCTTGTTCTGGTGAAAGTTCATGGCCCTGCGGATCATTTCCACTTCCAGCTCTTCCAGCGTTACGCTGCCCACGCCGGGCAGCTGCAACTGCCCTTTTTTAACGGGCGACAATTCAAGCTGGGAACGGAAATGGGGGATGTCCAGCTCGTCGGTATGGTTCACGAGTATCGTGCGTTCGGTAAGATTTTTAAGCTGGCGTATATTGCCGGGCAGGGGCAGCTGCTGCAGCCATTTCATGGCTTCCTTTGTAACGCTGAGTTGTGGCCGGTTGTAAATTTCCCGCAGGTTCCGGATGAAGCTGTTCACCAGCAGGGGTATATCTTTCGGCCTTTCACGCAGGGGCGGCAGGTTGATGGTGATGAGGTTGATGCGGTACAGCAGGTCTTCCCGGAAAGTGCCTTCGGCCACCATCTGGTGCAGGTTCTTGTTGGTGGCGCATACCACGCGCACGTCCACGGTTTTGGTGCGGCTGCTGCCCAGTACTTCGTAGGTCTTGTCCTGCAGTACGCGCAGTAGTTTCACCTGGCTGCCGGCGTCCAGGTCGCCGATCTCGTCCAGGAAAATGGTGCCTTTGTTGGCCATCTCGAACCGCCCCGTCCGGTCGTACCGCGCATCGGTAAAGGCGCCGCGGATGTGGCCGAACATTTCGCTTTCGAAGAGGGTGGTGGAAATGCCGCCCAGGTTCACTTTCACGAAGGGTTTGTTGCGCCGCTGGCTGTTCTGGTGAATGGCTTCGGCAATAAGCTCCTTGCCAGTGCCGCTTTCACCCATGATGAGCACGGAGGCGTCTGTACCGGCCACGCGCCCGATGGTTTCGAGAATGCGCAGGATGGCGGGATCTTCGCCGATGATATGTGAAAAGTCGAACTGCGCATCGAGCTGGCGGCGGCTTTGCTGTGAGGCTTTTTTCCCGTTGAGGTCCAGCAGGGTCTTTACGGATTGCAGGATGTTGCCATTGCTCCAGGGTTTGGTGATAAAGTCGCTAGCCCCCAGTTTCATGCCCTGCACGGCCAACTCAATGCTGCCCCAGCCGGTGATGAGTATCACGGGAATGGTATTGTCGAACTGTTTGATCTGTTGCAGCATCTCCATGCCTTCCTGGCCGGTGGTGCCGAGGGAAAAATTCAGGTCCAGCAGCACGAGGCCGGGCCGGTGGCGTTGCATGGCGGCCATCGCTTCGGCGGGATCGCCCACCGCGGCAGCTTCGTAGCCTTCCTGCCGCAAAAGCAGCAGCAGCGAGGTTCTTACGGCTATATCGTCGTCAATGATCAGGATCATACGTTCGTAAATGTAATATTAATCTTCATGTAAAGCGACGGCCGGGTATATCTGTGCCGCCTGCCTGCCGGGGTAAAATGCGCAGATCACCACCAGCAGGTAAATGAACAGCACGGAAAGCAGGATAGCGGTGATGTAGACGCCCGAAGGCATGTCGAACAGGTTGAGCAAAGGGAATTGCGCCGCGAAGAATACCCCGATGATGAGCGCAAACGTAGACAGCACCAGCGTTTCACTGACGATCTGCCCAGAAATACCGTTGCCGGTAGCGCCTATCGCGCGCCGCAGCCCGATCTCGGCCCTGCGCCTGCTCACGTTGTACCACAACACGCCGAACACGCCCAGCGCCACGTTTACGATCAGGAACCCGCCTACCACCAGCAGCAGGATCATAGGAACGAGGGTGGTATTGTTCATGTCAACGCGTTTCTCCTTCAGCCGCTCTATCTCGATGGTAGACGTTTTCAGCACGCCGCTGAAAGTTTTGAACAGCCTGCTTTCAAAACCCGCGTCCGCGCCGGGTTCGTAAGAGATCAGCACGCGCTCCATCCAGGAGCTGTCGCCCACCCGTTTGTAGGTACCGGGCTTTAGCGGGGCATAATCCCCTTTGTCTTTCAGTGTTTGCACCACACCCGTAATGCGGTGCGATTCGTCTCCCAGTTTCAGTGTTTTGCCGACGGCGCTTTCGTTTGGAAAGAATTTTTCTTTGAGCACGTCGTTGATCACCAGCGGCGGTTCCTTGCCCAGCGCGTCGTTGGCATTGAACCAGCGGCCTTCCAGCATTTTGGCTTCCAGTACTTCAGGGTAATGATCGTCTACCGTGTAAAAATTTGTCATCACGTGCACATCGCCGTGATAAATGCTGTTGCCGCTGGTATTCATGGAAAACGGGCTGTTGCTGCTTACGGAAGACATTCCCTTTACTTCGGGCATAGATATAACACTGCGCCGCAGCGTCTGTAACACCGTATAAAGGGAATCCCTGTTAGGTCTGCCTCCCGGCTGGCTGTTGAAAGAAACGGCCAGCACATTATCGTACCGGAAGCCCATGGGCCTTCGGTAATTTGTATAATAATAAACGATCAGCGTGAACACGGCAAACAGCACCATGAAGGAAACGATCATTTCCAGGATCAGCAGGGCATGCTGTTTTTTCTTGTTCCAGATCAGTGTAAATAAATGCTTGAGCATACAATCTGTTTAATAAGTTTTTAATGCGGTCACCACATGCAGCCGGCTCATGCGCCAGGCCGGGTATACGCCAGACATCAGGCCGAACAACAGGCATACCGCCAGGCTGATGGCCAGTACCTTGACATTCAGGTACAGGTGCACGTCTTCTATCAGGCCGGCATTGTTCCAGGCAGTAAGAATGATGACTGATAAAATGATGCCGATAAGCCCGCCGATCACGGTAAGGATCAGGTTTTCGACGATGAACTGCACAGCCAGCGTACCGGAGGAAGCGCCAAAGGCTTTGCGCACGGCTATTTCAGAGGAGCGTTCCATGATCCTGCTGATGTTGATGTTCACGAGGTTAAGCGTGGGCAGGAGGAGGAAAAAAAGCAGCACCAGGCCAGTGTACAACAGCAGCGTGTTAACGCCGGAATTGTCCTGGTCGCCCATGAACAGGCGGGTGTAGCCTGCCACGTAATGGTCCGCCCGGCTGGATATTTTGTCGAAGCGGGAGGTATCTACCGGCAGGCGGCGGATGATATCGTCGTATTCCGCGGCCATGGCGGGGACAGACGATGCGCTGCTTCCCTGCAGGATCCCGAAATATTCGCCGTTCAGGCCTTTGTCCAGCGGGTCTTTTTTAGCCAGCGTATGCGGTACATACATGTCGCCATAGGTAAGGAACTGGGTAATGGGCACGCTTTTAACCACGCCTGCCACACGGTACCTCACGTTGTCCGTTTCAAGATACCGGCCAACAACGGAGGGTACATCGCCGAAGTATTTTTTGCGGAGATTTTCAGAAATGACGGTCACTTTTTCCGCGTTGCTGATCTGTTGCGCTGTGTAGGGCTTTCCTTCGAGGAAACGGAAATCCAGCACTTCCCAGAATGCATCGTCGGTGAACTTCTGGTCGATGACCAGCTTTTTGTTATTGATATAAGTATTACTTGGCTTGTGGAATGAGCAGATGGCCACTTTTTCCGGCGCCTTCATTTTTTTGACGTAGTGGTCCAGGAAATAGAAGCTGGGCGGACCGTTCTGCCTGAAGCCGTGTTTTTCGCCGGTAAGCCGCATCATGCTCACGTACAGGTTGCGGTCGCGGTGGGCGTCGGGGTAGGAGGCGTCTACCACGTGGTCCGAAAACGCGGTGAGCACCATGATGATAGTGAGGGAAAAACTGATGCCGAAGAGGCTGATGAAGGTGAAGAACTTTCTCCTTTTCAGCACGGCTATCGCTATTTTAAAATAGTTCTTGAGCATGGGTAAGGTTTAAAGGTTATTGCACCTGCGATCCGTCGAACAAACGCACGAGGCGGTGCGTTTTGCGGGCCATGTTTTCGTCGTGGGTCACCATTACGATGGTGGTGCCTTCATCTTTGTTCAGCCGCACGAGGATGTCCATCACATCATTGCCCATGGCGCTGTCCAGGTTGCCGGTCGGTTCGTCTGCCAGGATAATATCCGGTTTGCCGACGATGGCCCGGGCAATGGCCACGCGCTGCTTCTGCCCGCCGGAAAGCTGGGTGGGGAAGTGTTTCGTGCGGTTGCTCAGTCCTACCTTTTCCAACGCTTCCAGCGCCAGCTGCTTTCTTTCCTTGGCAGAACTTTTACGGTAGAGCAGCGGCAGCTCCACGTTGTCGAGCACGCGCAGGTCGTTGATGAGGTGATAGCTCTGAAAAATGAAGCCGATGGCGCGGTTGCGGAACCTGGCCAGCTGCTTGTCGTTGAGGTGGCCGGCAGTGTTGCCGCCAATGCTGATATTGCCGCGGGTAGGCTCGTCCAGCAGGCCCATGATGTTCAGCAAAGTACTTTTACCACAACCGGAAGGGCCCATGATGGAAAGGAATTCTCCTTTGGCCACGTTGAGATTGATGCTGTTAAGGGCCTGCGTTTCCACGGTGTCTGTCCGGTAAACTTTTTCAATGTTCTGTAAATGTATCATACGTGATCTTTTTATTTTGTTCAAAATCGTATAGGGATAAATACCGAAGTTCGTAATAAGCGCCCCAGAAGTCGCGCAGCGCCAGTATAAAATCGCGTTTGGCCTGGTCTTTTTCCGCGAAGGCAATGCTGAGGTCCGTAATGCTGAGGTTGCCCAGCACGTAGCGGCTCCGCGCGATCTCGTACTTTTCCGTGGCAATGCTGTCTGCCACTGCGCTTAGAGCTACCTGCCCCTTCATCATGTCGAACAGGGTTACCTGTGTTGTAACGGCCTGCGTGAAATTTTGTTTATCCTGCTCCACTTCATACTGCGAAAATTCCAGGTTGGCTTCCGCTGTTTTGGTGCGGGAGCGCGACCGGCCCCAGTCCAGTATCGGGATGGAAAACGCTATTTCCACCAGCTGCTGGTTCTGCGGGTTGCGGTATACTTTGGACACGGAAGGCGAGGTGTTCGTATAGCCGAGATTGGCGTTGAGCGTGGCGTTCAGCCCGGTTTCGCCGCGGGCTTTGGCTACGTCGCGCCTGGCTTCCTGTATCCTCCTTAAGTAGCCGATAGATTCCGCGTTGTTGGCGAAAGCTTCTGCCAGCACCTGTTCTGCCTGCACGTTCATGTTGATCATCGACGGCGGCAGCTCCAGCGCGATCTTTTTTGCTTGTTGCAGGCCGGTATAGGCCCGCAGGTTGAGGCTGGCGATCTCCATGCTGCGTTTGGAGGCGCCGACGGACTTTTCCGCTTTCAGCGCTTCCAGTTGCAATTGTAATATTTCATTGCGGGAAATTTTTCCCAGCGCAAATTTTTCGTCTGCGATCCGTTGTATCTGCCGGGTATTTTGCAGGTTAGACTCGGCTATCTGGTGGTTTACCTGGGCCAGCAGCAGGTCAAAGAAATAACCGCTGGCCTTTACGGCTATCAGCTCCATGTCTGCAATATACTGCTGGCGGCTTTCCTGGTAGAGGAGGGGCGCTATGCGTTTGTCCCATTTCAGCTGGTTGAACTGGAACAGCGGCTGGCTGTAACCGATCGTATAGGGGATCGCGTTGTAAAGCGTGGTGTTGCGGTCGAAATCGTCGAAGCGCTGCAGCTCCGTGGCGCCGTATATCTTGCCGCCGGTGGCGGTAATGCTTTGGCTGAAGGCCAGGTTGAGCGTGGAGTTGTTGTTGTGGATGGGTTCAAACTTCACGCTGCCGTTGGGTTGGGTAACCGGGGTGGTGGTTTTCATGAACCCGGGCAATGTGCCGGTAAGCGCCAGCTGCGGCTGGTAATTGGAGCGGTAGGTACGCCATTCCCAGTACTTCGTTTTCCTGACGGTGATAGCCTGTTTGGAAGCGATGGAGCCGCTGCGCGCCATATTCACGACCTGCCGGAGGGTAAGCGATATGGTGTCTTCCATTTCGTTCTGCGGTGCGGAGCCCTTTGCCGGCTGTATAGTATCGTGTTCCAAAGTATTCGTCTGAGCAATGGCCTTTGCAGGCAGCGTCATTGCGTATGCTTTTACCCAGAGCAGTATGATCAGCATCCTTTTCATTTCAACGTGATTTCGCGGGCGTTCTTAAATTGGCTCATGTCGGAGGTGATGATCACGTCGCCGGGGCGCACATTGTCTTTGAGCTCCACGTAATCGAAATTGCTCATGCCCGTATGCACCGTGCGGCGGACTGCCTTATTACCCTGCACCACGAACACCTGCTGGCCTGAAGCGCCTTTGAACGCAGGCCCGTTGGTAATCCGCATCACGTTGTTGCCGGTGGCGGTGACGAGGAATACGTCCACCTTCAGGTTGGGCCGCAGCTGCGGGTGATGCGGCTCTTCCAGCTGTATGTCGAACGTAACGGCATTGTTCTGCACGGCCGGGTATACGGTCTGTATGCGGCCGCGCACGTCTTTATCCTGTATGCGTATCACCACCGGCATGCCGGCGGAGAGTTGGTTAAGGTAGCTGTCTGCTATAGTGCCCGTTGCTTTAAAGCTCCCCAGGTCTGCAATGCGCGCCAGCGCTTCGCCTTCGCGCACCATGGTCCCGATGTTCTTATTGATCCAGGTCACAACGCCGCTGCGGCTGGCAGTGACGCTGGCCTGGTCCAGTTTCCGTTTTAATTCTTTCAGTTCCTGCGCCTGTATGGCGGCGGATATTTCGGATTCGCGCATTTCCACTTTCATGGATTGCTGCTTGTTGTGTATCTCGTTTTCCAGCTGCACTTTTTCGAGGCGGGCTACTTTGAGGTTCATTTCAGCCTGCTCCACATCCTCGCGCGTGCCGCCGCCGGCTTTGAACAAACGTTTGCTGTTTTCCAGGTCTGCCTGCAGCGCATTGATGCGCAGCTGCTTGATCTCGTTGTTGCTTTGAAGGTCGAAGTAGCTTTTATCCAGCGCCAGCTTGAGCTTTCGCAGCTCGTTCTGTTTGGATTCCAGCTGGAATTTCCCTTTTTCGTATTCGCTTTCAATGCCGGATTTGTCCAGCTTCAGCAGGCTCTGCCCGGCTTTGATGCTGCTGCCGGCGTCGGCCAGCACTTCCTGGATGGAGGCATTTACCGGGCTGGTGATCACTGCTTCGAATTCCGGCAGTATCTCTCCCGCCGCATTCAGCGTGTTTTCGATGCTGCCGGTTTCCACGGTGGCGATAGTAATGGCGGAGCGGCTGATAGAAGGATGCAGCAGGCTGCGGATCAGAAACACGCCCGCGGCAATCGCGCCGGCGCAGGCCAGCAGTATGAGGAGGCGTTTTCTTTTCCGTTGTGCAACCCAGGCGGCAGGAAGTTCTTTATCCATATGGCGGTTTGAAATTTATCCGCCCTGTTATTTCAATGAGAATGCCAGGATTAAATAGTTTAAAATCATTTGGTTATGAAAAATCCGCTTGCGAAAACTGTCCGATAACGGACAAACTTTCCGGTTCCGGAATTTTATGACGGCTGGTAAACTGAATTCCTGCAAACGTTGCCGGGAATATATTATTTTGGGACAGTCATTACATCAAATTTAAAATTCCATGTACACTGTATTAAGAACGATGCTTTCGGCATTGCTATTCCTTATACCCGCCAGCCTCTTCGCGCAGGGCTTCCTCAAGACTTCGGGGCAGCAGATCGTCAATGAAAAAGGTGAAAACGTTTTACTCCGCGGCATCGGCCTGGGCGGCTGGATGCTGCAGGAAGGCTATATGCTGCGCGTGCCGCGCGAAGGGCAGCAGTACCGCATCAAAGAACGTATAGCCGCGCTTGTTGGCCGGGAAAGAACGGAGGCATTTTATGATGCCTGGCTGGCGAATCATACCACCAGGGCGGATATTGAAGCCATGAAAAAATGGGGCTTCAACTCCGTGCGCCTGCCCATGCACTTCAATCTTTATACGCTGCCGGCAGATCAAGAACCGATACCGGGAAAAGATACCTGGATCGAAAAAGGTTTCAGGATGACGGACAGCCTGCTGGCCTGGTGCCGGGACAATGGCCTCTATCTTATCCTCGACCTGCACGCCGCCCCCGGCGGGCAGGGCAACGATCTCAACATATCCGACCGCGACGGCTCCAAGCCTTCCCTCTGGGAAGATGAAGCGCACCAGCGCAAAACAGTAGCCCTCTGGCGCAAGCTGGCAGAGCGTTACAGGAACGAGCCCTGGATCGGCGCTTACGATATCATCAATGAGCCCAACTTCGGTTTCACCGATCCCGCGGGCGACAAGAACGGCACGAAAGAAAAGGACAATGCCCGCCTCCGCAAGCTGATGATGGAGATCACCGCCGCTATCCGCGAAGTGGATCAAAAACATATCGTGATCATTGAAGGCAACGGCTGGGGTAATAATTATAGCGGCGTGTTGCCGCTGTGGGATAAGAATATGGTGATGAGTTTCCACAAATACTGGAACTATAACGATGATCAATCCATCGCTCACATCCTCCGTTACCGGCAGGAAAATAACGTGCCCGTGTGGATCGGCGAAACCGGCGAAAACTCCAACGTCTGGTTTACCGAAGCCATCCGCCTGCTGGAGAAGAACAATATCGGCTGGGCCTGGTGGCCGCTGAAGAAGATCGGTATCAACAACCCGCTGGAAGTGAAAAGCAATGCCAACTACCAGCAGATGCTCGCGTACTGGCAGGACCCTTCAAAGCCCAGGCCCCATGCGGATTCTGCATACCGTGGCCTGATGGACCTTGCTATGGCGACTAATTTTCATCACAACGTGCTTCATCAAGACGTACTGGATGCCATGCTGCGCCAGCCGGCCAATCCTGCAGCCATTCCCTATGCAAAGGTTGAACTGAAGAGCGGCACAGTGATCCCGGCAGTGGAATATGATTACGGTGCAAACGGTTTCGCTTATTACGATACCGATACTGCCAACTACCGCGTATCCAATCCGAACCACACCGGCGGCAACCGTGGCGGCGCTTTCCGTAACGATGGGGTAGACATCCGCCGGGATGATACCGGGTATGCCGTGATCAATATTGCGAAAGGCGAATGGCTGCAATACACGATAGATGTGCGGAAAACGGGCACTTATACCGTAAAATTATTGGTGGCGGCTGATACCGTGGGCGCAAGCATTCAATTGCTGGGCAATGGCGCGACACTTGCGCCTGCGAAAGCGCTGGGCAACGAAAGCGGTTGGCAGGTGCTGGAAATACCCGGTGTGCCTTTAAAGAAAGGTCCGCTGCCTTTCAGGGTACGCGCGGAAGCAGGCGGTTACAGGCTGCGGGAGATCCGGTTCGAATGAACCGCGTGGCCATTCAGTATTAAACAGTTATATCCATATGCAGTGCCGGGCCGGGTTTCCAGCCCGGCATTGTTATTTCCCACCATAATGCATTTGTTCAACATAAATTATGAAGTAATAAAAATTTAATATATATTAGATGTGAAAATTGCCTATTTAGCAACACAAATGCCCGAACAATCTGTCATAAAGCGGTTCGAGACCAGCTGCGTGGCTTGTGATACATGGATCATAGCCTACAGGTCGTCTGCATTCACGCAAACGTATTACCTCGTTTGGTATACGGACAACTCCACGGGAGACAAGCTGCTGATGTTCAGGAAAACCGGCATTTTTGCGACAACGGACCTTGCGCATCTGCCCGCGGAGGCAGAGGCCAGGCTTACTTCCCTTCAACATACCGATAAGATCGTCCGCTGGCTGGACCAGGTGAATGGCCTGGAGCCTTCCGTGAGCAACATGTACGACATGGACTACATTGCCAACGCCCTGCGCCGGAAAAAGCTCAGCCTGAAAGTGATGGACGCCTTATCCAATTTCATCGACCTCTTCGGCGATTATGCCAATTCCCTTAAAACGACCGACCACCTGCAGGCATTCCGCGAGCACCCTGTGATTGAGGCGTTTGTTGCGCATTATTACCAATACATTTTCTGGCCGCGCCTTCAACGCGGGGAAAAGTTCAAAGAGCTTGAAAGGCCCGAACTGGCGGTAGATCACCGTGCGCTGCTGGATGTATTCCAGGAAATGCGCGGGTATTTTGAAGCAGACATCAGGGTGATGACGCCTGCCGCATATTAAATCCTAAAACCTGAATACATGGAAAAGATCAATCTGTTCGACCTGAACGTGGATGCCGAGATATCCGGTTATCTCTCTGAAACCGCGCGCTGGGCAAAGTTCCTGGCGATTGTCGGGTTTATAGGCTGCGGCTTTTTTTTCCTCTTCGCGTTGATATTCGGCTTAATGCCCGCGCAAAACCCTTACATGGCGCAGATGGGAGATATGTATGGCACCAGCGCTACGGCCAGCCGCAGTTTTGTGCTGATCATTTATTTGCTGACGGGCATCCTGTATATTTTTCCCTGCCTTTTCCTGCTACGGTTTTCGAACAGGACGAAGCAGGCGCTCCAGGCAGGAGACCAGGCAGTGCTGGGCGCGGCATTCCTCAACCTCAAATCGCTGTTTAAATTCATGGGCGTGATCATGATCATTGGCCTTGCATTCGGGGCGCTGATGATACTCGGGTCGATCGTGATCGGGATATTTTATATGAACGCATAAACAGGTTTCCTGGAATAAAGAAAAGGCCTTGCGATCTGCAAGGCCTTTTATTATTCTGCTATCAGAATTTCTTCATTTTCGGGAAGCGCCGCTTCCTCGCTGAACCCGCTCAGTTCGTGCATGAACTCATCTGCCCAGAACTCGATGTTGTAATGGCTGATGATCTGGTACAGCCGCTTCATCCTGATCTGCCTTTCGGCGCGGTTCATGGAAATAGCTTCCAGTAAGGAATTGATCATGGATACATTATCGTATGGGTTGGTGAGCACGGCATTGGGCAGTTCCACGCTGGCGCCGGCAAATTCAGAAAGCACTAATACGCCCGCTGAATCAGGGTCCTGGCCCTGCACTGCAACGTATTCCTTCGCCACGAGGTTCAGCCCGTCGCGGAGCGGCGTGATCCAGGCCACGTCTGCTATCGCATAATAGGCCAGCACTTCTTCGAAGGAGAAAGAACGGAAGAAGAAATGAATGGGCACCCAGTCCATAGTGGAATACTGCCCGTTGATCTTGCCGATCAGCTGCTCCATTTCCTGCTGCACCTGTTCGTATATTTTCATGCCGCTGGCAGGAGGCGTGCAAATGTTGATCAGCTCTACCTTTCCGTGAAGATTGGGATGTTCTTCCAGGAACTGGTGGAAGGCTTTGAGCTTTTCCAGCGGGCCTTTCACATAATCCAGCCGTTCTATGCTGAGGATGGTCTTTTTACCGTGGGTGGGCTTCCTGAGCTGTGCGATCATGGCCTGCGTGGCGGGTTTTTCCGTCAGTTCGCGGATATAATCCACATGTACGCCAACGGGATTGGCGCCCAGGCGCACTTTGCGGCGGCCGGTGTCTATCTCGCGCGTCATCACGCCGGCGCCCATGGCGCAGCTGTAAGTGAGGAAGCGCGGGGCGGTATTCACTTCTTCGGTGATCTTCACCGGCATCAGGCTTTTCACGACGTCCACGAAATTTTCCACGTAACGCGGGATGTGAAAGCTCACATAGTCGCACTGTAGCAGGCTGTGGATGATCTCGCTCCGCCAGGGGATGATGTTGAAAGTATTGGCAGCGGGGAAAGCCGTGTGGTGGAAGAAACCGATCTTGAGGTCAGGCCGCATCCGGCGCAGGTAACCGGGCACCATCCAGAGGTTGTAGTCGTGTATCCACACCATTGCATTGGGCTCGGCTTCCGCCGCGGCCTTCTCCGCGAAAATGCGGTTCACTTTCAGATAATGTTCCCAATGGGTATGGTTGAACTGCACCTTTTCGATGAACGAAAAAATGGCGGGCCAGAAGGCTTCCTTCGAAAAAAGTTTATAAAAGATATCAATGTCTTCCTTTTGCAGCATCACAGGACTGGCCTGCAAATGGGGATAGACCGTTTTGTCGATATGAAAATTAGGCGCCGTTTCCTGTTCCTCCTGCGCTTCCTGCCAGGCGATCCAGAGGCCGGGCCTGCCGGTCTTGAAGAAGTTCGTAAGCGTAGGCAATATGCCATTCGGGCTTTTGGGCGCGCGGCGTACTTTCTTCCCGTTCTCTTCCACTGTTTCGAATGGAAAGCGGTGATAAAGCATCACGAGTTGTGAAGATTCTTTTTCCGAAGTAACTACATCGGGCATTTCTTTATAAAAAGGCCTGAAAGGCTTGAAATGCGCCAATGCTTCCAGGATGCCGCCCGCGCCTGTTGTTTCTGAAATATAAACATCATCCAGCAGGCTGGCTGCTTCGGTGAGCGCTTCTTCCGCTTCGCCTACTACCACGCCGTGAAAACCGCGCCCATACAGGGAAAGATCGTTCAGCGTATCGCCCGCCACGAGCACTTCGTTTTGCGGCACCTGCAGGAGGTTCACCAGGTGCTGCAACGTGCTTCCTTTGTTCACGGAAGAAGGCAGTACATCGAGGTATTTACCTGCGGAAAGGATGATATCGCAGCCCAGTTCTGCTTCCAGCCGGGAAACCTGGTTCTTGATCCGTTCGTCATCAAAATAAAAAGAACAACGGCGCTGCTGGGGCACGGCCTGCTGGCGGATGCCTTTGACATTTTTCAACGCGTCCATCACGGCGCGTTTGCCGGGCCATTTCAGCTCGATATTGTTCTGGATGGGTTGGACGGGACGGAGTGTATGCCCGTCGAGCACCGTGGCGCCCACGTCGCAGATGATATAATCAGGCCTGGGGATCACGGGGTCGCTGAGCAAAGGGAGCACGCTTTCAACGCCGCGCCCTGTTACGAATATGAGCCGGAAATCGTCGTTTTCCCGTATGATTTTATATAAATGTTCCCTGTGTTGCGCGCTTCCGCCTAAAAATGTACCGTCCAGGTCTGTTGCTAAGATCATGCTTGTTTATTTGGTGAAAGAATAAGGCATTAAAGCTGCTGGCTTTGGCTAATGCCATGGTTTTCTGAGGTAGATACAAGAAGTATCGGTTGTTGATTGGGACCACAAAGGTACGGATAAATAGGGAGAGAAAGGGTGACAACTTGGCGAAAAAGGTGACTATTAGGCACTTGTACTGCTGAATATTTTTACTAACTTGGCTATGATGATACAGCCAAAACGATTATTTGACGCGGTAGCTATCCAGCAGCAGAAATTCCCGAAAACAGACATGCTCGTTTCCAAGGTGAACGGCGAGTGGAAACCATGGAGCACCGCACAGGTGCAGGAGACCGTTAACCGCCTTTCCGCGGGGCTGCTCAGTCTTGGTGTAAGCGGCAACGACCTTACACCTGAAAATGCGGACAAGATCGCCATTATCAGCAATAACCGGCCGGAATGGGTGATCGCGGACCTCGCGGTGCAGCAGACGGGCGCTATCCTGGTGCCTTTATATCCCACCACCAACCCGCTGGAGATCAAATTCATCCTGAACGATTCGGGGGCAAAGTACATTTTCGTGAGCAATACAGAAATGTACGACAAGATCAGGGCGCTGATGGGAGAGGTGCCCAGCCTGCAGAACATTTATACATTCGACGAAGTGCCCGGCGCGGCGCACTGGAACAAGATCCTCGATGCATCGACGGACGACCTGCTGAACAAAGTGGAGGCCATCCGCCCTACGATCAGCGAAGAGCACCTGGCTACGCTGATCTACACTTCCGGCACCACCGGCACGCCAAAAGGCGTGATGCTGTCGCATAAGAATATCGCGAGTAACGTATTTTTCTCCAAAGCAAGCTTCCCCTTCCCGGACGACCCGTCCTGCAAGGTGCTCAGCTTCCTGCCACTCAATCATATTTTCGAGAAGATGGTTACTTACATCTATCTTTTCAGCGGCATCAGCATTTATTACGCAGAGAGCCTGGACAAGATCGCGGATAACCTGCGCGAGATAAAACCCGATGGTTTCACCACCGTGCCCCGCCTGCTGGAAAAAGTGTATGAGAAGATCATGAGCAAGGGCAACGAGCTGACAGGCATCAAACGCGGCCTGTTCTTCTGGGCAGTGGCGTTGGGCAAAAAGTATGACAACAACATCAGCGGCGGTCTCTGGTATAACATCCAGCTGGCCATTGCCAATAAACTGATCTTTTCCAAATGGCGCGAAGCGCTGGGTGGAAAGGTCGCTTTCATCGTGACCGGCGGCGCGGCCTGCCAGGAAAACCTACTGCGCATTTTCAACGCCGCAAAAATACCGGTGTATGAAGGCTACGGTCCAACTGAGAACAGTCCCGTGATCAGTGTTAACCGCCGTTACCCGCCCGGCAATACAAAGTTCGGCACCACCGGTCCGCTCATCGAAGGCGTGGAGCTGATGTTCACCGAAGACGGCGAGATCTGCGTGAAAGGTCCCAGCATGATGAAAGGCTACTACAAACGTCCCGACCTCACCGCGGAAGCCATCATCGACGGCTGGCTGCACACCGGTGATATCGGCACGCTGGTGGATGGGAAATTCCTCAAGATCACCGACCGCAAGAAAGAACTGTTCAAAACCAGCGGCGGCAAATACGTTGCCCCGCAGCCCATCGAAAATAAAATGAAAGAAAGCCCCTTCATCGAGCAGATCATGGTAGTGGGCAACGAACGTAAATTCGTCAGTGCGCTGGTAGTGCCTTCATTTAACATACTAAAGAATTGGATGGCACAGAATAATATTCCTTTTGTGTCCAACGAAGACGCATGCAAACGCCCTGAAGTGATCGCGATGTACGAGAAGATCGCCGAGCGGTATAATGCAGGTTTCAATCATGTGGAGCAGGTGAAGAAATTCAGGCTGATGCCGCATGAATGGGGCGTGGAAACAGGGGAGATGACGCCGAAATTGAGTTTGAGGAGGAAGGCGATATTGGAGAAGTATAAGGGGGTGGTGGATGAGATTTATGAGGGGTAGATCTTATTTATAAGAAAATTTCATTATTAGAAATAAATTTATACTTTGCAGCGAAATATCTAGTGAAATGGTATCCCTATTCTTTAAGACAGGTAACTGATTACGTTACCCACCACTTAATAAGTTATCTGACTGCGGAATACAAGTGACCTTACCTATGGTGTATTGTTTATTGTTGGTAGTGCTAACCCGGTAATTATACAGCTAAGTATTTTGTTAACTTGTCTGTTGCCTGGTTTAAGTCCTTGACTATACAACCGGCAACTGGAAACCAACTTTACCAGCGTACCGTTACGTGCTTTCGGATTATATGATTTATCTGTTCAAAACGTCTTATTGCGGCAATATTCAACGAATAAACTATTCATGAAAGGTTTTTTCTTCTGCTTTCGTTCGCCATTTGCATAGAGAAGCTCTACGCACAGTTACCTGCCCCGGAAAATCAGTTTCGTTTACCCGGTTACGCTTCACCCTCTCCAACAGCTGCATCTTTGGGAAGATACGGGGAAATTCCGGTGACTTTACAAAGTGGTATTCCTAATATTCAAATACCTATCTACGAAGTGGTGACAGGTAATCAAAAGTTGCCAATCAGCATTAGTTTTCATGGTGGTGGCATCCGTGTTACAGATAAGGCAAGCCCTGTTGGACTGGGGTGGGCCCTTAATGCTGGTGGGGTTATCAATAGAGTCGTTCAGGGAATACCTGACGAAAATTCTCAGTATGGTTTTCTGAAACAGGTATTGGATAACGACGATCCTGGGTTTAACGAAAAACTCCGCTGCCAGGCAATTTTCAGTCAATATGTGACCGGTATGTATCAGACGGACTTGCAGCCGGATATATTTATGTATAGTTTACCCGGTAAAACCGGAAAGTTTATGCACAAGAACAAAAAGTATGTTGACATGCATCCGGGCTTTATGACTATTCCCTATGACCCCATCAAAATTGATACGAATTCTATCTATGACGGATATTTCCGTATTACCGATTCAGACGGTACGGAATATATGTTTGGTAAGGATTATGAAGGGAATAGTTGTGTAGAAGGCTTTTACCGATATGAGGGATTTGCTTCATGGAGTGCTGAACATCGTGCGGCATGGTTCCTTGCGGGCATGGTCTCTCCTGATAAAAACGATACTATCAGATTTATATATACAACACCGGGAAATGATGTGACAGAAAGTAACCCCGTTACACTTACGGGAACGGTCCATGATGACACTAATCCTCTAAGCCTGCAGTTTTCCAAGTCTCCGGCCAGTAACAAGTATGATTATACTACAAACGTCCGATTGCTGCAAACCATTCGATTTAAGAATGGCGAAGTGAGATTCACTTATGATGCGAACAGGCGGCTTCAGGAAATAAAAGTTGTAGCAATAAATTCAGCTTTAGAAGAACAAGTTTTCCGATGGCAGTTTTTTCGCGATGCGGAGAAGCTTGATAGTCTAAGGCAGGTAGGTACAAATGGAATTCCGCTACCTGCCTTTAAGATCGACTATGTTGGCAATGCCTCAGGACAATATGTTCGGCCTCCTTATAATTCAAATGGCCGGGACCTTTGGGGATTCTACAATGGTAAAGATAATAACCCAGATCTGCTTTGGGTAGACGGAATAAACGGAATGCCGGCTCCGGTATCTGTCATTGAGCGCAGGATGCCAAATGAAGAGTATATGCAATATGGACAGATAAAGAAAATAACATACCCCACCGGCGGGAGTTCTGAGTTTATTTTTGAACCGAACAAAACGACTTACCAGACCTATCGCAATGATACTATTTGGAACACTATAAGCCACAGGGTATATACCTGGATTCCAACATACGGAAACGCTCAGCCTTCGGTTACATTTACAGTTACTCAGCCACTGACTACAAAAAATCGCGGTGGGGGTGTTCAAAGTAATGCGGAACTTACATTGAATATCAATCGTACCTGTACCCCCGGTTCTCCTCAACAGCCATGGTGTGTTCCAAATACGGTTCGTGTAAGATTGTTGGATGTAACAAGCGGGCAAACGCTTGTTGCTGAAATATGGTTGCCGGCTTATAATCAGCAAACAAGTATTGAAAAGCGTTTTTTTGATCTGATAGTAGGGCATACATATCAACTGGTATTACCCGATCCCGGCAATGTAGGAACCGGGCAACTTCCGCAATATAATCTTGATGCAGTTGTCAAAGGTGATCAATATCTTTCACATACAACAGTTCCCGTCGTAGAAACAGTATTGGGGGGCGGAATGCGAATAAAGCAGATTATTCACGCTGACGGTACCGGCAAGCGCTCATTGAAAGAATATGCTTATCCCAGAAGTTATTGGAATTCCGATTATTTTAACGGGGATTTTAATGGCTTTGCCAACTCTACTTTTTCTCATGATAGATTACGCCGTGGTGCAGGGGTACATGATGCTCCGAGACCATTTTATAAAACCTGGCATGAGAATCTTTCGGTTCCATTAGGGTCTATATATGGAACGTCTTTGGCGAACGAGATCGTTGAGGAATATGACAAAGATCCTGAAAGTGGTGACACGCTTGGGAAAATTTCATACCGCTTTAATTTGGCAACCGATTATGTACCAAGGTGGATGCCTTTCTATAAGCTGGATTATGACCATATACGCAATCAACTGCTGACAAAGAAGATCTACCGGAATACCGAATCAGGTATGCAGTTGATCCAACGTGACTCTATGATTTATAAAACCTTGATGATGGACTTACTGGAAAAAACAATGAAGTTCGTTCATATGTTTCTGAGATGTTATGGCTCGGCGGAGATTATGACGGAGCACCCGCTTTAAACTTTCCGGAAAATAACTGCATCTATTGTGAAGCGTTTTGGAACACTCGCTTCAAGCTTGATACATTAACGTATCGTTCTCCCCGTATTGTCCGTTCTGAGCTCCACTCAACGGTCTATCATCCGGAAACCGGTAGTGCAGTAACAGAAAGCCAGAAGTTTGACTATGACAATCTGTTACATATCCAGGTTACCGGTATTCGCAGTAAAAATAGCAAAGGCGATAGTCTAGTAAATTATTTTAAAAGGCCGCAAGATTATAATTTTTTTACGGCTTGTACTAATTGTGATACGCAGCTTGATGCAGGCTTGTTAAATGCCCGTGGTACTTATTTTGCTCAGCAAAAGCAATGGTTGGACACATTTTACTACTATGTTCGCCTGCGGGATGCTGCATATATGCCGCTTTATCCTGAGAAGATAAGTTATGCCAAGACGCAGTTTTTGAACGATCAATCACAAATGAAAACTTTGGAACTAGCTACAGCAAATAACAATGCCACTTGCCGGTTTAACCGTGTTAGTTGTATCGCTAATATTAAGATTAACTTGTCGGAAAGTGAACAGGCCATATGCAGGATGCTGGAGCTGAACAACATATTGCCGGTTATCGAGGAAAAGGGATTAACAAATAATGTATTGATGCAGACCAAAGTGACTGATTATTTTTGGCAGAGTGGCGACTACGTGACGCCATGGAAGGTTAAAGTCTCTCAATTATCTGCATTGCCTGAAGAGAGGTTGGAGTTTACAAAGTATGAAAAAGGGAACCCGGTACAGTTAAGGAAGACGGATGATATTCCTGTTTCTCTTATCTGGGGCTATGCAGGTACATTACTTATAGCCGAGGTAACAGGAGCTCAACAGCAAGACATTGCATACACAAGTTTTGAAACTATAGAAAACGGAAATTGGGGGGCTTCATCATTTGTAGGAATAACTGGTGGAATTACCGGTGAAAAGTGTTTTTCAGGGACAGGGTTTTCATTTTCTAAAGCGGGACTTTCCGCAAATACAAAATACATTGTAACCTATTGGAGTAGAAACGGCGCGTACAATGTTCCGGGTACTCAGACTGGTTACCCTAAACTGCTTCGCAGCATTGTAAGGAATGGAATTACTTGGACGTTGCATGAGCATTTGGTGACAGGGCAAACTACTATCCAGGTTACAGGCAGCGGAAGTATTGACGAATTGCGATTACATCCGCAAGGTGCTGTAATGCGGACGTTTGCATTCAAAACATTACTTGGTATGAGCTCTGAATGTACCGGAGCACATCGGCTGAAGTTTTATGATTATGACGAACTGGGAAGGCTTCGGACTGTAAAAGATGACGAAGGAAAGATACTAAGGCAGCACGAATACAAGCTTCAGGCGATGTTTTAGCTTGGGATTTCTGGAATTTGCCTTTGAAGTAGGCTTTCTACGAGCATTTGAAGATATCCGATAATAACAGCCAATACTTATGAAGTATGATTATAACCTTTGAAAGATTCCCGAAAACAATACCCGTTGTAATTTGTTTGTTACTCTTGGCAGGTCAAACATTTGCTCAGAAACCCAACACGCAAACACAACCGGCTNTTTGCAAACGGTGACCAAAGGCGGCTCCCCGGCAAAAAAAGATGTAGTGGCCCCGGTGATCTACGATGCCTTTGGCCGCGAGCAGTATCAATACCTGCCCTATGTATCCACGGCCGGTGATGGTGCTTTTAAGACTAACCCTTTCAACGATCAGAAGAATTTCTACGCGCCTACCTCCGGCACACCGATCTACCCCGGTGAACAGGTATTTTATAACCAGACCGTCTTTGAAGCTTCTCCCCTTAACCGTGTGCTGCAAACGATGGCCCCCGGCAACAGCTGGGCCGGATCCAATGTGGGCGTGAGCCAGCAATACCTGGTCAACGCGGTGAGCGATTCGGTGCGCATCTGGACGATCGCAGCCGCCGACGGCAGTGTGCCGGCCAGCATCACCCGCTACAACGCCGGCGAACTCTATAAAAACGTGACCACCGATGAAGCCGGCAACGCCGTGGTGGAATACAAAGACAAAGAAGGCCAGGTGATC